>NZ_JASCIS010000002.1 GCF_029968015.1 Streptomyces luteolus
CGCGGGCTCCACGACCGCCCGCACCCCCGCCGCATACATCGCTTCGTAGTCGTCGGTGGTCCGGGAGGTCATGTGGATGTGCGGGTCGAAGATGCGCATCAGGACTCCTTGCGGGACACGCGGGGTGCGCGGGACATGCCGTCGTCGGACCCGACGGGCGCGGGCTCGGTCGTCGCTGGGGACGCGGTCGACGGGGCGGGCTCTGCGGACGCGGACGACGGGGCGGTCTCTACGGACGCGGACGGCACGGCGGGATCCCTGCCCGCACCCCGGCCCACACCGACGCCCTCGCCCTCGCTCTCGCTCCTGCCCTCCCCCTCGACCGGCGGCTGGGTGAGGCCGAGGACGCGGTGGAGATCGTCAGGGACGGGGCGGTCGGCGGCGGAGCGTTCGGCGGCGTAGTCGCCGAGCATGCGGGCGAGTTCGACGTCGCCTCGGGCTCGGACGTGCAGGCGGGCGACAGGTGCGACCGGTACGCCGATGAACAGGCACTTGAGGATCGCGTGCCGCCAGGCGTGTGGGTCGAGGTGTTCCCCGGCGTACGGGCCGACTGCGGCGGCGACCAGACGGGGGTCGTTGGTCCGCAGCGCGTCCTCGGTCAGTGGCAGGGCCTGCGGGCCTTCGATGAGATGCGGCAACGAGAGGAGGACGGCGCGGCGTTCGTCGGCGGTGCCCTGCTGGTAGAGGCGGGTCACGGTGGCCAGGTCGGCCTGGGCGGCCTGGAGGAGCAGGAGTCGGGCGGCGTCGGCGTGGGCGGCACCGCAGCGGCGGCCTACCTCGGCAAACCTCAACTCCCATAGCGGTGGGGGCTCTTGGGGGGTGAAGGGGGTATCGGACGGCTTGCCGGTGGAGGACTTGGCGTGGGCCGTCGCCTGCTCCAGCGCCCTGTCGAGCCAGGCGCGGGCCGGGTCGTCGAGGGCGGCACGGAGTGCGGAGGCTGTGTCGGTCACTGGGGGCCTCCCTGTCCCGGGACGAAGGTGAGAGGCGAGGCGGTGTTCGTGGCGCTGGTCGGGAGCGAGGGTGTGGTCGCAGGCGTGGTCGTGGCCCGGGCTACGGGTTGCGCGGCTGCGGCCCGGCGCAGGAAGTGGAGGGATTCTTCGGCGAGTTGCGGGCCGGCGTGGGAGTGGCGGGGCAGTTCCACGACGGTCAGGCCTTGGTAGCCGGTGGCAGCCAGGGCGTCGAGGACGGGCGGGAAGTCGATCTCGCCGGTACCGAAGGGGAGGTGTTCATGGACGCCGCGGCGCATGTCCTCGATCTGGACGTGCCGTAGCCACGGACCGGCTGCGGTGACGCAGGCGGCGGGAGGCTCGGGCTCGAGGCACTGGCAGTGGCCGATGTCGAGGGTGAGGCCGAGCGCGGCCGGGTCGCCGAGGTCGCGGCGCAGACGGTGGAAGTCGGCCAGGCGGGCGAGCAGATGGCCCGGTTCGGGTTCGACCGCCAGCGGAACTCCGGCCTCGGTGGCGGCGGTGACGACCGGTTCCATGGTCTCGGCCAGCCGCTTCCAGCCGGTCTCGGTGTCCGTGCCCGGTGGCAGGGTGCCGCTGAAGCAGTGCACGGCATGGGCGCCCAGGTCGGCGGCGACCTGGATGGCGCGCTGGAGGAGCTGCACGCGGGCAGCGCGGCCGTCCGGGTCGGGGTCGAGCAGGGAGGGGCCGTGCTTGCGGCGGGCGTCGAGTACGTAGCGAGCGCCCGTCTCGATGGTCACCGTGAGGCCGAGCTGGTCGAGGCGGCGCCCGACATGGCGGGTGCGGTCGGCGAGGTCCGGCGCCAGGGGGTCCAGGTGCATGTGGTCGAGGGTCAGGCCGAGGCCGTCGTAGCCGAGGTCGGAGAGGAGGGCGAGGGCGTCGTCGAGACGGAGGTCGGTGAGGCCGTTGGTGCCGTAGCCGAAGCGGAGGGTCATGAGGGCACCGTCCTGCTGCCGGAGGGGAAGGGGGTGAAGCCGTTGCCGCACGCGCGCGGGCCGGGCTGGCGGGAGGTGAACTCGTGGACGCACGCGCGGAGGCCGGACGGGTAGACGGCCAAGCCCTCGACGCACGCGCGCGAGCCGGACGGGAAGGAAGCCGAGCCCTCGACGCACGCGCGCGAGCCGGACGGGAAGACGGCCAAGCCCTCGACCCACGCGCGCGAGCCCGAAGGGAAGGAGGCCAAGCCGTCGACGCACGCGCGCGAACCGGACGGGCGGGAGGTGAACCCGTCGACCCACGCGCGCGAACCGGACGGGCGGGAGGTGAACCCGTCGACGCACGCGCGCGAACCGGATGGGAGGTGAGGCTCCTCGGATGAGGGGAACGGTCGGCGGTTCATGTGGCGCTCACCCGCTTGCCCAGGCGGCGGGCGAGGGGGGCGAGGGCTGCTGTGACGAGGGCCGTACCGAGGGAACCGGAGCGGGCCGAGAGAGCGGACTGGAGGGGAATCATGGCGCGGATGCCGCCGCCCACGGCACGTTGGGTGAGTTGCGGGGAGGGGTTGAGGGTGGCGTGCCACAGAGGGCGGGCGGCAGTGGCGACATACGCGGCCCCGAGGAGGTGGTGCGGGGCGAGGCGGACAGTGGCCGGGCCGGGCAGACGTATCGCGGCGGGCCCGGGGAGCCGGACGGCGTTGGGCCCGCCGGGTGATGCAACCACCCGCCCCAGCAGAGTGGTTGCGGCCAGGGCGGCGAGGGGGGTCAGGGCTGAGCCGCCCTGCGCCTCGCGGCGGGAGACGGTCGTGACCGCCAGGGTGTGGGCGGCGAGCACGGCCGAGGAGGGCAACGCGCGACGCACCGCGTCCGCCGTGACGCCCACACGCGTGCCCGCACCCACGACTCCAGCACCGGCCCTGGCCCCGGCACCCGCCCCCGCACCGGCCCTGGCCCCCGCCCCTGCCCCCGCCTCGGCCCCGCCCACCGAAGCGACGGCCCCCGAAGCCACAGCCCCCAGCAGGAGGTCCAGGCCCCGGGCCGTGGCCATGGCTGCCGGGCCCGCGGCGGTGTGCTTCAGCTTCAGGTCGTACGCCCAGACCGAGCCCGCGAGGAGGCTCGCCACGGTCAGGGCGGGGCGGCCGGCGCGGGCGGCGAGCCCGAGGCCCGCAGCGGTGAGGACACCGGCGGCGGCGAGGGCGGCGCCGGATGGGATCCGGCCGGAGGGCAGGGGCCGGTGGGGGCGTTCGACGGCGTCCTCGTCGTGGTCCGCCCAGTCGTTGAGGGCCATGCCGGCCTCGTACAGGCAGAGGGAGGAGCCGATGGCGGCAAGGGTGTGGGCGTTGGGGCGGACGCCGATGGCGGCGGCACCGGCCAGGGCGTCGCCGGGGACGGTGAACAGGGCGGAGATGCGCAGGAGTTCGGCCCAGTCACGCGCACGGCCGAGGCGTGGTCTCCGTGCGACGGACGGCGAACCTCCGTCCCGGGACCGCCCGTTCGCGACCGAAGCCCCGTTCGCAGCTGGAGCCCCGTTCGCCGCCCCCGGAGCCCCATCAGGCCCGGAAGCCGTGCCCGGCCCGGGCGCCCCGTCGACACCCCGACCGTCGGAAGGAGAACTCACCCCCGGCGCGTACCCACCAGAAGCACCCGACGCACCCGACGCGCCGGACACGCCGTACACCCCAGCCGCACCGGACGCACCAGAACGCTCCCCGTCGCCGTTCAGGGACCGCCCGGACCGGCCCACCGCGCCGAGCCCACCCGAACCAGAACCCGAACCGAAGCCCGAATCCAAACCCGAGCCCGAACCCGAGCTGGTCCCCCACCCATCGACCCCACCCTTGCGTCCGCGCCACCTCACTGCGCCTCCCCCAGTCGCTCCGCGAACGCCAGCAGGTCGGCGTACTGCTCGCCGAGGGCGGAGGTGTGGCCGTCGGGGTCCTTGAAGTAGAAGCCCAACTCGGGTCGGGGGCCCGTGAGTCCGACGTCGGCGGAGCGGGCGAGGAGGCGGGCCAGGTCGAGGACGAGGGGGGCGGCGAGGGCGGAGTCGCAGCCCTGCCAGATGGTCTGCAGGACCATGCGGGAGCCGAGGAAGCCGTCGAAGGCGATGTGGTCCCAGGCGGTCTTCCAGTCGCCGAGGGACGGTACGTCGTCGATGTGCACCTCACCCTCGGGGGCGGTGCCGAGGACGTCGGCGAGGACGCGTTCCTTGCCCGCGTTCTTGGCGGCGGCCGCGGCCGGGTCGGCGAGGGCGGCGCCGTCGCCGCCGCCGAGGAGGTTCGTGCCGGACCAGGCGCGGACGTCGAGGGCGCGCTGCAGGAACATCGGCGCGAGCACGGCGCGCAGCAGGGTCTGGCCGGTCTTGCCGTCGCGCCCGGCGTAGGGAACGCCCGATGAAGCGGCCGAGGCGCCGAGTGCGGGGTGGTGCAGTCCGGTGGAGGGGGTGAAGTTGATGTAGGGGCAGTCGGCGCGGAGGGCGGCCGCCGCGTACAGGGAGCTGGCCGGGAGGCGCGGGTCGCCGTCGGCCGGGGCGGGTTCGGTGGAGGCGACGTTGACCACGACTGTCCGGGCGAGGCCGCGGCGGCGGGTGAAGTCGCTGATGTCGCCGGCGAACGCGGCGATCAGCTCCTCGTCCGACCGCGCATCGCCGCTCACCGGGCCGCCCGGCCTGATCTCGGCGTCGGCGGCGGCGAGTTCGGCGCGTACCGCCGAGGGGAGTCCGTGCGGCAGGACGCCCCCGGCCGCGAGGTGCTCGGCGCGTTTGGGCAGCGGGCACTCCATGGTGTCGTGGCCGCCGAAGACAAGGGAGGCGAGGGGTGGCAGGCCGGACTCGGCGAAGGGAGGTGTTTCGGTCACCATGCCGGTCGCCGGGTGGAGTCCGGCGGCCACCGCCGCACTTCCCGCGACCGCCGTGGTGGCGACCGAGCCGCGGGCGCCGATCAACCAGACGCCGTAGGAGGGGACAGGAGTGGACGAAGGGGTCACGGCACAGCCTCCTTGGATGGGTGGAGACGGCGGGCGGAGGTCCGGCGTCCCCCGCCCGCCGCCGTTCAACGGCCCGCGCCCGGGAGAGCGCGGACGTACAGAGCCGGAGCCGTCAGCCGCCGGACGGACCGGCGGATTCACCGGCCCTTTCGGCGGATTCACCGGCCCTTTCGGCGGGTTCACCGGACGCCTCGGCCAGTTCCTTCACCCGGATGTCGCGGAACGCCACGCGATCGCTGTCTCCGTGGTTCTGGATGCCGATGTGTCCCTGGGCCAGGCTCCGTGCCGGATCGGTGTTGGTGTAGTCGTTGATCTTCACGCCGTTGAGCCAGATCTGCAGGTGCTCGCCCTCGACGCGGAGTTCGTAGGTGTTCCACTCCCCCGGCGGGTTGAGCGCCTTGTCGCGGGCCTCGATGTCGGCGGACTGGAAGCCGTAGACCGAACCCGTGGTCTTCTCCGGTACGTCGGTGGCGTCGATCTGGATCTCGTAGCCGTTGTCCACCGCCGACCAGGGGTCGTCGGAGGGCGGGAAGCCGATGAAGATGCCGGAGTTGTCGTCCCCGGCCTCACCGGCCATCTTCCAGTCGAGCCTCAGGGAGTACGAGCCGAACTCCTTGGCCTCGTACCAGAGCATGCCCATGCCGCCGACGGTGGTGAGCGTGCCGTCCTTCAGCTCGAAGGAGCCGGGTCCTGCCTGCTTCCAGCCGTCCACCGAGGTGCCGTCGAAGAGCTTGGTGTAGCCCTGCTCGGGCCGGCAGTCGGCGTTGGCGGCGCCGGTTGCGTAGCGGATGCCGCCCAGCAGGTGCTGCTTGAAGGCGGGTTCGGCGTACGACTCCTTGGTGTGGCCGCCGCCGGTGTAGAAGGAGCGGCCGCCTTCGAACTCCTGGCACCAGGCGATGGGGTGGTCGCCGTTCATGGTGCCGCCGGTGTACGAGGACTCGTCGAGGGAGGCCAGGACGCGGGCGCGTGTCCGCGGGTTGGAGCGGTAGTTGTACCACTCGTCGGTGCGCTCCCAGGTCGGGCCGAGGTGGGCGGTCGCCTCGTGGGCGTGGTCCTCCACGTCGACCTTCGCGGGCTGGATGTGCGGGTGGGACTGGAAGTAGGCGCCCGCGAGTTCGCCGTAGAAGGGCCAGTCGTACTCGGTGTCGGCGGCGGCGTGGACGCCCACGTAGCCGCCGCCGTCCTTGACGTACTTCTCGAAGGCGGACTGCTGTTCCTCGTTCAGGACGTCGCCGGTGGTGGAGAGCCAGACGACGGCGTCGTACTTGGCGAGGTTGCCGGGTGTGAAGGCCCCGGCGTCCTCGGTGGCGTCGACGGTGAAGCCGTGTGCGGCGCCGAGTTCCTTGACGGTGGCGATGCCTTCGGGGATGGAGTCGTGGCGGAAGCCGGCGGTCTTGGAGAAGACCAGGACGCTCTCGCCGTCCTTGCCGGGCTTGCCCGGCCGGTGGTCGGGGTCCGGCTTGGACGCCGCCGGTCCGGACACGCAGCCGATGAGCAGGGCTGCTGTCGCGGTGGCGGTGAGCAGTCGGGCTCGTGTGCGCATTGCGGTCACTCCCTCTCTCTGCTCGACGGGTCAGCCGGTGGTGAACTTGAAGTCGTCGACCTCGTAGAGCGCTCCGGTGCCCTCGCCCTTGAAGACCAGGTAGAGCGTGGTGGTCTCGGCGGGTGCGCCGCTCAGGTCGGCGCTCACGTCGACGTAGGTCTCCGCGCCGCCGGTCGGGTCGACCTTGGCGGTGCCGAGGAGCTTGCCGTCGGCGGCTCCGGCGCGGACTTCGAGGGTGCCGCCGGCTCCGGCGGAGGCGACGCGGGCGGTGACCTTGGTGGCGTTGCCGAGGACGTACGGCTTGAAGGAGATCCAGTCGCCGTTGTTGATCTCGCCGACGGCCTTGCCGCCGTGGGCGGCGCCGCGGCTCACCACGGACACGCCCTGGTTGTCGTCGAAGTGCTCGGCCTGGCGGTGCTTGGGCTGGACGACGTTCTGGTCGTGGGTGGTGAGGGCGGGCTGACCGTTGGCGCCCTTGTCGGTGTACTCGGCGTCGAAGACTCCGAAGATGTTGGCGTTGGGGTCGTGCTCGCCGTCGGCGGAGGTCTGGATGGTGCCCTCGCAGCCGTTGGCGGAGGTCACCGGGTGGCCGTGGCTGTCGTGGCCGAGGATGTGCGTGACCTTGACCTTGGAGCAGTCGACGGTGCCGTCCTCCGGGTCGGTGACGGTGACCTTGAAGGGCACCTTGTCGCCGAAGGTGAACAGCTGGCCGTCGGCGGGCAGTTCGAGCTTCACGGTCGGTGCGGTGTTGCCGACGGTGATGTGGGCGCTGGCCGAGCCGGTGCGGCCGGTCTTGTCGGTGGCGGTGACGGTGGCGGCGTAGACGCCGTTCTTCTCGAAGGTGTGCGTGGGGTTCTGCTCGGTGGAGGTGGCTCCGTCGCCGAAGTCCCACTTGTACGTGACCTTGTCGCCGTCGGCGTCGGTGGCCTTGGCGTCGAACTGCACCTTCAGCGGGGTCTGGCCGCTGGTGACGTCGGCGCCGGCCTCGACGACGGGCGAGTGGCCGTCGGTGGCGTTCTCGATGCGGTAGAGCGCGGAGTTCTCGTCGCCGTTGAAGTAGCCGGTGCCGTAGTCGAGGACGTAGAGGGCGCCGTCGGGGCCGAAGTCCATGTCCATGACCTGGGTGCCGGTCCAGGGGAAGTCGTTGATGGACTGCACGGCGCCCGCGTCGTCCTGGGCGATCCGCTTGATCCAGCGGCGGCCGAACTCACCGGCGAAGAAGTTGCCGTCGTAGGACTCGGGGAACTTCACCTGCGAGTCGGAGTTGGCGTCGTAGCGGTAGACGGGGCCGCCCATCGGGGACTCGGAGCCGGTGCCGAACTCGGGGACGGAGCCGCCGTCGTAGGGGATCCAGGCTTCCTGGGCGGGCGGCAGGTCGGTGAGGCCGGTGTTGTGCGGCGACTCGTTCTTCGGGGCGGCGCAGTCGAAGGCGGCGCCGGAGGTCTGGTCGGCGAAGTTGTAGTCGATGTAGGCGTCGTTCTTGCCGGTGCAGTACGGCCAGCCGAAGTTGCCGGGCTTGGTGACGCGGGCGAACTCGACCTGACCTGCCGGGCCGCGCTTGGGGTCGGCCTTGCCGGAGTCGGGGCCGTAGTCGCCGACGTAGACGGTGCCGGTGGGCTTGTCGACGCTCATGCGGAAGGGATTGCGGAAGCCCATCGCGTAGATCTCGGGGCGGGTCTTCTCGGTGCCCTCGGCGAAGAGGTTGCCGTCCGGGACGGTGTACGAACCGTCGTCCGCGACCTTGATGCGGAGGATCTTGCCGCGCAGGTCGTTGGTGTTGCCGGAGGTGCGCTGCGCGTCGTAGGCCGGGTTCCGGTTCGCGCGCTCGTCGATGGGGGTGAAGCCGTCGGAGGCGAAGGGGTTGGAGTCGTCGCCGGTCGACAGGTAGAGGTTGCCGTCCTTGTCGAAGTCGATGTCGCCGCCGACGTGGCAGCAGATGCCGCGGTTGGCGGGAACGTCGAGGACCTTCTTCTCGCTGGCCGCGTCGAGGGTGCCGTCCTCCTTGAGGACGAAGCGGGAGAGCCGGTTCACGCCGTCGAACTTCTTGAAGTCCTCGGCGGTGCCCTCATTGGGCGCGTCACCGGAGGGGGTCTCCATGGGCGGGGCGTAGTAGAGGTAAATGGCCCTGTTCTCAGCGAAGTTCGGGTCTATGCCGACGCCTTGGAGGCCCTCTTCGTCGTGCGAGTAGACGGGTATCTTCCCGGCGACCTTGGTGGTGCCGGTGGCGTCGGTGAGGCGGACGGTGCCGTCGCGGGAGGTGTGCAGGACCGAGCGGTCCGGGAGCACGTCGAGTGTCATCGGCTCGCCCATCTCGGGCTCGCCCTTGGCGAGGGTGACCTGCTGGAAGTCCTCGGCCTTGGGGCCCTTGGGGCCCTTGGGGCCCGTGGGGCCCGTGGGGTCCTTGCCCTTCTTCCCGGCCACGGGTTCGACGCCCGACGTGGGCGCGTCCGGTACGGCGGTGGCGGGGGCGGCGAGGGTCAGCGACGCGGTCGCCATCACGGCGCCGGTGAGCAGGGCGAGCGTCTTGCGAAGTCTGAGCCTGTCTCTGTGCACGAATGTCCTCCGGAATGCGGCCGGTGGTACTTGGCGTGTGCGATACGTGCGGTGCGCCGGGGTGCGCCGTCACCCCGGAGGGGCTCGTTTCCCTACATCTCAGGGAAGGTAGCCACGTTTGTCCCCGATAGAAAGCCCTTGCACAGAACAGGAGTTGGACTTTTCCCTGAGTCTGGACAAAGTGCTCAAGTGTGGGGGAATGATCTATTCCGTACCCCCGAAGGCCGCGTCGAAGGACGCGGTGGGCGGCTCGAAGTCGTACGCCTTCAACGTCCGCAGGGCCTCGGGAGCGCCCTGGAGGCGGTCCATCCCCGCGTCCTCCCACTCCACCGAGACCGGCCCTGCGTAGCCGATCGAGCGGAGCATCCGGAAGACGTCCTCCCAGGGCACGTCGCCGTGGCCGGCCGAGACGAAGTCCCAGCCGCGCCGCGGGTCGCCCCAGGGCAGATGCGAGCCGAGGCGCCCATTGCGGCCGTCGAGGCGGCGCCGGGCCTCCTTGCAGTCGACGTGGTAGATCCGGTCGCGGAAGTCGTAGAGGAAGTTCGTCGGGTCGAGGTCCTGCCAGACGAAGTGCGAGGGGTCGAAGTTCAGGCCGAACGCGGGCCGGTGGTCGACCGCCTCCAAGGCGCGAACCGTCGACCAGTAGTCGTACGCGATCTCGCTGGGGTGGACCTCGTGGGCGAAGCGGACGCCCTCCGCGTCGAAGACGTCGAGGATCGGGTTCCAGCGGTCCGCGAAGTCCTGGTAGCCGCGCTCGATCATGCCGGGCACGACGGGCGGGAACATCGCGACGAGATGCCAGATCGCCGAGCCGGTGAAGCCGACGACGGTGTCCACGCCGAACGCCGCCGCGGCCCGCGCCGTGTCCGCGATCTCCGCCGCGGCCCGCTGCCGTACGCCCTCGGCCTCGCCGTCGCCCCAGATGCGGGCGGGCAGGATCGCCTGGTGCCGCTCGTCGATGATCGCGTCGCAGACGGCCTGGCCGACGAGGTGGTTGGAGATCGCCCAGCACTTGAGTCCGTACTTGTCGAGGAGCTGGTGCCTGCCCTTGATGTACGCGGGGTCCGCGAGGGCCTTGTCGACCTCGAAGTGGTCGCCCCAGCAGGCGAGTTCGAGGCCGTCGTAGCCGAAGTCGCGGGCGTGCCGGCAGACCTCTTCCAGGGGCAGGTCGGCCCACTGTCCGGTGAAGAGCGTGAAGGAACGTGGCATCGGTCCTTAAACCTCCAGTGCCGGGATCGGGGTGTACGAGGAGTTCTTCGCCGCGCTCTCCTCCACCGCCGCGAGGACCCGCTGCACCCGCAGGCCGTCGGCGAAGGACGGCTCGGGCTGAGTGCCCGTGGCGATGGCGTGCACGAGGTCGCGGGCCTGGTGCGCGAAGGTGTGCTCGTAGCCGAGGGCGTGTCCTGGCGGCCACCAGCCTTCCAGGTACGGGTGGTCGGCCTCGGTGACGAGGATGCGCCGGAAGCCCGCCGAGACCGCGGGCTCGGTGTCGTCGTGGAAGGAGAGCTCGTTGAGCCGCTCCAGGTCGAAGGCCAACGAGCCCTTCTCGCCGTTGACTTCGAGGCGCAGCGCGTTCTTCCGGCCGGTGGCGAACCGGGTGGCCTCGAACGTGGCGAGCGCCCCGGAGGCGAGCCGCGCGGTGAACACGGCCGCGTCGTCGACGGTCACGGGCCCGTGCGCGGTTCCCGAGGCTCCCCCGCCCGCCGCGAGCCCGGCGGACGCCCCGGCGAGCAGGGGCCGTTCCCGTACGAAGGTCTCGGTCATCGCGGAGACGCCGATGATGTGCTCGCCCGCGACGTACTGCGCGAGGTCCACGATGTGCGCGCCGAGGTCGCCGAGCGCGCCCGAGCCGGCGTGCTCCCGCTCCAGGCGCCAGGTCAGCGGGAACTCCGGGTCGACCAGCCAGTCCTGGAGGTACACCACGCGCACGTGCCGGATGCGACCGAGGCGGCCTTCGGCGATCAGGCGGCGGGCCAGTGTCATCGCGGGCACGCGACGGTAGTTGAACCCCACCATCGCCAACTGCCCGCGCTCGCCAGCCCGTTCGGCCGCTTCGGCCATCGCCTCCGCCTCCTCCACGGAGTTGGCGAGCGGCTTCTCGCACAGCACGTGCTTGCCCGCCTCCAGGGCCGCGATCGCGATCTCGGCGTGGCTGTCGCCCGGCGTGCAGATGTCGACGAGCTGCACGTCGTCGCGGTCGAGGAGGGCACGCCAGTCGGTCTCGGCGTGGGACCAGCCGAGGCGGTCGGCGGCGGCCCGTACGGCGCCTCCGTCGCGGCCGCAGATCGCCGTCAGCTCCGGCGCGAGCGGCAGGTCGAAGACGCGGCCGACGGTGCGCCAGCCCTGGGAGTGCGCGGCCCCCATGAAGGCGTACCCGATCATGCCGACGCCCAGGCGCGGCCGTTCGGTCTCGTCCTGCTCCCCGTTGTGCTGCATACGAAATGCCTCCTCGTCGACGGCGGTGGGGGGTGTGGTCAACCCGGCTTCCGAGCCGCTCACTTGAAGCCGGTGGACATGTACTGCTTGACGTTGTCCTTGGTGACGACGGCCGAGTAGAGGGTGATCGACGACGGGATCTCGAACTCCGCCATGCCGCCGATGCCCTTGCCCTGGCCGAGTGCGCGGGCCAGGTCGATCGCGGAGGCGGCCATCGTCGGCGGGTAGAGGACGGTGGCCTTGAGGACGCTCTCGCCGGACTCGATGGCCTGCATCGCGGAGAGGGCGCCCGCCCCGCCGACCATGAAGAAGTCGTCGCGGCCGGCCTGCTCGATGGCGCGCAGGGCGCCCACGCCCTGGTCGTCGTCGTGGTTCCACAGGGCGTCGAAGTTCTTCTGCGCCTGGAGGAGTTGGGACATCTTGGACTGGCCCGACTCGACGGTGAACTCGGCGGCCTGCCGGGCGACCTTCTTGACGTTCGGGTAGTTCTTCAGGGCGGCGTCGAAGCCCTCGGTGCGCTGCTTGGTGAGCTCCAGGTTGTCGAGCCCGGCGAGCTCGACGACCTTGGCGTTCTTCTTGTCCTTGAGCTGCTCGCCGATGTAGTGCCCGGCGTTGAGGCCCATGCCGTAGTTGTCGCCGCCGATCCAGCAGCGGTACGCCTGCGGGTTCGCGAAGATCCGGTCGAGGTTGACGACGGGGATACCGGCCCGCATCGCCTTGAGCCCGGCCTGCGTCATGGCCTTGCCGTCGGCGGGCAGGATGACGAGGACGTCGACCTTCTTGTTGATGAGGGTGTCGATCTGGCCGATCTGCGCGGCCGTGTCGTTGGAGCCCTCGGTGATCTCAAGGGTGACGTCCTTGTACTTCTTGGCGCGTTCCTTGGCGTTGACGTTGATGGCGTTGAGCCAGCCGTGGTCGGCCTGGGGCCCGGCGAAGCCGATGGTGACGGGCTTGCCCGGCTTGTCGTCGGCGACGGGGGCGTCGGCCGCCTGACCGCCGCTGCCCTCCTTGGGCTCGTTGCTGGTACAGGCGGTGAGGAACGCCCCGCCGGAGAGGGCGGCGGCTCCGAAGAGGAGCCTTCTGCGGGTGGCGGAGGTTGGCAGGCTTGGCTTGTCAGACATGGCGGACCCTTCGCGTAAGACCGGTCTCTACGGGGAAGTGCGGTGCTGCACAGGGAAGTTCGGGCTGGTCAGGGCGTGTGCGACGTACGCCGCTGGACGAGCACCGCGGCGACGATGATCGCGCCCTTGGCGATCTGCTGGGTCGCGCTCTCCAGGTTGTTGAGCGCGAAGATGTTCTGGATCGTGATGAAGATCAGTACGCCGAGGACGGAGCCGGTGACGGTGCCTCGGCCGCCGCTGAGCAGGGTGCCGCCGATGATCGCGGCGGCGATGGCGTCCAGCTCGTACAGGTTGCCGTTGGTGTTCTGGCCCGAGCCGGCGAGCACGATCAGCAGGAACGCGGCGATGCCGCAGCACAGGCCGGACAGCAGATACAGGTAGAGGCGCTGACGGCGGACATCGATGCCGGCGAGCCGGGCAGCCTCGGCGTTGCCGCCGACCGCGACGGTGCGGCGGCCGAACGTGGTCCGGTTGAGGACCAGCCAGCCGATCACGGTGACGGCGGCGAACACCAGGACGAGCGGCGGGATACCGAGGAGGTACGCGTCGCGCTCGCCGAGGTCGAGGACCGACGGGATGGTCACCATCTGCGTCTTGCCCTCGGTGATCTGCAGGGCGAGCCCGCGCGCCGAGGCCA
Source organism: Streptomyces luteolus (assembly GCF_029968015.1). Lineage (GTDB taxonomy): Bacteria > Actinomycetota > Actinomycetes > Streptomycetales > Streptomycetaceae > Streptomyces > Streptomyces luteolus. The sequence goes on from NZ_JASCIS010000002.1 coordinate 13,173, forward strand.
GCATGGCGAGGGTGGCGATGAACGGCACCATGCCGCCGTACGCGATGAGCACGCCGTTGACGAGTCCGCAGCCCAGGCCGACGATCACGGCGGTGAAGAGGATGCCCGCGAAGCCGTACTCCTGGGTGGCGACGGTGGTGGCCCAGACGGAGGCGAGGGCGACGATCGCGCCGACGGACAGGTCGATGCCGCCGGAGGTGATCACGAACGTCATGCCGACTGTGACCACGCCGATCACCGAGGCCTGCGTGAGGATCAGCTGGACGTTGCTGGTGGCGAGGAACGCGTCGGGCTTGGTGAGGCCGCCGATCAGGGCGAGCCCGACGAGGACGCCGATCAGGGACAGGGTGCGCACATCGGCGCGGAACAGGCGGGCGCTCCAGGGGCTGCCGCCACCGCCGCCGGAAGCGGACTTCCCAGATCCGGGTCCGCCGCCGTCGAGCAGAGGTCCCTCCTGCCGTGCGGGCGTCGTCGGGTGCGTCATGACGCCGGGCTCCCTTCCATCACGAGGTCGAGTACGCGGTGTTCGTCGAGGTCGCGCGCGGGCGCGGTGTGGACGACGCGGCCCTCGCGCAGGACGAGGACGCGGTCGGCGAGGCCGAGGACTTCGGGCACTTCGCTGGAGACGAGGAGCACGCCGAGCCCGTCGTCGGCGAGCCGCCGGATCACGGCGTACAGCTCGGCGCGAGCGCCGACGTCCACGCCGCGGGTGGGCTCGTCGAGAAGCAGCACCCGGCAGCCGCGGAGCAGCCAGCGGGCGAGGACGGCCTTCTGCTGGTTGCCGCCGGAGAGGGTGCGCACGGGCGCGGAGGGCCGGTCGGGCTTGAGGGACAGCTCGCGGGTGGCGCGGCGCGCGGCGGTGAATTCGGCGCCCCGGTCGAGCCAACCGCCGCGTGAGAAACGGGACATGGAGGAGACGGAGACGTTCCGGGTGATGGACTCCAGCATCAGCAGGGCCTGTGCCTTGCGCTCCTCGGGGGCGAGGCCGAGTCCGGCGCGTACGGCGGCCCGCACGCTCCCGGTCTTCAACGCCCGCCCGTCGACGTGCACTTGACCGGCGTCCGGTTTGCGTGCGCCGTAGATGGTCTCCAGGATCTCGGAGCGCCCGGAGCCCACGAGTCCGGCGAGCCCGACGATCTCGCCGGGGCGCACGTCCAGGTCGAGGGGTGCGAACTCGTCGGCGCGGGTGAGTCCCCGTACCGTCAGCAGTGGTTCGGCGAGGGCCGCTCGGGCGGGCCGCTCGGGGAAGACGTACTCGACGTTGCGGCCGGTCATCAGGGCGACCACGTCACGGGTGGGCGTGGATTTGGCGGGCAGTCCGCCGGCGACGGCGCGGCCGTCCTTGAGGACGGTGACGCGGTCGCCGATGCGGCGGATCTCCTCCAGGCGGTGCGAGATGTAGACGACGGCGACACCGTCGGCGGTGAGGTCGGCGACGATCCGGAAGAGGTTGGCGACCTCGTCGGGGTCGAGCGCGGCGGATGGCTCGTCCATGACGATGAGCCGTACGTCGTGGGAGAGCGCCCGCGCCATGGAGACGATCTGCTGCTGCGCGGCGGAGAGTTCGCCGACGAGCCGGGCCGGGTCGATCTCCGGGTGGCCGAGCCGGCGAAGCAGCCCGGCGGCGGCGTTCCGCGCCTCCCGGCCGCGTACGACGAAGCCGGCGGCGGTGGGCTCGTGCCCGAGGAAGACGTTCTCGGCGACGGAGAGCCCCTCCACCAGGTCGAGTTCCTGGTAGATGGTGGCGACGCCGAGGCGCATGGCGGCGATCGGCGACTTCAGGGTGACGGTGTCGCCGCGCCAGGTGATGCGGCCGCCGTCGGGCTGGTGGGCGCCGGCGAGCACCTTGATGAGGGTGGACTTGCCGGCACCGTTCTGCCCGAGCAGACAGTGCACTTCACCGGCACGCACCTCCAGGTCCACGCCGTCGAGGGCGCGGACGCCGGGGAAGGACTTGGTGATGCCGGACATGGTGAGCAGGGGCGGCGTGTCGGCGGAGGTCACCGGCTCGGCGCCGGGCAGGGGTGGTTCTGGTGCCATGGTGGATTCCCTCGCGGGTGCGGGGTGCGGGGCCGGTTCAGAGCAGAGCAGGTTCAGGGCAGAGCAGGTTCAGGGCAGAGCAGGGCAAAGCGGGCGGTGCGGGACGCGCTGTGCTGTCGTACGGGCTATGCGGGTGCTGTCGTACGGGCTTGCTGCTGTGCGGTCGTATGGGCTTGCTGCTGTGCGGTCGTACGGGCTTGCTGCTGTGCGGTCGTACGTACCGGTCAGGCCGGTGAGAACAGGTGGTCGCTGATCAGGCGGGCGGCGCCGATGACTCCGGCGACGGGCCCCAACTCGCCCAGGACGATGGGGAGGTTGCCGGTCGCGAGGGGCAGCGACTGGCGGTAGACCTGGGTGCGGATCGCGGCGAGGAGCGTGTGCCCGAGTCCGGTCACGCCACCGCCGATCACCACCAGGCCGGGGTTGAAGAAGCTGACGAGTCCGGCGATGACCTGGCCGGTGCGGTTGCCGCCCTCGCGGATGAGTTCGAGGGCGACGGCGTCGCCCGCGGCAGCGGCGGCGGCCACGTCGACGGCGGAGAGGGAGCCCGCGGCTTCGAGCCGGCCGGCCAGCTCCGCCGAGCGGCCCTGGGTGGCGGCCTCCTCGGCGTCCCGGGCGAGGGCGGCGCCGCTGAAGTGCGCCTCCAGGCAGCCCTTGTTGCCGCAGGCGCAGGGCCGTCCGTCGGGTTCGACCTGGATGTGGCCGATGTCCCCGGCGCTGCCCGTCGTACCGCGGTAGACCTCGGCGCCGACGACGAGGCCGCAGCCGATGCCCGTACCGATCTTGACGCAGATGAAGTCGTCCACGGAGCGGGCGACTCCGGCGTGCTGTTCGCCCATGGCCATCAGGTTCACGTCGTTGTCGACCATGACCGGGCAGCCCAGGTCCTGGCTGAGCGCCTCGCGCACCGGGAAGCCGTCCCAGCCGGGCATGATCGGCGGTGCGACGGGGACGCCCTCGGGGAACCGGACGGGTCCCGGCACTCCGATGCCGCAGCCGTCGAAGCCCTCGGCGAGCCCGGAGGCCTTCAACTTGGCGGCCATGGCGAGGACTTGCTCGAAGACCGCGACGGGCCCCTCGCGTACGTCCATCGGCTGGTTGATGTGGCCGAGCACTTCCAGCTCGGCGTTGGTGACGGCCACGTCGACCGAGGTGGCGCCGATGTCGGCGCCGAGGAAGCGGAGTTCGGGGGCGAGCCGGATGTTGTGCGAGCGGCGGCCGCCGCGCGAGGCGGCGAGTCCGTCGGCGACGACCAGGCCGGTCTCCAGGAGCCGGTCGACCTCGACGGCCAGCTTCGACCGGGAGAGGTCGACCTGATCGCCCAGCTGGGCACGGGAGTTGGGCCCGCCGTCACGCAGCAGGCGGAGCAGTCGCGCCTGGTGCGCGTTCGCGGGTCGAGCCGTCATGCGCCTCACGCCGCCCCTCCCACCGTCGACAGGCCTCATCGGTCGCCACCGCCCCCGATGGGGCCTGGCTTTCGAGGGGAACGTAGCAGCGGCTGCCGGGGGTGGGAAGAACTTGCGCAGGAAGTGGGTCCTACTTTTTCCTGTGGCAGGACAAAGGGTGGTCGTCGGCAGGGCGAGCGGGCGTGCTACGCGTTGCGCTGGTGGTACGTCGCCCGAGTGTGCTCCGTGTGCGCACGCATCACTTCCGTCGCGCGCCCCTCGTCGCGGGCGCTGATCGCCGCGATCAGCTCGCGGTGCTCGATCCACGACTGCTTGCCGCGCTGCCGGGCCACGGGTGTGTAGTACCAGCGGACCCGCCGGTCCACCTGGCCCGCGAGTTCGGCGAGGACGACGTTTCCGGCGAGCTCCATCACCTTGGCGTGGAAGGCGGCGTTGGTGGCTACGACGGTGTCCACCTCGCCGTCGGCCACGGCCTGTTCGCCGGTGGCGCAGAGCTCCTCGAGTGCGGTGATCCCGGCCGAGGTGGCGTTGGCCGCGGCGAGCCGGGCGGCCTCGGCCTCCAACAGCGTGCGGACGGTGAGGAGTTGATCGGCCTCCTCCTCCGTCGGCTCGTGCACGAACGCGCCCTGGGCGGGGCGCAGGTCGACCCAGCCCTCGGTGTTCAGCCGCTGCAGCGCCTCGCGCACCGGCTGCCTGGAGACGCCCAGGTGCCCGGCCAGCTCGCTCTCGACCAGGTGCTGGCCCGGGCGCAGGGCGCGGGTGGTGATGAGTTCGAGCAGGGCCTCGTACACCCGCTCGCGCAGCGGGCCCGGCCGCTCCAGTTTCGGCACGGCACCGTGCGGCAGTCCTGCGGACAACATCGCGGTCCCCCTCGTCGGCACGCGGCCGCTCCGATGGCAACAGTGGACGTATTGGCTATCGTCTACAGTCTACCGAGCGCCATGGCCGGCACACAGGGAAGTCGGGCTCGTCACAGCAGGCGCGGTCCGCCCTTACGGGCAGCGCACGACCTGACCCGCGTACGACAGGTTCCCGCCGAAGCCGAAGAGCAGCACCGGTGCACCGGGCGGGACCTCGCGCCGTTCGACGAGCTTGGACAGGGCGAGCGGGATGCTCGCGGCCGAGGTGTTGCCCGACTCCACGACATCCCGGGCGACGACCGCGTTGACGGCCCCGATGCGCTGGGCGACGGGTTCGATGATGCGCAGGTTGGCCTGGTGGAGCACGACCCCGGCGAGGTCCTCGGGCGCGAGTCCGGCGCGCTCGCACACCCTCCGGGCGATGGGCGGGAGCTGGGTGGTCGCCCACCGGTACACGCTCTGGCCCTCCTGCGCGAAGACCGGCGGCGTGCCCTCGATGCGCACGGCGTGCCCCATCTCCGGCACGGAGCCCCAGAGCACGGGACCGATGCCCGCCTCCTCCCCGTCCGCCACGGCCTCGACGACCGCGGCGCCCGCGCCGTCCCCGACCAGGACACAGGTCGTACGGTCGCTCCAGTCCGTGACGGCGGACATGTTGTCGGCGCCGATCACCAGGGCGCGGGTCGCCGAGCCCGCCCGGATCGCGTGGTCCGCGGTGGCCAGGGCGTGCGGGAACCCGGCGCAGACCACGTTCAGGTCGAGCACGGCGGGCGAGGGCATGCCGAGGCGGGCGGCGACGCGGGCGGCGGTGTTCGGGGAGCGGTCGACCGCGGTGGAGGTGGCGACGACGACCAGGTCGATCTCCTCGGCGGTGCGGCCCGCCCCGGCCAGGGCCTTGGCGGCGGCCTGGGCGGCGAGCGCGTCGACGGGCTCGTCGGGTCCCGCGATGTGCCGGGTGCGGATGCCGACCCGGCTGCTGATCCACTCGTCGCTGGTGTCGACGAGCCGCGCGACGTCGTCGTTGGTGAGCACCTTCGTGGGCTGATGGTGGCCGACCGCGGTGATACGCGTGCCGTTCGTGCCGTACATGGTGCGGGGCCTCCGACGCCGGGTGCTGAGCAGGAGGCCCCAGTCTCGTCAGCGACTCACGGGTAGCACGGCACGCAAGGTGACAGTTTTTGGCCGGTGTCCTTGGAGCTTTCCCCTACCCGCCCCTTCCCGCACGGGTCCGACTCACCGCACCCTGCGCGCCCGCAGCACCACGTCCTCGTGGTGGTGCGCGCCCGCGCCGCCCTCGATCTCGCGCGGCCGCCGCTCATGCACCTCGACCTCCCAGTCTTCGGTGAGCAGCGCGGCGACCGTCGCGGGCAGGACATAGTCATCCGGGTCGAAGCCCGCCTCCTGGGCGTGCTCGGCGTCGACGACGTGGTGGACGAGCAGCAGGACGCCGCCGACCTTCACGGCTGCGAGCAGCGCGCGCTCCGCCGTCGCGCCGGGTGTGCGGAGCAGGGCCGGGTACTGGGCGGAGACCAGGTCGAAGGAGCCCGGCGCGAGATCCGCCCCGGTCAGTTCGGCGTGGACCCAGTGGACGGAGACCCCGGCGTCGCGCGCGTGCGCGGCCGCCCGGTCGAGTGCCACGCCGGAGACCTCGACCGCGGTCACGTCCCAGCCGCCGCGCGCGAGCCAGATGGCGTCGGCGCCCTCGCCGCAGCCCACGTCGAGGACCCGCCCCGGCGTGAGCCCGGCGGCCTCGGCCACCAGCGCGCCGTTGGGCCGGCCGCTCCACAGCCGCTCCCGGTCGGCGTACTTGTCGTCCCACTCCGCACGTACAGAAGCGTCGCCGAGGTAGCCGTCGCGACGGGGTGCTGCGATGTCATCAGTCATGCGCACACCGTGCCTCGGCCGCCCCCGCGACGCCCACAAAACTTGCCGATACGGCAAACCTGGCCCCAGCAACGGTTGCCAATGTGCCGTGCGACCCCTTGTCGCCCCAACTTCCATACTGTAGACAATATTTCGTCGACACAGGTACGGGTGCGACACCGTGCCGCACCGTGCGGCACCGCGCGACACCGCGCGACACCATGCGACTCCCTGAAGCACCTGCCGGTGCTTCACCTCCCTCGGTCCCCTCAACCGACAGGAGCCACACCGTGAAAGTCGCAGTCCTCGGCGCCGGAGCGATCGGCGCCTACGTCGGAGCCGCGCTGCACCGCGCGGGCGCCGACGTCCATCTCATCGCCCGTGGACCGCACCTGGCGGCCATGAGGCGGCACGGAGTGCGCGTGCTCAGCCCTCGCGGCGACTTCACCGCGCGGCCGCACGCCACCGACGACCCGGCCGGGATCGGCCCGGTCGACCATGTCTTCCTGGGCCTGAAGGCGACCTCGTACGCGGCGTGCGGGCCGCTCGTGGCGCCGCTGCTCCAGGAGCACACCAGCGTGATCGCGGCCCAGAACGGCATCCCCTGGTGGTACTTCCACCGGCACGGCGGGCCGTACGACGGACACCGGATCCAGAGCGTCGACCCCGGCGGCTCGGTCAGCGCGGTGCTCGCCCCGCGGCGGGCCGTCGGCTGCGTCGTGTACGCGGCCACGGAGCTCGAAGGGCCGGGCGTGGTGCGGCACTTGGAGGGCACCCGGTTCTCCGTCGGCGAGCCCGACCGGTCCGTGTCGAAGCGCTGCCTGGAGTTCAGCGAGGCCATGCGGGCGGGCGGACTGAAGTGCCCCGTCGAACCAGAGCTGCGCGACGACATCTGGATCAAGCTGCTCGGCAACATCTCGTTCAACCCGATCAGCGCCCTGACCCGTGCGACGATGCGCCAGATGTGCGTGCACGGCACGACGCGCGAGGTCATCGAGCAGATGATGCGGGAGACCCTGGCCGTCGCGCACGCACTCGGCTGCCGACCGGAGGTCTCCGTGGAGCGGCGCATCGCGGGCGCCGAACGCGTCGGCGACCACCGCACCTCCACCCTCCAGGACCTGGAGCGCGGCAAGCCCCTCGAACTCGACGTGCTGCTCGCCGCAGTGCTGGAACTCGCCACGGTCACCGGCGTTCCGGTGCCCACGCTCCGTACCGTGCACGCCCTCTCGGATCTCCTTGCCACGCGCACCCAGCCGACAAGTCCGGAAAGCGAGGCGGCATGAGGAAACGCGACCGCGCCCCGAAGACCTACAACCGGCTCACCCACCCCCTGGTCCGCGACGGCAAGGGCGGGCCGCTGCGCCGAGCCACCTGGGACGAGGCGCTCGCCAAGGCCGCCGAAGGCTTCCGGAACGCGCGCGTGGCGCACGGCCCCGACGCGTTCGCGATGCTGTCCTGCGCCCGCGCGACCAATGAAATGAACTATGTGGCGCAGAAGTTCACCCGCGTCGTCATGGGCACCAACAACGTGGACTCCTGCAACCGCACCTGCCACGCCCCGAGCGTCGCCGGGCTCTCCGCCGTCTTCGGCTCGGGCGGCGGCACGTCCTCGTACGAGGAGGTCGAGCACACCGACCTGATCGTGATGTGGGGCTCCAACGCCCGCTTCGCGCACCCGATCTTCTTCCAGCACGTCCTGAAGGGGATACGCAACGGGGCGCGGATGTACGCGGTCGACCCGCGCCGCACCTCCACCGCCGAGTGGGCCGAGTCCTGGCTCGGGCCGAACGTCGGCACCGACATCCCCCTCGCGCACGCCGTCGCCCGCGAGATCATCCACGCCGGGCTGCACAACGAGGCGTTCATCGAGCGAGCGACCAGCGGCTTCGAGGAGTTCCGCGCCCTGGTCGAACCCTGGACGCTCTCCCTCGCCGAGAAGGTCACCGGCGTACCGGCCGCCGCGATCCGCGACCTCGCGCACGCCTACGCCAGAGCCGAACGCGCCCAGCTCTGCTGGACGTTGGGCATCACCGAGCACCACAACGGCACCGACAACGTCCGCGCCCTGATCAACCTGGCGCTGCTCACCGGGCACGTCGGACGGTACGGCGCCGGGGTGCAGCCGCTGCGCGGGCAGAACAACGTCCAGGGCGGCGGCGACATGGGCGCCATCCCCAACCGGCTCCCCGGCTTCCAGGACATCCTCGACGACGGCCACCGCGCCAAGTTCGAGGCCGCCTGGGACACGGTGATCCCACCGCGGTACGGGATGACGCTCACGGACATGTTCGAGGCGATGGGGCCGACGGCAGGGCACAGATCGCTGCGCGCGGTGTACTGCATCGGCGAGAACCCGGCCCAGTCGGAGGCCGACAGCGAGCAGGCCCTGCGCCGCCTGGCCGCGCTCGACCACCTGGTCGTGCAGGACATCTTCCTGACGAAGACCGCCGAGCTGGCGGACGTCGTCCTGCCCGCCACGGCCTCCTGGGCGGAGACCGACGGCACCACCACCAACAGTGAACGCCGCGTCCAGCGCGTACGGGCCGCGCTCACCCCGCCCGGCGAGGCCCGCGAGGACATCGACATCATCTGCGAGATCGCCGAACGCCTGGGCCACGCCTGGAAGTTCGCGGACGCGGAGTCGGTCTGGAACGAGCTGCGCGCCCTGTCCCCCGACCACTTCGGCATGACGTACGACAGGCTGGAGGAGCACCAAGGCCTCCAGTGGCCCTGCCCGGATCTGGAGGCGCTGCCGTCCAGTTTCCTGCACGGGCGCCTGTGGGACCCGGACCCCGAACTCCGTGGCCGCCGCGCCCCGTTCGGCCTCGTCGAGCACGACCCGCCGGTGGACCTCACCGACGAGTCGTACCCCCTGCGCCTGACCACCGGCCGGCGCCTCGACTCGTACAACACCGGTGTGCAGAGCGGCGGTTTCGCCTCTCCGCTGCGGCGCGGCGAGTACGTCGAGCTGTGCCCGGAGGACGCGGAGCGGTACGGCGTGGTGGTGGGCGAGGAGGTACGGGTGGCCTCGCGGCGCGGCACGGTGATCGCGCCGGTCTGGGTCGACCCGGGCCTGCGCCCCGGCCTCGCCTTCATGACCATGCACTTTCCCGACGAGGTGGACACCAACCTGCTCACGATCGAGGCGAACTGTCCGATCGCGGGCACGGCGGAGTTCAAGGCGTCGGCGATCCGGATCGAGAAGCTCGACGTGGCCGTGAGGAGCTGAGGAGCCGACATGGATCTGCACTTCGGTGACAGCAAGCCGACCGACGAGGAGCGTGCCGCCGTCGACGCCCTCCTCGGCCCGCCCGAGTCCCCCTGGGAGGGCGCGTCGGACCGCCCCGACGCGGACCTGCGCTGGGCCCGCGGCGGCCGCACGGCCCGGGACCGGCGCGACCTGCTGCTGCCGGGGCTGCACGCCGTGAACGACCGGATCGGCTGGATCAGCGAGGGCGCGCTCGCCTACCTGTGCAGGCGGCTGACGGTGCCGCCGGCGGAGGCGTACGGGGTGGCGACGTTCTACTCGATGTTCGCGGTGCGGCCGCGCCCGGCGACGCGGGTGCAGGTGTGCACGGATCTGGCGTGCGCGGCACGGGGTTCGGCCGAGCTCTGCTCGGAACTGGAGTCCCGCCTCGGGCCGTCCGGCACGGTATGGGAGAAGAGCCCGTGCCTGGGCCTGTGCGAACGGGCTCCGGCGGCGCTGGTGACGCGGGCGGGTCCGCCTGCGGCGCGCTCTCTCCCCGCCCCGCCCCTTCCCGAAAGTCCTGCCGGACGGGCCTCCTCAATCGCCGGAGGGGCTCAAATTGAGCCCCTCCGGCGATTGAGGAGCGGGGGTCCGGGGGCTGGCCCCCGAAGCGCCGCAGGCTTTCGGGAAGGGGCGGGGCGGGGAGAACAACACGCGACCGCCGTCCTCGCGCCCGCGACGGTGGACACGGTCATCCGGGGAACCGAATCCCCGGAAACGGCCACCCCCGAAGCCCCGGCGGCAGCCGCCGTTCCCCAGGCAGGCCAGGAAGGCCTGACCCTGCTCAAAAGGATCGGCAAGATCGACCCGTACAGCCTCGACGACTACCGATCCACCGGCGGCTACGAAGCCCTCCGCAGAGCCTTCCGGCTCGGCCCCGCCGAAGTGATCCGCGAGGTCACGGACGCCGGCCTCCTCGGCCGAGGAGGAGCCGCCTTCCCCACGGGAAGAAAGTGGCAGGCCACCGCCTCCCAGCCCGACCACCCCCACTACCTCGTCTGCAACGCCGACGAATCGGAACCCGGCACCTTCAAGGACCGCGTCCTGATGGAGGGCGACCCGTACGCGCTGATCGAGGCGATGACGATCGCCGGGTACGCGACCGGCGCCCACCTCGGCTACCTCTACCTGCGCGGCGAGTACCCGCGCGCCCTCGAACGCCTCACCCACGCCCTCGCGCAGGCCCGCGCCCGCGGCCTCCTCGGCGACGACGTGCTCGGGCAGGGGTACGCCTTCGACATCGAGCTCCGGCGCGGCGCGGGCGCGTACATCTGCGGGGAGGAGACCGCGCTGTTCAACTCCATCGAGGGGTACCGGGGCGAGCCCCGCTCCAAGCCGCCGTTCCCCGTCGAGAAGGGCCTGTTCGGCAAGCCCACGGCCGCCAACAACGTCGAGACGCTCGTGAACGTCCTGCCGATCCTGACCATGGGCGCCCAGGCGTACGCGGCGATCGGCACACCCACCTCCACCGGGCCGAAGCTCTTCTGCGTCTCCGGGAACGTGGACCGCCCCGGCGTCTACGAGCTGCCGTTCGGCGCGACGCTCGGCGATCTGCTCGAACTCGCCGGGAAACCGGACCAGTTGCGGGCCGTGCTGCTCGGCGGTGCCGCGGGCGGGTTCGTGCGCGGGGACGAGCTGGACATCCCGCTGACCTTCGAGGGCACCCGCGAGGCCGGCACCACCCTCGGCTCGGGTGTGGTGCTCGCCCTCGACGACACCGTCCCGCTCCCCCGCATGCTCCTCCGCATCGCCGAGTTCTTCCGCGACGAGTCCTGCGGCCAGTGCGTACCCTGCCGGGTCGGCACCGTACGGCAGGAGGAGGCGCTGCACCGGATCGCCGAGCGCACCGGGGCCGCCGCAGCCGACGACATCGCGCTCCTGCGGGACGTGGGGCGGGCCATGAAGGACGCCTCGATCTGCGGTCTGGGCCAGACCGCGTGGAACGCCGTCGAGTCCGCCATCGACCGCCTCGGAACGTACGCATGACCGCCATCGACCGTCTGGGAGCGTACGCATGACCGCCATTCCGCTGCAGCCGCCGCGTCGTCTCGTGGAGTTCACGCTGGACGACGAACCCGTACGGGTCCCCGAGGGCGCCACCGTCCTGGACGCCTGCCGGGCCGCGGGCAAGGACATCCCGACGCTCTGCGAGGGCGACACGCTCACCCCGAAGAACGCCTGCCGGGTGTGCGTGGTGGAGGTCGAGGGCGCGCGTACCCTGGCGCCCGCCTGTTCCCGCAGGGCCGAGCCCGGCATGGAGGTCCGTACGGACACCGAGCGCGCCCGGCACAGCCGCAGGCTGGTCCTCGAACTCCTCGCGTCCTCGGTCGACTTGTCGACCACCCCGCGCGTCCAGGAGTGGCTGAAGGAGTACGAGGCGAAGCCCGACCGCTTCGGCCCGGACGCGGCCCGCCTGAACGAGTCCCCGAAGGTCGACAACGACCTGTACGTACGCGACTACGACAAGTGCATCCTCTGCTACAAGTGCGTGGACGCCTGCGGCGAGCAGTGGCAGAACACCTTCGCGATCGCCGTCGCCGGGCGCGGCTTCGACGCCCGGATCGCCGTCGAGCACGACGCCCCGCTCACCGACTCCGCGTGCGTGTACTGCGGCAACTGCATCGAGGTCTGCCCGACGGGCGCGCTCAGCTTCAAGAGCGAGTTCGACATGCGGGCGGCCGGTACGTGGGACGAGTCGGCCCAGACGGAGACGACCACGGTGTGCGCGTACTGCGGTGTGGGCTGCAACCTGACGCTGCACGTGCAGGACAATGAGATCGTCAAGGTCACCTCGCCGCACGACAACCCGGTGACCCACGGCAACCTCTGCATCAAGGGCCGCTTCGGCTATCAACACGTACAGAACCGGGACTGATCACCTGATGGGACGCGTCACCGAGCGACGCCGCGTCATCCGTGTCCGGGACGGGGCGGTCTCCACCCGCCCGGACACGCTGGTCGCGGAGGAGCCGCTGGAAATCCGCCTGAACGGCAAGCCCCTCGCGATCACGATGCGCACACCGGGCGACGACTTCGCGCTCGCCGCCGGGTTCCTGGTGAGCGAGGGCGTACTCGGCGCGGCGGACGAGCTGCGGTCCATCGTGTACTGCGCGGGGGCTACGCAGGAGGGCTCCAACACGTACAACGTGGTGGACGTGTCGACCGCCCCCGGAGTCCCCCTCCCGGACATCACGCTCGAACGGAACGTCTACACGTCCTCGTCCTGCGGCCTGTGCGGCAAGGCCAGTCTGGACGCGGTGCGGACGACGGCGCGCTGGCCCATCGACGACGCGACCGGCGACGGCACGCACGGCACGGACCACCAGAAACGCAGCACTCCCCCGGTCCGGCTCGAACCCGCCCTGCTCGCGAGCCTCCCCGACCGGCTCCGCGCGGCCCAACGGGTCTTCGACCGGACCGGGGGCCTGCACGCGGCGGCGCTGTTCACGGAGGACGGCGACCTGGTCGACGTGCGGGAGGACGTGGGGCGGCACAACGCGGTCGACAAGCTGGTCGGCCGCGCGCTGCAGGACGACCGGCTTCCGCTGGCCCGCACGATCCTGCTCGTCTCCGGGCGTGCCTCCTTCGAGCTGGCGCAGAAGGCCGTGATGGCGGGCATCCCGGTGCTCGCCGCGGTCTCCGCGCCGTCCTCGCTCGCCGTGGACCTGGCGGCCGAGACGGGGCTCACGCTTGTGGGCTTCCTGCGCGGCACCTCCATGAACGTGTACGCGGGCGACCATCGCATCGCCCTGCAGGCCGCGGCCGGTCAGGGCTGACCGCGAGCGCCCGCGTACGCGGCGGCGGGGTCCCGGCCGGCGAGGAGCGCCCCCTGCACCGGCCGGACCCGTGCGCGCTGCCCCGCAGGGGCGTCGCCCCTACGTACCCCGGTCGCCCTCCGGGCTCGTCCTCAAGCGCCGGACGGGCTGCTTCATGCCGTCGTTCGGCCAGCCCGCCATCGTGGCTGGTCGCGCAGTTCCCCGCGCCCCTCAAAAGATGCGCAGTTCCCCGCGCCCCTATCAATAGCCCCTCCGGCGTTTGAGGAGCGGGGGTCTGGGGGCTGGCCCCCAGGAGCTGTCCGCAGGCCACGCGGCGCCAGCCGCACATCGACACAGCCGGGAAGGGGCGGGGAGGGGAAAAGCAACGCCCGCGCAGGTCCTTGTCGCCGCCTATCACCCCAAGTACCTTCAGGAAACCGGACATTGGACGTGGGATGTCCGGATGACGTGAACGTGCAGCAGATGCCGCGCAGGACCGCAGAAGGGCAGGTATCCACATGCCGTCCGGACCCCGCAGAGCCTTACGCCCCCTCCTCGCCACCCTCACCGCCCTCGCCCTGGCAGCCCCCGCCACGATCGCACAAGCCTCCCAACGCGCCCCCGAAGCGACGGACTTCACGCAGCAGGTCCTCTTCAAGGCCTCCCAGGACCCGGGCTACGCCTGCTTCCGCATCCCGGCCGTCGTGCAGACAACTTCAGGGACCCTGCTCGCGTTCGCCGAGGGCCGGGTGAACGACTGCACGGACGCGGGCGACATAGACCTCGTCCTCAAACGCTCCACGGACGGCGGCCGCACCTGGGGCCCGCTGCAGGTCGTCAACGAGGGCGCGGGCGACACCCACGGCAACCCGGCGCCCATGGTGGACCGCGAGACCGGCCGCATCCTGCTGGCCGAGACCTGGAACCCGGGCAAGCCCGGCGGCGGCAACTGCGACGTGCCCTGCGAGCGCACCCCGCACCTCCAGTACAGCGACGACGACGGCCGCAGCTGGTCCGAGCCGCGCGACCTCAGCGACCAGATCCTGCCGGGGCACTGGAACTCCTGGTACGCGACGGGCCCGGTGCACGGCATCCAGCTGGAGCGCGGGCCGCACGCGGGCCGGCTCGTCTTCGGCGTCAACACCGAGACGTGGAACGGCAGTCGGGTCACCGCCAACCACGCCGCGCTGATCCACAGCGACGACGGCGGCGACACGTGGAAGGTCGGCGCGACCGACTCCTGGCCGATAGCGCAGGACGGCACGTTCCGCCAGAAGCCCTCCGAGGTTACGCTCACCGAGCGCGGCGACGGCGAGATCTATGTCAGCGGACGCGAGCAGGACGGCACCGACCTCGGCCACCGCACCCACGCCGTGAGCCGGGACGGCGGCGCGTCCTTCACCGGCAAGTTCCGCGCGATCCCGGACCTGTACGCACCCCAAGTGCAGTGCGCGACGGTCGGCCTTGAGCACCGGATGCTTCTCTCCTGCCCGGCCGACCCGGACCGGCGGCGCACGATGATGGTGCGTTCCTCGTACGACGGGGGCCGTACCTGGGACAGCGTGGACCGCGGCACGGTCGTGTCCACCGACTGGTCCGGCTACTCCGACCTGGTGGCGATCGGCGGCGCGGGCCGCACTCCGGCGACTGTCGGCCTCCTCTACGAGGGCGGCGCGGTGGACGCGCGCGACGAGATCCGCTTCGCCCGCTTCACCGAGGACTGGCTGAAGCCCCGCCGCGGCCCCGATCCGACCACCCCGGACCTGGCGTTCGGAGCACCCGGCGCCACGGTGCTCGGCGGCGGCAGGGCGACCTCGGGCCGGTTCGGCGGCGCGCTCGCCCTCGACGGCACCGACGACGCCGTACGCCTGCCGTATCGCTCGCAACTCCCGCTGTACGACGACGAGTTCACGGCCTCGCTCTGGTTCCGTTACTCGGCCAAGAGCGGCGAGCATCCGCTGCTGTGGATGGGTGGCGTCGGCACGAAGCAGCCGCAGGTGTGGCTGCGCGGCGAGCCCGCCTCGGGGCGGATCATGGGCCTGATGACCGCGCGGGACGGCGCCGCGGCGCCCCGCTCGGCGTGGGTGCGCAACACGTCCGCGCTGAACGACGGCAAGTGGCACCACGCCGTACTGCGGCGCACCGAGGGCGAGTTCAGCCTCACCGTCGACGGCACGAAGGTCGCCACGACGGGGGCCGTGCCCGGTTCGGTGAGCCGGACGTCCGGGTTCGGCGTGCACGTCGGTCAACGCGTCGACAGCCGGGCCCACTTCGCGGGCGCGATCGACGAGGTCCAGGTGTGGGACCGGGCGCTGAGCGACGCCGAGCTGAAGCGGCTGCGCACACGCGGCGGCGCTGTGCCCCTCGGCACCGTGCTGCGGCTGCCGTTGGACCGGATCAACGGCAGCCGTTAACGTCCCGTGCGTGTCAGCCGCTGAACGAACGAGGCATACGAGGCGCACGAGGCGTACGGGGAAGCCCGCGGCCCGGCGGTGGCCGTACGGCACCGGTCTGGTGCTGCTGCTCGCCGCCGTCCTCGCGGGCACCCTGTTCACCGCCCTCCCGGACCGGGACGACCGGAAGGGCGGCGCCGCGTGCGCCCCGCGCAAGGTGGCGTCCTGGACGGCGGACCAGCGCACGACCGGGGAGTTCGCCCGGTACGGCAACGACGCGTCCCGTGACGACGACTGGTCCGGCGGCGACGGCACCCACTCGGTGCGGCTGCCGGACGGACGGGTCCTGTGGCTGTTCTCGGACACGTTCCTCGGCAAGGTGCACGGACCGCCGAACCTCTCCGGCCAGCCGCACGCCTGGCGGGACACGACCGCCCCGTTCGTGCGGAACTCGGCGGTGGTGATGGGCCGTTCGGGTCGACTTGAGCGGACCCTGCCCGCCCCGCTGTTCGCCGATCCGGCGGCGGGCCAGTGGCGCTGGCCGGTCGCGGCGAAGGTCGAGCCCCGCTCCCCCGGCTCCTCCGAACAGGTCGTCCGCGTCCTGCTGTGGACCCGCGCCACCGGCACCGGGCCGTGGATCTACGGGCTGCCCCTGGCCACCGAGGTCGCCACGCTCTCCCTGCCGGACCTGCGCCTGGAGGGCACGGTCCGGGTCTCCGACCAGAGCGGCGTCAAGGACCCGGTCGAGCGCGTCCTGTACGGGACGACGGCGGTCGACGGCAAGGAATACACGTACGTCTTCGGCGGCAACGACGGGAAGACGGCGGTGCGGCCCGCCTCGGAGGCGTACGTGGCCCGCGTCCCGCACGGGCGGCTCGCCGAGCCCGGCGCCTGGCGGTACTGGGACGGCGAGGGCTGGGGCAGCGAGGCCGCACCGGTGCTCGGGGACGGGGAGAAGAAGGGCGTGGGCAGCGCGTACACCGTCGTACGGGACGAGGGGACGTGGGTCCTCTTCACGATGGCGGCGGGGGCAAAGGGCCTGTCGACGATCACGTCGTACTGGTCGTGCGCGCCGAACGGGCCCTGGCACGGCCCGGCGAAGGGCTTCGCGCCGCCGCTGCCACCGGACGGGGCGGCGCGGCAGAGCACCGCCGTCTACAACCCGCAGGCACACCCCGCGCTGCGGTCCGACGACGGCCGGCTGCTGCTGAGCTACGACGTGAATTGGCTGGAGTCGGACCCGCGGGCGGCGCAGGCGAACGTCAGCCGGAACGTGTCGCTGTACCGGCCACGGTTCCTGCGGCTGCGGCTCGCTCCAGGCGACTGATCGGGCCGGCGTCCGGTGCTGCCGCCGCCTCGGGCGGTACGGCGTCGGCGGCGGCCTCGGGGTCGCGGGAGCGGCGCTTGGCGATGACGGCGCAGACCATCAGCTGCATCTGGTGGAAGAGCATCAGCGGAAGGACCGCGAGCGAGGCCTGCGCGCCGAACAGCACGCTGGCCATGGGCAGTCCGGCCGCCAGGGACTTCTTCGACCCGGCGAACTGGATCGCGACCCGGTCGGCCCGGGAGAAGCCAAGTCGCTTCGCGCCGAACCAGGTCAGCGTCAGCATCGCGGCGAGCAGCACGGCCTCGACGCCGAGGAGCGCGAGCAGCCGCAGCGGGGTGACCTGGTTCCAGATGCCGGCGACCATGCCCTGGCTGAACGCGGCGTAGACGACGAGCAGGATGGAGCCGCGGTCCACCAGGCCGAGGACCTTCTTGTGCCGGGCGACGAACGGGCCGATCCAGCGCCGCAGCAGCTGCCCGGCGAGGAACGGCACGAGCAGTTGCAGCACGATCTTGACGAGCGAGTCCGCGGAGAACCCGGCGTGCCCGCCGATGAGCCCGGCGGCGAGCAGCGGCGTCAGCACGATCCCGGCGAGCGACGAGAACGACCCGGCGCAGATCGCGGCGGGCACGTTGCCGCGCGCGATGGACGTGAACGCGATCGACGACTGCACGGTCGACGGCACGAGGGTCAGGAACAGGAAGCCGCTGTACAGCGCGGGCGTCAGGACGTACGGCACGAGCCCGCCCGCGGCCAGGCCGAGCAGCGGGAAGACCGCGAACGTACAGGCGATGACGGTGAGGTGGAGCCGCCAGTTGCGCAGGCCGTCCAGCGCCTCGCGGGTGGAGAGCCGGGCGCCGTAGAGGAAGAACAGGAAGGCGACCGCGCCGGTGGCCGCACCGGAGGCGACCTCGGCGCCCGTGCCCCGCGCGGGCAGCAGCGCCGCGATGCCCACCGTGCCGAGCAGCAGCAGGACGTACGGGTCGATCGGCATCCAGGACGGCCAGGTCGGGCGTTTCACGGTGCGCTGTGCTCCAGTGCGGTGGGCGGGGTCGGTGACGGTGACAGTGACGGTGACGGGAGGGGCATGCGATGCGGAGCGTGCCCTCTCCATCGTCCTCCTGAACGCCGTGATCGGGAATCCGGGATACGGGACTGACTGCTATCGCGATACGTGATAAGGACGCTAGCCTGGCGTGCATGTACGACCCCGCGCAACTGCGCACCTTCCTGGCCGTGGCGCAGACCCTGAGCTTCACGCGGGCCGCGCGCCGGCTCGGCCTGCGCCAGTCGACGGTCAGCCAGCACGTGCGGCGCCTGGAGGACGCGACGGGCCGCACGCTCTTCGCACGGGACACGCACAGCGTGGAGCTGACCGAGGACGGCGAGGCGATGCTCGGTTTCGCCCGCACGATCCTGGAGGCGCACGAGCGGGCGGCGGCGTTCTTCGCGGGCACGCGGCTGCGCGGGCGGCTGCGGTTCGGCGCCTCGGAGGACTTCGTCCTCACCGAACTGCCGGAGATCCTCAAGGCGTTCCGGCGCGAGCATCCGGAGGTCGACCTGGAGCTGACGGTCGAGCTCTCCGGCACGCTGCACCGCAGGCTCGCGGACGGGCGGCTCGACCTGGTCCTCGCGAAGCGCCATCCACGGGACGGGGAGGCGGAGGGGACGCTGGTGTGGCGGGACGAGCTGGTGTGGATCGGCGCCGAGACCGGCGGGGAGCGGCTGCGGGTCGACCCGCGGGAGCCGGTGCCGCTGATCGTCTACCCCCCGCCGGGCATCACGCGGGCCCGCGCGCTCGAAGTCCTGGAGCAAAGCGGCCGCGCGTGGCGCATCGCCTGCACGAGCGGCAGCCTCAACGGCCTGGTGGCGGCGGCCCGCGCGGGCCTCGGCGTGATGGCCCACACCCGCAGCCTGATCCCGCCGGGCCTGGTCCGGATTCGCTCGGGCCTGCCGGACCTCGGCGGCGTCGACTTCGTACTCCGCCACGGCCGCACCCGGGCCCGCGCCCAGGAGGCGGCGGACGCGCTCGCGTCGGCGATCCTGGCGGGCGGGGACCGGTTGCACCGGGGCGGGCAGGAGCGCTGAAGCGCCTTGCCTGCGGGCGCAGTTCACCCGGCCCACCGGGGTCCGTGCGAAACTCCCGGAATGCCAGCATGGATCACCCCGCGCCGCCTTCCCGAAAGCCTGCGGCAGCTTCGGGGCTGCGCCCCCCGCCTTCTGCTCCGTCTTTTCGGCTGCCGCGCCGTCGTGGCTGGTCGCGCAGTTCCCCGCGCCCCTAAAAACAGCCCCTCCGGCGTTTGAGGAGCGGGGGCCGGGGGCGGAGCCCCCGGAGCCGACCGCAGGTCTTTCGGGAAGGGGCGGGGAGGGGAGAAACCGCCCCACGTGACCGCCGCGTACAGATTCCGTGGAGGTTACGGAACCGAAACTTACCCCGAAGTAGGTATCGCCCCATTTCGCCGCCTGACCTGTGACGATGACGGCCATCCGAGGCCCGCCACCCCCTCCCGCCCGGAAGCCGCGTGGGGTACCGTCACCCGCGCTGTGTGGAGCGCCACAAGGAGAACCATTGCGCGAGTTCACCTCACCTCCCCTGGCGTCGGCGCCGCCGGTGGGCGGTCTGGCCGATGTCGTCTTCGACCATGCCCTCGAGGACCCCTTGCGCATCGCCCTGGGACGCAAGGTCGACGGCGAGTGGCGGGACGTCACGTCGGCGGAGTTCCGTGACGAGGTCCTCGCCCTGGCCAAGGGCCTGCTCGCGCACGGCGTACGCTTCGGCGACCGCGTCGCCATCATGTCCCGTACGCGCTACGAGTGGACGCTCTTCGACTTCGCCCTGTGGACCATCGGCGCGCAGGTCGTGCCGGTCTACCCGACCTCCTCCGCCGAGCAGGTCTTCTGGATGCTGTACGACGCCGAGGTCTCGGCCTGCGTCGTGGAGCACGAGGACCACTCGATGACGATCGGCTCGGTCATCGACCGGCTGCCCGCGCTGCGCCGCCTGTGGCAGCTGGACTCGGAGGCGGTCGGTGAACTGGTGGCCGCGGGCGAGCACATCGACGACGAGGTGGTGCACCGCCACCGTCGTGCGGTGACGCCCGACTCGGTCGCGACGGTGATCTACACCTCCGGTACGACGGGCCGCCCCAAGGGCTGCGTGATCAGCCACGCCAACTTCATGTACGAGGCGGACACCCTGGTCGCCCGCTGGGAGCCGGTCTTCCACTCCAAGCGCGGCGACGAGGCGACCACGCTGCTCTTCCTGCCGCTCGCGCACGTCTTCGGGCGGATGGTGGAGGTCGCGGCGATCCGCGGCCGGGTCAAGCTGGGCCACCAGCCGAACCTGAACGCGGCCGCGCTGCTGCCCGATCTGGCCGCGTTCCGGCCGTCGTTCATCCTGGCCGTGCCGTACATCTTCGAGAAGGTCTTCAACGCGGCCCGCAGGAAGGCCGAGACGGACGGCAAGCTCGGGCCGTTCGACAAGGCCGTCGAGGTCGCGGTGAAGTACTGGGACGCGATGGAGCACAAGGCGTTCGGCACCGGGCCGGGCCCCTCGGCGGCGCTGCGGATGCAGCATCAGCTCTTCGAGAAGCTGGTGTACTCCAAGGTCCGCGCGGCCATGGGCGGCCGGGTGCGGCACGCGATGTCCGGCGGCTCCGGCATGGACCGCAGGCTCGGCCTGTTCTTCGCCGGCGCGGGCGTGCTGATCTTCGAGGGGTACGGGCTCACCGAGTCGACCGCCGCCGCGACCGCCAACCCGCCGGAGCAGACCCGCTTCGGCACGGTCGGCCGCCCGATCCCCGGCACCACGGTGCACATCGCGGACGACGGCGAGGTGTGGCTCTACGGCGACCAGGTGTTCCAGGGCTATCTGGGCAACCCGAAGGCCACGGACGAGGCACTGCACGAGGGCTGGCTCGCCACCGGCGACCTGGGCCACCTCGACGAGGACGGCTATCTGACGATCACCGGCCGCAAGAAGGAGATCATCGTGACCTCCGGCGGCAAGAGCGTCTCGCCCTCGCAACTGGAGGAGCGGGTACGGGACCATCCGCTGGTCGCGCAGTGCATCGTCGTCGGCAACGACCGGCCGTACATCGCGGCGCTCGTCACCCTGGACAGCGACTCCGTCGAGCACTGGCTGAACATGCGCGGCAAGCCCAGCCTCAGCCCGGCCGACCTGGTGCGCGACCCGGACCTGGAGACGGAGATCCGGCGCGCGGTGGTCGCCGCCAACACGCTGGTCTCGCAGGCCGAGTCGATCCGTACGTTCCGGATACTGGCGCACCAGTTCTCCGAGGAGCACGGCCTGCTCACCCCGTCCCTGAAGCTCAAGCGGAAGGCGATCGAGCAGACCTACGAGGCCGAGGTGGAGGCCCTCTACCGCGCGTGAGCGCCTTCGGCAAGAGGGCCCGGCGGCGGCCGTTACCGCTCGTGCGTCCCGTCGACAAGAGGGCCCGGCGCCACTTCTGACGGTTCATCAATTACCGATGCGTCAGTTATTGACGGTTCATCAGGTCGGCCACAGAATCTCCCTCACTTCGACGGAGGGAACCGGCCCGTGCCTCGACGCAACCGCATCCGCACCTTCGCCGCCGCGGCCGCCCTGCTGCTCGCCGCCACCGCCACCGCCTGCAACTCCGCCGCGACCCCTGCCTCCGGCGGGGAGAAGGGCGGTTCGGCGCGCGGGGTGAGCGACGACAGCATCAAGGTCGGCGGCATCGTCTCCATGACCACGTCCAGCGGCTACAGCAAGAAGGACACCGACCTCGGCGCCAAGGCCCGCTACGACCGCGCCAACGCCGAGGGCGGCGTGCACGGCCGGACCATCGACTACCTGGGCGCGGAGGACGACGGCCAGGACCCCGCCAAGAACCTCGCATCGGCCCGCAAACTCGTCCAGCGGGACAAGGTGTTCGCGGTGTCGCCGATGAGCTCGGTCGCCTTCTCCGGGGCCGACTTCCTGAACAGGGAGAGGGTGCCGACCTTCGGCTGGGGCACTCTTCCGCAGTTCTGCGGGCCCGAGTACATCTACGGCTTCGGCGGCTGCATGGTCCCGATGCCGGGCGGCACCATCACACAGAGCTGGCCCGAGGGCCTCGCCGACGTGATGGGCGGCGCGAAGGGCAAGTCCGTCGCGATCCTCGCCAACGACAACGACGCCGGCACCTTCGCCATCCGCACCTACAAACAGGGCTTCGCCGCCGCCGGTTTCGACGTGACGTACGCGAAGGCCGTCGTCCCCGCCGCGTCAGCGCCCAGCGACTGGTCCGCGTACACCAAGGAGATCCTGCGCAGCGACGGCGGGAAGGCGCCGGACGCGGTGGTCTCGGTGATGCAGACCCCGTACAACATCGGTCTGTTCACGGCGGTCAAGCGCAGCGGCTTCAAGGGCGTGATCACCGATCCCACCGACTACGACCCCGGCCTGCTCGCCAAGAGCGCCAGCCGTAAGGCGCTCGACGGCGTGCATGTGCTGCTGACCTTCGAGCCGTTCGAGTCGGACAGCGCGCGGATGCAGCAGTTCAAGGCCGACATCAGGAAGGCCGCCGGCAAGGACGTGCCGCTCAACATGCACATGATGACCGGCTACATGTCCGCCGACCTGTTCCTCGCAGTCGCCGAGAAGGCCGGCCGCGACCTCACCACGGCCTCCTTCCAGAAGGCCGCCAAGGGCTTCTCCGACAAGGACACGATGGTCGGCGACCGCGAACTGCCCAAGGGCCAGAAAGAGTCCTTCGGCTGCGGCGCGCTCGTCCAGCTCAAGAACGGCCGGTACGAGGTGTCCTCGCCGTTCAAGTGCTACGAACCCATCCCCTTCAAGTAGGGGCGGCCCGCCATGGCTGACCTTCTCGGCTTCGTCCTCAGCGGCCTCGTCTCGGGTGCGCTGTACGCGCTGCTCGCCACCGGGCTGGTGCTCTCCTACTCGGCCTCCGGGCTCTTCAACTTCGCCCATGGCGCGACCGCCTACCTCTGCGCGCTCGCCTTCCACGAACTGCACTCCGGCTTCGGCTGGCCTACCGTGCCGACCGCGCTGCTGCTCGTCTGCGTGATCGCGCCAGGGCTCGGCTGGGCCCTTGACCGGCTGATGTTCCGCAAGCTGGCGCGAGTCGGCGAGACGGCTCAGATCGTCGCCACCATCGGCCTCCTTGTGGCGCTGCCCGCGCTCGGCCTGTGGATCGTCGAGGTCCTGGAGCAGGCGGGTGCGCCGGTGAAACCCGCCGAGAACCAGTTCGGACTGCCCGGCGTCGGGCCGAGCCCCGCCGTGTCCTGGCAGCTGATGGACGGCGTCGGCGTCGACTCGGACCAGCTGATCACCTGGGTGACGACGGCCGTGGTCGCCGCGGGCCTGTGGCTGCTGCTCCGGCACACCCCGCTCGGCCTGCGGCTGCGCGCCGTCGTCGACAACCGTTCCCTGGTCGAGCTGCGCGGCATGAGCGCCGACCGGCTGTCGTCGGTGGCGTGGATGCTGTCGTCGGCGCTCGCGGGCCTGGCGGGCGTGCTCGCCACTCCGCTCCTCGGCCTGTCCGCCCACGACTTCACCCTGTTCCTCTTCGTCTCCGCGACCGCCGCCGTACTCGGCCGCTTCGCCTCGATCCCGCTGGCGTTCGCGGGCGGCCTGGCCCTCGGGGTGCTGCAGAACCTCGTGGCCGGGTACGCCTCGTTCGCCGACGACCTCACCGGCTTCCGTACGGCCGTACCGTTCCTGATCCTCTTCGGCGGGCTGCTGATGATGGCGCGGCGGCAGCGCACCGCGGGCACCGCCGCCGTGGACGCGCCGCCGCTCGACTACCTCGCGGGCAGCTCGTGGACCCGGCGCTGGGGGCCGTGGGCGGCGGGCGCGGCGCTGCTCGCGATCGCCTTCTACACGGTCACGACCCCGTTCTGGAGCGGCATCCTCGCCCAGGGCCTGGCAGTCTCGCTCGTCTTACTCTCCTTCACCGTGGTCACGGGACTCGGCGCGATGGTCTCCCTGGCACAGGCCACCTTCGTCACGGGCGCGGCCCTGGTCGCCGGGCTCCTGATGAGCCGGGGCTGGCCGTTCCTCGGCGCGGCGCTCGTCGGCACCTGCGCGGCCGCGCTGCTCGGCGCCGTGGTCGCGCTGCCCGCGCTGCGCCTCGGCGGCCGCTCCCTCGCCCTCGCGACACTCGCGCTCGCCTTCCTCGCCGACCAAGTCCTGTTCCAGACCGGCTGGTTGAGGAACGGCGACACGGGCTGGGAGATACCCCGGCCCGTCTTCGGCCCCATCGATCTGGGCGACGACCGGGCGATGGGCGTGGCCCTGCTCGTCCTCGTCACGGCGGTCGTGGCGGCCCTCAGCGCGCTGCGCAACTCTCCGACGGGCCGCGCGATGCTCGCCGTACGCTCCGCACCGGCCGCGGCGATGGCCTCCGGCGTCTCCGTGGTCCGTACGAAACTGCTCCTGTTCACGCTGTCCGCGGGGCTGGCCGGTTTCGGCGGGGTCATGTACGCCTCGTACAACACCCGTATCACCGCGACCGACTTCACCGCGATGACGGGCCTGATCTGGCTCGCGGTGGTCGTCGCGGCGGGTGTGCGGAGGCCGCAGTTCGCGGTGGTGGCGGGGCTGGTGTTCGCCCTCATGCCCCACCTGATCGCGGACTATGTGACGGAGTCGGTGCACCTGCCGGTGATCCTGTTCGGGTTGGCGGGGTTGGCGTTGGCGAATGACCCTGACGGGTATGCGGCGGCGGTGTCGGTACGGCGGTACAGGCGGCGCCGGGCTTCTTCCCCCACCCCGCCCCTTCCCGAAAGCCTGCGGCGCCGTCGTGGCTGGTCGCGCAGTTCCCCGCGCCCCTATCGGGGCACGGATGCCGAGCCAAATTCAGCCCCTCCGGCGTTTGAGGAGCGGGGTCCGGGGCGGAGCCCCGAAGCGCCGCAGGCTTTCGGGAAGGGGCGGGGAGGGGAGAAAGACGCCCTCGCCCTCCACGGCATCCACGCCGGATACGACACCGCAGCCGTACTCCACGGAGTGCACCTCACCGTAAGAGCAGGCGAGATCCTCGCCCTCCTCGGCCCCAACGGCGCGGGCAAAACCACCACTTGCCGAGTAGCGGCCGGAATCCTCACGCCCCGCACCGGCCAGGTGCTGGCCGACGGCCGCGACGTCACCCGCACCGGCCCCGTCCCCCGCTCCCGCGCAGGCACCCTCCTCGCCCCCGAAGGCCGCGGCATCTTCCCGGCCCTCACCATCGACGAGAACCTCGCCCTGCACCTGCCGGACCGCACCGACCGCGACGCGGTGTACGAACGCTTCCCCGCGCTCGCCGCCCGCCGCACCGTCAGCGCCGGCTCGCTCTCCGGCGGCGAGCAGCAACTCCTCGCCCTCGCCCCGCTGTTGCAGCGCCCGCCGAAGGTGCTGATCGCCGACGAACCGTCCCTCGGGCTCGCGCCGCGCGTCGTCGACGAGGTGTTCCGGCTGCTTGCCGAACTCCGGGACGCGGGCACGGCGTTGCTGCTCGTCGAGGAGAAGGCCGCCGAGATCCTGGGCGTCGCGGACCGGGTCGCCTACCTGTCCCAGGGCCGCGTCTCGTGGTGCGGCCCGCGCGCGGAGGTCGAGGCGGACCGGCTGACGGAGGCGTACCTCGGCATCGCGGCGGACGACCCGCACGCGACACGTACGGAGGTGAGCGGGCCATGACCCGTCACGTGCTCGAAGCGACCGGGATCGACGTCCGGTTCGGCGGTGTACGCGCCCTGCGGGACGCGAGGATCGCGGTGCGCCCCGGCGAGGTCTGCGGCCTGATCGGTCCCAACGGGGCCGGGAAGACCACCCTGTTCGACGTCGTCTCGGGCATCCGCCTCCCGGACTCCGGCCGGGTCCTGCTCGACGGGGCGGACGTCACCCGGCGCTCCCCGGTCTGGCGGGCCCGGCACGGCATGCGGCGTACGTTCCAGCGTCAGCAGCTCTTCGGCCAGCTGACCGTCGCCGACAATCTGCTCGTCGCCCAGGAGTGGCGCGGCGGCGGGGGCGGGCTCGTGGCCGACGCGGTCGGTGCGCCCGGCCGCCGCAGGCGTGAACGGGCCCGCCGCGCAGAGGCGTCGGAGGTGCTCAGGGAGTGCGGGCTCGACGACCTGGCGGACCGGCACGCGGGGGCCCTGCCGGTCGGCCGCGCCCGCATGGTCGAGCTGGCGCGGGCGCTCGCCGACCCGCCCCGGGTGCTGCTTCTGGACGAGCCGGCGTCCGGGATGACGGCCGCGGAACGTGCCCAGTTGGCCGCCGTCGTACGGCATCTCGCGGACGAGCGGGGCTGTGCGGTGCTGCTCGTCGAGCACAATGTGGCGTTCGTGATGGAGCTCTGCGCCCGTGTCGTCGTCCTGGACCTCGGCGCGGTCCTCGCGGAGGGCACCCCGGCCGAGGTGCGCGCCGACCCGAGGGTGCGGGAGGCGTATCTCGGCCTCCCGGCGCGGTGAACGTGTCGTGAACGAGACGGCGAACGGGAATGCGCGGTACGGCGTGATCGTTGACGATGTAAGTACCACCCACCACCGAAGGATCGAGAGCTCGTGAGCAAGGTCCCCACCATCACCCTCAACAACGGCGTCGCCATGCCGCAGCTCGGCTTCGGCGTCTGGCAGGTGCCGGACGAGGAGGCGGAGCGCGCGGTCGGCACCGCCCTGGAGGCCGGGTACCGCAGCATCGACACCGCCGCCGTGTACGGCAACGAGGAGGGCACCGGCCGGGCCCTCGCCTCCTCGGGCATCGCGCGCGACGAGCTGTTCGTCACCACCAAGCTGTGGAACGCCGACCAGGGCTACGACTCGACGCTGCGCGCCTTCGACACCTCCCTTGCCAAGCTCGGCCTGGACCACGTCGACCTGTACCTGATCCACTGGCCGCTGCCCGACCGGGGCACGTTCGTCGACACGTACAAGGCCTTCGAGAAGATCTACGCCGACGGCCGCGCGGAGGCCATCGGCGTGTCGAACTTCCTGCCGGAGCACCTGGAGCGGCTGCTCGACGAGACGTCGGTCGTGCCCGTGCTCAACCAGATCGAGCTGCACCCGCAGCTGCAGCAGGCCGAGTCCCGCGCGGCCCACGCGCGCCACGAGATCGCGACCGAGGCCTGGTCGCCGCTCGGCCAGGGCAAGGGCCTGCTCGAGGTGCCGACGATCGTCGCGATCGCGCGGAAGCACGGCCGCACCCCGGCCCAGATCGTGCTGCGCTGGCACCTCCAGCTGGGCAACGTCGTGATCCCGAAGTCCGTGACCCCGTCCCGGATCAAGGAGAACCTCGACGTGTTCGGCTTCGAGCTCGACGGCGAGGACCTGACGGCGATCGCGGCGCTCGACGAGGGCAAGCGCCTGGGCCCGGACCCGGCGACGTTCGACGTGGTCTGAGCCGCCTCAGGCATGCGGCGGAGCCGCCGTCCGGAACACCTCCGGGCGGCGGCTCCGCCGTTCCCGTACGTGGCTCAGGCGCCCTTCCGCCCCAGATACACGGTCTGCGCGGCAAGGAGGAACACATCGGGCCGGTGGTCAAGGCCCGCCTCGTCGTCCGGGTCGAGGAGCCGGTCGAGGGTGGCGGCATCGTCCGCGTCGAGCCCCTCGCGCAGGCCGCCGCTCAGCCGCCCGAAGAGGTCGGCGACGTGCGCGCGGACAGTGGGGGACGCGGGGGCGGGCAGGTCGAGCAGATGGGTGCGCGTCTCCGCGTGCGTGAGTCCGGCCGCTGTGAGCAGGGCGCCCCAGTCCTCGGCCTCGTCCTTGACGTCCGGCAGCGCGGCGCGCATCTCGTTGAACCGGTCCTCCTGGGCCACGTCGAGGCGGGCCTGCAGTCCGGGCCTGCCGATGCCGATGTCCCGGGGCAGGCAGCGCGCCGGAAGCCCGCCCTCCAGGAGGACGAGGGTGCCGCCCGGCGCGAGCCGGCGGGCGAACTCGGTGAGCGCGGCGCGCTGGTCGCCGAGGTGGTGCAGGGCGAGGCCGAGCCAGACCACGTCCGCCTCGCCGACGTCCGCGAGGCCGTCCGGCAGGTCGGCGAGGTGTGTCCGCACCCGGTCGGCGACCCCGGCGCGCTCGGCGCGCCGCGCGGTCAGGTCGAGCAGGGCCTGTGTGCCGTCGACGGCGACGACCTCGGCGTCCGGGAAGGCCTCGGCGAGCGCGCAGGCGATGACGCCGGGGCCGCTGCCCGCGTCCACGATCCGGCGCGGTCGCGGCTGTGCGGCGCGCAGCTGCTCGATGATCCGCGCGGTCATCGGCGCGTACGCCTCGGCCCGCCGCGTCAGGCTCGCGCCCAGCTGTTCCCAGTCGACGTCGCCGTGTTGGTGATTGCCCATGGTGGTCGCCCCTCATGTCGTACGTGTACGGGGGCAGCGTGCGCGCACGCATGCAGGTCGGGCAAACCTCGTTGCGGTTCCAGCAAGCCGGGGCTCCGCCCCAGACCCCCGCTCCGTCGTTTGGCTGCCGCGCCATCGTGGCCGGTCGCGCAGTTCCCCGCGCCCCTGTCGGGGCACGAGGCGGGGAGGGGAAAAGCTCAGGCCCTGACCCCGTGCGCCTTCGCGAGAGCCTCCACCCGCCCCGCAAGCCCGAAGTCCTTCTCCGTGACCGCGCCCCCCACACTGTGCGTGTTCACCGACAGCTTGACGGAGTTGTAGCCGAGCGTCAGGTCCGAGTGATGGTCCAGCTCGTCCTGCACCTGCGCGATGTGCACGGCGAGCGCCGCCGCCGCGAAGTGCGAGCCGAGGCGGTACGAGCGGGACAGCTTGTCGTCCCGGAACTCCCAGCCGGGCAGCTCCGCGAGCCGGTCGTCGATCTCCTGCTGCGACAGCGGTGCCAGTGCCATGGCGGCGCTCCTCACGGGGGTACGAGTCGGGGTACTCGCCGTCAGCCTGCCACAGCCCGACCCTCCGGGATCGGTTACGGTCCTGTCATGACCAGCGCTCAACGAAGGCCAACTGCCGTACGGGACAAGGGAGTCGGGCCCCTTCTGCGCGGCTGGCGGGAGCAGCGCCGCATCAGCCAACTGGAGCTGGCGCTGCGCGCGGACTCCTCGGCCCGGCACATCAGCTTCGTGGAGACCGGCCGGTCCCGGCCCAGCGAGGAGTTCCTGCTGCGCCTCGCCGAGCATCTGGACGTCCCCGTACGGGAGCGGAACGCGCTGCTCCTGGCCGCCGGATACGCGCCGCGCTTCCCGGAGACCCCGCTGGACGACCCGTCCCTCGACGCCCTGCGCGCCGGTCTCGACCAACTGCTTCAGGGGTACGAGCCTTATCCGGCGCTTGTCGTCGACGCCACCTACGAGGTGGTCGCGGCGAACCGGGGCATGGCGATCCTCCTCAACGGAGTACCGGAGCGCCTGCTCACGCCGCCGCTCAACGCCATGCGCCTGACCCTGCACCCGGAGGGCCTCGCCCCGCGAATCCGCAACCTCGGCGAGTGGCGCGGGCATCTGCTGCACCAGATGGAGCGCCAGATCGCCCTGCGCCGCTCGGAGACGCTGCGCGAGCTGTACGAGGAGGTCGCGGCCTACCCGGTGGCGGACCCGGGCGAGCAGCCGGAGCCGGAGGCGCCGCCGCTGCCGTACTTCGCGCTGCCGCTGCGCCTGGAGCACCAGGGGCGGCTGCTGTCGTTCGTGTCGTCGATCGCGACGTTCAATACGCCGATGGACGTGACGGTCGCCGAGCTGGCCGTGGAGACGCTGCTCCCGGCCGACCCGGCGACGGTGAAGCACCTGCGGGAGCTCATGCCCTGACGACGGCCCCGGCCCGCACGCCCCGCAGGGCGACGTACTGCGCGACGGCGAACGCGGCGACGACGAGCGCCTGCACCGGGATCCACACGGCGCCCGCCGCGCTCGGCTCCAGCCACGCGGCGAGCGCGACGAGGCTGAGCAAGGCCCAGACCGTGTTGATGTCGACCACCGCGTTCACGGCGAGTACGGGCGGCCGCGACCGGGAGGCGAGCAGCCCGACGCCGGCCGCGTAGAGCACGAGCCCCACGCCGAGGGCGAGCAGCAGCCCGGAGTCGACGCCGAGGAGCCGGCCGAGCGGCCCGGAGACGGCGGCGTAGGCGAGGCCGTTGGCGCCGGTGACCACGGCGTCGAGGGCGAGCAGACGGCGCAGGGTGAGCGAAGAAGTCGACATGATCGGTTCCTCTCGGTGAGCGGTCATGGGCGGTCATGGGCCGTCATGGGCTGCCACGCGCGGTCAAGGCAGTCATGGACGGCGCCCGCGCCGGGTGCGCGAGCCCCGGACACCGGAGCGGAGTGCGCCGCCCCGGGGCCCGGTACGACGACTGTGCCGGGCGGGGGCGGGGGCGTCGATTACGTCCCAGGTAAGGCCCGGACGGCCACGGATGGCCCCGGGCCCGCCCACGGTCCGCCCCGGACGGCCCCCGCAAAGATGTAGCGGCCCCGCACCGCGCTTACGTTCGCCGGAGGCGATGGCCCACGTCCGAGGGAGCTCTGCGGTGACCGACCAAGTGACGGAACCGGGCGCCGCGCTGCTGCGCGCCGGGAAGTTCTTCCGGCGCGGCAAGGCGGCGCCCGACCTGCACAGCATCGAGCTGTCGGGCGGGCGGCAGGCCGACGCGTTCTACCGGGACCGGTGGAGCCACGACAAGGTGGTGAACTCCACGCACGGCGTGAACTGCACCGGTTCCTGCCGTTGGAAGGTGTACGTCAAGGACGGCATCATCACGTGGGAGACCCAGCAGACGGACTATCCGTCGGTCGGCCCGGACCGCCCCGAGTACGAGCCGCGCGGCTGCCCGCGCGGCGCCGCGTTCTCCTGGTACACGTACTCGCCGACGCGCGTGCGCTACCCGTACATCCGTGGCGTGCTGCTCGATCTGTACCGCGAGGCGAAGCAGCGGTGGAAGGACCCGGTGCTCGCCTGGGCGGACATCCAGGACGACCCGGAGCGTCGGCGTACGTACCAAGTGGCGCGCGGCAAGGGCGGGTTGGTGCGGGCGACGTGGGACGAGGCGCTGGAGATCGTCGCGGCGGCGCATGTCCACACCATCAAGAAGTACGGCCCCGACCGGATCGCCGGGTTCTCGCCGATCCCGGCGATGTCGATGGTGTCGCACGCGGCGGGCGCCCGTTTCCACTCGCTGATCGGCGCGCCGATGCTGTCGTTCTACGACTGGTACGCGGACCTCCCCGTGGCCTCGCCGCAGGTCTTCGGCGACCAGACCGACGTACCGGAGTCCGGGGACTGGTGGGACGCGGCCTATCTGATGATGTGGGGCTCGAACGTCCCGGTGACGCGGACGCCGGACGCGCACTGGATGGCCGAGGCGCGCTATCGCGGGCAGAAGGTCGTGGTCGTGGCGCCGGACTACGCGGACAACGCGAAGTTCGCCGACGAGTGGCTGCATCCGCACCCCGGCACGGACGGCGCCCTGGCGATCGCGATGGGGCACGTGATCCTCAAGGAGTTCTTCGTCGAGAAGAAGACGGAGTTCTTCGACGACTACGTCCGCAAGTTCACGGACCTGCCGTTCCTGGTGACGCTGAAGGAGAAGGACGGCTCCTACGTCCCGGACAAGTTCCTGCGCTCCTCGGACCTGGGCGACGACGGCGAGGGCGGCGAGTGGAAGACGGTCGTCCTGGACGCGAACACCGGGCAGCCGGCCGTCCCCAACGGCTCGTTGGGCTTCCGCTGGACCGAGTCCGGCCAGGGCAAGTGGAATCTGCAGCTGGGCTCGGTCTCGCCGCGACTCTCGCTGCACGGGCAGGAGTTCACGACCGGCGTCGAGGTGCTGCTGCCGCGCTTCGACACGGACGGCGGCGCGCACGGCCAGGGGCGCGGCGAGGTGCTCGGCCGCGGCGTGCCCGCGACCCGGCTCGGAGGCCAGGAAGGACCGCTGGTCACGACGGTCTTCGACCTGCTGCTCGCGCAGTACGGCGTGGGCCGCGAGGGCCTGCCCGGCACGTGGCCCGAGTCGTACGAGGACGCCTCGCAGCCCGGCACGCCCGGCTGGCAGGAGGCGCACACGTCGGTGCCGGCGGCAAAGGCCGTGAAGATCGCCCGGGAGTTCGCACGGACCGCGGAGCAGTCGCGCGGCCGCTGCATGATCCTGATGGGCGCGGGCACCAACCACTGGTTCCACTCCGAGACCATCTACCGCGGCTTCCTCGCGCTGCTCACCCTCACCGGCTGCCAGGGCCGCAACGGCGGCGGCTGGGCGCACTACGTCGGGCAGGAGAAGTGCCGTCCGGTCACGGGCTGGGCGACGCTCGCGGGCGCGGGCGACTGGTCGCGGCCGCCGCGCCAGATGATCGGCGCCGCGTACTGGTTCCTCAACACCGACCAGTGGCGCTACGACCGCTTCGCCGCCGACGTGCTCGCGTCGCCGCTCGGCGAGGGCCGCTTCGACGGGATGACGGGCGCGGACTGCTTGGCCCAGTCGGCCCGGCTCGGCTGGATGCCGTCGTACCCGACGTTCGACCGCAACTCCCTCGACCTCGGTGAGCAGGGCGTCGACGGCACGCTGGCGCAACTCAAGGACGGCTCGCTGAAGTTCGCCTGCGAGGACCCGGACGCCCCGGAGAACTGGCCGCGCGTGCTGACCCTGTGGCGGGCCAATCTGCTCGGCTCGTCCGCGAAGGGCGCCGAGTACTTCACCAAGCATCTGCTCGGCACGCAGTCCTCGCTGCGCGCCGAGGAGGCCGGGCCCGAGGAGCGCCCGCGCGATGTGACGTGGCACGAGGAGGCCCCGGAGGGAAAGCTGGACCTGCTGCTCTCCCTGGACTTCCGGCAGACCTCGTCCACGCTCCTGAGCGATGTCGTCCTGCCCGCCGCCACGTGGTACGAGAAGCACGATCTGTCGTCCACGGACATGCACCCGTACGTGCACTCCTTCAGCCCGGCGGTCGACCCGCCCTGGCAGGCGCGTACCGACTTCGACACGTTCCTCGGACTCGCCCGGAGACTGAGCGAGTTGGCGGCTCCGCACCTCGGCGTCCGCAAGGACCTGGTGGCCACCGCCCTGCAGCACGACACCCCGGGCGAGACGGCCCAGCCGGGCGGTGTCGTACGGGACTGGAAGCGCGGCGACTGCGAACCGGTGCCGGGGAAGACGATGCCGAACCTGACAGTCGTGGAGCGGGACTACACGGCGATCGGCGACAAGTTCGCCGCGCTCGGCCCGCTCGCCGAGGAGCTGGGCCTGCCCGCGAAGGGCATCGCGCTCCGCCCCGACCAGGAGGTGGAGGACCTGGGCGAGCGCAACGGGCGGGTGCTCGGCGGGCCCGCCGACGGGCGGCCGCTCCTGGACACCGCGGTGAAGGCCTGCAACACAATCCTCGCGCTGTCCGGCACCACCAACGGCCGCCTCGCCACCCAGGGGTTCCACACCCTGGAGAAGCGCACGGGCCAGGAGATGGCCCACCTGGCGGCGGAGGCCGAGGGCAAGCGCATCACGTACGCGGACACGCAGGCCGCCCCCGTCCCCGTCATCACGAGCCCGGAGTGGTCGGGCAGCGAGTCCGGCGGGCGCCGCTACACGGCGTTCACGCTCAACACCGAGCATCTGAAGCCCTGGCACACGCTGACCGGGCGGCAGCACTTCTTCCTGGACCACGACTGGATGCACGAACTAGGCGAGACGCTGCCCGTCTACCGGCCACCCCTCGACATGAACCGCCTTTTCGGGGAACCGGAGTTGGGCCCTGACGGGCAGAAGCAGGTCACGGTCCGCTATCTCACTCCGCACAACAAGTGGTCGATCCACTCCGAGTACCAGGACAACCTGTTCATGCTGTCGCTGTCCCGGGGCGGGCAGTGCATCTGGATGTCCCCGCAGGACGCGGCCGCGATCGGGGTCGAGGACAACGACTGGATCGAGGCGGTCAACCGCAACGGTGTGGTCGTGGCCCGCGCGATCGTCTCGCACCGCATGCCCGAGGGCACGGTCTACATGCACCACGCCCAGGAGCGCACGGTGAACGTCCCGAGGACGGAGACCACCGGCAAGCGCGGCGGCATCCACAACTCCCTGACCCGCGTCCTGATGAAACCGTCCCATCTCATCGGCGGATACGCCCAACTCTCCTGGGCCTTCAACTACTTGGGCCCGACCGGAAACCAGCGCGACGAAGTCACGGTCATCCGCCGCCGCAACCAGGAGGTCGAGTACTGATGCGCCCGATGGCACAGATCGCCATGGTCATGAACCTCGACAAATGCATCGGCTGCCACACCTGCTCGGTCACCTGCAAGCAGGCGTGGACCAACCGCAACGGCATGGAGTACGTCTGGTTCAACAACGTCGAGACCCGCCCCGGCCAGGGCTACCCGCGCCGCTACGAGGACCAGGAGAAGTGGCGCGGCGGCTGGGAGTTGAACAAGCGCGGAGCCCTGAAGCTGAAGAACGGCGGCCGCATCAAGTCGCTCCTCGGCATCTTCTCCAACCCGAAACTGCCGGAGATCAAGGACTACTACGAGCCCTGGACGTACGACTACAAGAACCTCACCGACGCCCCGCTCGGCGACGACTACCCGGTGGCGGAGCCGCGCTCGCTGATCGACGGCAAGCCGATGAAGGTCGAGTGGTCCTCGAACTGGGACGACAGCCTGGGCGGCATGCCCCAGCACGGCGACCTGGACCCGATGGTCACGAAGGTGCGCCAACAGGCCGCCGACAAGGTGAAGTTCGCGTTCGAGCAGACCTTCATGTTCTATCTGCCGCGGATCTGCGAGCACTGCCTCAACCCGTCCTGCGTCTCGTCCTGCCCGTCCGGCGCGATGTACAAGCGGGCGGAGGACGGCATCGTCCTCGTCGACCAGGACGGCTGCCGGGGCTGGCGCAAGTGCGTGACGGGCTGCCCGTACAAGAAGGTGTACTTCAACCACGCCACCGGCAAGGCGGAGAAGTGCACGTTCTGCTACCCGCGCCTGGAGGTGGGCCTGCCCACCGTCTGCTCCGAGACCTGCGTGGGCCGGCTGCGCTATCTCGGGGTGATCCTCTACGACGCCGACAAGGTGACCGAGGCCGCGTCCACCCAGGACGAACAGGCCCTGTACGAAGCCCAGTTGGGAGTGTTCCTCGACCCGGAGGACGCCGAGGTGCGGCAGGCGGCCGAGCGGGCCGGGATCCCGTACGACTGGGTGGAGGCGGCGCGGCGCTCCCCCGTGCACACGCTGATCAGCAAGTACAAGGTGGCGCTCCCGCTGCACCCGGAGTACCGCACGATGCCCATGGTCTGGTACATCCCGCCGCTCTCCCCGGTGGTGGACGCGCTCACGGAGACCGGGCACGACGGGGAGGACGCGGACAACCTGTTCGGCGCGATCGACACGCTGCGCATCCCCCTCGAATACCTCGCGGAGATCTTCACGGCGGGCGACGTGGAGCCGGTCCGGGCGTCCCTGAACAAGCTGGCGGCGATGCGCTCCCACATGCGGGCCGTCAACCTGGGCGAGCGGCCGGGCCGGGAGATCGCCGAGTCGGTCGGCATGGACGGCCCGGAGATCGAGGAGATGTACCGGCTGCTCGCCATCGCCAAGTACGAGGACCGCTATGTCATCCCCACCGCGGCGGTCGGCGACGCCCGGCGCCTGGAGGAGTCGGCGGTCCCGGACTCCTGCTCGCTCGACCACGCGGACGGCCCCGGCATGGGCGGCGACGGCCCCTTCGGCCAGGACTCCGGCCAGAAGCAGCTGCCGCTGGTGACCATCGAGAACTTCCACGCCGCCCGCAAACGCCAGACCTCCGACGACGAGCCCGAAGACGTACGGGAGCAGCAGTGAGCCAAGTCCGCCCCGAGCACGCCCTGATCCACCAGGCGGCGGCGCTCTGCCTCGCCTACCCCGACGACGCGTTCCGCGAGCGCCTTCCGCTCCTGCGGGCCGCGGCCCCACCCGCCCTCGACGCGTTCCTCACGTACGCGGAGTCCACGAGCCCGCGCGACCTGGCAGCCCACTACGTCCAGGTCTTCGACTTCAAGAACCGGCACTCCCTGTACCTGAGCTGGTGGCGGGACGGGGACACGCGGCGGCGCGGTATGACGCTGGTCGGCTTCAAGGAGACGTACCGGGCGCACGGCCTGGACTTCACCGGTGAGGAGCTGCCCGACTTCCTCCCGGCGGTCCTGGAGTTCTCCGCGCAGGCGGGCCCGGTCCTCCTGGAGGAGCACCGGGCGGGCCTGGAGCTGCTGCGGCTCGCCCTGACCGACCACGGCACGCCGTACGCGACGGTCCTCGACGCCGTCTGCGGCACGCTGCCCGGCCCCTCCCCCAAGGACCGCGCGGAGGCACGGGCGCTCGCCCGCTCGGGCCCGCCGCGCGAGGAGGTCGGCCTCGAACCGTTCACCCGTACCGGAGGGCTCTGATGAAGACACTGCTGTGGGGCGCCCTGCCGTACATCGCGGTCGTCCTGCTCGTCGCGGGCACGATCTGGCGGTTCCGCTACGACAAGTTCGGCTGGACCACCCGCTCGTCCCAGGTGTACGAGTCGAAGCTCCTGAACGTGGCCTCGCCGGTGTTCCACTACGGCATCCTGTTCGTGGTCGTCGGCCATCTGATGGGCCTGCTGGTGCCGGAGCGGTGGACGGACAACGTCGGCCTCAACGAGCACACGTACCACCTGTTGTCGCTGTTCGGCGGCACGGCGGCGGGCGCGCTCGCGGTGCTCGGCATCCTGCTGCTGCTGTACCGGCGCCGCACCAACGCCCCGGTCTTCAAGGCGACGACCGCCAACGACAAGGTGATGTACCTGGTCCTGCTCGCGGCGATCGTCCTCGGCATGTGGGCCAAGCTCGCCCACTCGTCGGTGAGCGAGGGCTACGACTACCGCCAGACCATCGCCCCCTGGGTCCGCAGCCTGTTCACGCTGCAGCCGGACGTCGACCGGATGGTCGGGGTCCCGGTCCTGTTCCAGATCCACGCGGTGGTCGGCATGCTCCTGATCGCCCTGGTCCCGTTCACCCGCCTGATTCATATGTTCAGCGCGCCGGTGCAGTACCTGTTCCGCCCGTACGTGGTGTATCGCTCGCGCGACGAGTCGCAGCTGGGGGCGCGACCGGAGCGGCGCGGCTGGGAGAAGAGCAAGCTTTGATCTCCCCGCCCCGCCCCTTCCCGAAGTCCTCAGCGGACGGCTCGCCGGGGGCTCCGCCCCCGGTCCCCGGGAGCTGTCGCTCGGCTTTCCCGCCGTTGTGGCTGGTCGCGCAGTTCCCCGCGCCCCTGAAAAACCAGCCCCTCCGGCGCTGAATCCAGCCCCTCCGGCGTTTGAGGAGCGGGGGTCCGGGGGCGGAGCCCCCGAAGCCGCTGCAAGCTTTCGGGAAGGGGCGGGGCGGGGATCAGCGCTTCTCGTCGTCCACGACCTCGGCGTCCACCACATCCTCGCCCTCCGGCGACTGCTCCCGTGGCTGCTCCCGTGGCTGCTCCTCCTGCTGAGGCGCCGCGTACATCGCCTGCCCCATCCGCTGGGCCGCGGCGGACAGCTTGTCGGTGGCGGCGCGGAGCGTATCGGGTGAGGTGTCCTCGGCGTCGAGCAGGGACTTCAGCTCGGTGAGCGCCGAGGTCACCTCCTCACGGGTCTCGGGCGGCACGCGCTGCTCGTTCTCGCGCAGGAACCGCTCGGTCTGGTACGCGAGTTGCTCGGCCTCGTTGTGCGTCTCGGCGGCCTCGCGGCGGCGACGGTCCTCGTCCGCGTACTGCTCGGCGTCCCGCATCATGCGGTCGATGTCGTCCTTGGGGAGCGCCGATCCGCCGGTCACGGTCATCTTCTGCTCGCGCCCGGTGGCGAGGTCCTTCGCGGAGACGTGCATGATCCCGTCGGCGTCGATGTCGAACGTCACCTCGACCTGCGGCACCCCGCGCGGCGCGGGCGGCAGCCCGGTGAGGTCGAAGACGCCGAGCTTCTTGTTGTACGCGGCGATCTCCCGCTCGCCCTGGAAGACCTGGATACCGACCGAAGGCTGGTTGTCGGTGGCGGTCGTGAAGACCTCCGAACGGCGCGTGGGGATCGTGGTGTTGCGCTCGATCAGCTTCGTCATGATGCCGCCCTTGGTCTCGATGCCGAGCGACAGCGGCGTCACGTCGAGCAGCAGCACGTCCTTCACGTCGCCCCGGATCACACCCGCCTGGAGCGCCGCGCCGACCGCCACGACCTCGTCCGGGTTGACGCCCTTGTGCGGCTCCTTCCCGGTCAGATCCTTGACCAGTTCCGTGACGGCGGGCATGCGCGTGGAGCCGCCGACGAGGATGACGTGGTCGACGTCGGCCAGCTTGATCCGGGCGTCCTTGACGGCCTGGTGGAAGGGCGCCTTGCAGCGCTCCAGCAACTCTTCGGTCAGCTCCTGGAACTGAGGTCGCGTCAGCTTCTCCTCCAGGTGCAGCGGCCCGGCGTCGGAGGCGGTCACGTACGGCAGGTTCACCTGCGTCTCACCGGCCGAGGACAGCTCGATCTTCGCCTTCTCGGCGGCCTCGCGGAGCCGCTGCACGGCCATCTTGTCCTGGCCGAGGTCGATGCCGTTGGCGTTCTTGAACTGCCGTACGAGATGGTCGACGATCCGCTGGTCCCAGTCGTCGCCGCCGAGGTGGGTGTCGCCGTTGGTGGCCTTGACCTCGATGACGCCGTCGCCGATCTCCAGGAGCGACACGTCGAAGGTGCCGCCGCCGAGGTCGAAGACCAGGACCGTCTGCTCGTCGCCCCGGTCGAGGCCGTACGCGAGGGCGGCGGACGTGGGCTCGTTGATGATCCGCAGGACGTTCAGGCCGGCGATCTCCCCGGCCTCCTTGGTGGCCTGGCGCTGGTGGTCGTCGAAGTAGGCGGGCACGGTGACGACGGCGTCGGTGACGTTCTCGCCCAGGTACGCCTCGGCGTCCCGCTTCAGCTTCTGCAGCACGCGCGCCGACAGCTCCTGCGGTGTGAACCGGTTGCCGTCGACCGCGCCCTGCTGCGGGAAGCGCCAGTCCGCCACGCCCATGTGCCGTTTCACGGAGCGCGCCGTGCGCTCCACGTTCGTCACGGCCTGCCGCTTGGCGACCTCGCCGACCAGAACGTCACCGTTCTTCGCGAAGGCCACGACCGAGGGGGTGGTGCGCGCGCCCTCGGCGTTGGCGACGACGGTGGGCTCGCCGCCTTCGAGGACCGCGACCACACTGTTCGTCGTACCGAGATCGATCCCGACCGCACGTGCCATGTCCGTCCCCTTCCGGGCCCCGCATCGCTCCGCTGCTCTCCCTCCAGCACAAAACTTGAGTGCCGTTCTGTCAATGCCTCGATCCGGCGACGTACGCGAGCACCCCGGACACGCCGCTGCCGCCGCCCGGACACGTGCACCGGACGGCGGCAGCGATACGGCGGGTGCGGCCGCTCAGGGCGCGGGGGCGGCCAGGGTGGCCCGGAGCGCGATGTCCGTGCCGGAGAGCGCCTGGCTGACCGGGCAGTTCTTCTTGGCGTCCTCGGCGGCCTTGACGAACTCGGCCTCGTCGAGTCCGGGTACGGCGCCCTCGACGATCAGCAGGATGCCGGTGATGCCCTCGCCCGGCTGGAACGTGACCTCGGCCTGCGTGACGAGCTTGGTGGGTGGCGTCCCGGCCTGGGTCAGGCCGTTGGAGAGCGCCATCGAGAAGCAGCTGGAGTGGGCGGCGGCGATCAGCTCCTCGGGGCTGGTCTTCCCGTTCGGCTCCTCGGCACGGGAGGGCCAGGACACCGGGTACTGCCCGATCCCGGACGAGTCGAGCGCGACCTTGCCGGAGCCCTCCAGCAGGTTGCCTTCCCAGACGGTGTGCGCGGTGCGCATCGTGGCCACGACGGTTCCTTCCTGTACGGACGGTACGAGCGCTGCGAGAGCGCCTCTCCCATCCGACCACACGGGACGCCTCGGGACACTCCGTACACCCGGGACGCGCCCCCACCCGTCAACCCTCGGCACCCAGTACCTCCCGCAGCCACGCCCGCTCCGCCCGGCTGCTCGCGCGGGCGAGGAGGAGCATGCCGCGGCGGTACGGGTCGTCCACCTCCTCGGCGGTGAGCGGACGGTCCCCGTCGTGGAAGAAGCTCGCGGGCTCGTCCAGGAAGTCCAGGCGGCGGCGGAGCACGGCGTGCTGGTCGGCGACGTCCGGGAGCAGGGAGAGGAAGGCGAGGACGGTGAAGAAGCGGGTGCTGTCGCCGATGTCCAGGCGGTCCGGCTCACGGAGACGGCACAGCAGCTCGGCGCGCCCGGCACCGGTCAGGCTCAGGGTGTGGCGGCGGGCGGCGGAGACGCCGGGTTCGGCGCGCCGGTCCAGGAGGCCGGAGGCGACGAGGCGGTTGATCGCCGGGTAGAGGCTGCCGTCACTCACGGGTCGGGTGTGACCGGACAACTGGGCGATCCGGCGGCGCAGTTGGTACCCGTGCAGCGGCCCTTCGGCCAGGAATCCCAGGATCGCGAGCTCCAGCATGCTGCTACTCTCGCACATCGAAACGAGGTATCTCGAATCGAGGTACGGTGTCGCCGGGCTGCCGGTGCCCGGCCGCGCCGGGTCCTACCGAGGGGGTACGGAAGGTGTCCACGTACAGCGAGGCATGGGTGACCGCACGCGCGCGGCACGCCTACGAGCACGGGCGCGCGGAGTTCGACGTACGCCCCGAGCGGTCCGCGCTGCTCGTCGTCGACATGCAGGACGAGTTCGTACGCCCCGGCTGGAGCCCGTACTGGGTGCCCGCCGCGACCCGGATGGTGCCGCGGCTGCGCGGACTCGTCGAGGTCTGCCGGGAGCTCGGGATGCCGGTCGTCTGGACGGTCTTCGACGACACCCACCTGGGCCTTGACCGCCCGCGTGCCCTGCCCGCGCTCCCTCACGGCGCGAGTGACTGGCGGCGCCCTGGGCCCGCCGAGGTATGCGGGGAGCTGGGGCGGCGGGCGGACGAGCCGCTGATCCGGAAGCCGTCGTACGGCGCCTTCTACGACACCCCGCTCGACACGATGCTGCGCAACCTCGGCCGGGACACGGTCGTCGTCACGGGCACGCTCACCAACTACTGCTGCGGCACGACGGCCCGGCAGGCGTACGAGCGCGGGTACCAGGTGGTGTTCGGCGCGGATGTCACGGCCACCGACGACGAGAGCCGGCAGGAGCCCGAACTGGCCGTGCTGCGCAAGGGGTTCGCGCTGGTCCTCGGAGCCGCGGAGATCGAGGCGGAGCTGCGGGCGCCGGGCCGGGGTTGAGGGCTCGGGGCTACTTCGTGCGTCGCAGGTGGGCCGCGAGGTGGTGCTGGAGGGGCCGGCCGACCGCCGCCATGTCGTGCACGAACGTGAGGGCGTCCGGGGCGGTCAGGGTGTAGCGGCGGCGGGTGGCCTCGACCTGCTTGGCCGTGGGGGTGGTCGCCACCTGGTCCGTGGCGAGGTCGACCGCGCCTTCGGCGGCCCGGCCGACCGCGATCTCCGCGATGCCGGTGGGCTGCGTGATCAGCGCCTCCACGCGCCCGTCCGGCTGCAGCCGCCACCAGCCGCTCTCCCGGGCCGCGGGCCGCAGCGGCTCGCCGGCGGGGCCGAGCAGCCAGGCCCGTGCCTCGTACCGGAGGAACGGGCGGCCGTCGTGGCTGAACCGCACCTCCTGCGCGTAGGCGAAGTCCCCGTCGAGCGTCGGGTACTCGCCCTCCCCGCGCCCCCGCCAGTCCCCCAGAAGTCCGAGCACGGGCGTGAGCAGCGGGTGCGGCGCGGGCGTGCCGTCGGCGTCGAGGCTTTCGGCGTACGGGTACTCGGGTGCGGCGTCGAACACGGGTGGCGCTCCTCAGGTCGGGCGGTGGCTTGTCGGGGGAAGCCTAAGCCGACCTGGCCGGACGCTCATCGGGACTGCTTGGCCTGGGCCGTCCCGCGGCTTGGGTCCTGGCGGTCGGGGCCGCTCACATACCCGGGTGCGCGCTCGAACTCGCCGAGCCAGAGGTGGGTGGGGGCGTGCTGCCTGACCGCGGCGATGAGGGTGTCCATGAACTCCCCCCTGGCGGCCGAGATCTGGTAGCGCCGCCGGCGCAGATCCGGCCGCAGCGGCTCCTCGTCCCGGACCAGGTGCCACAGGCCCGGGGTGTCCCGGACGATCTCGTCCCGCGGGCACAGTTCGAGGGAGAAAACCGACGGCTCCCGGCCCTCGACGGGGCTCCACTGCACGGCTACCGCCGCGAGGTCGGCCCAGGCGATGGTGGCTGCTCCGCCGCTGCTGTGGTGCAGGGCGAGGCCCTCGCCGTCGACGCGGACCAGGTTCCTCATCCGCCTGCGGGCGAGGCGGACGAGGTTGACGCCCGGCCGGCCGAGCATCACGGAGAAGAACAGACCTGACAGCCACCAGAGGCCGGAGCGCTCTCCCATCACCCCTGCTGCGCCCGCCACGCACAGAACGGCGACCACCACGGCAACGGCGATCAGACAGCTGCCGTAGATCACCGCCCCGCGCACGTGTTTCGAGCGGTTCCGGACGAGGGTGGCCGTCGGCGCGGAGCCGGGCTGCGGAGGTGGCGTGGACATGGCAGGGACATGGCAGGGACATGGCGGGAAGTCCATGGGCAGTGCCTGTGCCTCCGCCGCCCTACCCGGCCAG
Source organism: Streptomyces luteolus (assembly GCF_029968015.1). Taxonomy (GTDB): domain Bacteria; phylum Actinomycetota; class Actinomycetes; order Streptomycetales; family Streptomycetaceae; genus Streptomyces; species Streptomyces luteolus. The sequence continues at coordinate 55,551 of NZ_JASCIS010000002.1, forward strand.
TGTCAGTGCCCCCACAACGGCCACCGTCGTCACCGCCGCTGCGATGCGGCCCGCGCGGGCCATGCCGGGGCGGCCCAGGCGCCGGGCGTTTAGCGCCGTGAACAGGCCGACGGTGACGGTGACGAGGTTGAGGCCGCCGAGCCACCCGAAGCTGCCCTGCTTCAGCGCGAAGTACAGGAGGAGCCAGGCCGCGACGCCGGCCACCGCCCAGGCGAGGATTTCGAGCTGGAAACCGAGGGGAGGAGCTTGCGGCCGCTCCCCGGCGACGGTCGTCGGCGCGTCCTGCGGGCGGGTCTTCCGGGACAAGAGGGCTCCTGGGTTGTTCAGGCACGGGCGGCGGGGCCCGTACGACCCTAGGCGGCGCTTGTACGGGGCCCGCAACCGGCCCTGCGCTCAGCCGACTTGACCCGATTCCGCCTTCTTCTTGCGGGCCGACATCACCGCGTACACGACGACGCCGATGAAGAGGAAGATCACGCCCTGGTAGACCGCCGCGTAGCCCGCGCCGCCGACCAGCCACAGGGAGAAGCCGCAGGCGATCGCGGAGACGACGGAGTCGCGGACGAGGCGGGAGCGGTGCACGCGGTCGCCCTGGCCGGAGATCAGGTAGTAGATCTGGGCGGCGGTGGCGAGGAGGTAGGGGACGGTGGCCATGAAGGTCGTGACCGTGACGAGGAGCGTGAACACCTCGGCGTCGCCCTTGCCCTCGCCGGAGGCGTAGTTGTAGACGGTGAGCAGCGAGGCGAGGACCACGGTGATCACCACGCCGGTCGTGGGGACGCCGCGCCGCTTCTTCAGGAACACCGTCGGGAACAGCCCGTCCTTCGCCGCGGCGAACGGGGTCTGCGCGCTGAGCAGGGTCCAGCCGTTGAGGGCGCCGAGGATCGAGACCACCGCGGCGACGGCGACGAGGGAACCGCCCCACGTACCGCCGAACATCGCGTTCACCGCGTCCGAGAACGGGGCCTCGCTGTCCATGAGGCGCTCGTGCGGGACGGTGCCGAAGACGGCGAGCGTGCCGAGCAGGTAGACGAACGCGGCGCCGAGCACGCCGAGGATGGTGGCGCGGCCGACGTTGCGCCGCGGGTCGCGCACCTCACCGGCGCTGACGGCGGCGGACTCCACGCCGAGGTAGCTGAAGAGCAGCAGCGCGGCCGCGGCCGAGACGGCCCCGACCGGGCTGGCGTCCGGGTCGGCCTGGAACGGCCCGAGGTTGTCGGCGTCGAAGAAGAACAGGCCGCCGACGGCGACGAGCAGCAGCGGCCCGAACTTCAGTACGGTCGCGACGAGTTGGACCGCGCCGACGTACCGCGTGCCCGCGAGGTTGGCGAGTCCGGGCAGCCACTGGACGACGAGCGCGGCCAGGCACATCGTCCACCAGTGGCCGTCGAGGTCGATCAGCAGCTTGAGGTAGCCCACGGCGCCCACGGCGAGCGCGGCGTTGGAGACCCAGGAGGTGATCCAGTACGACCAGGCCGCGAGGAAACCGGCGAAGTCGCCGAAGGCCTCGCGGGCGTACACGTACGGGCCACCGGTGCGCGGGTCGCGCTGCGCGAGCCGGCCGAACACCAGGGCCAGGGCGATCGCGCCGAGCGTGAGCACCGCGAAGGCGACGAGGCTGATGGTGCCGTAGGCGGCGACGTCGTGCGGGAGGCGGAAGATGCCGCCGCCGATGATGTTGCCCATGACCAGGCAGGTGGCGATGGGGAGTCCGAAGCGGCGGGCGTGCTTGCCGATCTCGCCGCGGCTCTCGATCTCCGCGGCCTCGCCTCGGTCTGCCGGAGCCGGCGTCGATGCGGATCCGGAGTCGTGCATGGGGTGGTGCGCCTCTCGTCGTGCTGGGGCCGCCCGGGATCGCCGGACGACGGCCTATGGTCGGGCACGTTGAACGCTGCACCAAATCAGTGGGTTTTGTCCTCCACGGCGCGGTCGTCGGCCGCAAAATGTTCGTCCACGGGTTCGGCCGGGCGCGGATTCTCCGTACGGTCGGGCAGGGCACTCAACGGCACCTGCGGTCCGTCCGCCGCCTCCCGCAGCCAGCGGCGAAGCACCCCGTGCACCTGCTCGGCGCCGACCAGTTCCGCCCCGTCCTCGACCGGCGGCGAGAGCGTGTACGGGGAGAGCAGGAAGGGTCGGCCCTGGGCGCCGCCGAGGCCCCCGTGCGAGCCGATCTGCTCCTCGAAGGCCAGCACCTCGCCGTCGCCCGCACCGCCCGCACCGCCCGCACCCGGCTCGTACGAGGAGTTGACCATGATGTCCGCGACGTGCGGGAAGCCGTCCGTGCGGCGCACGGCGGCGACTGCGCCCGGGCCGAACCCCCGCAGCGGCTCCGGGAGTTCGGCTGGGTCCGGGTCGTCGGGCAGCTCGTCGAGGCGGATCTCCGCGCCGCGCGGGCCGAGCACCAGCGGGCCGTGCTCCTCGCTGCGGACCAGCAGGAAGCCGATGCCCGGGTGGTTGGCGAGGGTGGGCAGGAGCGCGGGGTGGCGGCGGTCGAGCTGCTCGCGTGTCATCCGGCCGCGCACGTCGGGGAAGGAGACCAGGCCGAGGTTGCCGGAGGCCAGGACGACGGGTTCACGGCGCTTCGCGGGCCTGCGCTGCTCGCCGCCCTCCTCCACCGGCCGGTGCAGCGCGGCGAGCACCGCGGCGCGCGCCTCCGCGCCGCTGCGGGTGCGCCGGGCGCGGCGCGGCACGGGCAGCCCGCAGCCGGCCCGCACCAGGTCGCCGAGGGTCAGCCCGTAGCGGGCGCGGAACGTCTCGCCCGGGCTCTGGCCGTGGTCGGACAGGAGCACGATGCGGTACTGGCGCGGCGCGTGCTCGGCGACCTTGGCGAGCAGCGCGAGCGAGCGGTCGAGGCGGACCAGGACCTGCTCCGCGTCCCGGCTGCGCGGCCCGGAGTGGTGCGCCACCTCGTCGTACGCCACCAGGTCCGCGTAGACGGCGCTGCGTCCGGCGAGCATGTCCCCTATCACCGCGGCGACGACGACGTCCCGTTCGACGACGGTCGCGAAGGCCCGGATGAACGGGTAGAGGCCGCCGCGGCCCACCCGGGGGCGGGTGCCGCGGAGCCGGGCGCGGGTGGACTGGGCGATCTCGCGGATCACCTCGGCGACGAAGGACATGGCGGTACGGACGGCGTTCGCCGGGTCGGAGAAGTACGCGAAGTACCCGGCGCGGGACCGGTTGGCGCGGCCTCGGCGGGCGGCGACCGAGAGGACCAGGGCGAGCTGGTCGGCGCCGCCGCTGAAGAGGTTGCCGCGGCTGGCGCCGTCGACGGTGAGCAGGCCCGCGTCCCCGGTGCGGGCGACGGCGCGGCGCTGCAGTTCGGCGGCGCTCGCGGGCCGGTTGCAGACCACGACCTCGCCGTGCTCCTTCTCGAACCAGCGGAAGGCGGGCACGTCGTGGTTGCTGCCGTGCAGGATGCCGAGCTGGCTGGCGCCGGTCTGGCTGGACCAGTCGGTGCGCCAGGGGGTGAGGCGGTGGCTCGGGGGATCGCCGGGGCGTTCGGCGAGCAGTCCCGCGACGGTCGGCATCAGGCCCTCGGCGACGGCGTCCCGCAGCACGTCGTGGCCGACGCCGTCCAGTTGCAGGAAGACGGTGCCGGGGGCGCGCGGCCCTGCGACCGCGGCGGCCCGGCGGCGGCGCCGGTCGGCGAGGCGGTAGAGCCTGCGGCGGTACGCGGTGTCGTCGCGGACGGCGAGCGCGGTGGACGTCGCCGAGGCCACGGCGGACATCACGGCGGCGACGACCACGGCGGTCTGCGGGTCGGACTCGCCGCGGCCGTCCGGGATCAGGCTGAGGGCGACGAGCAGCAGCGAGCCGTTGAGGAAGAACACCAGCAGGCCGAGGACCAGGGCGGGCACGAGCAGCAGCGCGCGGACGACGAGCGGCCACACCAGTGCGCTCAGCAGACCGAAGACTCCGGCGCCGATGGCCGCGGTGATGCCGATCCGGGTGGCGCTGTCGCCGCTCTCGGACTGCAGCCGGAACTCCGGCAGGAGCCCGGCGAGGACCAGCATCGTGACGGTACCGACCGCCCAGACGGCGCCGATCCGCCACGCGGCCCGCCCGGTCTGGCGCCACTTGCTGTCGGCCACGTCCACCTCACGTTCTGGTGCCCGGGGTACTCGGGCCGGGCCCGGTCCCAGCGTGCCACGGGGGCGCCTGGCGGGCTGGGCAGTGCCCCGATAGGGGCGCGGGGCTGTGAGATTTGCGGCTCTGCCGCGGGGCGCGACCAGCCACGACGGCGCCGCAGCCGAAAAGGGAGCCGGGCGGGGGCCCCGGGGGGCGCAGCCCCGAACCGGTTCAGCAGCCGTCGTACCCCGCAGTCGGCATCGAGAGACGGCGATGCACCCGGGCCTTCATCTCCGCGTCGTACGACGGTTCGTCGAGCCCTGCCGTCTCCAGGCGCACCCCGCGCCGTACGCACTCCTCCGTGAAGTCGTCCGCGCAGGCGAGGGCGCGCTCCAGGACGCGGCGGCTCGGCGTCACGAACAGGTCGACGAGGCCCGCCTCCACGTCCGCCCAGAGGCTGAGGTGGTCGGTGCGCAGCCGGTGCACGAGCAGTTCACGTGTCACCACGTAGCCGCGGTCCGCGGCCCAGCGGGCGCACATGGCGTACTGGCTTCGGGAGTCCACGAGGAATGGGTCCCGGTCCAGCTCCTCCAGCGGGGTCAGGCTGGCGATGGCCGCCACCCTCAGCTCACCCATGCCGTCCCCTCCTGTCCCTGATGTCCGCCGACCCTACTACTCGCCGTAGGCTCGGAGCAGTGCCGTGCAAGCGCGGAAGGAGGCCGTACGTGCCGGTGGAGATCACCTGGTGGGGCCATGCCACGTGCACGGTCGAGGACGCGGGCGTACGGGTCCTCACGGATCCGCTGTTCGCCCGCCGCCTCGCGCATCTGCGGCGGCGCCGAGGGGACCTGCCCGCACCGGCCGCGCGGACCGCCGACGTCGCGCTCGTCTCCCATCTGCACGCCGACCACCTGCACCTGCCGTCGCTGGCCCAACTCCCGCCCGGCACCCGCCTGTTGGTGCCGCGCGGCGCCCCGGTCGCGGTCCCGGGGCTGCGCCGCCTGACCGGTCTGGAGGTCACGGAGGTCGCACCCGGGGACGAGGTGCCGGTCGGCGACGTGACCGTACGGGCGGTCTCCGCGCTGCACGACGGGCGGCGGCTGCCGGTCGGCCCGCACCGCTGTCCGGCGCTCGGCTTCGTGGTGAGCGGTGAGGCGCGTACGTACTTCGCCGGGGACACCGGCCTGTTCGACTCGCTGGCCGACGAGGTGGGCGAGGTGGACGTGGCACTGCTTCCGGTCGGCGGCTGGGGCCCGTACCTCGGGCACGGTCATCTGAACGCGCGGCGCGCGGCGGTGGCCCTGTCCCGGATCGCGCCGCGCGCCGCGGTGCCGGTGCACTACGGCACGTACTGGCCGATCGGCTTGGACGCGGTCCGGCCGCATGAATTCCACGCGCCGGGCGACGAGTTCGCGCGGCTGGCGGCGCGGCTGGCCCCCGAGGTGGCGGTGCACCGGCTCGGGCACGGCGAGAGTGTCCGCCCGGGGGTCGCCAAGTGAACGTCGGCGCAAGGGTGTTGGGCCTGGCGGCGGAGGTGCCGCCGGAGTCCACGCAGCAGGCGGTGGGCTATCCGTCGCTGTTCCTGCTCGTGGTGATCGGCGCGCTCGTGCCGGTGGTGCCGACGGGAGCCCTGGTCAGTTCGGCGGCGGTGGTGGCGTTCCATCACTCGGCGCCGCTGTCGCTGCTGTTCGTGTTCCTGGTGGCGTCGTGCGCGGCGTTCCTGGGGGATGTCGGCCTGTACTGGCTAGGGCAGCGCGGCCTGCGCTCGAAGAACGGCTCGCGCTGGCTGCGTGCGCTGCGCGACCGGGCGCCCGAGGAGCGGCTCACGCGGGCGCGGGACAAGCTGGACGCGCACGGGGTGGCCGTCCTGGTCCTCTCCCGCCTCGTGCCGGCCGGCCGGATCCCGGTCATGCTGGCCTGCCTGCTCGCGAAGATGCCGCTGCGCCGCTTCATCCGCGGCAACGCTCCGGCGTGCCTGGCGTGGGCCGCCACGTACCAGGTGATCGGGATCCTCGGCGGCTCTCTCTTCCCCGAGCCGTGGGAGGGCGTGGTGGCGGCGGTCGGACTAACGGTCCTGGTCAGCGTCGCGCCACCGGCGTGGAAGCGGCTGCGGCGACCCCGGATTTCGAAGACCTGAACTCCCAGGCCCCTACGACGCGGCTCCCGACCGACTCGGTCTGCTGATTCTGCTCGGCCTCCTGGTTCTGCCCGGTCTGCCCGGCCTGCCAGGTCAACTCAGCCCGCCCGGCCAGCCAGGTCAACTCAGCCTGCCCGCCTGCTCGGTCGACTCAGCCCGCCCGGCCCGCTCGGTCAACGCGGCCTGCTCGGACCGTTCCCCCGCCGAGCCGAGGACGCGCGAAGCCCCCACCGGGAGGTCCCACAGGTCGTCGCGGTGGTGGCCCTTCTCGGTCCAGGCGCGGCGGACGCGGGTGAGGGGTTCGAGGACCGGCTCGGCGGAGAGCAGGAACGTCGCCCAGTGCATCGGGGCAAGCCGGGAAGCGCCGAGGTCGGTGATCGCGCGGACCGCCTCCTCCGGGTCGCAGTGGACGTCGCTGAGCCACCAGCGCGGGTCGTACGCGCCGATCGGCAGCAGCGCCAGGTCGATGCCGGGGTGGCGGCGGCCGATCTCCGTGAACCAGTGGCCGTAGCCCGTGTCACCGGCGAAGTACAGCTTGCGGCCGGCGGGATCGGTGAGGACCCAACCGCCCCACAGGGAACGGCAGGTGTCGGTCAGGGTGCGCTTGGACCAGTGGTGGGCGGGCACGAAGTCGAAGCGCACCCCACCCAGTTCGGTCGCCTCCCACCAGTCGAGCTCGGTCACGCAGCGGAAGCGGCGGCGCCGGAACCAGCCGCCGAGCCCGGCCGGGACGAACAGCGGTGTCTCGCGCGGCAGCCGCTTCAGGGTGGGGGCGTCCAGGTGGTCGTAGTGGTTGTGGCTGATCACCACGGCGTCGACGCGGGGCAGCGCCGCCCAGGCCACGCCCGCCGGGGTGATCCGGGCGGGGATGCCGAGGATGCGCCGTGACCACACGGGGTCGGTGAGCACGGTCAGGCCGCCGATACCGACGACCCAGCTGGCGTGCCCGACCCAGGTGACGGCGATGTCGGTGGCGGCGGGCCGGGGCAGCGGTCCCGGTTCGAAGGGCAGCAGGGGGATGTCGGCGAGCCCTTCCGCGTCGGGCCGGGTCGCACCCTCGCGCGCGAAACGGGCGAACGCCTGCACACCCGGCAGCGGAGCGGTCAGCCGGTCCGCGAAGCTCCGCGGCCAGCGGCGCCCCTCGCCGAGCGGCCGGGGGGACGGCGGCGGCGGGAGCGGCGGGAGCGGCGGGAGCGGCGGGAGCGGTCGTATCGGATGGTTCGAATGGGTCGGATGGATCGAATGGATCGAATGGATCGAATGGATCGAATGGGTCGGATGGGTCGGATGGATCGGATGGATCGGCTCGACCGGCGGGGTCGCCTGGGCGGGTCGGCTCGGTCGGGGGTCTACGGGGACACCGGCATCGGTCGCGGAACGGGAGGACGTCGACTCCGACTGCTGCGTCATCGAGGCGGCTCCATTCGTGGGGCGGCGTCGTCCCGTACCGCGTCCAGGGCCGACGCGAACATGCTCAACGCTCCCTGTACGTGCGGCAATTCGAGCGGCTCCAGTGCGGTGAGCGACTCCAGCCGCTCCGCGGGCGTACGGCCGAGCAGCGGGGCGACGGAGAGGCGTACGCGCAGGGCGGCCAGGTCGTCGCCGAAGCGGTGGCCGCCGGGGACCGGGGTGCCGAGGGCCTGCGTGAGGTGGTCCTCCAGCTCCATCGCGTCGCCGACCCCGCGCCGGACGAGCCCGGCCCGCAGCGGGTCGAGGTCCGCGTACAGGTGCCGGCCGGCCTGCGGCGGACGGACCAGCGCCCCGGCGTCCCGGACGAGTCGGTACACGGCGGCGGCCACGCGCGCGTGCAGGGCGACGGCGGCGGCGCGGCGCGCGGTGACCTCCTCGGGCTCGGCGAGGGCGTACGCGGCGGCCGCCGATACGGGGGCGGCGACGACCGCGCCGAGTCCGGTGAGCGCGTCCAGGGCGTGGGCGCGCAGCTCGGCGCCGTCGGGGGACGCGGGGAAGCGGGCGATCGCGGCGGGCCAGTCGCCGGGCAGGAGTCCGCCCGCGAGGTCGGCGAGGACGGTGACGTGGGCCGGGGCCATCTCGGCGGGGCTGATGAGGACGGTGTCGCGCGGGTCGTGCAGGGTGTCGCGCCAGGTCTCGTCGGAGACGATGTGCAGCCCCTCGCCGAGCGCCGCCTCCACGGTCTCGTGCAGCACTTCGGGCGGTGCCACGGTGGCCGTCGGGTCGTCGGCGACGCTGAGCAGCAGCAGCCGCGGCCGTCCGCCCTCGTCCCGCACTCTGCGTACCGTTTCGAGCAGGGCGTACGGGTCGGGGACCCCGCCGCACTCGGCGGGCGTGGCCACGGAGTAGGTGCGCCGGCCGACGAGCCGGGCGGCGGGCGCCCACCAGGCGGGGCAGGGCCGGGGCAGCAGCACGTCCCCGGCGAGCGCGGCGGTCACGGCGAGCAGCAGCGGGGCCGGGCCGGGCGCGGCGGCGGTGTGGCCGGGGTCGGTGGGCAGGCCGCGGCGCCGCCAGTAGCCGCTCGCCGCCTCCCGCAACGCGCCCGATCCGCCCGGCACTTCGGCCGGTGCGCGGTCCGCCGCGGCGGCCAGGACCTCGGCGAGGCGGGGCAGCACGGGCAGTCCGGGCTCGGGGGCGTGCGGCGCGTAACGGACGGGTCCGTGGCCCGCCGGGTCCGTCCGCCGCATGCCAGCCTCCGCGAAGTCGTGAGCGCCCGTCGTCCCGTCCTGGTGCCGGTACGTACGTCCATACGTACCGCCGTCCGCGCCGTGCCGCAGCGTGGCGGCGGCACACGTGCCGCCGCCCGTATCCATGCCCCGAACGGGGCGGGTGATACGGGCGGGGTGCCGGTCGTCGGGCGTTCAGTCCTGCGGTGCCTGGTCCAGCGTGGCCCGGTCCCGGCGGCGGGCGCGGTAGTACGCGTAGCCCAGGGCTCCGACGACGAGGACGCCGCCGGTGAGCATCGTGGTCTGCGAGTCGGAGAAGCTGCCGCCGAGGCCGCCGCGTACGCCCTTGTTGTGGTGCTGAGCGCTGGAGACGGTGAAGCTCGCGCTCCACTGGCCGTCGTGCGGGCAGTGACCGTCGACGGTCCACTCGGACCTGGTGCCCACGGCATGGGGGCCGCCGCCGGTGAAGCCGCTGGTGTCGGCGATGCGGGCGGTGCCGCGGTAGGCGGGGCCGACGCCGGGGATCGACGCGTTCTCGACCTTGTGCAGCCGCACACTGCCGCGGGCGAAGGCCTGCGAGTTCGCGGCGATGCTGCCCGGTGCGGGGGAGCTTCCGGTCGAGGGGCAGGACACGGAGATCGTCACTGTGCCGCCGGGCGCGACGGTACGGGGGCTGACCTCGGCGGAAGTCTCCCCCGCGACGGCGACGGGGGCGGCCGTGACGACGGCCGCGCAGGCAAGGACGGCCGCGGCGAACGCTCGGGCGGTACGCATGGGTGGGCTCCTTCGGGCGGGCTGCGCTAGGTCCTGCCTTGAGGACACGGCCTAGGGGCGCAGGGTCCCGCGCCGTGGAGCCATGGAAACCTGACCGTTCCTCAACCGCCCGCGCGCGAGCACCATTCGGGCGCAGGGGGCCGCCGCTCGGGTGAGTGCGGCGGGCCCTCCAGGTCGGACCGCGTCCCGACGGGCCGTGTCAGACCGCGTCCCGCAGGGCCGTCAGGCCGTGCCCGCCGGGCCGTCAGGCCGCGTCCTGCCGGGCCTGGTCGCGGACGCGGGCGCAGCAGCGGTTGATCAGCCGGGAGACGTGCATCTGGGAGATCCCCAGTTGCTCGGCGATATGGCTCTGCGTCATGTCGTCGAAGAACCGCATGTAGAGGATGTCCCGCTCCCGCTCGGGCAGTCGGCGCAGCTCGGGTGCCGCGGCCTCGCGGTCGATGACGATGTCGAGCGCGGGGTCCTCGGAGCCGATCGCGTCCCGCAGGGCGTAGCCGTCCTCGCTGCCGTTCAGTTCCGCGTCGAGGGACAGCGCGGAGTAGCTCTCCAGCGCCTCGATGCCGGTGCGGGCCTCGTCCTCGCTGAGGCCGGCGCGCTCCGCTGTCTCCGCGAGGGTGGGGGCGCGGCCGGAGACGGTCTGGGTCAGCTCCTGGCGGGCGAACCGTACGCGGTTGCGCAGGTCCTGGACGCGGCGGGGCACGTGCAGGGTCCAGGTGTGGTCACGGAAGTGCCGTTTGATCTCACCGGTGACGGTGGGGACGGCGTAGCTCTCGAAGGCGGAGCCCTGGTCCGGGTCGTACCGGTCGACGGCCTTGACCAGGCCGAGGGCGGCGACCTGGCGCAGGTCGTCGTACGCCTCTCCGCGGTCGCGGAAGCGTCCCGCCAGCCGCTCGGCCATGGGCAGCCAGGCGCTCACGATGTCCGCGCGCAGCCGCTGCTTCTCGGTCTCGTCCCGGCTGGACGGGTCGGGCAGCGCGTCGAGGTCGCTGAGCCGGCGGAAGTCCGCCGCGGTGTCGGGGGCGTCGTCGTGCGGGTGCTGCTTCACCGCTGTGGTAGGGCGCATGGGTACTGCAACTCCCTGGTCGGTGTGGGTCTTTGAGCGAATCGACCGTTCACCGTGGGGCGCGCACCCGGGGTCGCCGCGCCCATGGTGCGTGGGCCCCACAGAGGGGGCGCATGCCCGGGGAGGTGCCCGGCAAACCCGGGGGGCTCCGCCCCCGGACCCCCGCTCCTCAAGCGCCGGAGGGGCTGATTTCCTCGGCGCGCTACGGCTTTCGGCCCAGCAGGCACAGGAGCTTCGTCTGGACGTCCGCGTTCGGGGGCGGTTCCACCGAGGGTGCGAAGAGGCCGCTCTTCGTGAGGTCGGCGGCGTACGGCGAGACCTCGCGGACCGCGAAGTCGACCAGGGCGCGCGGGAGTTGTTCGTCGGCGTCGATCGCGCGGGCCAGGTCCCAGGCGTGGACGGCGAGGTCCGTGACCATCTGGCCGCAGTAGTGGGTCGCCGAGGACGGGCCGTACGAGAGGTGGACCGTGCCGTCGAGCGCGCCGGGTTCGGCGAAGGCGGCCCGCGCGGCCTCGGCGGCCTCGTCCCAGGTGGCGACCGGGTCGTCGCCCAGTACGTCGCCGTCGTAGGCCGTGCCGACGGACGCGATCGTGGCGCCGTCGCGTACGAGGCGGGGGACCCAGAGCTGTTCGGCGGTGAGGTGGTTGACGAGGTCGCGGACCGTCCACTCCGTGCAGGGGGTGGGTGCGTCCCACTGGTCGGCGGCGATCTTGTGCACCCGGTCGGTGAACGCGTCGAGGGCCTCGGCGTGGCGGGCGAGCAGTGTCCTGTGTGCCATGGCGGTCAGTCTCTCCTCGCTCGGGCGCCGTCGCGCGTGCGCGCCGCGGTGATCTGCCGGTCGGGGTGGCGGCGCAGGTACTCGTTCTCCAGGGCGGTCTGCCGCTCGGTGTGCGCCGTGAGGGCCTCGTCGGAGGCGTGCAGGAGTGTGTCGTGGCGGGTGTTGTGCAGGGTCTGCAGTTCCCGCAGCAGCGTCCGGTCGTCGAGCTCTGCGGGGTCCACTCCGGTCATGGCCGTCTCCTTCGGGGCGTCGGGCGGGTGCCCGTGGTGCCTACTCTCCACGGGTACCCGGGCCGCGCCGATCACGCACGGCGAGGCGCTCCGGGCCGGTCGAGCAGGCGCGTACGACGGGGCGACGGATCCGCTCACCCGTGCGAAGATCCTTTGCATGGCTGAGCTGAGTGACCTGCTTCCCGTGGAGGCGGTACGGCTCGACGTCCGTGCGGCCGGCTGGCGGGACGCGGTGCGTGCCGCGGGCGACCTGATGGTGGCGACGGGCGCGAGCACCGAGGCGTACACCACGGAGATGATCGACAACGTCGCGGAGAATGGCCCATACATCGTGGTCGCCCCGGGGTTCGCCTTCGCGCACGCGCGCCCCTCGCCCGCGGTGCTGCGGACCGGGATGGCGTGGGTGCGCCTGGACGGGCCGGTGGAGTTCGGGCACGAGACGAACGACCCGGTGGAACTGGTCGTGGGCCTCGCGGCGAAGGACGCGAGCGAGCACACCGCGGCGATGGCGGCCCTGGCGCGGCTGCTCGCCGACCCGGCGACGGCGGCCGCCCTGCGCGAGGCGCCCACGCCGCAGGCCCTGCACGCGGTGCTCAGCGGTACCGCCCGGCCTGCGAAGACGCACGGTCAGCATGGTCAGCACGGTCGTGGCAGCGGGCGTTCCGCCGGGCACGGGATGCACAAGATCCTCACCGTGTGCGGCAACGGCGTCGGCACCAGCCTGTTCCTCAAGAACACCCTGGAGCAGGTCCTGGACCGCTGGGGCTGGTCGCCGTACGTGACCGTCGAGGCCACGGACACGATCTCCGCCAAGGGCAAGGCGTCCGAGGCCAACGCGATCCTCACCTCGCGTGAGATCGCCCGCACCCTCGGCGACGTCGGGGTGCCGGTGCGGGTGGTCGAGGACTTCACCTCGACGGGCGAGGTCGACGGTGTGCTGCGGGACACGTACGACCTGACGGGCCTGGACACCGACATGGGCGGGAGTGAGTGACGCGTGGACGTGCTCGTATCGATCGCGAAGTTCCTCGTCAACGAGATCCTCAGCGTCCCTGCCTATCTGATCGGTCTGATCACCGCGGCCGGGCTGATCGCGCTGCGCAGGTCGGCGGGGCAGGTCGTCGGCGGCGCCATCAAGGCCACGCTCGGCTTTCTGCTGATCGGCGCGGGCGCGAGCCTGGTCGTCGGCTCGCTCGCGCCGCTCGGCGAGATGATCCAGGGCGCTACGGGCGCGCACGGCGTGATCCCCACCAATGAGGCGATCGTCGGCATCGCGCAGGCCGAGTACGGGGCGCGGGTCGCGTGGCTGATGATTCTCGGTTTCGCGGTGAGCCTGCTGCTGGCGCGGTTCACGCCGTTGCGGTACGTGTTCCTGACGGGGCATCACATGCTGTTCATGGCCACGCTGTTGACGATGGTCCTTGCCACCGCCGGGCACGCCTCGGTCGTCGTCGTGGTCGTCGGCGGAGTGCTGCTCGGCATCATGCTGGTCGCGATGCCCGCGTTCGCGCACCCGTGGACGAAGCGGGTGACCGGCAACAACACCGTGGCGATCGGGCACTTCGGCACCGCCGGGTACATCGTGGCGGGCGCGGCCGGGCAGTTGGTCGGCAAGAGGAGCCGGTCCACGGAGGACATGAGGCTCCCGGAGGGGCTGCGGTTCCTGCGCGACTCGATGGTGGCGACGGCCCTGTCGATGCTGCTCCTCTACCTGATCATGGCGATCGTCTTCCTGGTGAAGGTCGGGGAGGAGACGGCGTTCAAGGCCTTCGCGGGCGACGGCGGCACGGCCGCGACGGACGTCGGCAACTATCTGATGCAGTCCGTGATGCAGGGCCTGCAGTTCGGCATCGCGGTCGCGGTGATCCTCTTCGGTGTCCGTACGATCCTCGGCGAGCTGGTGCCCGCCTTCCAGGGCATCGCGCAGAAGCTGGTGCCGGGCGCGGTGCCGTCCCTGGACGCGCCGATCGTCTTCCCCTACGCGCAGAACGCGGTGCTCATCGGGTTCATCTCCAGCTTCATCGGCGGCCTCGTCAGCCTGGGGCTGCTGTCCGCGGTGTTCCATCCGGCCTTCGGTCTCGCGCTGGTCCTGCCCGGTCTGGTGCCGCACTTCTTCACGGGCGGCGCGGCCGGGGTCTTCGGCAACGCGACGGGCGGGCGGCGCGGCGCGGTGGTCGGCGCGTTCCTCAACGGCGTGCTGATCACGTTCCTGCCGGCGCTGCTGCTGAAGGTGCTCGGCGCGTTCGGGGAGGAGAACACGACGTTCGGCGACGCGGACTTCGGGTGGTTCGGGTCGATCGTCGGCAACGCGGCGAAGGCGGGTTCGGTTGGCGGGGTTGTGCTGATGCTGGTGGTCGGGCTTGTGGTGTTGGGGGCGGCGATCGTCATGCAGAAGCGGGTGGTGGATACGGGGTGGGATCCGGGGGCGGGGCGGGATGTGTATTTTCCGCGGGAGGGTTCGGCTCCGGTCGGCGGCGAGGGGCCGGTCCCCTCGACGACGTACGCGAAGCTGGCCCCGCCCGCGGGCGCCCCGAAGCCCCCGCCCCCGCCGGGGTAGGGCGCGTTGTTAAGGGGCGCGGGGAACTGCGCGACCAGCCACGACGGCGCGACAGCCGAACGACGGCAGGAAAGCTCCTCCGGCGTTTGAGGAGCGGGGGGCCGGGGGCGGAGCCCCCGCGGCCTCAGCGCGCGCGCTCGACCCGCCGCTCGTCCCACACCGGCTCCGACGTCTCGCGGACACGCCCGTCCGACCCGAACACCAGGTACCGATCGAAGGCGCGGGCGAACCAGCGGTCGTGGGTGACCGCGAGGACCGTGCCCTGGAAGGATTCCAGGCCTTCCTGGAGGGCCTCCGCGGACTCCAGGTCGAGGTTGTCCGTCGGCTCGTCGAGGAGCAGGGCCGTGCAGCCCTCCAGTTCGAGGAGCAGGATCTGGAAGCGGGCCTGCTGGCCGCCCGAGAGGCGTTCGAAGGCCTGCTCGGCCTGAGCCGTCAGCTCGTACCGCCGCAGTCGGGACATCGCGGCGCCGCGGTCCTGCGCGTGCTCGCGCCACAGGATGTCGAGGAGCGTGCGGCCGAACAGCTCCGGGTGCGCGTGGGTCTGCGCGAAGTGGCCGGGCACGACGCGCGCGCCGAGCTTCCACTCCCCCGTGTGCGTCACGTCCTCACCGGCGAGGAGGCGCAGGAAGTGGGACTTGCCGGAGCCGTTGGAGCCGAGCACGGCGACCCGCTCGCCGTAGAACACCTCCAGGTCGAAGGGGCGCATCAGGCCGGTGAGTTCGAGGCCGACGCAGGTCACGGCGCGCACACCCGTACGGCCGCCGTGCAGGCGCATCGTGATGTCCTGCTCGCGGGGCGGCTCCGGCGGCGGCCCGGCCTCCTCGAACTTGCGCAGCCGGGTCTGCGCGGCCGCGTACCGGGACGCCATCTCGTGGCTGACCGCGGCGGCCTGCCGGAGGTTGATCACCAGCTTCTTCAGCTGGGCGTGCTTCTCGTCCCAGCGGCGGCGCAACTCCTCGAAGCGGGCGAAGCGCTCGCGCCGCGCCTCGTGGTACGTACCGAAGCCGCCGCCGTGCACCCAGGCGTCGGCACCCGCGGGGCCCGGCTCGACGCTGACGATCTTCTCGGCGGCGCGGGCGAGCAGCTCGCGATCGTGGGAGACGAAGAGGACCGTCTTGCGGGTCTCCCGGAGCTTCTCCTCCAGCCAGCGCTTGCCCGGTACGTCGAGGTAGTTGTCCGGCTCGTCGAGGAGCAGGACCTCGTCGGTGCCGCGCAGCAGCGACTCCAGGACGAGCCGCTTCTGCTCGCCGCCGCTGAGGGTGCGTACGTCACGGAACTGGGCCTTGTCGTACGGCACGCCGAGTGCGGCCGTGGTGCACATGTCCCAGACGGTCTCGGCCTCGTACCCCTGCACCTCGGCCCAATCGGAGAGGGCCTGCGCGTACTGGAGCTGGGCGGCCTCGTCGTCGACGGTCATGAGGGCGTACTCGGCGGCGTCGACGGCCCGCGCGGCCTCGCGGATGCGCGGCGGGGCGACGGAGACGAGCAGGTCGCGGACGGTGGTCTCGTCGCGTACGGAACCGACGAACTGCGGCATGACGCCGAGGCCGCCGGTGACGTTGACGCCGCCGCCGTGCGGTTGCAGCTCGCCGGAGAGCAGCCTGAGCAGGGTCGTCTTCCCGGCGCCGTTCGGCCCGACGAGCGCGACGACCGCACCCTCACCGACCCGGAACGAGACGTCGCCGAGCAACGTGCGCCCGTCGGGGAGGTGGTATTCGAGGTGTGCGGCTTCCAAGTGACCCATGGTTCCGCATTCTCGACGGGCGGCGGCGAGCGGGGCAAACGCGTTTCCCTCAGACACTCTCTCGTCCATATCGCGAGACGCCCGTCTCATTATGTGGCGAGAGCGCGTACGGTGCTGTCATCGCTTCCGGGCCTGTACGGGGTCCGGGCGTCGAGTAAGGAGACCGCGCCATGCCGAAGGAGACCGCCGTCTACACCCACGGGCACCACGCGTCCGTGCTGCGCTCGCACACCTGGCGGACCGCCGCCAACTCCGCCGCGTACCTCGTCGGCGAGCTGAAGCCGCACATGGCGATCCTGGACGTCGGCTGCGGACCCGGCACCATCACCGCCGACCTGGCCGCGCTGGTCCCGCAGGGCCGCGTCACCGGAGTCGACGCGGCGCCCGGCATCCTCGACCGGGCCCGCGCCACGGCGGCCGAACGCGGCCTGGACAACGTGGAGTTCGCGGTCGCCGACGTGCACGCGCTCGGCTTCCCGGACGACACGTTCTGCGTGGCCCACGCCCACCAGGTGCTCCAGCACGTCGGCGATCCGGTGCGGGCGCTGCGCGAGCTGCGGCGCGTGGTGAGGCCCGGCGGCATCGTCGCCGTACGCGACTCCGACTACGCGGCGATGACCTGGTACCCGCGCACGCCCGGCCTGGACGACTGGCTGGATCTGTACGAGCGGGTGGCCCTCGCCAACGGCGGCGAACCGGACGCGGGCCGCAGGCTCAAGTCGTGGGCCCTGGAGGCGGGCTTCACGGACGTCACGGCGACGTCCTCGACCTGGACCTTCAGCACGCCTCAGGAGCGCGCCTGGTGGAGCGGCCTGTGGGCCGAGCGCACCACGGACTCCTCGTACGCCCGCCGCGCCACCGAGTCCGGCCACGCGGACGAGGCGGCGCTCCACGCGATCTCGGCCGCGTGGCGTACGTGGGGCGAGCAGGCGGACGGGTGGTTCGCGGTGCTGCACGGGGAGCTGCTCTGCCGGGTCTGAGGCCATGAGGAGACCGGCGGCACTCGACACACGCGGCCGGAAAGTACCCCTGGCAGTTGATTCAGTGAGCAACTAGCCTCGCCGAGCATGCAGGCTCAACTGGGTTCGGTACGGGGAAAGTTGAAGGCCGCGACCGCCGCGACCGCCGCGACCGTCGGGCTCGCCCTAGCGGCCGCAGGCTGTTCCGGGGGTGCGGACGGGAGAGCCGGGGACGAGGCGGGCGGCCTGGAGAAGAGCACCGTCACCGTCGCCTCGCTGCCCCTGGTGGACGTGGCGCCGCTGCACATCGCGGTCGAGCGGAAGCTCTTCGAGAAGGAGGGCCTGACGGTGCGGATCAAACCCGTGCAGCAGTCCGTACAGGCCCTGCCCGCGCTCGCCAACGGACAGCTCGACGTCATCGCGGGCGCCAACTACGTCACCTTCTTGCAGGCGAGGGAGAAGGGCACGCTCGACCCGCGGATCCTCGCCGAGGGCGCCACCCTCTCGCCCGGCATGATGGACGTCGTCGTGCCGAAGGACTCGCCGGTCAAGTCGGCCGCCGACCTCAAGGGCAAGTCGGTCGCGGTGAACATCCTCAACAACATCCAGTCGCTGACCTTCGACGCGGTGCTCGCGAAGGACAAGGCGGGACCGGTGGAGTACCGGCAGATCCCCTTCCCGCAGATGGGCGTCGCCCTGGAGGAGAAGCAGGTGGACGCCGCGCACGTCGTCGAGCCGTTCCTGTCGGACGTGAAGGAGAAGCTCGGCGCGCGTGTCGTCGCCGAGGGCGGGGCGTCCCCCGTGCGGGGCCTGCCGATCAGCGGGTACGTCAGCACCGACACGTTCGCCGAGGAGAACCCCCGTACCGCCGCGGCCTTCCGGCGCGCCATCCGCAAGGCGCAGGCGCTCGCCAAGCGGGACCGGGCCGCCGTCGACGCGGTGCTGCCGGGGTATGCGCGCATCACGCCCGAGCGGGCCCGCGAGCTGACGCTGCCGGGCTTCCCCGACGAGTCCGATCCGCGGCGGATGCGGAAGCTGATCGACCTGATGGTGGAGGAGAAACTCCTCAAGAAGCCCGTCGACCCGGCCGATTTGCTGGGCACCTGAGGAGGTGCCGGTGACGTTCCCGCACCGCTGGGGTGTGCTCGCACTGGCCGTGCTCGTCTGGCAGTTCGCGGCCGGCGCGCACGGCAGTGTGTTCTTCCCGCCGCCGTCGACGATCGCCGCGCACATGCACGGCCTGTGGTTCGACGGGCCCGTGGCGCACGCCTTCCTCTCCGAGACCGCCGTCGGCACCATCCTGCCGAGCGTCGCCAGGATGGGCGCCGGGTTCCTGCTCGCCGCCGCGCTCGGCGTGGTCCTCGGCCTGGCCCTCGGCCGCTCCGCGTACGCGCACGCCGCACTCGACCCGGTACTCCAGTTCGCCCGCGCCGTGCCGCCGCCCGCCCTCGTGCCGGTGTTCGTGGTGTTCCTGGAGTTCGGTACGCAGATGCAGGTGACGTCCATCGTGTTCAGTGCCGTCTGGCCAGTGCTGATCAATACGGCGGAGGGGGCGCGCGGCGTGGACCCGGTGCAGGTGGAGACGGCGCGGGTGTACGGCCTGAGCGGACCGCAGCGGGTGCGGTTCCTGCTGCTTCCCGCCGCCCTGCCGAAGATCTTCGCGGGCCTGCGGCTCTCGCTCTCCCTCTCCCTGATCCTGATGGTCTTCTCCGAGCTGCTGCCCGGCACGGCCGACGGCCTCGGCTTCCAGCTCACCGACGCGCAGAGCCGCTCCGACCTGCTGACGGTCTGGGCGGTGATCGTGCTCCTCGGCATCCTCGGCTATCTGTGCAACGCCGCGCTGCTCGGCGTGGAGCGGCGGCTGCTCGGTTGGCACGCGGGCGCACGCGGCGGCTGAGCACGCCTGCCCGGACCCGTACGACTTCCCCTCTGCGCAAAGGAGTTGAACGATGGCCCCGCTGATCCCCCTGACCCCGCCGCCGACGACCGTACGGGACGCGGTTCTGGACCTGTGCCGGCGCACGGGCATGACGACGGTGTTCGGCAACCCCGGCTCCACCGAGCTGCGCATGCTCCGCGACTGGCCCGCCGACTTCCGGTACGTCCTCGGCCTCCAGGAGTCCGTAGCCGTCGCCATGGCCGCCGGGCACGCCCTCGGCACGGGCCGTGCGGCACTGGTGAATTTGCACTCGGCGGGCGGGGTCGGGCACAGCCTCGGCGCGGTCTTCAACGCGTACCGCGACCGGGTGCCCGTCGTGATCGTCGCGGGCCAGCAGTCCCGTGCGCTCCTCCCCCTGCACCCGTTCCTCGGCGCCGACGAGCCCGCCGAGTTCCCCCGCCCGTACGTGAAGTGGAGCCGCCAGCCCGCACGCGCCGAGGACGTGCCGGCCGCGCTCGCCGAGGCCCACCGGGTGGCGATGACGCATCCGCGCGGACCGGTGTTCCTCTCCGTGCCGGAGGACGACTGGGACGCACCGGCCGAGCCCGTGGCGCCGCGCAGCGTGCACGGCTCCTTCACGGCCACGCCCGACGCCCTCGCCGAACTCGCCACCCGGCTCGACGGGTGCGCGCGGCCCGCGCTCGTGGTGGGGCCCGGCGTGGACGACGAGGGCGCGCTCGACGAGGTGGTGGCGCTCGCCGAGCGGACCCGGGCCGGGGTGTGGATCAGCCCGATGTCGGGCCGCTCCGGCTTCCCCGAGACCCATCCCCTCTTCCAGGGCTTCCTGCCGCCGGTACGGGAGCAGTTGGCGGACCGGCTCGCGGGCTGCGACGTGGTGGTGGCGCTCGGCGCGCCGCTGTTCACGTACCACGTCAGCGGTACGGGGCCGCTGCTCGGCGACGGCTGCGCGCTGTTCCACCTGGACTGCGACCCGGCGCAGGCGGCGTGGCTGCCGGTGGGCACGAGCATCCTGACGACGCTGCGGGCGGGCGTCGAGACGCTCACGTCGATGCTGAAACCGGCCACGCGGACGGCCCCTCCGCCGCGCCCGCAGGTCTCCCGGGCCGTCCCGACGGATCCGCCGTCGGCGGCGTACGTCCTGGACGCCCTGGCCGAACTCCTGCCTCCGGAGCGGGTGTTGGTGGAGGAGGCGCCCAGTCACCGCGAGGCGCTGCACGCGCGGGTGCCGGTCCGGCGGGCGGGCGCGTTCCTCACGACGGGCAGCGGCGCCCTCGGCTGGGGCCTGCCCCTCGCGGTGGGCCGCGCGCTCGCCGGGGGCGGGCGGGTGGTGTGCGTGGTGGGCGACGGTTCGGCGATGTACTCGGTGCAGGCGATCTGGTCGGCGGTACGGCACCGGGCGCCGGTGACGTTCGTGGTGTTGGACAACGGGGGCTACGAGGCGGTCAAGGCGCTCGGCCGGCGGCTCGGTGCGGATGCCGTGCCCGGCACGGACCTCGGCGGTATCGACTTCGCGGCTCTCGCGGCGTCGTTCGGGTGCGCGGCGACGGAGGTGGACTCGCCGGAACTTCTCCGGCCCGAGCTGGTCCGTGCGCTGGAGCCGGCGGGTGGGGGGCCGGTGTTGGTGCGGGTTCGGGTGCGGGGGGAACGGGGGGCGGCGTACGGCGAGTGAGTTTTCCCCTACCCGCCCCTTCCCGAAAGTCCTGCCGGACGGGCCTCCTCAATCGCCGGAGGGGCTGAATTTGCCGGTCCGGGGCTCAAATTGAGCCCCTCCGGCGATTGAGGAGCGGGGTCCGGGGCGGAGCCCCGAAGCTCCGCAGGATTTCGGGAAGGGGCGGGGCGGGGCGGGGAAAGATCACGCCACCACGGCCTGCTCCACAAGAAGCCGGGCCGCCGCCTCGATCGACTCCGCATCGATCCCCGCCGCGTGCAGCTGCTCCTCCGGTGTCGCCGAGCCCGGCATCGTGCGGACCGCCAGGCGGACGAGGCGCGGGGGCGGGCTCCCATCGGCGAAGACCTCCGCCACCGCGTCCCCGATACCGCCCTCCTCACGGTGGTCCTCGACCGTGAGCAGGCAGCCGGTGTCCGCCGCCGCCTCACGCAGCGTGGCCCGGTCCACCGGCTTGACCGAGTACAGGTCGATGACCCGCACCCGGATCCCGTACGCCGCGAGGACATCCGCGGCGGTGAGCGCCTCGTGCACGGTGGCCCCGGCCGCGACGACGGTCAGCCGGTCCTCGTCGTGCGTGCGCAGCACCTTGCTCCCGCCGACCGGGAACCGCTCCCCCGGTGTGTAGATCACCGGGGTGTCGCCGCGCGTCGTCCGCAGATAGCGGATGCCGGTCTGCTGCGCCAACTCCGCGACCAGCTGGGCCGTCTGGTTGGCGTCGCAGGGGTACACGACCGTGGAGCCGTGCACGGTCCGGAACATCGCCAGGTCCTCCAGACCCATCTGGGACGGCCCGTCCTCACCGATCCCGACGCCCGCGTGCGAGCCGACGAGCACCATGGAGGCCCCGCTGACGGCGGCCATCCGCACGAAGTCGTAGGCGCGCGTCAGGAACGCGGCGAAGGTGCCGGCGTACGGGAGGTATCCGCGTACGGCCATGCCCGTGGCGGTGGCGACGAGTTGCTGTTCGGCGATGTAGCACTCGAAGTACCGCTCGGGGTGTTCCTCGCCGAAGAGCTGGGTGCGGGTCGAGTCGCCGACCTCGCCGTCCAGGGCCACGACGTCGTCGCGGACGGTGCCGAGCGCCGTGAGGGCCGCGCCGTAGGCGTCCCGGGTGGCCTTGTGCGTGCCGGGGGCGTAGTGCGGCAGGTCGGGGGCGCCGCGGTGGGCGACCGTCAACACCCGGGTGGGGCCGGGGGGTTGGACCTGGACGTGCAGGTCGCGTACGCCGCCGAGTTCCGCGATCGCCGCCTCGGGGTCGGGCAACGGCTTGCCGTGCAGGCCCTCCTGGTCCTCCGCCGCGGCGACGCCCTTGCCCTTGAGGGTGCGGGCGAGGATCACGGTGGGCTGCCCGGCGGTGGAGCGGGCCTCGTTGAAGGCGCGGTCGAGGGTGTCGATGTCGTGCCCGTCCTCGACCTCGACGGTGTGCCAGCCGAAGGCGGCGAAGCGCCGGGCGTACGCGGAGAGGTCGTGGCCGTGCCGGGTGGGGCCGCGCTGGCCGAGCCGGTTGACGTCGACCAGGAGGGTCAGCCGGTCCAGCTGCTCGTACGCGGCGTGCTCGGCGGCCTCCCAGACCGAGCCCTCGGCGAGCTCGCTGTCGCCGCAGAGCACCCACACCCGGTGGTCGTCGCGCTCCAGGCGGGCGGCCGCGAGGGCGATGCCGACGCCGACCGGCAGGCCCTGGCCGAGCGATCCGGTGGCGACCTCGACCCACGGCAGGCGCTGCGGAGTCGGGTGCCCT
The DNA here is from genome assembly GCF_029968015.1 of Streptomyces luteolus. Taxonomy (GTDB): domain Bacteria; phylum Actinomycetota; class Actinomycetes; order Streptomycetales; family Streptomycetaceae; genus Streptomyces; species Streptomyces luteolus. Next base: position 77,807 of record NZ_JASCIS010000002.1, read on the forward strand.
TCGAGGCGGCTGCCGTGCTTGCGGAACGTCATCATCTCGTCGTCGGTGAGCGCCCCGGCCGCCTTGAACGCGGCGTACAGGAGCGGCGACGCATGCCCCTTGGAGAGGACGAAGCGGTCGTTGCCGGGGTGCTCGGGCCGCTCGAAGTCGTAGTGGAAGTGCCGGCCGAGCAGCACCGCCATCAGCTCGGCGGCCGACATGGACGAAGTCGGGTGACCGGAGCCCGCGGCGGCGGCCATCCGGACGGAGTCGACGCGGAACTGCTGGGCGAGCTCAACGAGTTGGGCGGGGGCCGGAGTGCTGGCGGGAGTGCGGGGTTCGGTGGCGGAGTCCATGGCGGGCCTCAGTCCTTCCTGTCCGGGGTAGGGGGCATCCGGCAGGCCCGGACAGGGAGACGGTGACCCTGCGTGGCTCCCGGACACCCGTGGCGACCGACCCCGGCTCGGCGCAGGCGGTTGCGGGCAGGCTGTTGCGTACACGCGGTGGTGCAGGCACTCCGAGTGCCCCTGACACCCCGCCCCAAACATGAGCATATAAGGGCAACCGGCCCCGCCCTCCGATGCCCCGATGCGGTCGAAACGATCACAAGGCCCTTGGGCGCCAACTACCCTGCCCCGTATGGAGATCCTGGGAACCACGCTGCGCATCTGCGTCGATGACCTGGACGCCGCCGTCGCGTTCTACGAGCAGCTGACCGGCGCGGAGGCGCAGCGCTCCGATCGCGGTGGGGTGTCCGTCGCCGCCGTGGGCTGCTTCCTCCTGATGAGCGGGCCTGCGGCCGAGCTGGATGTGCTGCGGAAGGTGACCGCGACCGTCGCCGTGCCGGATGTCGACGAGGCCGCGCAGGTCCTCACCGGCTCCGGCGGCCGCGTCGTCGCGGGGCCTGTGGCCACGCCGGTGGGCCGCAACCTGATCGCGCTGCACCCGGACGGAGCGATCTTCGAGTACGCGGACCGTCGGCCGACTGCCTGAGCTTTTCCCCTCCCCGCCCCTTCCCGAAAGCTTGCAGCGGCTTCGGGGGCCAGCCCCCGGACCCCCGCTCCTCAATCGCCGGAGGGGCTCAATTTTGAGCCCTCGGGAAGGGGCGGGGAGGGGAGGGGAAAACCTCAGACCGTCGGCCGCATCCGGAAGTCGTACACCGGAGGCAACCGCTCGTCCGTGAGGCGGGACCACACCTCCCCCACCGCCTCCGCCCCCTCCCGCAGATCCGCCACCTCGAAGCCCGCGTCGTAGACCGCCCGCGCGGCCGGCCGGTCGCCCTCCGCGAGGAGCAGCCGGGCCAGGATCAGGCGGAAGCGGCCGCGCTCCCGGATCGCCGGGTCCAGGCGCGACCACACCGAACGGGCCGCCGCCGGGCGCTCCACGGCGAGCAGCGCGTCGATCGCCTCGCGCGCGAGCGCGACCGTCGCCGCCGTCCACTCACCCCCCTCGCCCCGCTCGGCACACAGCCGGTCGAAGGACTCGGCGTAGCGGTCTGCGGCACGCTCCAGGTGTCCCGTCTCGCGATCCGCCACGGCGAGGCAGCGCAGCAACGGCCAGGCGCCGGAGGCGAGTTCGAGACCGCGTTCCCAACTGCGCACCGCCTGCGCCCGGTCCCCGGCATGCCACTGTGCGACGCCCAGGTGGTACTCGGTGACGGGATCGGCGGGCGCCGTCTCCAGCATGTCCCGCCAGGCCCGGCTGACGAGGGTCGGCCCCGGCGGCGCGTCCCCGGGCGGCACGGGGTAGGTGCCGCCGCGCAACAGCTCCAGCCATGGCTCCTGCGCGGCGCCGAGCGTCGACGGCTCGAAGGGCGTACCCGGCAACTTCCCACCCGTGCGGGCCACTTCGAGCGCGCCCCAGCCGGAGCCGGTGTGGAGCCGCTCGCCGGGTTCGGTGTCGGCGCGGGTCAGCCACGCCTCGTACGCCTCCTCGACGGTGGTGCGCGGCAGTGCCGACGCGAGCCGACCCGCGACCTCCGCGCGGGCCGCCGCCCAGTCCGTGCCGTGCGACCGCTCCGGGTCGGTGGCCAGCGGCCCGTACGCCTCCAGCCAGCTGAACTCGCTCTCCGCCTCCAGCTTCACGTGCTCCAGCTGGGTACGGGCGAGGCCCGCCTGGATCTCGGCGTATCCTCCCGTGCCGGGTTCGGTGAGCCAGCTCTGCCAGCGTCTGCCGCCGGTGCCCGCGCCCCACAGGAACAGCTTGCGGCCGCGCAGCAGGTCGGTGGAGGTCTGCACGAGGCCGTGCCCCTCGCCGTCGAGCGCCGCGATCCAGCGCCGTTCGCCGTCGGGTACCTCGTAGAAGTAGTCCGCCGGGTACGTGCCGTGCAGCGGGTACGAGCGGTCCACCCCGTCGGACACCGGCGCGGGCACCCGGCGCAGGGTGCGCTCGTACCCGAAGTGCCAGGCCTCGTCGGCCGGTACGAGGACGCGGTGCTCCTCGGGCACGGCGATGTTGGACCACCAGTAGGCGGGCGCCGGCTTCTCGTGCGGGTTGCGGACGCGGACCCCGACGTACAGGAAGTCCGAGCCGTCCGGCAGCCACAGGTCGACCTGGAAGGGCAGGTCGCGCAGGCGTTCCCACTCCCACAGGCGCAGCATCGGGCTGCCGTCGGGGCCCGGTACGGGCGCGGCGTGCACGGGTGCGCAGGAGAGCGTGGTGTGGCCGGTGGCGCCGATGTTCCACTCGATGCCGCCGGAGAACCAGGCGCCGTTGAGCGCGAAGTCGGCGGGCTGGAACACCGGGTTGCGGTACAGGAGTTCACGTTCGGACGGCTTGTGGACCAGGGAGTGGATACGGCCGCCGAGCCCGGGCAGGACGGTGACGCGCAGCCGGTCGTTCTCCAGGACGAGGGTGTCGAGGGCGACCTCGGCGCGGTCGCGCCCGTACCCGTCGAGCAGGCGCACGGGCAGGACGCCGCGCAGCGGTTCGTACCCGACCTGGCGGGCCATGTCGCGGGGCAGGCCTGCGCGGGTGCGCTCGTCGACGGTGTGCGCCTCGTCGAGCGGCCGGAGCGCGGGCAGGGGGTTCTCCGGGCCCAACTCCACGCCCGGAACGGTCAGTACGTCGGCTCGGATCGTCGTCACCCGACCATGGAACAACGCCGGACGCCACCGGGCCAGAGGCCGTTCCCCTCGGGTTCAGGAAGGGTCGGCGAAGGCGGCGACGACCAGGCCGGCGAGGAGGGCTCCGGCGGTGGCGTCGGGGTCGAGGTCCGGGTCGTGGATGGTGACGTTGAGGCCGACGCAGCGTTCGGAGGCGAGCAACGTGCCGAGGACGGCGGCGAGCTCGTCCGGAAGCAGGCCGTCCGGATCTGGACGTGTGGGGGTCCCCCCACCGGCGGCGAGCCCGTACCGTCCGATGCGGCGCATGGCGAGGGACGCGCCCAGCTGGATCGAGCAGTCGCCGCCGAGCACGAGCGGGAAGTCCCCGGCCCTCAGGTGCCCTTCGATGCGGTCGGCAAGCTTCACCGTGTACGCGGCGATGGTGGCGGCGTTGAGCGCTGCGGGACCCGGCCTACTCGGGGAGAGGCGGGGCACTTCTCCGTCTTCTTCACCACGCCCACCTCCACCTTCCGCTCGGCGAGTTCGACGCCGGCCTCGGGTGTCTGTGTGCACACCTTCCAGTTCGGCGGCCACAGCACCTGCCGCTCGAAGCCGCTGAGGTCGTGGGCCTCGACGCGGGTGCGGTGGTCGACCGTGCGGAAGACGTCCATGAGCGGCCGCCCGTTGAAGTCCGGCACCGGCGGCCCGGCAGCGGTGGCGGTGGCGGCAGCGGTGGCGGTGGCGGTGGCGGCGACGGACGGTGTCGCGGTGAGCGCGGTTGCCGCCAGAGCGGTGGCGGTGAGCACTCCGAGGCGACGGACAGCGGTCCTCACTGGCGCCTCCGCATGAAGTAGGCCCCGCAGAGCGCGCCGATCAGTCCGGTGGCGAGGAGCGCCGTCCAGAGCGGCATCGTCACCTCGGGGATGAGGAGCCGGATCTTGGTGTGGCTGGTGTTCTCGAAGATGAAGACCAGGCCGAGGACGCCGAGCGCGGCGACCGTCAGCCGTGCGGGCGTGAACAGCCCGCGTGTCCTCCCGCCGCCCTTGCCACTGCCGTTCGAGGAGGCGCCTGGGCTCATGGTGGACCCTTCCGTCCGGGGCACGGCCGACCGCCGCGTGGCTCCCACCATGGACAGCCGCTCACCGTCGCGCACGATGAGCGGCCCGGCGAACCGGCCTCCGGGTGGCGAAGTGCCCCGTACGGGCTACGGAGGCCGGGGAGCCGCCGCGGCCCCGTACGGGCTACGGAGACCGGGAGCCGCCGTCTAGCGGACCACGGGCAGCCGCAGCACCCCCGTGTCCGACGGCTCGTGCGTGACCGTCACCGGCTTGACGCCCCGGTTCCCGTAGTACGCGTCGTCGCTGGCGGCGATCACGAACTGCAGGCGGTGGCCCTTCTCGTAGCGGTGCACGATGCCCGGCAGGGTCACGGTGAACTCGCGCGTCACGTCCGGCACGCGCGCGGGCGCGACCAGGCGGTGCACCAGCGTCTTGGTGCCGTCGGGCGCCACGTCGTACAGCTTCGCGAAGAGCACCAGCTGGTCCGCCGCGTCTCCGGAGTTCTGCGTCCGCTCCGCCTTCGGCGAGACGACCTTGAGGGTGGCCTTCGGGGCGCCGACGACGTCGGTGGCCTCGGTGAGCGGCTCGCTGGTCCAGTCGAGATAGGTGCCCTTGGTGTCGTGCGGGGCCGGGTCGCCGAGCCCGACGATCCCGGCGAGGGAGCTCTCGGAGTGGCTGGTGGGCACGAGCCAGTTGCGGTACTCGCGGCTGCCGCGCGCCACCTTGGCGCGGTTGTCGACGAGCTTGCCGTCCCCGGACAGATACAGCTTCTGCGAGAGCTCCGGCAGCTTCTCCGCTGTGGCGTACGCGTCGGCGCCCGGCTTCCAGTCCCGGTAGTACGCGAAGTCCGGACCGGTGTCGACGTCCTTCTGCCGGTGCAGGTAGCGGTCGAACCAGGCGAGGATGCGCTTGCCGACGTACGACGTCTCCAAGTTGCCCTCGCCCAGGTTCAGTTCACCGGACGCCGGGTCCGTCATGCCGCCGCTGTGCCCCCAGGACTGCCAGACCATCTTGGCCTCGGTGCCGTTCTTCTTGAGTGCCTTGTACGTGGCCGTCGCCTCGTTGAGGTTGAACAGCGTGTCGGCCTGCCCCTGCACGAGGAGCGTCGGCGCCTTCACCCGGTCCAGATACGAGACGGGCGAGACACCGCGCGCGTACCGCAGCATCTCGGCGGTGCGCTCGGCGGGATACCGCTTCTGGTCGAGCAGCCGCTTCGTCTCGCAGGCCCCGGCGACGAAGTGCAGGCAGCCGGAGTCGCCGAGCCGGGATGGGTCCAGGCTCGGGTTCAGCAGGCCCTGCGCCTCGCCGATGAGGAAGAACCCGTTGGTCCACTGGTACTTGTAGGCGCCGGGCGTGTCCGAGGAGACACCACCCAGGGTCGGGGACTGCGCGGTGTTGTTCGGGTCGAGCGAGTACGCCAGGTCGTTCCAGGTGATCAGCGGTACGAGGGCGTCGACGCGCTGGTCCTGGGCGGCCGTGGCCATCTGGATGGCGCCGCCGTACGAGCCGCCGATCATGCCGACGCGCGGGTCGCCCGCCGCGTCCGCGCTCACGTAGTCGGCCTTCGTGCCGTCGTCGGCGGCGCGCGTCCCGGCGAGGAAGTCCACCAGATGGGAGGCGGCGCGGCCGTCGTACTCCGGGGCGTCGAGCGAGATGGGGCAGCCGGTCTTGCCGAAGCCGAGCCCGGAGTAGGCGAGCGCCACATAGCCGCGCTCGGCGAAGGCCTTGGCGGTGGCGTCGGTGGACCCGTCGGCCTTGCTGCCGCCGAAGCCGTTGGTGGTGAGGACGGCGGGCGCCCGGTGGTCGGCGTCCACCCCGGCGGGCCGGTAGAGGTCGGCGTCCACGGTGCAGCTGCGGCCGCCCGCGTCGACGGTGAACTTCAGCGGGGTGACGGTGAACTCGCCCTCGGCCCGGGCCTGTTGGGGGGCGCTGTGCGCGGGCGCGGCGAGCACGAGGGGCGCGGCGACGGCGGCCGCGGCGACGCCGACGGAGAGGGCCAGGGTGCTGCGGGAACGCGAACGGGAATGCGAACCGGAACGGGACAACGCACGACCTCCACACTGAGGAGCGAAATTACCGCCGGGTAAGCCGGGGCCGCACTCATGCTGTGACACGTGTCAGGACGGGGTCAACGGTCGTGCACGGTGCGGGTTGACGGGGATTCAGTGAAGGTCGGTCCCGGCAGACTTGAAGACGGTCGGGCCCAACAGGGCGTACCGCCTCGGCCGTGGGCATGGCCGGAGGAGCGGCGGTCTCGATCGGCTGCGGCGGTTACGAGCGGCGGTTACGAGCGGTGGTTACGAGCGGTGGTTACGAAGGCGCTGCTCCGAGCACCGCCCGGATCACCTGCCGGGCGCCCGACGCCATCGCCGCGTTGGTGGTCCGGTAGTACGGGAGGGCGATCAGCGCCTGCGAGAGGGCACGGCCCCGGCCGCGTACCCACGTCGCGTCGTCCACGTCCAGGGCGGCGCGGAAGACTCGGCGCGCGTCGGGCGGCAGCAGGCCCCACGCCGGGAACAGGTCGCAGGCCGGGTCGCCCACGCCCACGCAGCCGAAGTCGATCACCGCGGAGAGCCGCCCGGCGGTGTCGACCAGCAGGTTGCCCGGCAGGAGATCGGCGTGCAGCCACACCGGCGGCCCGTCCCAGGCCGGGGCGTCCAGGGCCTCCTCCCACACCGCGAGGGCGGCATCGCAGTCGACGCCCTCCTGCGGAATCCCGCGCAGTTCCTCGACCGCCGCCCGCGTCCCCGCGTCGAGCAAGGCGCACGGGCCGCCGCGATGCGCCCGCGGTGCTCCGCGAAGGGTGACGTTCCGCATCGCCGTCACGAACCCGGCCAGGTCCTCGGCGAGCAGCGCCGGCTCGCGCAACGCGCCTGCCTCGGGGTTCTCCCCGGCCAGCCACCGGCCCACCGACCAGGGCCACGGGTACCCCTCGGCGGGCTCTCCGGTGGCCAGCAACTCCGGTACGGGAACGGGCAGTCGCGGCGCGAGGCGGGGCAGCCAGGTCCGGTCGAGGGCCACGTCGCCGGCGCCGCCCCGTACCAGCGGCAGCCGTACGGCCAGGTCGTCGCCGAGCCGGTACATCGCGTTGACCGTCCCACCGGAGGGAAACCGCTCAACCGGCAGCCCGGCCCACTGCGGGAACTGGCCCGCGATCAGCCGCCGCACGAGGGCCTCGTCGACAGGGTGCATGTCCGGGTGCATGTCGGCGGGCGTCAACGGCCGGTCCGGTCCGACTCGCCGCGCAGTACGCAGAACTCGTTGCCCTCCGGGTCGGCGAGGACGACCCAGCCGGTGCCGTCGGGAGATCGGTGATCGGCGACGAACGTGGCGCCGAGGCCGAGGAGCCGTTCCACCTCCTGCTCGCGCGAGGTCTCCGGGCGCAGGCACAGATGCATATGGTTCTTGACCGTCTTCGGCTCGGGCACCTGGTTGAAGTACAGGGCCGGGCCCTCCGCTAGGAGTACGCGGGTCTCCCGGTCGCCGGGACCGGACTCCGGATCGACGGGTCGGCCGGTCGCCCGGCTCCAGAAGCGGGCCAGCTCGTAGGCGTCCGCACAGTCGATCGCGATGTTCTGCACTACCGAAACCATGCGGGTCAGCTTTCCGCACCCTGGCCCCGGCCGCCACCGGCTGATCCGTGGGCGAGGTTCGCCTCAGGTCAACGCCGGTTCGAGGAGCCGCAGTTCACCCGCGTCCGCGTCCAGCTCCGCCCGCACCCCGAGCGGTACCGTCAGCGCGCCCGCGCAGTGCCCGAAGCCGAACTCCTCCACCACCGGCACGCCCAGCGGCCCGAGGCGGTCGGCGAGCACGGCACGGACCTCCTCGTACGGGCCGCACTCCGCCCAGGAGCCGAGGAGGACGCCCGCGACGCCGTCGAGCCAACCGGAGCGCAGGAGTTGGGTGAGGATGCGGTCCAGGCGGTACGGCTCCTCGCCGGTGTCCTCCAGGCAGAGCAGGCCGCCGCGGGCCGAGGGGCGGCCGGTCGGGGTGGCCAGGTCGGCGGCGAGGAGGGCGATGCAGCCGCCGAGGGTGACGCCGCGCGCGCGTCCGGGGACGAGCGGGGCGACGCCGGGCAGGCCCGTGATCGTACGGGTCGACTCGGGTGCGAAGAGCGTGGCCCGCAGGTGGTCGCGGGCGCGGGCGGTGTCGAGGAAGTCGGTGGTGGCCGGCATCGGGCCGTGCAGCGTGGCGAGGCCCAGACGTACGGCGAACGCCTCGTGCAGGGCTGTGATGTCGCTGTAGCCGACGAACACCTTGGGCCCCGCGGCGCGCAGCGCGCCCCAGTCGAGCAGGTCCACCATGCGCTGGGCACCGTAGCCGCCACGGGCGCAGAACACGGCGGCCACGGAGGGGTCGCACCAGGCCTGCTCCAGGTCGTCGGCGCGCTGCCGGTCGGAGGCGGCGAGGTACGTCATCCGGCCGTGCCCGGTGAGGACGTGGGGCGCGACCACCGGGTCCAGGTCCCAGCCGCGCAGCACGTCGAGCCCCGCCTTGAGGCGGTCCTCGGGGACGGGGCCGCTGGGCGCGACGACGGCCACCCGGTCGCCGGGGACCAGGCGCCGGGGACGGGTCAGTGCGGGCATCGGAGCAGCGGGGTTCGCCGTTCTCATCGCTCCAGCTCCAGTCGCGGCACACCGGTGGGCTCGAAGCCGAACACCTGGGCGTACAGGGAGAGTTCGGCCTCGACGGCGCGGATCATGGTGTCCGCGCGCCGGAAGCCGTGGCCCTCGCCCTCGAAGGCGAGGTAGGCGTGCGGCACGCCCCGGCCCTTCATCAGCTCCAGGAACCGCTCGCACTGGGCGGGCGGGCAGACCAGGTCGTCCAGGCCCTGGAGCAGCAGGAACGGGGCGGTGACGCGGTCGGCGTGGCGGATCGGGGAGCGGTCGCGGTAGCGGCCGGGGACCTCGGTGAGGGGTCCGACGAGGGACTCCAGGTAGTGCGATTCAAAGTCGTGGGTCTCGCCGGAGGCGAACGCGGTGAGGTCGAGTACCGGGTACTTGACGGTGCCGCAGGCGTAGACGTCGGTCGTGGCGAGCGAGACCGCCGCCGTCCAGCCGCCCGCGCTGCCGCCGCGCACGGCGAGCCGGGCGGCGTCGGCGGTGCCCTCGTCGGTGAGTGCGCGGGCGACGGCGGCGCAGTCCTCGACGTCCACGACGCCCCACTGCTCGCGCAGCCGGTCGCGGTACTCCCTGCCGTACCCGCTGGACCCGCCGTAGTTGACCTCGGCGACGCCGATGCCGCGCGAGGTGAAGTAGGCGATCTCCAGGTCGAGGACGAGCGGCGCGTGCGAGGTGGGGCCGCCGTGCGCCCACACCACGTAGGGCGGGAGTTCGCCGTCGGGGGCGCGGTGGGTGGGGTTGCGCGGCGGGTAGAGGTGCGCGTGCACGTCGCGGCCGTCCGGGCCGTCGAAGGTGCGGATCAGGGGTTCCGGGTAGTACGCGGGGTCCACCGGGTCGGTGTGCCGGTTGCCGATGACGCGGGCGCGGCCGATGGCGGTGCACAGCTCGACGACCTCGGGGCCGGTGTGCGGCCCGGCGCCGACGCCGACGACGCGGCTGCCTCTCGCGTCCAGGGTGGGCGACCAGGCGGTCCAGGGTCCGGCGGCGTCGACGACCTCGCCGGTCGTGGGGTCGAGGATGCCGAGGGCGGTGGCGCCCTTGCCGTGGACGACGGCGATCAGCCCGCCCGCGAGCGGCGCGAACCAGCGCAGGCCCACCTTCCACAGCGGTCCGGCGAACTCCTCTTCGCGGGGGCAGAGTTCGGCGGGTGGTCCGGCGGGGGCGGCGCCGGGTTCCGGGACGGCCGTCCGGTACAGGTTCCACCAGCCGCTGCGGTCGGAGGCGAAGAGCAGCGTGCCGTCCTCAGCCCACTCGGCCTGCGCGATCGCCTCGTCGGTGCCGCCCGCGACCGTCCGTACGTCGTGCGGGGCGCCGTCCGCGGCGAGTTCGGCGACGCGGAGTTCCGTGCCGTCCCACGGCATCCGCGGGTGGTCCCAGGCGAGCCAGGCCATGCGCCGGGCGTCGGCGGTCAGACGTGGTCCGGTGACGAACCGGTGTGTGCCGTCGGTGAGTTCACGCACCCGCGCGCGGTCCCCGGCCGCCGAGCCGTCGAGGGGTACGGCGGCGATGAGGCGGCGCACGTCGCCCGGCCCCTCGCCGGTGAACTCCTCCAGTACGCACCAGACTTCGCCCCGGTCCAGGAGCAGCCGCGGGTCCGCCCAGCGCAGGCCGCCGCCCACCGGGGAGGTGGGGGTGAGGGGGCGGGGTGCGGCGCCGGGGCGGTCGGGCTCGTAGGCGTAGAGCCGCTGGTCGGTGAAGTCGACGAACACGGCGATTGGGCCGCCGTGCGGGCGGGTGGTGGCGGTCCAGGGCACTCCGCCGTACTCGATGACGCGGCTGCGGACGTTCCACGGCTCGGGCAGCAGCGACTCCTCGGTGCCGTCGGGGCGCCTGCGCATCAGGGCGCGGCGGCCGCCCTCGGTGGGGCGGGGCGCGGTCCACCACACCTCGTCGCCGACGAACGCGACGTGGTCGGGGGCGCCGTCGTGCGAGGCCGCGAGTGCGGCGTCGATGGGTGATTCCCATGCCCCGTAGGGTGCGGTGGTGGTCATGTCCCCCCACTTTCTGTGGTCGTGTGCGCCGGGTTCTTTCCTCCCCACCCCGCCCCTTCCCGAAAGCCTGCGGCGCTTCGGGGGCCAGCCCCCGGACCCCCGCTCCTCAAACGCCGGAGGGGCTGGATTTTGCGGGCGGGCTGGATTTGCCCCGATAGGGGCGCGGGGAACTGCGCGACCGGCCACGACGGTGGGAAAGCCGAACGACAGCAGCTGCAAGCTTTCGGGAAGGGGCGGGGCGGGGAGGATTCATGCCGTCCGGAGGAACCGGTCCAGGACCCGTACCCCGAAGTGCAGCGCGTCCACCGGCACCCGCTCGTCCACACCGTGGAACAGCGCCTGGTAGTCGAAGCCGGGCGGAAGCTTCAGCGGTGAGAAGCCGTAGCCGGTGATGCCGAGGCGGGAGAACTGCTTGGCGTCCGTTCCGCCGGACATGCAGTACGGCACGACGTGCCCCTCCGGCGCGAACTCCTCGACGGCGGCCCGCATCCGGTCGTACGTGGGCGAGGCGACCGGCGCTTCCAGGGCGACCTCGCGGTGGTGGAACTCCCAGTCCACGGCGGGCCCGGTGAGCTGGTCGAGGGTCTCGCGGAACTCCTCCTCGCCGCCGGGCAGGAAGCGGCCGTCGACGTAGGCCACGGCCTCGCCGGGGATCACGTTGACCTTGTAACCGGCCTGCATCATCGTCGGGTTGGCGCTGCCGCGCACGGTCGGCTCGACGAGTTCGGCGGCGCGGCCCAGCTTGCCGACCAGCGAGTCCACGTCGAAGTCCGGGGCGGTCACGTCCGCCTGAAGACCGTGCAGGCGCGCGAGTTCGGCGAGGGCCGCGCGCACCGTCGGGGTGAGGCGTACGGGCCACTCGTACTGGCCGATCCTGGCGACGGCCGCGGCGAGCGCCGACACCGCGTTGGCCCGGTTGACCTTGGAGCCGTGTCCGGCGCGGCCCCTGGCGGTGAGCTTCAGCCAGCCGGTGCCGCGCTCCCCCGCCGCGATCGGGTAGAGCTGCAGGTCGGGCGCGGCGTGGTAGGTGAAGGCGCCGGACTCGCTGATGCCCTCCGTGCAGCCCTCGAAGAGGCCGGGGTGCTGGTCGGCGAGGAAGCCGGAGCCGTCGGTGGCGCTGGCCTCCTCGTCGGCGGTGAAGGCGATCACCAGGTCCCGGCGGGGCCGTACGCCCGCGCGGGCCCAGGCGCGTACGACCGCGAGGATCATCGCGTCCATGTTCTTCATGTCGACGGCGCCCCGGCCCCAGACGACGCCGCCCTGGACCTCGCCGGAGAACGGGTCGACCTGCCAGTCGGCGGCCTCGGCGGGGACGACGTCGAGGTGGCCGTGGACGAGCAGCGCGTCTGCGGACGGGTCGGTGCCTTCGAGCCGGGCCACGACGTTGGTGCGGCCCTCGGTGCGCTCCAGGAGGGCGGGTTCGAGGCCCGCGTCCGCGAGCCGCTCGGCGGCGTACTCGGCGGCGGGGCGCTCGCGGCACGCGCCGTCGCCGTGGTTGGTGGTGTCGATCCGGATCAACTCGCTGGTGAAGCACACCACTTCGTCCAGCGCCTGCGCGTCGAGCTCCCGCGCCTCCCGCTCGGGTCCGTCAGCCATACTGCTCCTCCACTGCGGCCGAGACGATCGTCGTGACGGCCTTGAACGTGCGGATGCCCTCGTACATCGTGTCGCTGGTGTACTTCACCTTGCGTTCCGCGTGCTGCCGTACGCCGGGTACGACGGTGGCGGACATCGCGAGGTGCGCGGCGTCGAACTCCATCTCCACGGTGAACGGTCCGCCCCGCACGGGGTCGTGGCGCACCGCGAGCGCTGCGGCCTCCTTCGCGGCGGCCCTGATGTCGGCGGCGGTACGGGCCGGAGTACGGCAGATCGCCGCGTACCGCGAGACATGGTCCTTGACGGCGACCTTCAGCGCCTCCGGCGCGTACCCGAGGGCGTCCTCGCAGGTCAGGTCGTCGCCGGTGACGAGCACGACGGGCACGCCGTACTCCGCGACCACATGGGAGTTGAGGAGTCCCTCGCTGGCGCGGACGCCGTTGATCCAGACGCCGGTGAGGGAGTTGGCGAGGTAGGTGTGCGCGAGGACGCCGTCCGCGCCCGCGCCCGTGTGGTAGCCGACGAACGCGATGCCGTCGACGGCCTGCTCGCCCTCGTGCTGTACGCCCTCGACCATGCTGAGGCTCTTGTGCTTGCCGGTGAGCATCTCGGCGCGTTCGTCGAGCTGCTCCAGGAGCAGGTTGCGCATCGACCAGTGGGCCTCGTTGATGAGTACCTCGTCGGCGCCGCCGTCGAAGAAGCCGAGCACGGCGGCGTTCACGTCGGAGGTGAACATCGCGCGGCAGCGTTCCCACTGCGGGGTGCCCGGCAGGACGTCGGCGGGCCAGGTGACGCCCGTGGCGCCTTCCATGTCGGCACTGATGAGGATCTTCATGTGCGCTCCCGTCCACCGTGGATCACTGGGTCGCCCTAGTCTTTCCCCTCCCCGCCCCTTCCCGAAAGCCCTGCCGGGCGGGCCTCCTCAAGCGCCGGAGGGGCTGAAAAATCAGCCCCTCCGGCGTTTGAGATGGGGGTCCCCCCTGCTCGAGCGCAGCCGAGAGCTTGGGGGAGGGGGTCCGGGGGCGGAGCCCCCTGGCGGATCAGACCTCAGACCCGCGGATGGAGCACTGCAGCGAGTTGTCCCGCACGTCCGCCACGATCGTGTCCCCCGGATCCGCCTCCCCACCAAGCAGCAGCGACGCGATCCGATTGTCGAGTTCCGTCTGGATCGTGCGGCGCAGCGGGCGGGCGCCGAACTCCGGCTGGTAGCCGTGCGCGACGAGGAGCTTCTTCGCGGCCTCGGTGACGTCGAGCTTCAACCCCTGCGCGTGGACGCGGTGCTTGCTGCGGTCCAGGAGGTGGTCGACGATCCGCGCGAGGTCGTCCTCGGTGAGGCTGTGGAAGACGATGATGTCGTCGATGCGGTTGAGGAACTCGGGCAGGAACCGGCCCCTCAGGTCCTCCATCAGCTCGTCCTTCAGCTCGGCCGCGTCGCCCTCGTGGGCGAGGATGCGGTGCGCGCCGATGTTGGACGTCATGATGACGACGCAGTGCCGGAAGTCGACGGTGCGGCCCTGCCCATCGGTGAGCCGGCCGTCGTCGAGGATCTGCAGGAGCGTGTTGAAGACGTCCGGGTGGGCCTTTTCCACCTCGTCGAAGAGGACGACGCTGTACGGGTGGCGGCGGACCTTCTCGGTGAGCTGGCCGGCCTCCTCGTAGCCGACGTATCCGGGAGGGGCGCCGACCAGGCGGGCGACGGTGTGCTTCTCCTGGAACTCGCTCATGTCGAAGCGGATCATCCGGTCCTCGTCGCCGAACAGCAGCTCCGCGAGGGTCTTGGCCAGTTCGGTCTTGCCGACGCCGGTCGGGCCGAGGAAGAGGAACGAGCCGACGGGCCGGTTCGGGTCGCCCATGCCCGCGCGGTTGCGCCGTACGGCCTCGGAGACCGCCGTGACCGCCTCGTCCTGCCCGACGATCCGGGAGTGCATCTCCTCCTCCAGCTTGAGGAGCCGCTCCTTCTCGCTGGCGGTGAGCTGCGCTACGGGGATGCCGGTGCGGCGGGACACGACATCCGCGATGTCCTTCGCCGTGACGGACACGACGCCTTCGCGGCGCTCCTCGATCCCGGCGAGCTCACCCTCGGCCTCCGCGATCTCCTGCTTCAGCTGCCCGGCCTTCTCGAAGTCCTCGGCCGAGACGGCCTGGTCCTTCTCCCTCCTGAGCTTCGCGAGCCTGTCCTCGCGGGAGACGACCTCCGTGGAGCGTCCGGCGCTGCGCAGCCGTACCCGCGCGCCGGCCTGGTCCATCAGGTCGATGGCCTTGTCCGGCAGGAACCGGTCGCTGACGTACCGGTCGGAGAGCTCGGCGGCCGCCGCGAGCGCGCCGTCGTCGAAGCGGACCTGGTGGTGCGCCTCGTACGCGTCCCGGAGGCCTTCGAGGATCTGCACCGTCTCCTCGACGGTCGGCTCGGGGATCAGCACCGGCTGGAAGCGGCGCTCCAGGGCGGCGTCCTTCTCGATGTGCCTGCGGTACTCGTCGATCGTGGTGGCGCCGACGACGTGCAACTCGCCGCGCGCCAGGGCCGGTTTGAGCATGTTGCCCGCGTCCATCGATCCCTCGCCGGTCGCCCCCGCGCCGACGACGGTGTGCAGCTCGTCGATGAACAGGATGATCTCGCCGCCCGCCTCCCGCACGTCCTCGATGACCTTCTTCAGGCGTTCCTCGAACTGCCCCCGGTACTGGGCGCCCGCCACCATGCCCGACAGGTCGAGGGAGACGACCCGCTTGTCCTTCAGGGTCTCCGGCACCTCGCCCGCCACGATCCGCTGGGCCAGGCCCTCCACGATCGCCGTCTTGCCGACGCCGGGCTCGCCGATCAGCACCGGGTTGTTCTTCGAGCGCCGGGACAGGATCTCCACGGTCTGCTCGATCTCCTCGGCCCGCCCCACCACCGGGTCGAGCCTGCCCGCCTTGGCCTCTTCGGTGAGGTCGCGGCCGTACTCGTCGAGGGTCGTCGCGGGCTGCTGCTTCGCCCCGGCCGCGGGGCCGCCCTCGGCGCGCGCCGCCTGCTCCGTGACGCCGCGCAGCTTCCTCGCGTCCACGTCCTCGGCCCGCAGGAAGCGGCTCGCCCCCGAGTCGACGTCCCCGAGGAGGGCGCCCAGGACGTGCTCGGGGCCGATGTACGAGACGCCCGCCTCCTGCGACAGGGCGTAGGCACTGGCGAGGGTGCGCTTCGCGGCGGGCGTGAGGCCGGGCTCCGCCGAGGGCCGGCCCGCCTCGCCCGGCAGCACCTTCGCGATCCGCTCGCCGAGCGTCTGCGGGTCCGCTCCCGCCTGGGTGAGGAGCGAGCGGGCCGGATCGACCTTCGTACAGGCCCACAGCAGGTGTTCCGTGTCCAGGTCCGCGGTGCCGTCGTCCGCCGCGCGCTGCGCCGCCAGGTTGAGGAGTTCCTGCGACGACTCGGTCAGGAGCCGGCCGATCGGGACGCGCTGCACCGCGGGCGGCGAGGACTGCGGCGACATTCCGAAGAACCGGTTGAACATCTCGCTGAACGGATCGGAGGGACCGAAACCGAAGGATGACATCGACACGACAGCTCCAGGTGCGTCGGACAGCTGCGACGGACTGCTGCGACGGACAGCGACAAGTCCCTCAACTCAAGCCCCGCGCCTGTACGCCCGCAACCGGAGAAATCACCGGGGAATTACGGGGGGATCGGCGCCGGATTCCGCTGCGGGAAGCACTTGGGAAACACTCGGGAAGCGCTCGGGAAGCGCTCGGGAAGCACTTGGGAAGCACTCCGGAGCCCGCGCCGATTCGTGGCCGCCGACCGGGCGTGGCAGGCTCGAATTCCCCTGGTACGGATCGCGCTCAGGAGGCACTTCGTATGGCAGTCCCCCGGATTCTGATCGTCGGCGGCGGCTTCGCGGGTATGGAGTGCGCGCACAAGCTGGAACGGGTGCTGCGGCCCGGCGAGGCGCGGATCCGGATGGTCACGCCCCTCGCCCATCAGCTGTATCTGCCGCTGCTTCCGCAGGTCGCCTCCGGTGTGCTGACAACGCAGTCGGTCGCCGTGCCGCTGCGGCGCATGCTGCGGCGCACCGGCATCGTGCCCGGCGGGGCCGTGGGCGTGGACACCGCGGCGAAGGCGGTCGTCGTCCGGCTGATCACCGGGGAGACCACGGTGGAGCGGTACGACCACCTCGTCCTGACCCCCGGCAGCGTCACCCGGCAGTTCGACATCCCGGGGCTCGACCGGTACGCGGTCGGCGTGAAGACGCTGGCGGAGGCGGCGTGGATCCGCGACCACGTGATCTCGCAGCTCGACCTGGCCGCGGCGAGCGGCGACCCCGCCGAGCGGGCGGCGCGGCTGCAGTTCGTGGTGGTCGGCGGCGGGTACGCGGGCACCGAGACGGCGGCCTGCCTGCAGCGGCTGACCTCGGCGGCGGTGCGGCGCTATCCGGGGCTCGACCCGGCGTGGATCAGGTGGCATCTCGTAGACATCGCACCGAAGTTGATGCCCGAGCTCGGCGACCGGCTCGGCGAGAAGGCGCTGGACATCCTGCGCCGGCGCGGCCTGCACGTATCGCTCGGGGTGTCCGTGGCGAAGGCCACCGAGGACACCGTGACGCTCACGGACGGGCGGATGCTGCCCTGCCGCACCCTGATCTGGACGGCGGGCGTCGCGGCGAGCCCGCTGGTGCGGACCCTCGACGCGGAGACAAGCCGGGGCAGGCTCGTCGTCAACGCCGACCTGACCGTGCCGGGCGTCGACGGGGTGTTCGCGCTCGGCGACGCCGCGGCCGTACCGGACCTCGCCAAGGGCGGCGACGCGATCTGCCCGCCGACCGCGCAGCACGCGATGCGGCAGGGCTGGGCGGCCGCGGGCAATGTGGCGGCCGTGCTGCGCGGCGAGCGGCCGGTCCCGTACCGGCACAAGGACCTGGGACTCGTCGTGGACCTCGGTGGCAGGCAGGCCGTGTCGAAGCCGCTCGGCGTCCAACTCTCCGGCCCGCCTGCCCAGTTGGTGGCGCGCGGCTACCACCTGGCGGCGCTCCGCACCCTCACGGCGCGCTTCCGCACGGGTGCGAACTGGGCACTGAACGCGGTCGCGGGTGACGATTTCGTCCGGATCGGCTTCCAGGCGGGGCGTCCGGCGACGCTGCAGGACTTCGAGAAGACGGATATGTATCTGGGGCCGGACGAGATGCGGGAGATCCTCGGCCGCGAGGTGTCCGGAATCGCGTCGGCGGGTTGATGTCAGCGGGTTGATGTCAGCGGGTTGATGTCAGCGGGTTGATGTCAGCGGGTTGATGTCGGCGGGTTGATGTCGGCGGGTTGATAAACGTCGCCTATCAGGCCATCGAAAGTCCCTCTTTGACGTGCCGTCCCGGCCGGGCGGAAGCTTTCCCCGGCAGCGTGCATCGGACTTGCCGAAAGCATCGGCCGTACGCGTCAGGGGAAGAGGCAGAGCGGCACATGGGCAGCATCGAGGATCCAGTCGACGACCTGAAGGTCACTGCTCCGAAGGCGTGGGCGGCGGGGGTGCCGGCGGTCACGCACGCGCTGGAGTATTCGCTGTCGCAGACCTCCCCGCGCAGGACCGCGCTCACATTGCTGAACATCAACCAGGCAGAGGGGATCGACTGCCCGGGCTGCGCCTGGCCCGAACCGCCTGCGGGCAAGCGGCACTTGAACGAGTACTGCGAGAACGGCGCCAAGCACATCAACGACGAGGCGACGTCGCGGCGCGTGACGCGGGAGTTCTTCCGTGAGCACTCGATCGCCCAGCTCGACGACAAGTCGGACTACTGGCTGAACCAGCAGGGCCGGCTGACCGAGCCGATGGTGAAGCGGCCCGGCGCCACGCACTACGAGCCGATCGGCTGGGACGAGGCGTTCGCCCTGCTCGCGGCCGGGCTGCGGGGCCTCGACTCGCCGGACGAGGCGCTGTTCTACGTATCGGGCCGGCTGAACAACGAGGCCGCGTTCCTGCTGCAGCTGTTCGCTCGGGCGTACGGGACGAACAACCTGCCGGACTGTTCCAACATGTGCCACGAGTCGAGCGGTTCCGCGCTCGGCGAGACGCTCGGCATCGGCAAGGGCAGTGTCTCCCTGGACGACATCCACCACAGCGACCTGGTGTTCGTCGTCGGCCAGAACCCGGGCACCAACCACCCGCGCATGCTGACCGCCCTGGAGGAGACGAAGCGGAACGGCGGCCGGGTCGTCGCCGTGAACACGCTGCCCGAGGCGGGGCTCATGCGGTTCAAGAACCCGCAGAAGGCGCGCGGCGTCGCAGGCCGGGGCACGGAGATCACCGACCAGTTCCTGCACATCCGGGCGGGCGGCGACCTGGCCCTGTTCCAGGCCCTGAATCGCATGCTGGTGGAGGCCGACGACGCGGCGCCCGGCTCGGTCCTCGACCACGCGTTCATCGACGCACACACCTCCGGCTTCGCCGACTTCGCCGAGCAGTCCCGCAAGGTGTCCTGGGACGACGTCCTGGCCGCGACCGGACTGCCCCGCGAGGAGATCGACGCGCTCTTCGACCGGGTGCTCGGCGCGCGGAAGATCATCGTGTGCTGGGCGATGGGCGTCACGCAGCACAAGCACGGCGTGCCCACCATCCGCGAGATCGTCAACTTCCTCCTCGCGCGCGGCAACGTCGGCCGTCCGGGCGCGGGTGTGTGTCCCGTACGCGGACACAGCAATGTGCAGGGCGACCGCACCATGGGCGTGTGGGAGCGGATGCCGCAGTCGTTCCTCGACGCCCTGGAGCGGGAGTTCGGGTTCCGGCCGCCCGCGCACCACGGCCTCGACGCGGTCGACGGGATCCGCGCCATGCACGAGGGCCGCGCCAAGGTGTTCCTCGGTGTCGCCGGGAACTTCGTGCGGGCCACGCCCGACAGTGCCGTGACCGAGGAGGCGATGCGCGGCTGCCGCCTGACGGCGCACGTCTCCACCAAGCTCAACCGCTCGCACACCGTCTGCGGCGACACGGCGCTGATCCTGCCCACGCTCGGTCGCAGCGACCGCGACATCCAGGGCGGTGTCGAGCAGTTCGTCACCGTCGAGGACTCGATGAGCGACGTGCACGCCTCGCGCGGCAAGCTGCCGCCCGCCTCGCCGGACCTGCTGAGCGAGGTGGCGATCGTCGCCCGCCTGGCCCGCGCCACGCTCGGCGACCAACCCGCCCTGCCCTGGGAGGAGTTCGAGCGGGACTACGGCACGGTCCGGGACCGTATCGCGCGTGTCGTGCCCGGCTTCGAGGACTTCAACGCACGCGTCGCGGTGCCCGGCGGGTTCACGCTGCCCAACCCCGTGAACGCGTACGACTTCCGCACCGCGAGCGGCAAGGCCCAGTTCACCTGCAACGATTTCACGATGCCCGAGATACCCGCGGGCCATCTGCTGCTGCAGACCCTGCGCTCGCACGACCAGTGGAACACCATCTGGTACGCGCCGAACGACCGCTACCGGGGCATCCGGGGCGCCCGCCGCGTCGTCCTCGTCAACCCCGACGACCTCGCCGGACTCGGCCTGCGGGACGGCGAGTCGGTGGACCTCGTCAGTGTCTGGCACGACGGCCGGGAGCGCCGCGCCGAGGGCTTCCGCACCGTCTCGTACCCGACGAGCCGCGGCTCCGCCGCCGCGTACTACCCGGAGACCAACGTCCTCGTACCCCTCGACAGCGTCGCCGACATCAGCAACTGCCCCACCTCCAAGGGTGTTCTCGTACGACTGGAACGCACGGGTGCGGCACGGAAGGCTGCGGCACGGACGGCTGCGGCATGGACGGCTGCCGCCGTCGGCCCGGACGAGGGGAGCCCGGCATGGGACGCGTGACCGCCCGCAAGCCCGTGCTGCGCATCCGGGACGGCCTGCACACCACCCGTCCCGACACCCTCACCGTCGAGGAGCCGCTGGAACTCCGCGTCGGCGGGCGGCCGTTGACCATCACCATGCGCACCCCGGGGCACGACTTCGACCTCGCCGCCGGGTTCCTCGTCGGCGAGGGCGTGATCCACGAGGCCGGTGACGTGGCGGGCATCCGGTACTGCGCGGGTGCGACGGACGACGGCGGCAACACGTACAACATCGTGGACGTCGCCCTCGCCCCCGGTGTGGCCGCGCCGGACGCCTCCCTGGAGCGGAACTTCTACACCACGTCGTCCTGCGGCCTGTGCGGCAAGGCAAGCCTGGACGCGGTGCGTACGCGGACGACCTGGCCGGTGGCGGACGCCCCGCTGCGGATCTCGCCGGACACGCTGGCCACACTGCCCGAGCAACTGCGCGCCGCCCAGCGGGTGTTCGACCGTACGGGTGGTCTGCACGCGGCCGCGCTGTTCACGCCGGGTGGGGAGCTGGTCTGCCTGCGGGAGGACGTCGGGCGGCACAACGCCGTCGACAAGGCGATCGGGCACGCCCTGCGCGGCGGGCTGCTGCCGTTGCGGGACACCGTCCTGATGGTCAGCGGGCGGGCCTCGTTCGAGCTGGTGCAGAAGGCGGTGATGGCGGGGATCCCGATGCTCGCCGCCGTCTCCGCGCCCTCGTCGCTCGCCGTGGACCTGGCCGACGACGCCGGCCTCACCCTCGTCGGCTTCCTGCGGGGCTCGTCCATGAACGTCTACAGCCATCCCGAGCGGCTCGCGCCGCTGCCGGTCGCCCCGTAAGTCCGGTAGACCCGAATCGGCCTTGGCGGCACGCGTCGAGGTGAGGGAGGTACGTTCGGCTCCCCGACGCCGCCGCGGGGCCGGACCGCAGTAGCCCTCGCCCCCCCGGGGCCAGGGGCCCTCTCCTCGTCAGGCCGGGGTGCCCAGGTGGTGGCGCAGGGTCTGGTCGAGGGCGCCGTGCAGGTCCACCTCGCGCGCCGTCTCGACCAGCGCGCGGGCCAGCATCGACTCGGGGTCCCGGTCGGCGAGGACGAGGCCGACGTGGCAGGTGCGGGTGGGGCGCGGCAGCGGGAGGACGCGGGCGCCGTCAGGTACGCCGTAGTTGTGCAGCCAGGCGTGCGGGATGACGCTGGAGAGCCGCATGGACGTGATGTGCGCGTAGATCGCCGAGACGGTGTCGGTCTCCACGACCGGGCTGACCAGTGCCCCGGCCTCGGCGAAGCAGGCGTCGAGGATGCGGCGGTTCTGCATCACCGGCGTCAGCATGCAGAGCGGCGCGAGCGCGGCCTCGTCCCAGCCGAGGGCGTCCCGGCCGCCGAACTGCCCATCGGCCGGCGTCAGGAAGACGTACCGCTCCCGGTACAGCGGCACGACCCGCACCTTGCCGAGCGGCTCCCCGTCGACGTACGTCATTCCCGCGTCGATGTCGAAGTCGTTGAGCCGGCTGACGATCTCCCGCGACGACATCGACTCCAGCGAGAACCGCACCCGCTCGTGCCGTTCCCGCAGGGGCGCGGTCAGCAGCGACGCGACGGTGAGCGCCGTCGGGACCGCGCCGATCCGCAGCACTCCGGAGAGCCCGCCGCGCATGCTGGCGAGCGCGTGCCGCAGCGCGCCCTCGTCGGCGAGCATGCGGTGCGCCCACTGCAGCACCTGCTTGCCCTCGGGCGTGAACCCCTCGAAGCGCTGACCTCGCTGAACGATCTGCACGCCGAGCTCGGCCTCGAGCTTGCGTATGCCGGCGGAGAGCGCGGGCTGCGAGACATGACAGACCTCTGCCGCGCGCCCGAAATGCCCTTCTCGTGACAGGGCACTGAGGTATTCCAACTGGCGCAACAGCATGCGGACATGGTTACGCGAAAGAAAGCCGCAGGTAAAGGCGGTACTCGCCGCTCGGACACCCGACCGGACGGAGGCGCCTCGCGACGGGGGGTGGCAGGGGAGGGCGGGCCGGTTCGTCGGCCGCCGCACAACCGAGGCGCAGGCCCGCCGCACAGCGAGGCGGGGGCACGGCGACGCGGGCCGCCGCGCCGCCGGACAAGGGGCGAGGTACAGGCCGGGGGCCGGGCCGCACACCGGGGCGACGCGGACTGCCGCACCACGAGGCAAGGGCCGAGACGCGGAGCGTCGCTCGACCAGACGGGGGGCCGAGGCTCGGGGCGCCGCACGCCCGGCGGGGGCCAGGACGCAGGGCGCCGCACGACCAGGCGAGGGCCAGGACACAGGCCGCCACGCAGCAAGGTGGGTGCCGGGGCGCAGGCAGCCGCACGAGCAAGCGGTGCCAGGACGCAGGCCACCGCGCAGCGAGGCGGGCGCCGGGGCGCAGCCCGCCGCACGAGCAACCGGTGCCAGGACACAGGCCACCGCGCAGCGAGGCGGGCGCCGGGGCGCAGGCAGCCGCACGAGCAACCGGTGCCAGGACACAGGCCGCCACGCAGCGAGGCGGGCGCCGGGGCACAGCAGCCCGCCGCAATGACCAGGCGGTGCCAGGACGCAGGCCGCCGCAAGGCGGAGGCCGAGGCACTCACCGAGGCGACGCGGGCTGCCGCACCACGAGGCAGGGGGCGAGACGCTGGGTGCCGCTCGACCAGACTGGGCCCGAAGCGCGGGGGCGCCGCACGGTCGGACTAGGGCCGAGATTCGGGGCGCCGCACGACCAAGCGGGGCTAATGCGCAGGCCGCCGCACCCCAGGCAGGGCCCGAGGTGCAGGTCGTCGGGCGGCCAGGCGAGCGCCGAAGCACAGGTCACCCTCTTCTGCGGGCACCGGGAACAAAGCGGGCATACTGCCGCCCATGCAGCCACAGGACGCGGCCGAACCGCAGCGCTCGCAGGGCCGGAACACCCCGCAGGGCCAGGACACCCCGCAGGGCCAGAACCCCTCGACCGCCGGGGCACCGGCGGGAAGCGGCGGCGAGTCGATGTTCACCGTCGTCGTCGCGGCCGCCGCCAACTTCGGCATCGCCGTCGCCAAGGCCGTCGCGGGAGTCATCAGCGGCTCCAGCGCCATGCTGTCCGAGGCGGGCCACTCCGTCGCCGACACCGTCACCGAACTCCTCCTGGTCACCGCCCTGCGGCGCAGCGAGAAGCCCGCCGACGAGGACCATCCGCTCGGCTACGGCCCCGCCCGCTACATCTGGGCCCTGCTCGCCTCGGTCGCCACCTTCGTCGGCGGCGGCGTCTTCGCCCTGTACGACGGCATCCACGCCCTCACCCACGACAAGGAACCCGGCGACCCACTCATCTCGTACCTCGTACTCGCCGTAGCCTTCCTCCTGGAGGCGTACTCGCTGCGCACCGGCCTCAAGCAGGCCGCCGGGGAGGCCAGACACCGCCGCGTCCCTGTCCGCCGCTACCTCCGGCACACCCCCGACACCGCCGTGAAGGCCGTCGTCATGGAGGACTCGGCCGCCCTCGCCGGACTCGTCCTCGCCGCGCTCGGCCTCCTCGGCGGCCAGCTCACCGGCTCCGGCGTCTGGGACGGCGTCGCCTCGACCCTCATCGGCCTGCTGCTCGTGTACGTGGCCTGGGTCCTCGGCCACGCCAACACCGAGTTCCTCATCGGCCGCGCCCTGCCCCGCGCGAAGCGGGACGCCCTGCGCCGGGAGCTGCTCGCCGTGGGTCCCGTCGAGGACGTCCTGGAACTGACCACGCTGGTGCAGGGCCCGCACGAGATCCTCGTCGCCGCCAAGGTCGACTTCCGGGACGCCTCGACGGCCGCCGAGATCGAGACGGCCTGCGAGGAGGCCGAGTCCCGGCTGCGCGCGCAGCTTCCGGCGATCAGGCGCGTCTATCTCGATCCGACTCCGGGACGGGGGCGCGGCGGTACGGGCGAGGACCGCCGAGGCGAGGGCGACCAGGGGCTCAGCCCGTGACGATCCCTACGACCAGATTGATCGCCGTGGCCAGGATGCCCGTCCCGAAGACGTACGACAGGACCGAGTGCCGCAGGACCACGGAGCGGATGCGGGTCGTTGAGACGTTGGTATCGGAGACCTGATACGTCATGCCGAGGTTGTAGTTGAAGTACAGGAAGTCGGCGTACCTCGGCGGATCGTCGGTGTTGAAGTCGATCCCGCCCTGCGCCCGCTGCCCGCCCTGCGCCTGATGGCTGCCCTGCTCCCGCTGCCCGCCCTGCGCCTGATAGCCGCCCCGCGTTTGGTAGTAGAGGTACGCGTACCGCGCCGCGTACATCAGGTGCAGCGCCACCCAGGACAGGAACACTCCGGCCAGCGCGATCGCCGCCGCGGCGTGGCCTCACCGCGAAGACAAGTTCCGTCGTGGCGATCCCGGCGAGGACCCCCAGGAGAGGCTCCGTCGTCAGCCCGACGACGACGCCGAGGATCGGCCCGGCGAGTGCGTAGGGCCGCTCAGGCCCTGTTGAGGCGAGCGGCTATCCCATGCCCGATGAGCAGGTAGATCACCGCCGGCAGACCGTAATTGAGGATCACCCGCAAACCCTCTGTGTCCATCGTGAAAATGTCCTGTGCCCAACCACCCAGCCAGTCCGCCACACCGTGCACGAACTCGACGAATCCATTTCCCTGATTCGCGTCGAGCAGGAACAGCAGGATCCACAGACCGAGGAAGCCCGCCGCGACATCGGCGATCGTGCAGACCACAAGTCCGGCCTTGCGACCTGTGTCCTGGCTGCGCACGGGCCGCTCAGGCGGCGGTCCCACAGGCCCGGCGGGCCCGTTGTACGGCGGTTGCGTCTGGTATCCGGAAACCGGGTCGTGGCTGCTCACGGGAGTTCCGTTCTGAAGTGTCGTGCTGCCGACGGGGCCACCGGAAACGGCGAGAAATCACTCCGCACGGCACCCCTTTTCCAACTGCTTCTGCGTCGGGCAAACACCTTGGCGTTACACCCGGGACGCCGACGGAATGAAAATCGCGACCTATTCCGGCACTTCCCTACATCGAGGGGCGCGACGACACATGTACGGATTGCCGTCGCGCCCCTCTCCCCCGACCCGCTCCGCCTCTCGGCCTCGGCCCTCGGCCCTCCGCCCTCCGCCCTCGCCCCCCGGCCTGCTCCTCCCTCAGCCCCCGAGCAACACCCCCAGCGCCGCCGCCGTCTCCGGATACCGGCCGAGCAGCGCAGCGCCCGACGACCCCGGTCCTGAGTCCTGCGGCGCCCACTCCCCGTCGCAGCCGAGCAGTCCCGCCACCGCGTCACATGTCTGCGGGTGCGCGACGAGCAGCGCGCTGCGCCGCGCGTGCGCCGCGCCCTCGCCTGCGCCGGTGCGTCCGGCCGGGCGCGCCGCGTCCGCAGCGGGCTGCGCCAGCCACGGCGGCACCCACGCGTCCAGGGCGGCGAGACGGCCGGGGAAGATCCGGCCGGCCTCGCGTATCAGCAGCGGAGCCAGATCCGCGCCGTCCTTGCGGAGCGTCGTGATCAGCGTCGGCAGCCACGGAAGGAGCACCGGGTCCGGCAGCCGCCCGAAGGCGTTCGACACCGCCTCCACCACGAAGTCCGTGAGCCCCGGCACGGGTTCGAGGGCGTGCACGAAACCGCTGAGGTAGCGCGGATACGAGGGCACCACTAGCGGGTTCCCGAGCAACGCGTCGCAGCGGGACCGCAGTTCGGCGCGCGGCAGCGTCCCGAGGTGGGTCTGCGCCGCCCACAGGAGCGCCGTCTTCGATGGGTCCTCCGGGTGCGACTGGGCCACGGACAGCTCCAGTTGCGTACGGTCGCAGCCCAGGGACAGCGCGAGGCTCTCCATGCTGAACAGGAAGCCCAGCATCGCCGCGACCTGCCGCACGGTCGCGTCCTCGTCGGTGAACGCCACCGGCAGCAAGGTGCAGTAGTGCGCGTACCCCGCCTTCACGAAGGACTCGATCCACGGCGGCAGCACCGGCTCGCTCGTGCGGTGGTACGCGAGGAGCCGCCGCACCCGGCGCAGCACCTCCGGCGCCCCGTCGACACTGCGCTCCGCCGCGAGCACCGTCAGGGCATGGGTGCCCAGCTCGTCGGCGAGGCGGCGGCTGCGCAGGTAGAGCGTGGCGTCCTCGACCGCTTTGAGGACCGTCGCCGCCGTGGCCGTCGGCGCGTACGCCGTGCGGCGCAGGCGCTGCTCCAGGACCTGCTCGATGCTGACGCCCTCGTAGCCGAGCTCGATGAGCGCACGCTGGTGGGTGCCGAGCGCGAGGTCCCAGGACTCCTGGATCGACCGCTCCCCCAGCTTCCGCTCACCCATGATCGGCCGGGCAGCGCCGTGCGGCAGCAGGCAGCGCAGCATCCACAGCACGTCGGAACAGGACTCGAGCTCCGGCCGTCCGGCGATGTCGAGCAACGCCCGCTGCACGCCCCGCTTCTGGAGCGGGAGTCCGAGCGGCGCAAGGCGGTCGTGGATGTCGCGGGCCAGGGGCGGCAGCGACTCGTACCCGACCTGGCCGATGCGGTCGCCGCCCATCATGATCTCGACGAGCCGCCGCACATCCCGCCTGCCCGGCACCGAGTCCTTCTCGATGCAGGTCACGGCCGCGTCCTGGAAGTCGTACGGCGTGGGCCTGGCCCGGTCGCGCATCCCGGCGAGCAGGATCGACGTCTCGAACACGGCGATGGCGTCGGCCGTGGACGACAGATAGCCGTTGCGCCGGGCCGCGCGCACGATGTCCACGGACCAGCCGAGCAGTTCGGCCTCGTCGAGTCCGTCCAGGGCGGGCGGCTGCCGCAGGAACCCGGTCAGCCGGTCCGAGGCCTCGATCTCCGCGACGGGCGGCGCCGAGGCCACGGCCTTCTTCCCGGCCTTCGGCTTCTTCGTACCCGCCTGCCCCTCCAGGCGGTACGGCTGTACGCGGGTGCGCTTGACGTTCTTCGCCCACACCGTGGCCGCGATCGACACCGAGCCGGCGGCGAGCCCGAACTGGGCCTCGATCGCCGCGTGGCTGGACGGGATCAGTCCGTGCTGCCACTTGGTGGCGCTGCGCGGGCTGATCTCGAAGGTGTCGGCGCCGTCGATCCCGAACTCCTCGACGCGGCTCGCCGCGTGGAAGGCTCCGCAGACGTAGAGGCAGTCGGCCGGGTCGACGCCGGTGGCCGCCCGGTGCTCGCGCATCCGGGTCCACATGTACCGCTCGCGGTCCTCGTCCACGCGCACCCGGTGCGGGTCGCCCGGGGCGAGGCGCCGGAAGAGGCTGCCGATGAGGAACATGACCTGGCGGTAGGTGTCGTGGTCGCTGTCACCGAGGGGCAGTTCGACGTACTGGTGCCACCACTCCGACCAGTGCCGCACCCGGCCGTGGCGCAGCAGATGCTCCTCAAGGTCGGCGAAGCGCGGCCGCAGGTCGCCGATCTCCACGCCGACCGCGTCCCCGTGCAGCGCCGCCTCCTCCTCGGCGGGCGGCGCGTCGGGGTCGGCCGCCTGCCCGGACCGCTCGCCGCGCGCGTCCCACTGGAAGACGTGGTCCGAGGAGCGGTCGACGAGGACCAGCTCCACACCCGGGGTGTCCAGGGCGTACGCGATGGCCTGGTACTCGGCGGAGGCCTCGGTGATCGGGGCGACCACCGAGAGCGGGGACCACTCGGCGGGGAAGCCGTCCACCTCGGTAGCGAAGGACTGGACGGCCACCGGCAGCCTGCAGTTGCGCAGCTCGGTCAGGAGCGCGGCCATGTCCTCGCACAGCTCCAGGTACACGACCTTCGGCTGCTTCTCCCGCAGCCTGCGCGCCATCGCGAGCGCGGACGCGGGCGAGTGGTGGCAGACGGGGAAGATCTCCAGTGGTTCGCGCACCGCGCGGTCCACGTCGTCGACGAGGCCGAGCAGGATGCCCTCCAGGGCGTCAGGGCCGCCCGCGAACTCGGCTGCGGCTTCCTGGAGTTGGCCACGCAACGAGTCGAACGGCTGCTCGTGGGACTGGTGGTGGGACTGGTCATGAAGCTGATCGGGGTGCTGCTCGTGGGGCCCGCTCATGACAGGGTCGCGATCGCGTCGCGGCCGCCTTCGAGGAACTCCGGCCAGGAGCCGCCCTCTTCGGTGCTGCGCGGCTCGACCACGCCGTGCAGGTACTTGTTGAGTATCGCCAGGTCCTCGGGCTCGCGCCGGGCGAGCGAGCCGACGAGCGAGGACGCGAGCGTACGGGCCGTGAGGGCGCGGGCGCCGAAGAAGTTGCTGTGCAGGATCGCGTCCTCCAGGACGCCGATCTGCTCGGCCGTGGACAGGGCGGACTCCAGCTTCTCGTCGTCGCTGCCGGCGGCGGCAGCGGAGGCGCGCAGGTCGGCGAAGCTCTGCAGCAGGACGTCGAGCAGCGTGGGCGGCACGTCCAGCTCGATCTGGTGGCGGCGCAGGAGTTCCTCGGTGCGGAAGCGGACGATCTCCGCCTCGCTCTTCTTGTTGGTCACGACCGGGATGCGGACGAAGTTGAAGCGGCGCTTGAGGGCCGACGACAGGTCGTTGACACCGCGGTCACGGCTGTTGGCGGTGGCGATGACGGAGAAGCCGGGCTGGGCGAAGACGATGTTGTCACTGTCCTGGTCACTTCCGAGCTCCGGGACGGAGATGTACTTCTCGGAGAGGATCGAGATCAGCGCGTCCTGCACGTCGCTGGTGGAGCGGGTCAGCTCCTCGAAGCGGCCGATCGTGCCGGTCTCCATCGCGGTCATGATCGGCGAGGGGATCATCGACTCCCGCGACTGGCCCTTGGCGATGACCATCGACACGTTCCAGGAGTACTTGATGTGGTCCTCGGTGGTGCCGGCCGTGCCCTGCACCACCTGCGTGGAGTTGCGGGAGATCGCGGCGGAGAGCAGCTCGGCCAGCCAGCTCTTGCCGGTGCCCGGGTCACCGATGAGGAGCAGGCCGCGGTCAGAGGCGAGGGTGACGATGGAGCGCTCCACGAAGCTGCGGTCGCCGAACCACTTGGGCGCGATCTCGCGGTCCAGGCCGTCGGCACGCTCGGAGCCCACGATGAACAGGCGGACCATCTTGGGCGAGAGCCGCCACGAGAACGGCTTCGGGTTGTCGTCGATCGACTCCAGCCAGTCGAGTTCCTCGGCGTACTTGATCTCGGCGGGGGCGCGCAGCAGGTCGGACATGGAGAAGCCTTTCTCAACAGGGCATACGGGAATCAGGAGTTGACGGTGTTGCACACGACCGGCGTGTGCGCCTCAGGTGAGGAACGTCTTCAGCTCGTGGACGAGCTTCTTTATGTGCCCGGACAGCACGGGAGCGCCGAGGTCCTTGAACCGCTCCCGGAACCAGGGGTTGACGCTGCCGCGCCCGGAGCTGGTCACCGAGCCGACGGGGATGAACTTCGCGCCCGAGCGGTGCACCGCCGCCATGGACTCGAAGAGTTCCTCACCGCGCCACTCGTAGAAGTCGGAGATCCACACGACGACGGTGTTGCGCGGTTCGGCGATCTTGGGCTGGGCCAGGGCCATCGCGACCGTGCCGTCGGTGCCGCCGCCGAGCTGGGTGCGCAGCAGCGTCTCGAACGGGTCGTGCACCCAGGGCGTGAGGTCGAGGGCCTGCGTGTCGTACGCGATGAGGTGGACGTCCACCTTGGGCAGCCCGGCGAAGATCGACGCCAGGATCGTGCAGTTGACCATCGAGTCGACCATCGAGCCGGACTGGTCGACGACGACGATCAGGCGCTGCGGGGTGGTCTTGCGGGCGGTGTGCCGGTAGTAGAGGCGGTCGACGTAGAGGCGCTCCTCCTCCGGGCTCCAGTTGGTGAGGTTCTTCCAGATCGTGCGGTCGAGGTCGAGGTTCCGGAACACCCGCTTCGGCGGGACGGAGCGGTCCAGGGCGCCGACCGTGGACTTCTCGACCTGGGTCCGCAGCACCTCGGCGACCTCGTCGACGAAGCGGCGGATGAGGGCCTTGGCGTTGGCGAGGGCCACGCCGGAGAGGTTGTTCTTGTCGCGAAGGAGCTGCTCGATCAGCGACATGCTGGGCGTGAGCCGCGCGGCCAGCTGCGGGTCGGCGAGCACCTCCCGCAGGTGCATGCGCTTCACCAAGTCGGCCTCGATCGTGCCGAGTTCGGGTCCGATCGCGGGGATGAGCCGACTCAGGTCGGGCGTCGTGCCCCCGCCGCCGGTGCCGGTCGGGCTGACGCCGCCGGGGACGCCGCCTCCGGGAAGGCCCGCCGCACTGGCTCCCGCGCCGCCTGCGGACCGGCCGGCGCGCAGCTCGCCAGGCTTGCAGGCGAGCGCCCGCTCCAGCCAGCCCGCGTCGGACTGCCAGCGCGCCAACTGCTCGGCGCTGACGGTGCCGTGGCCGGTGGAAAAGGTGTTGAGCAGCACCTTCGAGACGAGGGCGGCGCGCCGCACCTCGGCGGCCCGGTCCCGCTCGTCCGCCGCGTCCGTCTCCTGGCCCCGCGCCATGAGTCCGTCGAACTCGGCGGCCAGGTCCGGGTGCCGCTGCACGATCGAGTCGACCGAGGCCTGCGGGTCGAGGAGGGCCGTCGGCAGGCCGATGTCCTCCACGACGGCGAGGCTCGCCGACTCAAGCGTGGCCTGCTCCTCCTGGTCGAAGAGCCGGGCGAGCAGCCGCCAGTACAGGACCTGGCGCCGGTTGTCCTGCGGGTCGACGTCCGGGACGGTCGGGCTGGTCGGGACGGTCGGGCTGGCCGGGCTGGCCGGGCTGGCCGGGCTGGCCGGAACGTCCGGGACGGTCGGGACATCCGAGACGGTCGGCGCCGGGTCCACTTCGGGCGTGGACGGCGTAAGAGGCTCGGTCATTTCCGCAGCAGCCTTCCCGCGCGCTCCCGCAGCACCTTGACCGCGTCCGTCGCCGCCTTCTCGCCCTTCACGCCGACCTTGTCCGTGGTGCCCCCGGCCCACGCCCCGGCGTGCAGCGCGACGGTCTTCTTCCGTACGGTCGACTCCACGGCCAGCGGCTGCAGCGTGAACCGGCCCGCGTCCCAGCGAAGGAGGCCGATGCAGGCCCCGGACTTGGCGACGGCCTCCGGCGTGAGCGGCGACGCGGTGGGGATGCGATCGGCGTCGACGTGGAGCGGCTGACCGGCGAACGTCAACGTCAGCTCGTCCTCGTCGAGTTGGGTCGCGTACCCCTCGACGAACACCGGGACCGCGAGGCGGGTCGGGTGCCGGTCGAGAGGTGCCGTGGGGGTGTCGGTGGCCGTGGGCAGGGCGACGCGGGCGGTGGCGAAGGGGTCGGCGGGCTCGCCGGGGCGGGCGTGCGCGTCGCTCCACAGGAGGTCGCCCTCTGCGGTGAGCGGCATGTCCGTGAGCTCCGTCGAGCGCCCCTCACCGAGGGCTTCGAGCAGCGACATGTACGGCCGCAGCAACTGCCACAGGCCCGCCCCGACGACCGTGTCCGGTTTCGGCACCGACACACTGGCCCGTACCAGCCGCGCGGCTGAGCCGTCCGCGGGCTCAAGGACCGCGTGCACCTGGGCCTGCACGGCGGTGGCGTGCTCTTGGACGTCCACGCCGAGCGGCAGCAGGCGGCCGGTGACTGTGGTCGTCTCCGGCACTCCGGCCGCGCCGGGCAGCGTGAGGAGCATGGCGCGCGCCCACAGGTCCGCCCACCGGCGCTCCGGGACGCGCTGCAGGGACGCGCCGGGGCAGGAGGCGGCGAGTTCGGCGGCGAAGCCGTCGAGGAGGGCGGCGAGGCGGCGCAGTCCGGGCTCGGGCAGCAGGGCCGAGACGACCGGGGCGGCACCGGAGACCACTTCGTGGTCCATGCCCTGCCAGCCGCAGCGGGCCAGGTCGGCCAGCCAGGACCGGGCGGCCATCAGCACGTTGACCTCCTGGGCGGGCTCGCGCGGGCCGTCGGCCGGGGCGGCGAGCTCCGCGCGCGGGCGGCCGACGGCCTCCTCCACGCGGGTGCCGAGCGCGTCGTGGACGGAGCCGAGCAGGGCGGTGCGGGCGGCGGCGAGCGCGACGAAGTGGTCCTCGCTCGCGCCAGCGGCGGCTGCCTTCTCCGCGGCCTCGGCGACCCTCGCGGCGAGCGGCGTGCCCGCGACGGCGTCGGCGAGCCCCAACAGAGCGGCCCCCTGGGCGGGTTGGGGCCGGAGCAGGCCCGAGCTGAGCGCGGCGTCGAAGGCGTCCACGGCGGCGAGGGCCTCGTCGAGCCCTTCGACGGGCTCGGTCAGCAGATCCGTACGCATCAGGCCACCGCCCTCGTCGGCGGGAACCACTGCATCTCGGGCAGGGGCGCCGTGGTCGGGTCGCACTCCAGGTAGGCGAGGTGACGCAGGAAGCGGCTGAAGACCGTCGCCGCGGCCTTGCTGTCCCCCGGCGAGGGCCGCGTGGAGGCCATGGCGTGCGTGAGGCTCGCCGCGTCGGGCTCGGTGTCTCCGAGGTCGCACTTCAGATAGCGGGCGACGCGCACGGCGCCGTACTGCAGCACCGCTTCCCTGATCAGTGCCGCGATGTGGTTGCAGTACGAACCCCGGGCGCCTCCGCACGGCCGGTTGTTGTTCGTGCTGCAGGCGTATGCGTACGCCCCTGCCGTCACCGACGAGACATACACCCGGCCGATGTCCGAGCCGCTGGAGACGACTCCCTGCAAGCGTCCGTCGGCCAGTTCGACGAACGGAACCTTGGCGAGCTTCCGCGGCCGTGCGGGCGCCATGACCCGTGCCGTGCTCGACCTCTCCCACCCTGACAACGCACCATCTCCCATGCACCAGAGGACTGTCCCCTGCCGGACCGGCGGGGACATCAATGAACCTACTGGCGACCACTGACAATGGGGGCTTGGGCGGGCCAAAGGTGCTGGTCACAGGGGTAGTTGAGGGTGCCGGGGGGCAAGCGAAAGCCGTTCGACTGCGGCGCCGCCGTGGCTGGTCGCGCCCCGCGGCGAAGCCGCAAGTGTCACAGCCCCGCGCCCCTATCGGGGCACGTGACTCAGCCCCTCCGTCAGCCCCTGCGCCCCACCGGAACCGACAGCTCGAACCACACCGACTTGCCGTCGCCCGCGCGCGCCGAGCCCCACTCACGCGCCAGGGCGCTCACCACGGCCAGGCCGCGGCCGAACTCGTCGGCCGGGCCGGTGCTGAGCAGTGTGGGCAGGGTGTGTTCGTCGTCGATGACCTCGCACTGCACCACGTCCGAGCGGACCAGGCGCAGCGCGAGCTGGTCCCCGTGGGCGTGCCGCACCGCGTTGGTGACGACCTCGCTGACCAGCAACTCGGCGGTCTCCACGAGCTGTTCGAGCCCCCAGCGGCGCAGCTGGGCGCGGACCAGACGGCGGGCGCGGCCGACCTCGCGCGGGTCCACCCGGAGCTGCCAGTCCGCGACGTCCTCGGCGGCGATGCCGTTGAGCCGGGCCATCAGGAGGGCGACGTCGTCCTTGCGGCCGCCGCGGCCCGCTTCGGTGAAGGTCACGGCGAGGGCGCGGACGATGGTGTCGCAGGCGTCGTCCATGGAGGCCGCCGGGTGGGCGGCCGACTCGCAGAGCGTGGCGAGGCCGACGCCGATGTCCTCGCCGCGCATCTCGACCAGGCCGTCGGTGCACATCACAAGCCGGTCGCCGGGCGAGACGGGGACGCGTACGGTCTCGAAGGGCACGCCGCCGACGCCTATCGGGGCGCCCGTGGGCAGGTCGAGGAGGTCGCTGCGGCCGTCCTCGGCGCGGACCACGACGGGCGGGATGTGCCCGGCGTTGGAGATCTGCAGCTCGCCCGCGATCGGGTCGTACACCGCGTACAGGCAGGTGGCCAGATACTGCTCGCCGAGGCGCTGCGCGAGGTCGTCGAGGTTGCGCAGGAGCTGGTCGGGCGGCAGGTCGAGGGCGGCCATGGTCTGCACGGCCGTCCGCAACTGGCCCATCATCGCGGCGGAGTTGAGGCCGTGCCCCATGACGTCCCCGACGACGAGGGCGGTGCGGGAGCCGGGCAGCTTCACCGAGTCGAACCAGTCACCGCCGACGCGGCCGAGGAGGGTGCCCGGCAGATAGCGGGTGGCGATGTCGCAGCCGGACATGCGGGGCGGGATCTGCGGAAGCATGCTGTCCTGGAGCGTCTCGGCGACGTTCTCCTGGTACGTGTACATGCGCGCGTTGTCGAGCACCAGGGCCGCGCGGGCGGCGAGTTCGGCGCCGGTGACGCGGTCCATGTCGTTGAAGACGACGCGGTCCGGGTGGCGAAGGAGGACGCTGAAGCCGAGGACGACGTTGCGCGCCTTGAGGGGCACGATCAGCATCGACCGGCCGACGATGAACGGCCGGATGTCCCGCTTGTCCAGCTCGGAGGCGATGGCGTGGCCCATCTCCTCGCTGATGTACGGGATCAGGACGGGGTCGCCGGTCGTCATGCACTGGAAGAACGGCGTGTCCGCCGGGAACGGCATGGCCTCGCCGACCGGCACGACGTCGTCCCAGCGGCCCGGCTCGTCGGTGTGCTCCAGGGCGACGCGGTGCCACATGGTGGTGGAATCGGGCACGCCCTCGGCGAACCCCTCGCCCGCGACGACCTGTTCGCGCAGATAGGTGCAGGCCACGTTGGCGAAGCGGGGCACGATCGCGCGGCTGACCTCGTTGATGGTCCTCGCCAGGTCGAGGGACGTGCCGATCCTGCCGCTGACCTCGTTGAGGAACTCCAGACGCTCGCGCACCGCGAGGTACTCGAGGTCCTCGGTCTCGTCCGCGAGGTGCTCGAGGTCCTCGGTCTCGTCCGCGAGCTCCGGCGGCACGGGCCCGCCCTCGGTCTCGTCCGCGAGCTCCGGCGGCACGGGCCCGCCCTCGGCCACGGCGCGCGCCACCCGCTCGCGGCGCGCCTTGCGCTCCGCGCGCCGGGGCACGCCCCAGTCCGGCGTGACCGGGACGCGGTCGTGCCGACTGAACTCCAGTACGGGATAGCCCAGTTCGAGGACCTGCGAGACGATCCGGGAGCCCTCGGCCACGCTCATGCTTGGCAGGATCTCGGGCAGCCGGCGCGCCAGCTCCTCGTACCCCGGGAACTCGGTGTGCAGGCCGAAGCCGGGGGCGATGCGTTCGGTGGCGCCCTCCGGGTCGGCTGAGTCCTCGACGTCGTGGGGGTCCTCGCGGCGCAGCCCGTCGGCGTCGGCGGCGAGGACGAGCAGCCGCTCGGGTCCGGGACCGACCAGGGGGTACGCCCACCACAGGACGTCCACGCGGTCGCGGCCGGGTTCGGAGAGACGGGCGCGGCCCGCGGCCGGGTAGGAGGTGTGCCCGCCGAGTGACGCCTCCAGGTCGGAGCCCAACTCCTCGTACGCGTCGGGCAGGTCGAGGGGCGTCGCCGCTTCCTCGGGCAGGGCGCCGGAGACGGGCAGCAGGTCGATGGCGCGACCGCCCACCGCCTCGTCCTTCGCGTATCCGAACAGGCGGCGTGCGCCGCTGCTCCAGTGCGAGACGAGACCCGCTCCGTCCACGACGACCACGGCCAGCGGAATGCGGCCGGCGACGGCGGACTGCGTCGCCGGCCCATCCGGAGTGCCACGCTCCATGGTCTGGGCTCCTTCCCGTGGCGCGGATGAAGATCTGCGCCACGACCACGGTACGGCGCGTGCGGCAGGCGGTGTGCGGCAACTTCGGAAATTGGACCGGAAGGATGCGCGGGCGACGCGCCCCCTGTGCGCCCCCTGTTGTGCGCGGCCCGCGCGCACCGGCGACGACGTGCGGCGCACCTGCCACGACGTGCGGCGCACGGGTGACGGGTGGGTGGCGCACGGGCGACGGGCGGGGTGGCGCGGGGCCCGGATCGTCAGTCCTCGTGGCCGAGTTGGAGGTCCCGTTCGGTGCGCCCGCCGCCCGCGACCTGCAGCACGGTGGCGACCGGCGGGTAGCCCGCGGCGATCACGGTGTACTCGCCGGAGGACAGGTCGACGAAGCGGAATGTGCCGTCCGGCCCGGTGGTGAGGGTGTCGACCACGTTGCCCGCGGCGTCGAGCAGGGTGACGCGGGCGTCCTCGACGGCCCGTCCGCCGGTGGCCCGCACGGTGCCGCGGAGGACGGCGCCACCGGCGAGTTCGATGTCCTGCCGGGTCTCGCGCGCGGCCTGCACGCTGACCGGGACCGCGGCCGGCCGGAAGGCGGGGGCGCTGGCGGCGAGGGTGTACTCGCCGGCCACCAGCTCCGTGATGACGTAGCCGCCTTCGCGTCCGCTGCGGGCGGTGGCGACGACCTCGCCGCGCACATCGGTCAGGGTCACGGCCGCGTCCCGTACGGGGCTGCCGTCGGCGGTGACGACGAGTCCGGCGAGGCGTCCGGCGCCGCCGAGCACGACATCGAGTTCGACGGGCCGCTCGCCGACGGTGACGGAGACGGCCTGCGGCTGGTGCCCTCCCGCTGCGGCGATCAGGACGTACGAACCGGCTCCGGGTGTGGACAGCGCGTACCGTCCGTCGTCGCCGCTCGCGCCGCGGCCGATCTGCTGCCCGGTGACGTCGATCAGGGTGAGCGCGGCGCGGGGCACGCTGGTTCCGTCGGAGTGCTGGACGCTGCCGCACACGGGCACGCCCGCGGTGTGCGCGGCGCTGCGGGCGGCCGGGACGGTGGCGGCGTGCTCGGTCGGGTGGGCGCTCTGGGGCGCGGCGTCGGCGGCGTTGGCGGACAACAGAGGTGTCTCCTTGAGGAACAGGGCGATGAGGAGGCCGAGTACGAGGACCGGCACGAGGTACAGGAAGATCCGCGGCATGGCGTCCGCGTACGCCTGGATGTAGCCCTCGCGCAGCTGCTCGGGGAGCCGGTGGACGAGTTGGGGCGTGATCGACTCGGGGTCGGGCAGGTCGGCGCCCGTGGGCAGCCGGTCGGTGAGGGCGTCGGCGAGCCGGTCGGCGAAGAGGGTGCCGAAGACGGCGGCGCCGACGCTGCCGCCGATCTGCCGGAAGTAGTTGTTGGCGCTGGTGGCGGTGCCGAGGTCGGCGGCCGGTACGGCGTTCTGCACGGCGAGGATGAGTACGGGCATGATCAGGCCGATGCCGATGCCGAGCGCGCCCATCCAGATGCTGTAGTCGAGGCGTGAGGTGTCGGCCTCCAGGCGGGAGAGCAGCCACATGCCCACGGCGGAGGCGGCGCCGCCGAGGATCGGGTAGACGCGGTAGTGGCCGGTGTGGCTGATGAGTTGGCCGGAGACGATGGACGCGACGACGATGCCGAACATCATCGGCAGCATGAGGAGCCCGGACTCGGTGGCGGTGGCCCCGTCGACCATCTGCAGGAAGGTCGGCAGATAGCTGGCCGCGCCGAACATGCCGACGCCGACGATCGCCCCGACGAGCCCGGTGATGTTGAACGTCGGATCGCGGAAGAGGCGCAGCGGAATGATCGGTTCTGCCGCGAACCGCTCAACGACGAGGAACAGCACGGTCGACAGCACGGCACCGGCGCCGAGCCCGATGATCACGCGGTCGCCCCACTCGTACTCCGTACCGCCCCAACTGGTCAGCAGGACCAGGCAGGTTGAGGCCGAGGCGAGGAACAGCGCCCCCAGAACATCGAACCGGGGCTTGGCGGTGGGCTTGGGCAGCTTCAGGACGACGGCGATGACGGCGAGGGTGAGCAGGCCGAACGGCACGTTGATGTAGAAGCACCAGCGCCAGCTCGCGTGGTCGGTGAAGAAGCCGCCGAGCAGCGGTCCGGCGACGGAGGCGAGTCCGTACGCGGCGCCGATCACGCCCATGTAGCGGCCGCGTTGGCGGGGCGGGACGATGTCGGCGATGATCGCCTGCACGCCGATCATGAGGCCGCCGGCGCCGACGCCCTGGATCGCGCGGAAGGCGATCAGCTCATCCATGGTCCGCGACCAGCCGGCGAGTGCGGAGCCGATGATGAAGACGACGATCGCGAACTGGAAGACGCTCTTGCGGCCCAGGAGATCGCCGAGTTTGCCGTAGATCGGCAGTCCGATGGTGGCGGTCAGGAGGTACGCGGTGATCGCCCAGGACATCTTGTCGAGGCCGTGCAGCTCGCCGACGATCTTCGGCAGCGCGGTGGCGACGATCATCTGCTCCAGGGCGGCGAGCAGCAGGGCGAGCATCAGCCCGGCGAATACCAGGCGGACCCGGCGCGGGCTCAGCTCCTGCGCGGGGTCGGGGCCGGGTTCGGCCGGCGGTGGGGGCTGCTCCGCTGCCGGTGCGGCCTCGGGGGCCTGCTCGTCCTGCACCAGAGTCGTCCCACGCACGTACCCGCTCCCCTCGTCCGCGCCCGGTCGCGCCGCCCATTTCTCGCATTACGCGACAACTGCGGGCAACCGAAAAGTTCGCCGCGAACAGGGTCTACGGCCGCTCCCCACAAGGGTGTTGGGCCGTGCACGCACCCGGCGGACCTCGGGGTTTGACGCGCTACGCGGGTGCGTGATGTGCGCGGGGAGTGCGCCGGGAGCGTGCCCGGAAACCACCCGAACCAGCGACAGGCCGACCGTGGACGTCACGGCCGGCCTGTCGCGGGGCTCACTTCTCGGCGGGGCTCACTTCTCGACGGGGCTCACTTCTCGGCGGGGCTCACTTCTCCACTTCGGCGGCGAGCTTGCCGAGCAGCTCGTCGTAGATCCGCCCGAGGCCCTTGGGCGCGAAGGTCTTCTCGAAGAAGCCGCCGATGCCGCCCGCGCCGATCCACACGCTCGACACGACGACCTTGGCCCGGCCCTCGCCCGCGGGGGTGACGGTCCAGGTGGTCACCATCGAGGAGTTGCGGTCCTTCTCGACGAGCTGTCCGTCGGTCGGCTCGCTGACCTCGAGGAGGCAGTCGCGGACGCGCTTCTTGGTGGCCTGGAGCTTCCAGTGGACGAGGGTGCCCTCGCCGTCACCGCCCTCGCGGACCTCGTACTCGCTGAAGTGCGCGGGCAGCACCTTCGGACGCGTGCCCTTGTAGTCGGCGAGCGCGTCGAAGACATCGTCCGGGGCCGCCGCGATGATCCTCTCGGTCACGGCTTCGACCTGTGCCATGGCACTTCCTCCACTGCGTTGCTTTTCGGGGTACGGGGTGCTGCGTACTCCATTGTGACGGGTTGCCGGGGGTGGGGTTTCCCCTACCCGCCCCTTCCCGAAAGACTGCCGTCGGCTGCGGGGGCTCCGCCCCCGGACCCCCTCCCCCAAGCTCTCGGCTGCGCTCGAGCAGGGGGGACCCCCATCTCAAACGCCGGAGGGGCTGA
This sequence comes from Streptomyces luteolus, assembly GCF_029968015.1. Lineage (GTDB taxonomy): Bacteria > Actinomycetota > Actinomycetes > Streptomycetales > Streptomycetaceae > Streptomyces > Streptomyces luteolus. Next base: position 116,953 of record NZ_JASCIS010000002.1, read on the forward strand.
ATTTTCAGCCCCTCCGGCGTTTGAGGAGGCCCATCCGGCGAGGCCACGCGGCGCCAGCCGCATATCGACACAGTCGGGAAGGGGCGGGGAGGGGAAAATTCACGCCCCCGCGAACGCCCCGCCCGCCCCGAACACCCGCTCCCCGAACCGCTCGGCGATCCGCACATGGCCCTCCGGGCACGGATGGACCGCGTCCGGGAGCGGGAGTTCGGCGTGGTCGGCCTCGCCGTACAGCTCACGGCCGTCGAGGTACGAGAGATGCGGATCGTCAGCCTCCCGCTCCCCCACGATCCGGGCGAGCTCCTCACGTACGACGTTCAACGTGAGGCGGCCCGCGGCGACCTCGGCCGGGTCGCCGGTCACCTTGAAGCGCACGGTCCCGTCGGCGAAGTCGGGGGCGAGCGGGCCCGGGGTGTCCTCCTGTACGGGGCAGAGCACGGCGGACACGACGAGCAGCGGGGTCGTTGGATGCCCCTCGCGGATCGTGTCGAGGAAGCCGTGCACGGCCGGGCCGAAGGTACGCAGCCGCATCGCGTCGGCGTTGACGATGTTGATGCCGATCTTGACGCTGATCAGGTCGGCGGGGGTGTCGCGCAGCGCCCGCGCGGTGTACGGGTCGAGCAGCGCGGAGCCGCCGAGGCCCAGGTTGACCAGGTCGACGCCCGCGCGGGCCGCGGCGAGGGCGGGCCAAGTGCCGGTCGGATGCGTGGCGTTGGAGCCGTGGCTGATGGAGCTGCCGTGGTGCAGCCACACCTTGCGGCCGTGCTCGGGCAGCGGGGCGAGCGGCGCGTCGGTGCGCAGGGCGACCAGCTCGGTCCGCTCGGTGTGCGGGAGCCAGATCTCGATGTCCTTGTCCCCTGCGGGGAGTTCGGTGAAGCGGGCGGTGCCGGGGGCGCCCTCGGTGAGCTCGACGGACTGGGTGGCGAGGTCGACGGTCAGGACGTTGCCGCCGGTCACGGTGGTCTGTGCGGTGAGGCGGCCGTCCACGAGCAGGTCGTACACGCCGTCGGCCGGGGCGGGTCCCGGCACACCCCGGTAGGCGCGCTTGGTGGGCAGCGTGTCGAGCTCGATCGCGGTGGCCGCGGTGCGGAACGCGAGACGTACGCCGGAGGGCTGGGCCTCCGCCATGGCGGTCATGCTGTCGGAGATCTGGCGCCGGGCGCGCGCGGGCAGCCGGTGCGGCATCAGGCCGTGTGCGGTGGGCTCCAACTCCAGAGCGCCGCGCACGAGTTCGGGGGTAACGGGGGTGGTGGTCCAGGAGTACGTGGTGCTCATGAGGGGTCTGCCTTGATCGGTCGGTGGGAGGCGGGGGCGTCACGCAGCAGCGCGTCGAGGGCGTCGAGGATCCACGGCCAGGTCTCTGCCGCGGGCGGCGCGCTGTGGCTGAAACCGCCCGCCGTCTCCAGGCTCACGAAGCCGTGGAAGACGCTGCCGAGCAGCCGTACGGCGTGGGTCTCGGCGGGTTCCGGCAGGTCGTAGCCGCGCAGGATGGCCCGGCTCATGCGGGCGTGCCGGGGTCCCGCGCTCGCGGCGGCGGTCTGCGGGTCGAGCGGGAAGCGGGCGGCGGTGTAGCGGCCGGGGTGCTCTACGGCGTACGCGCGGTACGCGTCGGCGAACGCGGTCAGGGCGTCCCGGCCGGCCCGTCCAGCGACGGCGTCGGAGGCGCGGTCGGCCAGCTCGTCGAGGGCGAGCAGCGCGATACGGGTCTTGAGGTCGTGGGAGTTCCTGACGTGCGAGTAGAGGCTCGCCACCTTCACGTCGAACCGCCGGGCGAGCTCCGAGACGGTGACGTGCTCGAAGCCGACCTCGTCGGCGAGCTCGGCACCGGCACGGACCAGGCGCTCCGCGGTCAGACCGGGTCGCACGGCCACGGTTCCTCCAGGTGAATCCGCAGCCAGTTCCAGCTGCTACCTAAATCGATAATGCATCCGCCTAACACTTTTAGGCAAATGAAGGTAACCACTAGGGAGCTCACGGTCCCGCACGATCATGGGAACATCTGTTCTAATCTGTGCCCAGTGCTACCGAGGAGGCGCCATGCGCTGGGACCACCTGACCGCCGACGACTCCGCGCTGTTCGGCGCGGACGCCGTGACCACCCGCACCTTCGACACCCCCGAGTTCCGCGGTGTGACCTTCCACGAGATCAGGGCGAGGTCGATCGTGAACCGGGTGCCCGGTGCCTCCCGCATGCCGTTCGAATGGACGGTGAACCCGTATCGGGGCTGCACGCACGCGTGCGTGTACTGCTTCGCGCGCAAGACGCACAGCTATCTGGACCTCGACACCGGGCTCGGCTTCGACTCGCAGATCGTGGTGAAGGTCAACGCCCCCGAGCTGCTGCGCCGCCAGCTCGCGTCTCCCCGCTGGCACGGCGAGCACATCGCGATGGGCACCAACGTGGACTGCTATCAGCGGGCCGAGGGCAAGTACCGCCTGATGCCCGGCATCATCACGGCCCTGCGCGATCGCGCGAACCCCTTCTCCATCCTCACCAAGGGCACGCTGATCCTGCGCGACCTCGACCTCCTGGTGCAGGCCGCCGAGGTCACCGAGGTCGGGCTCTCGGTCTCCGTCGGCTTCACCGACCGCGAGCTGTGGCGCACCGTCGAGCCCGGCACACCGGCACCGGAGCGCCGCCTCGACGTCGTCCGCACGCTCACCGAGCACGGCATCGGCTGCGGCGTGCTGATGGCCCCGGTGATCCCGTTCCTCGGCGACTCGCCCGAGCAACTCCGCGCCACCGTCCGTGCGATCGCCGCCTCCGGCGCCACCTCCGTCACCCCGCTGGTCCTGCATCTGCGCCCCGGCGCCCGCGAGTGGTTCATGTCCTGGCTCGCCGAGCACCACCCCCATCTCGTACGCCGCTACGAACGGCTGTACGCGGAGGGGGCGTACGCGCCGAAGTGGTACCAGCGCCGGATCACGCGATACGTCCACGAGCTGGCGCAGGAGTACGGCATCGGCCCCCGGTCCTCGGCGACGGCGCGGCGGATCACGGCGACGCGGGAGACCGCCCACGAGGAGAGGCCCCGGGAGGAGAGCTCCCGGGAGGAGGCCACCCAACTCACCCTCCTCTGACGCACTGACGCACTGACGCACTGACGCCTTCGGGTCAACTTCCCGCACGGTGCACTATTTCTGACGGTATTTCCGAGAACATGCGGCAGCGGGCTGTGGCACGCACAGTCCGAACTCCGCCGCCTCGGGAGTCCAGATGAGATCTCGTGCCGTCGCGCTGCTCGGCGCCCTCGCCACAGCCGCCGGACTGCTGTCGGCAGGGCCGTCCGCCGCGGGCGCCGCAGACGCACGCGGGGCGAGCGCCCCGAAAGCCCGCCCCACCCTCAAGTGGACGGACTGCGCCACGAAGAAGTACCCGACCCTGCAGTGCGCGTCCCTGCGCGTCCCGCTCGACCACGACAGGCCCGAAGGCAGGCAGATCACCCTCGCCCTGACCCGCGTCCCGCACACCGACCGCGCCCGCCACCAGGGCCCGCTTCTCGTCAACCCCGGCGGTCCCGGCGGCAGCGGCCGCGGTCTCGCCGGGTTCGTCGCCGACGCCCTGCCCCGCAAGGTCGCCGCGCAGTACGACGTGATCGGCTTCGACCCGCGCGGCGTGGGAGAAAGCCGCCCGGCCGTCGACTGCCGCCCCGGCCACTTCGACCCCGTACGCCCCGACCCGGTCCCGATCGGCAAGGGCGTCGAGGAAGCCAACCTCGACCGGGTGCGCGCCTTCGCGCGAGCCTGCGACAAGAAGTACGGGCCGCTCCTGAAGCACCTCGACACGGTCAGCGCCGCCAAGGACATGGACCTGATCCGCAAGGCACTCGGCGCGCGGCGCATCAACTACCTCGGCTACTCGTACGGCACCTACCTCGGAGCCGTCTACGCCAAGCTCCACCCTGGGCGCGTGCGCCGCGCCGTCCTGGACTCCGTCGTGGACCCGACGGGCGTCTGGTACCGCGACAACCTCGACCAGAACCTCGCCTTCGACGCCCGCCACAAGGCCTTCGCCGCCTGGATCGCCCGGCACGACAAGACGTACGGGCTCGGCACCGACCCGGCAGTCGTCGAGGGCAAGTGGTACGCGATGCGCGCGGCCGTCGCCGAGCGGCCCGCCGGCGGCAAGGTCGGCGCGGGCGAACTGGAGGACACCTTCCTCCCCGGCGGCTACTTCAACGGCTACTGGCCGAAACTCGCCGAGGCGTTCGCCGCGTACGTGAACGAGAACAGGACCGCCCCGCTCGTCGCGGCGTACAAGACCTTCGGCGCGGTCGACAAGGCGGGCGACAACGGATACGCGGTGTACGCGGCGGTGGGGTGCCGGGACGCGCCCTGGCCGCGCAGTTGGAACACCTGGCGCGCGGACACCTGGCGCTCGTACGCCAAGGCGCCCTTCATGAGCTGGAGCAACGCCTGGTACAACGCCCCGTGCGCGTTCTGGCCGACCGCCCACCTCACCCCACCGGACGTCACCAACGCGGACCTCCCGCCGGTCCTGCTCTTCCAGGCGACGGACGACGCGGCGACCCCGTACGAAGGTGCCGTCACCCTCCACCGCAAGCTGCGGCGTTCGAGCCTCGTCGTGGAGGCGGGCGGCGGCAACCACGGCGTCACGCTCAGCGGAAACGCCTGCCTGGACCGGCACTTGGCGGACTACCTCGCCTCCGGAAAGGTCCCGCGCGGCCGCGGCCCCACCACGGCCGACGCGACCTGCGACGCCCTGCCCGAGCCCCAACCCGAACCCGCCGCCGCGAAGCGGACTTCGGACTCCCGCAAGGGCGCCACACTCCACGGCCTGATCGGCCGCCACCGCTGACCTAGGGTGCGCCCATGGACGTATCCGTACGGCAGATGACCGCCGCCGACTGCGCCGCGGTGGCCGAAATACGTGTCCGGGGCTGGCAGTTCGCGTACGCGGGGCTGATCCCGCAGTCGTACCTGGACACTATGGACATCGCGGCGGACACCGAACGCTGCCGCGAGCGGCACGCGCGCGGCGATCCGGCCGTCGTCGGCCTGGTCGCCGAACGCGCCGGGCAGGCGGTCGGCTGGGCGAGCTTCGGGCCGTACCGGGACAGCGATCTCCCGCCCACGGAAACCGAGTTGTACGCGCTGTACGTCCATCCCGAGCACATCGGCACGGGGGCGGGGCGGGCCCTGATGCGGTCGGTCCTGGCCCACTGCACGGCCGCCGGGAAGCCGCGGGTCCGCCTCTGGGTCCTACGGGACAACGCCCGCGCCCGCCGCTTCTACGCGTGCGCGGGCTTCAGGGCGGACGGGGCGGAGGAACTCTTCGAGGTGGAGGGGGTACCTGTGCCGGAGGTCCGCCTGACTCTTCCCCTCCCCGCCCCTTCCCGATAGTCCTGCCGGACGGGCCTCCTCAATCGCCGGAGGGGCTGGTTTTTAGGGGCGCGGGGAACTGCGCGACCAGCCCCGACGGGTGGGGAGGGAAAGAACTACCGCTCACCGATCCGCGCCAGCGCCGCCACCGCAGCAGCGGCGAGCCGGGGATGGACCCGAGCCGCATCAAGCACCGGCACGGCCCGCTTGTCGGCCAGCGCCCCCAACCCCTCCACACACGCCAGCGCGATCCGCCAGTAGGGATCGTGCGGCGAGGAGAGCCGCCGCTTCAGGGCCGTGATCAGCGCCGGCGCCGACTCGGGCGCGCGCAGCGCCGTGAGCAGCCGGACCGGATGCAGGGCGTACGCGACGCGGAGTTCGTTCGTGGCGAGCGCCGCCGCGGCCCGGGCGGTACGCGGGTCACCCAGACGGGCCAACGCCTGCGCCGCGCTCGCGCACCGCTCCGGATCGCGATGGTTGAGCAGCAGCACGAGCGCCTCGAACGCCCGCCGCTCCCCCGCGCAGCCGAGCCGGAACGCGGCCAGTTCCCTTGCCCAAAGCGGCTGTTGGGGCGCCGTGAGGACCTCGGCCAGCTCGTCGAGATCGTCCGTCGACCGCAGCCGCTCGAAGCGGGCCGAGGCCGCTGCGTCCGCGGCCTCTTTCCGTAAGCGTTCCGTGAGCGCTCGCAACTCGTCGTCCATGCAGCTCAGCGTAGCGATCGGCGGGCCACGCCAGGAGGGGGCGATCCACGTCACACTGTTCCAGGACTGGCGCGCTCGTTACCAGCTGGTTAAGCTCATACGAGCGGGACACACCCGCATCGCTCGGCGGCCTGGTGACGCAGCCGCCGAGGCAGTCGGTTCGGCTCGGTATGGCACGAGTCTCACGCTGTGCAAGCAGCTCGTGCACGTTTCACGACGCGGGCCCCGGGACAGGGCCCGTCGCTTCACCTCAACCGGAACCGTCGCTCCGTACGCGACGGCCCGGACCACGAAACCAACTCCCGCACGCTGCGCAGCAGTTCACCGCAAGCGCCGTGCGCCCTCTCAGTCGTCACTCACACCCTCTGGAGTCCGCGATGGACCGTACCCCTCTGCACACCGTCGCCGTCGTCGGCCTCGGCACCATGGGCACCGGGATCGCCGAGGTCCTCGCCCGTGCGGGCCGCGAGGTCATCGGCATCGACATCAGCGAGGTCGCCGCGGCGCAGGCCGTCGGCGCCCTCGAAGCGTCGACCGCCCGGGCCGTGCGCCGCGAGCGCCTCACCGAGCAGGAGCGGCAGGGCGCCCTCTCCCGCTTCCGTACGTTCACGGACCTGCAGGCCGCGGCCGAGGCCGACCTGGTGATCGAAGTGGTGCCGGAGTCGTACGAGATCAAGAGCCAGGTCCTGCGTGGGCTCGACACGATCGTCCGCCCCGAGACGATCCTCGCCACCGGCACCAACGCGCTCTCCGTGACCCGGCTCGCGGCCGACTCCGCCAACCCGGAGCGGGTCGTCGGGCTGCACTTCTTCAACCCGGCGCCGGCCATGAAGCTGGTCGAGGTGGTCTCCTCGGTCCTGACCGCCCCGCAGACCGTCGAGGCGGTCACCTCGCTCGCCCTGGACCTCGGCAAGGAGCCGGTCTCGGTCGGCGACCGCCCCGGCTTCGTCGCGGACGGGCTGCTCTTCGGCTACCTCAACCAGGCGGCCGCGATGTACGAGGCGAGGTACGCCTCGCGCGAGGACATCGACGCGGCGATGAAGCTGGGCTGCGGACTGCCGATGGGCCCGCTCGCGCTGCTCGACCTGATCGGCGTCGACACCGCCAGGACCGTCCTGGACGCGATGTACGCGGACTCCCGGGACCGCCTGCACGCCCCCGCGCCGATCCTGAAGCAGCTCGCCGAGGCGGGCCTGACCGGCCGCAAGGCGGGCCGCGGCTTCTACACGTACGCGGAGCCGGGCAGCGACGAGGTGGTGCCGGACGCGCTCACCCCGGTGACCGCGTCGGAGGCGGCGCGGGGCCGTGACGTGCGCTCGGTGGGTGTGGCGGGCTCGGGCACGATGGCGTCCGGCATCGCCGAGGTGTTCGCCAAGGCGGGGTACGAGGTGGTGCTCGCGGCGCGCAGCCAGGAGAAGGCCGACGCCGCCAAGTCCCGTATCGGCAAGTCGCTTTCGCGCTCGGTCGCCAAGGGGCGGATGCCCCAGGAGAAGGCGGACGCGACGCTCGCCCTGATCACCCCGGCCGACACCCTGGACGCGTTCGCCGAGGTCGACCTGGCCGTGGAGGCGGTCGCGGAGGACCTGGAGGTCAAGCAGCAGCTGTTCCAGACCCTGGACAAGGTCTGCAAGCCGGGTGCGGTCCTCGCGACCACCACCTCCTCGCTGCCCGTCGTCGCCTGCGCCCGCGCGACCTCGCGCCCGCAGGACGTGATCGGCATGCACTTCTTCAACCCGGCCCCGGCGATGAAGCTGGTCGAGGTGGTCCGCACCGTCCTGACCGGTGACGACGTGCACGCCACGGTCCGCGAGGTGTGCACGAGGATCCGCAAGCACCCGGTGGACTGCGGGGACCGCGCGGGCTTCATCGTGAACGCGCTGCTGTTCCCGTACCTGAACAACGCGATCAAGATGGTGGAGGAGCACTACGCCTCGCTCGACGACATCGACACCGCGATGAAGCTGGGCGGCGGCTACCCGATGGGGCCGTTCGAGCTCCTGGACGTCGTCGGTCTGGACGTCTCCCTCGCCATCGAGAAGGTGCTGCACCGCGAGTTCCGCGACCCGGGCCTGGCGCCGGCCCCCCTCCTGGAGCACCTGGTCGCCGCGGGGTGCCTCGGCCGCAAGACGGGCCGCGGCTTCCGCGAATATGCCAGGCGCTGAGACACGCGCCGACTGGGGAGGGCTGCTCGGTACGCCGGGCGGCCCGCTCCCTGAGGCGCGCCTCGCTGCGGACATGCAGTACGTTCGGTCCATGTCCAAGGCCGCCAAGTCCCCCCGTACACCCGCCTCCGCCGATGCCCCGGAGGCGCCCGCGACGCCCGCGGGCTCCCGTGCCGCGGCCCAGCGGCTGAAAATGCGCCGGGAGCTGGCGGCCGCCGCGATGGAGCTCTTCGCGACGAAGGGGTACGAGGCGACCACCGTCGACGAGATCGCCGCGACGGCCGGGGTGGCCCGCCGCACCTTCTTCCGCCACTTCCGCTCCAAGGAAGAGGCCATCTTCCCGGACCACGACGACACCCTGATCCGCGCCGAAGCGGTCCTGAACGCCGCACCGCCGCACGAGCACCCGCTCGACACGGTGTGCCGGGGCATCAAGGAAGTCATGAAGATGTACGCGGCCTCGCCGACGGTGTCCGTGGAGCGCTATCGCCTGACCCGTGAGGTGCCGACGCTGCGCGAGCGCGAGATCGCCTCGGTGGCCCGGTACGAGCGGCTGTTCACCCGCTATCTCCTGGGCCACTTCGACGAGAGCGCGCACCACGACGGCAACGACGACCCGCTGCTCGCCGAGGTCGCGGCCTCGGCGGTCGTCACCGCCCACAACCACGTACTGCGGCGCTGGCTGCGGGCCGGCGGCCAGGGCGACGTGGAGACGCAGCTGGACCACGCGTTCGCGATCGTGCGCAAGACGTTCGGCTCGGGCATAGGCGCGGGCCGGGAGAGCACCTCTCTTCCGGCCCCTGCGGCGACCGCCTCCGCGCACGGCGAGGTACTGGTCACCGTGGCCCGTACGGACGCTCCTCTCGACGAGGTCATGCGCACCATCGAGACGGCACTGCGGGACCACTGACCGCACTCCTCACGACACCGCGACGCGAAGGCGCCGGCCGAACTGATCGATCAGTTCGCCCGGCGCCTTCGTCGTACGCCCCTTCCAGCCCCTTCCGCACCCCTTCTGACCTGCAATGATCGATCATCGCTCAAATGAAGCGGCTCGCTGACAACTGAGAGAAAGTCCTGGCACCGAGTGCCTTGTGCACTGGCACGCCGTGTCATACGTTGAAGTCAGTCCGGGCGGCCGGCGTGCATAGATCCTCCGTACGCCGGCTGTCCAAGCAAGCCCCGCACGGGGTCTCGCGCCCGCCCGGACGCCTGCGTCACAGGCACCTCCCGCGCCCACCAGGCGCTCGCCGAGCACCACCACCTCCGCCGAACCGACGGCATCACCTCAGCACCGCTTCATCACCCCGACGTCCCTCAAAAAGCGTTCCCCTCACTCGCTTTTCGCCGGAGGCACACCCATGAAGGAAATCCTCGACGCGATCCAGTCGCAGACCGCCACGTCCGCCGACTTCGCCGCGCTGCCCCTGCCCGACTCGTACCGCGCGATCACCGTGCACAAGGACGAGACGGAGATGTTCGCCGGGCTTGAGACCCGCGACAAGGACCCGCGCAAGTCGATCCACCTGGACGACGTGCCGGTGCCCGAACTCGGCCCGGGCGAGGCCCTGGTCGCCGTGATGGCCAGCTCCGTGAACTACAACTCGGTCTGGACCTCGATCTTCGAGCCGCTGTCGACCTTCGGCTTCCTGGAGCGGTACGGCCGCCTCAGCGAGCTCACCAAGCGCCACGACCTGCCGTACCACATCATCGGCTCCGACCTCGCGGGCGTCGTCCTGCGCACCGGCCCCGGCGTGAACGCCTGGAACCCCGGTGACGAGGTCGTCGCGCACTGCCTCTCCGTCGAGCTGGAGTCCAGCGACGGCCACAACGACACGATGCTCGACCCCGAGCAGCGCATCTGGGGCTTCGAGACCAACTTCGGCGGCCTCGCCGAGATCGCGCTCGTCAAGTCCAACCAGCTGATGCCGAAGCCGGACCACCTGAGCTGGGAGGAGGCGGCGGCGCCCGGTCTGGTGAACTCCACCGCGTACCGCCAGCTGGTCTCCCGCAACGGCGCCGGCATGAAGCAGGGCGACAACGTCCTGATCTGGGGCGCCTCCGGCGGACTCGGCTCGTACGCCACGCAGTTCGCGCTCGCGGGCGGGGCCAACCCGATCTGTGTCGTCTCCAGCGAGCAGAAGGCCGACATCTGCCGGGCGATGGGCGCCGACGCGATCATCGACCGCAGCGCCGAGGGCTACAAGTTCTGGAAGGACGAGCGCACCCAGGACCCGAAGGAGTGGAAGCGCTTCGGCAAGCGCATCCGCGAGTTCACCGGCGGCGAGGACATCGACATCGTCTTCGAGCACCCCGGCCGCGAGACCTTCGGCGCCTCGGTCTACGTGACCCGCAAGGGCGGCACCATCACCACCTGCGCCTCCACCTCGGGCTACATGCACGAGTACGACAACCGCTACCTGTGGATGTCGCTGAAGCGGATCATCGGCTCACACTTCGCCAACTACCGCGAGGCGTGGGAGGCCAACCGCCTGATCTCCAAGGGCAAGATCCACCCCACGCTGTCCAAGACGTACAAGCTGGAGGACACCGGCCAGGCCGCGTACGACGTGCACCGCAACCTCCACCAGGGCAAGGTCGGCGTCCTCGCGCTCGCGCCCGAGGAGGGGCTCGGTGTGCGCGACCAGGAGAAGCGCGCGCAGCACATCGACGCCATCAACCGCTTCCGGAACGTCTGAACGTACGTCCGAACTCCCTGAGGAGAAGCAGCTGATGACTGAGCGTCAGAAGGACCGGCCGTGGCTCATGCGGACCTACGCCGGTCACTCCACGGCGGAGGCGTCCAACGAGCTGTACCGGCGCAACCTCGCCAAGGGCCAGACGGGTCTGTCTGTCGCCTTCGACCTGCCGACCCAGACGGGCTACGACCCGGACCACATCCTCGCCCGCGGCGAGGTCGGCCGGGTCGGCGTCCCCGTCTCCCATCTCGGTGACATGCGGCGCCTGTTCCAGGACATCCCCCTGGAGCAGATGAACACCTCGATGACCATCAACGCCACCGCCATGTGGCTTCTGGCGCTCTACCAGGTCGTCGCGGAGGAGCAGGGCGCGGACATCACCCAGCTCCAGGGGACGACGCAGAACGACATCGTCAAGGAGTACCTGTCGCGGGGCACGCACGTCTTCCCGCCGGGTCCTTCGCTGCGCCTCACCACCGACATGATCACGTACACGGTGGCGAACATCCCCAAGTGGAACCCGATCAACATCTGCAGCTACCACCTCCAGGAGGCGGGGGCCACACCGGTCCAGGAGATCGCGTACGCGATGTCCACCGCCATCGCGGTTCTCGATGCCGTACGCGACTCAGGGCAGGTCCCCGCCGAGAAGTTCGGGGACGTCGTGGCCCGTATCTCCTTCTTCGTGAACGCGGGCGTCCGCTTCATCGAGGAGATGTGCAAGATGCGGGCGTTCGGGCAGATCTGGGACCAGATCACGCGCGAGCGGTACGGCATCGAGGACGCGAAGCAGCGCCGCTTCCGCTACGGCGTGCAGGTCAACTCCCTCGGCCTGACCGAGGCTCAGCCGGAGAACAACGTCCAGCGCATCGTCCTGGAGATGCTGGCCGTGACGCTCTCCAAGGACGCCCGCGCCCGCGCCGTCCAACTCCCGGCGTGGAACGAGGCGTTGGGGCTGCCCAGGCCGTGGGACCAGCAGTGGTCGCTCCGTATCCAGCAGGTTCTCGCGCACGAGAGCGACCTGTTGGAGTACGAGGACATCTTCGCCGGGTCGCACGTCATCGAGAAGAAGGTCGACGCGCTTGTCGCCGAGTCGCTCGCCGAGATCGACCGGATCCAGGAGATGGGCGGCGCGATGGCGGCCGTCGAGTCCGGCTACCTCAAGTCGCAGCTGGTCTCCTCGCACGCCGAGCGCCGGGCCAGGATCGAGGCCGGCGAGGACAAGATCGTCGGCGTCAACTGCTACGAGTCGACCGAGCCCAACCCGCTCACCGCCGACCTGGACGCGGCCATCATGACCGTCGACCACGAGGTCGAGGCCAGGGTCGTCCGGGCCATCGGCGACTGGCGCACCACGCGTCAGGAGTCCAGCGACCGCCAGGGCATGGGCGACCCGTTCCACTGGCCCACCACCCAGCAGGCGCTGGACCGCCTGAAGGAGGCGGCCGCCGGTACGGAGAACCTGATGGAGGCCACCCTGGAGTGCGCCCGCGCCGGGGTCACGACCGGCGAGTGGGCGGGCGCGCTCCGCGAGGTCTTCGGCGAGTTCCGCGCGCCGACCGGGGTCTCGTCGGCACCGGTCGCGGTGCCCGCCGAGGAGGGCTCGCAGCTCGCTCTCGTACGGGACAAGGTCCGGCGCACCGGTGACGAACTCGGCGGCAAGCTCCGCCTGCTGGTCGGCAAGCCGGGCCTGGACGGGCACTCCAACGGTGCCGAGCAGATCGCCGTGCGGGCCCGCGACGCCGGGTTCGAGGTGGTCTACCAGGGCATCCGGCTCACCCCGGAGCAGATCGTGTCCGCCGCGCTCGCCGAGGACGTGCACTGCGTCGGCCTGTCGATCCTGTCCGGGTCGCACGCCGAGCTGGTGCCGGACGTGCTCGACCGGCTTCGCGAGGCGGGCGCCACCGACATCCCCGTGATCGTCGGCGGCATCATCCCCAACGCCGACGCCGAGGACCTGAAGAGGGCGGGAGTCGCCGCCGTCTTCACCCCGAAGGACTTCGGCATCACGGAGATCATCGGCCGTATCGTCGACGAGATCCGGCTAGCGAACAAGCTCGACCCTCTGGAGGTCCCCGCATGACCCGCCCGTCTCCCGCCACCGCCCTGCCTGACGGCCGCTCCGCGACCGGCCCTTCGGATTCAAACCGTCTCCGTCCGCGCCGTTCGTGTCTGGCCGTACCCGGCTCGAACCCGCGCTTCCTGGAGAAGGCCCAGGGCCTGCCCGCCGACCAGGTCTTCCTCGACCTGGAGGACGCCTGCGCCCCGCTGGCCAAGCCGGAGGCCCGGCACACCATCGTGAAGTTCCTCAACGAGGGCGACTGGACCGGCAAGACGCGGGTCGTGCGCGTCAACGACTGGACCACCGAGTGGACTTACCGCGACGTCGTCACCGTCGTCGAGGGCGCCGGCCAGAACCTCGACTGCATCATGCTGCCGAAGGTCCAGGACGCCCAGCAGATCGTCGCGCTCGACCTGCTGCTCACGCAGATCGAGAAGACGATGGGCTTCGAGGTCGGCAAGATCGGCATCGAGGCGCAGATCGAGAACGCCCAGGGCCTCAACAACGTCAACGAGATCGCGCAGGCCTCCCCGCGCACCGAGACGATCATCTTCGGCCCGGCCGACTTCATGGCCTCCATCAACATGAAGTCCCTCGTCGTCGGCGAGCAGCCGCCCGGCTACACCGCGGACGCGTACCACTACATCCTGATGAAGATCCTGATGGCCGCCCGCGCCAACAACCTCCAGGCGATCGACGGCCCTTACCTGCAGATCCGCAACGTCGAGGGCTACCGCGAGGTCGCGGGCCGCGCCGCCGCCCTCGGCTTCGACGGCAAGTGGGTGCTGCACCCCGGCCAGGTCGAGGCGTCCAACGAGATCTTCTCCCCGTCGCAGGAGGACTACGACCACGCCGAGCTGATCCTGGACGCGTACGACTACTGCACGTCCGAGGCGGGCGGCAAGAAGGGCTCCGCGATGCTCGGCGACGAGATGATCGACGAGGCCAGCCGCAAGATGGCCCTCGTGATCTCGGGCAAGGGCCGCGCGGCAGGGATGACCCGTACGTCGAAGTTCGAAACTCCCGTCGACTGAAGGGGCCGTAAGACACCATGCAATTCGGACGCACCTACGAGGAGTTCGAGGTCGGCGCGGTCTACAAGCACTGGCCCGGCAAGACGGTCACCGAGTACGACGACCACCTCTTCTGCCTCCTCACCATGAACCACCACCCGCTCCACATGGACACCAACTATGCGGAGAAGACGACGGACTTCGGCAAGAACGTCGTCGTCGGGAACTACATCTACTCGCTGCTTCTCGGCATGTCCGTCCCGGACGTCTCCGGCAAGGCCATCGCCAACCTGGAGATCGAGTCGCTGAAGCACGTGGCGCCGACCTTCCACGGCGACACCATCTACGGCGAGACGACGGTCCTCGACAAGACCCCGTCCAGGTCCAAGAACGACCGCGGCATCGTCTACGTGGAGACCAAGGGCTACAAGCAGGACGGCACCCTGGTCTGCGTCTTCCGCCGCAAGGTCATGGTCCCCACCGAGACGTACATCAAGGAGCGCGGCGGCGAGCAGCCCGGCCGCCCGGCCCCTTCCAACTAACAACACGCGGGAGAAGAAACAGCCATGAGCCGACTCGCGCAGACCGCCGGACTGACCGACGTTCAGCAGGAGATCCTGTCCACCGTCCGGGACTTCGTCGACAAGGAGATCATTCCGGTCGCGACGGAGCTGGAGCACCGGGACGAGTACCCGCAGCAGATCGTGGACGGCCTCAAGGAGTTGGGCCTGTTCGGCCTGATGATCCCCGAGGAGTACGGCGGTCTGGGCGAGTCGCTGCTGACGTACGCGCTGTGCGTGGAGGAGATCGCGCGCGGCTGGATGTCCGTGTCCGGGATCATCAACACGCACTTCATCGTGGCGTACATGCTCAAGCAGCACGGCACGCAGGAGCAGAAGGACCACTTCCTGCCGCGGATGGCGCTCGGGGAGGTGCGCGGCGCGTTCTCGATGTCCGAGCCGGCGCTCGGCTCCGACGTGTCGGCGATCACGTCGAAGGGTGTACGCGACGGCGACGAGTACGTCCTGAACGGTCAGAAGATGTGGCTGACGAACGGCGGTTCGTCGACGCTCGTGGCCGTTCTCTGCCGAAGTGACGAAGGCCACCCCGAAGGTACGGCCCCGCACAAGTCGATGACGACCTTCCTCGTAGAGAAGGAACCGGGCTTCGGCGAGGTGCGCCCCGGACTCACCATTCCCGGCAAGATCGACAAAATGGGATACAAGGGAGTGGACACCACCGAACTGGTCATGCAGGACCTGCGTATTCCGGCCAATCGCGTACTCGGCGGGACCACCGGTCGAGGGTTTTACCAAATGATGGACGGTGTCGAAGTCGGCCGCGTGAATGTCGCTGCCCGTGGCTGCGGAGTCGCGCAGCGTGCATTTGAGTTGGGTGTCTCATACGCCCAGCAACGTCACACTTTCGGCAAGCCGATCGCTCAGCACCAGGCGATCCAGTTCAAGCTGGCCGAGATGGCCACCAAGGTCGAGGCCGCGCATGCGATGATGGTGAACGCAGCACGCAAAAAGGACTCAGGGGAGCGAAACGACCTCGAGGCAGGGATGGCGAAGTACCTCGCCTCCGAATACTGCAAAGAAGTCGTGGAGGACGCGTTCCGTATCCATGGCGGATACGGCTTCTCCAAGGAGTACGAGATCGAGCGCCTCTACCGGGAGGCCCCGATGCTGCTGATCGGCGAAGGTACCGCCGAGATCCAGAAAATGATCATTGGTCGTCGACTGCTCGAAGAGTATCGATTCCAGGGCTGAAAGTCCCTTTTGGGGTGTTTTCTTCAGGAGGAAGATCACACCCCGTCAACACTCTTCGGCGGCCGACTCGGCTTCCTGGCTTGCCCAGTTGCGGCTCGCAACCGATAGCATCCCCGGAAAAGCCGCCGTCCCCCGTCACTTGCGCGGCATCATCCGCTACGAAGGTCATCCATGCCCCACAGCCAAACCTCTGCACCACGCGACAGCCTCCTGGGCGGCCGCATTGCTCGCGGAGCATCGCCGTGGCTCCTGCCGACCGTCGCCACCGCGGCACTCAGCCTGGCCCGTTCGCGACGCTCCGGTGCCGCCAAGGCCGTCGCCGTACCCGCCACCGCGCTCGCGGCGGGCATGCTGTGGTTCTTCCGCGACCCGGAGCGCGAGATCGCCCAGGGCCGGGTCATCTCCCCGGCCGACGGCGTGGTGCAGAGCATCATGCCGTGGAAGGACGGGCGCACTCGCGTCGCGATCTTCATGAGCCCGCTGAACGTCCACGTCAACCGCGCGCCCCTCGCGGGCACGGTGACGTCCGTGGAGCACATCCCCGGCGGGTTCGTCCCGGCGTTCAACAAGGAGAGCGAGAACAACGAGCGCGTTGTCTGGCACTTCGACACCGAGCTCGGCGACATCGAGATGGTGCAGATCGCGGGCGCCGTGGCCCGGCGCATCGTGCCCTACATCCCGCAGGGCACGAAGGTGGAGCAGGGCGAGCGGATCGGCCTGATCCGCTTCGGCTCGCGCGTCGACATCTACCTCCCCGAGGGCGTCGACGTGGATGTCGAGGTCGGTCAGAAGACCGTGGCTGGGGTGACTCGCATTGACCGTGATTGATCCAGAGACACAGGCCGGGTGGGTGCCCGAGGCCGACGAGGAGGACTCCGAGGAAGAGATGCCGCTCTCACTGCGGCTCTCGATAGCGGACACCCTCACCCTCGGGAACGCCACCTGCGGCTTCATGGCGGTGTACTTCACCACCACCGGCATCCTGATCCCGCACCTCACCGGCAGCGACGAGACGGGCATGGCCCGTAACAGCGCCGCCACCGCGGTGATCCTCATGCTGTGCGCGGCCGTCTTCGACCTCTTCGACGGCCTCGTGGCCCGCAAGCTGCGCTCGTCGCCGATGGGCGCGGAGCTGGACAACCTCTCGGACCTGATCAGCTTCGGCCTCGCGCCGGCGTACTTCGTGCTCGTGTACGGCATGGTCTCCGACAACGGCGTGTATCAGCGGGTCGCGGCGGTGGGCGCGATCGTGGTGCTGTTGGCGGTGGTGCTCAGGCTTGCGAGATTCTCCTGCGTGACGGTGAAGGACGGCACCTTCCAGGGCATGCCCTCGCCGTTCGGTGCGCTGACGGTCGTGTCGATCGTGCTCCTGGAGCTGCCCTTCGTGGCGACGCTCCTGGCGATCATCGGCACCGCCTGGCTGATGGTGAGCCGGGTCGAGTACCCGAAGCCGCGGGGGCGCCTCGCCGTGGCGATGCTGGCGTGGATCGTCGCGAGCATGGGCCTGCTCGCGGCCTGGGCGTTCGACGCTCCCGGTGGTCAGCTGCTGCTGCAGACGGGCTGTGCGCTGCAGCTGGTGCTCGGGGCGGTGATCCCGTTGTTCGCGACGGCTCGCCGCGTGAACAACTTCCGGGACAACCGCCGCGAGGCTCGGGCGGCGTCGCAGACGTAGCTTTTCGCCTTTGCGGCGTGCGAAGGGGCCGGAACCATCCGTGGTTCCGGCCCTTTTCGTTTCCCCTCCCCGCCCCTTCCCGAAAGTCTTGCCAGACGGGCCTCCTCAATCGCCGGAGGGGCTGAATTTTCACGTGCCCCGAAAGGGGCGCGGGGAACTGCGCGATCAACCACGACGGCGCAGCAGCCGACCGACCGCCGCTGCAAGCTTTCGGGAAGGGGCGGGGCGGGGAGAAAGCAGGCGTCAGCCCGGCAGCTGCTCCCGGCCGATTCGCTCCCCCACCCGCTCGAGGATCGGGCCGGCCTCGGCGATGCACTTCGCAACGTCCGGCTCCTCCGCGGTCAGCGGATACGCCTTGGAGATCCCGGCGTTCACCAGCGCCTCCTCGGACAGCTGGAGGCGACCGCAGACCGCCACCACCTGCACGCCCTCCGCCCGCGCCGCCGCGGCGACCCCCGCCGGGGCCTTGCCGTGCAGGGTCTGCTCGTCGAGCGAGCCCTCGCCGGTGATCACCAGGTCGGCGCGGTCGAGCGCCGGGCCGAAGCCCAGGACGTCCAGCATCACGTCGATGCCCGCCCGGAACCGCGCGCCGAGCCCGACCAGGGCCCCGTACCCGATGCCGCCCGCAGCGCCCGCGCCCGGCGCCTTCGCGTGCTCGGCGGCGCGCGGGCCGACGGACTTCTCCAGGACGACGGCGAAGTGCGCGAGGGCGGCGTCCAGGGTCTCCACGTCCTCCGGGGACGCGCCCTTCTGCGGCCCGTACACCGCCGGGGCGCCCTTCGGGCCCGTCAGCGGGTTGTCGACGTCGCTGGCGAGGATCAGGTCGACCTCGGCGAAGCGCGGGTCGAGGCCGGAGAGGTCGGCCGAGGCGAGGTCGCGCAGCGGGCCGCCGCCGGGGGCGACGGGCTCGCCGTCCTCGTCGAGGAACCTGGCGCCGAGCGCGGCCAGCATCCCGGCTCCGCCGTCCGTGGTCGCGCTGCCGCCGACGCCGAAGACGATCGTGCGGGCCCCGGCGTCGAGCGCGGCGCGCAGCAGCTCGCCGGAGCCGTACGTGGTGGCCGTGAGCGGGGCGAAGACGCCCTCGGGGAGCAGCTGGAGGCCGGAGGCCTCGGCCATCTCCACGACGGCGGTGTCGCCGCGCAGCGCGTACGCCGCGATGACCTCGGTGCCGAGCGGTCCGGTCACCGTCACCTCGCGGCGTTCGAAGCCGCCCGCGACGGCCGCCGCGACTGTGCCGTCGCCGCCGTCGGCGACGGGCAGGGCCTCGACCCGCACCTCGGGGTCGACCCGGCGCAGGCCCGCCGTCACCCGCTGGGCGACCTGCACGGCCGTCAGCGAGCCCTTGAACTTGTCCGCGGCAATCAGCACGCGTCGCGCCTGCGCGCGTTCCGACTCCGCCGTCACTGCAGCGTCCGCCACCTTGGATCCCCTTGCTTTCCGGGCCTTGCTCGCGTCAAGGCAGTCGCGCCGCTGAGACCCTATCTCCCGGTGAGGCTCCCTGCCCATGGCGGCCCGTACGACGAGACGGTACGGCGGTCTGGTTTGTACGGGTATGTCCTTCCTCAGTGGGGCGGCATGCCTGTGGCCCTGCGGTCCGGCCAGAGTTTCGGTAGACCGGACACATGACCCCTGTCCCGGGCAACTCCTCCCCAGGTTCCCTCCCGGACGCCGAAGTCGCCGAAGTCGCCGACCGGATCCACGGCGGCTGGCTCGGCCGGATCGCGGGCAACATGCTCGGCAAGCCGGTCGAGCAGGGTGAGACCTGGTCTCGGGCGCGCATCGACCGCTATCTGCGGCGGGCCGACGCCCTGCCGCTCACCGACTACCTGCCCGAGCCGGTGGACGCCGCCGACACGGCCGACCTGCGGCCCGAGTGGCGCTCCTGCGTGCGCGGCCGGATCGACGGCAGCTGCCGCGACGACGACGTGGACTACACGATCCTCGGCCTCGACCTGCTGACCGAGCACGGCTTCGGCTTCACGACCGAGCAGGTGGGCGAGTTGTGGCTGCTGCGGCTTCCGTATCTGCAGACGTTCACCGCCGAGCGGGTCGCGTACCGCAATCTCGCCGACGGGCTGCGGCCGCCGCTGACCGCGACGCGCGACAACCCGTACCAGGAGTGGATCGGCGCGCTGATCCGCGCGGACATCTTCGGCCTGACAAGCCCGGGCCGACCGCGCCGCGCCGCCGCGCTCGCCCGCAAGGACGCGGTGCTCTCGCACACCGGGAACGGGGTGTACGGGGCGATGTGGGCGGCGGCACTCGTCGCGGCGGCGTTCACGGCACCGGATCCTCGTGCGGCGCTCGAAGCGGCACAGTCCGTGATCCCGGCGAGCAGCCGCCTGGCCCGTACGGTGCGCCGGGTCCTGTCGCTGCACACGGCGGGCCTCGCCTGGTCGGACACGCTGGACGCGGTCGGGCACGACACGGCGCGGTACGGCTGGATCCACACGGTCCCGAACGCGGCGGTCATCGCGGCCGGACTTCTCTACGGGGACGGGGACTTCACGCGCACGATCGCGCTCACGGTACGAGGCGGCCTCGACACCGACTCCAACGGCGCCACGGCAGGCGCGGTGGCGGGCGTGCGCTGCGGGGCGGCCGCACTGCCACCACAGTGGACCCAACCACTCGCGGACCGGGTCCGCAGCGCGGTGTTCGGCCGGGACGGCACGCGGATCAGCCAACTGGCGGCGGAGACGGTCGAGTTGGCGCGGTCGGGAGCCGATCGCGCCCCCTGAGGTGCCGCACGCGGTGCGCACCTCAGGGGCGCGGGGAACCGCGCGAGCAACCACAAAGAGCCCCGCGGTCGGCCACGAGTCCAAGCCACCTCCCCGTAGCTGCCCCCAGCACGCACCGCATACGCTCGATCGCGTGACTGTCGACTTCGCCGCCTACATCGCGGGCCTGCCCAAGATCCTCGCCGGGGCCGCCATGCTGTTCCGGGACGCCGACGGCCGCGTCCTGATCCTTGAGCCGAACTACCGCGAGGGCTGGGCCCTGCCCGGCGGCACCATCGAGTCGGACGACGGCGAGACCCCGCGCAACGCGGCCCGACGCGAGACGGTCGAGGAGATCGGGCTCGACGTCTCCCCCGGCCCGCTCCTCGCCATCGACTGGGTCTCGGGCCCCGGCCGCCCGCCGATCGCCTCGTACCTCTACGACGGCGGCGTCCTCACCCAGGACCAGCTGGACGCGATCGTGCTGCAGGACGAGGAGCTCGACTCCTGGCGTCTGGTGCCGGCCGCGGAGCTCGACGCGTACGGCCCGCCCTGGCTGGTCCTCCGGGTGCGGGCCGCGCTGGCGGCGCTCGAAGCGGGGGCGGGTCCGGCGGAGCTGGTGCAGGGCGAGCCGGCGCGCTGAGGCCCCGCGCGCAATCCGCTCGCGGCGGCCGCCCACCCCTGCGTACCCTCGCCGCATGACCACAAGGCCACTCGTCGCCGTTCTGAGCGGGGCCGGGATCTCCACCGACTCCGGCATCCCGGACTACCGCGGCCCGCAAGGGCTTTGGCGGCGGGACCCGGAGGCGCAGCGGCTCGTCGAGTTCGAGGCGTACGTATCGGACCCCGAGATCCGGCGGCGGTCGTGGCAGATGCGGCGGGCCAATCGGACGCTGCTGGCCGAGCCGAACGCGGCGCATCGCGCGATCACCGACCTGGAGCGGTCCGGGGTGCCGGTGCGGGTGATCACGCAGAACGTCGACGGGCTGCACCAGGCGGCCGGGATGCCCGAGCGCAAGGTGCTCGAACTGCACGGCACCGCCCGGTCGGTGGTCTGCGTCGGATGCGGCGTGCGCTCGTCGATGACGGAGGCGCTGGCGCGCGTGGAGGCCGGGGAGGCGGACCCGGCGTGCCTGGTGTGCGGCGGGATCCTGAAGTCGGCGACCGTGATGTTCGGCGAGCGGCTCGACCCGGAGGTGCTCGGCGCCGCGATGACCGTCGCGAAGGGCTGCGACCTGTTCCTCGCGGTCGGGACGACCTTGCAGGTGCAGCCCGCCGCGTCGCTCGTGGGGCTCGCGGTGGAGCACGGGGCGCGGCTGATCATCGTCAACGCCGAGGAGACGCCGTACGACGAACTGGCCGCGGAGGTCGTCCGCGAGCCGATCGGCACGGCGCTTCCGGCGTTGTTGGCGCGGGTGGCCGGTCGCTGACGGACCGCTTACGCCTCCTTCGTGTCCCAGGAGTTGCCGAGCGGGCCGTCGTCGTGGCTCCTCAGCAGGGCGACGAGTGAGGGGCCACCCGACTGCTGCACAGTCCAACGGGTCCGGCCCGCACCATTGTTGAAGGCGCCCTCCCGCACGACGCGCGCCAGCGGCTCACCAGCTGCGCCGAGGATCTCGTACGCCGAAGCCTGGCCCTTGGCCGCGGACTTGGTGACCACGTATGCGAGGGCCTGCTGCCGGTGCCGGTCGGCCCACAGGGTGAAGGATCGCACTCCCGCGCCACGCGCGGTGCGGTACTCCTCGGTCCCGCCGGGCGGCAGCGTCCGCTCCGGGAAGGCATATACGGCTCAGCCCGCTTGTCGTAAGGGCAGGCCTTCTCGTTCCTTGCAGCCGGCTCACCCAGCCACACCTTCGTCGTCATCATCCGCTCTTCCGCACCGAGTTGGGCCCGTTTCGCGGCGGACCCTACCCGGCGTTCAGAACAGCACCTCCTCCGCCCCGCTCCCCTCAAGCTCCAACAGCCGCCGCTTGCGGTCGAGTCCGCCGCCGTAGCCGGTGAGGCTGCCGTTCGCGCCGACCACGCGGTGGCAGGGGACGACGATGCCGAGGGGGTTCTTGCCGTTGGCGAGGCCCACGGCGCGGGAGGCGTTCGGCTTCCCGAGCTGCGCGGCCAGTTCGCCGTACGTGCGGGTCTCGCCGTACGGGATGGTCGACAGGCCCTCCCAGACCCGGCGTTGGAAGGGTGTGCCTGCCAGGTGGAGCGGCAGGTCGAAGGTGTGGCGGTCACCCGTGAAGTACTCCCCGAGTTGGCGGGCCGCCTCGGCGAAGGGGGCCTCGTCGGGAGCGACGCGCAGGCCGAAGTTCTCCTCGGGCGGGCGATGGCGCTGGTCCGTCATGTAGAGGCCGGACAGCGCGCCGTCCGTGGCGACGAGGGTGAGCGGGCCGTACGGGCTGTCGAGAAGTGTGTGCGTGGTGGTCATGGCAACGTCCTTATGCCGGAAGGTGGTTGATGGGGTGGTCGTCGGTCGCCCACAGGTACTGAACCGCGTAGGCCCGCCAGGGGCGCCACGCCGCGGCGCGTGCCGTGAAGGCCGCCGGGGTGGAGGGCAGGCCGAGGCCCTGGGCGGCGCGGCGGATGCCGAGGTCGGTGGGGAGGAACGCGTCCGGGTCGCCGAGCGCGCGCATCGCGATGACCTCGACCGTCCAGGGGCCGAAGCCGGGCAGCGCGGTGAGCCGGGCGCGGGCTTCGTCCCAGTCGCTGTCCGGGCCCAACTTGAGTGTGCTGTCGGCCAGTTGACGTACGAGTGTGGTGAGGGTGGTGCGGCGGCTGCGGGGCAGGGCGAGGGACTCGGGGTCGAGGGCGGCGAGCGCCTCGGGGGACGGGAAGAGGTGGGTGAGGCCGCCCTCGGGGTCGTCGACCGGCTCTCCGTGGGCGCGGACGAGGCGGGCCGCGTGGGTGCGGGCGGCGGCCGTGGACACCTGCTGGCCGAGGACGGCGCGTACGGCGAACTCCGGCTCGTCGACGGTGCGCGGGACGCGGCGGCCCGGGGCCTTGTCGACCAGCGGGGCGAGGAGTTCGTCGGTGCGCAGCTGCTCGTCGACGGCGACCGGGTCGGCGTCCAGGTCGAGCAGGCGGCGGCAGCGGCTGATGGCCACGGTGAGGTCGCGCTGGTCGGTGAGGGCGAGCCTGCAGCCGATGTGGTCGGGCGCGGGCGTGAGGGCGACGACGCCGGGGCCGTGCGGCAGGCGCAGGGTGCGGCGGTAGGCGCCGTCGCGCCACTCCTCGACTCCGGGTACGGCGGTCGCGGCGAGGTGGCCGAAGAGGTTGCTGGGGTTGAGCGGGGCGCGGAACGGGAGGCGGAGGGACAGCACTCCGGGGGTGCCTGCCTCCGTACGGCCGGGGGTGCGGGCGGCGCGGGTGGCTGTGGCGCGGGTGGCCGTGGCTCGGGTGGCCGTGGCTCGGGTGCGGAGTTCGCCGGGGGCGAGGGCGTACACCTCGCGGACGGTGTCGTTGAAGGTGCGGATCGAGGCGAAGCCGGCGGCGAACGCGATCTCCGCCATGGGAAGTTCGGTGGTCTCGATCAGGATGCGGGCCGTCTGGGCGCGCTGCGCGCGGGCCAGTGCGAGCGGTCCGGCGCCGAGTTCGGCGAGGAGCTGCCGCTCCACCTGCCGGGCGCTGTAGCCGAGGCGGGTGGCGAGGCCGGTGACGCCCTCGCGGTCGACGATTCCGTCGGCGACCAGGCGCATGGCGCGGGCGACGAGGTCGGCGCGGTGGTTCCACTGCGGCGAGCCGGGTGTGGTGTCGGGCCGGCAGCGCTTGCAGGCGCGGTATCCGGCCTGCTGGCAGGCGGCGGCGCTCGGGTAGAAGCGCATGTTGCGCGGTTTGGGCGGTACGACAGGGCAGCTCGGACGGCAGTAGATCCCGGTCGTCAGGACGGCCGTGAAGAACACCCCGTCGAAGCGGGCGTCCTTCGCCTGGACCGCGCGTACACAGCTCTCGGTGTCGGTGTGCATGCGTCAAGCTTCACCGAACGAGGCCGCCGGGGCTGGCGAGAATCCGACATCGACATCGGACTGCCAGGGCCCCGACGGCCTCCGGTCGTGCGCGTGCGGTGCTACTTGCGCATGCGGTGCTACTTGCGCGTGCGGTGCTACTTCAGGCCGAGCAGCGGTGCTACTTCAGCCCGAGCAGCTGCTCCAGCGGGTCGATCGCGAAGTACACGGTGAACAGGGCGGCGGTGCCCCACAGCAGCCAGTGCACCTCGCGGGCCTTGCCGAGGCAGGCCTTGATGACGACGTACGACACGAAGCCGGCGCCGATGCCGTTGGTGATCGAGTACGTCATCGGCATCACGGCGATGGTGAGGAAGGCCGGGATGGCGAGCTCGTACCGCTCCCAGTCGATGTGCTTGACCTGGGTCATCATCAGGAAGCCGACGGCGACGAGGGCCGGGGAGGCGGCCTGCAGCGGCACGATCGTCAGGACCGGGGTGAGGAAGAGCGCGGCGGCGAACAGGCCGCCGGTGATCACGCTGGCGAAGCCGGTGCGCGCGCCTTCACCGACACCGGCGGCGGACTCCACGTACGTGGTCGCCGAGGAGGCCGAGGCCGCACCGCCCGCGACGGCGGCGGCACCGTCGATGAGCAGGACGCGGCCGAGCTCGGGCACTTGGCCGCGCTCGTCGAGGAGTCCGGCCTCGGCGGTGACGCCGACGATCGTGCCCATGGTGTCGAAGAAGTCGGACAGGATCAGCGTGAAGATCAGCAGGATCACGGTGAGGACGCTGACCTGGCCGAAGGCACCGATGACGTCGAACTGTCCGAGCAGTCCGAAGTCCGGGGCGGCGACGGCGTTGTCCGGCAGGGACGGCGAGATCAGGCCCCAGGACTTGACGTCGGCGACCGAGTTGATGATCAGTGAGAGCACCGTCATCACGGCGATGCTGATGAGGATCGCGCCGGTGACCTTGCGGGCGAGCAGGACGACGGTCAGGAGCACGCCGAGGCAGAACACCAGCATCGGCCAGCCGACGAGCGTGCCGGAGCCGAGCTGGACGGGGACAGTGCTGTTGGCGGCGTCCGGGACGCGGGTGACGAAGCCGGCGTCGACGAAGCCGATGAACGCGATGAACAGGCCGATGCCGACGCTGATGGCCTGCTTGAGCGCCTGCGGGATGGCGTGCATGACGGCCTGCCGCAGGCCGGTGAGCACGAGGATGCAGATCAGCACACCTTCGAGGACGACGAGGCCCATCGCGTCGTCCCAGCTCATCAGCGGGGCGATCTGGAAGGCGACGACGGCGTTGAGGCCGAGGCCCGCCGCGAGGGCAAGCGGCAGGTTTCCGCCGACGCCCATGATGATCGTCATCATCGCGGCCACCAGTGTGGTGGCGGTGGCCAGTTGGGCGGGGTCGAGCTGGTCGCCGAACTTGTCCTTGGCGCTGCCGAGGATGATCGGGTTGAGCACCAGGATGTAGGCCATGGTGAAGAACGTGGCGAGACCGCCGCGTATCTCCCGGGCGTACGTCGAGCCGCGCTCGCTTATCTGGAAGAACCGGTCGAGGGGGCCACCGGATCTGGCGGGCGGCGCTGCCGGCCCCGTACTGGTCTGCATGACTGCGTCTCCTGGCCCTGCAAAAGATGAGGGGGTTTCGGGGGAATGGCGGTATTCGATGCGGGATTTGGGGCTTGTCAGGTGCCACGGCAGACGCATGTCCGGCCGTCGTACGAACGCACATGCGGCACCTCGGGGGTGGATCATACGCGGCGAGCCGGAGTTCACAATTCCGATGAGAAATAGCGGGACTTGGGCCTGGCGCCCGACTAGTGATCAGTATGTTCTTTCCTACAAAATCGCTACGGACCTACTCCACCAAAACTGGACGCACGCGACAGCGGCACTGCGGTCGCGGTCCGTGCCTGCCTACTCTCTGTCCGTGCACCCACCGATCCCCTTCAACGCGCGCGCCGCCCGGACCTTGCGCGAGAAACTCGGGATGGCCCCCGGGCACGTCGCGTACGGCATGAGCGCTTCGTACGGAATGACCCACATCACCCCCGACCACATCACCGCGTGGGAGCGGGGCGTCGCGGCGCCGACCGCGCATGAGCTGAACGCCCTTGCCGGTGCACTGTGGTGCTCCCCCGGCGAGCTCATGGGCCGTCCGCGGACCCTGCACGAGCACCGGCTCGCCCGCGGGATCGCCGCGGACGACATCGCCGACGCCACCGGCCTGACGCGCGAGGCCTACCAGCAGATGGAGGCCAGCGGCCGCTGGAGCGGAGACGCGCAGCAGTCCGCCAAGCTGGGCGGCATCCTCGGTCTTGCCCCCCGCGACCTGGTCGCCGTCACGGGTCTGGAGGAGGAGCTGGCGCGGCTGCTCACCGAGGCGGTCTCCACCCGCTGGCAGGCCCACATCAAGGACATCGCCAAGCTGCTCTCCAGAGACCGGCGCGAGCTGAAGGAACCGCTGCGCGCGATGCACGACGAGTACCAGACCCTGATGGCCGCGACGCTGATGCGCGCCAGCTCCCACTCGGCCGCGGGCGAGGCCGGGCAGGTCTACCTCGACAAGATCGTGGACCACTTCTGGGACCGGCTGGAGGGGTAGGCCCTCGGCGAGGTGGGCGGGTCCGCCGTGGGCGGGCGCGGGCGCGCGCTCGGGGGCCGGAGCGGCCGTACGTCCACGAGGCCTGGATGCGGCGCCGGTGACGCCGACGCTGCGCGCCCCGGCAGGCGTGGACACCTCCTTAAGACCGTGTCCTATGTGGTGGCGCGGGCGCTCGCGGGGCCCGAGGGGCGCCGTGGGTCGCCTCAGCTGCGCGTCAGCCCACCTGCGCCGCGAACGCCTCGTAGGCCGGCTCGTCGAACAGCACGAAGCGGACCTCCTCGACCGCAGTCTCCGTCGCCCGGACCGTCTCCACGGCGATCCGCGCCGCGTCGTCCATCGGCCAGCCGTAGATCCCGGCGGAGACGGCCGGGAAGGCGACCGTACGTGCCCCCAACTCGTCCGCGACGCGCAGCGATTCGCGGTAGCAGGAGGCGAGGAGTTCGGAGCGGTCCGTGTCCGCGGACCAGCGCGGGCCCACCGTGTGGATCACCCAGCGGGCGTCGAGCCGCCCGGCGGTCGTGGCCACGGCCTGTCCGGTCGGCAGGCCCTTGCCGTAGTGCGAGCCGCGCAGGTCCCGGCAGGCGTCGAGGATCTCGGGGCCACCGCGGCGGTGGATGGCCCCGTCGACACCGCCTCCGCCGAGCAGCGACGAGTTGGCGGCGTTGACGATGGCGTCGACGGACTGCTGGGTGATGTCGCCCTGGATGAGGGTGAGGTGGGTGCTCATGCACCTAGGGTGCCCCGTCAGGGGCGCGGGGCTGTGACATCAGCGGCTGCGCCGCGGGGCGCGAGCAACCCTCGACGGCCCGTACCGGCCGACGTTGCTGATCGGGCAGACGTGTCTGCCGGGTGCCCATCATCGGCGGGTGCGACGCCGTCGTGGCTGGTCGCGCAGTTCCCCGCGCCCCTATCGGGGCACCCCTATCGGGACGCCCGCAACCGCCTCCACACCGCCTTCGCCGCGTTGTGCCCCGACATCCCATGCACTCCCGGCCCGGGCGGGCTCGCCTGGGAGCAGAGGAACACCGCGGGGTGCGGTGTGTTGTACGGGAACAGCGACGGCTTGGGGCGCAGCACCAGCTGAAGTCCTGAGGCCGCGCCGCAGGCGATGTCCCCGCCGATGTAGTTGGCGTTGCGCGCGGCGAGTTGGGGCGGGCCGGCCGTGGCGCGGGCCAGGACCCGGTCGCGGAAGCCGGGCGCGAACCGCTCCAACTGCCGCTCCACGGCGTCGGTGAGGTCCCCCTCCCAGCCGTTGGGCACGTGTCCGTACGCCCAGAACGCGTGCTTGCCCTCGGGGGCGCGGCTCGGGTCGGCGAGGCTGGGCTGCGCGGTGATGAGGAACGGCCGGTCCGGGGCGCGCCGCTGACGGGACGCGGCGTCGAGCGCGGCGCCGATCTCCGCCTTGCTCGCGCCGACCTGCACGGTGCCCGCGCCGCGCGCCTCCTCGGCGGTCCAGGGCACTGGGCCGTCCAGGGCGTAGTCGATCTTGAACGCGCTTGCGCCGTACCGGTATCCGTCGTACACCCATCCCAGGCCCGCGATCCTCGCGAGGGCCGTGGGGGCGGTGTCGAAGACGTAGGCGCGGGCGGGCGGCAGGTCGTCCAGGCGCTTCACCTCGAAGTCGGTGTGCACCGCGCCGCCCAGATCGCGCAGATACGCGGCGAGCGCGTCGGAGACGGACTGCGAGCCGCCCTTCGCCACGGGCCAGCCGCGCTCGTGGGCGGCGAGGGCGAAGACCAGGCCCACGGCCGCGGTGGCGGGGCCGCCGAGCGGGGCGATGACATGCGCGACGAGCCCGGCGAACAGGGCCTTCGCCCGCTCGTCCCGGAACCGCTGGGCCATCAGCCAGGTCGACGGCATGAGTCCGGCGAGGCCGAAGCGCGCGAGGGTGACCGGGTCACGGGGCAGCGCGGTGGACGGCAGGGACATGAAGTCCCGTACGAGCGTGTCCCATTTGCCGATGAAGGGATGGACGAGGCGGCGGTACGCACCCGCGTCGCGCGGGCCGAACGACAGGGCCGTCTCAGCGACGGAGCGGGACAGGACGGCCGCCGAACCGTCGAGGAACGGGTGCGCCATCGGCAGCGGGGGGTGCAGCCACTCCAGTCCGTACCGCTCCAGGGGCAGGCGGGAGAAGGCCGGGGAGCCGATGCCCAGGGGGTGCACGGCGGAGCACGGGTCGTGCCGGAAGCCGGGGAGGGTGAGCTCTTCCGTGCGGGCGCCCCCGCCGATCTTCCCCTCGGCCTCGAACACGGCCACCGAGAAGCCGCGGCGGGCCAGCTCGACGGCGGCGGTCAGGCCGTTGGGCCCCGCGCCCACGACGACGGCATCGAGCATCGACGGCACCTTCGGACTCCTTTGTCAGCCGGTGGCCGGGCCACTGCTCCCCCGGTTCGGTCGACTCCGGGGCCCGTGTGGCCGGTCCCGCCCAGGATATGCCGGGGCACTGACAACACCGCCGGGGGTAGCCTGCGCCCGATGCCGAACTGGACACAGCACCACGACGCGAGCACCGCCACGCACCACTGGTACGAGTGCGACGACTCGGGGGCGGTGCTGCGGCAGGCGTCGTTCTCGACCGGCACGGCACGCACCGAACCGCCCCCGTACCTGGCCGAGCACGCTCCCCGCGAAGAGCCCTTCGCCGGTTCGGACGGCGCGGCCGTCACCGCCGCCGACCGCTCCGAACTGGCCTGGCTCCGCGAGGAGTTCGGCCCGCTCTGCGTCGAGGTGTACGAGGCGACGTACGGGACTCCCGCCGGAGCCTCGCCGCGACCGCCGCACCCGGATGCCCCCGCCCCCGACGGCCGTCCCGTCACCGCTGCGGAGTTCGAGCGGGCCTGGCGACGGGCCCGTCGGGACCGGGACTTCGCCACGGTCACCACCGGCCCGCTGCCGGTCGGCCTGCGCCTGAGCGGAACGGTCGAGCTGCTCCCGTGGGGCGCGGGCGTCACCGGCCTGTTCGTCGGACTCGGCCTTCCCGTGCTCGGGTTCGTGGACATGGGCCACCTGCCGCGCGAGCCCGGACTCTGGCCCTCCGTGGGCACGGTGGGCGAGTTCGAGGTGGTCGGCGTACGGCTCAACTGCGCGGCGGAGAGCCGGAGTCAGCCGCAGGTGAGGCTCAGGCCCCGGCCCGCAGCAGCTCCAGGACCCGCTGCACCGTCCCCGCGTCCCGGCCGGCCGTGAACGGCAGGGCGTTGCCGCCCTCGATGCGGAACGGCTCGCCCGCCAGGGTGCTGTGGGTGCCGCCCGCCTCCGCGACGAGGAGCAGGCCGGCCGCGTGGTCCCAGGAGTTCTCCCAGGAGAACGCGACCGCGTCCACCTCGCCCTTGGCTATCGCCAGGTACTCAAGGCCGGCCGAGCCGCAGGGGCGTCCGTGCACCCCGTCCACGTCGAGCCCGAGGAGTGCGTGCTTCTGCTCGTCGGTCGTGAAGTCCGGGTGGGACATGGCCACTTCGAGGACGTGCCCTGCCTCGGGCGCGCCCGGCCGCAGCACCCGGTCACCGACGCGCGCGCCGCGGCCGCGGACGGCGACGGCGAGCTCTTCGAGCGCCGGGGCGTACGTCCACGACGCGAGGACCTCGCCGCGGTGGGCGAGCGCGACGAGCGTGCAGAATCCGGGGTCGCCGTGGACGAACTGCCGGGTGCCGTCGACCGGGTCGACGATCCACACGGGCGCGTCGCCGTGCAGCGCGTCCAGCTTCGACGGGTCGGCGTGCACGCCCTCCTCGCCGACCACGACCGAGCCGGGAAGCAGGGCCGTGAGCGACGCCGTGAGGTGTTCCTCGGCGCGGCGGTCGGCGACCGTCACGAGGTCGTGCGGGCCCTGCTTCTCGACGATCTCGTGCACGGCGAGCTGGCGGAAGCGCGGCATCACCTCAACTGCGGCGGCCTTGCGGACAGCCTCCTCCACTTCGGCCAGACCGGTGTCGAGAAAGCCTTCGAGGTCTTCGATCATGTGTCCCATCACATCACGCGACACTGACAACCCCCACCCGGCCGGTGGACGACGGCTTGAATCCCCGTGAACGCTGAGATTCGGCTCATTTCGTACGGTCACCACGGGCTGCCGTACGGTCACAAAGCCTGCTCAGCGTCACCGGCCCACCGCGTACCCCTGCATCCCGCGCGCGTTGGCGGCCGCCGAGAGCACACCGGTCCTGGGGTCGCGCGCGACGGCGCACAGGCGGCCCTCCGACCAGGGCTCACCCACGGTGACGTCATGGCCGCGCTCGCGCAGCTCGGCGATCACGTCGGCGCCGAGCCGCGACTCGACGGTCAGGCTGCCGGGCCGCATGCCGCGCGGGAAGAACGAGCCGGGGAAGGCGTCGGTGTGCCAGTTCGGGGCGTCGATCGCGCCTTGCAGGTCGAGGCCGCCGCGGACCCGGTCACGCAGGGCGACGGCGAGGAAGAAGTGCAGCTGCCACTGGTCCTGCTGATCACCGCCCGGCGTCCCGAAGGCGAGGACAGGTTCGCCGTCCCGCAGGGCGAGGGACGGCGTCAGCGTGGTGCGGGGACGGCGGCCCGGGGTGAGGGAGTTGGGGAGTCCGGGTTCGAGCCAGGCCATCTGGAGCCGGGTGCCGAGGGGGAAGCCGAGCTCGGGCACGACCGGGTTGGACTGCAGCCAGCCGCCGCTGGGCGTGGCCGCGACCATGTTGCCCCAGCGGTCGACGACGTCGAGGTGACAGGTGTCGCCGCGGGTCTCGCCGCCGCGCGCCACGGTCGGCTCACCGGCCCCGGCGACGGGTGTGCCCATCGCGTACGCCCCGTCGAGCACGGTCCGCGCGGCCGCCGCAAGCCGCGGAGCGCGCCCCTGCGGGCTGCCGGGACGGAGTTCGCGCGAGGCGCGCTCCCCGATGAGCGAGCGCCGCTCGGCGCTGTACGCGGCGGAGAGCAGCGCGTCCAGCGGCACCTCGGCGGCGTCCCCGTACCAGGCCTCCCGGTCCGCCATCGCCAGCTTGCAGCCCTCCACGAGCCGGTGGACGTAGGCGGCGGTACCGGGCTCGGGCAGCTCGTCCGGATCGTCGGGCAGCAGGGCGAGCTGCTGCAGGAACGCGGGCCCCTGGCTCCAGCCGCCCGCCTTGCACAGGGTCCAGCCGTTCCAGTCGTACGTGGTGGGCGCCTCGTAGGACGCGCTGTACCCGGCGAGGTCCGCGGCGGTGAGGGTGCCGGTGTGGCGGTCACCGCTGGAGTCGAGGGTGGGGCGGGCGGACTGGCGCAGCAGGGCCTCGGCGATGAAACCGGAGCGCCAGATCTCGCGGGCGTTCTCGATCTCGGTCTCGCGGTCGTCGTGCGCGGCCTCGGCGAGCAGGCGCTGCCAGGTCGCGGCGAGCGCGGGGTTGCGGAACAGCTCGCCGGGGCGCGGGGAGCGGCCGCCGGGCAGGTACACCTCGGCCGACGAGGCCCATTCGGGTTCGTTCTCGAAGAGCGCCCGCACGGTGTCGACGGTCGCGCCGATCCGCTCCACGGGCGCGTGCCCGTCCTGCGCGTACCCGATCGCGTACCGCAGCACCTGGGGCAGCGACTTGGTGCCGTGGTCGCGCAGCAGCAGCATCCAGGCGTCAAAGGCGCCGGGCACGGCGGCCGCCAACGGGCCGGTTCCGGGGACGAGTTCGAGGCCGAGGGAACGGTAGTGGCCGACGCTCGCCCCGGCGGGAGCGGGCCCCTGCCCGCACAGCACGCGCACGTCGCCGCCGGCCGGGGCGAGGATGATCGGCACTTCTCCGGCGGGCCCGTTGAGGTGCGGTTCGACGACGTGCAGCACGAACCCGGCGGCCACGGCGGCGTCATAGGCGTTGCCGCCGTCCTCAAGGACGGCCATCGCGCTCTGCGAGGCGAGCCAGTGCGTGGACGACACCATGCCGAAGGTGCCCTGCAGGGTGGGACGGGTGGTGAACATACGGCTCGGCTCCTTCGGCTCGTACGACGGTGGTGGCGAGTAATGGTGGCGAGTGGCGAGTACGGGGCTACGCGGGGGTGGTGCTGTCAGGTTCCGGGGTCGCACGCGTACGCGGGGCCGCACGCGCGAGCAAGTGGGGCTGCACGCGCGCGTAGGTGCTGTTTTCGGTGGCATGGGTGCTGTTTTCGGTGGCACGGATGCTGTTTCTGGTGGCACGGGTGCGGTGTGCCGGGTGGGGTCGCGGCGGCTTCAACTCCCCTCGCACGCACGGTGCGTCGACTGCGGAACCGACCATTCCCGCAGGCTAACCGGCTCCCGCGCGGAGCCGGACGGCGGCCGTCGTCACGCGGGTCCTGCGCCACGCCGAAGCGGAACGGGAAGCGGCGGGCCATGATCGCCGCTACGCTCCGCGCCATGTTCACGATCAGACCAAATAAGCCCAATTCCGCCAATAACGTGAGCTCGATCTCGACCCTGCCCCGGCAGGAGCCGCCCGGCCCGCCCGTGCTCGCCGCGTTCGGCGCCGAGGGTCCGGCCCGGCCGCTGCCCGGCGGTCAGGGCGGCACCTGGTGCGCGGACGGCATCGTCCTGAAGCGGACCGGTCTGCGCACCGAGACCGCCTGGCGCGCCCACACGCTCAACGCCCTGCCGGAGACCGACGAGTTCCGGGTGGCGCCGCCGGTGCGGTCGATGGACGGCACCTGGACGGCGGGCGGCTGGGAGGCCTGGCGGCTCGTGCCCGGCACCGCGGACGAGCGGCGCGTGGACGACGTCCTGCGCGTGGGCCGGGCCTTCCACGCCGCCCTCGCCGAACTCCCCCG
Organism: Streptomyces luteolus; assembly: GCF_029968015.1. Classification (GTDB taxonomy): domain Bacteria; phylum Actinomycetota; class Actinomycetes; order Streptomycetales; family Streptomycetaceae; genus Streptomyces; species Streptomyces luteolus. The sequence continues at coordinate 150,370 of NZ_JASCIS010000002.1, forward strand.
CCCCGCCTTCCTGGACGAGCGGGACGACCCGTGGTCGCGGGCCGACCGGTTCTCCTGGGGGTACGCGGCGGGCTCCGCCGAGGCGTCCGCCGCCGAAGAGGCCGTACCGGCCCGGGAGTTCGAGCTCGTCGCCCCGCTGCTCGCCGCCCGCTCCCCGCTGTCCGAGGACGCCTCGCAGGTCGTCCACGGCGATCTGCTCGGCAATGTGCTGTTCGCCGACGCCGAGGGGCTGCCGCCCGCGATCATCGACTGGCCCGCGTACTGGCGCCCGCCGGGCTGGGCCTCCGCCGTGGCCGCCGTGGACGCGCTGTGCTGGCACGGGGCCGATATCGGCGTGCTCGACCGCTGGGCGCACGTCCCGCACTGGCGCCAACTCCTCGTCCGCGCCCTGCTGTTCCGCATCGCCACGCACGAGCGCCTTGACCCGGATCTGGAGGCGGCGTACCGGCCGGTGGCCGACCTGGTACTCGACGGCCACTGGCCGCAGGCCACCGAGCCCCGGGCCGAACAGCGCGGCGCGCCGCGCGCCGAAGCACGCAGCGAGCGGCGGCCCGAGCCGACGGGACTGCGCGCCGTCCGAGAGCCGGAACCGGAACCGCAGCCGGAACCGACACCCGCCGTGCCCGATCCCCTGCGCGAACCCGAGCCCGAGCCCCAGCCCCGAACCCCGACCCAGCCCGAGTCCCAGTCCCAGCCCCACTCCCAACAGGCCGCGCCTCAGCAGGAGATGCTCGACGTCTGCGCTCCCCTCCCCGAGGAGGAGCAGCCGGAGCCCACACCCCAGCCGTCCACCGAACCGGCCGCCGAACCGGCCGCCGAGCCGTCCACCGAGCAGCGCACCGAGCCGCTGGACTCCTCACCATCATGAAGGACCCGCACGCGCGCGCCCGGCCTCGCCCCAGGCACGCGCGTGCGGCGTGTTTTCGCGCAACTGCTCGCAACCGCTCGCAACTGCTCGCAACTCCGCGCGACAGAGCCGGTTTTCGCGCGCCGTTGCGCCGTCCCGAGCAGGAACGCGACCCTCCCCGACGAGGAGTACGATTTGCACCTGTGTACCCCACGTACGACGTACGACCAGCCGGCTGGAGGATGGCGCAGTGCACGGTGAGTACAAGATCCCGGGCGGCAAACTCGTCGTCGTGGACCTCGAAGTGGAGGACGGCGCGCTGCGGCACGTGCGGGTCGCCGGTGACTTCTTCCTCGAACCCGACGACGCCTTCCTCACGTTGAGCCAGTCCCTCGAAGGCGTGCCCTCCGACACGGACGCGGCGGGCCTGGCCGCCCGGATCGAGGCGGCCCTGCCGGAGGGCACGGTGATGTACGGGCTGACCGCGGAGGGCGTCGGCGTCGCCGTACGACGGGCGCTCGCGCACGCCACGGACTGGACGGACTACGACTGGCAGTTGATCCACGAGGGCCCGCAGTCCCCAGCCCTGCACATGGCGCTCGACGAGGTGATCACCGCCGAGGTGGCCGCCGGTCTGCGGCCGCCGACGCTGCGCGTCTGGGAGTGGGCGACGCCGGCCGTGGTGATCGGCAGCTTCCAGTCGCTGCGCAACGAGGTCGACGCGGAGGGCGCGCGCCGCCACGGTGTCGAGGTGGTGCGGCGGATCAGCGGCGGCGGCGCGATGTTCTGCGAGCCGGGCAACACCATCACGTACTCGCTGTCCGTGCCGGAGGCGCTCGTGCAGGGCCTGTCCTTCGCCGACAGCTACGCGTACCTCGACGACTGGGTGCTGGGCGCGCTCGACGACATGGGCATCAAGGCCTGGTACCAGCCGCTGAACGACATCGCCACGGACGCCGGGAAGATCGCGGGCGCCGCCCAGAAGCGGGTGACCGGCGGTGACGGCGCGGTCCTGCACCACGTGACCATGGCGTACGACATCGACGCCGACAAGATGGTCGACGTGCTGCGGATCGGCCGCGAGAAGCTCTCCGACAAGGGCACGAGGAGTGCCAGGAAGCGCGTCGACCCGCTGCGCCGGCAGACCGGGCTGCCGCGCGAGGCGGTCATCGAGCGCATGATCGACTCGTTCCGCACCCGGCACGGCCTCACGGCGGGCCAGGTCACGGAGGACGAACTGGCCACGGCCCAGCACCTCGCGCGTACGAAGTTCTCGACCCCGGAGTGGACGGCCCGCGTCCCCTGAGGAGGCTCTCCGGAACCCCGGAGAACAGCCCTCGGTGAGCGGCCCGTACCCGTCCGTGGGTTCCGGCCGGCGCCCCTATCCCGTACCGCGTCCCGTATGGCAATCTCGACCCTCACACCTCACCGACCGACCACGGCCACGGCTCGTCGACCGACCGCGTCCCGCCGTACGAGGAGGACCGACCGTGCGTTCCCTGTCGCTGCTGCTCGCCGCACGGATGCTGCCCGTCGCCGCCCTGGCCACGGCGGGCTGGGCCTGGACCAGCGGACCGTACGCACCGGCGGAGGACCGGCCCGCGGTCGCCGCCGAGCCCAAGGCGGCCGCGGTGACCGAGGCGGAGGCCGCGTACGACAAGCCGCCCGCGCCCTGCGGGGTGCTGAAGTCCGGGGCGGTCGAGGAGCTCGTGCCGGGCGCGGACCGCGACGGCAAGGAGCTGCGCCTGACCGACCCGGAGCGCCGCCGCACCTGCTCGTGGAGCGCGCTGGAGGGGTACGACTACCGCTGGCTGGACATCGGCTATGACCTGCGGGACTCGACGGCCGCCGCGCGCTCGGCGTACGCGGCGCGCACCGGCGGCGCCGCCGAGTCCGTGGACGGCCTGGGGGAACAGGCCGCCGTCGTCATGAAGCTGAGCGAGAAGGACGGCCAGCAGAGCCGCGAGGCCAAGCTGGTCGCCCGCTCCGGCAACGCCGTCGTGACGGTCACGTACAACGGCAGTGACTTCCAGTCGGAGTCCGCGCCCAAGGCGGACACGATCCGCGACGGCGCGGTGCGGGCGGCCCGAGCGGCGGTTGAGGCGCTGCCCGAGCCGGGTTAGTCGGGCGGTTCCGGGCCCGTCGGAGGGGCTCAGTTCCGGGCCTGTCGGAGGGGCTCAGTTTCTCGCGCCCGAGCTGTAGAGTCCTGCCCCACCCGCAGCAGAGGGAGGGCACGATGGCAGCCACGGTTCCTTCCGCGCCGGTCACCCAGCGCACGCACTCCGACGGGCGGGTGTCGCTCGCCGAGGGGGTGGCCCTGGACGATCCGCGGTTCGCCAACAGCGACCTGCTGCCGGTGCCGATGGAGCGCCGCACCTGGGGCGTCTACAACTACACGGCGCTGTGGATCGGCATGGCCCACAACATCCCGTCCTGGACGCTCGCCTCCGGGCTCGTCGCGCTCGGCATGGACTGGAAGCAGGCGGTCCTCGTCATCGCGCTCGCCAACGTGATCGTGCTGCTGCCGATGCTGCTCACCGGGCACGCGGGACCGAAGTACGGCATTCCGTTCCCGGTCGTCGTGCGCGCCTCGTTCGGGCTTCGCGGCGCCAATCTGCCCGCGCTCCTTCGCGCCGCCGTGGCCTGCTGCTGGTTCGGCATCCAGACGTGGATCGGCGGGCAGGGCATCTTCCTGCTGCTCGGCAAGGTGTTCGGCGGCTGGACCACGGCCACGGAGATCGGCGGCCATCCGTGGACGCTGTGGCTCTGCTTCGTGATCTTCTGGGTGCTCGAACTGGCCATCATCTACCGGGGGATGCAGACCCTGCGGCGGTTCGAGAACTGGGCGGCGCCGTTCGTCCTGGTCGGTGCCGTGGTGCTGCTCGCGTGGATCACGGTGAAGGCGGGCGGCTTCGGCCCGCTGCTCGACCAGCCGTCGAAGCTGGGCTGGGGCGCGGACTTCTGGCCGGTGTTCTTCCCCGCCCTGATGGGGATGATCGGCTTCTGGTCGACGCTGTCCCTGAACATCCCCGACTTCACCCGCTTCGGCAAGGGCCAACGGGCGCAGGTCTGGGGCCAGTCGCTCGGCCTGCCGACGACGATGACGGCATTCGCGCTGCTCTCCGTCCTCGTCACGTCCGGCTCGCAGGTCGTGTACGGGGTGCCGGTCTGGGATCCGGTGCAGCTCGCGGCGAAGACCGACAACGTCTTCGGGCTGCTCTTCGCCCTGGTGACGGTCCTGATCGCGACGATCTCCGTGAACATCGCGGCGAACGTGGTGTCGCCCGCGTACGACCTGTCGAACCTGCTGCCGAAGGTGATCAACTTCCGTACGGGAGCGGTGATCACGGGTGTCGTCGGGGTTCTGGTGATGCCGTGGAAGCTGACCGAGACGCCCGAGTTGTACATCTTCACGTGGCTCGGCGTGGTCGGCGGGCTGCTCGGCACGGTGGCGGGCGTGATGATCGCGGACTACTGGGTCGTCCGCCGTACGGCCCTCGATCTGGCCGGGCTCTACGACCGGCACGGCCCGTACTGGTACACGGGCGGCTGGAACTGGCGGGCGCTGTTCGCCTTCGGCGTGGGCGGGATCCTCGCCGTGGGCGGTTCGCACTCCGCCCCCGGCAAGGGCCCGTTCCCCGCGGACGGCCTGATTCCGGCGCTGCGGCCGCTGGCCGACTACGGCTGGGCGGTCGGCCTGGTGACGGCGCTCGTGCTGTACGCCGCCACCAGCCGACGCCCGGCCGCTACGAGGTGACCTCGGCGTCCGCCTCCGCCTGCGCGCGGCGTGCCCGGCTGCGGCCCATCGCCAGCCACGCGACGGCGAGGACGAGGAACCAGACCGGGGTGACGAGCAGCGCCTGAAGGGTGTCCGACTTCTGCGTGAACGCCCAGATCAGGAACGCGAAGAACGCGAACACGACGTAGCACATCGCGACGCCGCCGGGCATCTTGAACTTCGACGCCTCGTGCAGGTGCGGGCGGCGCTTGCGGTACACGATGTAGCTGATCAGGATCATCGTCCAGATGAACATGAAGCACACCGACGAGATGGTCGTGACCAGCGTGAACGCCTCGATGATCGAGCCGCCGATCGCGACCATGACGACACCGCCGAGCAGGAAGATCCCGGACAGCAGCAGCGCGTTGACCGGCACCCGGCGCGAGCTCAGCCTGCCGAACGAGGCGGGTGCGTCGCCCTCGTGGGCCAGTCCGTAGACCATCCGGGACGTCGAGTAGATGCCGGAGTTGGCCGACGAGGTGGCAGAGGTGAGGACGACGAAGTTGATCACCGAGGCGGCGACGGCGAGCCCGGCGAGCGTGAACATCACGACGAACGGGCTGCGATCGGCGCTGATCTCCCGCCAGGGCGTCACGGAGATGATCACGACCAGCGCGACGACGTAGAAGAGCATCACGCGCACGGGGATCGAGTTGATGGCCTTGGGGAGGTTCTTCTCCGGGTCCTTGGTCTCAGCGGCGGTGGTGCCGACGAGCTCGATGCCGACGAACGCGAACGTGGCGATCTGGAAGCCGGCCACGAAGCCCATGGGACCGGTCGGGAAGAAGCCACCGTCGTTCCAGAGGTTGGCGAAGCTCGCGGTGGCGCCGCTGGTGGACTCGAAGCCCTTGAACACCATGACGAGGCCGACGACGATCAGCGCGACGATAGCGACGATCTTGATCAGCGCGAACCAGAACTCGGTCTCACCGAACGCCTTCACCGTGGGCAGGTTGAGCCCGATGAGCACCACGACCGCGGCCAGCGCGGGGATCCACAGCGGCGCCCCGTCCCACCAGTACGCGACATATCCGGAAATGGCGACGACGTCGGCGATACCGGTGACGATCCAGCAGAACCAGTACGTCCAGCCGGTGAAGAAGCCCGCGCAGGGACCGAGGAGGTCGGAGGCGAAGTCGGCGAAGGACTTGTAGCGCAGGTCGGACAGGAGCAGTTCGCCCATGGCGCGCATGACGAAGAACAGCATCGCGCCGATGATCATGTAGACGAAGATCACCGAGGGTCCGGCGAGCGAGATCGTCTTGCCGGAGCCCATGAACAGGCCGGTGCCGATCGCACCGCCGATCGCGATGAGCTGGATGTGCCGATTGGACAACTGGCGGTCGAGCCGCGGTCCTTCACCGGAGGACGGCGGGGCGCCCTTCGTACCGGGGGCCCCGGGACTGCCGCCGGACACCGCCGTCATGGCGGTGGAGCCGGATTCGCTGCTGTCGTGCATGGACGAACCTCACTGATCTCGCACGCGTGCGGGCGCGCGCACCGTACACACTCGCTTCAAGGGGGAGTTCGGCCCGCTCGGGGCAGGCCTTGAGACCCACGCGGGGCCGAGGCCCGTCAGGGGGCCGGGAGAAAGCAGGAGATCAGCCCGCCGCCGGGCGGGCAGGCGGTGGCCACGGCTCGGGCAACAGCTCGGGCGTCAAAGCAGCCATCAAGGGGGCTCCTCGCAGGTCGAGCACGGGCCGGTTACCCGTGCTGCGAAGTGAGCCTCCCCCTCTGTCATATGGCCTGAGAGCTTCGCGGCTCCGACACCGCTTGCACCGTGGGCGAGACGCCGCAGCGCCTGCTTTCCAGAGTTGCCTGCCCGCGCGGTAGGGATGCCTGAGAGTTTCCGGGGAGGTGTTGCTCCTTCGGCGCCCGGGGCTGGCTGCCCCGGTGCTCTCCCGCTGCGGGGTGAACGGCAAGTTGCGGCGAGGCTAGGCCGAGTCCACCCCGGAAATCAAGGGGTCCAAGGGAGTTCGGAGAAATACATGTAGAGGGCATAAGTGCAGGTCTCAGCCCCGCAGCGCCGGAATCACCGTGCTCCCGTACCCCTCGATGACCCGCTCCCGGGCGTCGTGCATGGCGTAGACGGCGAACTGGTCGACCCCGAGCGCCCGCAGCTCCCGCATCCTCGCGATGTGCTGCTCCGCCGTCCCGATCACGCAGAAGCGGTCCACGATGTCATCCGGTACGAAGGCGGTGTCCGGGTTGTCGGCGCGGCCGTGGTGGGAGTAGTCGTACCCCTCGCGGGCCTTGATGTAGTCGGTGAGCGCCTCGGGCACCAGGTCCGAGTGGGCGCCGTACTTGGCGACCAGGTCGGCCACGTGGTTGCCGACCATGCCGCCGAACCAGCGGCACTGCTCGCGGGCGTGCGCGAGGGCGTCCGGTGAGTCGTCCTCCGTGAGGTAGGCGGGGGCGGCGACGCAGATGCTGACCTCGTCGGGGCCGCGCCCGGCGGCGGACGCCGCGTCACGGACGGCCTTCACCATGGTCTGCGTCAGATACGGGTCGGCGAGCTGGAGGATGAACCCGTCGGCCTCCTCCCCCGCCATCTTGAGCGCCTTGGGCCCGTACGCCGCCATCCACACGGGCAGCCGCGCGTCCGCCCCGGCCCAGGGGAAGCGGACCGTCGTGCCGTCGCCCAGGTCCGCCTCCTGGCCCGAGGCGAGGGCACGGATCACCTTCATCGCGGCGCTGACCCGGGCCAGGGTGTTGGGCGGGCGCCCCGCGACCCGCATGGCGCTGTCGCCGCGCCCGATCCCGCAGACCGTGCGGTTGCCGTACATGTCGTTGAGCGTGGCGAAGGTCGACGCGGTCACCTCCCAGGTGCGGGTGCCGGGGTTGGTGACCATCGGGCCGACGATCAGCCGCCGGGTGTTGGCCAGGATCTGGCTGTAGATGACGAAGGGCTCCTGCCAGAGCACGGCGGAGTCGAACGTCCACCCGTAGCGGAAGCCGTTGCGCTCGGCGCGCTTCATGAGGCTGATGACCTGCGCGGCCGGGGGGTCGGTCTGCAGGACGAGTCCGAAGTCCATGCACGGGCTCCTAGTCGTTCAGATACTGGCAGGTGCCGCGAGGCGTGTAGACGCCGTGCCCCGCAAGCCCCGTGAACTTCCGCTGGTCGACGACCACTTCGCCGCGCGAGAGGACGGTCTCGACCTGGCCTCGGACGCGCTTGCCCTCGGACGCGGAGTAGTCGACGTTCATGTGGTGCGTCTCGGCGGAGAGGGTCTGCTCGGCCGTCGGGTCGTAGATCACGACGTCCGCGTCGGCGCCCGGGGCGAGCGTGCCCTTCTTGCCGTACAGGCCGAACATCCGGGCCGGGGCCGCGCAGGCGATGTCGATCCAGCGGCGGCGGGAGATGTGGCCGTCGACGACGGCCTGGTGGAGCAGGTCCATGCGGTTCTCCACCCCGGGAAGGCCGTTGGGGATCTTCGAGAAGTCGCCGCGGCCCAGCTCCTTCTGGCCCACGAAGCAGAACGGGCAGTGGTCCGTGGACACCACCTGGAGGTCGTCGGTGCGCAGGCCGCGCCACAGGGCCGCTTGGTGTTCGCGCGGGCGCAGGGGGGTCGAGCAGACGTACTTGGCGCCCGCGAAGTCCGGCTCGGCGAGGTTGTCGGTGGACAGGAACAGGTACTGCGGGCAGGTCTCGCCGAAGACCGGCAGGCCCTTGTCGCGGGCGGCGGCCAGCTCGGCGACGGCCTCCTCGGCGGAGACGTGCACGACATAGAGAGGGGCGCCCGCGACGCGGGCGAGCTGGATGGCGCGGTGGGTCGCCTCCGCCTCCAGGAGGACCTTGCGGACCTCGCCGTGGTAGCGGGGGTCGGTCTCGCCGCGCTGGAGGGCCTGTTCGACGAGGACGTCGATGGCGATGCCGTTCTCGGCGTGCATCATGATCAGCCCGCCGTTCCCGGCGGCGCGCTGCATGGCGCGCAGGATCTGGCCGTCGTCGCTGTAGAAGACGCCCGGGTAGGCCATGAACAGCTTGAAGGACGTGATGCCCTCCTCCACCAGGCGGTCCATCTCCTTGAGCGTTCCGTCGTTGACGTCGGAGAGGATCATGTGGAAGGCGTAGTCGATCGCGCACTGGCCGTCGGCCTTCGCGTACCAGGCGTCCAGTCCCTCGCGCAGGGAGCGGCCCTGGCTCTGCACGGCGAAGTCCACGATCGTGGTGGTGCCGCCCCAGGCCGCGGCGCGGGTGCCCGTCTCGAAGGTGTCGGAGGCGAAGGTGCCGCCGAAGGGCAGCTCCATGTGCGTGTGGGCGTCGACGCCGCCCGGGATGACGTACTTGTCGGTGGCGTCGATGATCCGGTCGGCGGTCCAGGACGCGGCCTGTTCGCTGCCGTGGGCGGCGAGGGCGGCGATCCTGCCGTCCTCGATCAGGACGTCGGCGTGGGTCTCGTCGGCGGCGGTGATGACCAGTCCGCCGCGGATCAGGGTGCGGGTGCTCATGGCTTCCCCTCACATGGGATCTCGTACGGGGGGTGGGCGAGGGACAGGCGGCTGGACTACAGGCCGCGCAGGGCCTGTTCGAGTACGGCGGCACCCTCCTCCGCCTCGGCGACCGTGAGGGAGAGCGGCGGGGCGATCCGCAGCACGCTGGTGTTGTGGCCGCCGCCCTTGCCGACCAGGAGTCCGCCGTCGCGGGCCGCCTCCAGGACGGCGGACGCGGCGTCCGGGTCGGCCTCGTCGGTTCCGGGCCTGGCCAGCTCGATCCCGATCATCAGGCCGCGGCCGCGCACCTCGCGTACGTGGGGAGCGCTCGCGCCGATCGCCCGCAGCCGCTCCAGGAGCATCCCGCCGACGCGGCGCGCGTTGCCTTGCAGGTCGTGCTCCAGGAGGTACGTGAGGTTGGCGAGGCCCGCCGCCATCGTGACCGGGGAGCCGCCGAAGGTGGAGAAGGAGTTGGCGTCGAGGCAGTTCATGACCTCGGCGCGGGCGACGACGCCGCCGACGGACATGCCGTTGCCGATGCCCTTGGCGAAGGTGAGCATGTCCGGCGGCCCGTGCTGCCCGTGCGCCTCCCAGCCCCAGAAGTGCTCGCCGGTACGGCCCCAGCCGGTCTGCACCTCGTCCGCGATCCACAGAACGCCGTGCCGGTCGAGGACTTGGCGGAACGCCGCGTAAAGACCGTCGGGCGGGGAGGTGAAGCCGCCGACGCCCTGGATGGGCTCGGCGATCAGGGCGGCGACGCCGCGGGTCTGACCGAGCATGTCCTCCAGGTCGGCCACGCAGGCGTCGATGAACTCGGCGTCGGACAGGGTCGCGTACGGGCCGCGGCTGCGGACACCGCCGTGCACGTACAGGGTCTGCAGCGGGGAGAGGCTCGTCGGCGACCAGCTGCGGTTGCCGGTGATGGACACGGCCGAGAAGGAGCGCCCGTGGTAGCTGTTGCGCATCGCCAGGATCTGGTTGGAGCGGTTGTACGCGGTGGCGAGCAGCAGGGCCGCGTCGTTGGCCTCGGTGCCGGAGGTGGTGAAGAAGACGCGGGCGTCCGGGATGCCGGACAACTGGGCGATCCGCTCGGCGAGTTCGACCATCGGGCGGTCGAGGTAGAGCGTCGAGGAGTGGATGATCCGGGCGGCCTGGTCGCTCACCGCCTTGGTGACCTCGGGCAGTGCGTGCGCGGTCATGGTGGTGAGGACACCGCCGAAGAAGTCGAGGTACTTGTTGCCCTCGGCGTCCCACACGTACCGGCCCTCGCCGTGGGTGAGCTCGATCGGGTCCTCGTAGTAGAGCGTGAGCCAGTCGGGCAGGACGGCGCGGTGGCGCTGGTAGAGGTCGGTCACGGCTGCACCAGCCCGTCGTACGCGTCGGGGCGGCGGTCCCGGTAGAAGGCCCACTGGGTGCGGACCTCGTCGATGAGGTCGAAGTCCAGGTCCCGTACGACGAGTTCCTCGGTCTTGTCGCTGGCGGTCTCGCCGACCGTCTGGCCGCGCGGGTCGACGAAGTAGCTGGTGCCGTAGAAGTCGTTGTCGCCGTACTCCTCCTGGCCGACGCGGTTGATCGCGGCGATGAAGTACTCGTTGGCGACGGCGGCTGCGGGCTGCTCCAGCTGCCACAGGTACGCGGAGAGCCCGCGCGAGGTGGCCGACGGATTGAAGACCAACTGGGCGCCGTTCAGGCCGAGTTGGCGCCAGCCCTCCGGGAAGTGCCGGTCGTAGCAGATATAGACGCCGACCTTGCCGACGGCGGTGTCGAACACCGGCCAGCCCAGGTTTCCCGGTTTGAAGTAGTACTTCTCCCAGAAGCCCTTGACCTGCGGGATGTGGTGCTTGCGGTACTTGCCGAGATAGCTGCCGTCGGCGTCGATCACGGCGGCGGTGTTGAAGTAGAACCCGGCCTGCTCGACCTCGAAGACCGGCACCACGATCACCATGCCGGTCTCGCGGGCGAGGTCCCGCATGCGCCGCACCGTCGGCCCGTCCGGCACGGGCTCGGCCCAGCGGTAGTGCTCGGCCTCCTGGACCTGGCAGAAGTAGGGGGCATTGAAGACTTCCTGGAACCCGATGACCTTCGCCCCCTGACGAGCGGCCTCCCGGGCGTGCTCCTCGTGTTTGGCGATCATGGATTCGGTGTCTCCCGTCCAGGTCGCCTGGACGAGGGCCGCGCGTACGACGTTCACCATGAGCTGCTCCTTCGACGCGACGCCGACAAGCTTCTTCGAGCCTCTACGCCCGTAGAGCCAGGGCGTGGAGACATGAACGTAAGCCGCGTCACAGCCCGGGGCAAGACCATCGTCGTGAACCGGCCGAGTCGATCAGATTTCGGCACTCATGCGGGCGAAGTGATCACCCAGTGCGCACGCTCCACGGATGTCGACGCCTCATACGGCGATGCCCGCCACCCGCAGCGCGTGCACCACGTCCCACTCCCGCTCCGGCGAGACCGCCCGCGCCGCGTCCAGGACCGGGGTCGTGAGGCGTGCCGGATCGCGCAGCACGAACCGTGCCGCCTCCTGCGGCGAGCGCACCCGCACGTACGCGTCGAGCAGCGCCACCACCTCCCGCTCCCGGCCGGCGCCCCGCAGGGCGAGCACCGCGTCGGCGATCTCCGGCGCCGGGCGGGCCACACCCTGCCTGAGCAGCTGGGCGCCGTCGTCGGCCCGGCCCGCGGCGGCGAGCGCGTCGGCCGCCGCGACGAGTCGCTCCACGGATAGTGATGCGCCCTCCCACAGCAGCGTCACCCAGTCGGCGCCGAGCCCCGCGTACTCCAACTCCTCGGCGAGCAGCGGCAGTCGGGGCGCGGGCCAGAGCACGGCCTCGCAGAGCAGCGCGTACGCCTCGCCCGCGCGCCCTTCGGCGCGCAGCCGGACCAGCTCGCGCACGGCCCGGGCGGCGGCGTCCTCGGCGGCGGGGTCCTCGGTGGCGGGGTCCTCAGCGGCGGGGTCCGGCTCGCGTCCCGGCTGCGGCCCGGCTTCCCGTACGGGACCGGCGCCACCCGCGAACCGGGCGCCGCGCGGCCCCTCCGGAGCGCCGACCGCCCCGGGCGTCACGTCCGGTACGGGCAGGGGCCCGGCCTCGTCCGCGGCGGAGCCGTCGTCCGCCTCGACCCAGCCGTACCGGGCGCCGCGCGGCCGCTTCTTGCGGTCGGCCGTACGCGGCTGAGGCACCCGGTCCTGCTCGGCGGCCTCGTCCAACTCGGCGATGCGGGCGCGGAGTTCCTCGCTCCGGGCCCTCGCGCGCTCCTCGTCGTCGCGGGCCCAGGCGAGGTCGAGCTGGATACGGTCGGCCTCGTGCGGCGTGGGCGCCTCGGAGAGCTGTGCGGTGAGGCGGTCCTGGCGGTCGATCGCGTAGCGCTCCTCGCCGAGCATCAGGTCGAGCCGTTCGGCGAGGAGTCGGCGGCTGCCGGGCCTGGTGTCGTGGGCGGCGAGCGCGGCGCGGTGCAGCGGGCGGGCGAGGTCGGCCTCGCGTTCGGCGGCCGGGGTGCCGCGGTCGGCGGCGAGGTCGTGCAGGAGTGCCTGGACGACGTCCCAGGGCGGCACCTCCTGGCCGTCGAGGCAGGCGGTCATGCCCTCGGGGTCGCGCTGCCAGAACACCCCGCACCAGCCCGCGCGTTGGTCGAGCCGGGACAGCAGATCCCCGAAGTACCCGGCGAACTCCCCCTCCGCTCCCGGGAGTTGATGCCGTTCCATGCCGCTCGCCCCCGTCGCGTAGAAGTGGACCCTTCCGGTCCGCCCGTCCGGCACGCATTGCACACCCCACGTGTTACGGGACGGCTACGGGCAGTTTTCCACCGGGCACGTACGGAAGCGCCTACGGCGCGTCGGCGCCCTTCGCGGTCCCGCCGAGGGTCACGGCGATCCCGGTGTGCGGGCGCTTGCCGAGCCGTACGAGGGTGGCGGGCAGGTCGAGGAGCCAGTACTGCAGGCGGTACTTGCGCCCGAGGAGCTTGCGCAGACGCGGCATCTCATCGGCGTAGAGGAAGCGCGCCGTGCCGTCGACGGCGGGCGCGTCGTCCGCGACCCGCCCGCGCACGTCACAGGGCGCCACGCGTACGGCCTTGTCCCGTCGCAGCCGTTTGACCTTCCAGGAGTCGCTCCGCGTCCACACCCACAGCTCATCCCCGGACCGCACGACCCATACGGGCGTCGCGACACCGACCCCGTTCCGGCGGTACGTGGTGAGGCTGATGTAGCGGACGCGGCCGAGGTGCTCGGCGTTCATGGGGGTCATGCGGGGAGCTTAGGAGGTGCCGGGACCGCTCGCGTGGGTGAGGGTCTCCCACGCGACGAACAGGTCGTCGGTGCCGGCGGGGCGAGACGGGCGGCTCAGGCGGGAACGGGTGCGCAGCGCGTCAGGACCTCGTCCAGGGAGAGGCCGAGGGCGCCGGCGAGCGCGGCGACCGTGAAGAACGCCGGGGTGGGCGCGCGGCCCGTCTCGATCTTCCGCAGCGTCTCGGCGGAGAGCCCGGCGTGCGCCGCGACCTCGATCATGCTCCGCTCGCCGCGCGCCTCGCGCAGCAACCGGCCTAGCCGCTCGCCGCGTTCGCGCTCTTCGGGGGTGAGGGGGGTGCGCACCATGCGGCCAGTCTACAGCGGCGGCCCATTCTTATACCGGTACAGTAATGACGGTATAGAAATACCGGTATAGTAATTGGCATGGTGGAACTCAAGACGGACGCGTCCCTGGACGCGATGCGGGAAGCGGGCCGAGTCGTGGCCCAGGCACTGACGGCCGTACGGGAGGCGGCGGACGTCGGCGTCCGGCTCGTCGACCTCGACCGGGTGGCGCGCGGGGTGCTGCGGGAGGCGGGCGCGGACTCCCCGTTCCTCGGGTACCGGCCGAGCTTCGCCCCGACCCCGTTCCCGGCGACCCTGTGCGTCTCGGTGAACGACGCGATCGTGCACGGCGTCCCGGACGGGTACCGGCTGCGCGACGGCGACCTGGTCTCCGCCGACTTCGGCGCCCGGCTCGACGGCTGGGTCGGCGACTCGGCGGTCAGCTTCACCGTGGGCAGGGCGCGCCCGGCCGACACCCGGCTCGTGGAGACGGCGTTCGCGGCCCTCGACGCGGGCATCGCCGCGGCCGTCGTCGGCAACCGCGTCGGCGACATCGCCCACGCCATCGGCACGGTCTGCCGCAGGGCCGGTTACGGCATCCCGGACGGCTTCGGCGGGCACGGCATCGGGCGCCGGATGCACGAGGACCCGGGCGTACCGAACGAGGGCAGGCCCGGACGCGGGATGCCGCTGCGGCACGGCATGGTCCTGGCGATCGAGCCGATGCTGACCGGCGGCGGCAAGGACGACTACTACGCGGACCGGGACGGGTGGACGCTCCGCACCTGCGACGGGAGCCGGGCGGCGCATGCGGAGCACACGGTGGCGATCACGTCGGAGGGGCCGCGGGTGCTGACGGTGTTGTGAGCTTGTGGCCGTCCGGCCCGCGCTGTCGACTCGGGCGCCGCCGATCGCCCTGCGGGCTCGTCCTCAAGCGCCGGACGGGCTGATTTTGCCCGCCGTTCCTCGACGAGGCGGTCGTTCGACTGCCGCGCCGTCGTGGCTTTTCGCGCCCCGCGGCGGAGCCGCAAATGTCACAGCCCCGCGCCCCTATCGGGGGCCCACTCACCCCGCCAACAACTCCCCCACCAACCGCGCCCCCTCCCGCTCCGCATCCCCCGCACTCTCGATCCGCTCCACCTGCGAGCCCTGGAAGAAGATGTACGTGACGCCCCCCGGCGCCCCGCCCCGCACCGGGTGCGGGTCGATGCCGAGGGCGCGGGCCGTGGCGTAGGAGGCCTCGCCGATCAGGTTGGTCGGACCGGTGTCGCCGACGACCGCGTACCGCACCCGGCCCCGGTAGACGATCGCGGCGAGCCCACCGCCCCAGACCTTCGCCTCGCGGTGGTTCCACCGCTTGCTCGCGCCCGGCACCACGACATACGGCAGCTTCGCCGAGTCGAGGTGCCGGCCGCGTGAGTCCTGGAAGGCCGTCGTGGGCTGGAAGTAGGGGTCCGTGTGCTTGTTGCAGACGGGGCTGGGGCGGCCGTCGCAGTCGATGTCCAGGTCGGCCTTCCAGTGGACGACGCCCTTGCCGCCGCAGACGGGGATGTCCGCGGGCGCCCCGTCGTCCGTACGGAACCTGCCCTTCGAGAGCTGCTCGCAGCCCTGGACCTCGGCGAGGAGCGCGGCTGCCACCGCTCCCCCGTCCTCCTCGGCCCGCGCGGGCGGAGCCGCGAGCGTGGCGAGGAGGACGGGGGCGAGGGCGGCCGGAACCAGGAAGGATTTCGGCACGGACTTCAGCGCACGCACGGGGCCCCCTAGAAGTTGATCAAGAGCTCGGGTGCACCACCCTGGCCGAGCCCCCGCCCCTTCGCACCTTTTCCGCCGCCGCGAGCCAGCGCCCGTCGGGCAGCCGCTGCACTCCGGTGGCCGCGCCGATCTCCGGGTTCTCCTTGAAGGCGTGCCCGAGCGACTCCAGCTTCTTCCTCAACTCGCTGTCGTACAGGCCCGGTTCGAGCTCGGTGGCGGCGGCGTTGCGCTGGCTGGCGCGCGGTGCGGCGATCGCGTCGACGAGCGGCAGGCCCCGGTCGACCACTCCGGTGAGGGTCTGCAGGACGGTGGTGATGATGGTCGCGCCGCCCGGCGAGCCGAGCGCGAGCACCGGACGGCCGTCCTTCAGGACGATCGTCGGCGACATCGACGAGCGCGGCCGCTTGCTCGGCCCCGGCAGGTTCGGGTCGTGCACCTCCGGGCTCGCCGGGGCGAAGGAGAAGTCGGTCAGCTCGTTGTTGAGCAGGAAGCCGCGCCCCGGCACGGTGATGCCGCTGCCGCCGGTGGACTCGATGGTCAGGGTGTACGCGACGACGTTGCCCCACTTGTCGGAGGCCGTCAGATGCGTGGTGTTCTCGCCCTCGTACGTGGTCGGCGCTGCCTTGTCGCCGGTGCCGCACGGCTTCGGGTCCCGCGGGTCGCCGGGCGCGAGCGGGCTGGTGAGCGCCTTGTCGTCGCGGATCAGGCACTCCCGGGAGTCCGCGAACCGCTGGCTGAGCAGCTCCTTCGTGGGGACGTCCTCGAACGCCGGGTCGCCCACCCAGCGCCCGCGGTCCGCGAAGGCGATCCGGCTGGCCTCGATGTACCGGTGCAGGTAGTTCTCCTGACTGGCCTTCGAGAGGTCGGTGCGCTCCAGGATGTTCAGGGCCTCGCCGACGGTCGTGCCGCCGGACGACGAGGGCGCCATCGAGTAGAGGTCGAGGCCGCGGTACTCGGACCGGCTCGGCGCCTGCCGCTTCACCGCGTATCCGGCGAGGTCCGCCGCCGTCAGGTCACCGGAGCGGGCCTCGCGCCCGGAGTCCGGGTCGACCGGCGGCTTGTTGACGGTCCGTACGACCTCCTTGGCGAGCTTGCCGTGGTAGATGGCGCCGCTGCCCTTGCGGCCCAACTCGGCGTACGTACGCGCCAGGTCGGGGTTCTTGAAGACCGAGCCGACGGCCGGGAGCTCACCGCCGGGCAGGAACAGCTCGGCGGAGGCGGGGAAGTCGGCGAAGCGCTCCTCGTTGGCGGCGGTCTGCGCGCGGAACGTGTCGTCCACGACGAAGCCCTGGGCCGCCAACCGCTGGGCGGGCTTGAGGAGTTGGCGCAGCGAGCGGCTGCCCCAGGCGTCGAGCGCAGCGTCCCAGGTGGCGGGCGTGCCCGGCGTACCCACACTGAGGCCGCTGGTCTTCGCGGCGTCGAAGGGCAGCGGCTTGCCGTCCTCCAGGAACAGCTCGCTGTCCGCACTGGCCGGGGCCGTCTCCCGGCCGTCGACCGTGTGCACCTTGCCGGACTTCGCGTCGTAGTAGACGAAGTACCCGCCGCCGCCGATGCCCGCCGAGTACGGCTCGGTCACACCGAGCGCCGCGGCCGTGGCGACGGCCGCGTCCACCGCGTTGCCGCCCTTGCGCAGCACCTCGATGCCCGCGGCGGAGGCGTCCGGGTCGACGCTGGACACGGCCCCGCCGTACCCGACCGCGACCGGCGACTTCGGCGGCGGTGTCGCGGCACCCGGGGCCGCGGTCGACGAAGGCGGCGCAGCCGCCCCCACCGCCACCAAAGCACCCGAAACGGCGAGCAGCGACAGAATCCGCGCAACTGGACGACGCATCCGTACCTCCGGTCAACGACTGTCCGCGCAGCGTAACTTCACGCCGCGAACACGTCAGGACCCCCTCGAACACCGGGTGTGCCGTGGGCTGGACAGGAGTTCGACGGCAGGGGCTAGAGTTCCCGCCCATGAGTGAAGACCTTGTGC
Organism: Streptomyces luteolus; assembly: GCF_029968015.1. Classification (GTDB taxonomy): domain Bacteria; phylum Actinomycetota; class Actinomycetes; order Streptomycetales; family Streptomycetaceae; genus Streptomyces; species Streptomyces luteolus. The sequence continues at coordinate 167,729 of NZ_JASCIS010000002.1, forward strand.
ACGTCGTCCTGGGCGCGTTCGCGGCGGCGATCCTCCTGTGCCTCGGCTGGTTCGCCCGTACGCACCTGTGGAAGCGGGGGCTCCGGCGGAAGCAGGCCTTCTTCGGGCTGCCCGACAACGCGGAGACCCTCCTTGTCGTGAACCGTGACGCGGCGGGCCCGGAACTCACCGTGTCGCGCACGGACATGTTCTCGCTGCTCGAACTCTCCGCCCTGATCAAGGAGTGCGGCGCGCACGCCCAGGTGATCGCGCACGACACGGCTCAGCAGGGCTTCGGCGAGCGCACGGAGTTCTGCGTGGGCGGCCCCGCGTCCAACCGCCGCATGGCCGCGCATCTGCACGCGATGCTTCCGGGCATACGGGTCAACTCCGAGCCGGAGCCGGGCCCGGACCGGGGTGCGTTCCAGATCGGCAGCGAGCGGTACCGGATGGAGCCCGGCCGCGCCGAGTACGTCGTACTCGCCCGCCTCACCGCGGGCCAGGGCGGGCAGGCGCGGCCGGTGTTCCTCTTCTGCGGCCAGCGGGCGATCACGCACCAGGCGGCGACCCGCTATCTGGCCCGCCACCACGAGCGCCTGTCCCGCAAGCACGGCACGAACTCCTTCGTCCTGCTCCTGAAGGTCGTCAACTCCCAGGCGTACGGCCCCGACGTGGTCGAGCTGGTCTCGGACGTGACGAAGGCCGCCCAGGCCCCGGCACCGGCGGTACGGAACTCCCACCGGGCGCCGAAGGACTGAGCGGGCGCCGGTGCCGACGGCTCGCCGGATGTCCTGACTTGCCCTCACAACACCGCAATCCACGGACACTTGATGATCTTGCGGTACGCCGCATCAACCGCATACCGGCACAGTTGGCGCGACCTCGGTGAACCACCCCGCGCAGGTGTGACACGGAGCCGTCCGGGTGCGCTGTCACAAGTGAGTTCGGCCGACTCACGCACCGTTTCGCCAACGAAGGAAGCGTTCCTCATGAACAACAACGCCCAGATCGAGACCCGCGAGATCGCCGACGACGCCCTGGACGCCGTGGCCGGCGGGACCGCCGCCCTGGCGCTGCACGGCGACCCGAGCGGAGTCCACGGATTCGGCGGCGTCGAGCTGGCCGGCCACGGCGTCGTCGCGGAGGGTGGCGCGTCCCTGCAGCACGGGACGGCGAACCTCCACGTCGGCACCGTCTGATCGGAGTGAACGGCTGAGTCCGTTCTGATCCGGCAGCTCCCTCGGCCGTGCCGTGCGGCCGAGGGAGCTGCCGTCGCTGCGGGCGTCCGCCGGGGCGCCCGACAGCCGCTCCGTTCACGGGGCTCAGCCGATCCGTTCACAGGACTCAGCCGATCCGCACCGGCAACTCCTTGATCCCGTTGATGAAGTTCGACACCAGCCGACGCGGCCGCCCCGCAGGGGCAAGGACCGGAAAGTGCCGCAACACCTCCTCGTACAACACCCCCAACTGCAACCGCGCGAAGTGCGCGCCGAGGCAGACGTGCGGTCCGTCCCCGAAGGACACGTGCGGGTTGGGCGTGCGGCCGAGGTCCAGGCGGTACGGGTCGGGGAACACCCGCTCGTCGTGGTTGGCGGAGGCGTGCAGGACGACCACCTTGTCGCCCGCCCGCATTGGCCGCCCGGCGATCTCCGTGTCGTGCACGGCGGTGCGCCGGAAGGTGAGGACCGGCGGGTGCATCCGCAGCAACTCCTCGATGGCTGGGGCGAGTTCGACCTCTCCGGCCCGCAGCCGCGCCTGCTCATCCGGATGTTCGGCGAGCGCGAGCAGGCCGCCCGGCGCGGCGCTGCGCACGGTGTCGTTGCCCGCGACGGTGAGCAGGAAGAAGAACATCTCCAGCTCGGGCGCGGTGAGCCGCACATCGCCGTCGGTGGCGTGCGCGAGCGCGGTCATCACGTCGTCACTGGGGTGGCGGCGCTTGTACGAGGCGAGCCGCTGCGCGTAGTCGAACATCTCCCGGAGCATCGCGGGTGAGCGCGGGTTGACCGGCCGCCCGTCCGGCCCGCGCACCAGGGCCTCGGCCTCGTCCCGGTCCTGGTAGCCGATGACGCGCTCGGTCCACTCCAGGAGCAGCCCGCGGTCGCCCTTGGGCACGCCGAGCAGGTCGGCGAGGTTGAGCAGCGCGTAGTCGTCCGTGACGGCCGCCACGAGATCGACCACGTCACCGAACTCCCGCGCGGCACCACAGAGTTGACGGGCCCGCTCGCGCACCTTCGCCTCGAACCGCTCGACCCTCCCCCGCGTGAACGCCCTGCCGACGAGCCGTCGCAGCCGGACCTGGTGCGGCGGGTCCTGGTTGAGCATCATGCGGCGGATGAACGGCAGGTCGTCGGGGTCGGGGTCGCGGATCTGGGTAGCGCCGAGGTGCGAGGAGAACGTGCCGTGCTCCTTGAGGACCCGGACCACGTCGGCGTGGCGCGACACCGCCCAGAAGCCGGGTCCTGCGGGCCAGCCGAGCACCTCGTACTCCTCCTGCCAGGCCACTGGGTGGTGGGCGCGCAGTTCGCGGTAGGCCTCGTGCGGGATGCCGTCGCGCAGCAGCCTGGGGTCGAAGACGTCGGGGACGCCACGGGGTACGGCGGCCGGCCGCGAGGAGGTCGTCACAGCCGCTCCGCACGCAGGAAGTCCTCGACGACGCGGACGAGTTCGAGGGGGGTCTCGTCCATCGCGTAGTGCCCGGCGGCGGCCAGCTCGGCGAGTTCGGCCCGTACGAAGCAGCGCCCCCAGGTCCGCCGGGTCAGCTCCGCGCCGAGCGCCGGGTCGAGGGCGCCGACGACGGCGAGGGCGGGCACGGTGCTGCCCTCGATCTCGGTGTGGAAGTCGTCGCGCGCCCAGGAGTCGAGCCAGGCGCGGAACGCCTTGGGGTCGCTGCACTCGAAGGAGCGGCCCACCATGCGGTCGAGCCAGGCGGCGGGCCGGTTGCCGCCGGTGGTGATGTCGAGGATGGCCCGGCGGCTCTCCGCGAGCTCGGCGGCGGATGTGAACAGCTCCCACTGCTCGGGCGGCATCGCGAGCCCGGCCGCGGGCACCGGCGACACCCCGACGATCCGCCGCACCCGTTCGGGCACGGCCGCCACGACGCGCTGCGCGACCGAGCCGCCCATCGAGTGCCCGATCAGCGAGAAGCGGTCCCAGCCGAGCCGGTCGGCGAGCGCCACCAGGTCGACGGCGCCCTCCTGCGTGGTGTACGCCCCGGCCTCCCCGCGCGCCTCGCCGTATCCGCGCAGGTCCACGAGGGCGTAGGTGAACGACTCCAGGTCGAGGTCGGCGCTGACGGCCGCGTAGGCGCTGCGGTCGGCGAACCAGCCGTGCACGGCGAAGACCTTGTGCGGTCCTGATCCGAGCAGGGTGTGGGGCAACGGGAAAGCCACGGGTGACTCCGTTCGCGGTGCGGGCGTTCGGGCTCCCCAAAGGTGGCCCCAACTCCCGGCCCCGGCAAGGGCGCAGAGTGGTCACACCCGCGGCACACCGGAAGCGGCCTGCGCCCGCCCTGCGCCCCCGGCCGGGCCCTCCCGTGTCCCGGGGCAGCCGTTCCCGGAGCCGCCGCGTCCCGGGGCGGCCGCTCCCGGAGTCCGGTGCAATCCATGTCACACCGTTTCCGGCGATTTTTCCGTACCGCCCCGGCAACCTCGGCGCCCGCCGCCCACTCCTCCCCCGTGAACCGAGAGCAGCACTGGAGGTCTCACCTTGAGCCGTACACGCCCGACCCGAATACGTCACATCTCGCCGCCCCACGGCACGGTGTACGCCGTGGGCGCCGCGTGCCTCGCGCTGGCGCTGACGGGCTGCGCGGGCGGCACCGCGAACGGCAGCGCCGACCTGGGCGCGGACAAGGACGCGGAGGTCTCCGTGAACCTGCGCGGCGACAACGCGAAGGCCGGCGAGCGCGTCCAGGTAAAGCTGACCGAGGGACGCCTGAAGGACGTCTCGGTCGGCGACGACGAGGGCGGCGAACTCGCGGGCCGGATCTCGAAGGACGGCCGCACCTGGACCTCGGACCGCGTGGCCTCGCCCGGCACGAAGTACGAGGTGAAGGCCCAGGACGACCGCGGCCGCACCGCCGAGCGGAAGTTCACCACGGAGGCGGCGGGCCGGGTGAACAAGCTGACCCTCGCGCCCGGCAACAAGACCACGGTGGGCGTGGCCCAGCCGCTGTCGATCGTGTTCGACAACCCGGTGAAGAACAAGAAGGACGTGGAGAAGCACCTCAAGGTCACCACCTCGAACTCGACCCAGGGATCCTGGGGCTGGATCACCGACTACTCCGGCAAGGACCGGATCGACTGGCGCCCCAAGGAGTACTGGAAGCCGGGCACGAAGGTGAAACTCGACGCGGACCTGAACGGCGTGAACTCCGGCGAGGGCGGCGGCTGGTTCGTACGCGACTACGACACGTCGTTCACCGTCGGCAAGGACCAGCAGGTCGACGTGGACCTGGACAGCAAGCGCCTGACCCTGCTGCGGAACGGCGAGGCGGTCCGTACGGTCCCGATGTCGGCCGGAACGCCGGGCAGCCAGAAGGCGTCCTGGGGCGGCGTGAACGTCCTGATGTCGAAGGAGGGCACGATCCGGATGAACTCGGAGACGGTCGGCCTGGGCGCCTCCTACGACAAGATGGTCGACTACTCGATGCGGCTGACCTGGTCGGGCATGTACGCGCACGCCGCGCCGTGGAACGCCGCGTACTTCGGCAACACCAACCACAGCTCGGGCTGCGTCGGCATGAGCGACGGCGACGCGGGCTGGCTGTACGACGCGGTGCAGGTGGGCGACCCGTTCGTGACGAAGGGCTCGGGCCACAAGGGCGACGCGGACGTGGGCAACGGCTACGGGCTGTGGAACCTGAGCTGGGACGCGTGGCAGGCCAAGAGCGCGCTGCGGGGCGGAGGTTCGGCCGGCTGATCCCGACGCGTCACCGGCTGACCGTGACGCGGTAATCGTTACGCGCGCGTAACTTACCGACGGGTTACCTCGGGTAAACCCCCAAGGTTACCGTCGGGTCACTTTGCATCCGGCCGTGAGGAGTGACCCGTGGTACCCGTGGGAGAACCGCGCCGCAAGGCGTTCCGCAGCACCGCCGCAGGCACACTCTCGGCGGCCCTCGTCGCGGGCGCGGCGTTCGGCCTCGCCCCGGCGGCCCAGGCGGCACCCGCCCCGGCGGCCGCCGCCGACTCCGCGGGGCCCCGCTTCGTCGACATCGAGGGCGACGGCGGGACGGTCCTGAAGGCCAACGTCTTCACCCCGTCCGGCGCGAAGCCCGGCGCCCGCTACCCCGCGATCGTGCTGCCCACGAGTTGGGCCATGCCGCAGATCGAGTACGTCGCCCAGGCCAAGAAGCTCGCCGACTCCGGCTACGTCGTGGTCGGTTACAACTCGCGCGGCTTCTGGCAGTCCGGCGGCGAGATCGAGACCGCGGGCCCCGAGGACATCGCCGACGCCCGCAAGGTCGTCGACTGGACCCTCGCCCACACCCCGGCCGACCCGGACCGCCTCGGCATGGCCGGCGTCTCCTACGGCGCGGGCATCAGCCTCCTCGCCGCCGCCCACGACCCGCGCGTCAAGGCGGTCGCGGCGCTCAGCGGCTGGGCCGACCTGATCGACTCGATCTACTCCGGCCGCACCCAGCACAAGCAGGCCGCGGGGCTGCTCGGCGGCGCGGGCGCGCTCACCGGCCGCCCGAGCCCCGAACTCAAGCAGACCCTCAAGGACTTCCTCGCCTCCAACCTCGACCAGGAGGACGAGATGATCGCGTGGGGCGCGAAGCGCTCCCCCGCGACCTACGTCGACGCCCTGAACAAGAACGACACCGCCGTCCTGCTCGGCAACGCCTGGGGCGACTCCCTCTTCCCGCCCAACCAGTACGCCGACTTCTACGAGAAGCTCACCGGCCCCAAGCGTCTGGAGTTCCGCCCCGGCGACCACGCCACGGCCGAGGCGACGGGCCTGCTCGGCCTGCCCAACGACGTGTGGAGCAACTCCCAGCGCTGGTTCGACCGTTACCTCAAGGGCGAGCGCAACGGCATCGACCAGGAACTCCCGGTCCAGCTCAAGTCCCGTACGGGCAGCGGGGACGAGGGCTACGAGGGATACGCGGACTGGAAGTCCGTCGGCGCGAAGAGCGCCAGGATCGCGCTCGACGGCACCCGCACCGTGCGCGCCAACGCCGACTCGGGCGCCAACGGCGGCATCGTCATGCTGACCGGCCTGCTCGACCAGTTCGCGAAGATCCCGCCGATGGCGTCGATCCCGCTGCTCCCCCGGTCCCGCGCGGCGGTCTGGCAGTCCGAGCGGTACGCGACCGACAAGCAGGTGCGCGGCACCGCGAAGGTGCACACCACGGTCACCAGCAACAAGTCGAGCGGCACCCTCGTCGCGTACCTGTACGACGTGGGGCCGCTCGGCCTCGGCAAGCTGGTGAGTCACGCACCCCTCACCTTCCACGACAAGGCGCCCGGCAAGCCGTTCGGCGTGGACCTGGAGCTGTTCTCCACCGCCTACGACGTACCTGCCGGGCATCGCCTCGCCGTGGTCGTCGACACGGTCGACCCGCTCTACATCGAGCACAACCCGACCGGCGCGCAGCTGACCTTCTCCTCCCCCGCGGCCGACCCGTCTCACGTGTCGGTCCCGCTGCGCGAGCAGTGATCTCCGGCTGCTGCCGGGCGGGCTCAGGCTCCCGTGCCCCAAGAGCTACTGCGCACCCGGCAGCAGCGTCCCTGGTTCGGCCGGGGCGACGTCCACGGCCTCCGTCTTGGGACTGCGCCTCTGCCGCTTGGACACCCAGGTGGCGAACCACGACAGAAGCATGCACATCCCGATGTAGATCGGCGAGATCACCATCACTACGGGGATGAACGGCAAATCGTAGTCGAGATTCGAGGCGATGAGTTTCCCCGCGTGTAGGAACTCCTCATAAGTGATGAGGTAACCGAGCGAGGTGTCCTTCAGGGCGACCACCAACTGGCTGATGATGGCGGGCAGCATGGCGCGCACCGCCTGCGGCACGAGCACATGCGTCATCACCTGCGTCTTGCGCATCCCGAGCGCGAACGCCGCCTCCCGCTGCCCGCGTTCCACGGCGTTGATGCCGGAGCGGAACACCTCGGCGAGCACGGAGCCGTTGTAGAGGGTGAGCCCCGCGACGAGCGCGGGCAGCGGATGCACCTTCAGGGCCACGAAGATGAAGAAGATCATCACGAGGACCGGCATCGCCCGGAAGAACTCGACGATCAGCGTGGCCAGCCAGCGCACCGGTTTGTGGTCGGAGAGCCGCCCCACCGCGAGCACCGTGCCGAGCACAAGGGAGAGCACGGCGGCCATGGCGAACGCCTTGAGCGTATTGCCGAGCCCGGTCAGGAGGAGTTCCTGAATTCCCGTGTACTGAAAGGGAGTCCACTTCGTCGCGGTGAACTGCTCGGTGTCGAAAAGGAGATACAGGATCCAGCCCGCGAGCCCCAGGATCAGGAGCGTCGAGAACACCCCGTACGCGAAGTGCCGCTTGCGGGCGACCGGTCCGGGGATGTCGTAGAGGGCGGTGGACTCTTCGTGCGCGGTCGCGGTCATCGGGCGACTCCCCAGCGCTTCTCCAGGAAGTTGAAGAAGGCGCTGATGGTGAGGGTGATGATCAGGTAGCCGAGGGCGATCCAGATGAACGTCCAGATGATGCTGTAGCCGAGTTCGTTGAGGGTCTTGTACGTGCCGAGGAGTTCGGTGACGCTGAACGCCCCCGCGATCGCCGAGTTCTTGGCCAGGGCGATCAGATTGGAGCCGACCGGCGGGATCACCGAGCGGAAGGCCTGCGGCAGGACCACGTTGTTGAGCGTCTGCCCGAAGCTCATCCCGAGACTCCGCGCCGCCTCGCCCTGCCCCTTGGGCACGGTGTTGATGCCGGAGCGCAGCGCCTCGCAGATGAAGGCGGAGGTGTAGCAGCCGAGCGCGAGGACCGCGAACACCTTGAAGGGCAGCACGAGTCCGAACCGCGGAAGGCCGAGCAGCACCGCGAAGAACAGCAGCGTCAGCGGGGTGTTGCGGAGCACGGTCACCCACACGGTGCCGAACACCCGGAACGACCCGACGGGCGCGACCCGGAACGACGCCATCACGAACCCGAGCACGAGCGCCAGCAGCGAGGCGTAGACGGTGAGTTCGACGGTCCCGAGGAACCCTTTGCCGTAGGTGGAGAAGTTGTCGGTCAGTACGTTCATGACGGCCCCCTCAGCTCGCCGGGTAGCGGTCGATGGCGGGCGGCTTCGGCGCGGGGACTCCGGAGAGGCCGAGCGTCGCGTCGTAGGCCTTCTTCCAGTTGCCGTTCTTCTCGTTCTCGGCGAGGGCGTCGTCGATGGCGAAGCGCAGCGCGTTGTCCCGCCGCGGCACGCCGATCCCGTACGGCTCCTGGGAGAACGGCTTGCCGACCAGCTTCAGCTCCTCGGGCACCTTGGCCGCGTAGCCCTGGAGGATCGCGTCGTCGGTGGTGACCGCGTCGACCTGGTACGTCAGCAGGTTGTCGACACAGATCGAGTAGGTGTCGTACGCGACGAGGTCCGCCTTCGGGAAGTCCGCCTCGATGCGCTGGTACGGGGTGGAGCCCGCCGCCGAGCAGACCTTCTTGCCGGCCAGGTCCTGCGGGCCCTTGATGTCGTCCTCGTCCTTGCGTACGAGCAGTCCCTGGCCTGCCATGTAGTACGGGCCGGCGAAGCCGACGAGCTTCTTGCGGTTGTCGTTGATGGTGTAGGTGCCGACGTAGTAGTCGATCTGGCCGTTCTGCAGGGCGGTCTCGCGGTTGGCCGAGGCGATCGTCCTGAACTGGATCGTCTTCGGGTCGAAGCCGAGGGACGCGGAGATCATCTTGGCGATCTCGATGTCGAAGCCCGTGTAGACGCCGCTCGCCGGGTCCTTCTCGCCGAGGTAGGGCTGGTCCTCCTTGGCGCCCACCACGAGTCGGCCGCGCCGCTTCGCCTTCTTCCAGGTGGGCGAATCCGGCAGCTGGAAGCCTTGCGCGACCTGGTACTTGGGCAGATCCTCGGCGCTCGGCCCCTTCACGGGCGGGCTGCCCTCCTTGCCGCAGGCGGTGGCGGCCAGGGCGGTGAGCGCCAGCCCGGCGAGCACCTTGGCGAACCTGCCGGGCCCGGCGAGCCTGCCGGGCCCCGCGAACCTGCCGGGCCCGGGGCCCCTGTCCGCGGACATGCGTGTGCCGCGTGCTCTACGTGTCATCGGTGCACTCCCCCGTCAGTGCTTGAGGATCTTGGAGAGGAAGTCCTTGGCCCGCTCGCTCTCGGGGTCGGTGAAGAAGTCCTCGGGGGTGCGGTCCTCGACGACCTTGCCGTCGGCCATGAACACCACGCGGTTGGCGGCGGAGCGGGCGAAGCCCATCTCGTGCGTGACGACCACCATCGTCATGCCGTCGCGGGCCAACTGCTGCATGACTTCCAGGACTTCGTTGATCATCTCCGGGTCGAGCGCCGAGGTCGGCTCGTCGAAGAGCATCACCTTCGGGTCCATGGCGAGGGCGCGGGCGATGGCCACGCGCTGCTGCTGGCCGCCGGACAGCTGTGCCGGGTACTTCTCGGCGTGCGCGGCGAGGCCGACCCGCTCCAGGAGTACACCGGAGCGCTGGTCCGCCTCGTCCTTCTTGCGGCCGCGCACCTTGACCTGCGCGAGCGAAACGTTCTGCCTGACCGTCTTGTGTGCGAAGAGGTTGAAGGACTGGAACACCATGCCCACTTCGGCGCGGAGCCGGGCGAGCTCCTTGCCCTCCTCGGGCAGCGGCTGTCCGTCCAGAGTGATGTGTCCCGACTGGACGGTCTCCAGCCGGTTGATCGTCCGGCACAGGGTCGACTTCCCCGATCCGGACGGCCCGATGACCACCACCACCTCCCCGCGTCCGACGGTGAGGTTGATGTCCTGCAGGACATGCAACTCCCCGTAGTACTTGTTGACGTCCCGCAGTTCGATCAACGGATCGACGGCCATGCCCAGCCCTACTCACTCATCGCTGTATGACAGTCCGCGCAAACTATCCATAGCAATACGGGACTTAACAGGCGACACGCACCTTGCGGGCATTAACCGTATTTCCGCTTCAAGGGGGTTGAGGGAGCGGCCGAACGGGTCCCGTCAGGGCTCAGGCCTCGGCCGCTTCCGCGTACACCTGGGACAGTTCGGGCGCCCCGCTCACCGCCCAGTCGAGGCCCGCCTCCACCACGTGGATCTCGCGCCCGGAGGCCAGCCTGACCACCGGATGACCGCCGGGCCACACGTGCCACACGGCGCCGGGAACGGTACGGACGAGGACGGTTCCGAGATAGAGGCCGGCGTCGTTGCCGAGCCAGGGCAGCATCTCGGGGTCGTCGCGCCAGTGCGGCGTCAGCTGGTCGAGGGCCTCCAACGAGGCCACGCTGTCGTCCAGTTCAAGACCTGCGGTCGCGGCCTGGGAGCGCAGCAGCTCGCACTCCGACAGCAACTCGGCCACGCCGTCCGGGTTCTGCTCGAAAGCCTCCGCGAGGCCGGCACCCGGCTCGTCGGTCCGCCGCCCGAGCCACTTGTCCAGAAAAGGCACCTTCATGATCCACGCTCCGCCGAATCAGCCCGCTTCGCCCAAAATGGCTGTCACTTTGTCGTAGTTGCACTAGATCACCTTCCGGACGCCGCCCCGAACCCCGACACGACGGCTCCCCTCGTTCCATTGTGGGGCAGGCGGCGCGTGGGCGACCCGTGCGTGAGCAGCCTTCCGTGACCGAGCGGTAGCGGATTGTCAGACCGCGCCCCTAAGCTTCACTCCATGTCCCTCAATGACGAGAGCCATGGCTCCCTCGATGACGCGCGCCCCGGCACCACGCCCTCCGCCGCGGAGATCAACGCGCAGATACGCGAGCTGTGGAGCCGCGCGGACGGCCGGCTCTCCGACGAACAGCGCCGGGAGTACGCACGCCTGGTCACCCTCTGGGCGATCGCCGTGCGTGACGAGGTCGTGGAGGCGGCCTGAGCGCACCTGTCCTGGCGACGCGGCCGGTGCGGGGCCGACACCTGTCCGGGCCCGGCGCGCATACGCTCGCCCCCTTGTCCGGGCCTGGCGTGCGTACGCTCGCGCCCTTGTCCGGGCCCGGCGCGCATGCGCTCACGCATCCGGTCGCGCTCCGGGCGCGCATCCGGTCTGACCACGAGGTTTGGGCGGCCCTGCTCATCTCCCTTGAATTCAGGGCGAGTTCAGACGCCGGTCATTGACGGGTCTTGCACCTCTCCTTAGCTTCATGGCGCATCTGTCGTCACTAGGCCCTCACCGCCCGGTGAGGAGGAGGAGACAGCCCGTGCGCCGACGTTTCTGGGGAACCACGGTCGTCCTTGGACTCCTTGCCGGAGTCGCACCAGTCGCCGACGCCACGGCGGCGGAACCAAGACACAAGCCGCTCCCTCTGGAGCGGCTCTTCGACAACCGGGCGGTGAGCAGCGACGAGCACCCCGAGGCCGCGGACTTCGACGGCTCGGGCGCCTCGCTCTCCGCCCAGGACCTGGCCGCCGCCGGCTGGACGCCGGGCCGCACCGTCGGCGTGGACTCGGCCCGCCTGCGGATACCCCGCACCGAGCCCGGCCGGCCCGACAACGTCAGGGCGGACGGCCAGTCCGTGGCGGTACGCGGCCGCGGTGACGCCCTCGCCTTCCTCGTCGCGGGCACCGGCGGCGACGCGAGCGGCACCGGCACCGTGCGCTACCGCGACGGCTCCCGCAGCAGGTACCGCCTCACCGCCCCCGACTGGCGCTCCGGCCCCCTCGCCACCAAGTCCGTGGCGCTGCCGCACATCAACTCCCCGCAGGGCCAGCGCACCGAGACCGCCCGCCTCTACGTCGTCACCGTCCCGCTCGACCGGGGCCGCGAGGTCAGCGCGGTCCGCCTGCCCGACGACCACGGCCCCGACCTGCATGTCTTCGCCCTCTCCGTACGCCCCGCGGCAACCGGTTGGAGCGGCACCTGGTCCGCGTCCACCGCGGGCTACACCGCCGTCGGCCCCTGGGTCGACCGCACCCTCCGGCTCGTCGTGCACTCCTCCGTGGGCGGACCGCGCGTGCGCATCCGGCTCGACAACACGTTCGCACGTACGCCGGTACGGATCGGCAGTGCGACGGTGGCCGTGCAGCGCTCCGGGGCCGAGCCTCGGCAGGTGCCCGTACCGCTGTCGTTCAGGGGGTCGAACGGCACCGAAATCCCGGCCGGGGCACAGGTGTTCAGCGATCCCGTCGACTTCGACGTGCCCGCCGACAGCAACCTCCTGGTGAGCTTCCATCTGCCCGGCGCGGTCTCGGCGGCGCCCGTGCACAGCCAGGCCATTCAGCGCTCGTACCTCAGCACCGCCGGTGACCACAGCGGCGACAGCGCGCCCGGCGCGTACACCTCGACCATCACCACCTGGCCGTTCCTCACCGGGGTCGACGTCGGCGGCGGGCCCGGTTCCGTCGTGATGCTCGGCGACTCGATCACCGATGGCGTGAAGTCCACCCAGGACGCCAACCTGCGCTGGCCCGATGTGCTCGCGCGGCGGCTGCTCGCTCAGGACGAGGTCCCGCACTATGGGGTGATCAACCATGGGATCTCAGCGAACCGTGTGGTCACCGACCGGTATCCGGGCGACGGGATCTCCACCGACACCGGCGGCGTCAGCGCCCTGAACCGGCTCGACCGGGACGTCCTCGCGCAGACCTCGGCCCGCACGATGGTCGTCTTCGAGGGCGTCAACGATGTGCGCTGGGGCGCGAGCGCCGGGGACGTCATCGCCGGCCTGGAGGAGATCGCGGAACGCGCGCGGGCGCGCGGACTGCGCGTGGTCGCCGCGACGATCGCGCCCTGCGAGGGCGAGAAGCTCTGCACGGCCCCTGGCGTCGACGCCCATCGCGAGGCCGTCAACACCTGGATCCGCTCCAGCGGTACGTACGACGCGGTCCTCGACTTCGACAAGGTCCTGCGCGACCCCGGGCACCCGGCGCGGATGCTGCCCGAGTACGACAGCGGTGACCATCTGCACCCAGGCGACGCGGGCCTCACCGCGCTCGCGGAGTCGATCGACCTGAGGACGCTCACCGGCTGAAGCGCGTGCCCGATCTGCGCGCGGGCTGAAGGCGCGCGCGGGCCGAAGGCGCCCACGGGCTGAGGGCGTTCGCGTGCTGAACGCGCTTCCGGGCTGAAGGCGTTCGCGGGGCTGAGGCTCTTCGGAGGCCGGACGCGGGAGGAGGGGCGGGCGGGAACCACGGTTCCGCCCGGCCCTCCCGCTCTGCTCGGCCCTCCCGCTCTGCTCGGCTGCCGCTACACGTCCAGGTCCACGACCACCGGCGCGTGGTCCGACGCGCCCTTGCCCTTGCGCTCCTCTCGGTCCACGTACGCGTCCGAGACGGCCTTCGCGAACGGGTCGTTGCCGTACACGAGGTCGATGCGCATGCCGCGGTTCTTCGGGAAGCCGAGCTGGCGGTAGTCCCAGTACGTGAACGGGACGTCGTACTTCAGCGGGCGCGGCACCACGTCGTTCAGGCCCGCCTCGCGCAGGGCGGTCAGGGCGGCGCGCTCGGCCGGGGTGACGTGCGTGGCGCCCTCGAAGAGGCTGATGTCCCAGACGTCGTCGTCGGTCGGCGCGACGTTGTAGTCCCCCATCACCGCGAAGGGGCGGGAGCCCGCGGCGTCCCCGGCGACGGCGGCCTTCAGCGCCTCGAACCACTGGAGCTTGTAGGCGTAGTGCGCGTGCTCGGGCTCGCGGCCGTTCGGTACGTAGACCGACCAGACGCGGACGCCGTCGCAGGTCGCGGAGATGGCTCGGGGCTCCTCCACCCCTTCGTACCCCGGATCGCCGGGCAGGCCTCTGACCACGTCCTCAAGGCCGACCCGGGAGACCACCGCCACGCCGTTCCACCGGCCGGTGGCGTTGACCGCCGCTTCGTAGCCCAGCTCGCGCAGCTCGTCCGCGGGGAACTGCTCGACGGCGCACTTGGTCTCCTGGATGCACAGCACGTCTGTGCCGCTGTTCTCCAGCCAGGCCAGAAGGCGGGGCAGACGGGCAGTGATCGAGTTGACGTTCCAAGTCGCGATGCGCATGTCTCACAACCTACCGGGCGGGTACGACAACGGGCCGAGGGCTCCGTACAGACTGCTCAGATCTCCGTGCCGTCGCCCGAAGCGAAGCGGGTGTGCTCGGCGCCGCCCAGGTTGCCGATGAGGGTGTCGTAGATCGGGCGGGCGAGGTCGGTGAGGAGCGCGTCGTGGATGTCGACGGCGCGCTGCGGCTTGACCTCGCGGACGTACTCGATGACCTCGGACACCTTGCTCCAGGGCGCCACCACCGGCACGAGCAGCGTCTCGACGGGCTGCTCGGGGACGGTCAGCGCGTCGCCGGGGTGGAAGACGGCCGTGCTGCCCGGGTCGACGAGGAAGCCGACGTTGGTGATCCGCGGCAGGTCCGGGTGGATCACCGCGTGCAGCTCGCCGTGGACCTGGACGTCGAACCCGGCGGCCGTGAAGGTGTCCCCGTGCCCGACGGTGTGCACGCGGCCCGGGAACGCGGCCGCGAGCTGGTCGGCGACCGCGCGCAGCGTCCAGATCTCGGCGGCCGGGTTCGCGTCGAGCGCGGCGCGCAGCCGCTCCTCGTTGAAGTGGTCCGGGTGCTCGTGGGTGATCAGGATCGCGTCGGCGCCGAGCGCCGCGTCCTGCTCGCTGAAGCCGCCCGGGTCGATGACGAGGGTGCGGTCGTCCTTCTCCAGGCGAACGCAGGCGTGCGACTTCTTCGTGAGCTTCGTGAGCTTCATGTGTGCCATGGCACCATCCTGCCGCCGGTTCAGCCCTCCGGCGTGGTCTCCTCGCGGATGACGGACTGCGCGACCTTGAACGCGGTGTTCGCCGCGGGCACGCCGCAGTACACGGCGGCCTGCAGGAAGACTTCCTTGATCTCGCTGGGCGTCAGGCCGTTGCGCAGCGCGGCCCTGACGTGGAAGACGAGCTCCTCGTGGTGGCCGCCCGCGATCAGCGCGGTCAGCGTGACGCAGCTGCGCATCCGCCGGTCGAGCCCGGGCCGCGCCCAGACCTCGCCCCAGGCGTACCGGGTGATCAGGTCCTGGAAGTCGCCGGAGAAAGCGTCGGCCGCGGCGAGCGCCGCGTCCACGTGCGCGTCGCCGAGCACCTCGCGCCGGACCTTCAGGCCGCTGTCGTACGGGTCGGTCCGCCCGGCCGGGGCTGACTCGTCCTGCTCGGCGGGCGCGATCTCGGCCACGGGCGAGGTCGGCATCGGCGGCGCGAGGACCGGCTTGGGCGGGGTCGCGGAGAGCGCCGAGTGCTGCTCGGTCCAGGCGGTGGAGAAGTGTCGTACGAGCAGGTCGGTGACGGCGGCGGGCTGCTCGACCGGGGCCAGGTGCGAGGCACCGGGCACGACGGCGAGCCGGGCGTCCGGTATTCCGGCGACGAGAGTCCTGGCCTCGGCGGGACCGGTGACCTGGTCCTCGGAGCCGACGAGCACGAGCGTGGGCACACCGATACGGCCGAGCTCGGGCCGGATGTCGAACGCGGCGAGCGCCTCGCAGGCGGCGATGTAGCAGCCGGGGTCGGTGGTGCGGACCATCTGCACGGCCCACTCGGTGATCGCGGGCTGGTTGGCGGCGAAGCCGGGCGTGAACCAGCGCTCCGGGGAGGTCCGTGCGACCGGGTCGAGTCCGTTCGTACGCACTATCACGCCGCGCTGCCGGAACTCGTCCGCGGTGCCGAACCGGGGCGAGGCCGCGATCAGCGCGAGCGAGGCGACGCGCTGCGGGTGCCGCAGCGCGAGGTCGGCACCGATGGCACCGCCGAGGGCGCAGCCCGCGTACCCGAAGCGCTGCACGCCGAGTTCGTCGAGCGTGGCGAGCACCCGGTCGGCCAGCTCCTGGACGCTGTCGGCCGCGTGCGCGGGCGCACCGCCGTGCCCGGGCAGGTCGAACCGGAACACGCGCCAGCTCTGCGCCAACTCCGGAACCTGCCGGTCCCACATATGCCAGGTGGTACCCAGCGACGGACCCAGGATCAGGACGGGGGCGTCTTCTGGCCCGTCAAAGCGGTATTGCAGGCTGTTCTTCGGCGTCTTGCTCACCCGTCCGACCCTCTCATCTGTCACGGACGCCCCTACAACAAGGGGTCGCTGGATACCGTTTTGACCAGGTTGAATACCTCACGGGCGGCATACCGATTGAGGCACCTGATGATCTCACGACGCGTCTTGCCCTCCCGGGTGCGGCGTTCGTAGCACGCCTGTGTGCGCGGATCGTGCCGCAGCCTAGTGAACACGATGCGGTGCAGGGCGAGCCGCGCTCCCTTTCCGGTCGCCGCCCTGGTTCAGCCGGCGCGAGTTCCGGCGGCCCGAGGAGTACTCGATGAGGCTGACGCCACACAGGGCGGCGAACGACGCGTCGGTGTGTACGCGTTCGGGATTGCCGCCCATGGTGATCAGTCGCCCATGGTGATCAGGAGCGTCACGGCGCTGTCCGGGCCGATGCCCACCGGCGCGAGCAGCTGCGGTGCGTGATCTTCGAGGAGCCGGGTCAGGCGCTGGTTGAGGTCATCGATCTGCCCGGTCAGGTGCGGCGATGAGGCTGATCGCTACGCCCGCGGATGCCGCCCAGCCATCGCTGGACGACAACAGACGACTCACGCTCCATGCGCCTCCCCGGCCTGGTCGTCAACGGCGCCGCCCACTATCACGGGATGAGGCGGCTCCTCGAGGACGGCTGAACGAGATTCCGCGTGGTCTTGCTGTCGTCGCGCCGTCGACGACAAGAGTTGCGCTCACCGTTAGGTGAGGGCGCCATCTGGAGCCAACCGATCGGGCTTGGACTGGATGAACAGCCAGTGCACCCGCGGTCCGCTACAGCCGCCAGGCAGAGTGAACTCGGGGGCTTCCGTGTGCTGGAGGCGTGCGGACTCGGTGGCGACGTTCGACGGACCGGATGGTCGACAGTGCAGTCCTGGAACGCACACAACGCATACTCGACCAGGCCGCAGAGGCTTCGCCCGTGAGCTGAAGCAGACGTTCTTCCTCGGTGATCAGGGAGGGGAGGGCGGCGAGCAGTGCCGTGAGGGAGCCAGAGGGGCGTGCGTCGGCGGCAACCAGGTCAGTGTCCTGGTCGGTCTCCAGGTGCAGGTGGATCTGGTCCGGGCCGCGGTGGAGGAATCCGCGCAGGCGCAGGACGGGTTGCTCTTCGGACCAAGGGCAGGTGAGGGTCCGCAGGATGGTGAAAGCGTTGCCGTCCGCGCTCGGGGCGATGGGGTGGAGCTGCCGGTTCGTAGAGGGGATCTGCCAGGCTGTCAGCTGATCCGGATCGTGAGTGCCGGACGGTCCGGTGACGATGCGGATGGCCTCGGCGGGCGGCGGAGCAGGCAAGACGCCCTTGATGTAGCTCTCGCCCGGGAGCGGCCGGTGGAGGGGGACGGAGCAGCAGGCGGGTGATGTCCGCCTGCTGCTCCG
This sequence comes from Streptomyces luteolus, assembly GCF_029968015.1. Taxonomy (GTDB): domain Bacteria; phylum Actinomycetota; class Actinomycetes; order Streptomycetales; family Streptomycetaceae; genus Streptomyces; species Streptomyces luteolus. Next base: position 185,182 of record NZ_JASCIS010000002.1, read on the forward strand.
CGATGTCTTCGGCGTCATTGCTCCCCGAGCATGGGGAAGCCACACGGACCACGATCGAGTTGCTCCGCACCACCAGGGGCAGCGGCAATCCCCAGACGGTTCGGTACGTCGATCTCGCTTACTTGCTCGGCGTCAGGAACACCTTCGGCGAAGACAAGCTCATGGCGCTCGCCCTGTCGGTGGCGACCTGGGCGGTCACCGCCATCGCCGCGACCGCGCCGTGCGGTCGCTCATCGGTGCCGGAACCAGGGGTCTGTCGGGTGAACGGGCGAGTGGCTGCCTATCGTGATCCCCATGCAGTCCTACACGATCGGCCAGGCCGCACGGCTCCTTGGCGTAAGTCCGGACACCGCACGTCGATGGGCAGACGCGGGGCGGGTGGCGACCCATCGGTACGAGGGCGGAAAACGCCTCATCGACGGCAAGGACCTGGCCGCCTTCTCCGTTGAACTCGCCAAGGGGGCGAGCGGCGAGCTGGATGCCTCCTACACCTCGGTCCGCAATGCCTTTCCCGGCATTGTCACCGCGATCAAGATGGGTGACGTGGCGGCCCAGGTGGAGATCCAGGCCGGGCCGCACCGGCTGGTGTCCCTGCTGACACGGGAGGCGGTCGAGGAGTTGGGGCTTGAGGTCGGCATGGAGGCCACCGCCCGCGTGAAGTCGACGAACGTCCACATCGACCGGACCTGAACGGCGTCCGCTTCACCCAGCCCCGCACCCGTGAGCAGCCCATCCGGCGGGACTACGGGGTCAGAGGGTCAGCAGCTCCTCGTGGAAAGCGCCGAACTCCCGTCCCCGGTCGGCCTGTCGGCCTGTCGGCACCACACATCTCCCACCCAGGTATGTGCGCTTCCCCGTCGCGAGCCTGACCCCTTCGCCGGTGGCAGCCGCGGAGTCTCCACGCGACATCACGCCCACGCGGTGTAACCGCCGTCCACCCGGATCGTGTTGATGCCGCTGATATGCCGACCCCCGCAACGGTCCTGCGGCAGGACGAGCTGGGGCCCGGCGCTGTCGAGCGGAACGCCGTCGATCGTGACGGCCAGCAGGACGGGGGCGCGGCCGAAGTCAGGGTCGATCTCCGCCCAGGAGAGCAGGGCGTGATGGCCGTCCAGGCCGGACACCGCGATCAGGAAGCGCAGACGGTCCTTGCGGCGGGCCGGATCGTAGACGGGCCCTGCCGCCGCCAAGACGTCGTACAGGAGCGGACCGGTGAAGCTGTGCTGCTGCATGCCGTTTATGGCGCACTCGAAGCGGACGTCCGCTTCGCGCTGCGGCCAGGCCAGCAGGTCGGGCACCGCCAGACGGGCCGGGCGGTCCAGATCTCCGGTCAGGACGAGCTCCGCCGCCGGTCCGGCGGCCGTAGGGGCAACTGCTCGGGGCTGACTCACGGGCTACACCTCCCGACGGACCGTACCCCCGCTCGCGTCTGGTGCAAACGCACATACCAACATGGCAGATCAGAATTCCGGCTCATGCAAAGAGACTAGAGACTTTTCCCTTGCATCTGCGGCAGTATCATCGGCGTATGCACACGTACCGGATCGGAGCCGCAGCCGCCTTACTCGGTGTCAGCCGCGACACCGTGCGGCGTCTGGTGGACGGCGGCAGACTCCTCGCTGAACGCGACGAGTCAGGCCGCCGGATCATCCCTGTCAGCCGGGAATCGGCTGAAGAGCTGCAGCTGGAGCCCGGTGTTCCGGCGGTGGCTGTGATCAAGTCGACCAACGTGGTCGTCGAAAGACCGTAGTCGGTCCGTCAGGACCAAGGTGTCCGCGTCCGTCAGGACCAAGGTGTCCGCGTCCGTCAGGACCAAGGTGTCCGTGTCCGTCAGGACCAAGGTGTCCGTGTCCGTCAGGACCAAGGTGTCCGTGTCCGTCAGGACCAAGGTGATCGTGTCCGTCAGGACCAGAGGGAGTAGCCCGTGATGACCCGTACCGCGCGCCGGAGCCGCCGGACCTTGCAGGTGACCGGTGCCGGCGCCGCCGCGCTGCTTGCCTTGAGCGCCTGCTCGTCCGGCGACGCGTCGTCGAATAAGTCGGACCCCTCCGCGTCGGACAAGATCTCCGGAGAGGTGACCGTCTTCGCGGCGGCCTCCCTGAAGGAGAGCTTCACGACGCTGGGCAAGCAGTTCGAGAAGGAGCACCCGGGCACGAAGGTGACCTTCAGCTTCGGCGGCAGCGACTCCCTCGCGGCGAGCATCACCGGCGGCGCGCCCGCCGATGTGTTCGCCTCGGCCAGTCCCAAGACCATGAAGATCGTCACGGACGCCGGAGACGCCTCCGGTACGCCCGCCACCTTCGTGCGCAACGAGCTGGAGATCGCCACCCTGCCCGGCAACCCGGACAAGATCGGCTCTCTCAAGGATCTGACGGGCTCCGGCCTGAAGGTCGTCCTGTGCGACAAGGAGGTGCCGTGCGGCGCCGCCGCCCAGAAGGCCCTCGCCGCGAGCAAGCTCAAGCTCACGCCGGTGTCGTACGAGCAGGACGTCAAGGCCGCGCTGACGAAGGTGGAGTTGAAGGAGGCCGACGCAGCCGTGGTCTACAAGACCGATGTGCACGCGGCGGGCGACAAGGTGGAGGGTGTGGAGTTCCCCGAGTCCGCCGACGCCATCAACGACTACCCGATGGCCCTGCTCAAGGACGCGCAGAACACCGAGGCCGCCAAGGCGTTCATGGCGCTGGTGCAGTCGGCCGAGGGCCAGAAGGTCCTGACCGAGGCCGGGTTCCGCAAGCCGTGATCCCGAACGACAAGGCGGACGCCGCGACCGAAACCCTCAGGGGTGGGACGCGGCGTCGGCGCGTCCGGTCCGGCGGTGGCCGAGGCGTGCCGCTGCCTCTCCTGCTCCCCGCACTGCTCGGCCTGGCCTTCCTGATCGTGCCGCTGATCGCCCTGCTCGTACGCACCCCGTGGCACAACCTGCCCGAGCAGTTGACCAGCGCCGAAGTGTGGCAGGCCCTCAAGCTGTCGCTGTTCTGCGCGACTCTGGCCACGGCCGTGAGTATGGTCATCGGCGTGCCGCTGGCCTGGCTGCTTGCCCGGGTCGAGTTCCCCGGCCGCGGGCTCATACGGGCCCTGGTCACCCTGCCCCTCGTCCTGCCGCCCGTCGTCGGCGGTGTGGCACTCCTGATGGCGTTCGGCCGCAACGGCATCATCGGCCAGTGGCTGGATTCCTGGTTCGGGATCACGCTTCCGTTCACCACCACCGGAGTTGTGATCGCGGAGGCGTTCGTGGCCATGCCGTTCCTCGTCATCAGCGTGGAGGGCACCCTGCGCGCCGCCGACCCCCGCTACGAGGAGGCAGCCATGACCCTGGGCGCCTCCAAGTTCACCGCGTTCCGCCGGGTCACGCTGCCGCTGATCGCACCGGGCATCGCGGCGGGCGCGGTACTGGCCTGGGCGCGGGCGCTCGGCGAGTTCGGCGCGACGATCACGTTCGCCGGCAACTTCCCCGGCCGTACGCAGACCATGCCGCTGGCCGTGTACCTGGCCCTGCAGAGCGACCCGGAGGCGGCCATCGCCCTGAGTCTCGTCCTGCTCGCGGTGTCCATCGCAGTGCTGGCCGGGCTGCGCGACCGTTGGATGACAGCAGGATGACCGAGACGTACGACCTCCGAACCGGCACCGAATCCGAAGCCGACGGGCTCGACGCCCACCTCGTCGTGGACCGCGGCGCCTTCCGCCTCGATGTGGCGCTGACCGTCGCGCCCGGCGAGGTGGTCGCCCTGCTCGGCCCGAACGGCGCCGGCAAGACCACCGCCCTGCGCGCACTTGCCGGGCTCGTCCCACTGGCCGACGGCCATCTGCGGCTCGACGGCGCGGAGTTGGACCGTACGCCGCCGGAGTCCCGTCCGGTCGGCGTCGTCTTCCAGGACTACCTGCTCTTCCCCCACCTCTCCGCCCTCGACAACGTCGCCTTCGGCCCCCGCTGCCACGGCGCCACCAAGGCGGAAGCCCGTACGCAGGCCGCCGCCTGGCTCGACCGCATGGGCCTCAGCGCCCACGGCAGCGCCAAGCCCCGCAAGCTGTCCGGCGGCCAGGCCCAACGCGTCGCCCTCGCCCGCGCGCTGGCCACCAACCCACGACTCCTTCTCCTCGACGAGCCTCTCGCAGCCCTGGACGCCCGCACCCGCCTGGAGATCCGCGCCCAACTCCGGCGCCACCTGGCCGACTTCGAGGCTGTCGCCGTGCTCGTCACGCACGACCCGCTCGACGCGATGGTCCTGGCCGACCGCCTGGTCGTGGTCGAGCACGGCCAAGTCGTCCAGGAAGGCACCCCGGCCCACACCGCCCGCCACCCGCGCACCGACTACATCGCCCAACTGGTGGGCCTGAACCTCTACCGGGGCGACGCCGACGGCCACACCGTCCGCCTCGACGAGGGTCCGGCCATCACCACCACGGAGGACCTGACCGGCCCGGTCTTCGTGGCCTTCCCCCCGAGTTCCGTCACCCTGTTCCGCCAACGGCCCACCGGCGCGAGTGCGCGCAACCTCTGGCGCTGCGAAGTGGCGGGCCTGGAGACCCACGGCGATCAGATCCGCGCCGACCTCACCGGCGAACTCCCCCTCGCCGCCGACCTCACCACTGCGGCCGCCGCCGAACTCGGCCTGCACCCGGGCGCCGAGGTCTGGGCCACGGTCAAGGCAATACAGACCCACGCCTACGCCGCTTGAGATCACTCCTGCCACAGACCTGAGCCCGGTCTGCGAGTGGACACCCACAACACCCACCACACCCACAACACTCCTCGCGGACGCGATGGGCACAACGCCGGTACCGGCCACCTCCGGCTACGGTGAGCCGGAGTAGGACAGAAAGCGACAAACCATCCCTTTTCCCGTGAGGCGTTCTGCATGAGCCTGTCCATCCGCAACCAGATCCCCGGCACCGTCACCGCCGTCACGCCCGGTGAGGCGATGGCGACGGTCAAGGTCCGCCTCGACGGCGGCCAAGACCTCACCGCGGCCATCACCGTGGAGTCGGTCAAGGACCTCGGCCTCGCCGAGGGCTCCGCCGTCCGCGCACTCGTGAAGTCCACGGAGGTCGCCCTGGCCACCGGCCCGGTGGCGGGCCTGTCCATCCGCAACCAACTGCCCGGCACGGTCGTCGGCATCACCACCGGCGACGCCATGGCCTCCGTCAGGATCACGGTCGAGGGCGGCGAGCTGACCGCCGCGATCACCAAGGACGCGGTCACCGACCTCGGCCTGGAGACCGGATCCACCGTCGTGGCACTGATGAAGTCGACCGAGGTCTCGCTCGCGACCGCGTGAGACGCCCGGTCGAGGGGGCACCGGGCGCCGGCCGACCGCCACCCTGGCGGACAGCGGGCAGGCGCTTCCCGCCCATTGATGCTTCTTCTGGATGATCGCCCTCGGGCGGCGCGCGCCCGGCGCCCGGGTCGGCGGGTCGGCCGGGTCGGCCGGGTCGGCCGGACTCACGGCACGGGGGTGAACTCGGGCAGGGTGAGGGCCGAATGGGCCGGTCGTCCCGATCCGGACGGTACGGCGCTGAGGTTGCGCAGCCTGTCGTTGCGCTGCTCGAGGGCGCGGGCGGTGGTCGGGAAGAGCGCGGCACCACCCTCGCCGACCAGGTCCTGGTTCACGGTCACGAACTCCCGGGTCCGGTGCTCATAGGCGGCGAAGCCCGCGATGTGGTCCCGGTCGGCGAGGGAAGCGGCGAGCATGTACGCGCCGACCAGCGCGAGGCTGGTGCCCTGTCCGGTGAGGAACGAGGGCGCGTACGCGGCGTCGCCGACCAGCGCGACCCGGCCGCTCGACCAGCGGGGCATCCGGATCTGGCTGACCGCGTCGAAGAACACGTCCTCCGCCTCGCGCAGGGCGGCCAGCAGGCCGGGGACCTCCCATCCAGCGTCGGCGAACTCCCCAGCCATCAGGGCTCGTTGGGCTCGCGGGTCCCCGAACGCGTCGGAGGGTGGTTCCGGGTGGGCGTAGTTCAAGAAGGCATGGACGTCGTCCTGGTCGCCCACGGCGTAGAGTGCTGCGGCCTTGCCGGGGGCGTTCCACATCACGGTCTCGAGGGAGAGCCCGAAGGTATTGGGCAGGGTGAACACGGCGAAGCGGTAACCGAGATACCGGTGGAACCGGTCTTCCGGCCCGAACAGCAACTCGCGGGTACGGGAATGCGATCCGTCCGCGCCGACCACCACGTCGTACGTGCGCCTGTCGCCTCCGCGGAAGGTGACGTCGACTCCGTGGCCGCGCTGGTCGAGCGTGTCGACGGAATCGCCGAACAGGAACTCCACGTCGTCACGGACCGCCGCGTACAGGGCGTCGCTCAGGTCGCCGCGCCGCACCTCCAGGTCCCGTCCCTCGACACCGCCGGTGACGCTGTGCGGGTGGACCGACGCCACCTCGCGGCCGTCCCCTTCGAGAAAGGTCAGCCGACGCAGGTCGATGTGCGCCTCCCGCAGCCGCGGCAGGATCCCCATCCTGCGGACCACCTCGAGCGCGGTGCCGCGTACGTCGATGGGGTACCCGCCGGCGCGCAGGGCTGGTGCCTTCTCGACCACTGTGACCGCGAATCCGTAGCGGTTCAGCCAGAACGCGAGGGCGGACCCCGCGACACCGGCCCCGGAGATCAGGACCGTGCGCCGCGGCGCGGTACGGAACGCCGCCTGACGGCCCGCCTGACCGCCGGTCTGACGGCCCGTCCGGTGTACCGACTGGCTTTCCGTCTGTTCGGTGCGGGTCATTCTCTGACTCCTTTGCTCATGGTGCGGGTGACAAGAAGAGCCAGCGCCGTGACCGCGCCGGCGATGAGGAAGCCGGTGGCGAAGGCCGATTCGGCCGGGGTGTTCGATCCGGGAGGGGTCCCGGCGGTGAGGATCGCCCCGCCGAACTGCGTGCCGACGGCGAAGCCGACGACGCGTGTCACCAGGACGAGGCCGGTGGCGATGCCGGTGTCGCCCTGGTCGACGGAGGTGGCGGTACGAGTCACCATCGCCGTGACGCACAGGCCGTTGGCGAGTGCGATCAGCGCCTTGCCGACGACGAGGTGCCAGACCTCGGAGTGCACGGCCGCCAGGGAGACAAGCGAGACGGCCATCATGACGACCCCGGAGGTGACCACCGCACGCGAACCGAGACGCCGTGCCCCGATACCGCCGAGCGGCCCGGCGAGCGAGGCGGCGACAGCACCCGGCAGCAGGATGAACCCGATCTCGGTGGCGCTCGCCCCGAAGCCGTACGCCTCGCCGGAGACGTCGAGCAACTGCGGGACGAGGTGGATGGCGACCGACGTACCGACGCAGATCACGAACGTCAGCACGCTCGACTTCCACACCGCCGGCCGGGCCAGCAGGGCCAGGTCGATCATCGGCGAGGCCGCACGGCGCTCGACGGCCACCCAGCCGACCACGAAAGCGGCGAACAGTGCGACGAGGGCGCCGAGGACGAGAGGCTGCGAGGCGAGGTCGGGCGCGAGCAAGAACACGAGCATGAGCGTGGTCAGCGTCCCGCTCAGCAGGAGCAGACCGGGCCAGTCGATCCCGGACTCGTCCGACCGGCCCGGCGGGTCGTCCGGCATCAGCCGGTGCACCAGGACGGTGGCCCCGATGACCACGATCGTCGGCAGGGCGAACATCCAGTGCCGGGACAGCCCTTCGGCCACCGGCCCGGCCGTCACTGTGCCCGCCATCCCGCCGCCCACGAACAAGCCGCTGACGACGCCGATGCCCACCTTGGACTCTCCCGCGGGCAGATGTTTGCGCACGATGATGAACGACAGGGGCAACGCGCCCACCATCGCGCCCTGGAGTAACTGGCCGAGCAGCAGCACCGGCAGGCTCGGCGCCAGGGCCGAGGTCAGACCGCCCACGGAGACGACCGCCATCAGCCGGACCAGGACCCGTTTCCCGCCGTATCGATCGCCGAACTTCCCGGCGACCGGCGTGATGAGGGCGCCGGTGATGAGCAACACGATGCTGAGCAGCGCGCCTTCGGCGGGACTCATGTCCAACTCGCGCTGCAGGAGTGGCAGCGTCGGTGTCACCACCGACTCCAAGGCACCGGTGGCGACAGCCAACAGGCCGAGGGCACCGAGAGCGGCCTTCCCGATGGGAACCGCTGGAGCCAAGGTCGCGCTCATGAGTGTTCTACCCGCCTTTCACGACGTGGGTCCGCTGCGGTCAAGGGGCCGGGCGAGGAAGGCCCCCAGACCGCCGTCGCCGTCGCGAGGGCCCGTCCCGTCGACAGGCAGAGCGTGTGGGGAAGGCTGGGCGCCAGGCGTCATACCCGCGAGCCAAATGGGAGGTGCTACCGCGGTAGGGGGTGGCCCACGGGCGGGCATTCCCTCTACGCCAGGGCTACGACCCGAGGCTCCTTGGTCGCTGCGCAGATGCGATCGCGAGGAGAAGGTGACGCGCGGGCGGGCCGGCGATCTCCGTGAAGGTGCCCGCGTGGGGCTCAGAAGTTCCGTTGAACCAGGTGGCAGCCGTCGCCGTCGAGGACGATCACACTCTCAAAACCGTCGCTCCTGGCCTCTGATCTCTCTGCCGGGTCGGCCACCCGGGTCCCGACGTACAGCGCGATGGCCTGGCGGAACTAGAGCTCACGCCTTACGGTGCCCTTCCACGTCCCCGTCGGTTACGTCCTTGTCGCCGTGCAGTGTCCAGCCGGGAAGCGTCTCGCCGTCACCGAGCAGGGCCTGCGTGATGACTGCCTGGGCGAGCGCCTCCGTGATCGGCTTCGCAGCAGGAGCAGCGACCGGCTTGTCGCCGTCCCCCTTGCTTGAGCCGGAGCAGGCGGTGAGCGCGGCGATCCCGGCAAGGGCGCGGTGACTACGGTGAGGCGTACACGTGACATGAGCACAGCCCAACCACTGATCACTGCCTGGAAGCAGGACCGGTTGGCGTCTTCGGCAAGCGGGGGCCCCGGGTCCAGCGACCCGAGGGAGGTCCTCCCCCGTGCCCGCCGAGCGGCCCGGCGAGGGCCCGCCGACGTCTCCGACCGCTGCGACCGCGCACTCACCCGCCCCGACAGCGCCCTGCCCGGCCCAGCTTCGGCGACGACCGCGACCCCAAAGGGCGCACCGCCCTACGGTCCCGGTTCCCGACGACGGCCGAACGCTGTCCCTCTGCCTGACGGCGTATCAAAAGTGCCCCACTTGGTGATCTTCGTCCGACTCCGGACTTGGTGATCAAGGTCAGGAGGGAAGGTGGATCCTCGTCGAGGCCTGGGTGGAGGACGGGGCAGGGATCCCCAGGCTTCGGTCAGTGCCGTCAGGAGTCAGAGCCCGGGCCCGGTACACCTGGAAGGCATGGCGCCTGAACGGGGGCGCTGGGGTCGTCGGTGACGCTCGTGGCGTGGGCCGCGATGACCCTCCACCCGGTCCGGTCGCGAATCCAGGTCCGGGTGTAGCGGACCCGGGCGACCAGCGGCTGCCCGCCGATGGAGCCCTCCAGCGCAGCGAGAAGCCAGGTGACGCCGGTGTGCTCAGTGGCCAGCACCTGGAGGTCCTCCTCCACGAGGCGGGTCAGCACCTGATGGCCGGATTCGTGAGCACGGAGGTCGTCCCACTTCGAGTAGAGGTTTCCGTCCGGTCCGGTGAACTGCCCCGCGTCGTCGATCAGTTCGGCCAGCGCCCCGACGTCGGAGGCGAGCTGGGCCGCTTGGAGACGCCGTTCGGCCGCGCGGAGGCTTTCGATGTGATCGTCATTCGCCATCGCTCCATGGTGACGGTCCAGCCTCCGGTGCCGCTCTACGTTCTGCCCTCGGCAGATTCCGGGCCGACGTTCTGTGAACAGCTGCCGCATGGCGTTTGCGCGTTGCCGTACCGGACCGCGACGAGGTTCAGCGCGACCCGCTCACCCCTCCCACACGCAGGGGCGGCCCCGGAACGGCGAATTCCAGGGGCCGCCCCTCTCCGCGCAGGTGTCAGGAGCCCGACATCGGGCGGCCGAACACGGGGTCGTCGCCGGAGCGGGCGATCCCCACGGTCGGGCCGGTGAAGCTCGTCGCGCCGGACGTGGTGGTGCCGGAGGAGGAGCCGCGCAGGAACCACACCGCGCCGTCGTCGCTGTTCTCGCCGGCCGCGCCGACGGAAAGGTCCGCGCGGTCGTCCTTGTTGTGGTCGGCGAGGTGGACGGCCCCGCCGAACAGGTCGGACGACTCGTTGGCGCCCGGCACGCCCGACGTGCCCTGATTCAACGACTGGGCGCCGGTCGCCGTCAGGCCCGAGGAACTGCCGCTCAGCACCCAGACGTTACCGGCGTGCGAGGCGGAGCCGATGGTCTCGAAGTTGGCGCTGACCGCGAGGTCCGGGTAGTCGTCACCGTTGACGTCGCCCGCGGCCAGGGCGTAGCCGAAGGAGTCGTGGTGCTCGTCCGCCCCCGGCACGCCTTCGGTGGCCTGGCTGAAGACCTTGCTGCGCGAGGTGTCGACGCCGGCCGCGCCGCCGTGGAACACGGTGACGTACCCGCCGTCGGCCCCCGAGTCCAGGACCGCGGGAGTGTCGGTGCCTACGACCAGGTCGTCGTGGCCGTCAAGGTCGAAGTCGGCCGTGGTCAGCGCGCTCGCCTTCCCCTCGCCGGCCTCGGTCTGGAACGTGGGCCCGGTCGAGGTGCCCCGGTAGACGAAGTTGCCCGCGAAAGAACCCACCACCACGTCGTCCGTTCCGTCGTCGTCGAAGTCGCCTGCGGCCAATTCGACGGCGCCCTTCGGGTACGACCCGGACTCGATCTGGGCGTCGAAGCGCAGCTTCCCGGCCGCGCCGCCCGACTTGGTGAAGCCGCCCTTGAAGATCCAGATGTCCTTGCCGGTGGAGCCGACCGCCAGGTCTGTCCGCCCGTCCCCGGTGAAGTCGCCGACCGCGAGGGACTGGCCGAACCGGTCGTGGCCCGAGCCGTTCGGGTCGCTGATGGTCGTGCCACCGGACAGGCCGGACGAGCCGCCCCACAGGATCGTGACCGCGCCGCGATCGACATCGCCCGGCACGTCCTCCAGCGGCGTGCCCACGGCGAGGTCGCCGTAGCCGTCGTTGTTGAGGTCGCCGTGCGCCAGCTCCGTGCCGAACCGGTCCTCGGTCTCCGACGCCCCCGGCACGCCGGAGGAACTCTGCGACGTGATCTTCTTTCGCGAGGAGCTGATCCCGCTCGACGAGCCGTAGTTGACGACCACGGCACCCGCCTTTTCCTTGCTGTTCGCGACGGCACCCGTGGCGCCGGTCGCCAGGTCGCGGTAGCCGTCGCCGTTGAAGTCGTCGGAGAGACCGGAGGGTGCGGCGCTCGCGTCACCGGGCAGTGCGACGAACAGGCCACCGCCCAGGACTGCGGCGACGACCCCGGCACCGAGGACGGCGAGACGACGGGAGCGTTTGTGGCGGGACATGACGTCCTTTCCATGGGGCAGGAGAAACGGGGGGTGCACAGGAGACCCCCGAGACCCCGGTGAGGTTGTACGAACGCACTGGTCGTCCGGTGCGTGGTACGGGTGGTTGCCTGTCGGAGGCGCGATCCCGACGGGCGGTCATCCCCTGACTCGTCTCGGCGGCCGGTCCGAGTGTCAGGACCTCACGGCCCGCCCCCTGCAAGTGCTGTGAGTGCGCCCACCGGGTCGTGGTCCGGGGTGCCTCTGGGCCACCAGTCGTCGTGGCCCGGTTCGCTTTCGTACGCGTACCACAATCCGTCGCGGCCCAGGCGGAGTTGGAGGGTGCCCTCCGGGTGGGTGAGGTGGTTGCGGCGAGGGGTGAACAGGGGGAACTCGGCGGCGCGCAGGGCGGGTCTCGCCTGGTCGAAGCGGCCCGCGGGCGGGTCCCAGGGCTCTTCGAGGACGGCGAGGCCGTCGCGGCCGCCCTGGCGCCAGGCCGCCACGGCGCGTGCCAGGTCCGTGGCCGTACGTCCGGCGGCCGCGGCCAGCGACTCGTACTGCGCGCGGCTCGCCACCGTCAGGCCCGAACCCGGGCGGGCGGCCGCGATTCTGACCGCGTCCTGCCACAGCGTCAGTTCGGCGACCGGGTCCCGGCCGGTGGCCAGCAGGGCGTGCGCGCGGGCGGCCGCGTCGGTGGCCAGCTGGTCCAAGGCGAACGGATCGGGGCCACCCGGCGCCGCCGGGTACGCGGGCGGCTGCTCAGGGTGCGGGAGCGGCGGCTGCGGGCGCGGCAACGGGGGAAGGGCGCGGGGCGCGAGTGCGTCTCGGGCGCGAACTCCCGGCATGCGTACGGCCGTTGACGGCGGACCGGAACGCGCGGCCAGCGTCGCGTTGCGGCGGGACAGCTCCGCGAGCAGTCCGCGCTCACCTCGGCCGCGCAGCAGGAGCAGCACGAACGGGTCCTCGTCGAGCAGCCGCGCCGTCCGGTAGCAGAGCGCCGCCGCGTGTTTGCAGGGGTGGCCGTAGTCCGGGCACGAGCACTCGGGGTGCAGCTCGCCCGGCGCGGGCAGCAGCGGCACGCCGCAGTCGGCCAGGGAGCGCGGCATCTCCCGGTCCAGCAGCGCCGCGATGTGCCCGGGCTGCGCCGCGGCCGCGTCCAGGAAGCGGTCCCACTCCTCGTCGGTGAACGTGGGGAGAGTGATCTTCGCGCGGTACGGGCGGGGGCGGCTGCCGTGCACGTACGCGAGGAGCAGGCCGGGCGTGACCGTCACGGCGTCCACGCGGCCGTGCCCCGCGTAGTCCCGGCCACGGGCGAGGCGTGCCGGGTCGAGCGCGGACTCCTCCAGCGCCTCGATCCAGGCCGAGCTCCACCAACTCCCCTCCCCCGTCGGGGCGTCGGGGCCTTCCGCGGGGAACGTGCGCCGGAGCTCTTCCGTGGGCTCTGGGCGGGACGAGCGGGTTCGCGTCTCGCTTGCGGCCGGGGCTGCCGGGGTGTCCTCGCTCAGCCGCCTGCGGCGCGCCCGCCGCCCGGTGCGTACGGGCTGCGCCCCGTCCCGTTCCGCCCGCCTTCGCTCGGCACCCGCCCGCGCCAGGGCGGACCGCGCGGCGGCACTCGGGGACTCCTGGTCGGACTCGACGGGGGCCTCGGCGGCCACCGGCTCACCCTCGCCGACTTCGCCGCCTTCGCCAACCTCACCCAAATCGCCCGCATCGCGCACCCCGCTCGACGGGCGCATCGAGCGGCGGCCGAGGCGCGCCATCCGCTTCAACTCCGCGACGGTTTCGGCCGATTGGGCTTCGGCGGGGGCGGTGGACTCGGCGGTGGACTGTGCGGTTGCTGCTTTGGTTTCGGTTGCTGCTTTGGTTTCGGTTGCTGCTTTGGTTTCGGCTGCTGTTTCGGCTGCTGTTTCGGTTTCCGGTACTGCTTCGGTTTCGGCTGCTGTTTCGGTTTCGGTTGCTGCCTCGGTTGCCGTTTCCGTCGCCGCTGCGGTTGCTGTCTCGGTTTCGGTTGAGGTGACGGACGGGGTACGAGCCGCACGCAGCGCCTCCCTGGCCACGTCCCCGGGACGGGGAGCGGAGGGTTCGGCGGGCCGGGCGGACACGGGGTCGGCATCCGGAACGGGGGCGGTCGCGGTGCCGGAGGGCGTGTCGGATGGGGTGCCGGAGGCGGTGTCGGAGGGGGTGCCGGAGGCAGTGTCGGAGGCAGTGGCCTCGGCGCCTTCCTCGTACGCCCCTTCCGCCGCCTCCACCACCGCGCTCGCCTCGGTCGCCGCCCTCGCCTCGCGCGCCTCGCGCGCCTCGCGCAACGCACGGCGGGCCGCCTGGGCCGGAGTCTCGGGGGTGTGGTCGCCCCTCGGCGACGTACTCGACGTACTCATGCGGGCCTCCGCAGGGAGATCAGGTCCGCCAGTTCGCGATCCGTCAGTTCCGTCAGGGCCGACTCCCCCGAGCCGAGCACCGCATCGGCGAGGGCGCGCTTGGAGGCGAGCATCTCGGCGATGCGGTCCTCCACCGTGCCTTCCGTGATCAGCCGGTGGACCTGCACCGGCTGGGTCTGCCCGATGCGGTACGCACGGTCCGTGGCCTGTTCCTCCACCGCCGGGTTCCACCAGCGGTCAAAGTGCACCACGTGACCCGCGCGGGTCAGGTTGAGGCCCGTGCCCGCCGCCTTGAGGGAGAGGACGAGGACCGGCGTCCCACCGGACTGGAAGCGGTCGACCATGCGCTCGCGCTCGGCCACCGGTGTGCCGCCGTGCAGCAGCTCGGCCGGGACCGCGCGGGCCTCCAGATGCCCGGCGATCAGCTTGGCCATCCCGACGTACTGCGTGAAGATCAGCGTCGAGCCGTCCTCCGTGAGGATGGTGTCCAACAGCTCGTCGAGCAGGTCGAGTTTGCCGGAGCGGCCGTCCAGGCGGACCGCTCCCGCGCGGCCGACGGCTCCCGAAGCTCCGGCGGACTCCTTCAGGTACTGCGCCGGGTGGTTGCAGATCTGCTTGAGCGCGCCGAGGAGCTTCAGGACGAGGCCGCGCCGCGCGATGCCCTGGGCGGCCTCGATCGCCGCCATCGACTCGCGGACCACCGCTTCGTACAGCGAGGCCTGTTCGCGGGAGAGCGGCACCGGATGGTCGGTCTCCGTCTTCGGCGGGAGCTCGGGCACGATGCCCGGGTCGGACTTCTTGCGGCGCAGCAGGAACGGGCGGATCAGACGGGCCAGGCGCTCCACGGCGGCGGTGTCCTCGCCTGCGGCGCCACCACCTTCCACCGCGCGCGCGTGCCGGGAGCGGAACGCCTTGAGGGGGCCGAGCAGCCCGGGCGTCGTCCAGTCCAGGAGGGCCCACAGCTCGGAGAGGTTGTTCTCGACCGGGGTGCCGGTGAGGGCGATGCGGGCCGGGGCGGGAATCGTGCGCAGCGCCTTGGCCGTGGCGGAGTGCGGGTTCTTGACGTGCTGCGCCTCGTCGGCGACGACCATGCCCCAGGTCTGCTCGGAAAGGCGCGCGGCGGCGGTGCGCATCGTGGCGTACGTGGTGAGGACGAAGCCGCCGTCCAGATCGTCGAGGGAGCGGCTCGCGCCGTGGTACCTCCGGACCGGGACGCCGGGCGCGAAGCGGGCGATCTCCCGCTGCCAGTTGCCGAGGAGGGAGGCGGGGCAGACGACCAGGGTGGGTTCGCGGCGGGCCCGGCGCAGGTGCAGGGCGATGAGCGTGACCGTCTTGCCGAGGCCCATGTCGTCCGCGAGGCAGCCGCCGAGGCCGAGCGACGTCATGAGGTCGAGCCAGGCCAGGCCGCGCAGTTGGTAGTCCCGCAGCTCGGCGTCCAGGCCGGGCGGCGGCTGTGCCGGGGCGAGGCCCGTGGTGAGGCGGTCCCGCAGCTCGGCGAGGGCACCGACCGGGACGGCCTCGACCTCCTCACCGTCGACCTCGGCCGTGCCGGTGAGGGCGACCGACAGGGCGTCGACCGGGTCGAGCAGCCCCAGTTCCCGCTTGCGGGCCTTGCGGACCAGCGCCGGGTCGACGAGCACCCACTGGTCGCGCAGGCGCACGACGGGGCGGTGCGACTCGGCGAGCTGGTCCATCTCGGCCTCGGTGAGCGGATCGCCGCCGAGCGCCAACTGCCAGCGGAACTCCAGGAGTTGATCGGCCTCGAAGAAGCCGGTGCCGTCCGTCGCGGAGCCGGGCGCGGAGCGCACCACGGCGGCGGCCGACAGGTCCTGGGCGAGATCGCGCGGCCAGTGCACGGCGACCCCGGCGGCGCCGAGGCGGGCGGCGGCGCTGCCGAGCAGGTCGTACAACTCCGTCTCGGAGAGCGGGAGTACGTCCGGGGACGACCGTTCGACGAGGCGCTCCAAGGGTGGCCAGACGCGGGCGGCGCGGCGCAGGGCGAGGGCGGCGTCCACGCGCGCGCGGGGCCCGAAGACCTCCTCGCCCTCGCCCTCCCACAGGGCGACCGCGTCGATGACGAGCGTGGGGTCGGCGAGGCTGTGCACCTGGACCACGGCCGCGCCCGCCGTGCGGTCCTCGTCGCTGCGGTCGAACAGGTCACTGCCCGACAGGTCGAGGCGGAGGGAGATCCGCACGCCCGCGTCCATGCCCGCCGCGGCCTCGGCGGCCCACTCGCGGGCCTGCGGCAGGCGCTGCGGGGCGCGCGCGGCGAACGGCGCGCCCACCGAGTGCGGCGCGGCCGGGGTGCGCGGCAGGGAGTCCGCTACCGCGTCGAGGAACGCGCGCATCAGGGCCTCGGGCTGCGGCAGTTGCAGCGGAACGGCGTCCTCCAGGGGGACGGCATGGCCTTCGTACGGCAGGGCGGCGGCGATCGCCCGCAGCTGCTCGACGTCGCCGCCCTCCAGCGGGCCCGCGCGCCAGGCGTCCTGGTCGTCCGCGGTGAGGCCGGGGAGAAGCCGGCCGCGGGCCACGAGGCGCAGGGCGAGGCGGGCGGCGGCGCCCCAGCAGGCCGTGGCGGGGTGGGCGGACGGGTGCGGGCGCGCCGACGGGTGCGCGGCCAGGAGCAGCGGCAGCGCCGCGTCGACCGGCAGCGTCAGGGCGGGCGCGGTGGCCCTGCGGACGACGGCGCCGCGGCTGCGTACGACCGTGAGCTCCGCGGGTGTGCCGGGGGCGTCGGGGAGTGGTCCGCCGACGGGGTTCCACAGCGCGACGCGGCCCTCGCGCGGCGGGGTGGCGGGCAGGAAGACGGCGGCGAGGCGCAGGCGCGGGTCCGTCCCCGCGGCCTGCGGGTCCGCCCCCGCGGCCTGCGGGTCCGCCCCCGCCTCGCGCCGGTCGAGCACTTCGGTCATGGCGCGGCTCACCCCCTCCGGAGATCGGTCGTCGATCGGACGTCTACGACTCTACGGAGGGGCACTGACAACCGACCGGGCACGCCGTCACAGGCGGCCCCGGGCGCGGAGCGTCAGGGGTTGGCCGTGGCGACGACGTAGACCATCGGGTGGTGCGGGTTGCTGCGGTCCACGTAGACGTCGTGGCTGGGGCGCGGGTCCGGCTGCTTGTGCTGCAGGCCGTAGAACGGGCCGGACTTCGTGAACGTCCAGCCGACGACCTGCCGGTCGCGCTTGCTGAGCGTCATGTCGCCCTCGTTCAGGTCGGCGACGTCCTTGTCCATGCTCTTGAGGAACTTGTCGAGGCCCTTGTTGCTGGTGAGGAACTGGACGTAGAGCCTGCTCGTGCGCCAGTTGTTGGTCTCGTAGTACGCGACGCGGCGGGAGTACGGCGGGATCGGCACCTCGTAGATGCGGCGCTGCACCCGCGAGGGCCACTCCGATGTGAGGCCGGTCGCGGCGTACTTCTCCTCCTTGTCGCGGCCGCTGTCCCGGCTCTGTCCCGCGGAGATCGCCAGGTAGCCGGCGGGGATGCCGATCAGGAGCACGATGATGATCGCCGTGAGCCAGCGGCGGCGGATCATGTGCTTGTGGTCCTCGGGCGGCTTCGAACCCTCCGGCGAGGTGGACTGGCCGGGCACGGACGGGGTCATCTACTTGTTTCCCTGGGTGTGGCGAGTGGTGGTGCGGATCGCCTGCGCGTACCGCTCGTACCGCTCGTAGCGTTCGAGCCTGCGGCGGTTGGCGCGGCGGAAGCGGCGGGCGACGAGGCGCGCCAGGTCGGCGGCGCCCACCATGCCCGCCTCCGGGCCCAGCTGGGCCTTGGCGATACGGGCCTCCGGGCGGTAGCCGCGGCCGGTGAGGTGGCGGCGGAAGGCGTCGCGGGCGGGTCCGATCAGGAGGTCGTCGGCGGCGCTGACACCGCCGCCGATGACGAAGCAGGACGGGTCGAGGGCGGCGGCGAGGTTGGCGATGCCGACGCCGAGCCACTGCCCGATGTCCTGCAGCAGCTCGACGCACATCGCGTCGCCCTCGCGCGCCAGCTCGGTGATGAGCGGGCCGGAGATGTCGGGAATCTGGCCCTTGACGCGCTCGATGATGTTGTACGCGACCGGGGAGTCGGCGGCGGCGAGCTCGCGGGCCTCGCGGACCAGGGCGTTGCCGGAGCTGTACTGCTCCCAGCAGCCGCGGTTGCCGCACGGGCAGCGGTGCCCGCCCGGCACGACCTGCATATGGCCGAACTCGCCCGCGACGCCGAACTTGCCGCGCTTGACCTGGCCGTCCTCCAGGATGGCGCCGCCGATGCCGGTGCCGAGCGTGATCATGACGAGGTGGTCCTCGCCGGCTCCCGCGCCGAAGCGCCACTCCGCCCAGGCGGCCGTGTTGGCGTCGTTGTCGACCATCACCGGGACGGCGAGGCGGGACTGCAGGGAGTCGCGCAGGGGTTCGTTGCGCCAGGACAGGTGCGGGGCGAACAGGACGCGGTTGCGGTCCGCGTCGACCCAGCCGGCCGCGCCGATGCCGACCGCGTGGACGTCGTGCCGGTCGGAGAGGTCGAGCACCAGCTCGCAGATGGTGTCCTCGACGACCTTGGGGCTCTTGGACTTGTCCGGCGTCTCGGTGCGGACCTTCTCCAGGATCTGGCCGTCCGCGTCGACCACGCCCGCCATCACCTTCGTACCGCCGATGTCGATGCCGACGGTCGGCACGCGCGGGGCGGAGAGGTGGGAGCGGCGCTCGCGGGTGCCTACGGTCCGCAGGACGGTGGCGCGCGCGGAGCCGCGGTGGGCGAAGTCGCGGTAGGTGCTCATCGGGGCGATTCTACGGGGGCCGTGTGTCAGGGCCCGGTGAGGTGGGACCGGGCCCGGGCCGTCTCCTTCGGATCCTGCCGGAGGGCGCGGGCCTGATCCGAGGGAAACGGCATGGACGGATCACTTCCGCTCAGCTCGCTCCATTTCATGGCTGAGCTCTTCCAGTTCCGAGCCGCCCGCCATCTGGCGCGTCAGCTCGTCCAGTTCGATCTCCTCGCGGAGGTGGCTGCCGGCCATCGTGCCGCGCTTGAGGAGGACGAAGCGGTCGCCGACCAGGTAGGCGTGGTGCGGGTTGTGGGTGATGAGCACCACGCCGAGGCCTGCGTCACGTGCGGCCGCCACATACTTGAGGACCACGCCGGACTGCTTCACGCCGAGGGCCGCTGTCGGCTCGTCCAGGACGAGGACCTTCGCGCCGAAATACACCGCACGCGCGATGGCCACGCACTGCCGCTCGCCGCCGGAGAGGGTGCCGATGGGCTGGTCGACGTCGCGCAGGTCGATGCCCATGCGGAGGAGTTCCTCGCGCGTGGTGCGGCGCATCCGGTCGACGTCCAGGCGCTTGAAGGGGCCCGCACCCTTCGTCGGCTCGGAGCCGAGGAAGAAGTTCCGCCAGACCGGCATCAGCGGGACGACGGCGAGGTCCTGGTAGACGGTGGCGATGCCGCGGTCCAGGGCGTCGCGCGGGTTGCTGAGGCTGGTCTCCTCGCCCTCGATGCGGAAGGTGCCCGCGTCGTGCCGGTGCAGGCCCGCGATGATCTTGATGAGGGTCGACTTGCCGGCGCCGTTGTCCCCCAGGACGCAGGACACCTCCCCCGCGTGCACCGTGAGGGAGACGCCTTCGAGGGCGCGGATGTTGCCGTAGTACTTGCTGACCGAGTCCAGCTCGACCAGGGGTGCGGGCCCGACAAGCGGTGCAGAGGTGTCCGACGTGGTCATTTCGTGGCCTCCGCGCGCTTGCGGACCCAGTGGTTCAGGAGGGTCGCCAGGAGGAGCATCGCTCCGAGGAAGAACTTGTACCAGTCGGCGTTCCACTCCGCGTACACGATGCCCTTGCCGGTCATGCCGAAGATGAACGCGCCGAAGGCGGAACCGATCGCGGAGCCGTAGCCGCCGGTGATCAGGGAGCCGCCGATGACGGCCGCGACGATGTAGATCAGTTCGTTGCCGACGCCCTCGCCGGACTGCACCGCGTCGAAGGAGAAAAGCAGGTGCTGTCCTGACACCCAGGCGGCAAAACCGACACCCATATAGAGCCCGATTTTGGTCTTGATGACCGGGACACCCACCGCGCGTGCGGCGTCCATGTTGCCGCCGACCGCGAAGATCCAGTTGCCCGCGCGGGTGCGGAGCAGGATCCAGGTGGCGACGGCGACCAGGGCGATCCACCACAGGATGGTCACCTTGAAGGCGACACCGCCGAGGGTGATCTGGGAGGCGAAGAGCACCTTCGCGGACTCGAAGCCCTCCATGTCGGCGATCGTCTTGGTGGAGACGGTGCCGCTGATCAGCTTGGTGAAGCCCAGGTTCAGCCCGGTGAGCATCAGGAACGTGCCCAGCGTGATGATGAAGCTCGGCAGTTTCGTACGGGTCAGCATGAAGCCGTTGAAGACGCCGATGGCGAGCGTGGTGAGGAGCGAGACGCCCACGCCCACCCAGACGTTCGCCGTCATCTGGTAGCTGAACATCGACGAGATCAGCGCGGAGCTGGTCACCAGGACACCGGCCGACAGGTCGAACTCGCCGCCGATCATCAGCAGCGCCACCGGCACCGCCATGATCCCGATCGTCGACGAGGCGTAGAGGACCGTCGACAGGCTGGACGCCTGCAGGAAGCTGTCCGCGGCGAACGAGAAGAAGACGAAGACGGCGAGGGCGCCGACGACCGCGCCCAGCTCGGGCCGGCCGAGCAGCTTGCGCGGCAGCGAGGTCTTCAGGAGCCGTTCGTCCGCGGTCTTGTCGGGCTCGCCCGGCGCCTTCTTCGCCGGGGCCGTGGCGGTCATCGGGCCACCTGCCAGACTGCCGTCACAGACTCCGTCACGATCGCTTGCGTCGGATCACTCATCGGGTCCCCCGCTTCGCGAACTCCTCGAGCCGGCCGGCGTCCTTCTCGGTGACGATCTCCGGGCCGGTCAGCACGGGCCGGCCGCCGCCCAGGACGTCGGCGTTGAACTTGTACAGCCACAGCAGGTCGACCGCCTCGTACCCCTGGAGGTACGGCTGCTGGTCGACGGCGAAGCCGAGGGCGCGGGACTTGAGGCCCGCGGCGACCTTGGCGTTCAGGTCGAACGTGTCGATCTCCGCCTTGCTGCCGGCGTCCTCCTTGGCCTTCACGGCGGTGTCGGCGAAGGGCGCGCCGAGCGTGACCACCGTGTCGATGGCCGAGTCGGACTGCAGTTTGGCGCTGATGCCGGACTGGACGTCGGGCATGTTGGTGCCGTCGACGTACAGGTTCTGCATCGTGCCGTCGAAGGTCTTCTTCGCGCCCGCGCAGCGCTGCTCGTGGCCGACGTTGCCCTGCTCGTGCAGGACGCACAGGGCCTTCTTCCGCCCGCGCTTGTTGAGCTCCTCGCCGACGGCCTCACCGGCGATCTCCTCGTCCTGGCCGATGTGGGCGAGGGCGCCGAACTCCTTGGACTCGGCGGAGCCGGAGTTGACGGTGATCACCGGGATACCGGCCTTGCGGGCGCGGGCGAGGGCCGCCTTCATCGCGTCGGGCTTGGCGAGCGTGACGATCAGGCCGTCGACCTTCTTGTCGATGTAGGAGTCGACCAGCTGGGCCTGCTCCTTGCCCTCGTCGTGGTTGGCGTACAGGAAGTTGATGTTGTCCTTGACGGCGGCCTGCTCGGCGCCCTTGCGGACGATGTCCCAGAAGGTGTCGCCGTCGCCCGAGTGGGTGACCATACCGATCGTCCAGCGCGGGGTGTCGACCGCGGCCCTGCCCTGTGCCTGGGCCTTGCGGGCGTCCTCGGCGCGCTTGCCGCCGGTGCTGCTGCACCCGGTGAGCGCGATGCCGAGCACCGCCGCGAGCGCGATGCCTGCCCAGGTCCGAACTCTTGCCACGAAGTCGTGCCCTTCTCGCTGTACTGCCGGGTGGTGCCGTGGGGCGGACCGCCGGCCCGCCCCGAACGCCCCAGTATCGGTCACGCCGATCAGGGGTGCGGGCAGCGGGGTCACCGGGTGCCGTCCGTCCTCCGTCACCGAGCGGCCTTCGTCCTCCGTCACCGGGTGCCCTTCGTCCTCCGTCACCGGGTGCCGTTCGCGGTGAGCTTCTCCAGCTTCGGCACGTCCTTCTCCGTGACGATCGCGGGACCGGTGAGGACGGGCTTGCCGCCGCCGGTGACGTTGCCGTTGACGTGGTGCAGCCAGAGGCCGTCGACGGCGAGATAGCCCTGGAGGTACGGCTGCTGGTCGACGGCGAAGCCGATCTCCTTCGCCTTGAGCTGCTTGACGACCTCGGCGTTGAGGTCGAACGTGTCGATCTCCGCCGTGCTGCCCGAGTCCTCCTTGGCCTGCGCGGCGGCCTCGGCGAAGGGGGCGCCGAGGGTGACGACGACGTCGAAGTCGGCGCCCGAGTCCAGCTTGGCCTGGATGGTGGACTGCGACTCGGGCATGTTGGTGCCGTTGACGTTGAGGTTCTCCACCGAGCCGTCGAAGGTCTTCTCGACGCCCGCGCAGCGCTCCTCCAGGGAGACGTTGCCCTGCTCGTGGATGACGCACAGCGCCTTCTTCCGGCCGCGCGCGTTCAGCTCGTCGCCGACCGCCTCGCCCGCGACGGCCTCGTCCTGCCCGATGTGCGTGAGGGCGCCGAACTCCTGCGAGAACCGGCCCCCGGAGTTGATGGTGATCACCGGGATACCGGCCTTCGCGGCCTTGGCGAGCACCGACTTCATCGCCTCGGGCTTGGCGAGCGTGACGATCAGGCCGTCGACCTTCTTGTCGATGTACGACTGGACGAGTTCGGCCTGCTCCTTCGCCTCCTTGTTGTTGGCGTAGAGGAACTCGACGTTGTCCTTGGCGGCGGCCCGCTTCGCGCCCTTCTGGACGATGTCCCAGAACGTGTCGCCCTCGCCGGAGTGCGTCACCATCCCGATCTTCAGGCGCGGCCCGGACGCCTTGCCGCCGGACTCCTCGTCGGCGCGGTCCTCGGCGCCCTTGCCGCCGGATCCGCTGCACCCGGCGACGAGGGCGAGCGCGGCCACGAGGGCCGCAACTCCGGTCGCCGTGCGGGCTGTTCGGGCTCTGCGCATGGGTGGACCACCCCTTCTCCGGGCCGCCCGGGTGCGGCTGGGGGTGTTCTAGCGGAGGCGCGCGGGGCCGTCAATGACTTTGTCAGTTTGTCAGAACATACGGACCGACCCTTGAGGACTACGGCACGCTCAGGCCCGTACGAGCAGTTGGAACTCGAAGGAGTAGCGCGAGGCTCGGTAGATGTGCGAGCCGAACTCGACCGCGCGGCCCGTGTCGTCGAAGGTCGTACGGGCCATGGTGAGCAGCGGCGCCCCGGGCGGCTCGGCAAGGAGCTGCCCCTCCGCCTCCGTGGCCGCGCGGGCGCCGACGGTCTGGCGGGCGCTGTGCAGGGAGATGCCGACGGCACGCATGAGGCGGTAGAGGCCGGTGCCTTCGAGCCGCGCGGACTCCGGCTTGAACAGGCCGGCGGGCAGGTGGTTCGTGAGGTACGCCATGGGCTCGTCGTGGGCGAGCCGGAGCCGTTCGACGCGGTGCACCTCGGCGCCTTCCGCGAGACCGAGTGCGGCGGCGACCTCGGCGGAGGCGGGCTCGACCGCGTTGCGCACGACGCGGGTGGCGGGGCGCTGACCGGCCGCTTCGAGGTCGTCGTAGAGGCTGCTCAGCTCCAGCGGACGTTTGACCTGGCTGTGCACGACCTGCGTCCCGACGCCCCTGCGGCGGACGAGCAGGCCCTTGTCGACCAGGGACTGGATGGCCTGCCGGACGGTGGGCCGGGACAGGCCGAGCCCCTTGGCGAGGTCGATCTCATTGCCGAGGAGGCTGCCCGGGGCGAGCCGGCCCTGCTCGATGGCCGCCTCGAGCTGCTGCGCCAGCTGGAAGTACAGCGGGACGGGACTGCTGCGGTCCACGCCGAGCTGAAGCGACTCGGCCTGATCGGCTGCGGGCTTGGGCACGGGGCGAGCGTAGCGGTGGCTCATGTTGACGGGAAGTCCTGAGGTCCGATTGTCCGGACAAACCCAGGGCTTCCGCCTCACCGGCGCTTCCGCCTCACCGGCGCTTTCGCCTCACCGGCGCTTTCGACCGGACGCGCACCGGTCACAACGGACGGAAGCGACCCGCCACCGCGCGAACGGCACTGCGCGGGCCGCCGCGTCGCCGCCTCATCCGCGCAGGAAGCCGTCCCCGTGGGTGGCGATGTGGGCTTCGAGGGCGCTCAGCGCGGTCTGGGTGGCTTCCGCGCTGCCGGTGCCGCGCCGCTCCGCGTAGTAGGCGGCGCCGAGCTTCTTCAGCAGATCGTTCCCGGCACGCTGCTGCTGGACCTCGTCCGCCTTCTGCTTCCCGGCCTGGAGGGCGCCTTGCGCCTGCTCCTTCGCCCGGTCGAGGAATCCTGCCATGGGTGCGGCTCCTTGTGGGTCGTACGTGTGGGGTGTGGTGGGTCGAGGCGTTCAGACGCGGCCGAGGATGTGGTTGCCGGGGGCGGTGGAGTCGGTGGCGGTGAAGAACTCGTCGGCCGCTTCGAGCCACTCGTCCAGGTCGAGGCTGCCGTCGCCGTTGCGGTCCAGTACGCGGAAGATGTCCCGCGCCTGGCCGGTGGGAACGCCGATGGCGGTGTAGAGGGTGGTGAACTCGTCGATGTCGACCACGCCGTCGTCGTCGCGGTCGGCGAGTGCGAGATCGGCCTTGATGGACGGGTGGACCATCTCGCGTACCCGCGGGCTGTCGGCTGAGGCGGCCAGTCCTGCGACGAAGGCGTCCTTGGATACGCGGCCGTCGGCGTCGGGTGCCGCGAGCCGGGAGAGGCAGCGCCAGTAGTGGGTTCTGGAGTCGGCCACGGAGCGGCTCTTGGGCGAGGTCGGCGGCTCTTGCAGGTGTGCGATCAGCCGGTCGCCGAGGGCGGTGAGATCGGCCTCGGTGATGTATCCGTCGTGGTCGGTGTCGAGCAGGTTGAACCGGTGCTCGAATTTGCGGCGCAGCAGGTCCTCGCTCACGGCCTGTCCCTTTCGTGGAGACTTCAGTTGGAAGGGTGCTTACCTCCAGCCGGGGGCGTGTGAGAGGGGCCGTGCCGGGAGGCTCGTCCGTTCGGGTGGGCCGATTCACCGGAGAGACGGTCCGCCGTGCCGGATGCCGAGGCGGGGTTCGAGGACCAGGTGGAGTCCGGCGACGACGTGGGCGGGCGTCTGACGGACGGCCCTCTCGTACGGGGCATGGACAGCGGCGGGCCGGCCGCACGGCGAGCGGACGGCCGCCGTGGGGCCTAGCGTCGGACCGGGGGCAGAGGAGGTGCCCGTTCATGCATCGCATCGTTCCGCCCGCGCTGGCCGTCGCCTCCGTGGCGGCGGTGGTGGCCGCGGGCGCGCTGGCCGGCCCGGCGATCCGTGAGGCGGCGCTCACCGAAGTGACCTTCACGGCGGCCGAGCGGCGCGACACCCTCGCGTACTGGACGCCCGACCGGATGCGCGAGGTCGGGGCGAACGCACCGCTCGGGCACGACTCCGCTGCCGTACGGCCCTGGGGCGGGCCGGAGATGAGGACGGTGGGGCGGCTGTTCTTCACCGACGAGAAGGGGGTGGACTCGTACTGCACGGCCACCTCGGTGCGCGGCCGCAACCGGTCCACGGTGATGACGGCCGGGCACTGTGTGCAGTTGCCCGCGTCCCCCGGAAACCACCACACCAATATGGTGTTCGTGCCCGGCTATGGAGAGAAGAGCGGCGAGAAGAACGGCGACAGGAGCCGTGCGGAGAGCGGCGAGAAGAGCCGTGCGGAGAGTGGCGAAAACCGGCTCCCCTACGGGGTGTTCGTGATTCGGGCGGTGGTGATGCCGCGCAGCTGGGAGCAGGACGCCACGACCGATGTGGCCGCCGTGGTCGTGGATCCGCGCTCGGGCAAGGCGCTGGCGGACACGGTCGGCGGGCAGCAGCTCGCCGTCGGCCGCAAGCCGGGCGGGAAGGTGACCGTTTTCGGCTACCCGGACAGCCGGGAGGAGCGCGGCGAGCGCCTCATGCACTGCTCGGGCACCACGTCCGCGACGCCGGACGGCAAGCAGAGCGTGCCCTGTCCGATGGAGGGCGGGTCGAGCGGCGGGCCCTGGCTGGCGGGGTTCGACGCGAAGTCGGGGCGGGGCGCGCTGGTGTCGGTGAACAGCTTCGGGGACGCGGAGGAGGGCAGTTCGGTGATGGAGGGCGAGGTGCTCGGCCCGCTCGCGGGTCAGGTGCACGCGCGGGCCGAGCGGTTGTGAGCCGGGCAGTTGTGAGCCGGACGGTTGTGAGCCGGGCAGTTGTGAGCCGAGGGAGGCCGGGGCTCACGGGCTGACGGGCTCACGCCTTGCGCGCGACCCCCGCGTACATCGGCACCGGCGAGCCGTCCCTGACCTCGTCATCGGCGAGCTCGGGGCGCCACTCCGGGACCCAGACGACGCCCGGGTCGACCAGGTCGAGGCCGTCGAAGAGGCTCGTGAACTCCTCGCGGGAGCGGGGCACCAGGGTCACGCCGCCCGCCTTGTACATGGCGATGGCCTGCTCCGTCCGCTCCGGGTCGTAGTCGGAGGCCACGTTGGTGAGCGTCAGATGGCTGCCCGGCGCCGCGGCCGCCATGAGGAGGCGGACCGTCTCGCGGGCGCCGTCCTCGTCCGGGACGAAGTGCAGGACCGCGTTCAGGGAGACCGCTACGGGGCGGTCGAAGTCCAGGGTCCTGGCGGCCAGTTCGAGTATCCGCCGCGGCTCGCGGACGTCCACCTGGAGGTAGTCCGTCGCACCCTCCGGGGTGCCGCGCAGCAGGGCCGCGGCGTGGGCGAGGACGATCGGGTCGTTGTCGCCGTAGACGACGCGGGCGTCGGGGGCGATCGCCTGGGCGACCCGGTGCAGGTTGGGCTCCGTGGGGATGCCCGCGCCGATGTCCAGGAACTGGCGGATGCCTGCGGCGCCCGCCAGGTGCCGTGTCGCCCGGTGCATGAACCAGCGGTTGTGCCGCGCCGCGTACTTGGCGGCCGGTTCCAGAGTGGCGATCCGGCGGCCGAGCTCCTCGTCCACCGGGTAGTTGTCCTTGCCACCGAGATACCAGTCGTACACGCGGGCCGGGTGTGCCTTGCTGGTGTCGATCAGCGGGCTCCGGTCCCTCCCTGCTGCTTCCGTCATGCGTCAACTCCCTTGGCTGCGCGCGGATTTCGAGTGTACGGACGGAGGGACCACGCCGCCCGGAGTTGGAATGTCCTGACAAATGCTGGACGCGGTACGGGCAGCGGTGCCAGGTTGGGGGCATGCGCATCGGACTCATCGGAACAGGTCGTATCGGTTCGTTCCACGCGGCGACACTCGCCCGGCACCCCGCGGTGGACGCTCTCCTCGTCGCCGACGCGGACCCCGCACGGGCCGCGGAGCTGGCGAGCCGCACGGGCGCGGATGCCGCGGCCGACGTGGACGCGGTGTTCGCGGCCGGGGTGGACGCGGTCGTGATCACCGCGGCGACCGCGGCGCACGCCGCCCTGATCGGCCGGGCGGCACGCGCCGGGCTCCCCACCTTCTGCGAGAAGCCGATCGCCCTCGACCTGCCGGGCACCCTGGCCGCCCTTGCGGAGGTCGAGCGGGCGGGCTCGGTGCTCCAGCTCGGCTTCCAGCGGCGCTTCGACGCGGGGTACGCGGCGGCGCGGGAGGCGGTACGGGAGGGGCGGCTCGGCCGGCTGCACACGGTGCGGGCGATCACCTCGGACCCGGCACCGCCGCCCGCCGCGTATCTGCCGCTGTCCGGCGGGCTCTACCGGGACTGCCTGGTCCACGACTTCGACGCGCTGCGCTGGGTGACGGGGCGCGAGGTGCGCGAGGTGTACGCGGTCGGCTCGGACGCGGGCCCGGCGATGTTCCGCGAGGCCGACGACATCGACACGGCCGCGGCGGTCCTCACCCTGGACGACGGCACGCTGGCCACGGCTACGGCGACGCGGTGCAACGGCGCGGGGTACGACGTACGCATGGAACTCGCCGGTGAGCGGGACCAGTTGGCGGTCGGCTGGGACGAGCGCACGCCGCTGACGTCCGCCGAGCCGACGGGGCCCGCGGCGCCCGCGAAGCCGTGGCCGGGGTTCCTGGAGCGGTTCGCCCCGGCGTACGAGGCGGAGATCTCCGCGTTCGTGGAGGTGGCGCGGGGGGAGCGGGAGACGCCGTGCGACGGGCGTGAGGCGTTGGCCGCTCTGCGGGTCGCGGAGGCTTGTGAGGTGTCTCGGCGGGAGGGGCGGGTGGTGAGTCTGGCGGGGTAGTCGGCCCGCACCGTCGACTGGGACGCTGCGGGGTAGTCGGCCCGCACCGTCGACTGGGACCCCGTCGATCGCGCTGCGCGCTCGTCCTCAAGTGCCGGAGGGGCTGATGCGTCAGTCGAGGAGCCGGATCGTAGGCGTACGAGTGCTCGTCGCGACCGGGCGGGCGCAGTGGGCGCAAGGCTCGCTGACCGGGCGTTCCATGTTCGTCTGGATGCCGAAGGAGCCCGAGGCTCCGCCCTCCTGGGGGCAGTCGTAGCCGAGGTGCAGGCGGACCCAGGGGTGCAGGGTCGGGGCGGCCGCGCGGTGGCCGGAGGCGGAGTCGGTGAACGGGGCCCACCAGAAGCTGACGACGGTCCTGAGCGCCAGCTGGTCGGCGCCCGAGGTGACGTCGAAGGCGGCGATGCGGGCGGCGGTGTAGTGGCCGACGGGGCCGCCGCGGCTGCCGCCGCACACCGCGCGCTCGGCGCCGACTTCCAACACCGTGGTGCGGGCGGTCCGTTCGCAGATGAAGCAGTCGAGGGACAGCTCCACCTTGGACTGCCAGCGGAGGTAGTGGAAGCCCTCACCGCCGCCCGTACGGCCGGTGACGTCGGTGCAGATCTCGATGCTGCGCTGCACGGCCCTCAGCCTCCCGCCGCCAGGACGGTGCCCTGGGCGACGGCGCACAGCTTCTCCTCGCCCGCGTCGTCGACGGTGACCAGATCGCAGCGGACCACGGCCTGGCGGCGGCCGCTGTGCACGACCTCGGCGCGCGCGACGAGGGTGCGCCCGCGTGCGGGCCGTACGTACTGGATGGAGAAGCCGCCGGTCAGGACGGCCGGGCCGAGCGTGGTGCCCGCGGCGAAGGTGAGGGCGTTGTCCGCCGCGTACGAGACGACGCCGCCGTGCAGATGCCCGTTCTGCTGCCGCAGCTCCTCGCGGACGTCGATCTCCAGGGTGGCGCCCCCGTCGCCGAAGGCGGTGATCCTGGCCTGGAGGAGGCGGCTGAACGGCTGCGCGTCCAGAGCCTGTTCGGCGGCGGCCAGGTCGAGGGCGGGCGGCTGCGTCATCGTACGGATCTCCTCTGCACTCCTCGCTGCTGAGCGTGTCCACCATCGCCTGCCCTCCCCTGAGCGAACCTACCCGGGCGGGAACATGTGCGCGAGGTATGGACGGACCGTTCTCTCATCACTCAACTCACGACTTGAATTCAGCCGGGGGCTCCGACGGGCTGATCCGCCGGGGCGGTCCGCGCGGCCGGGGTGCGGCGCGCGGCGCGGCCCGGCAGGATCGGCGCATGGCGAACCAACCGAGGATCGAAGAACGCCCCGAACAGCACTTCGTCGGGGTCAGGGGCCGGGTCAGCTGGGACACGTTCGGCCTGCTCGCGGACCGGCTGCCGGAGATCGTGGGCTGGCTCGGCGAACGCGGCATCCCCATCGCCGACGGCCCGTTCTTCAAGTACGAGCTGCTCGATCCGGACGACCGTACGCGGGAGTTCGAGGTGGTGGCCGGGGTGCCGGTCGGCGAGCGGGTCCGGGTCCCGGACGGCGAGCTGTACGTGGGCACGCTGCCCGCCGGGCGGTATGTGACGGTACGTCATATCGGCCACCCCGACGAACTGTTCGCGGTGACGGCGACGGTCCTGAAGTGGGGCACGGCGAAGGGGCTCGCCTGGGACATGGAGCGCACGGAGGCGGGCGAGGTGTGGGCCTGCCGCCTGGAGAGCTACAAGACGGATCCCCGGCTGGAGCCGGACCTGAACAAGTGGGAGACGGAACTGGCGTTCCGACTGCGGGACTGACACCCCGGTGCCGCGCCGTCGTGGCTGGCCGCGCCCCGCGGCGGAGTCGCAAATGTCACAGCCCCGCGCCCCTGTCGGGGCACGAATGCCGAGCGCTGATCCAGCCTGTTTCCGGAGCTGGAAGGGAACAGGCAGCGCGCGGTCTAGCGCTCGTCCTCCGTCCCCTCCAACAACCCCGCGTCATGCGCCAACAACGCGATCTGCACACGGTTGTTGAGGTCCAGCTTCGTCAGGATGCGGCTCACGTGGGCCTTGACCGTGGCGACGCTCATGTAGAGGCGGGTCGCGATCTCCGCGTTGGAGTGGCCGCGGCCGACCGCGACGGCGACCTCGCGTTCCCGGTCCGCGAGAGTCGCGAGGCGGGCCTCGGCGCGGCTTCTGCGGTCGGTGTACGTGTCCGGGCCCGCCGCGCGCGTGATCAGCTGGCGGGTCACGGTCGGGGAGAGGACCGGGTCGCCCGCGGCGACGCGGCGTACCGCGGTGACGATCTCGGCGGGCGGGGTGTCCTTGAGGACGAAGCCCGCGGCGCCCGCGCGCAGGGCGCGCAGGACCTGCTCGTCGGCGTGGAAGGTGGTGAGGACGACGACCTGGGGAGCGTCCTCGCGGGCCCGCAGCCGCTCGGTGGCGGTGAGGCCGTCGACCCTCGGCATACGCAGGTCCATCAGGACGACATCGGGCTTCGACTCGGCGACGCGCTCGGGGACTTCGGCCCCGTCGGCGGCCTCCCCGACGATCTCGATGCCGTCGGCGCCGCCGAACATCAGGGACAGGCCCGCGCGTACGAGGGGGTCGTCGTCGACGAGCAGCAGCCGGATCGGGTTCGAGGTCATGAGGCCCACGGTAGCCAGGCGGCGATCCGGAACCCGCCGTCGCCCTCGGCGCCGTGCGTGAGGCGGCCCCCGGCGAGGGTCGCGCGCTCGGTCAGGCCGATCAGCCCCTGCCCCGAGCCGGGCACCTCGGGCACGTCGCCGGGCGGGGCCGGGTTGCGCACCTCGACGGTCAGGCCCTCGCCGGGTGCGCCCGCCACCTGGACGGTGACCTCGGCGCCGGGCGCGTGTTTGCGGGCGTTGGTCAGGCCCTCCTGGGCGATGCGGTACGCGTTGCGCCCGGCGGCGGCTGGGACGGCCTCCGGGTCGGCGACGCGGTTGTCGAGGGTGACTTTCATCCCGGCGGCGCGGGACTCCGCGACCAGGGCGTCGAGTGCGGCGAGGGTGGGCTGGGGGCGGCCGCCCTCGGCGCCCTCGTCACCGGGCTCGTCGGTGCGCAGGACGCCGATGATCTCGCGCAGGTCCTGCAGGGCCTCGTGGGCGCTGTCCCGGATCACCCCGGCGGCGCGGGCGACCTCCTTCTCGGGGGCGTCGGGCCGGAACTCCAGGGCGCCCGCGTGCACGCTCAGCAGGGTGAGCCGGTGGGCCAGTACGTCGTGCATCTCGCGGGCGATGGCCTCGCGGGCGAGCCGTTGGGCCTCCTTGGCGCGCAGCGCGGCCTCGGACTCGGCGCGCTGGGCGCGCTCGCGCAGGCTCAGGAGGAGCTGGCGCCGGGAGCGTACGAACATGCCCCAGCCGATGACGGTGACGGACATCAGCACCGCGAAGGAGACCGTCATCACGTACGGCAGGTCCGGCTCGGGCCGCAGCCAGTAGTAGAGCGGCACGACGGCCACGGAGAGGCCGCCGATCCAGGCGACGTACCGGAACGGCCGGTGCACGGCGAGGGTGAAGATCGACACGACGACCGCGCCGCCCGCGGTGTCGGAGACCATGCTGACCGGCAGCATCGCGATGGCCAGGCCGACCGGCCAGCGGCGGCGCAGCCAGACCGCGGCGCAGGCCAGTGCCCCGACGGCGTGGTCGACCTGGACGAGGCCCGGGGGCACGTTCGGGTTGTCGCCGACCGCCTCGGCGCCGACCAGGCCGATGAGCACGGCGGTGAGGAAGCAGGCGAAGTCGACGATCCAGTCGCGCACGGTGCGCCGGGCCCGGCCGTTCCTGATCCGGTCGGGGTCGAGTTCGGCGGCGACGGCGGCGGGCAGCAGGCTGGGCCACCGGTACTCGGGGCCTGGCGTGGGGTGGGCCGGGGGCGGCTGCTGCTCCATACCTCTCATGGTCGACAAATCTATGCATCCGCGCAGCCGTGCGGGCGGCGCGCGCGGGGACGGTAGCCGAAAGCTCCTGGGCCGTAGCCGAAAGTCTGCGGGGCATCGACCTTCGGCCCCCCGCCGCCTTCCCGGGTTCGCCGTGCGGCCGATGTGCGGGGGCGGGCGGCGGCCCGAGGATCGACGCATGAAGAAAGGTCTTGAGTTCCTCGGTCTGATCCTGCTGCTCCAGGGCGCCTTCGCGATCGTGCGCGAGCTGACCGACTGGCCGCTCACCTGGGGCGTCATCCAGCACCTGGACTTCCTGCGGGGGTACGAGCTGTACGCGGGCATCGCGCTCGTGGTGCTCTCGGTGGCCGTGTTCGCGGCGGCGGAGAGCAGCGGCAAGGGGGGCTGACGTGTGCGGCTCCGGTCGCCGCGTACGTACGAGGCGACCGGAGCCGACGGGTCCGGATCGGGTCAGCAGCCGTGGTCGACCAGGTCGAAGGACTCGTGACGATCCTCGCCCCCGCGGGTGGGGGCGATTCCCTTCAGTTCGCGTGAGCGGGCTTCGGGGTTTCACGCATCCGCCCCCGGCCGGTGGCCGGGACTCGCACCGTGAGGTGCTGCGCGTGCTGTTGGTGACCGTGCCGCCCGTCCGGCGGGCACGGGCCTCGATCTCTACCGAGGCGCTGTGGTCGGCGTCGTCCTCGTGTCCGCAGTGGACACAGGCGAACAACCGGCCGCATCCCTTGCGGGATTCGGGGTCTACCTGGCCGCAGGCGGCGCAGGTCTGGGAGGTGTGGAAGGGCAGGACCGCGATCAGGACCGACCCGTACAGCTTGGTCTTGTATGCGAGTTGGCGCCGTCGTTCGCCGGGGGTGTTGTCGAGGATCGACCGGTTGAGTCCGGCTTTCTGCCGGACGTTCCTGCCCGGTTTCTGGACGGTGCCCTTGGCGGACTTCGTCATGTTTTTCACGCGCAGGTCCTCGATACCGACCATGCCGTGGTTTTTGGCGAGGCCGGTGGTGAGCTTGTGCGTGAAGTCGGTGCGACGGTTGGCCTGTCGTGTCTTGAGCTTGCCGATCTGGCCGATCGTCTTGCGCAGACGCGTCCCGTATCTGCCCTGGTTGTGCTTCTTCGCGTGCGTGATCTGGCGGGCCTTCTTCTGCTCCAGGTGCTTGAGTCGGGCCTCCTCGTTCTTTGTCAGGGACGGCGGCATGAGACGCGCCGTGTTCTCGGTGGAGACGTACGCGGACGCGGCGACCCCGAAATCCACGCCGCATGCCGGTTTCCCGTTCAGCGGCGCCGGCTTGGCCCCAGTGTGGACACCGAAAGAGATGTGCCACCCGTTTCCGTCCCGGGACACGGTGGCGTTACGGATCGTCCCCCCGATCGCACGGGAGAGCCGGAACCGCAGCCAACCCAGCTTCGGGATGCGTACCTCGGCCCACTTGCGGTTGACCTTGCGGACCCCGACGGCCTGCCCGGGGAACGGGACCGACAGCCGGTGCCCGCGCTTCTTGCGCGCAGGGAAGCCAGCGGGGTGCTCCGGATTCCAGAAGTTGTCGTACGCGGCGTCGAGGTTGCGGAGGATCTGCTGCCCGGCCTGCGCCGGAAAGTCCCCCATCCACTCCAGATCGGCGCGCGCGGCGGTGAGGTGCCTGCACTGCTCGACGGACCGCAGCGTGTACCCGCGCTGCTCGTACAGGTACACGCGCTGTTCCAGGGCCACGTTCCACAGAGCGCGCCCGGTGTGTCCCCACCCGGTCAGGACCTGGTCCTGTGCCTC
Source organism: Streptomyces luteolus (assembly GCF_029968015.1). GTDB lineage: Bacteria > Actinomycetota > Actinomycetes > Streptomycetales > Streptomycetaceae > Streptomyces > Streptomyces luteolus. The sequence goes on from NZ_JASCIS010000002.1 coordinate 218,737, forward strand.
GGTGGGTTACGCACGGTACTTGCGCCCCATGTCCGCCTTCACCTCCCTAATGTACCGTTGGTTTATGTCCGACATGACCCAGATTCGTACAGGCAGACACTGCACGTTCGCCCTTCACGCGCACTTGGTTTTCGTGACGAAGTATCGGCACAAGGTCTTCGCCGACCGGCATTTGGTGCGCATGGAGGAGATCATGCGGGACGTGTGCGCCGACTTCGAGTGCGAGCTGGTCGAGTTCAACGGCGAGAAGAACCACGTCCACCTGCTCGTGAACTTCCCGCCGAAGGTCGCTCTGTCCAAGCTGGTCAACAGCTTGAAAGGCGTCAGCTCCCGCAGGCTTCGTCAGGAGTACCCCGAACTCGTGCGGCACTACTGGCGAGCACAACGCCTCTGGTCCGGGTCCTACTTCGCCGGATCCGCCGGCGGGGCACCGCTGTCGATCGTCCGTCAGTACATCGAGCAGCAAAACCGCCCGCTCTAGCCTGCGAGTTGGAGCACTTCTAAGATCGTTTCACCACCGCCCTGAAGGACGGTGCACTGCGATTAGTTCCGGTAGCCGGAGCCCTGCCCGGCGCAGCAGCCCCTCACGGTTCTGGAAGACGGTGCCGTCCTGCGGGTACGGGTAGGGGCCGTCCGCCTCGATCAGGTCGAGGGCGTCGTGGGCCTCGGGCGGCAGAGCGGAGTAGCAGATGTCGCCGACGGCGGCGACGGTCGCGGAGTGGGCGTCACGGGAGCGGGGCCGCGTTTCGCGGCCGGTCCGCCGACGAGGAGCGCGGCCGCCAGAGCGACACCTGTTGCGATTCGTCGGGGATTCGCATGCCTCCTAGGATGACGCGCATAGAGCCTGACGCACCAACATCAAGTGCAGCAATTTTTTCGTGAGTTCACTCGTGCTGGCCGCCCCGGCGTCACGCCCGGAGGTAGGCGAGGACCGCGAGGACGCGGCGGTGTCCCTCGCCGTCGATGTGCAGTTCGAGCTTCTGCAGGATGCTGCTGACGTGCTTGTTCACGGCCGCCTCGGTGACGTACAGCTCGCGCGCGATGCCGGCGTTGGCGCGGCCCTCGGCCATCAGGGCCAGGACCTCGCGCTCGCGTGGCGTGAGCCGCCGCAGCGGGTCCTGGCGGCGGTTGAGGAGCTGGCGGACCACGTCAGGGTCCACCACCGTGGCACCGGCGGCGACTTGGGTGACGGCGTCGACGAACTCGGCGACCGCGCTGACCCGGTCCTTGAGGAGATAGCCCACCCCGCTGTCCGAGCCGAGGTCGAGGAGGTGGGCGGCGTAGGACTGCTCGATGTACTGGCTCAGGACGAGGACCGGAAGCGCCGGGTTCTCGCGGCGCAGGGCGATGGCGGCGCGCAGGCCGTCGTCGCTGTGCTGCGGGGGCATGCGGACGTCGGTGACGACGATGTCGGGGCGGTGCTCCCGCGCGGCGGCGACCAGCGCGTCGGCGTCGCCGACGGCGGCCGCGACCTCGTGGCCGAAGCGGATGAGCACCCCGACGAGTCCGTCCCGCATGAGCGGGGAGTCCTCGGCGAGTACGACGGTCAGCGGCACGGCAGCTCCACGTGCAGGAGTGTAGGTCCGCCCGCCGGGCTGGAGAGACGGAGCCTGCCGTCCGCGGCGGCGACCCGGTCGGCGAGGCCGGTCAGCCCGCTGCCCGCCCCGGGCTCGGCGCCGCCGGCCCCGTCGTCCGTGACGGTCAGGGTGAGGAGGTTGGTGTGCTGCCGGGCCTGCACGTGGGCGTGGGTTCCGCCGCCGTGCTTGGCGGCGTTGGTGAGGGCTTCGGAGATCACGAAGTACGCGGTGGTCTCCAGGGGCACGGGCAGCCGGCCGGGCAGGCGGATGTCGACGGTGACCGGCAGCGCCGAGCGGGCGGCGAGGTTCTCGACCGCGGCGGCCAGACCGTGGTCGGTCAGGGCCTTGGGATGGACGCCTCGGCTCAGGTCCCTCAACTCCTCCACGGCCAGGGTGAGTTGCGCTTGCGCCTCGGCGAGCCGCGCGGACAGCGGCGAGCCGGGCTCGGCGTCGAGGCGCGCCAGGCCGAGCCGCACGTTGAGGGAGACGAGCCGCTGCTGCGCCCCGTCGTGCAGGTCGCGTTCGATGCGCCGCCGCTCCTGGTCGAAGGCGTCGACGAGGCGGGTCCGTGAGGCACGTACGTCGGTGAGCTGCCGGCCCAGTTCGCTGTCGCGGGGCGCGAGCATGAGGCGGGTGACGGCGGCTCGGGCACCGGCCCAGGCGGTGATGGTGTAGGGCGCGGCGGGCAGCAGGCACAGCCCGACGACGAGCAGCGGCCAGGCGCCCGGGTCGTCGACGGGCGACAGCATCACCAGGACGGGCACGGCCAGGGCGAAGGCCAGGACGAGGAAGTCCATCCACCACAGCGCGGTCAAGGACACGGCGGTGAAGCCGAGTTCACGCCAGGTCGCCTGCTCGTGCAGCCGCGTGTGCAGCCAGCCGCGCACGCCGGGCCGCTCCGGTGCCCGGTGCGGGTCGGACACCGGGTCCAGGTCGACCAGCCGCAGCCGCCACCGCTCGAACCGGGTGACGACGACACCGGAGAGGGCCACGCCGAGCAGCAGCACCGCCCCCACCAGCACGATCAGCGAGGCGAACCCGGCGATCAGCAGGCTCACCAGGACGAGGGTCGCGACGGCGCCGAACGCGACCCCGGACAGCAGGTAGGCCAGGGACCGCCAGGGCCAGCTGGAGCGGAGCAGCTTCAGCGGGTTCTGGGCCAGGGCCTGCCAGGCGTTGCGGTGGCGCATCCGTCGAAGGTAGCGGCACGGGGATCTTGCGGCAGTAGTGCCCGCACTACCTTCGAACTCCCCTGTACGCCAATGTGCGAGGGGTGCGCCGGCCGGTGCACTGGTCGGCATGAGAATCCCCGCTGTCCACTCCCGTACCCGCCGTGGTCTCGCCGCCTTCGCGGCCGCGCTCGGCATCACGGCGGCGACGCTGCTCGGCGCCGCTCCGGTCCCTGCCGCCGAGCGCGCTCCCGCCTTGAATGCGGCGGCGATCGACCGTTTCCTGCACGACTACGTCGAGGAGACGGGACTGCCGGGCGCGGTGGTCGCCGTGACCCGGGGCGAGGAGGTGGTGCACTCGGCCGGCTACGGGCACACCGCGTCCGGCCGGGCCATGACCGCGAGCACGCGGGTGCCGGTGGCGTCGCTGTCCAAGGCCATGACCGCCCTGGCCGTGATGCAGCTCGCCGAGGACGGACTGGTGGAGCTTGACCGGCCGGTGCGCCGCTACCTGCCCGAGTTCACCCTGGCCGACCCGCGCGCCGAGAAGATCACCGTGCGGCACCTCCTCACCCAGAGCTCGGGCATGGCCGACTCCACGTACCCGGATCTGACGCGGGCTCAGCCGCACACGCTCAAGGAAGCCGTCGCCGCGATGCGTGACGCGCGCCTCGCCACGGCTCCGGGCGCCCGGCACAGTTACCACAACCCCAACTACTTCGTGGCCGCACGCCTCGTCGAGGTCGTCGGCGGACGCCCGTTCGCGGAGTACATGGCCGAAGAGATCTTCCGCCCGCTGCACATGACCCGTACGTCGTCCGTCGCCGGAACGGAGCAGATGCCCGGACAGGCGCGCGGCCATGTGCGCGCGTACGGGACGACCGTGCCCGTCGACCACCCCCGCTGGTTCGCCGCGGGCGGCCATGGAGTGGTCACCACCGCCGACGATCTCGCGCGGTGGCTGATCGTCCAGAGCAACCAGGGTGTCTCCGCAGACGGGCGGCGCATCGCCTCCGCGCGGACCATCGACGTCACGCACACGCCGCCGGCCACGCCACGGGACAGCGACTACGCGATGGGCTGGTCGGTGAACACCCACGAAGGGCCCCGGCGGATCCAGCACACCGGTCAGCTGCTCACGCACAACTCCATGGCGACGCTGCTGCCGGACAGCGGGACCGGGATCGCCGTCGTCACCAACACCGGCATGCTGTCCGGGGACGACGCGGCCCAGATCACCCAGGGCCTCGTCGACCTCGCCCAGGGCAAGCGGGCCGAGGTGGCCGAGCCGTTCTCCATGACGGCCGACTGGGTCCTCGCCGCGCTCACCCTCCTCGCGCTCGCCCTCGGCACCCGTGGTGCGGTCCGCGCCGGACGGTGGGCTCGGCGCACGTCCGGTCGGGCGTGGTGGCGGCTCGCGCCGCGCGTCCTGCCGTACGCTCTGCCCCCGCTGCTCCTGACCCAACTCGCCGCGCTCGTCGGCCTGTTGATGCGCCGGTCCGGAACACTCGGCCAGGTCGCGTACGCCTGGCCCGCCCTGGTCGTCTGCACGGCCGCGGCGGCTCTCGCCTCGTCCGTGGTCCTCGCCGCCCGCCTTGTCGCGGTCGTCCGGGTCAGAGCGAGGCGTACTCCGGGGCGCCTTCGCGCTCGTACGTGCCGATGACGACTCCCGTGCGGGTGACGCGGGTGTCGGCGTTGCGGAAGGCCGTGGGCAGGGTGCCCGCCGCGAAGAGGCGCTCTCCGGCGCCGAGCACGACCGGCACCGTGATGAGGTGCACGGTGTCGATCAGCCCGTGCCCGAACAGCGCCCGCGCGAGACCGGCGCTGCCGTGCATCTGGAGTTCGCGGCCCGGCTTCTCCTTCAGCGCCGTGACCTCTGCCGCGAGATCGCCGCCGATGACCTGGGCGCCCTCCCAGTCGGCGCCGGTCAGGGTGGTGCTCGCGACGTACTTCGGCAGGGAGTTGAGGGCCTCGGAGACGGGGTCGCCGCTCTGCTTGGGCCAGTACGCGGCGAAGATCTCGTACGTGCGACGGCCGAGGAGGAAGGCGTCCGCGCGCCGGAAGTTCTCGTCGACGAACCCGCTGAAGTCCTCGTCGAAGTACGGCCAGACCCAGCCGCCCTGGGTGAAGCCGCCGCCGGTGTCCTCGTCGGGCCCGCCGGGGCCCTGCATCACGCCGTCGAGGGTGACCATCTGGGTGAGTGTGAGCTTCATGACCCGTCCCGTTGTCTCGTGAGCGCCGCTGTCACCAGGAATGACCGCCCGCCCACCGGAAACTCATCGCTCACCCGCACCCCGGGATGCCCTGTCCGATTCCCGCCAGCGCCCCCGCGGCCCGCCCGCTGTACTTGAACACGCAAGCACAACAACACGGCGGATACAGCAAGGAGTACGGATATGAGCGGCAAGGTGGCACTCGTGACGGGCGGCAGCCGGGGCATCGGCGCGGCGATCGCGCTGAAGCTCGCGGAGGACGGCGCCGATGTGGCGATCACCTACGTACGGGACGAGGCCGCGGCCCAGGACGTCGTCGGCAAGATCGAGGCGACGGGACGGCGGGGTCTCGCGATCCGGGCGGACGCGGCCGACGCGGCAGCCGCCGTGGCGGTGGTGGAGCGCACGGTCGGCGCGTTCGGCCGGCTCGACGTGCTCGTGAACAACGTGGGCGTCGGCGTGCTCGGCCCGCTGGACGACCTCGCGCTCGACACGGTCGACCGGGTCCTCGACGTCAACGTGCGCTCGGTGTTCCTGACCTCGCAGGCCGCGGCCGCGCGGCTCGGACCCGGCGGCCGGATCGTGACGGTCGGCAGCTGCATGGCGCAGCGCGTACCGGGCCCCGGCGGGACGCTGTACGCGACGAGCAAGGCCGCGCTGATCGGCCTGACCAAGGCGCTCGCACGGGAGTTGGGCGGGCGCGGCATCACCGCGAACCTGGTGCACCCGGGCCCGATCGACACCGACATGAACCCGGCGGACGGCCCGTTCGCCGAGGCGCAGAGCGCGATGACGGCCCTGGGCCGCTACGGCTCGGCCACCGAAGTCGCCTCCATGGTGGGCTACTTGGCGGGCGCGGAGGCCGCGTACGTCACCGGCGCGGAGTTCTCCGTCGACGGCGGGCACGCGGCGTAAGCCTCCGGAAAGGCGGATGGGGCGCGCCGGGGCTGTCCTCCCGGCGCGCCCCAGGGGCGGTGCGTGTCGTCAGCCGCCCAGCTCCTGGTGACGGGCGGCGAGGCGGGCCGCGCCGTCCTCGGTCAGGGAACCGAAGAGACGGAGGCGGGAGATGCCGCCGTCGGGGTAGATGTCGATGCGGACGTGCGTGCCCTTGGCCGCCGTGTCGAGCACGAACCGGTGGTTGGTGTCGGGCTGCAGGCGGGTGCGGGGAAGGACCTCGGTCCACTCGCCGGACTCGCCGTCCTTCACCGAAAGCGCGGCCCAGCCGGCCGAGTTGCCCTTGAGGTACGCGGTGTCGATCTCGACGGCGCGGATCTCGGACTGCTGGACCAGCTGGTAGCGGATCCAGTCGTTGCCCTTGTCGCGGCGGCGGCGGGTCTCCCAGCCGTCGTCCATCTTGCGGGAGCGGCCCGGCTGGATGGTGTTGGTGGCCGGGGAGTAGAACCGGTCGGAGGCGTCCTCGACCTGGCCGCCGTTCTCCAGGGCGACCACGTCGAACGTGCCGAGGGCGGCGAGCCACTTCGGGTCCGGCACGACCTCGCCGTAGACCCGCAGGCGGGCGATGCCGCCGTCGGGGTGCTGGTTGACGCGCAGGTGCGTGAAGCGCTGCTCGGCGGTGACCTCGAAGCCGTTGGCCGCGTGGCCGCCGACGGCGGTGCGCGGGACGAGCGTCGTCCACTTCACGTCGCCGGAGAGCAGCTCGTCGGGCGTGGGCGAGCCCTCGACGTTGGCGCCCTCGATGGACACGGCCTGCGGGTAGTTGCCGCGGAAGTGGGCGGTGTCGACGACGATGCCGCGGATGACGCCGGGGGCGCCGAGGCGGACGAGCGCCCAGTCGTGGTCCTCGTCGGTGGGGTGCGGGACCTCGGCCGAGACACCGCGCCGACGGCGGGTCTCCCAGCCGTCCATGATCTTGCCCTTGTGGCCGAAGTGCTCCGGGTCGAACTCGGCGGCCTCGGGCTTGAGCAGGTTCTCCCGCTCGGCGAAGAACTCGTCGTTGGCGGCGATGACACCCGCGCCGAGCTGGCGGTCGGCCAGGTTGGCGTACTGGGTGAAGGGAAACCCCGACGGACCAGGGGTGCGGTAGTCGGCGTACGGCTCGCCGCCGCCGTAGGGGCTCGCGTCGCCGGTGAAGGTGGCCAAACCGGAATTATTCTGCGCCACGGGGATCAGTTCTTCCTTTCGAGGAGTCGGCCGGAGGGCACGGTGAATTCGCCGCCCGCGTGGATGCGCCGGCCGCGCAGCCAGGTGGACTTCACGACGCCGTGCAGGGTCTTGCCCGCGTACGCGGTGACCTTGTTGCGGTGCTGGAGTCCGGCGGGGTCGACGGTGAAGGTCTCGTCGGGCGCGAGGACCGCGAAGTCGGCGTCGCGGCCGGCCTCGATGGCGCCCTTCTGGTCCAGGCCGACCAGCTCGGACGTACGCGCCGACATCCAGCGCACCACGTCGTCGAGCGAGTGGCCGCGCTCGCGGGCCGCCGTCCAGATGGCCGGGAGGCTGAGCTGGAGGCCGGAGATGCCGCCCCAGGCGGTGGCGAAGTCGTCGGTCTTCAGGTCGGCGGTGGACGGCGAGTGGTCGGTGACGATGCAGTCGACGGTGCCGTCGGCGAGCGCCTGCCACAGCAGGTCCTGGTTGGCGCCCTCGCGGATGGGCGGGCAGCACTTGAACTCGCTCGCGCCGTCCGGGACTTCCTCGGCGGTCAGGGTGAGGTAGTGCGGGCAGGTCTCGACGGTGAGCTTGACGCCCTCGGCCTTGGCGGCGGCGATCAGCGGCAGCGCGTCGGAGGACGACAGGTGCAGCACGTGCACGCGGGCGTTCAGGCGCTTGGCGGTCTCGATGAGGCCCTTGATCGCCGCGTCCTCGGAGATCCGCGGCCGGGTCTGCAGGTAGTCGCCGTACTTGGGGCCGCTCAGGTGCGGGGCGGAGTCCAGCTCGTGCGGGTCCTCGGCGTGCACGATGAGCAGTCCGCCGAACCCGGCGATCTCCCCCATGGACGCGGCGAGCTGCTCGCGGTCGAGGTGCGGGAACTCGTCGACGCCGGAGGGCGAGAGGAAGCACTTGAAGCCGTAGACGCCGGCGTCGTGCAGGGGCTTGAGGTCCGCCACGTTGTCCGGGAGCGCGCCGCCCCAGAAGCCGATGTCGATGTGCGCCTTGGCGGCGGCGACTTCCTGCTTCGTCCGCAGGTTGTCGACCGTCGTGGTCGGCGGCAGGGAGTTGAGGGGCATGTCCACGAGGGTGGTGATGCCGCCGGCGGCCGCGGCGCGGGTGGCGGTCCAGAAGCCCTCCCACTCGGTGCGGCCGGGGTCGTTCACGTGGACGTGGGTGTCGACGATGCCGGGGAGCAGCGCGTCGTCCCCGAAGTCCTCGAGCCGGGCGCCTTCGGGGACCTCGGTCTCGTACGGAAGGACGGCTGCGATCTTCCCGTCGGCGACGGCGACGGAGGCGGCGCGCGTGCCCTCGGGGGTGACGACTCGCGTCGAGCGAAGGACCAGTTCCACGTCGGACACCCGTTTCCCCTCTCTTCCTCTTCCGCGGCTCTGTCGAGTACGGAAGGGGGTATTGGTATTCAACAATCTGTTGAACGAATCTTCACCGCGCCGTCCGGCCCAGTCAAGACCCCCCGAGCGCACCCGGAGGGCTTCGTTCCGGTTCTCTACCCAGACTAGAGCTTTCCATGAAGCGAAAGCTATATTTCGCTACGCAGAATATACTTACGTACAAGACCGGGCCACCGGGCACCCGCACGCGAGGAACCGACGGGTAGGCTGCACGTCCGCCTGCTCCTGAGCACCGAAAGGACCGCGCCGTGCCGACGTCCAACGCCAGCGACGCCTCCACCGAAAGCGCCTCCAAGCCCGCCGCCAGCGGTGGAGTCCAGTCACTTGAGCGCGCCTTCGACCTGCTCGAGCGCATGGCGGACGCGGGGGGCGAGGTCGGCCTGAGCGAACTCTCCGCGAGCAGCGGTCTGCCGCTGCCGACCATCCACCGCCTGATGCGCACCCTTGTCGCCACCGGGTACGTCCGCCAGCAGCCCAACCGCCGCTACAGCCTGGGCCCCCGCCTGATCCGCCTCGGCGAATCCGCCTCCCGCCTCCTCGGCACCTGGGCACGGCCCTACCTCGCCCGCCTGGTCGAGGAGACCGGCGAGACGGCGAACATGGCGCTGCTCGACGGCGACGAGATCGTGTACGTGGCGCAGGTGCCGTCCAAGCACTCGATGCGGATGTTCACGGAGGTCGGGCGCCGCGTCCTGCCGCACTCCACCGGTGTGGGCAAGGCGCTGCTCGCCGGCACGCCCGCCGAGGAGGTCCGCGCCCTGCTCTCTCGTACGGGCATGCCCGCCGCGACGGAGAAGACCATCACCACACCGGAGGGGTTCCTCGACGCGCTCGCCGAGGTCCGCCAGGCGGGGTACGCGGTGGACGACAACGAGCAGGAGATCGGCGTCCGCTGCCTCGCGGTCCCGGTCCCCGACTCCCCCACGGCGGCGGCCATCTCCATCTCCGGCCCGGCCGGCCGCGTCACCGAGGCCGCCACGGAGAAGATCGTCCCGATCCTCCAGCAGGTCGCGGCGGAGCTGTCGGTGGCCCTGGCGAACACGAACGGGTCCTGAGGGGCCCGGAGTCCGGGTCTCCGGACACCGACTGACGCAAGCGGACGGGCCCGAGCACGCCGAAGCGACCGGCGGGCTACGGGCCCGTCCGCACCTCCGGAGGGCTTCGGACCCGTCCGCACCTCCGGGGGGCTACGGGCTCGTCCGTGCCTCCGGCGGGCTTCGGACCCGTCCGCACCTCCGGCGGGCTTCGGGCCCGTCCGTGCCTCCGAACGGCTTCGGGCTGGTGCGTGCGTACGGCCCACCCCGGAGCCCGACCGCGCGTACGGCCGGGCCGGTGCGTCAGTGTGTGGCGGTGGGCAGGTGGAGGTGGCCGTCGTGGACCTCTGCTGTCTGGTCGACGGCGGTGAGGTGGGTGCGGTCGTGGGTGACCAGGACCGTGGCGGTCGCCCGCTGATGGGTGAGCCGGGTGATCAACTCGATGACGGCGGCGCCGCGTTCGTGGTCGAGGGCGCTGGTGGGCTCGTCGACCAGGAGCACGGTGGGGTCGTTCATCAGGGCGCGGGCGATGTTGACCCGCTGACGCTGACCGCCCGAGAGCTGGTGGGGCCGCCGCCGGGCCTGGTCCACCAGGCCGACCGCGTCGAGGAGTTCGAGGGCGCGGGTGCGGGCACCGGCCGGTCGGCGGCCGTCGATCTGGGCCATGACCTGGAGCTGTTCGACCGCGGTGAGCGACGGCACCAGGTTGGGCTGCTGGAAGACGATCCCGATCTTGTGCCGGCGCAGCTCGGCCAGCTCCGCGCGGGTCATTCCGGTGGTGGTGGTGCCGTCGACGGTCACGGTGCCGGTGTCGGGCGTGATGAGGGTGGCGGCCACGGCGAGGAGGCTGGACTTTCCGGAGCCCGAGGGCCCCACCACGGCGGTCAGGCTGCCCTTCGGCACGTCGAGGCCGACCCCGTCCAGGGCGGTCAGACGGCTGTCGCCGTCGGGGTAGGTCAGGGTGATGTCGGTCAGGTTCAGGCTCATCGGGCGCTCCCCAGAGCGGTCAGCGGGTCGACGGACGTGATGCGGCGGATGGACAGGGCGGCCCCGAGCGCGCCGAGCAGGATCATCACGGCGGCGGGTACGAGGACGGTGGCGGGCGTGAGGAGGAACGGCACCGCGCCACCCGCGACGACGGCGCCGAGCCCGGCGGCGACAGCGGTACCGAGCAGCGTGCCGCCGGTGAGCAGGACGAGGGCCTGGCCGAGGGCGTCCTTCAGGAGGTTGGCCGTGGAGGCGCCGAGTGCCTTCAGGACGGCGACGTCCGCGCTGCGCTGGATCGTCCAGACGGTGAAGAACGCACCGATGACCAGGGCCGAGATGGCGAACAGGAAGCCGCGCATCAGCTGCAGTGAGCCGTTCTCGGAGGTGTACGAGCCGATCGCGGACAGGGAGTCCTGCTTGGAGACGGTCTCGGTGCCCGCTGCCCGGTCCGCGGCGCCGAGGTCGGCGGCCGGGTCGGCGTTCAGAGCGATCACGGTGGCGGCCGGGCCGTCGGCCTCGGTGGGCGGCGCTGCCTTCCGCCAGGTCGTCAGGCTGGTCCAGACGACGGGCGTGTGGCTGAAGGAGGCGTCTCCCCGTACGGCGGCCACGGTCAGCCGCTGCCCGGCGAGCGTGAGGGTGTCCCCGGGCCGCAGGCCGAGGTCGTCGGCGGCCGTGGTGGACAGGACGGCGGACGTGTCGTCGATCCTGCCGCTCTCGGGGGCGAGCGAGGAGCCGGGCCGCACGCCGAACGCGGAGACACCGGCGCTCCGGTCGCCGGCCGTGGCCTTGGTCGTGGTGATGCCCAGCGGTTCGGCGGAGGTGACCCCGGGGGTACTCGCCCACGCCCGCCACTGCTCGTCCGTGACGGTGGAGTCGGCGTACGACAGGTCCTGTCCGCGGCCGGGGGCGTTGAAAGCGATCCTGTCGGCGGGCAGGCCGGTGACGGCGGAGATGTTCTGCTGCCCCAGGCCGGCCGTCAGCCCGGACAGCAGGCCGACAAGCAGGGTGATCAGCACGATGACGGTTCCCATCAGGGCGAAGCGCCCCTTGGCGAACTTCAGGTCTCTCCAGGCGACGAACACGGCTCGGCCAGCCCCTTCAGGTGGTGGAATCGGAAGGACTCCACCGTCGCCGTCGAGCCCCCGCCCGGGCATCTGGCGCAGGACGGCACCTCGGGGATCGAAGGGCGCCAGGCGAGTTGTAACTTTCGATGGAGGCCGCTTCGGGCCCGGTCTCCTTAGGCTGGAACGACTGTGAACGCCACCGCCCCCTCCCTGACCCCGACCACCCGGATCCTGGCCTGGTGCCTGCACCTGCTGATCGTCGGCCTGCTCGCCCTGACCGCCGTCCGCGCGGTGGCCGACGGCCGGCCGCACGCGGGGGCGGTCGTCACGGTGACCGTGGTGTGCGCCCTGGTGTACGCGGCGGGCCCGCTGCTGCCGCGGATACGGCGGTCCCGGTCGGCCGCCGCGTGGTGGCTGGCCTGTGTGGGCGTCTGCTGGCTGGCCCTGCTCGCCCTGTCGGGCGACGGGGTGTGGGTGGCGTTCCCGCTGTACTTCCTCCAACTCCACCTGCTGCCCCGCCGTGCCGGGCTGCTCGCGGTGCTCGCGACGGCGGTGGCGGCGATCGCCGCGTACGCCGCCCACCAGGGCTCGTTCGGCGCGCCCATGGCGATCGGCCCGGCCCTGGGAGCGGCTGTGGCCGTCGCCGTGGTGTGGGGGTACCAGGCCCTGTACCGGGAGAGCGAGGAGCGCCAGAAGCTCATCGACGAGCTCACCGCCACCCGCGCCGACCTCGCCGCCGCCCAGCACACCGCGGGCGTCCTGGCGGAACGTGAACGCCTGGCCCGGGAGATCCACGACACCCTCGCCCAGGGGCTGACCAGCATCCAGCTGCTGCTGCGCGCCGCCGAGCGGGCCCTGCCCGAAGCGCCGGACAACGCCGCCCGCCACGTGGACCAGGCGCGGCAGGCCGCCGTCGACAACCTGGCCGAGGCCCGCCGCTTCGTCGCGGCGCTCACCCCGCCCGCCCTGGAGGACACCACGCTGGCCGGCGCCCTGGAACGGCTCTGCGCCACCACGTCCGCCCGGCACCGGCTCACCGCGCGCTTCCGTCTCGACGGCGAGCCGGTGCCGCTGCCGACCGCGCACGAGGTGGCGCTGCTCCGCATCGCCCAGTCCGCCCTTGCCAATACGGTCCAGCACGCCGGTGCCGAGACCGCCGATGTCACCCTGCGTCATCGCGGCGGCCGCGTCTCCCTCGGCGTCGTGGACGACGGCGCCGGATTCGCCCCGGACCGGCTGCCCGCCCCCGACCCGGAGCGCGGCGGCTTCGGACTGGCCGCGATGCGCGCCCGGATGCAGGCCCTCGGCGGCACCTTCACCCTCGACTCGGCCCCCGGCCGGGGCACATCCCTGACCGCCGAGCTTCCTCTGGAACCCCGTACCGACCCTCGTACGGACCCTCGTACGGACCCTCGTACGGACCCCCGTACCGACCCCCGTACGGACCCCCGTCCCAACCCCCGCACAGCCCCCTCCGCAGACCCCCGCACCGACGGCGAACCCGAGGCCCACCGATGACCGAGAGCCCCATCCGGCTGCTGCTCGCCGACGATCACCCGGTGGTACGGGCCGGGCTCCGAGCCGTTCTGGAGACCGAGCCCGGCCTCACCGTGGTCGCCGAGGCCGCCACAGCCGAGGAGGCGGTCACGCGTGCGGCCCTGGGGGACATCGACGTCGTCCTGATGGACCTGCGGTTCGGCCGAGGCATGGGCGGGGCCGAGGCCACCGCCCGGATCACCGAAAGCACCGACGCGCCCCGCGTCCTGATCGTCACCACGTACGACTCCGACGCGGACACCCTGCCCGCGATCGAGGCGGGCGCCACCGGCTACCTCCTCAAGGACGCCCCGCCCGAGGACCTCGCGGCCGCCGTCCGCACGGCCGCCACCGGGCGCACGACGCTCGCCCCGGCCGTCGCCGACCGTCTGATGCACCGGCTGCGCACCCCCGCCACCACACTGACCCGGCGCGAGACCGAAGTCCTGTCGCTGGTGGCCGAGGGCCTGTCCAACCAGGCGATCGGCGGTCGGCTGCACCTCACCGAGGGCACGGTCAAGTCCCACTTGGCGCGCATCTACGCGAAGCTCGACGTCGACTCCCGCACCGCCGCGGTGGCAACGGCGACCGGACTCGGCCTCATCCGCCGCTGAACCGGTCCCCGGCAACTCCCGTACCCCGCCCGGCAGTCGGCGCGGGCGCCGTACGGAAGTCGTCCGCGCGCAGAGCGCGCAGCGCGCGTCGTACCCCCTTCGGGCGGGCCGGGCCCGGCACAAGGCGCCAGGCGCAGGCCGCGCGCCGGCGGACGTGCCGGGCGACCTTCCCGCCGCGGCCGCGCGGAGCGCCCGTACGGCGGGACGGGCGGGTGCCGAGCAGCAGCACGTCGGACTCCCGGTGGGCGACCTTGCACAGCGCCGGGCCCGGCCGGTCGCGTACGACGAGACGGCGCGCCGTGACCCCGCGCGGGTTGCCGCCGAAGGCCTCGTCGAAGGCGCGGTCGAGGCAGATCCTGGCCTGGGTCTTCCACAGGGCGGCCCAGACCCGGTCCGGGTACCGCAGGTACAGGGCCTCGCCCTCGGGCGGCTCCCAGGCGTGCACGGCGACCAGGACGCGGCCGGAGCGGCGGGCCTCGGCGGCGCCCGCGCGCAGGGCGGCCAGGCTCGCGAGGGAGCCGCTCACTCCGACGACGACGCGTCCGGGATCACCTCCCGCGGCCACCTCGTCCACGTACTCCACCGTGCTCTCCCGCACCATCGCCGCCTCCTCCCACAGCCAGTCCGATCCAGGCCACTTCCCCCACAGGGCCGACCACTGCCCCCAGTCTGTAGAGTGATTGGCCAGCCCAGGAGGGCCAATCACGAGGAGTTGGCATGGCAGAGACGCAGGTGGTCCGTTCCGTGGACAGCACCCTCGGCAGCCGTCGGCTCGCCGGGCTCCTCACCGCGACCGCGGGCGAGCGGCCCGGCTACCGCGCCCTGGCGCAGGGCGTCCGCACCCTGCTGCTCGACGGCCGGATCGCGCTGCGCACCCGGCTGCCCGCCGAGCGCGAGCTCGCGACGGCCCTCGGTATCAGTCGGGCCACGGTCACGGCGGCGTACGACCTGCTGCGCTCGGACGGCTTCGCGCACAGCAGGCGCGGCTCGGGCACCTGGACCGTGCTGCCCGAGGGCCGGCGGCCCAGCAACGTCGCGTACGCGGAGACGGACGACGTCATCGACCTGGCCATGGCCGCTCCGTACGCACCGCAGGGCGTGCTGACCGAGGCGCTCGCCGCGGTGACGGGTTCGATGGCCCGGCACGCGGCGACGGCGGGCTACCACCCTTACGGGCTACCGGAGTTGAGGGCGGCGGTGGCGGAGCGGTTCACGCGCCGCGGTCTGTCCACGCTGCCCGAGCAGATCCTGATCACCTCCGGCGCCCAGCAGGCGGTGTCGCTCACCCTCTCGCTCCTGACCCGGCCCGGCGACCGGGTCCTGGTGGAGAACCCCAGCTACGCGAACGTCCTCGACGCGGTCCGGAGGGACGGACTGCGGGCGACCCCCGTGCCGGTGACGGACGAGGGCTGGGACGCCGAGGTGGCGGAGTCGACGCTGCGGCAGGCGGCGCCCCGACTCGCCTATCTCGTACCGGACTTCCACAATCCGACGGGCCGCCTGATGCCCGTCGAGCAGCGCCGGCGGATCCTCGACACGGCGCGCCGCACGGGCACCTGGCTGCTCGTCGACGAGACCCTCACGGACATCGCGCTCGACGTCCCGCCGCCCGCGCCGTTCGCCTCGCTCGCCGGGCACGGTGTGGGCGAACAGCTCGTCACCGTCGGCTCGTTGAGCAAGACGCACTGGGGCGGTCTGCGGATCGGCTGGGTGCGGGCGAGCACGCAGTTGGTCACCGAGCTGGCCACCCACCGCGTGCCGACGGACATCGCGAGTTCCGTCCTCGACCAGCTGCTCGCGACCGAGCTGATCGAGCGTACGGACGCGGTGCTCAAGGAGCGGCTGCCGCTGCTGCGCTCGCAGCGGTCGGCGCTCGCGGCCGCGCTCGCCGAGCAACTCCCGGAGTGGCGTTGGCAGTTGCCGCCCGGCGGGCTCTGCCTGTGGGTGGACCTGGGCGCGCCGGTCTCCTCGGCCCTGGCGACGGCGGCACTCGACCACGGCGTACGCGTGGAGGGCGGCTCGCGCTTCGGCGCCGATCCGGGCACGCACGAGCACCGCCTCCGCATCCCCTACGCGCTGCCCGCCGAGCTCTGCGTGGAGGCGGTGGGCCGGCTGGCCAGGGCGCTGGCGGCGGGACTGCCGACGGCCGACGGCGAGGGCAGGCCCCGCCACTGGGTGGCCTGACCCGCCACCCGGTTCACGCCGGGGCCGGTCCCCCGAAGACGTCCACCGCTTCCCGTACGTCGGCGAGCGCACCGGTCAGGGCGCTGACCGAGCCCACGGAGCAGGCGATCAGGAGCAGCGAGCGCCGCAGCCGCGGCAGCTCGGGAGCCCCGTGGGAGGCCATCGCGGCGAGCGCCGCGAGTTCGTCCTCGGCGATGCCGCGGTCCGGGAACTCGGACGGGTACGCGGCCAGTTCGCGGCGCAGCCGGGATACGGCGGAGCTCAGTCGCTCCACCTTCGGATCCAGGTCGCCGCCCACCACCGGTCGTCTCTGTCGCACGCTTCGCAACACAGCTCATCCCCCTCGCACTCGGTCGTGCGCCCGTGTCTCGTGTCAGGTGGATCTGATGCTTCAGGTGGATCTGATGCCTCAGGTGGTTCTGGCGGTTCCGCCACGCCCACCGCGGTTCCCCCGCGCCCCCGGTCCCCCCAGGCCCTGCCTGGCTGCGATGGTCGGTCGCCGGGGACGCGGGTCAGTTAACGCCACGCGGCGGCGCGCTCGCCACTCCCGTGACTGAATTCGACCGCCTCGTCCCCTGTCCGGGACTGAGCGAAGTGTTCCGTTCCGTCCCGCGCGACAGCGCAGGCGTTCGTAGGCTGGCGGTAGGAGCGGGGTGCGGCTCGAAGAGCCGGACCGGTACGACGGAGTTGGCCGAATCGCGGAGGCTGGGCCATGAGACAGAGCGAGACGGCTGCGGTAAGGGAGCCGCGCGTCGCGGGGCTGCTGCTCGCCGCGGGCGGCGGGCGGCGGCTCGGCGGCCGCCCGAAGGCACTGCTGCCGTACCGGGGCCGCCCCCTGGTGGAGCACGCGGTACGGGTGCTGCGTACGGGCGGCTGCGCCGAGGTGCACGTGGTCATCGGTGCGGCGGCCGATCGCGTACGGGAGGAGGCCGCGCTCGACGGCTGCGTCCTGGTCGAGAACCCGGAGTGGGAGCAGGGCATGGGCTCGTCGCTGCGGGCCGGGCTCGCCTCGCTCGCGGCGGGGCAGGCGCAGGCACAGGCACAGGCGCAGGCGCAGGCGGCGCTCGTCTCGCTCGTCGACCAGCCGGGCATCGGCGCGGAGGCGGTACGCCGGGTGGTGGCGGCCTGCACGTCCCCGTCGAGTCTGGCGTGTGCCGCGTACGACGGCGGGCGCGGGCATCCCGTGCTGTTCGGGGCCGAGCACTGGCCGGGCATCGCGGCGACGGCGACCGGGGATCGCGGGGCGCGCGCTTACCTGAACGAGCACGAGGCGGAGATCACACGCGTCGAGTGCGGGGACGTGGCCGAGGCGTACGACATCGACACGGAGGCGGACCTGGCGCGGTTGGAGTGAGCGCGGGCGGTGACCCGGTGCAGGAGCGTGAAACCGGCCACGCATCGGGCAGTGAACCTGGAGTGATCGGAATGGCACTCAGAGCCATGTTCTGTCGACTCGGAGAATCTCGACATCAACACACCTTGAACTTCCACTATGAGGAAACTACTATCCACTGGTCAGAAGCGCCCCGCGCTCCGGCGGCCTAGAAGCCGGTCATGCCCCTTCGCGGCACTCAGTGCCGTGTTCTGGCCACCCCGTCTTCCGGTGTCGCAGCGGCTCCGAGGCCTTCGGGCCGCACCTGTTCATCCCGCTGAAGGAAGTGACAGCTCATGTCCGCACCAGCGCCGTCCCCGCTGGCCATCGTCGACGCCGAGCCCCTGCCTCGGCAGGAAGAGGTCCTCACCGACGCCGCCCTCGCCTTCGTGGCGGAGCTGCACCGGCTGTTCACGCCCCGGCGTGACGAGCTCCTCACCCGCCGCGCCGAGCGCCGCGCCGAGATCGCCCGCACCTCTACGCTCGACTTCCTCCCGGAGACCGCTCGGATCCGTGAGGACGACTCCTGGCGCGTGGCCCCCGCGCCCGCGGCCCTGAACGACCGCCGCGTGGAGATCACCGGTCCCACCGACCGCAAGATGACCATCAACGCCCTCAACTCGGGCGCCAAGGTCTGGCTCGCCGACTTCGAGGACGCCTCGGCCCCCACCTGGGAGAACGTGGTCCTCGGCCAGGTCAACCTGATCGACGCCTACACGCGGAACATCGACTTCACCGACCCGAAGTCCGGCAAGTCGTACGCCCTGAAGGACGCCGACGAGCTGGCCACCGTCGTGATGCGCCCGCGCGGCTGGCACCTGGAGGAGCGGCACCTGAAGTTCGACGGCCGCGCCGTCCCGGGTGCGCTCGTCGACTTCGGCCTGTACTTCTTCCACAACGCCAAGCGCCTCATCGAGCTCGGCAAGGGCCCGTACTTCTACCTGCCGAAGACGGAGTCACACCTGGAGGCCCGCCTCTGGAACGACATCTTCGTCTTCGCCCAGGACTACGTCGGCATCCCGCAGGGCACCGTCCGCGCCACCGTCCTGATCGAGACGATCACGGCCGCGTACGAGATGGAGGAGATCCTCTACGAGCTGCGCGACCACGCGAGCGGTCTCAACGCCGGACGCTGGGACTACCTCTTCTCGATCGTCAAGAACTTCCGTGACGGCGGCGCCAAGTTCGTCCTGCCGGACCGCAACGCGGTGACGATGACCGCGCCGTTCATGCGCGCCTACACCGAGCTGCTCGTGCGCACCTGCCACAAGCGCGGTGCGCACGCCATCGGCGGCATGGCGGCGTTCATCCCGTCGCGCCGGGACGCCGAGGTCAACAAGGTCGCGTTCGAGAAGGTCAAGAACGACAAGGACCGCGAGGCCGGCGACGGCTTCGACGGCTCCTGGGTCGCCCACCCGGACCTGGTGCCGATCGCCATGGCCTCCTTCGACGCGGTGCTCGGCGACAAGCCGAACCAGAAGGACCGCCTGCGCGAGGACGTCGACGTCAAGCCGGAAGACCTCATCGCGATCGACTCGCTCGACGCCAAGCCCACCTACGACGGCCTGCGCAACGCCGTCCAGGTCGGCACCCGCTACATCGAGGCCTGGCTGCGCGGACTCGGCGCCGTCGCGATCTTCAACCTGATGGAGGACGCGGCCACCGCCGAGATCTCCCGCTCGCAGATCTGGCAGTGGATCAACGCGGGGGTTGTATTCGAGCACGAAGGCCAGGCTGTGACCGCCACCGCGGACCTGGCCCGCAAGGTCGCCGGCGAGGAACTCGCCAAGATCCGCGAGGAGATCGGCGACGAGGCCTTCGAGGCCGGCAACTGGCAGCAGGCACACGACCTGCTCCTGACGGTGTCGCTCGACGCCGACTACGCGGACTTCCTGACGCTGCCCGCGTACGAGCAGCTGGCCGGCTGAGTCCGACCGAGCCTCACCGTGCCCCCGTGGCGCGCCCCAGCGGCGCCTACGGGGGCACACCCGTCTCCGGCCCCGCGACCGCAACACTTCAGCCGACCGGCCGACGCGCCAACTTGCCCTTCCCGCAAGGCCGTTGATGGACTGCTCCCCCTACGGGGAAGGCGGTACGGGATGGACAAGCAGCGGGAGCGCAGGGTCGCCGTCGTCGGCGGCAGCATCGCGGGATGCGCGGCGGCGCTCGCGGCCGGGCGCGGGGGCGCGGGGTCGGTCACGCTCTACGAACGCGCGCCGGGCCTGCTCGGCGAGCGCGGCATGGGCATCGCCCTGCACGACGCGCGGTACGCGGAGCTGGAGGCGGCGGGCTACCTGGACGCCGCGATGCCGTGGGTGCAGCTGGACCACCGGCACTGGTACGTGCGGGACGCGGCCTGCCCGGACCCGCTCGGCCGCCGGATCGCGGCGATGGGCTTCCCCTTCCGTACGTACAACTGGGGTTCTCTCTGGCACGAGTTGCGGGACCGGATGCCCGCCGGGACGGAGATCCGCTCCGGCACGCCGGTGACGAAGGTGACCCGCGACGGCCGCCGCGCGGCGGTGCGTACCTCGGCGGGCGCGGAGGAGTTCGACCTGGTCGTGGGCGCGGACGGGCACCGCTCGGTGGTGCGGGCCGCGGCGTTCGCGGAGGTGGAGCCGCGGTTCGCGGGCTATCCGGCCTGGCGCGGCGCCTTCCCGGTGGAGCGGCTGCCGGATCCGGAGCGCTGGCCGGCCGACGAGTGCGCGTACGTGGTCTTCCCCGGCGGCCATCTGATCGTCTACCGCATCCCCGCGGGCCCGGCCGACCCGCCGGGCCGCCGCGTCAACTGGGTGCTCTACACGGCCCCTTCGACCGATCTGACCCGCACGCCGGGCGACCCGGACGCGCACGACGACACCCTCGACGACGCGCAGCGCGAGCGCCTCGCCCGCTTCGCCGACGCGCTGCTGCCGCCATACTGGGCCACGCTCCTGAAGGCCACCGCGCGCGAGGAGCTCGCCGTGCAGACGCTGTACGACTTCACCGCGCCGCGCTACACCTCGGGACCGCTGCTGCTGCTCGGCGACGCGGCGACCGTGGCCAGGCCGCACACCGGCGCGGGCGCGGTCAAGGCGCTGCAGGACGCCTCGGCCCTGGAGCGCGCCCTCTCGGGGACGGCCGACCTGGGCGCGGCGCTCGGCGCGTACGACGACGAGCGCACGCCCACCGGCCGGACTCTGGTCGACCTGGGCCGCCGCCTGGGCGACGCGCTCGTGACCCGCACGCCGGACTGGCCCGCCCTCGACCAGCGGGGCCTGGAGGAGTGGTGGCAGCGGGCGGACGGCTCGGGGGCGTTCGGCGGCGGACGGCTGCGCACACGCCCCTGAACCGGCCGCTGGTACAGCTGTTGCGGCGGGGCTGTTGTAGCCGCCCTGGGCGAGGGGCCGTCGACCTGGGGCGAGGGGCCGTCGAGAAGTCGCTGCCGAGGGGCCGTTGTCAGTGGTGCGAGGCACCATGGACTGCACGGGGAGACGGTGGAAGGGGTGCGCCGATGACGGGACGGCTGACCGCGGGCCAGCGGCGGATCGTGGCCGCTGCGGACGACGTGACGGGCCGGATCACGGGCTCCGAGGCGCAGTTGGCGGGCCTGGTCCGACTGGGCCTGGCGTTCCGGCACGCCCGGCCGCCGCGGGCGCACTTCCTCACCCCCGCCGGACACCGGGCGCGGGCCGAGCTGTCGAGCGCCGCCCCGCCCGCGGCGGCGCCGGTCACCGACACCAAGGGCGGCGCGGTGTTCGCCGCCCGCACCGGGGCCGAGCCGGACGCGCCCGCGGCGGGGCCCGCACGGCGCCGCGAGGTGCACAGTGCCTGGCAAGGTCTCCTGGAGCTCCGCCGGATGACGAACGCCGACGGCGCGACGGACCGCCCCTGCGCCTGGGAGCGCGGCCACCTCGTGCAGGCCGCCGCGCTGGCCCTGGAAGCGGGGGGCGGCACCCCGGCGTCCGGCGCGGGGGCGACGGCCACGCCCGGCTATCGCGTCACGGCGACGGACCAGCCCGAGGCGGTCGCGGTCCGGGCGATATCCGGGCCGGGAGGGATTTCCGGCGGGGCCGTGCGTGACGAAGCGGCCGAACTCGCCGCGTGCGCGGACGCGTTGGCGCAGGCGGGCTGGCAGGTGAGCGCGCACGGCGAGCGGGGCGGGGGCAGGCTGCTGCTCGCCTCGCCAAGACGCGTCTGAACCGCGCACCGCGCGACGCACGCATGACCACCGGCCTCCTGGGCAACCGAGGAGGCAGCGCGAACGACCCGGGGGGAGGCGGGAGATGCAGCGACCACGCGAGCCGAAGCGCGATGCGAACCGCGACCCGTACTTCGACAACGCCAAGTACCTCACCATCGTCCTGGTGGCCTGCGGTCACGCCTGGGAGCCGCTCACGTACGGCAGCCGCGCCGCCACCGCGCTGTATCTCCTCGTGTACGCCTTCCACATGCCGGCCTTCGCCCTCATCTCCGGCTATTTCTCCCGGAGTTTCGACCTCGGGCCCGGCCGGGTGCGGCGGCTGATCGCGAGCGTGGCCGTGCCGTACGTCGTCTTCGAGGTCGCGTACACGCTGTTCTACCGCTGGGCGGAGGACGACCCCGGCTACCCGATCAGCCTGCTCGATCCGTGGTACGTGATGTGGTTCCTGCTCGCCCTGTTCATCTGGCGGCTGACCACACCGCTGTGGCTGCTGATCCGGTGGCCGGTGGCGGTCTCCCTCGCCGTGGCCGCGCTGGCCTCCGCCTCGCCCTCGCTCGGCGGGGATCTGGCGCTGCAGCGGGTGCTCGGGTTCCTGCCGTGTTTCGTGGCCGGACTGGTGCTGAGACCGGAGCACTTCACCTGGCTGCGCCGCCGCCGGGTGCGGATCGCGGCGCTCCCGGTCCTCGCGGGCGCCCTGTGCACGGCGTACGCGGTGGCTCCGTGGTTCGACACCGGCTGGCTGTACCACCGCGGGGACGTCACCGGGCGCGGCGTGCCCGCGTGGGCGGGGCTGGTGGCGACACCGGCGCTGTTCGCGCTCGCGCTGCTGCTGACGGCCTGCTTCCTGGCCTGGGTGCCGGGCCGCCGGCTGTGGATCACGGCACTCGGCACGGGCACGCTGTACGGCTACCTGCTGCACGGTTTCCTGATCAAGGCCGCCCGGTTCTGGGACTGGTACGACACGCCGTGGCTGCACACCCCGCCCGGTGCGCTGGCCGTGACAGCGCTGGCGTTGGGCGGGATCGCGCTGCTCTGCTCGGCGCCGGTGCGGCGGGTGTTCCGGCCGGTGGTGGAGCCGCGGGTGCCGTGGCTGTTCCGGGCGCTCGGCGAAGCCCCGAATGCCGTCGCTGTCAGTGCCGTTGGGCATGATGGCCGCGCGCCGCCCCCTCGGTGACGCGCACCGGAGTCGAGCGAAGGAAAGACCGTGACCGAAGCGTTCTCCGTTCCCGTGACCGTCCGTGGTTACGAGACGGACGTCCAGGGACACCTCAACCAGGCCGTGTATCTGCAGTACGCCGAGCACGCCCGCTGGTCGCTGCTCCAGGCCGCCGGGATCGGGCAGAACGACCTGGTGGGCCAGGGCGTCGGGCCCGTCGTCCTGGAGACCACGATCCGGTATCTGCGCGAGCTGCAGGCCGGGGACGATGTCACGGTGAGCTGCGCGTTCCAGTGGGGCGAGGGCAAGTCCTTCCGGATCACGCAGACCATCCGCAAGGCCGACGGCACGGTGTCGGCGGAGCTCTCCGGGGTGGGCGGCCTGATGGACCTCAAGGCCCGCAGGCTGGTGGCCCAGCCGCAGGACCACTTCCGTACGCTCGCGAAGCGGCCGGAGCTGTTCGGCCTCTGAAGGACCCGAGCAGGGACCCCAGCCGGGGGCCGAGCAGGGACCCGAGCCGGAGGCCGAGCCGGGACCCGAGCCGGAGGCCGAGCCGGGACCCGAGCAGGGACCCGAGCCGGAGGCCGAGCCGGGACCTGAGCCGGAGGCCGAGCCGGGACCCGAGCCGGGGGCCGGGCGGAAGGCCCCGGCGCGCCCTCCTCTACCCTGGGTGCGGGCCGTGACTGGCGCTGAGGTGGAGTACCACCGGGGAGCGGCCCGACGGTCTCCGTCGCCGTGCCGCCCCGCGAGGGGCGCGTACGCTGCCGCGCGCCTGGGCGAGATCCGCAGTTGATGCCGACGACGCCCGGGAGCACCCATGGCCGCACAGCCCACCGAGACCCTGAACGCCCAGCTCATGGACGGCACCGCCGTCGCCCGCCGCATCGTGGAGCGCACCGCCGCCCGCGCCGCCGCCCTGACCGAACGTACCGGCGCCACCCCCTGTCTGGCGACCGTGCTCGTCGGCGAGGACCCGGCGTCGGTGACGTACGTACGGATGAAGCGGAACCGCTGCGAGAAGGCCGGGATCCGCTCCCTGCACGTGCCGCTGCCCGCCGGGACCACGACCGAGGAGCTGGTCGCGAAGCTCACCGAGCTGTCCGCCGACCCCGAGGTGCACGGCATCCTGCTCCAGCACCCGTGCGGCGAGCACATCGACGAGCGGGCCGCGTTCGAGGCGATCGCGCCGGAGAAGGACGTCGACGGCGTGACGATGCGGTCGTTCGCGGCGATGGGCTTCGCGCTGCCCGGCTTCGCGTCCTGCACGCCGGGCGGCATCATGCGCCTCCTCGACGCGTACGACGTCGACCCGACCGGCAAGCGCGCCGTGGTCGTCGGGCGCAGCGCGATCCTCGGCAAGCCGGTCGGCATGATGCTGCTCGCGCGGGACGCGACGGTCACGTACTGCCACTCGCGGACCCAGGACCTCTCCTCCCTGGTGCGGGAGGCGGACATCCTCGTCGCGGCGGTCGGGCGGCCCGAGTTCATCCGCGGCGCGGACATCAAGCCGGGCGCCGTGGTCATCGACGCCGGGTACAACGCGGGCAACGTCGGCGACGTCGAGTTCGCCGCGGCGGCCGAGCGGGCGAGCCTGATCACGCCGGTGCCGGGCGGCGTCGGCCCGATGACGATCGCGGTGCTCCTGGAGCAGACCCTGGACGCGGCCGAGCGGCAGTTGGGCGCGGCCTCCGCCTGAGGCACCAGCAATGGTCCCGGTGTACGGTCGGTCCCGGTCGCGGCGCCCCCGCCTGGCCAGGAACCGCCCGTACGCAGGGGAGATGACCCACGATGAGCCCGCGCCGGAGCCCCGGATCCGCTGGGGAGCCGACCTTCACCGAGCGGGCCCGCCGCGAGCAGCTCGTGGCGTGCACGATCGAGCTGATCGCGAGCCGCGGCTACCCGGCGGCCTCGCTCGCCGCCATCGCCGAGCGCGCGGGCCTGTCGAAGGCCGCGGTGCTGTACCACTTCGGCTCGAAGGACAAGCTGACGCGGGCCGCGTTCGAGCACGTCGTGAGCCGGTTCGCGGACTTTGTCCACGAGCGGGTGGACGCCGCGCCGGATCCGCGCGCGGCGATCGTGGCGTACGTGCGGGCGATGGTCGGCTACCAGCAGGCCCACCGGAGCCATGTCCGCGTCATCACCGAGACCCTCCTCGACGACGCGGGCGGCACCCGTCTGAAGACACCGGGCGGGCATGAGGCGACCGGTCGGCTCGACGGGCTCGTGGAGCTGCTCGTCGCGGGCCAACAGGCCGGTGCGTTCCGGGAGTTCGCGCCGCGTGTGATCGCCCTGGCGGTGGGCGGCGCGATCGACGGGGTGGTCGCGGCCTGGCTCTCGGACCCGGATCTCGACCTGGACGCGGCGGCCGACGAGCTGGTCGAGTTCACGCTGCGGGCGATCGACACCTGACGCCTGGCGCCTGACGCCTGCTCAGGACTGCGTTCTGCGGGCGAACTCCGGGGCGTGTTCCGGTCGTACGCCCATGCCACCCACGTACGCGGCCACTCCCTGGAGGAGCCGGGAGCGGCGCAGGGCGCGCAGCGGCAGGGGCAGCGGGCGGTGGTCGAGGGTGCGGTCGAGGGCGGGCCCGATCAGCATGTCGTGCTCGGCGAGCTGCGACTTCTGCGTGACGGCCGTGGGCAGTTCGCGCCGCTTCTGCACCCGCGCGAGGTCGGCCTCGGCGACCCGGCCGCGGCGCAGCGGTCCGGCGAGGATCCGGGCGGCGGCCACGGCGTCCTGCACGGCGAGGTTGACGCCGACGCCGCCGACCGGGGACATGGTGTGCGCGGCGTCGCCGATGCAGAGCAGCCCGTCGGTGTACCAGCGCGGCAGCCGCCCCATCGTCACGTCGAGCATCTTCACGTCGTCCCAGGAGCGGATGGCGTCGGTCGACTCCGGCCCCCAGCCGAAGAGTTGGGCCAGCCTCTCGCGCAGTTCGCCCACGTCGTGGCGGCGCCGGGCGGCGTCCGTGCCCTTCTCGATGAGGTAGGAGGTCTGGTAGTAGTCGCCGCGGTCCATGGTGACGGCGACCTGTCCGGAGCCGAAGTGTCCGAAGACCCGCCCGCTGTGCGCGGCGTCCGGGCCGGGGGCGGGCACGCGGATCTGCCAGACGTCCATGGGTACGGGGAAGCTCCGCTGCCGCAGACCGGCCGCCGCGGCGACGGCGGAGCCGCGCCCGTCGCAGCCGATGACGAGGTCCGCCGCGAGTTCGCCGGGGGTGCCCCGCTCGTCGGTGAGGCGTACGCCTGTGACGCGGCCCGCGGAGTCGGTGATCAGACCGGTGACGGCGGTGCTGCGGCGCAGCGTGAACGTGGGCTCGTCGGCGGCGGCTTCGGCGAGCAGGTCGAGGAAGTCCCACTGCGGGACCATCGCGATGTACTTGTGCCGTATCCGGCCGGGCATGCGCCCGAAGTCCGCCGTGGTCACGGTGGTGGCGCCGATCCGGATCCGCATCTCGTGCAGGCGGCGCGCGGGCAGCTTCGCGAAGCGGGCGCCGAGGCCGAGTTCGTCGAGCAGGCGGAGCGTCGAGGGGTGGACGGTGTCGCCGCGGAAGTCGCGCAGGAAGTCCCGGTGCTTCTCCAGGACGGTCACGCGCACTCCGGCGCGGGCGAGCAGCAGCCCGAGCATCATGCCCGCGGGGCCGCCGCCGACGATGCAGCACGTCGTACGTTCCTGGGTCATCGCAGTACCTCCACAGCAGAGCTGACCGACTGGACAGCAATCTAACCGATCGGTCAGACAGCCTCTCGACGCGGCCCCCATCTCGATCAAAACGCTCAACTCCGTTCCATCTATTGAGCGTTCGATCGATTGCGTGCTAGAAACCGCTCACTTCCAGCAGCCCTCCCCTGCCTTCGGAGCCCTCTCATGACCACGACGCCCACGTCCCGCTGGTCCCGCCGCGGTTTCCTCGCCACGTCCGGCGCCGCCGCCCTCGCGCTCGGCCTGACCAGCGGTTCGGCCCAGGCCCAACGCATCGCGGACGAGGACGAGTTCGCGACCCTGCGCGCCCGCTGGCGCACGCTGCTCCTCGGCGAGGGCTTCAGCCCCACCGCCGAGCCCTTCCGCTCCAAGCTCGCCACCCTCGGCACCACCGCACGCCGCCACCTGGACGCGATGGCCCCGAAGCCGGGCTCGGTGTGGCCGGACGCGGTCTACGCGGACCCGGAACCGGACAAGGACCAGGAGTCCTACGGATACTCCGGAAAGATCCAGGCGAGCGCGGCGCGGCTGCGGACGATGGCCGAGGCGTACTGCCAGCCCGGCACGGGACTCACCGGTGACGCGGCCGCCAAGGAAAAGATCATCACCGCGTACGCGCATCTGATCGCGGACGTGTACCACGAGAACCAGGCCCCGTACGGGAACTGGTACAGCTGGGAGATCGGCGCGCCGCAGGCGCTGCTCGACGTCGCGGTGCTGATGCACGAGCACCTGGACGCCGCGCAGATCGCGGCGACCGTACGCGCCGTCGACCACTTCGTGCCGGACTCCAAGGTCGCGGAGTACACGGGCACCAGCACCGGCGCCAACCGCATCGACCTGTGCCGGGTGCTCGCGCTGCGCGGCATCCTCGACGGTACGGCGGCCAAGGTGGCGCTCGCCCGGGACGCGATGTCGCCGACGTTCCCGTACGTCACGAAGGGGGACGGGCTCTACGCGGACGGTTCGCTGATCCAGCACACCAACGTGCCCTACACCGGGTCGTACGGCGCGGTCCTCATCGACGGGACCGGCCGGCTGCTCGCACTGCTCGACGGCTCCAGCTGGCAAGTCACCGATCCGAAGCGGCAGTTGTTCCTCGACGCGGTGGAGGCGGCGTACGCGCCGTGCCTGCACGACGGGCTGATGATGGACGGCGTCTCGGGCCGGGCGATCAGCCGGGGCCTGACCGCCGGTGACCCGCTCGGCGTCCAGCAGGACGACCATCTGCGCGGCCATGCCGTCATCGGCTCGGTCCTCGTCCTCGCGCAGGGCGCGAGCGCGGCGGAGGCGGCGCGCTGGAAGGCGCTCGCGAAGGGCTGGTTCACCCGCGACCGGTACGCGGACGTGCGCTCCGGCCGCACCCTCGGCGTCGCCGCGCTCTCCCGCGCGAACGCGCTGCTCGACGACGCCGCGGTCAAGCCCGCCCCCGAACCGCTCGGCCACCGCCTGTTCCCGTCGATGGACCGCGCCGTCCACCGCACCAGCGCCTTCACCGCCTCGCTGTCGATGGCGTCCAAGCGGATCACGTACTACGAGAACGGCAACGGCGAGAACGTCCGCGGCTGGCACACCGGTTCGGGAATGCTCTACTGGTGGGCCGGGGACGCGAACGGCGGCCAGTACAGCGACGGCTACTGGCCCACCGTCGACCCGTACCGGCTGCCCGGCACCACCGCCTCGCTGAAGAAGCTGGCCGACGGCGAGGGCGGCACGTGGGGCGCGGCGACACCGGACACGACCTGGGTGGGCGGCGCGAGCGACGGCACGTACGCCACGGTCGCGCAGCACCTCCTCGGCCTGTCGTCCACGCTGACGGCCCGGAAGTCCTGGTTCTTCCTCGACGACGCGATCGTCTGCCTCGGCGCGGGCATCACCGCCACCGACGGCAGCGGCGTGCAGACGGTGATCGACAATCGCAACCTGGGCCCGGACGGCGCCGCGCGCCTCCTGGTGGACGGCCGTGTCCGCGAGACGAACGGCACGGTCGACGCGCGCTGGGCCCACCTCGACGGGCACGCCGGGTACGTCTTCCCCGGCGGCACCCGGCTCGGCACGCTCCGCGAGGCCCGCACCGGCACCTGGAAGGACATCAACGGCGGCGGTTCCACGGACCCGGTCACCCGGCGGTACGTCACGCTCACCGCCGACCACGGCACGGACCCCGACGACGCCTCGTACGCGTACGTCGTCCTCCCGGGCGCGAGCCGCCCGCGCACCGCGGCCCGGGCGGCGGACCGCGACTGGCTGGTCCAGCTCGCCAACTCGGCGCGGGCGCAAGGGATTCGCGTCCCCTCGCTCGGCTTCACCGGCGTCACGTTCTGGGAGCCGGAGACGGTCGGCAAGGTCACCGCGGACGCCCCGGTGTGCGTGCAGATCGTGGAGCGGCGCGACGGCACGGCGGTGCTCACGGTCAGCGACCCGCGGCGTGCGGTACGGGGCCTCCGGCTGACCTGGAAGCACCCGGTCCGCACCGTCCTCAGCAAGCCGTCGACGCTGACCTCGGCTCGTACGGGCCCGTCCCTGAGCCTCACCTTCGGGGACCTGAGCGGGACCGCCGGGGGGTCGCAGCGGGTGGTGCTCCGGGTGCGGTGAGCGGCCGTTAGGGTGGCCGCAGCCAGGGGGACGTGGACCACGAGGAGTCATGCAGTGCGGGAGGACCGGCGGCTGCCGCTGCCGATCAGTGCGGACCGGGGCCGTTGGGCCACGGTCCGTCCCGCGCGCACGGTTCTCGGCGTGGTGCACAACATCACCTCCGCGACCCGGCTCCTCGACCTGCTCTCGGCCTTCGAGGGCGACGAACGCGTGCAGGTGGTCTTCTCGTGCACGGGTTCCTCCGCCCTCGACTCCGGCGTGACGGAATTCTTCGCGGAACGCGGAATGGTGCACGTGCCGTGGCCGGAAGCCAGGGATTCCCGGGAATTCGATCTCGCGATCGCGACGAGCAGGGGCGGAGACCTGCACCGTCTCCGAACTCCCCTGGTCAGCACGCCACATGGGGCCGGATACAATAAGAAGCTGGCAAGAAACCGGAAACCGGAAACCGGAAACCGGAAACCGGAAACCGGAAACCGGAAACCGGAAACCGGGGCTTTCGGGCTTACGGAAGAGTGGCTGGTGCACGACGGGAAGGTGATTCCGTCGGCCGTCGTCCTCTCCCACTCCGAGCAGCTCGACCGCCTCGCCGAGAGCTGCCCGCAGGCCCTCCCAGCAGCCGTGGTCGCCGGAGACCCCGTGATCGACCAGCTCAGAACCGCCCTGCCGTTCCGTGAGCGGTACCGCCGCGCCTTCGGCCTCGAACCGGGACAGCGGCTCGTCGTCGTCTCCTCCACGTGGGGGCCCGGCTCCATACTCGGCTCGCCGTCGCGCGACGTGATCCTCCGGGCGCTCGCCGAACTCCCCGCCGACGAATTCCGCGTACTCGTCACCGCCCATCCCGGCGCCTATTACGCCCACAGCCCCTGGCAGTGGCACCACTGGTTGGCCCCGATGCTGGATTCCGGACTGCTCCTGCCCGCACCCGAGACGGAGACCTGGAAAGCAGCATTGTGCGCCGCCGACTTCCTGATAGGCGACCACGGTTCGGTGACTCTGTACGGGCACACCCTCGGAATTCCCTGCGTCCTGGGCGCATTCGACCGCGCGACCGCCGCACCGGATTCCCCGATGCACCACCTGGGCGAACAACTCCCCCGCCTCCGCCGCGGCACCCCACTCGCCCGACAGCTCGCCGAAGCAGAAGCGCAGGCTCAGGACCTGACGTACGACGCCATCACCTCACGGCCGGGCGAGGCCGCCGGGCTTCTGCGGGAGTTGTTCTACTTCTGGCTCGACCTCCCCGAACCGGAACAGCCCGCCGTCACGCGCGCGATCCCGGTCCCCCCGGGCCCGCCCGCACGCCGCGCACTCCCCCACCTGCCCGCCCGGTACGTGACCGCGGACGTGCGCGTATCGGAGGGCGGCGCGGAGCTCACCCTGCGCCGCTACCCCGCCGCCCACCAGCGCACCCAGGGCGCCCACCTCGCGTCGGCCCACCTCGCCGCGGACGTCGACGACCCCGACCAGCGCCTGCCCCGTACCGCCGACGTGCTCCTCGTGCCGCTCGACCGGCACCCGGACGCCCGGACGTACGCGGCACGGTTCCCGCACCACGACCTGCTGGCGTACGAGGAACCCGGCCACGGATGCCTGGCCGTCCCGCTCAACTCCAGCTCCCTACACGCACGTTGGGTGCGGCACCCGCCCTGGGCCGACTTCGGCGTCGCCGCTTCCGTGGTCCACACGCTCCTGCCGCACACAGGGGAAGCCCGGCTCGTACGGGTGCGCGCGGGTGAGCACCAGGACGTCGGCGTACTGGAGTTGCGCCCCGCCTGACCGGCGACGCCGCGCGGCCTCAGCCGTCGAGGCGGCCTTGGGCCTCCTCCGCCCGGGGGCTGCCGAGTTCCGCGAACACGTCCCGGGCGCGCGTCCAGTCCGCCTCCGCCGCGTCGCGGTCGCCGAGTTCCTGGTGGACATCGCCGCGCAGCAGCAGGACCACCGCTCGCTGATACGTAGCACCGGACGTGCCCGCGTCGGCCTCGTTGAGGCAGCGCAGCGCGGACTCGGGCTGCCCGCAGGCCAGGCGGTCCTCGGCCTGACGCCACCAGGTCTTTGCGATGTTGAAGTGGTCAGGACCGGTCGGCAGCAGCTCGAACTCCCCTCGCGCGAGGGCGAATTGCCGCTCGGCGTCATTGTGCCGACTCAGGGCCGAGTACGCGCGAGCCGCGTGGAAGGTGAGCAGGGCGTGGCCGCGCGGGTGGACGATGCCGTCGAGGGCGTCCTAGGCCCGGGTGAAGCAGTCGAGGGCCCGCGTGCCGTGCCTCAGCTTCAGGGCGAGCAGCCCCAGGGCTTCGAGCAGGCTGGACTCGGTGCGCCGCCACCCCTCCCCCCGCTCTGCGCCGCGCACCAGGCTCAGGCCTGCCTCCAACTGCTCGCGGGCCAGGCGCGGGTCGTCCTCGTCGAGGCTCCAGCGGTCCAGGTGGGCGAAGCCGAGCTGGAAGCGCATACGGGCCACGGCGAGCGGATCGTCGAGGCAGACCTGGGCCGCGGCGAGGCCCGCGCGGTGCGAGTCGATCCACTCCGTGTGGCTCGCCGTCCGCAGGTAGAAGCTCCACAGCCCCTGGCACAGCCGCCAGGCGTGCCGGTGCCGGCCGGTGGCGTGCGCGAGGAGCACGGCGGGCACGAGCGCGTCCCGACGGCGGGCCAACCGCCCCTCCGCACGGGCCGCTTCGGCTCGTGGCGCGCTCTCCCTGCGCGGGGCGACGTACTCCGGGTCGTACAACCACCGTGCCGAGAGCGCCGCCTCGCCGCGCTCCACGAACTCCAGGAGGTGCGCGAAGAACCGGTCCCGGAGCTGTTCGCGCTCCGTGGGCTCCTCGTCCTGCTCGGCACGGGTCAGGGCGTGGTCGTGGACGAGGGGTTCGAGGCGGTACGCGTCCTGCGCGGCGCGCTCCACGAGGCTGCCGTCCTTCAACTCCCGCAGCGCGCCGCGCACTTCGGACGTCCTCCAGGCCGGAAGGAGCGCGCACAGGGTGTCCACCTGGACCCGCCCCGGCGGCAGCAGTCCGAGGACGCGGTACAGCCGGGCGGACTTCGGGGCGAGACGGTCGTACGCGAGGTCGAGGGTGGCGTACAGCGAGGGCTCGTCGGTCATGTCCAGGAGCTCCTGCCTCGTGTCGCGGTGTGCGAGCAGGTCGCCGATGTCGTCGAGGACGCCGGGGTCCGGGGAGCGGAGTTGTCCGGCGACGATCCGCAGCGCCCAGGGGTTGCCCCCGACGTTCCGGGCCAGCGGACGCAGCCGTCCCGGTTCGGTGGCGATGCCGCTGACCCGGGCGAGCAGCTCCACCGAGTGGTCGAGGCCCAGCGGGGGCACTGGCAGGGGTGCGAAGTCCGGGGAGCCGTCCAGGTGCCGGGGTGCCTCGCGGCCGGTGATGACGACGGCACTGCCGGGGGTACGGGGAAGCAGCGGCTCGATCTGGCCGCGCGTCTCGGCGTTGAAGAGGAACACGAGGACCGGCCCCTGGTCGCGGTGCACCCGGGCGCACGCCGCCCGGAAGGCCGCCGCTTTCCCGGCCAGGCCGCCGGGCCGGTCCGCCGGGGGCACCGCGAGCTGGGCCAGCCAGCCGTCGAGGACCGCGGCCGGGTCGGCGTGCGCGCCGTCGGCGTTCCGGCCCAGGTCGGCTTCGAGCGGGGGCGTGGCGAAGTGCCCGGCACGGGAGTGCGCCCAGCGCAGGGCCGTCGTACGGCGGCCGGTGCCGCGCAGTCCGGCGAGGAACATCACCGCGGACACTTCGGCTTCCGCGCACCGGGACCAGTGCGCCTCCATGGCGGCGAGGAGCTTCTCGTGGTTGACGTAGTGCAGGATGTTCGCCCCGAAGGCGGCCGGTGGACCCGCCCTGCGGGCGTCGCGCACCACTTCCTCGACGTGCTCGGCGAATGCCGGGTCCTCGCGCATGAACTCCTCGAAGTCGTCCGCAAGTTGGTGCTCGACGGCGCCCTCCACGGTCTCGTCGCCCGCCTCGCGCCCCTCCAGGAGCGCACGCCGCAGCCGCTCGACGGTCTGCTCGGCGTCCCGCTCGTCGGCGGTGCGGCCGTTGCGCCGTCCGCGCCGGAAGAGTCCGAGGAGCCGGGCCTTGGTCCAGCCGAACCCGTCCGACACGAGCAACGTGACCACGCTGCTCGCGCACACCCCCGCCAACGTGGCGATCTCCTCCATGCAACTCCCTTTCCCCACACGCCGGCACGCGCGCCCGCGCCCCCAACCGTAGAGATCATCCCGCCCGACCGGCAGGCGTTCCCCGGACACAAGTCCTACCGGGGGCTACGGCCGCGGCCCGTCGTCAGGCCCGCCGGACGTGCTGCTCAACTGCTCCGCGCGCTGCCGTATGAGGGCTATCTGAATAGCCCCCCCCCCGGAATTCCGAGGCCGCCGTCGATGTCTGACCGGGGTGCTTGCGGTACCGCAGCGTCGGCTCGTCGATGAGCAGTCCGGGGCCGGCCGCGGAGGCGGCCATGGCCAGACCGGTGTCCTCCATGCCGCGGAGGGCCGACCAGCCGCCCAGAGACAGCAGCAGGGTGCGCCGCCACATCGCGCCCGCCGGGTGGACCGGCAGGCGGCGGGGCCCCGGGCCGTCCGTGGCCCAGTCGGTCAGCAGCGCGCCCCGGGGAAGGAGGCCGGGGCGGACGGGCAGGGTGTGGTCCACGAGGGAACCGTCGGGCAGCAGGTCCCGTGCCCGGCCCACGGCGAACCCCGCCTCCGGGTGGGCTTCGAGCCCCCGCGCGAGCAACGACAGCGCCCCGGGTTCGAGTTCGTCGTCCGCGTCCAGGTTCTGGACCAAGGGCGCCTCGGCCCGCCCGAGGGCGACATTGCGCGTGACGGCCGGGCCCTCGCTCGTACCGTTCGTGTCGATCCGGACGCGACCGTCGTACGCGGCGCCGCAGGACGTGAGCGCCTCCTGAACGGGGCTGTCCGGGCCGTCGATCTGGACGAGCCAGGTCCAGTCGTCATGGCTCTGCGCGAGGAGCGACTGCCACGCGTGGGACAGGAGCCCCGCGTGCGGCGCGTGGACGGCCGTGACGACATTCACCTGCATGTTCGCGATCATATGATCCGGCGGTGGCGGCCGTGATAGTCAGGGCGGGGACCGCAGAGGTGGAGGGGGAAGCATGGACGTGGCGGCCATTTCCGCACGGCTGCGGCAGATTCCGGTATCGGACTCGCGGGAGCTCGACCGGGTCTGCGAGGAGGCGGCCGCGGCGTTCCTCGACGCGGGGCGGGAGCCGCCGTACGACGTCGGCTCGGCGGACTTCGCGACGGACGCCTTCCTGATCTGCGCCGACCGGTACTGGCGACGGCGGTTCCTCGCGCTTCCCAGCGTGCGTACGGCCGCCGCCTGCGCGGCGTGGCTGATGGCCCACGTCGCGCGTGACTGCCGTACGGAGGTCCTGGAGAAGTGGAGTCTGGGGTACGCGTTCATCACCAGGGAGCACGGGGAGTCCGGCGGCGAACTGTCCGAGGCCACCGAGGAGATCGTGGCCGGTGACACCGCCGCCGGGGACGTCGCCTACTTCGCGGCGCTGTACCACGCCGGGAAACTGCGCGCGAACTTCCAGCACGACGAGCTGCGCCAGTTCCTGGAGTCGTCCCTGCTCGCCCTGGCCGCCGGTTCGCACCGTCAGGAACCGCTGTTCGTCGCGCTGCGCTCCTTCGCCGCGTTCGGCAGCGAGAGCATCACCACCGACCACGCCCTGAGCCTGTTGAGCGAGGCCTGGAACTCCCCCGAGCGGACGCGCCACGTGGTCGACATCTGCCTCAACGGCATCCAGATGGCGCTCCCGTTCGACGACCAGGGCGAGGTGTTGAGCGTCCACGCCCAGGAGGCGGTACGGGACCACCCGCTCGACCACATGTTCCACTTCCGCCTCGCCTGCGCCCGGCACATGCGCGGCGACCACGACGCCGCGCTCGGCAGCATCACGACCGCGCTGACACTGCTCCCGGCGATCGGTACGCGCATCAGCCACGAACTGCTGCAGCAGCAGTACCTGAGCAAGCGCGCGGAGATCCTGGACGGGCGGGAGCGCGCTCGGTTCGATGCGCGGCAGCGTCGGCGGATGGAGGAGCTGGAGGACGCGCACCAGCGGCGACTGGTCGAGTTGGAGAGCGAACACGAGCGCCGCTGGCGGGAGTTGGAGGAGGAACTCCGGCGGGACAAGGAACGCCAGGAACAGACCCAGCGGGAGCTGGTGGAGGGCACGCGTGCCGCGACCATCCGCGCGATGGAGCTGGTGGCCCTCTTCGCCGCCGTGATCGCCTTCGCGGTCGGCTCCCTGCAGATCACCCTCAACGGCGACATGTCGCTGCACGACCGCGCCTGGCTGATCGCCGAACTGGGCGGCGGGCTCCTCGCCTTCGCCTTCGTGATCACCGGTGGCACGTGGTACATCACACGCACCCGGCGGGCACGGCAGCCCGGCGGGAATCACCGGTCATCCTCCTGAGACCGGACCGGACGGGACCGGACCGAGCGGGACCGGACCGCACGGGACCGGACCGCCCGGGATCCGCACCACCAACCGATCGAAACGCTCAACTCCCCTGCACCTATTGAGCGTTCGATCCCCCCATGCTAGAAACGCCCCGTACGCAGCGCACCCGCAAGGCCCCGAGCCTCCAGGCCCCCAGGCCCCCAGCCCCCTCGCAGAGCGTCTCCCTCTCCAAGGAGCCCCCATGCGCAAGCGACGTACCGGTGCCCTCGTTGCCGCCTCCTGTTCTCTCGGGCTCGTCACCGCGAGTCCCGCCCAGGCATCCGTCATCTGGGACGGGGACGCCGGGCAGGGGACCGGGGTGTTCTCGTCCACGCTCTGCGACTCGCCCGGGAGCGTGGTGGCGCAGGACAACAACGACGGGCGCGGGCAGGTGTTCAAGTTCAACAAGCCGCTGGGCCTTGAGCGTTGCGAGGCGCACGGGATCCGGGTCGGCGGCTCCCGGTACACGTTCCGGAACGACAGCACGTACTGGATCGGCTGGGACACCTCCACCAACACCCCGGACGCCGGGACGATCTTCCAGTGGAAGTCGTACGGCACGGGCGACCAGCACCAGCAGAACTACCCGGTGCTCATGAAGGTCGAGGGCGGGCGGCTCAAGCTGTTCCACATCGAGCCCGGCGAGAACTGGACGCTGAAGTGGTCCACGCCCGTCGCGACCAGTACGTACAAGCGGATCGTGCTCGGCATCCACACCTCCGACGAGGCGTCCACCGGCTGGGTGGCCGCGTTCTACAACGGCACCAAGGTCGCCGAGTTCTCCGGCCGCACCTGGGACGACCTCGGCAACGACACCCGCTTCGGGACCTACGGGGCCGAGGTGAAGGACAAGCGCGTCATCAACTGGATCGACGGGCTCAAGGTGGGTACGGAGTACGGCGACGTGGACTAACGTGCCCGCATGGGTGCGACTTCCTTGCACGGCAGGGCCGTAGGCGCCGTTCTGCTCGCCGCCGTGTCACTCACGGCGTGCAACGGCCCCACGGACGACGGAAAGCCACTGAGCCCCAACCCGAAAACGACACCGGCACCGGCACCGACGCCGACACCGAGCCCCACGCCCTCCCGCACCGCCGAGGACGGCCACGACATCAAGGCCTGCGCGGACGCCGACTGCGAGGTCCTCACGTCGAAGCCCGTCGAGGTGAGCTTCGACGGGCCCGGCGGGAAGGCCACCCTCTCCGTCACCGAGGTCGGACCAAACAAGGTCGCGTACACCGTGAAGTCCGCGAACGGCCGCTCGCGGGGCAGCGCGAGCGGGCCGGGGCAGGGATGCATCACCGTCCTCCGCGCGAACGGCAGCGGCAACTCCTGTGGTCGAGTGGGTACTTCGGCGCCCGAGGCCCAACCCGACGCGGTGGTCGTGCAGGTGGCGGCCGGGGCGGACGGCACCGCGCTACTCCACCTGGTGTCCGACTGACAGGACCGGCCGTACGCACGCTCACGCCGAGCGGGACAGCGTCCTCGGGTCGACCGCGTACAGGAACGGCAACCCCCTTGCGTACCGGGCGAGTTCGTCGATGGCCGTGTCCGCGAGGCGGTGCAGTTCGCCGCCGATGGACCCGGCGAGGTGCGGGGTGAGGAGGACGTTCGGCAGGTCGAAGAGGGGTGAGTCGGCGGGCAGCACCTCGGGCTCGGTGTGGTCCAGGACCGCGTGCAGCCGGCCCGTGCGCACCTCCTCCGTGAGCGCCTCGGTGTCGACGAGCGAGCCGCGGGCGGTGTTGATGAGCGTCGCGCCGTCCGGCATCAGGGCGAGCCTGCGGGCGTCGAACAGGTGCCGGGTGGACGGGAGTTGGGGCGCGTGCAGGGAGACGATGTCGCTGCGCAGGGCGAGCGCGTCCAGGTCGACCGGCTCGACGCCGAGCGCCGCCGCCTCCCCCGGACCGACGTACGGGTCGTGCAGCAGGACCCGTACGTCGAAGGGCGCGAGGAGTTCGATGACGCGGCGGCCGATGCGGGAGGCGCCGACGAGGCCGACGGTGCGGCGGTAGTTGCCGACGTCGGGGAAGCGTTCGATGAGGTTCACGCGGCCGCGGGCGGCGCGGTAGGCGTGGGCACCGGCCAGGACGCGTTTGTTGGCGAAGAGGATCGCGGCGAGCGTGTACTCGGCGACGGGCAGGGCGTTGGCGGCGGCGGCCGTCGTGACGGCGATGCCGCGCCGCCAGCACTCCTCGGTGACATGCCCCTTCACGCTCCCGGCGGCGTGCACGACGGCCTTCAGCCGGGGCAGCCGCCGCAGCGCCGCCCGGTCCAGGGGCGGGCAGCCCCAGCCGGTGAGCAGCACCTCGGCCTCCCCCAACTCACTGGCGGACAAGGGGTTTTCGAAGTCCGTGACGAGCCGTCCCGGCTCGATGCGCGCCACCTCGGCCAGTCGGCGCAGCGCGGCGGCCCCGAACACGGCGTCGCGCGTCTCCGGGCTCATGGCGAGCACCGTGCGGGGACGCCCGGCCGTGTCACGCGTGGGCAGGGGGCGGCGGTCGGCTGTGGTCACTTGACGGCTCCGGCGGTCAGCCCGGAGCGCCAGAAGCGCTGCAGGCACAGGAAGGCGACGATCAGCGGCAGTACGGCGACGAGCGCGCCGATGATGACCAGCGGATACAGCTCGGGCTGCTGGTACACGCTCTTCTGCCAGGCGTACAGGCCGAGGTTGACCGGATAGAGCTCCTCGTCGTTCAGCATCATCAGGGCGCCGTAGAAGTTGTTCCAGGACGCGGTGAACGAGAACAGGAAGATCGTCATGAAGCCGGGCGCCAGCATCGGCAGCGACACGGACACGAACGTCCGCAGCTCCCCCGCCCCGTCGACCCGCGCGGCCTCCAGGACCTCCCCCGGCACGTACCCCTCGGAGAAGACCCGCGCCAGATACACCCCGAACGGGTTGACCAGGCTCGGGATCAGCACCGCCCAGTACGTGTTGACCAGGCCTGCCTCGGACGCGAGCAGATACAGCGGCAGTTGGACGACCGTGGCGGGCACGAGCACACCGACCAGGACAAGCCCGAACAGCGACTCCTTGCCCTTGAACTCGTACTTGTCGAAGGCGTAGCCGCAGGCCACCGAGATGAGGGTGGAGAGCAGCGAGCCGACGACGGTGTAGAGCACGCTGTTGGCGAGCCAGCGGCTGTAGATGCCGTCGTTGTACGCGAGCAGCTCGCCGAGGTTGTGCCAGAGGTTGAAGTCGCCGAGGGCGAACGGGTTGGTGGCGAACAGGTCCCGGTAGTTCTTGGTGGCCGCGATGACCAGCCAGGTCAGCGGCATCAGGGTGTAGAGGGCGAAGACGAGCAGGACGGCGTGGACGGCGAGCTTGGACGTCAACTGCCGTGGTGCGCGCGGTGGTTGAGGGATGGGTGGTGGTGGCGCCTGGACGGTCGTACGAACAGGCCGGGCGGTCTGCGTGCTCATGCGGCCGCCTTCCACCGGTTGCCGAGCTTGGTGACGACGAACGAGAGCAGGCCCGCGACGAGGGCGAGCAGCAGGGACGCGGCCGCGGCGAGCCCGTAGTCGCGGCTCTCGAAGGCCTGCGCGTAGATGTACATGGTCGGCGACCATTCGGAGCCGAGCTCGGTGGCGCGCAGCTGGATCAGCTTGGGCGCGTCGAAGAGCTGGATGGCGCCGACGCAGGTGAACAGGAGGGTGAGGACGACGGTCGAGCGGATCATCGGGACCTTGACCTGGAACGCGGTACGGAACGCTCCCGCGCCGTCGACCGTGGCGGCCTCCAGGGTCTCGCGCGGGATGGCCTGCAGCCCCGCGTAGAAAATGATCATGTTGTACCCGATCCACTGCCAGGCCGAGACGTTGACGATGGAGTAGAGCGCCTCGTCCGCGCCGAAGAAGTTCCAGTGCACGCCGAGCCCTTGGAGCGCCTCGGTGACCGGGCTGAGGCCCGGCGTGTAGAGGTACAGCCAGATGATCGAGGCGACCAGTCCGGGCACGGCGTGCGGCAGGTAGTACGCGATCTGGAAGAACCGCTTGGCGCGGGTGAGCGCGGAGTCGACGAGCAGCGCGAGCGCCAGAGCGCCGCCGATCATCACGGGGATGTAGATCAGGCAGTAGACGGCGATGTGCCCGAAGGAGCCGAGGAAGGCCGGGTCGGTGAGCGCCTCCGTGAAGTTGCCGATCCCGGCGAAGACCCGCTCCGTACCG
Source organism: Streptomyces luteolus (assembly GCF_029968015.1). Taxonomy (GTDB): domain Bacteria; phylum Actinomycetota; class Actinomycetes; order Streptomycetales; family Streptomycetaceae; genus Streptomyces; species Streptomyces luteolus. Next base: position 258,276 of record NZ_JASCIS010000002.1, read on the forward strand.
CCGAATCCGAGGCCGGAGGACTCCTCGCGGAAGAGGCTCATCCAGGCCGCGTAGCCGAGCGGGGCCAGGGTGACCGCCGCGAACAGGACGAAGAACGGGACCATGAACAGGGCGACGGCACCGCGCTGATGGCGCCGCCGAGAGGACGAACTGCCGCCTGTGGCCAGCGACTTGACGGGCCGGGCGAGTTGAACAGCCACCGAGGCTCCTTGCTCCTTCGGTTCCGGCGAACGGACGGGTGTGCGGCCCCGCGGCTAGTCGGCCAGCTTCAGGCCGCGTTCGGTGATCACCTTCTCCGCCGCGCTCTGCCCTTCGCGCAGTGCCTTCGTGTGGTCGGCGCCCGTCGTCGTCTGGGCCGAGGTGACCTTGGCGTGCACGGGGCCCCAGGTCCAGCCGGGCACGATCGAGTCGGCGGCCTCACCTGCGATTCCGTACACGTCCTGGCCGGGGAAGTACGAGCCGTCGTACTCCTTCGCGGCGACCTCGCGCAGGGCCTCGTTGGCGGGCAGCGCGGTGCTCGGGGTCTTCTGCGAGGTGATCCGGGCCTTCATCGCGGCCGGGTCGGTGGTGGCCCACTCGATGAACTCGGCGGCGGCCTCGGTCTTCTCGCTGCCCTTGGGAACGATGAAGGAGGTGCCGCCGTACATGCCGGTGGCGGGTTTGCCGTCCCAGGTGGGGATGGGGGCGATGCCCCACTTGCCCTTGCTGTCGGGGTAGCCGGTCGGGAAGTTGCCCGCGCTCCAGGCGGCGCCGATGATCGTGGCGACCTTGCCGGTGGCGCGCTCCTTGGCCTCGCCCTCGCCCCACAGCGGCGTCTTCGAGGCAAGGCCGTCCTTCAGCAGACCGTCCCAATAGGCCGCGACCTTACGGGACTTGGGGTCGTCGATGCCGACCTTCCAGGACTCCCCCTCGGTGCCGTACCAGCGGGCGCCCGCCTGCCAGGACAGACCGGCGAGCAGGGCCGGGTCGCCGCCGCCGAAGTTGGTGATGGTGACGTCGGGGTCGGCCTTGTGGATCTTCTCGGCGGCGGCGCGGTACTGCTCCCAGGTCTTGGGGACGTCCACGTCGTGCTTCTTGAAGATGTCCTTGCGGTAGAACAGCTCGATCGGTGTCACGTCGAAGGGCACGGCCCAGGTGCGGCCGCCGAGGTTCACCAGGGACTTGATGTTGTCCGGGAACTTCTTGTCGACGGTGTCCCCGGCGGCCTCGGTGAGGTCCTCCAGGTTGCCCTCGCTCGCGTACTCGGGCAGCTGTGAGTAGTCCATCGTCGCGACGTCGGGTGCGTTGCCGCCCTTGACGGCGTTGGAAAGCTTGGTGACGCCCTCGGGGCCGGACGGGACGAGGGAGAACTTCACCTTGATGCGGTCCTGGCTCTTGTTGAACGCCTCGACCGTCTCCTTGGCGCCGTTGGTCGCCGACCAGTAGGTGAGCGTGACGGGCTCCCCGTCCGCCCCGGCCGCGCCGGAACCCTCGCCGCCTCCGCAGGCGGTGGCGAGCAGGGCGAGGGAGGCGACGGCGGCGGTGAGTGCGGTTGCTGTTGCTGTTGCTGTTCGGGGCGTACGTGGCATCGGCATGCACGGCTCCTACGACGGTCGCTGCGGGGGCAGTTGGGGTCGAACGAGGTCATCTTTGGCGGGTTGACGATCGCTGGTCAAGAGCGAACGAACAACTCGATCAAAACGATCGCTTCGGTGCGTGTTCGGCTTTCGCGCCGTCGTGGCTGAGCGCGCCCCGCGGCGAAGCCGCTCATGTCACAGCCCCGCGCCCCTGTCGGGGCACTATCGGGCCGACTCTCCGCAGGAGGCGCGGACTTTGAGTTCCGGCAGGATGTCGACGTGCCGCCGCGCGCCCCGCGCCCCCACCAGCCGGTCGATCAGCAACTGCGCCGCCCGCGCGCCCACTTCACGCTTGGCCGGGGCGACGGCGGTCAGCGGTACGTCGGCGAGCGGGGCGACCTCGTCGTCGTACGCGATGACCGCCAGGTCCTCCGGTACGCGCACGCCGCGCGCCTGGAGGCGGGGGATCAGGACGATCGCGTCGGCGTCGCTGTGCACCAGGGCCGCCGTGACGCCGTGCCGCTCGACCGCCTCGCAGAGGTAGTCGAGGGTGCGGTCGAAGCGTTCGGCGCGGGGGACGGCGGGCTTGCCGTCGAGGGGGGAGACCGGGGCGGGTTCGAGGCCGAGGGCGTCGACGGCCGCCTCGTACCCGGCCTGGAGGCGGCCCCGGTGCGGGTTCTCCTGGGCGGCGATGGCGACCTTGCGGTGGCCAAGGCCGGCGAGGTGCTGGACGGCGCGGGCGGCGCCGTACGCGTGGTCGGTGCGGACCCGGTCGAGGGCGGCGGCGGGGTGGCCGAGCGGTGCCCAGCGCTCCACGAGGACCGTCGGCACGTCGAGTTCGGCGACCCAGGCGCCGGTGCCGGGTTCGGGGGCGCTCCGTTCCCAACTCGGCGTCAGGAGCAGGCCGTTGGCGCCGGTGGAGAGCAGCCGTTTTACCTGGGGGCCGTCCTCGTCGGGCAGGTAGTGCGAGAGGCCGACGACCAGGCGCGCGCCGTGCGCCTCGGCGGCCTCGCGGGCGCCCTGGACGACGTCCGCGTAGTAGTAGCCGGTGGTCGGCACGACCATGCCGAGGACGAGGCCCTCGGCGGCTCGGCGTGGGGCGGGAAGGTGCGGCTCGGGCTCGTCCCGTTCGCCCGGCCAGACGACGGCGCCGTGCAGCCGGTGTACGCGGCCCTGTCCTGCCAGGGTCTCGACGTCGCGGCGCAGCGTTACGGCGGAGACGCCCAGTTCGGCGGCGAGTTCGGCGACGCGCATGCTGCCGTGCTCCCTCACCAGTGCGAGGACCCGCTCGTGACGCTGGTCGACATGCAGGCGCATGGCTCTCCCCTCCGTGCCGGTGGGTCCGGCGCGCCCGCCAGCATAACGATCGCTTGCGATCGATACGATCAGTCCTGCGGTGCGGGTCCGTCGGGGCTGCTCCTTCTCCCCTACCCGCCCCTTCCCGAAAGTCCTGCGGACGGCTCCCGGGGCTCCGCCCCGGACCCCGTATCGCGCTGAGGCGCTCGTCCTCAAACGCCGGACGGGCTGAAGATGCGGGCGAGGCCGCAAAATTCAGCCCCTCCGGCGTTTGAGATGGGGGTCCCCCCTGCTCGAGCGAAGCCGAGAGCTTGGAGGAGGGGGTCCGGGGGCGGAGCCCCCGAAGCGCCGCAGCCACGCGGCGCCAGCCGCATATCGGGCACAGCCGGGAAGGGGCGGGGTGGGGAATCAACACGCGTGGGGCGTGCGGCAGTTGCTGCCACACGCCCCACGCCTGAGCCCAACAGACCCCCGGAGGGATTAGTGGGCCGGAGCCTCCTCCGCACGCTTGGCCGGGGGCGAGCCCGCGATGTCGTGACCGCCCTCCATCGGATGCGTCACGTCCGCCGCGTCCTTGCTCTTGCCGAGATGGTTGAACACCAGGTTCAGCACCACGGCCGCCACACAGCCGGTGGAGATACCGGAGTCCAGGATGATCATCGCGGTCTCGGGGAACGCGTGGTAGAACGTCGGCACCGCGATCGGGATCAGGCCGATGGCGATCGAGACGGCCACGATGAGGACGTTGTTGTCCTTGTCGAGCCCGGCCTTCGCGAGGGTCTGGATGCCGCTGGCCGCGACCGAGCCGAACAGCACGATGCCCGCACCACCGAGCACCGGGCGCGGCACGACGGCGATCAGGGACGCGGCGATCGGGCACAGGCCCATCAGGACCAGGAAGCCACCACCGACGGCGACCACGAACCGGCTGCGGATCTTCGTCATCGCGACCAGGCCGACGTTCTGCGCGAACGCGCTCGCCAGGAAGCCGTTGAAGAGCGGCGACAGGGCGGAGCCGAGGGTGTCGGCGCGCAGGCCGGCCGCGATGGTCTTCTCGTCCGCCGGGCGGTCGACGATCTCGCCGAGGGCGAGCATGTCGGCGGTGGACTCGGTCATGGAGACCACCATGACGACGGTCATCGACACGATCGCGGCGAGGGCGAACTGCGGGGCGCCGAAGTGGAACGGCGTCGGGAAGCCGACCAGGTCCGCCTCACCGAGCGCGCTGAAGTCGGCGACGCCGAACGGGATGGCGATGAGGGTGCCCAGTACGAGCCCCAGAAGTACGGCGATCTGCTTGACGAAGCCGCGCGTGAAGCGGCGGATCAGCAACACGATGACCAGGGATATCGCGGCCAGGCCCAGGTACTTGAACGAGCCGTAGTCCTTGGCGGCCGGATCCGGCCCCTGTGCCCAGCCGAAGGCGACGGGCATCAGGGAGATACCGATCAGGGTGATCACGGTGCCGGTGACGACCGGCGGGAAGAACCGGACCAGCTTGGAGAAGAAGGGTGCCGCGAGGAAGCCGAGCAGACCGGCGACGATCACGGCGCCGAAGATGATCGGCAGCGCGTCCTTCTTGTCCGGGGTCTGGTTGACGATCGCCACCATGGGCGCGACGCCCGCGAAGGTGACACCGTTGACGAACGGCAGCCGGGCACCGATCTTCCAGATGCCCAGGGTCTGCAGGAACGTGGCCAGACCCGCGGTGAACAGGCTGGCCCCGGTGAGGAAGGTGAGCTCCTTCGCGGAGAGCCCGACGGCGGCTCCCACGATGAGCGGCGGGGCGACCACACCCGCGTACATGGCGGCCACGTGCTGAAGGCCGCTGGTCATCATCTTGAGAGGGGGCAACGTCTCGTCGACCGGGTGCTTTTCGGGCATCTGGTCGCGGACGGTTTCGTCCTCTGGCACGGCGACTGCTTTTTGAACCCTGGGCGTTGCTGCCACGGCGGTTCCTCCGGTCTGTTTACGCGTCGCCAGCGACGCGGGGTCTAGGAGGTCGTACGGATGGTGTGCAAACGGCTGGTGCTGCGGGGGGGGGTGCTGCTGAGCGGTGTGCGGTTGTGGCGAGGGGGTTGCGATGTGCGGTCGCTGTGCGGTCGTACGGGTCGAGTCGGACAGTTCGGTTGTTCAAGTCGGGTCGTACGAAGGACGGTTCACCGTCCCCGGTGGGCGTGGCGATGGCGCCGCGCCCACCGGTTCCGGCTGCCGTGGGCCCCGCTCGGGTCCACGGCGACCGGCCGAGGGCCGTCCCCCTCAGCCGGACTCTCTGGGTCAGGCCGACGCCGCGATCCTGGCCAGGCGCTGGGCCTCGGCTCGGGTGTCGCGGGCGATGGCCTCTTCGTCGGCCGTGAGCAGGCGGCCCGCCTCGACGATCTGCCTGCCGTTGACGAACGACGCGGTGACCGGGGCCGCCGCGCCGAAGACGATCGCGGTGACCGGGTCGGCGATCGAGGCGTGGCCGATGCCGTCGATCTTCCACAGCACGAAGTCGGCGAGCTTGCCCGCTTCGAGCGAGCCGATCTGGTCGGCGCGGCCCAGGACTTGGGCACCGCCGTGGGTGCCGAGGCGCAGGGCCTGACGGGCGTTGAGCGCGGCTTCCTTGTGGGCGCCGAGCCGGTTGATGAGGAGCGCGTTGCGCAGCTCGGTGTGGAGTTCACCGGACTCGTTGGACGCGGTCCCGTCCACGCCGAGGCCCACGGGCACGCCGGCCTTCAGCATGTCGGGGACGCGGGCGATGCCGGCGGCGAGGCGGGCGTTGGACGACGGGCAGTGCGCGACACCGGTCTTCGTACGGGCGAAGGCGGCGATGTCGGAGTCGTTCATGTGGACGCAGTGCGCCATCCACACGTCCTCGCCGAGGAAGCCGGTGGACTCGAAGTAGTCGGTGGGGCCCATGCCGAACAGCTCGTGGCAGAACTTCTCCTCCTCCACGGTCTCCGAGCCGTGGGTGTGCATGCGCACACCGAGCCGGCGGCCCAACGCGGCGCCCTCACGGAGGAGTTCGGTGGAGATGGAGAACGGGGAGCAGGGCGCGACGGCGACCTGGGTCATCGCGTCGAAGGACGAGTCGTGGTGCTGGTTGACGGTCTCCTCGGTCGCGGCGAGCGCGCCCTCGGTGGTCTCGACGGCGAAGTCCGGGGGCAGGCCGCCGTCCTTCTCGGATCGGTCCATGGAGCCACGGGCGAGCGTGAAGCGTACGCCCATGTCGCGGGCGGCGCCGATGATCGCGCCGGACAGGTCGCCGGAGCCCTGCGGGTAGACGTAGTGGTGGTCCATCGCGGTGGTGACCCCGCCACGGGCCATCATCGCGAGGGAGCCCTGCGCGGCGGCGCGGACCATCGGCTCGTCGATCCGCGCCCACGTCGGGTAGAGGGCGACGAGCCAGTTGAACAGGTTGTGGTCGGTGGCCAGGCCGCGGGTGATCCACTGGTAGAAGTGGTGGTGCGTGTTGATCAGACCCGGCGTGATCAGGTGGCCGGTGGCGTCGATACGCCGGACCACGTTCTCCAAGCCCTCGGGTGCGCGGCCCGCGCCGATGGACTCGATCCTGTTGTCGGCGACGACCAGGTGGCCCGAGGCGTACTCGGAGTCCTGGCTGTCGACGGTGGCGATCGCCGCGTTCTCGATGACGATGCGCTGAGGGGCTGCCGAAGGTGCCATGGTGCGCTTCCTTCTGTGTGTGGCGGTGGTGGTGCCCCCGCCGCCCGGGGGCGGACGGCGGGGAGGGGCACGGCAGGACCCTAGGAGGATTTGAGTGCCGCGGGCGCGGGGGCGCGGCCACGGGTGCCGAGATGGTGGAAGAACAGGTTCAGCGTGACGGCGACCAGCGCGCCCGCGCTGATGCCGGAGCCGAGCACGGTCTGCGCCCAGGCGGGGAAGTCGGCGTAGAACGTCGGTGCGGCGAGCGGGACGATGCCTGCGCCGAGCGAGACGGCCACCAGGATGATGTTGGAGCTGTCGTCGAGTCCGGCCTCCGAGAGCGTACGGATGCCGCTGACGGCGATCGAGCCGAACAGGACGATGCCCGCGCCGCCGAGGACCGGCATCGGCACCAGGGAGACGACTGCGCCGAGCACCGGGAACGCGCCGAGGATGATCAGCGCGCCGCCCGCGACGGCGACGACGTACCGGCTGCGCACCCGGGTCAGCGAGACGACGCCGACGTTCTGCGCGAAGGCCGAGGTGGGGAAGCCGCCGAAGACGGGGCCGAGGAGGGTGGCGATGCCGTCGGTGCGCAGGCCGCGGGTGATGGTCCTGCCGTCGGTCTTGCGCTCGCAGATCTCGCCGACGGCGATCATGCCGGCGGCGGACTCGGTCATCAGGACCAGCATGACGATGCAGAGCGAGAGGATCGCCGCGGGCTGGAACGTCGGTACGCCGAAGTCGAAGGGCGTGGGCAGGGCCGCGACGGGGGCCGACTCCAGGGACGAGAAGTCCGCCATGCCGAACGGGATCGCGACGAGGGTGCCGATGAACAGGCCCATGAGCAGGGCGACTTGCTTGACGAAGCCGCGTCCGAAGCGCTGGAAGAGCAGGATCACGACGAGCGTGAAGGCGGCGAGCGCGAGGTACTTCATGTCGCCGTAGTCGGCGGCTTCCTTGTCGCCTCCCTGTGCCCAGCCGACGGGCACGGGCATCAGGGTCACACCGATGAGGGTGATGACGACGCCGGTGACGAGCGGCGGGAAGAAGCGCAGGAGCCGGCCGAAGAACGGTCCGACGACGAGGCAGAAGACGCCGGCGACCATCACCGCGCCGTAGATGGCGGGGAGTTGCTCGCCTTGGGCGTTGGTCTCCGCGATGGCGAGGATCGGTGCGATGCCCGCGGAGGAGGCGGCGTTGACGAACGGCAGCCGGTTGCCGGCGAAGTTCTTGACGCCGAGGGTCTGCAGGACGGTGGTGAGCCCTGCGATGAGCAGTCCCGCGGCGATGAGCCGGGTCTGCGCGGCGGTGTCCAGGCCGACGGCCTGGCCGATGATCAGCGGAGGGGTGACGACGCCCGCGTACATGGCGGCGATGTGCTGAAGGGCGGCGGGGATGAGCCGCGACGGGTGGAGCTTCTCATCCACCGGGTGGCAGTCGGCAGTCGCCGTGCTGCCGGTCTCCGATGGGGTGGAACACGGGCCTTCTACCGGCCCTTTTGCAGGCTGTGCCATGGCGGTGCGTTCCCTCCGGTGTGGCACGCCCCCGTCCGCTGCGGACGGACGGGGGCGTGCACGTCCCGCGTCAGAGGTTGGTCATGTCGACCGGGATCTGGGGCTCTACGCCGTCCCGCAGGATCGTGGCCTCGATGAGGCCGTAGGGACGGTCGGCCGCGTAGTAGACCTCGTTGTCGTTCTTCAGGCCGAACGGCTCCAGGTCCACCAGGAAGTGGTGCTTGTTCGGGAGCGAGAAGCGGACCTCGTCGATCTCCGAACGGCTGTTGATGATGCGCGAACCCATCTGGTACAGGGTCTGCTGCAGCGACAGCGAGTAGGTCTCCGCGAAGGCCTGCAGCATGTGCTTCTTGACCTGGTCGTACGACTTCTCCCAGTTGGGCATGCGCTGCTCGTCGTCGGTCCAGTTGAACCGCCAGCGGCCCGACACCTGGGTGGCCAGGATGCGGTCGTACGCCTCCTGGAGGGTCGTGTACTTGTCCTTGATGTAGCCCCAGAACTCCGAGTTGGTGGAGTTCATGACGATGAGGTCCTTGAGGCCGGAGATGACCTGCCAGTTCTCACCGTCGTAGGTGATCTCGCTGACGCGGGTCTCCTGGCCCTTGCGGACGAAGGAGTGCTTGACCTCGTCGGAGCCGATGAACTTCGAGTTGGCCTCGGAGGTCTCGATGCGCTCCCAGGCGTACTCCTCGATCCGGATGCGCGCCTGCTTGATCGGCTCCTGCGACGTCACGAAGTGACGGGCGAGGTGGATGCCGAACTGCTCGGCGGACTCGATGCCGTACTCCTTGGCGAACGCGTACACCGTGTTCTTGGTGGTGTCGGTCGGGAGGCAGTTGGCGTTCGAGCCGGAGAGGTGCACGTCCTCCAGGTCGCCGGAGAGGGCGACCGAGACGTTCAGGTCCTTGATGTGGTGGGTGTCGCCGTCCCGCGTGATCTTGACGACGCGGTTCTCTGCTTTGCCGTACTGGTTCTGGCCGAGAATCGTGGGCATGTCTGCTAGCTCCCTCGGTAAACGGAGTAGCCGAACGGGTTGAGCAGCAGCGGTACGTGGTAGTGCTCGCCCGGCTTGACGGCGAACGTGATCGCCACCTCCGGGAAGAACGCACCGCTGTCCCGATTCGCGGGGGCGTCCTGCTGCGCCTCGGCTTGCTGGTTGTGCTGGGTCAGGAAGTACGCCTCGGTCTCGAAGTCGAGTCGTACGTGGGTGGTGCCTTCCGGCAGGGCCGGCAGGTCCTTGCAGCGCCCGTCGGCATCGGTCTTGGAGCCGCCGAGCGCGACGAACTCAGCCGTGCCGCCGCTGCGGGCGGACAGCTGGATCGCGACGCCCTCTGCGGGGCGGCCCTTGCTGGTGTCCAGGATGTGCGTGGACACCGATGCCGTGGTGGCGGTGCTCATGCCTTGCTTCCTTCCTCTGCGGCCTCTTGGGCCTCTGCGGGCTCCTCGACGAGGCGGGTGAGCCGAATGCGGTTGATCTTGCCCAGTTCGGTGCGGACGATCTCGCGCTCCTGCTCGGGCCCGTTCTCGATCCGGGTCCTGATCTGGTCGAGCATGAACTCGGCCGTGGCGCCGGTGGCGCAGATGAGGAAGACGTGTCCGAACTTCTCCTGGTAGGCCAGGTTCAGTTCGAGCAGTTCGGCCTTGAGCTCCTCGGAGGCCCCGGCCATGCCCCGCTGTTCGCGGGCCGAGGTCGGGTCACCCGGCTTCGGGCGGCCGATCGGCGGGTGCCCCGCCATGGCCTCCTCCAGATCCGCGGAGGTCAGCTCGGCCATGGCGGCGTCGCTCGCGGCGAAGAGAAGGTCGGCCGATGCGTACGGGCGCTGGGCGAGGATCTTGCTGCCCCAGGCCGGACTGCTGCACACCTCGTGGAGTTCTGCGGTGGCCGCAGCCTCCTCGAGAGCGTTGAACCGGGAGAGTCCCGGTGTGGTGCTCGAAGTCACGGGATTGCCTTCCGTGGCTGTGCTGGACGGGCTGCGAATAGCTAAGACCCTCAACAACACCGCGTCAACACTTTGTTGAAATATCTTGAACAAAGAAGCCGCCGCCCGTTCACCGGGCGACGGCTGCTCTACAGGGCGTAACGGTCGTTAATCCGCCTTCGCGGCGTTCTCCCTGTTCAGGTAGTTGTAGACGGTGAACCGGGAGACCCCGAGCGCGCCGGCCACGGTCTCCACCCCATGCCGTACGGAGAAGGCGCCGCGCCCTTCCAGTATCCGTACGACCTCCTGCTTGGCCTTGCGGTCGAGCTCGGCGAGCGGCTGTCCGTAGCGGCGCTCCTGGGCGGCCAGGATGTGGTCGAGGGAGTCGGCGAGCTGGGGCAGCCGGACGGCGAGGACGTCCTCGCCCTCCCAGCTGAGGACGACGTCGTCGCCGTCGGCCTCGTCGGGTCTGAGCAGTTCGCCGCCCATGGCGTCGACCAGCGGCTTGACCGCGGTGACGAAGGGGTGGTCACGGGGCTCGGTCACCGCTCGCCCTCCCCGACCACGTTGATCTGCAGCGAGACGCGGGTGGCGCCGGCCGCCAGGGACCTGCGCAGCAGCGCGTCCACCGCGGTCAGGACCTCGTCGGCGCCACCCTCCGCGGTATTGCCGAAGGGACCCACGTCGACGGCGTCGAGCTCGGCCGCCTGGATGACGTCCCGGGCCACCACCGCATGGGCCGGCGCCTCGTCGAGGTCGAAGGGCTCGGTCGTGAACTCCACTCTCAATCGCACCCGGTCAACCTACTGCGCGCCCGGCTATTTCCGGCAGTCCCCTCGTTCTGCGCACCGCCGGTGGCCTCTTTGCACTGCCGGTCTTGACAGCCGTCCCCACCTGCGGGCAATCTTTCCATCAAGTAGAAAGTAACTTCCGCTATACGGAAGGAGCGCCAGACCCCTCATGGGCTACACGGACCAGCGCTTCAATGTGAACCTGTCGATCCTCTTCACCGAGCTCCCGCTTCTGGAGCGCCCCGCGGCCGCCGCCGCGGCGGGCTTCACCGCGGTCGAGCTGTGGTGGCCCTGGGTCGACTCCCCGACGCCCGAGCAGGCTGAGCTCGACGCCCTGAAGAAGGCGATCGAGGATGCCGGAGTGCAGCTCACGGGCCTGAACTTCTATGCCGGCCAGCTGCCGGGACCGGACCGCGGTGCGCTGTCCATCCCCGGCGAGGAGTCGGACAAGTTCCGCGCCAACCTGAAGGTGGCCGCGGACTTCGCGCAGTCGCTCGGCTGCAAGGCGCTCAACGCCCTGTACGGCAACCGCGTCGACGGTGTCGACCCGGCCGCGCAGGACGAGCTCGCCCTGGAGAACCTGAAGCTGGCCGCCGCCGAGGCGGACCGCGTCGGCGCGATCCTGCTGATCGAGGCGCTCAACGCGCCGGAGTCGCCGAAGTGCCCGATCGTGAGCGCCCCCAAGGCGATCGAGATCGTGGACGCGGTCAACGCCGCCACCGGACTCGGCAACGCCAAGTTCCTCATGGACCTGTACCACCTGTCCATGAACGGCGAGGACCTCGACGAGATCATCGCCAAGTACACCGAGAAGACCGGCCACGTGCAGATCGCCGACAACCCGGGCCGTGGCGCTCCGGGCACCGGTGACCTGCCCCTGGAGTCCCTCCTTGACCAGCTGAAGCAGGCCGGTTACGAGGGCTTCGTCGGCCTGGAGTACAAGCCCGGCGACAAGCCGAGCGCCGAGGCCTTCGGCTGGCTGCCGGCCGAGGCCCGCGCGGCTCGCTGAGCTACTCCTCCCCTGGAGCCAGTTGCCGCCCGACTGTGCGGCGGGCGGCAACTCACCCCCGTATCAAGCTTTTTGAAAGAGGCACCCTCATGTCCAACCTTCCCAAGATCGCATGGATCGGCCTCGGCATCATGGGCTCCCCCATGTCCGAGAACCTGATCAAGGCGGGCTACGACGTCACCGGCTTCACCCTGGAGCAGGACAAGCTGGACCGCCTCACCGCCGCCGGCGGCACCGCGGCCAAGTCGATCGCCGAGGCGGTCAAGGACGCCGACGTCGTCGTCACCATGGTGCCCGCGTCGCCGCAGGTCGAGGCCATCGCGTACGGCCCCGACGGCATCCTGGAGAACGCGAAGTCCGGCGCGCTGATCATCGACATGTCGTCGATCACGCCGCAGACCTCCGTGGACCTGGCCAAGAACGCCAAGGAGAAGGGCATCCGCGTCATCGACGCGCCCGTCTCCGGTGGTGAGGCCGGTGCCATCGAGGCCGTCCTGTCCATCATGGTCGGCGGCGAGCAGGCGGACTTCGACACCGCCAAGCCGATCCTCGACACCCTCGGCAAGACCATCGTGCTCTGCGGTCCGCACGGCTCCGGCCAGACGGTGAAGGCCGCCAACCAGCTGATCGTCGCGGTCAACATCCAGGCCTGCGCCGAGGCCGTGGTCTTCCTGGAGAAGTCCGGCGTGGACCTGAAGGCCGCGCTCGACGTCCTCAACGGCGGTCTGGCCGGCTCCACGGTCCTGACCCGCAAGAAGGACAACTTCCTGAACCGGGACTTCAAGCCGGGCTTCCGGATCGACCTGCACCACAAGGACATGGGCATCGTCACCGACGCCGCCCGCAACGTCGGCGCCTCGCTGCCGGTCGGCGGCGTGGTGGCCCAGCTGGTCGCCTCGCTGCGCGCCCAGGGTGACGGCGGCCTCGACCACTCCGCGCTGCTGCGCGCCGTCGAGCGCCTCTCGGGCCAGCAGGTCGCCTGACCCTGCCCCGCCGGGACCTCGCCGGTCCCCCAGAACCCCGGGCGGCGCCCGCGCTGACACCTGTCCTGTCGCGCCCAGGCGCGGGCGCTGCCCGGACATATCTCGTACGGCCCGAAGCCTCGGGCCGCCTGCGCAGGGCCCTGGACGAGTTCCACCAGGGCCCGGTCAGGCATGCCAGGAACCGGTTGGCGAACCAGCGGGGAACCGGGAATTCGTCTTTCTTCAACAAACTGTTGACGTTCGGTTCGGCCCGAACTTACGCTCCACCACACAGCGGAAAAGTCTTTCCGCGGCATCCGCGGAATCTCTCCGCTCAGCGGATTCCCTCCGCCCAGCAGCTCCCGCACGGAAGGTCACCCGACAACATGCCGCAGCGCGTGCTTACCACCGAGTCCGGCGCCCCGGTCGCCGACAACCAGAACTCCGCCACCGCCGGCGTCGGCGGCCCCATCCTCCTGCAGGACCAGCACCTGCTCGAGAAGCTCGCCCGCTTCAACCGCGAGCGCATCCCGGAGCGCGTGGTGCACGCCCGTGGCTCGGGCGCCTACGGCTACTTCGAGGTGACCGACGACGTCACCGGCTTCACCTCCGCCGACTTCCTCTCCGAGGTCGGCAAGAAGACCGAGACGTTCCTGCGCTTCTCGACCGTGGCGGACAGCCTCGGCGGCGCGGACGCCGTCCGCGACCCGCGCGGCTTCGCGCTGAAGTTCTACACCGAAGAGGGCAACTACGACCTCGTCGGCAACAACACCCCGGTGTTCTTCATCAAGGACCCGATCAAGTTCCCCGACTTCATCCACTCCCAGAAGCGCGACCCCTTCACGGGCAAGCAGGAGGCGGACAACGTCTGGGACTTCTGGGCCCACGCCCCGGAGGCCACGCACCAGATCACCTGGCTCATGGGCGACCGCGGCATCCCCGCGTCCTACCGCCACATGAACGGCTACGGCTCCCACACCTACCAGTGGACCAACGCCCAGGGTGAGGCCTTCTTCGTCAAGTACCACTTCAAGACGAACCAGGGCATCCGCTCCCTCTCCGCCGAGCAGGGCGCCGAGCTCGCGGGCCAGGACGCCAACTCGCACCAGACGGACCTGCTGCAGGCCATCGAGCGCGGCGTGAACCCGTCGTGGACCCTGTACGTGCAGGTCATGCCGGCCGCCGAGGCCGCGGACTACCGCTTCAACCCGTTCGACCTCACCAAGGTGTGGCCGCACAAGGACTACCCGCTGCAGCGCGTCGGCCGCCTGGTCCTGGACCGCAACCCCGACAACGTCTTCGCCGAGGTCGAGCAGGCCGCGTTCTCCCCGAACAACTTCGTTCCGGGCATCGGCCCCTCCCCCGACAAGATGCTGCAGGGCCGCCTGTTCGCCTACGCGGACGCGCACCGCTACCGCCTGGGCGTCAACCACACCCAGCTCGCGGTGAACGCCCCCAAGGCGACGCAGGCGAACAACTACGGCCGCGACGGCCTCATGGCCGCCAACGCCCAGGGCCGCGGCGCCAAGAACTACGAGCCCAACTCGTACGACGGCCCCGTCGAGACCGGTCAGCCGCTGGCCGCCCCGCTGGCCGTGTCCGGCTACACCGGCACCCACGAGGCCCCGGCGCACACCAAGGACGACGACTTCTTCCAGGCGGGCGAGCTGTACCGCCTGATGTCCGAGGAGGAGAAGAAGCGCCTCGTCGCCAACATCGCCGGCGGCCTCTCGCAGGTCACCCGCGAAGACGTCATCGAGAAGAACCTCGCCCACTTCCACGCCGCCGACGCCGACTACGGCAAGCGCGTCGAGGAGGCCGTCCGCGCCCTGCGCGAGGACTGAGCGAGCTTCGGCTCGTAAGGCTCCGTACGGTGTTTGACGGGAGGTCAGGCATCGTACGGGTATGCCCTCGCCAGGGACCCGGATGAGGGGTGGTCCAGGGCAGGGCGTCCGCTCCGGCGGACAGCTAAGACCGCGGCGGTGTGCGAGCCAGTGCGGTGGTAAAGGTGCGACGGGCCCTTCTCGACCTGAGGGAGGGGAAACCGGGCTCCATCGCATCCGCCGCGGTCCCAGCACCACAGACTCCGTCCGGCGGCGCGAACGTCCTGTCGCGCCAGCCTTGCGCCGTCGGACGGCAACAACGGAACGTCGATGATCGACGACTCCATCAACTCCTCAGCCAGAGCGCCGAGTTGCGGACGGTCCCGCGACTCGGCGCTCTTTCGCGTCCGCGGGGTCGGGGGGGCCGGGGGGGGCGGGGGTCTTGCGTGCGCCCTTACGCCCCTCTCCCCGCCCCTTCCCGCTTGCGCGGCCGGCGCCGCGTGGCCTCAGCGGACAGCTCCGAGGGCTGCGCCCCCAGACACCCGACCCGCTTCGGGGCTCCGCCCCGGACCCCGTATCGCGCTGAACGCGCTCGTCCTCAAACGCCGGACGGGCTGGATTTGGCTGCGCCTTCAGCCCCAGACCGACGAAACCAGCCCTGCGCCGGCACTGAGCGAAAGCAGCGGCCAGAGCTCGCGCGTCCGACGCGGGGAGCGAGCCCAAATCCAGCCGGTCCGGCGCACGGGGAGCGAGCCCAAATCCAGCCGGTCCGGCGCACGGGAAGCGAGCCCAAACCCAGCCGGTCCGACGCACGGGGAGCGAGTTCAAGTCCAGCCCGGCTGCCACACGCCCGGCTGCCACACGGAGAGCCAGCCCAAACCCAGCCCGGCTGCCACATGGAGAGGGGCAGCGAGCCCAAACCCAGCCCGGCTGCCACCGGAGAGGGGCAGCGAGCCCAAATCCAGCCCGTCCGGCGTTTGAGGACGAGCCCGAAGGGCGATCGGGGTCCGGGGCGGAGCCCCGGAGCGGGGGGGGGGGGGGGGGGGCCCCGCCCGCCCCCCCCCCCCCCCCCCGCCCCCCCCGCCCCCCCCGGGCGGGGGCCCCCCCCCCCCCCCCCCCCCCCCCACTCTGCTTTTGCGTATTCCCTCTGACGGGTAAGGTTAGGTTAGCCTCACCGATTAATCGGGACGGCAACGACTATCGATCCCGACCGCGAGTTCCGGGGAGGTGTACCGCGTGTTCGTCTGCAGCTGCTTCGGGGTGACCGAGGAACAGGTGAAGAAGCACGCGGAGGGCGGCGCCTGCACCCCCCGCCAGATAGCGTCGGCCTGCAAGGCCGGCACGGACTGCGGTTCCTGCGTGCGCCGGATCCAGTCGCTGCTCGGCCGGGGCTCCTGCCCCCGCCGTGACCTGGTCGACCAGGGCGAGCCCGCATTCGCGCCCACGGCGGAACTCATGGACGCCGAAGCCGCCTAGGCTCCCGCCGGGCTGCCTAGCTCTCCGGCTGCTCGACCAGCTGCGCGATGTACAGCGGCTCACCGAGCTTCTCCACCAGCTCCAGCTGAGTGTCGAGATAGTCGATGTGGTGCTCCTCGTCCTCGAGGATCGACTCGAAGATGTTCGCCGAGGTGATGTCACCCTTGGTCCGCATGACCTCGATGCCGCGCTTCAGGCGGTCGATGGCCTCGACCTCGATCTGCCGGTCGGCCTGGAACATCTCGGTGACGGTCTGGCCCACCCGGACGTGGAAGAGCCGCTGGTAATTGGGCAGCCCGTCGAGGAAGAGGATCCGGTCGGTCAGCACCTCCGCGTGCTTCATCTCGTCGAACGACTCGGACCGGGTGTACTTCGCGAGCTTGGGCCAGCCGAAGTTCTCCTGCATCTTCGCGTGCAGGAAGTACTGGTTGATGGCCGTGAGCTCGGCGGTCAGCTGCTCGTTGAGGAACTCGATGACCTCGGGGTCGCCCTGCATCGCAGAGGCTCCTTCCAAGTACGTATCGGGGGCAGGTGCGCCGAATCCTTGCACCGGCGCCGGTGGCCGTCCAGTAAGTGCATGCTTAGTAGGAGTTGCCCGAATCGGTGCAGACCTGGTCACGGCCACCCTTCCGGGGCTGTCATCATGGAGGCATGGGTCATCCGGAAAGCCGCGAAATGGAGCAGTCGGAACTTCCTCCGGGGCAGCGGCTGCAGCGGGGCTGGCCCGTCACCCATTACGGCCCGGTGCCCAAGTTCCGCCCGGAGCGCTGGGAGTTCAGGGTTTTCGGCGCGACCGCCGACGGCGACAAGCACTGCTGGACGCACGAGGAATTCGCGGCTCTGCCGTACGCCACGGTCGTGGCCGATCTGCACTGCGTCACCAAATTCTCGATGCTCGGAGCCGAATGGGGCGGCGTTCCGACTCGCACGCTTGTCGAGATCGCGCCCCCTGCCAACGATGTCACCCACGTCATGGTCTGGGCCGAATACGGATTCAGTTCGAACCTTCGCCTCGATGACTTCACATCCGAAAAGGCGATCTTCGCTACGCATCGCGACGGGGAACTCCTCACCGCCGAACACGGCTTTCCGCTCCGCCTCGTGGTGCCGCACCTCTACGCCTGGAAGGGGCCCAAGTGGGTGCGCGGCATCGAGTACATGACGGCCGACCGCCGCGGCTTCTGGGAGGAGCGCGGCTACCACAACATCGGTGACCCCTGGCGCGAGCAGCGCTATTCGTACCAGGAAGAACCGGGCGACGGCCCGGAGCTGTAGCGGCCCCGGGCCGTCGGGTCGGCGGCCGTGCTCGTGCTCAGTGGTGGTACTGGTGCACCACCGCGTGGCCCTTTCCGCGGCCGATCATCCACTTGTTCACCGGAGTGGTGACCACAAAGGCGATCGCGAACGCAAAGGCGAGCGCGCCCCAGAACAAGGCGTCCGACAGATGTGCCTCCATCGCGCCGGGCACGAGCAGCAGTACGCCGTTGTCGACGACCTCCATGACCGTGATCGACAGGGTGTCCGCGGCGAGCGCCACCCCGATCGCGGTACGCAGTCCGACGCCGGCCCGGACGACCGCCCAGAGCGTCAGCGAGTAGCCGAAGAAGAAGGCCAAGGTGATCGCGAGGGCCATCGTCGGGGCGGTGCCCCAGCCGAGCGCGGTGCCGATGATCATGCCGAGCACCTCGCCGATGGCGCACCCGGTGAGGCAGTGCAGCGTCGCCTTGGCGGCCATGGCCCAGCTGACCTTGCCGCCACCGTGCTGGTGGGGCTGGTCGGGTGCGTGGCCGTGGTGGTGCGCCTCGTGCCCCCGGTGCGCCCCCCGGTGCTCGGAGTGGGTCTCGTGCTCGGAGTGGGTCTCGTGCTCCATGTGCTCCATGAGTAAGCCCCCAACGTCAGGTAGCGGTTCCTGCCACTGACAGGAACCGTATACCCCCCTGGGGTATTCCTCAAGGTGTTGCTCGACCGAGGCGGCGAGCCGTGCGGGCCTACCGGTCCCTCAGCTCCTTCAGCCGCGCCACGTCCGCCGCGTGCCCTTCCTTGCCGCCCGGCGTCTCGATGACCAGCGGTACGCCGGCGGTCGCCGGGTGGCTGAACAGCGCGCGGAACGGGTCCTCGCCGATGTGTCCGGCGCCGATGTTGGCGTGCCGGTCCTTGTGTGCTCCGACCTCGTCCTTGGAGTCGTTGGCGTGGATCAGCTTCAGGCGGCCCTCGCCGACGGTGTCCACGAGCAGGTCGAGCGTCTGGTGCATGCCGCTCGGCCCGGCCAGGTCGTGGCCCGCCGCGAAGATGTGGCAGGTGTCCAGGCAGACGCCCAGCTTCGGGTGGGCGTCCAGGGCCTCGAAGTACGGGCCGAAGTCCCAGGTACGGGCGCACAGCGAGGCACCCTGACCGGCGGTGGACTCCAGGAGCAGGAACGGGTCGTCGTCATGCGTCAGCTCGTCGAGCAGCGGCAGCAAGGTCTCGCGTACCTGCTTGAGCGCGACCGAGCGGTCCCGGCCGCCGGTCGCGGAGCCGGTGTGGACGACGACGCCGAGCGCGCCGATCTCCCGGCCGCGGCGCAGCGAGTGCCGCATCGACTCGACCGACTTCTCCGCGGTGGCCTCGGTGTGCGAACCGAAGTTGATCAGGTACGGGGCGTGTACGTACGCCGGGATGCCCTCCTCGGCGCAGACCGCGCGGAACTCCTCGTCCTGCTGCGCGTTGCCGACGGGGGTGGCCCAGCCGCGCGGGTTGGCGACGAAGACCTGGACGGTCTCGGCGCCCATCTCACGGGCGTACGACAGGCCGACCTTGGCCAGGCCGCCGGCCACGGGGACATGGCCGCCGACGGGATTGCGGGTTCTCTTGCTGACAACGGTGCTGCTCACGCCGACAAGGGTGGCACGGGCAGGAGCCCGTCCCGTCAGCGCGTCCGGATGGTGACCTCACTGCCGCGCGGGGCCTGTTCGCCCGCGCCCGGCGACTGGTCCCAGACCGTGTCGCCGACGAACCAGCGCTGGACGTCGACCTTGAAGCCCGCTGCCTCCAGCTTCTCCTTGGCCTCGTCCTTGCTCAGGCCGCTCACGTCCGGGACCTCGACCATGTCCGGGCCCTTGGAGACCGTCAGCGTCACCGTGTCACCGTGCGCGAGCTGGGCGCCCTCGCCGGGGCGCTGCCTCGCGATCGTGCCCTTGTCCTCCTCGGAGAAGACCCGCTCCGGCGCGACCTCCACCTTCAGGCCCGCCTCCTGGAGCTCGGCGCGGGCGTCGTCCAGGGAGTCCCCGACGACGTCCGGGATGTCGACCGGGCTGCCCTTGCTGACAGTGATCGCCACCGCCGTGCCGGGCTTGACCTTGCGGCCGGCCGCCGGGTCTGTGCTGATCACGGCGCCCCGCTCGACCTCGTCGCTGAACTGCCGGGTGACCATGCCCGGTTCGAGCCCGCGGTCCCGCAGGTCGTTCTTGGCCTTCTCCAGCTGGGTGCTCTTGATGTCCGGCACGGTGACGATGCGCGGGCCGAGCGAGATCGTCAGCGTCACCCGCCCGTTGTCCCGGATCTGGCTGCCCGCCTTCGGGTCGGTGGCCATGACCGTGCCGCGCTTGTCGTTCGTGCTGTACTTCCGCTCGACCTCGCGGACGTCGAGACCGGCCTCCGAGAGCGTCTTGCGGGCCTCCGACTCGGTCTTGGTGAGCAGGGCGGGCACGCGCGTGAACTGCCCGGAGTTGATGTACCAGACGCCCACGCCGACCCCGAGGGTGAGCAGGGCCACGAGCAGCGCGAGCACCGCACGGCTGGGCCGGCGCCGGTTGCCGGGGCCGCCGACGGAAGCGCGCGTGGGCTCGGCCGGCGGCGGCATTTCCAGGCGGCTGGTGCGGTTCATGCGGTCCTCGTCGCCGCCGTCCGCCCGCTCGGGCAGCTGCTGCTGCTCGGCGGGGAGCGGGCGCGGGACCGTGCCGAGGGCGCGCGGGATCACGCTGGTGCGGTCGTCCGCGTTGTCGTGCGCCTCCGCGAGGGCGCCCGGCGGCAGCGCGTCCAGCTGCTCGTCGGTCAGCGCCGCGCGCGCCTGGCGGGTCTGCGAGAGCAGCGCCACCGCGTCGTGCGGGCGTACGTCGGGGTTGCGGGCCGTGGCCGCGGCGGTCAGCTCGTCCAGGTCCACGGGGAGTCCGGGGACGGTGGCCGAGGGCGGGGGTACGTCCTCGTTCAGGTGGCGGTAGAGGACCTGGGCGGGGGAGTCGCCGGTGTGCGGCTTGGCGCCGGTGAGCATTTCGTAGAGCACGACGCCGCAGGCGTAGACGTCCACCCGGGGGTCCGCCGTGCCGTTCTCTATCTGCTCCGGTGCGAGATACGAGACGGTGCCGAGGACGGCGCCCGTGGTGTTGGTCACCGTGTCCACCGCGCGTACGAGGCCGAAGTCGGCGACCTTGACGCGGCCGTCGTCCCCTATCAGGACGTTCTCCGGCTTCATGTCGCGGTGCACGAAGCCCGCGCGGTGTGCGGCGCCGAGCGCGGCGAGGACCGGCTCCAGGATGTCGAGCGCGGCCCGCGGCTGCAGGGCGCCGCGCTCGCGCAGCACGTCACGCAGGGTGCAGCCCGCCACGTACTCCATCGCCAGGTAGACGTACGCCCCGTCCGTGCCCTGGTCGTAGACCCCCACCACATTGGGGTGGGAGAGGCGCGCGACCGACTTCGCCTCGCGGATGAAGCGCTCCACGAACGACGCGTCGGCGGCCAGCGTCGGATGCATCACCTTGAGCGCGAGCACGCGGTCGAGGCGGGTGTCCACGGCCCGGTAGACCGTGGCCATCCCGCCGACCGCCACGCGCGAGTCGATGCGGTAGCGGTCGTCGAGCACCTGCCCGACGAGAGGGTCCTGAAGGGTCGTGTCCACGCGGGAGAGTCTACGAGTGGGCACGGACAGCCCCGAACGCCTGTGGAAAACCGGGGACGACTGCAGCACAGCTGTGACCCGCGGATTTCCGTGGCGCCGGGACCGCACGTGGACGAAGGGTCAGAAGGCCGGACGTTCCGGGTCGAGTCGGGCCATTCCCTCGGTCGGCGAGGACGCCTCCGCGAAGTGGCGGCGCGGAATGCGCCCCGCGCGGTGCGCGAGCCGGCCCGCCTCCACCGCGTGCCGCATCCCCTCCGCCATCAGCACCGGCTCCTGGGCGCGCGTGACCGCCGAGGCCAGCATCACCGCGGCGCAGCCCAGCTCCATGGCGAGCGCCGCGTCGGACGCCGTGCCCGCGCCCGCGTCCAGAATCACCGGCACGCGTGCGTGCTCCGCGATCAGCTGGAAGTTGTGCGGGTTGCGGATGCCGAGCCCCGAGCCGATGGGGGAGCCGAGCGGCATGATCGCCGCGCAGCCCACGTCCTGCAGCTTGCGGGCGAGCACCGGGTCGTCGTTCGTGTACGGCAGCACCGTGAAGCCGTCATCGACCAGGGTCTCGGCCGCCTCCAGGGTCTCGATCGGGTCGGGCAGGAGGGTGCGCTCGTCGGCGATGACCTCCAGCTTGACCAGGTCGGTGCCGAGCGCCTCGCGGGCCAGGCGCGCGGTCAGGACGGCCTCGCCGGCGGTGAAGCAGCCCGCCGTGTTGGGCAGCACCTGGATGCCGAGACGGTCCAGGACGGAGAGGACCGAGCCCTTCACGTTCGGGTCGACGCGGCGCATCGCCACGGTGGTCAGCTCCGTGCCCGACGCCACCAGGGACCGTTCGAGCACGTCCAGGCTGGGTGCGCCGCCGGTGCCCATGATGAGCCGTGACGAGTAGCTCGTACCGCCGATGACCAGGGGATCGTCTGCCATGGTTCAGCCTCCTTGGACGGCGGTGAGGATCTCGACCCGATCCCCTTCGGCCAGTGCGGTGCGCGGCCAGTCACCGCGCGGGACGACGGTTTCGTTGACGGCGGCGGCCACCCCCGACGGGGCGGAGCTGACACTCGCCACCAGGGCGTCGAGCGTGGTGCCGGAGGTGAAGGAACGCTCCTCGCCGTTCACGGACACTCGGGTCGCGGTGCTCGTACGGTCAGCGGTCGTGCGGTCGGTGCCCGTGCGGTCGGTGCTCGTACGGTCAGCGGTCGTGCGGTGGGTGCTCATACGGTCAGCGGTCGTGCGGCGGGTGCTCATACGGTCAGCTCCTCCAGCTCCTCGCGCGCGCCGAAGCGCTGCGGCGTGAACGGGCGTACCGCCTCGGGCAGTTCGCCGGTCGTCAGGACGTGCGCCATCGCGTCGCCGGTGACCGGGGTGAGCAGCACGCCGTTGCGGTAGTGGCCGGTGGCCAGGTGCAGGCCGGGCAGCTCGGTCGGGCCGAGCAGCGGGGCGTTGTCGGGGGAGCCGGGGCGCAGGCCCGCGCGGGTCTCGGTGAGCGGCAGCTCGGTGATCCCCGGCACCAGTTCGTGGGCGTCCCGCAGCAGCTCGTACACGCCGCCCGCGGTGACCGTCGTGTCCCAGCCCAGGTCCTCGGTGGTGGCGCCGACGACCAGCTCGCCGTCGACCCGCGGCACCAGGTACACGGCGCCGCCGCGGACCACCGCGCGCACCGTCCGGCTCAGGAACGGGGCGTACGCCTTCGGCACGGTCAGGCGGAGCACCTGGCCCTTGACGGGGCGGACCGGCGGCACGACGTCCGGCGGGACGCCGTCGAGGCGGCCGCTGAGGCTGCCCGCGGCGAGCACCACCTGGTCCGCGGCGAGCTCGGTGCCGTCGGCGAGCACGGCGCCGCGCGCCCGCCCACCCGCCACGGTCAGCCGCCGCGCCCACTGCCGGTGGAACGTCACGCCGGCCCGCTCGCACGCCGTGACCAGGGCTGCGACCAGGCGGCGCGGGTCGATCTGATGGTCGCCGTCGACCCGCAGGCCCCCGCGCACGCCCGGCGCGAGCATCGGCTCGAGGCGCCTGCACTCGCGCCCCGAGAGCCACTCGGAGTCGAGCCCCGACGCCCGCTGCAGGGCGTGCAGTTCGCGCAGGTGGGCCCGGTCGTCCGCGTCGAGCGCGACGGCGAGGGTGCCGCACGCGCGGTAGCCGAGTTCGCGGCCGCTCGCCTCCTGGAGCTCGGCGGCGAAGTCGGGGTAGCGGTGGGCGGAGGCCAGGTTGAGGGCGAGCAGCGTCTGCTCGCCGTAGTGGAGTTCTGTGACGGCGGCGAGCATGCCCGCGGCCACCTGGGCCGCGCCGCCGCCGGGGTCGGGGTCGACGACCGCGGTGCGCAGGCCCCGCTGCGCCGCCCGCCAGGCCGTGACCAGGCCGATGACGCCGCCGCCGAGTATGAGCACATCGGACGTGGCTGTGCGTGGTTGCATGGGCTTCCAGCCCCTCCCTTCGCCGGCATGACCCGGATCAGGTTCGTACGGTCGGAGGCGCTGAGCCTCCCTCTCAGCCCGGTGCGTCCGGGCTCCCGCGAGTGGTCTACTCCCGCCACCCTAGCTCGCGGGCCGCACCTGGCTGAAGGGAGCCGACGGGTCAGGGGCGGGCCCAGGTGTGCAGCACGTCACGCCGCGGGCTTGGCCGGAGCGGTACCTGACGGAGCGTCAGTTGATTAGGGTGACCGGGTGAGCGAGCAGCAGAGGCAGAGCGACCCGCAGCAGGGCGAGCACCCCGAGGGGCAGCACCGCGTCGTGATCGTCGGCGCGGGCATGGCCGGCGTCCAGACCGCCGTGGCCCTGCGCGAACAGGGCTTCACCGGTTCGATCACACTGATCGGCGCCGAACCCCACCAGCCGTACGACCGCCCGCCGCTCTCCAAGGCCGTCCTGCTCGGCAAGGCCGAGGGCTCCGCGTTCGACGTCGACTTCGAGGCGCTCGGCGTGGAGCTCAGGCTCGGCGAGGAGATCACCGGCCTGCGCCCCGCCGACCACGCACTGGACGCCGCGCGGGGCCCGATCGGCTACGACACCCTGGTCGTCGCCACCGGCGCGGAGCCCGTCCAGCTGCCCGGTGCCGAAGGGGTCCCCGGCGTGCATCTGCTGCGCACCCTCGACGACGCGGAACGGCTGCGCCCGGTGCTCGCCGAGCAGCATGACGTCGTGGTCGTCGGCGCGGGCTGGATCGGCGCCGAGTTCGCCACCGCCGCGCGTGACGCGGGCTGCGCGGTCACCGTCGTCGAGGCCGCCGAGGGCCCGCTGGCCGGGGCGCTGCCCGTCGAGGTCGCCGCCCCCATGGCCCAGTGGTACGCCGACGCGGGCGCCGAACTCCGGACCCACGCGCGCGTGCGGACCGTCGAACCCGGCGCGGTCGTCCTCGACGACGGCACCCGGCTGCCAGCGGACGCCGTCGTCGTCGGCATCGGCGCCCGCCCCGCCACCCGCTGGCTGGCCGGCTCCGGCGTCGAGACCGGGCCCGACGGCGCGGTGGTCGCGGACGCCTCGCTGCGCACCTCGGCCCCCGACGTGTACGCGGTCGGCGACTGCGCCTCCTTCCCCTCGGCCCGCTACGGCAGGCGGCTGCTCGTGCACCACTGGGACAACGCCCTGCAGGGCCCGCGCACGGTTGCCGCGCACATCGTCGGCGCGGAGCCCGCCCCGTACGACCCGGTGCCGTACTTCTGGTCCGAGCAGTTCGGCCGCTTCGTCCAGTACGCGGGCGACCACGGCGGGGCCGACGCCACCGTGTGGCGCGGCGATCCGCACGGTCCCGCCTGGTCGGTGTGCTGGCTGCGGGAGGGTGCGCTGGTCGGGCTGCTCGCCGTCGGGCGGCCCCGGGACCTGGCGCAGGGGCGCAAGCTGATCGAGTCCGGGGTGGCGCTCGACCCCGAGATGGTGGCGGACCCGGCCGTTCCGCTGAAGTCGGCGAAGGTCTGACGGGCCGGGCCGAGGGAAACCGGGGGACGTACGGCAGGTGGGGCGCGCCTGGTCGGGCGGCTTGTGGAGGCCGTGTCGGAGGCGCCGGGTACCGACTGTCAGTGCGGGATGGCACGCTTGTCCCTGTGACCGAGATTGACGCAAAAATCGATGCTCTCGTCCCTGCCTGGCTCAACCTCCCCGAGATCGCCGAGCTCCTCGGCGTCGAGGTGACGCGCGTCCGGCAGCTCGTCAAGGAAGGCCAGCTGATCGCCGTGCGTCGCGGCGAGAACAGGGCGCTGCACGTGCCCGCGGCCTTCATCGACGGCGACAAGGTCGTCAAGGGCCTCAGCGGCACCCTGACGCTCCTGCGGGACGACGGCTTCAACGACGAAGAGATGCTGGAGTGGCTCTTCACCCCCGACCCGACCCTGCCGGGCACCCCGGCGCAGGCCCTGAGCGAGAATCGCGGCACGGAAGTGAAGCGCCGCGCCCAGGCGCTCGCCGTCTGATCCGAGCATCTGGGCCGATCCGAAATCTGGGCTGATCCGAGAAATCGGCGCAGCACCTGAACCGAGCAACCCGGGCGTGAGGCGCCTGGCCGCCGGCTCCGGGCCCGTCAGTCGACGGCGACCCGGGCCGAGGGCCGGCGCGCCGCAGCGCCCGGTCCGACAACCGACGGCGTACGGACCACGGCACCTGCCTGGCCCGTACGCCACCGAAACGGGGGGAGTCCTTCCATGTCCCGCGCACCCCGCGAGGCCCTCGCCGACGCCCGGCTGTATCTCTGCACCGACGCCCGCAAGGCCCAGGGCGACCTGCCCGAGTTCCTGGACGCGGCGCTCACCGGCGGCGTCGACATCGTCCAGCTGCGCGACAAGGGCATGGAGGCCGGCGAGGAGCTGGAGCACCTCCAGGTCTTCGCCGACGCCTGCAAGCGGCACGGCAAGCTGCTCGCGGTGAACGACCGGGCGGACGTCGCCCACGCCATCGGGGCGGACGTCCTGCACCTCGGCCAGGGCGACCTGCCGGTGCCGGCCGCGCGCGCCGTCATCGGCGAGCGGCCGCTCATCGGCCGGTCCACACACGCCGAGTCCGAGGCCGCCGCGGCCGCCGTCCAGCCCGGCGTGGACTACTTCTGCACCGGCCCCTGCTGGCCCACCCCCACGAAGCCCGGCCGGTACGCACCCGGCCTGGACCTCGTGCGGTACACGGCGAGACTCGGCACCGACCGCCCCTGGTTCGCCATCGGCGGGATCGACGCCGGGAACCTGGACGAGGTCCTTGAAGCGGGCGCCCGCCGCGTGGTCGTCGTACGCGCGATCACCGAGGCGGACGACCCGGCCGCCGCGGCCGCCCACTTCGCGAGACGACTGCGCGAGGCCGCGAGCTGAGTCGACCGCGCGTCTTCCGTGCGCCGGACGCGCGCCGGGACGTGTGCCGATATGCGCGCCGAGACGAGATGCGCGCCGAGACGGGATGCGCGCCGAGACGGGATGCGCGCCGATAGGGCGGACGCCCACGGTCCGGTTGCTGAGACGGGAGCACACCCGGTGTGGCTGTCCGTGATGCGCAGTGGCCGGATCAGATGCACGACTGTCCGATAGGTGGACGGCAAACGGTCATTGCGGACAAAAGCTCCCGGTCTGGTTGGGGTGCCGAGAACCCCTGAGTAACCTGCGGGGTATGGCCCTAGGCACTGCTTCCACCCGAATGGACCGCGCACGCACCGTGCGCGACATGCTCGCGACCGGCAAGACCACGTACTCCTTCGAGTTCTTCGCGCCGAAAACCCCCAAGGGCGAGCGGACCCTGTGGAACTCGCTGCGCCGAGTCGAGGCGGTGGCCCCGGACTTCATCTCCGTGACGTACGGAGCGGGCGGTTCCACCCGCGCGGGCACGGTGAAGGGCGCGCAGCAGATCGTCGCCGACACGACCCTCACACCGGTCGCGCACCTCACCGCGGTCAACCACTCCATCGCCGAGCTGCGCAACATCATCGGGCAGTACGCCGACGCCGGGATCAGGAACATCCTCGCGGTCCGCGGCGACCCGCCCGGCGACCCGATGGGCGACTGGGTCCCGCATCCGCAGGGCCTCACGTACGCGGCCGAGCTGGTCCAGCTGATCAAGAACTCGGGCAACTTCTGCGTGGGCGTCGCGGCCTTCCCGGAGATGCACCCGCGTTCCGACGACTGGGACAGCGACGTCCGGAACTTCGTGGACAAGTGCCGCGCGGGCGCCGACTACGCCATCACACAGATGTTCTTCGACGCGGAGGCGTATCTGCGGCTGCGCGACCGGGTCGCGGCCGCGGGTTGCGTAACCCCCATCATTCCGGAGATCGTGCCGGTCACGAACGTCAAGCAGCTGACGCGGTTCGCCGAACTGAGCAACGCGGTCTTCCCGCAGGATGTGAAAGACCGCATCCTCGCGGCACAGGACGATCCGGCGGCTGTACGCTCCATTGGCATCGAGTTCGCGACGGAGTTCAGCGCTCGGCTGCTGTCCGAGGGAGTGCCAGGTCTGCACTTCATCACCATGAACAACTCCGCGGCGACGCTGGAGATCTACGAGAACCTGGGCCTGCACGACCCACAGCAGGCCTGAGACTTCAAGGCCGCAGCCCCCTGCCCGAACCGGGGCAGGGCGGCCGGCCGCAGGAGAGGGGCGTACATGGGCTGGACGGTCCTCTACATCGCGTTCGGAATCGTCGCGCTGTGGTTGCTGGGCGAAGTGCTGCTGCAGTACAAGGCGCGGCTGCGCTGGCGGCTGCTCGCCTTCGTCGGCTTCCTCGGTGTGGTCGTGGGCGTGCTGATGCCGTCGATCTGGGTCATCGGGGCCGGCGCCGCCACGTTCGCCGTCGGCCAGACCTATGTGACGCTCTCGTTCCGCCGCGGCTTCTCCACGGGCTGGGCGATCGGCGGCAGCCCCGGCGCGAGCCGCCGCCGCAAGACCGAGGGCCTCGCGGCCCAGGACCCGACCCTGGAGGTCTCGGACCTGGAGTACGACTCGGCGTACGCGCCCGACGAGACCCAGCCGTTCCCGGCCCAGGGGCAGGACTTCCCCGGCGCGGCCCAGGACTTTCCGGCCGACCGGACACCGGATTTCGCGGCCGACCGGGTACCTGACTTCGCGGCTCCGGAACCGCCCCGGCAGTCCCCGGTGTACGCCCCGGAGCCCCTCCCGGACGAGACCGGTCAGTACGGCGTCTACCAGGACTCGGCCTTCCCGCCCCCGCCCGCCGCGGCCCCCGCCGGCTTCGGCTACGACGGGTATGGCAACGGCGGCTACGAGCAGCACGACCAGCAGAGCTACGCCTACGAGGGCCAGCAGCAGTACGCGGCCTACTCGGATCCGTACATCGGGAGCCAGGCGGGATACGGCGAGTACGACACGTACGGCGGTCAGCAGGGCCAGGGGGGCTACGACCCCGCGTACCAGGATCCGTACGCCGGGGGCTATCCCTCCGAGACGCCGCCGGGCGGGGTCTGGGTGCCGCAGCAGCGCAACGGCGACGAACTGCAGGGCGGCACCGACCTCCCGCCCGAGCAGCCCTACCCGTACCAGAACCAGGGCGGCTACGACACGGGCTACAACGAGCAGCAGTACCGCTACTGAGGCGCCGCGCCCCGCCGCGCCCGCCCGGCGTCTGTGGCGCGCGATCCCGTCAACTCGGCTCCGGAGGGCCGGAGTTCCGCATCGGGCTCACTGCGAGCCGCGGAACTCCGGCCCTTCGACGATCAGCCCGGCGACCAGCGCCCCGGACATTCCGGCGTGCGGCAAGCCGCCTCCGGGGTGGGCCGAGCCGCCGACGAGATGGAGCCCCGGCAGCCGCGTCGCATTGGACGGGTACAAGAACCGGCCTCCGGCGCCCGCGAGGGCCGGGTGCCCGGCCGACACGGGCGGGCCGTCCGGCAGCTCGCGCCAGATGATCCGCTCCCGCAGGCCCGGTATCGCCGACTCCGCGGCCGACACCAACTGGTCCGCGTACGCTCGAGTCCCGGCCGGGTCGGCGAGGACACCGCGAGACGGGGCCACGGCGGAGAGCACCACCGACTCGTGCCCGGCGTCGGGCACCAGCGCCGGGTCTCCCGGGCGGAGCACCGTGACCGTCGGCCGGATCCCGGCAGCGGGGCCGGAGGCCAGGGCGTCCAACTCCGCCTTGCGGTCGGCCGGATGCACCACCGTGCGGTGCGCCGCGCCGGCCTCACGGGCGCCGCGCAGCGCGAGCAGCACCGTGAACCGCGCGCCGTTCCGCTCCGCGCCCTCCTTCGGTCGCACATCGCCCACGGCCTGCAGCCGGTGGGCGGTCAGCCGCTGCAGCCGCAGCGGATCGATGCCCGCCACGACGTGATCCGCCTCGACGCGGGTGCCGTCGGCAAGCTCCACGCCCGCCGCGCGCCCGTCTTTCTCGACGACCGAGGCGACTTCCGCGCCGAAGCTGAACTCCACCTTCCGCGCCCGGCACCGCTCGTGCACCGCGCGCGCCAACTCCCGGATCCCACCGCGGACATACCAGGTGCCGAAGGCCTGCTCCAGGTACGGCAGGACGGCCGCGCTCGCCGGGGCCGTCCGCGGATCCAGGCCATGGGCGAGGAGCGAGCTCTCGACCAGGGCGACCAGATGCGGCTCGACCAGCTCGCGGCGGGTCACCTCGGCGAAGGTGGGCGGTCTGCGCCGCAGCAGCCCGCTCCTGCGCTCCGCGGGGTACGGATCGCGCTCGGCGAGCACCTCCCAGTTCGGCCACAGCGGCTCTTCCAGGAGGGGGCGGCGGCAGCGGTCCCAGGTGTCCCGCGCACGGTTGAGGAACGCGCCCCAGCGCTCACCTGCCGGGGCGCCGAACGCGGCGTCGAGCGCCTCGACGACGCCCGCACGCGAGACGTTCGGCAGCGCGACCGACGTGCCGTCCGCGAAGACGTGCCGCACGGCCGGGTCCACCTGGACGAGCTCGACGCACTCCTCCAGGGGCTGCTTTCCGGTCTTCACGAACAGGTCGCGGTAGACCGCGGGGAGCGGGAGCAGGCCAGGGCCCGTGTCGAACGCGAAGCCGTCACGCTCGAAGCGGCGGACCTCCCCGCCGTACGTATCAGTCCGCTCGAACACCGCCACCCGGTGGCCCGCGACGGCCAGCCGGGCAGCGGCCGCCATCGCGCCCATCCCGGCGCCGATCACCGCAATCCGTGCCATGCCAGTGACTTTATCGGCCGCCACTGACAACGCGGCCGGCCCGGTCGAGCGGGGTCAGCGGGGTGGGCCGCCCATGCGTTCCGCGAGGCGTTTCTCCTCGCGCCGTTGGGCTCTGCGGCGCATGAAGCGACGGATCCGGCGGGCGAGGAAGATCAGTATCACGAGGCCGATGAGCAGCAGCACCGCCGCGATGATCGCGGCCGCCTCCGGATAGAACATCGCGAACGAGACGAGGCCGCCGACCCCCAGATCCTCGGCCACGCTCACCACGAAGTTGCTGGCGGGCTCGGGCGAGGTGTTGATCGCCATCCGCGTCCCGGCCTTCACGGCATGGCTCGCGAGCGCGGTGGAGCCGCCGACCGCCCCCGCCGCCAGATCGCTGAGCGAGCCGCTCTGCCCGGCGAGCAGCGCGCCGACCACGGCACCGGACACCGGCCGGATCACGGTGTGCACCGCGTCCCAGACGGAGTCGACGTACGGGATCTTGTCGGCCACCGCTTCGCAGAGGAAGAGCACGCCGGCGACGACCAGGACGTCGGTGCGCTGCAGCGACTCGGGCACGTCGTCGGTCAGACCGGTCGCACCGAACACGCCGAGCAGGAGCACCACCGCGTACGCGTTGATGCCGCTGGCCCAGCCGCTGGTGAAGACGAGGGGGAGTACGGACACGGACGCGATCGTAGCCAGTGGCGCGCTCCACGGGCTGGGGATGAGTGCGCAGGCCTGAGTATCCGTACTCAGACGACGAGATGAGTAGGAGCGCGGATGGGCTCCGACCTGCGTAGACGGAAGAGTAGGGGGCACGGAAGGGGCGCAGCGCCGGCACCGCCGACACGGGGCGGCGGAACGGCGCGGCACCCCGGCCGTGAACGGGGGACGACACGGGGGCGCGCCGGCTCCGTGAGGCTCGGGGGGATCGAGCCTCACGGACCGGCGCTTTCGTGTGTCCGCGCGGTGCGGGTCTCCGCTTCCACTTCCGGTTTCTGTTGGGCGCGCGTGTGCTGCCGGTTTCCGCTTCCGGCTCCCCGCGCGTGTGTGTGCAGATTTCCGCTTCCGGCCCTCCGCGCGTGTGTGTGCCGGTTTCCGCTTCCGGCTCCCCGCGCGTGTGCCGGTTTCCGCTTCCGAGGACCGGCACCGCGCCGACCGGACGAAAAACCCGCCCTACGCGCGCGTGCCGCCCACGCGTCCCTGAAGGAGGCGGGACAGCGCCGCGTGGACGTCGTCGATCGTCCGCTCCGGCTGGAAGGCCTGCCAGTCCAGGGCGGCGACCAGGACCATGCCGACGAGCGCGGCGGCGGTGAGCGGGATGTCGATCTCCGAGCTCAGCTCACCGGCCTCGACGCCCTCGCGCAGCACGTCCTCGACCACCGCGACGGCCTGCTGCCTGACCACCATCAGGGTGGACTGCCAGGCCCTGTTGGTGCGCCACAGCTCGGCGACGTAGAGCTGGGTGAACGCCGGGTAGGTGTCGATGAAGACGAGGCCCGCGCGGATCATGCGGTCCAGGGCGTCCACCTTGCTGCCGCCCTCCGCGGCGGCCCGCTCGGCGGCCTCCCGGAGCGACGCGGTGAGCAGGCCCACGCCGTGCCGCAGCAGCTCCTCGAAGAGCTCGGCCTTGCTGGCGAAGTTGTAGTAGACCGTGCCCTTGGCCACCCCGGCCCGCTCCGCGATCTCGTCGACCGTGGTCGCGGAGAAGCCCTTCTCGGCGATGAGCGTGACGGCTGCCTCGTAGAGCTTGGCCCGGGTGGCTTGGCGCCGCGTGCTGCTGCTTTCCATGCTCCTGATTCTCACAGGTCGCACCCCGCTCACCGCGCTCACAGGCTCAGTTCCGGGTGCAGCCGGTCCAGGGTCCACACCTGCTTGCGCCGTGCGGACAGCGCTGTCAGAGCGAGCGCCCCCAGGGTGAACGCGAGCAGCACGGCGCAGGCCTGCCACACCGGCCCCAGGCCACCGCCGCTGATCAGCCTGCGCAGCGACTCGACGACGTAACTCATCGGCAGGAACGGGTGGATGGCGTTGAAGAAGCCCGGGCTGGTCTGCACCGGATACGTGCCGCCCGCCGACGTCAGCTGCAGCATCAGGACCGCGAGGACCAGGATGCGGCCCGCCGCCCCGAACCGTGCGTTCAGCCACTGGATGATCGCCGCGAAGCACCCGGTGACGAGCAGCAGGAAGCCCACCGTGCCGGCCGCCCGTGCCATCTCCAGGCCGAGCCCCCAGTGCAGTACCGACATCAGCGCGGCCACCTGGAGCACCCCGAGCGCCGCCACCGGCAGCCAACCTGCGAGCGCGATCCGCCAGGCCGAGGCTCCGGCCGCGAGCGCCCGCCGGTTCATCGGCTGGATCAGCATGTACGCGACCATCGCGCCGACCCACAGCGACAGCGGGATGAAGTACGGGGCGAAACCGGTGCCGTAGTTGGGCGCCTTGTGCAGCGACTGCGAGGCCAGCTGGACCGGGTCGGCCATCACCTCGGTGCGCTCGTCCCGGTCGTTCTTGTCGTAGTCCGGGATCTTGGAGACGCCGTCGTGCAGCCCGCCGGCGAGGTCGCCCGAACCGTCGACGAGCTTGAACATGCCTCCGTTGAGGTCGTTCGCACCCGTCTTGAGGCGGCCCACGCCGCTGTCCAGGTCGACGGCGCCGGTCTTGGCCGTGCCGAGCCCGGTGTGCAGCTTGCCCGCGCCCTTGGCGACCTCCTTGGCGCCGGTGTTCAGCTTGTTGATCTTGGCGACCGCGTCGTCCAGGTCCTCGTCCAGATGCGGCGCCCGCTCGGCCAGGTCGTCCGCCTGCTCCTGCAGCTTCTTCAGATGGCCGTCGAGCCTGGCGATGTCGCCGTCGTAGTCCTTGACGACCTGGTCGAGGTCACCGGCGATACGGGCCGTGGTGGCCGCCGCCTCCTTGGCGTCCTTGAGCGCCGGGCAGTGCGGGCTGGGCAGGCCGCCGTTCCCGCAGAGCGAGGCGTACACCGAGTCGAGCCGCTCGGACGCCTTGCGGGACTCCTCGGCCGCGCCCGGGGCCGCCGCCGCGAGGTCGTCCAGGTGCCGGCGCACGACCGCCGTCGAGTCGGACACGAGCCGCGCGGTGTCGCCGATGGTCTGACCGTTGTCCTTCAGGAACGGCCGCACCTTGGCCGCGCCCGCGTTCACCTTGTCGGCGAGCGCCTGGGTGCCGTCGGCCACCTGGCCCGCGCCGTGCTCCAGTTCACCGGCGCCCTTGTCCAAGCGCTTGATTCCGGCGGAGAGTTCCGTGCTGCCGTTCTTGGCGTCCTTGAGGCCGTCCGCGAGCTCCTTCGCGCCCTTCTCGGCCTTCCCCGCGCCCTCCTTGAGCTTGTCCGCGCCCTCGGCCGCCTCCTTGGTCTTGCCGTGGATGTCCGAGAACGAGATGAAGATCTTGTCGAGGAACGTGCGTGAGGCGTCGGTGGAGGCCGCGGTGCGCACCTCGGAGAACACCGTCCGCGAGATCTGCCCGACGATGTAGTTGTTGGCGTCGTTCGTCCGCACCCGCAGCGCGCTCGTCTCCGGCGCGTCACCCGAGCTGGACGCGATCCGTGCGCTGAAGTCCTTCGGCATGGTCAGGGACAGGTAGTACGTACCGTCCTCGACGCCCTCGCGCGCCTCGTCGGCGCTCACCTCGTGCCACTGGAAGGTGTTGCTGTCCCGCAGCCCCTCGGCGATCGAGTCGCCCGCGGCGATCTTCTTTCCGTCCGCGGTCGCTCCCTTGTCGTCGTTGACGAGGGCCACGGGGATCTTGTCGAGCCGCCCGTACGGGTCCCAGAACGACCACAGGTACAGCGCCCCGTACAGCAGCGGAAGCAGCAGCAGTGCGACGAGCGCCGCCCGTGGCAGCTTGCCCCTGCCGAACCGCCTCAGCTCAAGCGCGGCCAGTTTCGGCGAGCGCATCCGCCGCCCCCTTCGTCTCGTCCTCGTCCTCGTCCTTGTCCGCTTCCGCGCGGTGCTCGTCTTCTGTGGCGACGGCTTCTTCTGTGGCGACGGCTTCTTCTGTTGCGTCGGCTTCTTCTGTCGCGTCGGCTTCGTCCCGGCCGTCGCCCGCGGGCGCCGTGGACACCACGAGCGCACCCTCGGGCGCCTCGCTGCACACGGCCACGACGGTGGTGCCGGACTCGGCGACCGACCGCAACAGGCCCCAGGCCTCGGCCCGTTCGGCGTCCGACAGCTTCAGGTCCACGTCGTCCACCCCGAGCAGCCGCGGCTTCCCGATCAGCGCGAGCGCCACGGAGAGCCGCAGCGCCTCCAGTCGCTCCAGATCGCGTACGGAGGTACGAGGGCCCTTGGGCAGCGCATCCAGGTCGAGCCCGGCGGCTTCCAGGGCGTCATCGACATGTCGCTTCATCGCTGCCCGACGCTCGGACGGCGGCCGCACCAGCGAGCGCAGCGAATCACCGAACCGCCGCTGGAGCAGGGCGCGTTCGTGGATCTGCTCGCGCACGGTCAGCGCCGGGTCGAGGTCGGTCACCCCGGGCACCGGGCCGAGCGCGCTGATCCTGCGTACGGCCGCCAGCTGCTTGGGCAGCCGCATCCGGCCGACCGCCGCCTGCCCCGCCGTGGGCCGCATCCGCCCCGTGAGGGCGAGCAGCAGGCAGGTGCGGCCGGAGCCGGACGGCCCCTCGACGGCGATCAGGGCGCCGGGCTCCGCGTCGATACGGACCCCGCGGAACGCCCAGCCGCGCGGGCCCTTCAGGCCGAAGTCCTCGGCTGTGACGGATATGCCGCGGGGTGCCCCGTGCGTGCTCTCCACAGACCTTCCCCCTCATGCTCTTTTGAACTGACTGGTCAGTGCAGAACAGTATGCCGGGCCCGCCCCGGAACGAAACCGCCGACCCTCGGAATCGCTCGCGGGACGGCGGAGGGCACGGCGCCCCCGCCGGGTGCCCAACTCCCGTACGCGAACCT
Organism: Streptomyces luteolus; assembly: GCF_029968015.1. GTDB lineage: Bacteria > Actinomycetota > Actinomycetes > Streptomycetales > Streptomycetaceae > Streptomyces > Streptomyces luteolus. The sequence continues at coordinate 293,121 of NZ_JASCIS010000002.1, forward strand.
CTGATCGAGTCGAAAGCGCAGGTCAGGGCCGATTGTCAGTGGCGTACCTCACGATGGGGTCATACGGCTACTTATGCGCCGTCATACGACGACAGGAGGTTCGTCATGGCCAGTTCTTCCGCAGCAGCCGCACGCCGGCGCCGCGCCACCACCGGCCCTGCCCCCTCACTGAACGGTCCGGCGAGCGACATCCACCCCGTGCTGCGCCGGTCGACGGCCCCACCGGCCGCACTCGACCTGCTGGGCCAGGCCCGCACAGGACTCGACGAAGCGGTCACCCTGGAAACCCCCAACGAGCGCTACGCGGCCGCCCATCTGGCAGCCCTGCGCACCGCGGCGGCCGTTCTCGCGGCCCGCGGGCGCCCCGAGACGAACGCGCGCAAGCGACAGCGCATCAGGAGCGCCTGGGAAGTGCTCCCCGAGATAGCGCCCGAACTCACCGAGTGGAGCGCCCTGTTCGCCTCCGGTGCCCGCCGCCGAGCCCGCGCCGAGGCCGGCATCCAGGGCGCCGCGACCATCCGCGACGCCGACGACCTGCTGCGCGACGTGGCGATGTTCCTGCGCCTCGTCGAACGCATGCTGGTTCTCCAGCCCGCCCTGCCACAGCCCCGCCAGGACCACCCCGATGCCGGATGAGGGGCGCCCGGCGGCGCGGGGCCCGAGGGTGCACGCGATGAGACCGGTGTCCGGAGGCGCACCCGATGAGACCGGTGTCCGGGGCGCACCTGATGAGACCGATGTCCGGGGCGCGCCCGATGAGACCGACGAGACCCACGCGGCCCATGAGACGCGGTCGTACGAGGAACGGGAGGCGGACGAGATGAACGGCCCGCGGGAGGCGGACGAGATGAACGGCCAGGCGATCCGGATGGACGGCCCGGCGATCTGGGTGAACGGCCCGGCGATCCGGGTTTACGGCCCGGCGATCCGGATCGAGGTGTGCGGCAGCCGCATCAGCCTGCGTGCCGGCAGAGCCCCGTAGGCAGATGACAGGAGAGCGGCCCGGAGGCAATAGGGTGGGACCACCTGCGCCTTGCGTCACGCGAGGCCGGGCGAGGTAACCATCGCTCCGCCACTGAAGAGGCGGTGCCGCGCCGAGGAGTCAACTGCCGTGTCGGACCCGATGCGCCCCCGCGCTTCTCTCCGTACCGCCGTGGTCTGGGAGGTCCTGAAGGACGCCCTGGACCGTCAGGCCAAGGCGACGGGACGGGAATCGCTCGACGTCCTGGACACCGGCGGCGGCAGTGGCAACTTCGCGGTACCCGTGGCCCGCCTCGGACACCGCGTCACCGTCGTCGACCCCAGCCCCAACGCCCTGTTCGCCCTGGAGCGCAGGGCCGCCGAGGCCGGGGTCGCCGACCAGGTGCGCGGCGTCCAGGGCGACGCGCACGGCCTGTTCGACGTCGTCGGCCGAGGCGACTACGACGTGGTGCTCTGCCACGGCGTCCTGGAGTACGTGGACGACGCGGCCGAAGGCGTGCGCAACGTCGTCGGCGCCCTGCGCGAGACCGGGACGCTCAGCCTGCTCGCGGCGGGTCTCGGCGGCGCCGTGCTCGCCAGGGCCCTCGCGGGCCACTTCACGGAGGCCCGCGAAGCGCTCACCGACCCGGACGGCCGCTGGGGCGAGGGCGACCCCGTGCCGCGCCGCTTCACCGCCGAGCAGCTCACCGGCCTCGTCACGGACTGCGGCCTGCGCATCGGCGCGGTGCACGGGGTACGGGTCTTCGCGGACCTCGTCCCGGGCGTCCTCGTCGACACCGAGCCGGGGGCCCTCGACGCCCTCCTTAAGCTCGAGGCCGCCGCCGCCGAACAGCCCGCGTTCCACTCGGTCGCCACTCAGCTGCACGTACTGGCCGAGAAGGGCGCCGCATAGCATCGCCGGATTTCGGCGCCGCGTTTTCGCCGCCGGATCCCGCCGCCGGATTTCGGTGCCGGATCCGGGTGCCGGAGCGAGGCGCCGGACCGCCCGGTGGTGCCCACCGTCCGTGTGCGGCCTCCCCGAAACGCGAACTGCGGCGCTGATCAGCACCGCAGCCGCACATGGAGTACGCCACAGGACCCCCGATCGGGCGCTTCGCCCCGTATGATCGAGGGACACCGTCCGGCATGACGGATCGGCCGCTGGGGAATGCACGTTTCACCATGGCCGGACCTCCATGACGGGCCCGGAAGGCGAATTGGCGTAGAGGGGCGGGTTTCACGGGGGCGATTCCCTGCCTATCCTGAAGGGGACCCCCGGTCGCCCCGGCGACTGCACGATGAGGAGGACTCCGTGCCGCTCTCGGAGCACGAGCAGCGAATGCTCGAGCAAATGGAGCGAGCGCTGTACGCCGAAGATCCCAAGTTCGCGACAGCGCTTGAGGGAAGCGGGCTGCGTACACACACCCGTCGACGGGTCTACCAGGCAGTTGCCGGCTTCCTGGTGGGTATCGCGCTCCTCATGACCGGCATGGTCGCGCAGCAGATCTGGATCAGCGTCGTGGGCTTCCTCGTGATGCTCGGCTGCGCCGTTCTCGCTGTGACCGGATGGCGCAAGGCACCCAAGCCGGGGGAGCAGGCCGCTCCCGGTGCGGCACCTGGTCAGACCACTCGCCGTCAGGGCAAACAGCGCCGCTCGATGATGGACCGGATCGAGCAGCGATGGCAGCGTCGTCGAGACGAAGAAGGCCGCTGAGCAGAAGAAGGTAGCTGAGCGAAGAAGGCCGCTGAGCCGCACCGACTCGGCGGCTCGTTGTGTCCCTGCGGACACGACACACAGAGACATACCGGTTCGGCAGAGGGGTGCACGCCTTGCGAGTGCACCCCTTTCGCATGTCCGGCTCGGATGGCGCGGCAACCACCCCTGGGCTGTGCGGAGTGCGTACGGCCTGAACGCGCGGCCTTCGTACGGCCTGAAGGTGCGACCTGCGTACGGCCTGAACGCGCGGCCTTCGTACGGCCTGAACGCGCGGCGTTCATACGGCCTGAGGAGGAGGAATCCCAGCCCGGGGCTCCTCCTCCTGATCCTCGATCAGCCCTGCTGTCGCCCCGGTCGGCGCACCGCCGCGGACCAGCGGTCCAGTCGGCTCTCGCCCCGGCCGTTCACCAGCAGGCGCCGGGTCAGCGCCCGCCGACGGGCCGAGAACGCCCAGGCCACACGGACAGCCGAGCGCGGGGCCAGGAGCGCCCGGAGCCGGCTGGCCCGGCTCAGGCCCGTACGGAGACCGGACCGCAGCCGCTGCACGTCCTCCGCCAGGCCCGTCGCCGTACGCGGATGCGGCGCGTACAGCACCTGCTCCACCGCCGCGGCCAGCCGATGGACCGCCGCCGCGGGCTCCGCCTCCAGATGCCCGACGCGGACGATGCGCTCCGCCGCCTTCCGCGGCGTCAGCGACTCGTCCGGCAGGATGCCGTAGTCCCAGGCCAGGTCCGTCACCTCGCGCCAGACCGCCAAGGTCCGCGCCGCCGCATCAGCCTCCGTACGCCCGCCTGAGCCGAGGCGTGCCGTACGCCCGCCTGAGCCGAGGCGTGCCGTACGCACCCGGGTTCGCCACAGCCACGGCACCAGGGGCAGCCCCAGAACAAGCAGCGCCCCCAGCACCACCGCCACGACCGACCAGAGCGGCGGGCCGTCGTCACCGCCACCGGCGCCGCCCTGGGCCTGCGCCGCGCCGCACTCGCCGAGCCGCTGCTGGTCCCGGGCGCAGCTCTCCGACGGCCCGGCCGACGGGTCCTCGGACGGGGTGTCCGACGCCGAGGGCGCAGGCGCCGCGCTGCCGCTGGCCTCCGGGGCGGGGGCGTCCTGCCGGGTGTACTCCGGCGTGGAGCCACGCGTCGGCGTCGGCTCGAAACGGGTCCAGCCGACCCCCTCGAAGTACAGCTCGGGCCAGGCGTGCGCATCGCGCAGGCCGACCGACATCGAGCCGTCGGACTGCGGAGCGCCCGGTGTGAAGCCCACGGCCACCCGCGCCGGTATACCGAGCGTGCGGGCCATGGCCGCCATCGAGAAGGAGAAGTGGACGCAGAAGCCCTCCTTCTGCTTCAGGAACCGGCTGATCGCCGCTGCCCCGCTGCCCGCCTGCACCTCCGTGTCGTACGTGAAGCCGCCCTCGGACGTGAACCAGTCCTGGAGCCGCACCGCGCGCTCGTAGTCGTTCGACGCGCCCCGTGTCACCCTGCGCGCCGTCGCCGAGACGTCCGCGGGCAGCGAGTCCGGTACGGAGGTGAACTCGCGCGCGAGCGTCGCGTCCGGCGGTGGGGCCGCGGCCAGTTGGCCGGCCGTGGGCTGGACGACGAGGCTCTTCACCTCGTACTGCCTGCCGCCGGTGTTCTGGCCGCGGTCGCCGACGAGCGTGCGGCCCACCGGCTCGTACCGCCAGCGGCCCTCGATGCTGACCTGCGTCGCCGGGAAGGGCATCGGCAGCCAGTTCTGCTTGTACCAGTCGGCCGCCGAGATGTTCGTCTGCACCTCGGTCGTGCTCACCTCGGAGCTCAGGCCGCCCGGCACCGGGAAGCGGTCGGGCACGTCCGTGATGGCGCGCTCGGCGGGCTTCCAGGACGTGCCGTCGAACTGGTCGAGGGCCACGATCCGCAGGTACATGTCCTGCGTCTGCTCGGAGTTCGTGCGGTACGAGATGACCTCGCGGTCGTTCGGCTGGTTCAGGCTGTTCTGCAGCGAGACCAGGGGGTTCACCGCGGAGATCGTGCCGCCGCCGGGGCCCGTGCCGCCGGAGCCGCCCGTCGGGTCGAGCAGGCCGCCGTCCAGGGCGGGCAGGGCCGCGGGCACCGCCAGGGCGATACCGAGCGCGACCACGCCGATGCGCCGCCCCGTACGGACCGGGGCCACCGGGCCCGTGCCGCTCGGCTCCAGGCTCGACGAGAGCCCGCTCGGCCTGCGGGCCGCGCCGCCGAACACCCGGCCCCAACGGGACAGCCGGTCCCGCCCCTCCGCCAGGAGCATCAGCAGATAGCCCGCGGCGGCCAGGACGAACCAGACCCAGGCCGCGCCGCCGTCCGAGAGTCCCGCCGCGACCGAGTACAGCGCGAGCAGCGGCAGCCCGGCCGGGGCAGCGCTGCGGAACGTCACCGCCAGCGCGTCCACCGCGAGGCCGATCACCAGGACCCCGCCGACCAGCATCAGCCGGATGCCGTCGGAGAGCGGTGCCGGGATCGCGTACTGCCCCACGTCCTGGGCGCCGGCCTGCAGCAGCGCGGCGAAGCGGTCGAAGGCGTCGGGTCCCGGCAGGAACCCGGCGATCGCCTGGCCGCTCGCGAAGACCACCGTGAGCAGCAGCAACGACACCACGGCCTGGGCGAGCACGGTCAGCGGCCGGGCCAGCGGCACCCGGCGGGCGAGCGCGCCCGTGCCCGACTGCAGGGCGAGCAGAACGGCCGCTTGCAGGAGCCAGTTGATCGACATGACCAGCGGCAGCAGCGCACAGGCCGCGAGCAGCGTGGCCGCCGTGGCACACAGGGCGAGCCGCGTGCGTCCGCTCATGACCGGCCTCCCGTCGTCGTGGCTGCGCTGGTGCGGTGGTGGTCTGCTTCCTGCCGGTGGTGGGGCAGGTACGTGTGGGGTGGCGGGCCGACGGTTGTCGTGTGCGGTGGCCGGGTGCGGGCCTCGAAGGCATGCGGGAGGCGGCGGGTGCGTCCACTCATGACCGGCCTCCCGTCGTCGTGGCTGCGCTGGTGCCGTGGTGGTCTGCTTCTTGCCGGTGGTGGGGCAGGTACGTGTGGAGTGGGGGGCCGACGGTTGTCGTGTGCGGTTGCCGGGTGCGGGCCTCGAAGGCATGCGGGAGTGGCGGGCCGACGGTTGTCGTGTGCGGCCGCCGGGTGCGGGCCTCGACGGCATGCGGGAGGCGGCAGGTGCGTCGGCTCATGACCAGCCTCCCGTCGTCGTGCCGGTGGTGGGGGCCGTGCCCGCGCCGGTGCGGTGGTGGTCTGCTGCTCGCCAGAGTTGGGGCAGGTCCGCGCCGGGGGGCACCCCCACGGCTGTCCAGCCCGCCTCGCGCAGCCGGCGCAGGCACTCCTCCAGCTGCCCTGACGGACCGCCGCCCGGCGCGCGGGTCCACGCCCGGTTGTCGAGGACGAACGCGACGGCCGCGCCGCTGCGCTGCCGCATCCGTGCGGCCACGGCGGTCTGCGCCTCGTCCAGGTCGCCGAGGAAGGCGATGAGCAGGCCTTCGTTCCCGCTGCGCAGCACCTCGTACGCGCGCGCCAGGTCCGCGCTGTCCGAGTGGTCGACGACGGCGAGGGTGTCCATCATCAGCCCAGCGGCGTCGGCCGACTCCTGGCCGCCGACCGCGAAGCCGTCGGGGCCCTCGCCCGGCACGGAAGCCCCGGTGTCGGTCAGCAGGCGGACGCCGTAGCCGCGTTCGAGCATGTGCACCACGGCGGAGGCCGCGCCCGAGACCGCCCACTCGAAGGCCGAGTCGGGTCCGGCACCCTCGTGGGCCACCCGGCGGGTGTCGAGCAGCACCGTGCAGCGGGCGCGCTGCGGCTGCTCCTCGCGGCGCACCATCAACTCGCCGTACCGCGCGGTGGAGCGCCAGTGGACGCGGCGCAGGTCGTCGCCGTACCGGTACCCGCGCGGGATCACGTCGTCCTCACCCGCAAGGGCGAGCGCGCGCCGGCGGCCGTCGCCGTACCCCGCGGCCTCGCCGGAGAGCCGGACCGCGGGCAGCGGGGTCACGCGCGGGATCACGGTCAGCGTGTCGTACGCACTGAAGGAGCGGGTCAGCTCGCACATGCCGAACGGGTCGGACAGGCGCAGCTGGAGCGGGCCGAGGGGATAGCGTCCGCGCAGGTCGGAGCGGACGCGGTAGGAGACCTCGCGGCGGCCGCCCGCCTCCACCCGGTCGAGCACGAACCGGGGCCGCGGGCCCAGCACATAGGGCACGCGGTCCTGCAGCATCAGCAGGCCGGTGGGCAGCCGCGACACGTTGTCCATCCGCAGGTGCACCCGGGACTCGGAGCCCGCGGGCACGCGCGCGGGGGAGAGGCGCCGGGACGCCGCGACGCGGTAGCGCGTGCGGTACAGCACGAGCGTGCAGATCAGCGGCAGCACGGCGAGCAGCAGCCCGACGCGCAGCAGGTCGCTCTGCCCGAGGACGTACGCACACCCGGCCGCGGCGATGCCCGCGGCGAGGAAGGAACGGCCGCGGGTGGTCAGCCCCGCGAACGCGGTACGCAGCGTGCCCCGGTCCTCGTCCGCGTCCGCCGGACCGGTCTGCGGCGACGGCCCCCCGACCGCCATCACAGCCGCCGGGCGCCGGGCGGCTGCTGGCCGTAGGCGTTGGCACCCGGCAGCCGGCCCGGGTACCCGGAGGACGGCGCGGGGGCGGCGGGCACCGGCGTGCGCTGCAGGATCTCCAGGACGACCTGCTCGGCCGTGCGCCGGTTCAACTGGGCCTGGGCCGTGGGCAGCAGGCGGTGCGCGAGGACGGGGACGGCGAGGGACTGGAGGTCGTCCGGCAGCGCGTACTCCCGGCCGCTCAGGGCGGCGGCGGCCTTCGCGGCGCGCAGCAGGTGCAGCGTGGCGCGCGGCGATGCACCGAGGCGGAGGTCGGGGTGCGTGCGCGTCGCGGCGACCAGGTCGACGGCGTAGCGCCGCACCGGGTCGGCGACGTGCACCGTGCGCACCGCCTCGATCAGCTTCACGATGTCGTGGGCGTGCGCCACCGGCTGGAGGTCGTCCAGGGGCGAGACCGCGCCGTGCACGTCCAGCATCTGCAGCTCGGCCTCGGGGCTCGGGTACCCGATGGAGACGCGGGCCATGAAGCGGTCCCGCTGGGCCTCGGGGAGCGGGTACGTGCCCTCCATCTCGACCGGGTTCTGCGTGGCCACGACCATGAACGGGTCGGGCAGCTCGTAGCTCTTCCCGTCGATCGTGACCTGGCGCTCCTCCATGGACTCCAGGAGCGCGGACTGGGTCTTGGGCGAGGCGCGGTTGATCTCGTCGCCGATGACGATCTGCGCGAAGATCGCGCCCGGCTTGAACTCGAAGTCCCGCTCCTGCTGGTCGAAGATCGACACCCCGGTGATGTCCGAGGGCAGCAGGTCGGGCGTGAACTGGATGCGGCGCACCGAGCAGTCGATGGACCGCGCGAGGGTCTTGGCGAGCATGGTCTTGCCCACGCCCGGGACGTCCTCGATCAGCAGGTGCCCCTCGGCGAGGAGCACGGTCAGCGAGAGCCGTACGACCTCCGGCTTGCCCTCGATCACACCCTCCACCGACCTGCGGACCCGCTCCGCGGTGGCGGTCAGATCCTCCCCCACCCTCGACTTCGCTCGGGCGGGGGCACCCCCATGGCTCGCTCGATCTTCATAGGTCGTCACCCGGCCCTCCTCGGCCCGTCCGCAAGGCCGGTGTCTCGGTGCGACACGGCCCTCCCCGAATTACGGCACCGTTCGCGAAAGCCTCCGCGGGATGCCACACACGCATTCTTGTTGGCGTTACCGGGTCGTGTCACTCGGCTGTGGATAACTGGCGGCGATATGTCAGAGCTTGGGGCTCTTTGGGAGATGAGTACGGCTGATTTCCCCTCAGGAGCCCGCCCGCGCGGGGCGCGTCCGTACGGGTGAGAAGGCCCCCGCAGGGCTCTCGTACGACGCGCACAGCGCGCGCGTGGCCGGAGATTGACCGCGGGACGGCGTGGACTAAAGTGACGCGAAGCGGGAGGCGGAACACCCTCCCTGCTGGACTGGTTTCCCGGAGATTCCTTCCGAATTTCCCGCGCGCGGTGCGCACGCAAGGCTCGGCCTCCTCCCGCTCCCGGTCGGCTGACGCCCCTTCCCCGGCGCCAGGCGGGCCGTTCCCCTTCGAGCGGGCGGGGACCCGGCAGTGCGTGCGGCCGCCGCTCTACTTGAGAGGGTGCATTGAGCGAGAGCCGACACGTCCCGGTGATGCTCCAGCGGTGCCTGGACCTGTTGGCCCCGGCTCTGACACAGCCCGGAGCCGTGGTCGTCGACTGCACGCTCGGCCTCGGCGGGCACAGCGAGGCGCTCCTTCGCACCTTCCCCGAGGCCCGGCTCGTCGCGCTCGACCGGGACAAGGAGGCGCTGCGCCTGTCCGGCGAGCGGCTCGCGCCCTTCGGCGACCGGGCCACCCTGGTGCACGCGGTCTACGACGAACTCCCGGACGTACTGCGGCGCCTGGAGATCCCCGCCGTCCAGGGCGTCCTCTTCGACCTCGGCGTCTCCTCCATGCAACTCGACGAGGCGGACCGGGGCTTCGCGTACGCGCAGGACGCCCCGCTCGACATGCGCATGGACCAGACGACCGGGATGAGCGCGGCCGAGGTGCTCAACACGTACCCGGCGGGCGAACTCGTGCGGATCCTGCGGGCGTACGGCGAGGAGAAGCAGGCCAAGCGGATCGTCTCGGCCGTCGTGCGCGAACGCGAGAAGGAGCCGTTCAGCAACAGCGCGCGGCTCGTCGAGCTCATCCGGGACGCGCTGCCGCAGGCCGCCAAGCGCACCGGCGGCAACCCGGCGAAGCGCACGTTCCAGGCGCTGCGGATCGAGGTCAACGGTGAACTCTCCGTACTGGAAAGGGCGATCCCGGCGGCCGTGAAGGCGCTCGCGGTCGGCGGCCGGATCGCCGTCCTGTCGTACCACTCGCTCGAGGACCGGCTCGTCAAGCAGGTGCTGGCGGCCGGTGCGGCCAACACCGCGCCGCCCGGTCTGCCGGTCGTGCCCGAGCGCTACCAGCCGCGGCTCAAGCTGCTCACGCGCGGTGCCGAACTCCCCACCGAGGAAGAGGTGGCCGAGAACCGCAGGGCCGCGCCCGCGCGACTGCGCGGCGCGCAGCGCATCCGGGAGGACATCGCGTGACCCGGCGCGGTGGGGAGGGCTTCGGATGAGCGCACGACCGCGGATGCGGGGCAGGGCCGCGCGGCTCGCCCGGCTGCTCCCCGCCGGGCCCGCCTCCGCGGCCCGCACCCCGTTCGTGCTGCTCGTCGTCGTGCTGCTCGGCGGCGGCCTGATCGCGCTGCTGCTGCTCAACTCCGCGCTCAACCAAGGGTCGTTCCGGCTCAGCAAGCTGAAGAAGGAGACCACCGAGCTCACGGACCGGCAGCAGGAGCTGCGGCGCGAGGTCGACGGCTACTCCGCGCCGGGCAACCTGGAGCGGCGCGCCCGCGAGCTCGGCATGGTCCCCGGCGGCAATCCCGCCTTCCTCGACCCGAACGGAAAGATCCGCGGTACGACGGACCCGGTCACCGCCGAGCCCGAGCCGCCGCTCACCGCCGACTCCGCGCCGCAGCCCGCCGGTTCGCCCGCCGGTTCGCCTTCCGCCCCGCCCGGCGGGAGCCCGTCCGGCGGGAGCCCGTCCGCGGAGCCCTCCGGTGCGTCCGCCCCGAAGCCGTCGAGCCCCTCGCCCGCCGCGCGGACCGGGGCGGAGCCCACCCCTTCGACCGCCGCAAGGTGATGCCGTGACCGACAGGCAGCCCCCACGACGCCGGGTGCCGGGACCGGCCGAGCCGGGCCGCTCCTCCGGCACCCCGCGACGCCCCGCCCGGGGCGCCCGCCCCGCCGCGCGCCGGCCACGGCCCGCCGCCGGGCCCCGGCCCCGCACCATCCGCCTCGGCAGCCCCCGCCCCCGGCTCCGGCTGATCAGCGTGGGCCTGGCCCTGGTGATGATCGCCTTCGTCGTACGGCTGCTCCAGGTGCAGGCCGTCGACGCGAGCGCGTACGCGGCGAAGGCCGAGAAGAACCGCTATTTCAGCCACACCCTGGCGGCCGAGCGCGGCGGCATCACCGACCGCGACGGCTCCGAGCTGGCGATCAGCGTGGACGCGTACGACATCACGGCCGACCCGTCGATGTTCACGCCCAAGGCGACCGAGGTGAAGGACGCGCCCGAGCAGGCCGCCGCGCTGCTCGCGCCGATCATCGACCGGGACGCCGCCGACATCGCCCGCAAGCTCAAGAAGCCCGACAGCCGCTACGCCCTGCTCGCGCGCCGCCAGACCCCCGAGGTCTGGAAGCAGATCAAGGACCTGAAGAACACCTTCCAGGAGAAGTCGGACAAGGCCGGCAAGGGCAGCGTCCTCGCCGGCGTCTTTCAGGAGCCGAGCAGCAAGCGCCTCTACCCGAACGGCGACCTCGCCGCCGGAACTCTGGGCTGGGTCAACGCCGAAGGCAAGGGCGGCGGCGGCATTGAGGCCCAGCTGAACGAGGAACTCGCGGGCAAGGACGGCAAGATCACGTACGCCCAGTCCGGCGGGCGGCGCGTGCCCACGGCGGGCGGCGACGAGAACCCCGCGACGCCGGGCTCCGACATCGAGCTGACCATCGATCGCGACATCCAGTACGTCGCCCAGAAGGCGATCGCCGAACAGGTCGAGAAGTCCAAGGCCGACCGCGGCTACGTCGTCGTCCAGGACACGAAGACCGGCGAGCTGCTCGCCCTGGCCAACGCCCCCGGCTTCGACCCCGCCAACCTCGCCGAGGCGAACCCGAACGCCCTCGGCAACGCCGCCCTGCGCGACGCGTACGAGCCCGGCTCCACCACCAAGCTGATCTCGATGGCCGCCGTCCTGGAGGAGAACGCGGCCACGCCCGGCACCCATGTCACGGTGCCCAACCGGCTGCACCGCGGCGACCGGCTGTTCAAGGACGACATCGACCACCCCACCTGGTACCTGACGCTCAACGGAGTGCTCGCCAAGTCCAGCAACATCGGCACGATCCTGGCCACGCAGCAGCTCGGCAAGACCCAGCCGGAGGCCAACGAGGTCCTCTACTCGTACCTCCGCAAGTTCGGCATCGGCCGGCCGACCGGGCTCGAATTCCCCGGCGAGACCGCGGGCATCCTCGCCAAGCCGGGGGACTGGTCGACCTCGCAGCAGTACACGATCCCGTTCGGCCAGGGCTTCTCGCTCAACGCCGTGCAGGCCACCTCGGTGTACTCGACGGTGGCCAACGGAGGCGTACGGGTGGAGCCCACGCTCGTGCGCGGATCCAAGGGCCCCGATGGCCGGTTCACGCCGTCGCCCGAGCCGGAGAAGGAGCGGGTCGTGAGCGAGAAGACGGCCCGCACGCTGTCCCGGATGCTGCAGTCGGTCGTGGACGACGACGAGGGCACCGGCACCAAGGCGAAGATCGACGGCTACCGCGTGGCGGGCAAGACCGGCACGGCCAACCGCGTCGACCCGGAGACCGGCCGCTACAAGGGCTACACCGCGTCCTTCGCCGGATTCGCGCCCGCCGACAAGCCCCGGATCTCGGTCTACTGCGCGGTCCAGAACCCGACCAAGGGCAGCTACTTCGGTGGCCAGATCTGTGCGCCGATCTACAAGAAGGTCATGGAGTTCGCGCTCAAGACACTTCAGGTGCCGCCCTCCGGCGACAAGGCCCCCGGCCTCCCGGTCGAATTCGATCCGAAAGACTGATCCGCACCACTGAACAGGTAGGCCCGTGACAACCATCACCCCCGACTCCGGGAACCAGAACATCCGCCCCGCGCACGAGGACGGCCCATTTCGCGCCTCGCAGGGTGCGCCGGGTACGCTCACCGCCGTGCCACACGCTGATCAGTCCCAAACCACCCAGAAGGGCGTTCCCGTGACCTATCCGGGACCGCCGCGGCCGGAGCAGGTCTCCGCGAGCACCCTCGCGACCCTCGCCGAGCAGCTGGGTGTCGATGCCCCCGGAACCGGAACCGGAACCGGAACCGCGGAGATCACGGGCATCACCCATGACTCCCGTGCCGTACGCCCCGGTGACATCTACGCCGCGCTCCCCGGCGCCCGCGTCCACGGCGCCGACTTCGCCGCGCAGGCCGCCGACCTCGGCGCCGCCGCGATCCTCACGGACCTGGCCGGGATGGACCGCGGCCAGGCCACCGGACTCCCGCTCCTGATCGTGGGCGACCCGCGCGGACGCATGGGCGAACTGGCCGCCACCATCTACGGGCAGCCGGGCCGCGACCTGCTGCAGATCGGCATCACCGGTACGTCGGGCAAGACCACCACCGCGTACCTCGTCGAGGGCGGGCTCAAGGCCGCCGGACACAAGTCCGGTCTCATCGGCACCGTCGAGATGCGGGTCGGCGACGAGCGCATCAAGTCGGAGCGCACCACCCCCGAAGCCACCGATCTGCAGGCGCTGTTCGCGGTGATGCGCGAGCGCGGTGTCGACTCGGTGGCCATGGAGGTCTCCAGCCACGCCCTTGTGCTCGGCCGGGTCGACGGCTGCGTCTTCGACGTCGCCGTCTTCAACAACCTCAGCCCGGAGCACATGGAGTTCCACTCCGACATGGAGGACTACTTCCGGGCCAAGGCGCAGCTCTTCACGCCCAAACGCTCCCGGCTCGGCGTCGTCAACTTCGACGACGAGTACGGCCGCAGGCTGGTGACCGAGGCCACCGTCCCGGTCGTCACGTTCTCCGCCGAGGGCCACCCGGACGCCGAGTGGCGCGCCGAGGACGTCGAAGTCGGCCCGATGGACTCGACGTTCACCGCCGTCGGCCCCAAGGGCGAGCGGATCACCGCGAAGTCGCCGCTCGCCGGCCCGTTCAACGTGGCCAACACCCTTGCCGCGATCGTCGCCCTCGCGGCCGCGGGCGTCGACCCGCAGACCGCGGCCGACGGCATCGCGGCCGTCCCCGGAGTGCCGGGCCGCCTGGAGCGGGTCGACGCGGGCCAGCCCTACCTCGCCGTCGTGGACTACGCGCACAAGACCGACGCCGTCGAGTCCGTGCTCCGCGCCCTGCGCAAGGTCACCGAGGGCGAGCTGCACATCGTGCTCGGCTGCGGCGGCGACCGCGACCAGACCAAGCGGGGCCCGATGGGCGCCGCCGCCGCCCGGCTCGCCGACACCGCCGTCCTCACCTCGGACAACCCTCGCTCCGAGGACCCCCTCTCGATCCTCGCCGCGATGCTCGCCGGCGCCGCCGAGGTGCCGGTGCACGAGCGCGGCGACGTCCAGGTGTTCGAGGACCGGGCCGCCGCCATCGCCTCGGCCGTGTACCGCGCCCGCCCCGGGGACACCGTCCTCGTCGCGGGCAAGGGCCACGAGCAGGGCCAGGACATCAACGGAGTGGTCCGCCCCTTCGACGACCGTGACGTGCTGCGCGCCGCCATCGAGCACAGCCGCCGCAACGCCACTCAGAACACCCAGGGATGACGCAGTGATCGCCCTCTCCCTCGCCGAGATCGCCTCCATCGTCGGCGGACAGCCGTACGACATACCGGACGGCGACCGTCGGATCACCGGCTCCGTGGTGATCGACTCCCGCAAGGTCGAGCCCGGCGGCCTCTTCGCCGCCTTCGTCGGCGAGCAGGTCGACGGCCACGACTACGCCGAGCGCGCCATCGACTCGGGAGCCGCCGCCGTGCTCGCCACCCGGCCCGTCGGCGTGCCCGCGATCGTGGTCGACGACGTCGAGAAGGCGCTCGGCGCCCTCGCGCGCGCCGTCGTGGCCCGGCTCGGCACCACCCTCGTCGCCCTCACCGGCTCCGCGGGCAAGACCTCCACCAAGGACCTGATCGCGCAGCTGCTGCAGCGCAAGGCCCCCACGGTGTGGACCCCCGGCTCCCTCAACAACGAGATCGGCCTGCCGCTCACCGCGCTGACCGCCACCGAGGAGACCAGGCACCTGGTCCTCGAGATGGGCGCCCGCGGCATCGGCCACATCCGGTACCTCACCGGCCTGACCCCGCCGGAGATCGGCGTCGTGCTCAACGTCGGCTCCGCCCACATCGGCGAGTTCGGCGGCCGCGAGCAGATCGCCGAGGCCAAGGGCGAGCTGGTCGAGGCCCTGCCGGAGGACGGCACCGCGATCCTCAACGCCGACGACCCGCTCGTACGCGCGATGGCTTCGCGTACGAAGGCTCCCGTGCTGCTCTTCGGAGAGGCCGAGGACGCCGACGTACGCGCCGAGAATGTCCGGCTCACCGAGCAGGGACAGCCGTCCTTCACGCTGCACACACCCTCCGGGTGCAGTGACGTGACCTTGCGCCTGTACGGTGAGCACCACGTGTCGAACGCGCTTGCCGCGGCCGCCGTCGCCCACCGACTCGGGATGTCCACCGACGAGATCGCGGTCGCGCTCTCCGAGGCGGGCAACCTGTCCCGCTGGCGGATGGAGGTCACCGAGCGCCCGGACGGCGTGACGGTCGTCAACGACGCCTACAACGCGAACCCCGAGTCCATGCGAGCCGCACTGCGCGCGCTCGCTGCCATGGGTAGGGGGCGGCGCACGTGGGCGGTGCTCGGGCAGATGGCCGAGCTGGGGGACGAGGCGCTGGCCGAGCACGACGCGGTCGGACGCCTGGCCGTCCGGCTCAATGTGAGCAAGCTCGTCGCGGTCGGGGGCAGGGAAGCGTCCTGGCTGCAGCTGGGCGCATACAACGAGGGTTCGTGGGGTGAGGAGTCGGTGCACGTGTCCGACGCACAGGCGGCGGTCGACCTGCTGCGCAGCGAGCTGCGCCCGGGAGACGTCGTGCTCGTGAAGGCCTCCAGGTCGGTGGGCCTGGAGAAGGTCGCGTTCGCGCTCGTCGAGGGTGAGGTCTCCGGCCGATGAGGCAGATCCTCTTCGCGGGTGTGATCGGACTCTTCCTGACCCTGATCGGCACCCCGCTGCTGATCAAGCTTCTGGCCAAGAAGGGCTACGGCCAGTACATCCGGGACGACGGCCCGCGCGAGCACGCCAGCAAGCGCGGTACGCCGACCATGGGTGGTATCGCCTTCATCCTGGCGACGATCCTCGCGTACTTCGGCGCCAAGCTGATCACCGGAGCGCCGACGACGTTCTCCGGTCTGCTCGTGCTCTTCCTGATGGCGGGTATGGGCCTCGTCGGCTTCCTCGACGACTACATCAAGATCATCAAGCGGCGCTCGCTCGGTCTGCGGGCCAAGGCCAAGATGGCCGGCCAGCTGATCGTCGGCATCACCTTCGCGGTGCTCGCGCTGCAGTTCGCGGACAACCGCGGCAACACCCCGGCCTCCACGAAGCTGTCGTTCGTGCAGGACTTCGGCTGGTCGATCGGCCCGGTCCTGTTCGTGATCTGGGCGCTCTTCATGATCCTGGCCATGTCGAACGGCGTGAACCTCACGGACGGCCTCGACGGTCTGGCGACCGGCGCCTCCGTGATGGTCTTCGGCGCGTACACGTTCATCGGCGTCTGGCAGTTCCAGGAGTCCTGCGCCAACGCGACGACGCTCACCAACCCGGCGGCCTGTTTCGAGGTACGCGATCCGCTCGACCTGGCCATCGTGGCCTCGGCGTTGATGGGTGCCTGCTTCGGCTTCCTGTGGTGGAACACCTCGCCCGCCAAGATCTTCATGGGCGACACCGGCTCGCTCGCCCTCGGCGGCGCGCTCGCCGGCCTCGCGATCTGCTCCCGTACGGAACTGCTTCTCGCGCTCCTCGGCGGCCTGTTCGTCCTCATCACCATGTCCGTGGTGATCCAGGTCGGCTCCTTCCGCCTCACCGGGAAGCGCGTCTTCCGGATGGCGCCGCTGCAGCACCACTTCGAACTCAAGGGGTGGTCCGAAGTCCTTGTGGTGGTCCGGTTCTGGATCATCCAGGGCATGTGCGTGATCGTCGGACTCGGCATCTTCTACGCGGGATGGGCAGCGGACAAGTGACCGACTGGCAGGGCAAGCACGTCACCGTCGCCGGGCTCGGCGTCTCCGGGATCCCGGCGGCCAAGGTCCTGCGCGGCCTCGGCGCGATCGTCACGGTCGTCAACGACGGCGACGACGAGCGCTCCCGTACGCAGGCCGCGGAGCTGGAGGCGGAGGGAATCACCGTCCGGCTCGGTGACGGCGCGACCCTGCCGGAAGGCACCGAGCTGATCGTCACCACCCCCGGCTGGAAGCCCGACAAACCGCTGTTCGCGGCGGCCGCCGAGGCGGGCATCGAGGTGTGGGGCGACGTCGAACTGGCCTGGCGGCTCAGGGGCCCCGACGCCGCACCCTGGCTCGCGGTCACCGGCACCAACGGCAAGACCACGACCGTACGGATGCTCGCCTCGATCCTTCAGGCGGCGGGCCTGCGCACCGCGGCCGTCGGCAACATCGGCGTCTCCCTCCTGGACGCGGTCCTCGGCGAGGAGACGTACGACGTGCTCGCCGTCGAGCTCTCCAGCTACCAGCTGCACTGGTCGCCCTCGGTCCGCGCCCACTCGGCCGTGGTCCTCAACCTGGCGCCGGACCACCTGGACTGGCACGGCTCCATGGAGGCGTACGCCAAGGACAAGGGCCGTATCTACGAGGGCAATCAGGTCGCCTGCGTCTACAACGCGGCGGACAAAGCCACCGAGGACCTGGTCCGCGAGGCCGACGTCGAGGAGGGCTGCCGCGCGATCGGCTTCACCCTCGGCAGCCCCCGGCCCTCCGAACTCGGCGTCGTGGACGGCATCCTGGTCGACCGCGCCTTCGTCGAGGACCGGCAGAAGCAGGCCCAGGAACTGGCCGAGGTCGCGGACGTCAACCCGCCCGCCCCGCACAACGTCGCCAACGCCCTCGCGGCCGCGGCACTGGCCCGCGCCTTCGGCGTCGAACCGGCCGCGGTGCGCGACGGACTGCGCGACTTCCGCCCCGACGCCCACCGCATCGAGCACGTCGCGGACGTCGAGGGCGTCTCGTACGTCGACGACTCCAAGGCCACCAACCCGCATGCGGCGCAAGCCTCGTTGGCCGCGTACGAGTCGATCGTGTGGATCGCGGGCGGGCTCGCCAAGGGCGCCTCGTTCGACGAGCTGGTCGCCGCCTCCGTGAAGCGCCTCCGCGGTGCCGTGCTCATCGGCAAGGAGCGCCACCTGGTCCGCGAAGCCCTGGCACGACACGCCCCCGAGGTCCCGGTGGTCGACCTCGACCGGACCGACACTGGGGCGATGTCCGCGGCCGTCGAGGAGGCGGCACGGCTCGCCGCTCCGGGTGACACCGTCCTGCTCGCCCCGGCCTGCGCCTCGATGGACATGTTCGTCAACTACAACAAGCGTGGCGAGGCGTTCGCGGACGCCGTGCACGCACTCGCCGCCGAGCGTGGCGGCGACGCCACGCACCGCGCCGAGGAGGTTCCCGGCCAGTCCAGCACAGCACCCGCGGCGCCCGGCACGCTCCCCCAGCCTCCGGCCGGGGGGACCCCCACTCGCCGTACCGGCCAAAGGCCCAAGTAGCTCCGCTACGAGAACCTTCGTCCGGCACGCCGAGAGCACGCACCGAACACCGCGGGCGCCGCACTGGACCGGCCGGGAACCTCCTCCCGGACCGACCCGCCCGCCGCGCCCCGGCGGCGCGGGCACGACTGGAGGGGACAGCGACGATGCCCGCCGACGCCAGGCCCGCGCGCGACGTGCGCAGCGCGGCCATCCCGCTGGGCAGGAACCGGAACCCGCTGCGCGGGAAACAACCTCCACGACCGCCCCGCGACCGACCGTGGCGGCGGATCGCCGACCGCGCCCGCAAGGCCTGGGACCGGCCGCTCACCGCGTACTACGTGATCCTCGGCAGCAGCGCGCTGATCACCGTGCTCGGCCTGGTGATGGTCTACAGCGCGTCCATGATCCAGGCACTGCAACTGAACCTGCCCGCCTCGTACTTCTTCGGCAAGCAGTTCGTCGCGGCGGTGCTCGGGTCGATCCTGCTGCTCGTCGCGATGCGGATGCCGGTCAAGCTGCACCGGGCGTTCGCGTACCCGATGCTGGCCGGGTCCGTGTTCCTGATGGTGCTCGTGCAGGTGCCCGGGATAGGGCATGCGGTGAACGGCAACCAGAACTGGATCTATCTGGGGGGCCCGTTCCAGCTCCAGCCCAGCGAGTTCGGGAAGTTGGCCCTCGTCCTGTGGGGCGCCGACCTGCTCGCGCGCAAGCAGGACAAGCGGCTGCTCACACAGTGGAAGCACATGCTGGTGCCGCTGGTGCCGGTCACGTTCATACTGCTCGGGCTGATCATGCTCGGCGGCGACATGGGGACCGCGATCATTCTCGCGGCGATCCTCTTCGGACTGCTCTGGCTCGCGGGCGCTCCCACGCGGCTCTTCGCCGGGGTGCTCTCGGTCGCCCTGGTGCTCGGCTTCATCCTGATCCGTACGAGCCCCAACCGGATGTCCCGGCTCGCCTGCATCGGCGCGACCGACCCGGGGCCCGGCGACCAGTGCTGGCAGGCCGTGCACGGGATCTATGCCCTCGCCTCCGGCGGATTCTTCGGTTCCGGTCTCGGCGCGAGTGTGGAAAAATGGGGTCAACTCCCTGAACCGCACACCGACTTCATCTTCGCCATCACCGGGGAGGAACTGGGCCTGGCGGGGACGCTGTCGGTGCTGGCTCTGTTCGCGGCTCTAGGCTATGCGGGTATCCGCGTGGCCGGACGCACGGAGGACCCCTTCGTGAGGTATGCCGCGGGAGGCGTGACCACCTGGATCACGGCCCAGGCCGTGGTCAACATCGGTGCGGTGCTCGGCCTGTTGCCGATCGCCGGAGTCCCGCTCCCGCTGTTCTCCTACGGAGGGTCCGCCCTGCTGCCGACGATGTTCGCCGTCGGACTCCTCATCGCCTTCGCGCGCGAGGAGCCAGGGGCGCGAGCAGCGCTGGCCATGCGGTCGTCCGCCTTCGGCAAGAAGCGGGCTGCGGTGAGATGGAACACGATGAGACGGCGCGCCAAGGCGCGACCGTCCGGAGAGCGGTGAATTTCGGTGCATGTCGTACTCGCCGGTGGGGGGACCGCCGGCCACATCGAGCCCGCGCTCGCCCTCGCGGACGCCCTGCGCAGGCAGGACCCCACCGTGGGCATCACGGCCCTGGGCACGGAGAAGGGCCTGGAGACCCGGCTCGTCCCGGAGCGCGGCTACGACCTCGCGCTGATCCCCGCCGTACCGCTGCCCCGTAAGCCCACCCCCGAACTGATCACGGTCCCGGGCCGGCTCCGCGGCACCATCAAGGCCGCCGAGCAGATCCTGGAGCGCACCAAGGCGGACGCGGTCGTCGGCTTCGGCGGGTACGTGGCGCTGCCCGGCTACCTCGCGGCGAAGCGCCTCGGCGTGCCGATCGTGGTGCACGAGGCCAACGCCAGGCCGGGCCTGGCCAACAAGATCGGTTCGCGGTACGCCGCCCAGGTCGCGGTCTCCTCGCCGGACAGCAAGCTGCGCAACTCCCGTTACATCGGCATCCCGTTGCGCCGTACCATCGCCACCCTGGACCGCGCCCAGGTGCGGCCGGAGGCCCGCGCCGCCTTCGGCCTCGACCCCAACCTGCCCACACTGCTCGTGTCCGGCGGTTCGCAGGGCGCCCGCCGCCTCAACGAGGTCGTCCAGCAGGCCGTCCCGCATCTGCAGCGCTCCGGCATCCAGGTCCTGCACGCGGTCGGCCCGAAGAACGAACTGCCGCAGGTGGACAACATGCCGGGGATGCCGCCTTACGTCCCGGTACCGTACGTGGACCGGATGGATCTCGCGTACGCCGCGGCCGACATGATGCTCTGCCGCGCGGGCGCGATGACCGTCGCCGAACTCTCCGCCGTCGGACTCCCGGCCGCCTACGTCCCGCTGCCCATCGGCAACGGCGAACAGCGGCTCAACGCCCAGCCGGTGGTCAAGGCCGGCGGCGGTGTCCTGGTCGACGACGCCGAACTGACCCCGGAGTGGGTCAAGGAGAACGTCCTCCCGGTGCTCGCCGACCCCCACCGGCTGTACGAGATGTCCCGCGCCGCCGCCGAGTTCGGCCGCCGGGACGCCGACGAACTCCTCGTCGGCATGGTCTACGAGGCGATTGCGGCACGCCACAGGGCGTGAGAAGGCAGGGGAGCGTGGCCGGACCCACCACCGCCGAGCGAGGCGAACGCAAACAGGGGGACGCACCGGCCCGCCCGCCCCGACCGACGGGCGGTGGCCGCCGACTTCGGCTGCCACCGACCCGCACGCTCGTGGTCGCCGCGGTCGTGGCCGTACTCCTCGGAGCCGGAGTCGTCTGGCTGTTGTACGGCTCGCAGTGGCTGCGGGTGGAGCGCGTGAAGACCTCCGGCACCGAGGTGCTGACTTCCCAAGAGGTGCGTACGGCGGCGCAGGTTCCGGTCGGCGCACCGCTGATTTCCGTCGACACGGACGCGATTGAGGATCGGCTGCGGAAGAGATTGCGCCGAATCGACACCGTCGACGTGGTGCGCGCATGGCCCCACGGAATCGGTCTGAAAGTGACCGAACGCAAGCCGGTGCTGCTCATCGCAAAGGGCGGAAAGTTCATCGAAGTGGACGCGGAGGGCGTGCGGTTCGCCACCGTGGACCGCGCGCCCAAGGGCGTACCCCTTCTCGAATTGGACGCCGCCGCGTCACCGAGCCTCAACCGCTTTGGTACGAACCGCCTGTTGCGCGCTGCCGTGCAGGTGGCCGGGGATCTGCCCGCCGCGGTCGCCAAGGACGCACGAATCGTTCAAGTGCGTTCATATGACTCCATCTCAGTCGAGCTGAAGGGCCAACGCACCGTCGACTGGGGCAGCGTGGAGAAGGGCGGCGCGAAGGCCGCTTCGCTCGTCGCGCTGATGGAAGCGGAACCGAAGGCCGAGCGGTACGACGTGAGTGCCCCCACCGCCCCTGCCGCGTCAGGGAGTTGACGCTCAAGTGCGCTGGCCAGCACCCTGGTTGGTCAGCGCAACGGCTGATCACATAGGGTGAAAAGAAAAACGGGAGGTTCGGCGTGTTCGTTGAACGTGCGCCACTTGTCGACTTAGTGTCCTGTTTCGAAGACTCCAGGGAACAGACACACTGGTAACCCTAAACTTCAGCGTTAGGGTTCGGGTCGGCGTTCGGACCGTCCCAATTCGGCATCAGTCGTCGCACCGCGAGCACGGCGAGGCGGCGACACGTAACTCGAGGCGAGAGGCCTTCGACGTGGCAGCACCGCAGAACTACCTCGCAGTCATCAAAGTCATCGGTGTCGGCGGCGGTGGTGTCAATGCCATCAACCGGATGATCGAGGTCGGTCTCAAGGGCGTCGAGTTCATCGCCATCAACACCGACGCGCAAGCCCTGTTGATGAGCGACGCGGACGTCAAGCTCGACGTCGGCCGTGAACTCACCCGCGGACTCGGCGCCGGAGCGAATCCGGCAGTCGGACGCAAGGCGGCCGAGGACCACCGCGAGGAGATCGAGGAGGTCCTCAAGGGGGCCGACATGGTCTTCGTCACCGCCGGTGAAGGTGGCGGCACCGGCACCGGCGGCGCACCCGTCGTGGCCAACATCGCCCGCTCGCTCGGCGCACTCACCATCGGTGTGGTGACGCGGCCGTTCACCTTCGAGGGACGCCGTCGCGCCAACCAGGCGGAGGACGGCATCGCGGAGCTCCGCGAAGAGGTCGACACCCTCATCGTGATCCCCAACGACCGCCTGCTCTCCATCTCGGACCGCCAGGTGAGCGTGCTCGACGCGTTCAAGTCGGCGGACCAGGTGCTGCTCTCCGGTGTGCAGGGCATCACGGACCTCATCACCACGCCCGGCCTGATCAACCTCGACTTCGCCGACGTCAAGTCCGTGATGTCCGAAGCGGGTTCGGCCCTGATGGGCATCGGCTCGGCGCGCGGTGACGACCGCGCGGTGGCCGCCGCCGAGATGGCGATCTCCTCGCCGCTCCTGGAGGCGTCCATCGACGGCGCCCGCGGTGTACTGCTCTCCATCTCCGGAGGCTCCGACCTCGGCCTGTTCGAGATCAACGAGGCCGCCCAGCTGGTCAGCGAGGCCGCCCACCCCGAGGCCAACATCATCTTCGGCGCGGTCATCGACGACGCGCTTGGCGACGAGGTGCGCGTCACCGTCATCGCGGCGGGCTTCGACGGTGGACAGCCGCCGAACAAGCGCGACGTCATCGGTTCGGCCTCGAACAGCAAGCGCGAGGAGCCCGCCCCGGCGCGCGGTACCAGCACCGAGTCCCGCCCCGCCTTCGGCTCCCTCGGCAGCGTGACCCCGCGCGAGGACACCCGCCCGGCCGCCGAGCCCGCCCCCGAGCCGGCCCCGGCGAACGAGCTCCCCACCGCACCGGTCACCCCGCCGCAGGTCCCGCCGGCCCGTCCGTACCAGGACAGCCAGGCCGAGGAGCTCGACGTGCCGGACTTCCTGAAGTGACCGACGCCAAGTGATAACTGCGCACAACACCGTGGACGGCGCGCACTTCGCTTTCACCGACAGGTGGGGCGGGGTGAGCGCCGTTCCGTACGAGGAGCTCAACGTCGGCGGGGCGGTCGGCGACGCCCCCGAGGCGGTCCGCGCCAATCGTGAACTCGCCGCCAAGGCGCTGGGTGTCGAGCCCGGCGCCGTGGTGTGGATGAACCAGGTGCACGGCCGGGACGTCGCCGTCGTGGATGGCCCCTGGCGTGATAAATCCGACATTCCTTGTGTCGATGCCGTGGTGACCGCGCGCCGGGGCATCCCGCTCGCCGTCCTCACCGCCGACTGCACTCCGGTGCTGCTCGCCGACCCGGTCGCCGGAGTCGTCGGCGCGGCGCACGCCGGCCGGCCCGGTCTGGTCGCCGGGGTCGTCCCCGCGGTGGTCGAGGCGATGACGGAACTCGGCGCCGAGTCCTCCCGGTTGATCGCCCGCACCGGCCCCGCGGTCTGCGGCCGTTGCTACGAAGTGCCGGAGCGGATGCGGGCCGACGTCGCGGCGATCGAGAGTGCCGCGTACGCGGAGACGAGTTGGGGGACGCCGGCGGTCGACGTGACCGCGGGGGTGCACGCTCAACTCGAGCGGCTGGGCGTGGTCGACCGGGAGCGGTCGCCGGTCTGCACACTGGAATCCGAAGACCACTTCTCGTACCGCCGCGAGCGCACCACCGGTCGGCTCGCGGCCTATGTCTGGCTGGACTGATAGGGCATGACGGACCGCAAGGCGGAACTCGCCGCGAATCTGGTGAAGGTGGAGGAGCGCATCGCCGCGGCGTGCGCGGCCGCCGGGCGTGCGCGGGAGGAAGTGACCCTGATCGTGGTCACGAAGACCTACCCCGCGAGTGATGTACGGCTCCTCGCCGACCTCGGTGTGCGCCATGTCGCCGAGAACCGCGACCAGGACGCGGCGCCGAAGGCCGCCGAGTGCGCGGATCTGCCGCTGACTTGGCACTTTGTCGGCCAGCTGCAGACCAATAAGGTTCGTTCCGTTGTCAGTTATGCCGGTCTGGTGCAGTCCGTGGACCGCCCCAAGCTCGTCACGGCTCTCTCCGCGGCGGCGCTGAAGGCGGAGCGCGAGCTGGGTTGTCTGATCCAGGTCGCCCTCGACGCCGAAGAGGGCGGCCGGGGTGACCGGGGAGGCGTAGCGCCCGACGGAATCGAGGAGTTGGCCGGACTTGTGGCGGAAGCTCCGGGGCTGCGGCTCGACGGTCTGATGACCGTCGCACCGCTAACCGGACCGTACGCGGGGCGGCAACAGGCGGCGTTCCAGCGGCTGGTGGAATTCTCAACCCTCCTGCGCGCGGCCCATCCGGCTGCGAACATGGTGTCGGCAGGGATGAGTGCGGATCTCGAGGAGGCCGTTGCGGCCGGAGCGACACATGTGCGCGTCGGCAGTGCGGTACTCGGAGACCGACCCCGGCTCCGGTAACGTCGCCAAGCAAGTCGGACCACAGCAGAAAATATGGTCATTCTCGCAGATCAGCGGGGGTGCCGAGTGGATCGCGAGCACTTGGTGGCACAGCGGATCCACCACAGAGCGGAGGACTCAGAGCATGGCCGGCGCGATGCGCAAGATGGCGGTCTACCTCGGCCTCGTGGAGGACGACGGATACGACGGCCGGGGATTCGACCCCGATGACGAGTTCGAGCCCGAACTGGATCCGGAGCCCGAGCGGGATCGCCGACGGCACGAGCCTGCACATGAACTGCAGCAGGACGAACCGGCCCGAAAGGTGCAGACGCCCGCGCAGCGCGAGCCGATGCCCGCCGCCGCTCCGGTACCGGCTGAAATCGGACGTCCGGCACGAATCGCCCCCGTGGCATCCATCACACCTGAACGTCAGAGCCTGGAGAAGAACGCACCGGTGATCATGCCCAAGGTTGTCTCCGAGCGGGAGCCCTACCGCATCACGACACTGCACCCCCGGACCTACAACGAGGCCCGTACCATCGGGGAACACTTCCGTGAGGGCACTCCGGTGATCATGAATCTGACGGAGATGGACGACACCGATGCGAAGCGACTTGTCGACTTTGCCGCCGGTCTGGTCTTCGGCCTGCACGGCAGCATTGAGCGGGTGACACAGAAAGTGTTCCTGTTGTCTCCTGCTAACGTCGATGTCACGGCGGAGGACAAGGCTCGCATCGCAGAGGGCGGGTTCTTCAACCAGAGCTGAGAAGCGACACCGGATCGAGTAGTACGAGACAGGGGAGAGGGAAGCGCGGATCATGAGCGTTGTCTTGGATGTGCTCTACATCGCGCTGATGTGTTTCCTCATCGTGCTGATCTTCCGGTTGGTCATGGACTACGTCTTCCAGTTCGCCCGCTCATGGCAACCCGGCAAGGCGATGGTGGTCGTTCTGGAGGCCACCTACACTGTCACTGATCCACCGCTCAAGCTTCTGCGGCGGTTCATCCCACCGCTGCGTCTCGGGGGCGTGGCGCTCGACCTGTCCTTCTTCGTGCTGATGATCATCGTCTACATCCTGATCTCCGTCGTGAGCGCGGTGTGAGCGCGATGTCACTTACGTTCTTGCCGAATGCCGACGACTACGTTGAGGTGAAGAGATGCCGTTGACCCCCGAGGACGTGCGGAACAAGCAGTTCACGACCGTCCGCCTCCGAGAAGGCTATGACGAGGACGAGGTCGATGCCTTCCTCGATGAGGTCGAAGCCGAACTGACACGACTGCTCCGCGAGAACGAGGACCTGCGCGCGAAGCTCGCCGCAGCGACCCGTGCCGCCGCGCAGAACCAGCAGCAGGGCGGCATGCGCAAGCCCGAGCCGCAGGACCAGCAGCAGCAACAGCGTGGCCCCGGCGCCCCGGTGCCCGCCGCAATATCGGGTCCGCAGCCGGTGCCGCCGCAGCAGCAACAGCACCTGGGCCCGCCCCAGTTGCCCGGTGGCGCGCCGCAGCTGCCCGCAGGTCCGAACGGCGGCCACGGCGGTCCGCAGGGCCCCGGCCCCGGCCCCGGTGGCCCCATGCAGGGCGGCCCGATGGGCGGTCCGCTGGGTGGTCACGGTCCGCAGCTCCCGCAGGGTGGCGGCGGTCAGGGCGGCCCCGGTGGCGACAGCGCCGCCCGCGTCCTCTCGCTCGCCCAGCAGACCGCTGACCAGGCGATCGCGGAGGCCCGTTCCGAGGCCAACAAGATCGTCGGCGAGGCGCGTTCGCGTGCCGAGGGTCTTGAGCGTGACGCCCGTGCCAAGGCCGACGCCCTGGAGCGGGACGCGCAGGAGAAGCACCGCGTCGCGATGGGCTCCCTGGAGTCCGCCCGCGCCACGCTTGAGCGCAAGGTCGAGGACCTGCGCGGCTTCGAGCGCGAGTACCGCACGCGTCTGAAGTCCTACCTGGAGTCGCAGCTGCGCCAGCTGGAGACCCAGGCCGACGACTCGCTGGCCCCGCCGCGTACGCCGGCCACGGCCTCGCTGCCGCCGTCCCCCTCGATGGCTTCCGCCGGTGCGCCCTCCATGGGCGGCAACCACACCATGGGCGGCAACCAGCCGATGGGCGGCCACGGAGGCGCCTCCGGTGGCAACTCCTACGGCGGCCAGCAGCAGATGTCGCCCGCCATGACGCAGCCGATGGCGCCGGTGCGGCCGCAGGGCCCGCAGCCGATGCAGCAGGCTCCGTCCCCGATGCGCGGCTTCCTCATCGACGAGGACGACAACTGACGGTCGTACGCGCGCAGCGCGCGTAGCGTCGGCAGCGCTTCAAGGGCCTGGCCCCGGGAATCTTCCCGGGGCCAGGCCCTTTCGCCGTGCGTACAGCCGTGTGCGCGGGGGGAGTTGAGGAATCGGACAGGGGTCGGGGGAGCGGGTGTGCCCCGGTACACAACGCCGAAGGCCCGGTGTGGGGCGGGGCGCGCGGGGGGGGGGGGGCCGCGGGGGCGGGGGCGGGGGGGGGGGGGGGGGGGGGGGCCGGGGGGGGGGGGGGGG
>NZ_JASCIS010000020.1 GCF_029968015.1 Streptomyces luteolus
AAGGGTTCCACGTCCTGCACGGTGGCGACGTCCATCGTTATGAGGCGAACCATCAAGAACATCTGCCCCTGTTGCGCCTGGGGATCGCGTACATGTCCAAACCCAAAAGCGATGCGAACGGCACCCTCCTCCAGGCACAATGCGTGCAACCTGACAGCACTGAGGGATGACAGAAGGAAACGTCGTGATCACTCCGGAATGGCGGCCTCTTTCCCACGAGGCTGGGCTTGCCTCATACTCGCTGAGGGGTGGTCTGGCAAGTCTCAGGAAAGCCAACTACGCCGACCCTCAACTCTACTACGGCGGATTCTTTCAATACACCATCGGTCTCGAACGTGTCATGAAGCTCGCTCTAATCGTTGACTATATTGTGCAGAACGGTAGGTTTCCGTCCGACCGGCAGTTCGCGAAGAAGTACGGGCACGGACTCACGGAGCTCCTTGCGGGCATCACAGACGTCCGGAATCGCCTTGCCCCATCGGCACGTGTTTGGGAACTGCCGGATGCAGATCTGACTAACGCAGCTATCTCATTCCTCTCAGACTTCGCAATCAGGGCTCGCTACTACAACATTGACGTTCTCACCGGGAAAGCGAAGACTCAGGACCCAGTGGAGCGGTGGTTCTCTGAAGTTGGAAGACTACTCATAAGCAAGCGGAAGCGTCCGTGGCGCGACGTGGACTGGGCTCGAAAGCTGGACGCCCATGCGAATGCAGCAGTGTTTCAGTTCGAGACAGAAGATGGGTCCCCCATCCAGGGGTTCGCCGCAGCCGCTCAGGCTGCAAACGAGAGTGAATACGTGGCCAAGGAAGGCACATTTCTCTGCGCCAGAATCGCACGCCACGCAATTTCTATACTAGTAGCCCGGGGCGGCCAGATTCCGAACGAAATACCCGTCCCGCATTTTGTCGAGTTCTTTTATCTATTCACCATGGATGACGCTTACCTGAAGCGTCAAAAATCCTTCCAAGCTTAGGCAAGAAGCCCACGACTGCTGAGTTTTTCAGCCGTGGGCTTCTTTTGTGCAGGTTGTCGGGAGCGAGGTCAGTAGGTGGGCTCGCGCGGTTCGGTCAGCGTCAGGAGGTGGCCGCGGCTGGCGGCGACGCGGAGGACGTCGCGCAAGGCGCCGGTCAGGTCCCTTGCCAGGTGCCGCAGCTCTTCGATGGCCGTGTCCTGGTCGTTGACGGTCTCGGTCGCGCCTTCCAACAGCTCTTCCGCTGAGTCAAGTTGGACCGATTCCATATTGTCGGCCAGCCGGGACATGTAGCCGCCCCTGTCGTCGGTGCTCAGGTAGCAGGGCTTGCCCTCTGGGCCCGACCACGGGAGGAGACGCAGTTCGTTCGGCTCGGTCATGCTCGGGCCTGCCTCTCGTCGGTCATGGTGTGCGTGGTGAAGACGGCGTCGATGCGGTCTCCGGGGAAGGTCAGGAGCGCGGCTTCGACGATGCGGCCGGCGGAGTCGGTGGAGATGCGGGTGATGGAGAGGACGACCGACGCGGTGGCGAGCCGGAGGGACGACGCTTCGACGGTTGTCGGTGGGCGAGCGCACACCGTCTCTCGGACAGCAGCGGGAGTCGGGCCGAGTTGGGCGAATCTCGCGGCTGTCTGCCGGGAGGCGGAGTTGTCGTCGAGCACTCCGGCCGGGGCCAGGTCACGCGGCAGGTAGATGCGCGCCAGGCCGTGCGGAGACTCCCCCTCGTAGCTGAGGCACGTGAACTCTGCGAGGGGACTGCCCGTAGGAACCCCCAGCAGGGTTGCCAAGTGCGCTTGAGCCTCAACCGTGTTGCTGCGAACGGTGACGCGCAATACCGGCTCGGCAGCCATCCACGGGTCCAGGATTCCCCAGCCGCCGACGTACATGGTTTTGCGGAGCGGGCGGCGGACGAAGTTGCCCTTGCCGTGGATCTTCTCGACGAGGCCTTCGCCTTGGAGTACGGCCAGGGCGTGCCGCAAGGTCAACGTGCTGACCTTGTACCGGTCGGCCAGGTCGGCTTCGGACGGCAGGCGTTCACTGGGCCGGATGCGGCCGCTGGTGATCTGCTGCCGCAGGTCGGCGGCGATGGTGTGGCGGCGTGAGCGCATGGAGCCGGTCACCGCCTTCCCCGCATGCGCACGGCGACGAGCCGAGTACGCGCATGTATGGTCAGCAACTCGCCTGACTCAAAGACCAGTTGCTTCGCTCCCTGGGGGAGCTGGAAGAGGTCTCCAACTCGGTAGGCATGGCCCCCGAGTTGGATGACATCGCCGCGTTGGACAGTGGCCGCGTTGACCTCGATGTTGGAGACCAGTGCACCAGCTGGGGTTGGGGAGCTCACCGCGTCACCTCCATGAGCGCGGGCAGGTCGCCAGCCGCATGGCAACGGCAGCCGCACGCTTCGCAGATCAACGGGATACCGGCGGGGGTCGGAGCCGGGTCGGACTCGGCGCAGTCGGAGTGCGTACCGACCCTGCATGCGGCCGAGCGATACGAAGCGGGGGAGGCGTCCGTGATCCTCGACTGTCGACGGGATGCCATCAGCGGCCTCCCACCAGGGCCGACCGGGCATCCGCGGGCAGGTGAGGGGCGACGAACACAGAAAGCGCCCGGACCCGCCTTTCACACGCCAGCACGTACGGACGGACGAGTGCGACGTCCTCCCCAGCGAGCAGAGAGCAATGAGGCACCGGGCGGGCGGGGGTGCCAACACCTGCCCGTAGAGCGGGAGAAGAGGCCGGAAGGCAGGAGGGCATTAACGGACGGGTTCGCCGGTGCCTGCCCCTAGAGGAATTCCGCACCCTGGCAAGGGACAGGGCGCGGCAGATACGGTTGAACACGCTGTTCAGCTCCTATCGCTGACGGCTCGGTCCCCCGACATCGCCCGTCGAGGGGACCGTTCTGCGTACGACCGCCCAGAGGGTGCGGCCGTTCAAGCTGGCGGCGAGAAGCCCGAATTGATCGGCCTCGGCCACCACGTCCAGGACCTCCCGCCATAACTCGGCGGAGGGTTCACCGGGCACTTCCGCTTCCACCGATGTGTGCCTTGGGTGTTCCTCCACTCGTACGGAGAGCCCCAGGGCGGACAACCGGGCAGCGATGGACCCCGCGCTCACTCCCGAACCACTCCCGAACTGGGCACAGGGCAGCCTCCGTTGCTCGACAATCACGTTCAGTGAAGCCAGTTAACTAGATTGGAGCTAGTGGACTAGATTTTCCATATGCCTGAGCAGCCGCCCTATCTCCGCATCGCCGACGAACTGCGGCGGCGCATCGCGGACCACGAGTGGGAACCTGGGGACCGCCTGCCCTCCCGCGCCCAGATCGGCCAGGAGTGCGGCGTGGGCGAGAACGTGGTGCGCCGGGCCCAGGAGTTGCTGATCTCGCAAGGCGTGCTTGAGGGACGTGCCGGTTCGGGTACGTACGTCGCCGAGCCCCGGCAACGCGTACGCGTGGTGCGGTCGTCCGCACGCGAGCAGCCCGAAGGGTCGCCGTTCCGCGCCGACATGAAGGCCGTCGGCAGACAGGGCGACTGGGAGAGCAGGACCGACGCCAAAGTGCCGGCCCCCACAGACATCGCGGTGCGGCTCGGGATCTCCGAGGGCGAGCTGTGCGTCCGGACCACGTACGAGTTCCTGGCGGACGCCAAGCCCGTTCAGCTGTCGACGAGTTGGGAGCCGTACGACCTCACCGCCGGCACCCTCGTCGTACTCCCCGAAGGCGGACCGCATGCAGGCGCCGGAGTCGTGAACCGCATGGCGGCCATCGGCATCACCGTCAGCCACGCCGTCGAGCAACCGGAACCCCGGCAGGCGACCGCCGAGGAGGCGTCGCTGCTCGGCATCCAGAAGGCCGCACTCGTCACGCACATCCGGCGGACCTACTACAGCGACGACGGGCGGCCAGTCGAGACGGCGGACATCGTGGTGCCCGCCAGCCGCTGCGAGATCGTGTACGAAGTCCCGATCAGTCGTTAGCACGGGATAGCGCGGATTAGGCAGGGCAGTTGAGTAAGCGGCGCTACGTTGCCCGGGGGGTACCCGGCGGGTACCGGATCTGGGACAACAAGGCCCGACGCTGGTGGGGCGACCTGTACGAACTCTGCCCTGACGATCTGCTCGCAGAGCTGAACAGCGGCGCCAACCTCGAGAAGATCACCGCCCTCATGAAGCGCTACCGCGCCCTCAAGCGATAGCCCGTGTTCCTCATGGCACCCGGCCGGTGGCGACAGGTCCCCGCCATCGCCCGTACGGTGTTCGGAGCAAGGGCCCCAACTGGGCTCTGTTTACTCAGGAACCGCAGTCGCGGCCGGCATCACATTGCCAGCCCGAGAAGCCGCCTTCGCGGGGATTCTCGATGTCGTGGTCGAACTGAAGGATTCCCCAAGCAACCCAGGCAATGAAGGCGATACATAGGCCGAGTCCGCCCCACAGCGCCACCTTCTTCAGAAGGGCGCCTCGGCCTGTGCCGTTCTCGTGGGAGCCAGGTCCGCGGCCCCCGTCCCGGGCAGCACCCTGGCGCCCCGGACGGGCGGTGTCCGACGGTTCCGGAAGCGGTGGCCGTGCTCCCGTGTGCCGGCCCTTCATGAGCGGGCCGTCATGTCACCCGACGAGCCAGACACGTTGAAGTCCCGTGCCATTCCGGAAGTGTGCAGATGAGCGATATCGGCCTGCTCCAACTCCATGCCCAACGGCCCCGGTCCGCCGCCGGACACCGTGGCACGGTGCTCGCTGGGGATGCCCCAGTCGTACCGTTTTTTGACCTCGACGTGGTACGTGATCTCGCCGTCCTCCTTCTCCCCAACGAGACGGTATTGAAAGTGGTTCAGCGCGTAGTACCACTCCATGCTGCTGTCACCGTGCTCTGGCTTGGGCGCGGTGGAGGACCAGTCGGTGGTAAACGGCCCGTCCTCTCGCTTACGGACGTCGTTCTTCAGGGTGTTGTCGACGTCCTTTTGGAAAGCAGGGATCTCATCCATCATCTGTTGCGGGTCGACCTCGACTGGCTTCCCGGTGCCTTCCAAGTAATGCTGAACCAGGCCAGCGGCCGTCGGCCAGCCCTTGATCGTGGCGAAGTAGGCGGCCACGTTGTTGAGTTGGTTATGGACCTGGCGGTCTTTGGCAGTGGGCTCCACAACGCCGAATTCACGGTTCTCGGTCTCGAAGTTGTCGACCGTGCCGAAGATCACCTTGAGGCTCTTCGTCAGCCATTCGTCGTCTTCCGCAGCATCATCGAGAAGCTTCCGCGCACGGGTTTCGAGTGAGTCTGCAGTTGCCCTACGCTCGGCCAGCTTCCTGTCGGCCTCCGGGTCGTTCCGGTCGTAGAACGCCTCCCATGCGACGCTGCCCGTATCGGAGATCGTCATCACTTCCCGCTGGGCCTCTTCTTGAAGCTTCTCGGCTCGCAGCTTCAGCCCCGCCAGCCCCTTCACACCGCCACGGCCGGTGTCGCCGTCAGCCTCTGTGTCCAGGAACTTCCGCAGCGCTCTGACCTCTTTGTCCAGCGCTTCTATGTTCATCTGGACGCGATCACAGTATTTCTGCGCAGCGCGGCCGCCATCGCCACGCCAGTGGTCCTTGCTGAGAGGCACCACCACGTCATTTTCAAAGCCCGTCAGGGCTTCCTTCAGCTTCTTGTGGATCGTCGCCCACTCGTCAGCGAACGTTTCCAGTCCTGCGACGTCAAGTCGCAGCAGCGCGGTGAAGCTGGGCATGTCCCATTCCTGTGTGCCGTTGAAGTCTGTGGATGTCAGGAGAACTGAGAGGCCGTGCGCGTCTCGTTCGCGTCGTAGGCATCCGCGCTGAGACGGAAGTTGTCCGCTGCCTGGTCGAGCCGCTGAACGACGAACCGATTCAGGTCCTCCCAACGCCCTTCAAGCTCGTCGAGGCTGCCGACGAAGTCCCACCCCTCGGCAGCTCGGGCCAAGTCGACACTCGCGTCCTCCCCCAAGCCCCGTGTCTTACGGATGACCTCGGACGCTGTTTCGCAGTGTTCAGCCCTCTTACGCAGGAACGATGATGTGACACCAAGGTCCGGGTCTTTGCCCCACGGAGCCGGCGGGGTCGGGCTGGGATTCGGAGAGGGCGACGGCTCGGGGGTGGGGCGATCGCCGCCAGATCCTGGCCCGGAGGGCGAGGGGCTTGGGGTGGGGCCCGGCGATGGCTCCGCGGTCAATGCGTATGCTGCCCTCGGATCGACTGGCTCGCCCATGATCTCCCCCAGCTACCGCGTACACACGTCCCTCATGGGACGTGATGGACTCTAATGAAATGTACAGGACACTCAAATGGGGGCCGCGAGTCCACCTCACGATTCCGGCCCGTGCCCGATCCGTGCCCGGCCTGTCGGGGCACCCCGGGGAACGGCGGCGAAACACCAACCACCACTGACTCATCCCTAGAAGCCATAGCTGCAGGTCAGAGGCCAAATCCGCTGAGATCACCCCGCGATTCCCAAGCTCAGAGCGCGGGTTCGATTCCCGTCACCCGCTCCACAGCTCAGCCCCAGGTCATCGACCTGGGGCTAGTTTGTTGTCTAGTCCAATTTCGGCGCTCGTGCCATTCGCGTGCCATAACGGGGCGGCCGACGCTGGCAGTTGAGGGTTTCCGGACCTTGCCCGGTGACCTGACCTGGCGTCATTCCAAATCGCGAGACGCTTTTCAGTGACCTGGGTCGCAGGTGTGCGGACGCGGTGCGTCGGTGCCAGACCGGCCGCGTGGCTCCGCCCTAGGCCCAGGACGGCGCCACGGGCCAGGGCGGCAGCCGACAGTCAGGCGGTGGCTGTAGCCGTGTAGCCGGCGGCGGCGATGGCCGCGACGATCTCCTGGGCCGGGACTGGGCGTTCGAGTTCGACGACGGTGCGTTCGGTGCGCAGGTTGGTGGTGCTGGTGGTGACGCCGGGGAGTTCTTCGATCTCGTCGTCGATGAGGAGTCCGCAGCTGTTGCAGTGCATGCCGGTGATCGCGAATTCGAGGCGGAGGGTCATCGGGCGGTCTCCTTCGGGGTGGTGGTGCGGGAGCCAGTGGGCTGTTGGAAGGTGATCTCGCCGCCGTACATGCCCATGCCGCAGGTGAAGTTGAGGGTGCCGGGTTTGGGGGTGCCGAGGTCGATGGGGGTCTTGCCGGTGACGGGGAGGATCTCTTGGACGCCCTCGTCGGGGACGACGAAGGAGCGGACGCAGCCGTTGGTGTTGTCGGTGGCGACGACGAGTTTGGTCGGTACGCCGGCGGTCGCGGTGATGGCGGTGGGTGCGTAGGAGTTGGTGCGGGCCTGGACGGTGATGGTCTGGACTCCGTCGGTTGTGGTCACTGTCTTCTGCGGGGGCTGCGCGGCCGCTGCCGCGGGGGCGGTTGCGGGGGTGGGCCACCAGCCGCCCAGGCGCAGTCCGGAGCCTGCGGTCCACAGCGCGACGGCGAGGACGATCACGGCAGTGACGATGCTGAGGCGGCCCTGCCAGCGGCGGGCTGCGGAGCGGAGCAGGAAGCCGAGTACGGCGAAGAGCGGGCCGGTGCCGAGGACGAACCCGGCCATGACGGCCGCTCCGGCGAGCGGGGATCCGGCGGTGACCGCGATCAGCTCCACGCTGAGGGTGACGCCGCAGGGGATGAGGACGGTGAGGAATCCGAGGACGGCCGGGGTGGTGACGGCGGTCGACTTCGCCGACCTGCGTACTCGCCGTCCCCACGAGGCGGGCGGCCGCGGGACGAAGCGGCGCACGGCACGGACGCCGAGCATGTCGAGGGCGAACAGCAGCATCAGCACCGCGCTGGCGATGAGGAGTACGGCGCGGGCGCGCGGGCCGGGCTGGATGGCTGCGCCGACCAGGCCGAGGGCGGCGCCGAGGAGGGTGTGGGAGGCGAGCTTGGCGCCGAGGAATGCGCCCACGGGGGCGAACAGGCCGCTGCGCTCCCATGCTTCGGAGCTCCAGGCGGTGGCCCGGCGGCCGACGGCGCTGGCGAGCAGGCCGCCCTGGACTGCGGCGCAGGAGGCGCCGCCCGCGAAGAGACCGGTGGTCAAGCCGGTGACGAACAAGGTGGTGGTGGAGGCCATGAGGTAAGGACTCTCTCTGCTGAGATGGCCGGATCAGGACATGACGAGGCACCCGGAGGCCCAACGGGCAGGCAGGGTGCGGGTGTTGTCAGGTCCGGCTGACGCAGAGGAACACGACGGGATCGGGTGCCCGGGGCCAGGCGCACCCGTCGTCGACTGCTGCAGCGCTCAGCGGTTCGGCGGGGACCGGAGGTACCGCGAGGGTGTCCGTGCCGGGGGCGGCGGCGGGTGCGACAAACAGCGGCGTGTGCGCAGTCGTGAGCGGGCAGTCCATGCTCATGGCCGGACACTCGTCGGGCGCGGGAGCCGCCGCATGCAGGCCCTGTTCCCTC
Organism: Streptomyces luteolus; assembly: GCF_029968015.1. Taxonomy (GTDB): domain Bacteria; phylum Actinomycetota; class Actinomycetes; order Streptomycetales; family Streptomycetaceae; genus Streptomyces; species Streptomyces luteolus. The sequence goes on from NZ_JASCIS010000020.1 coordinate 8,355, forward strand.
TCCGCGTGGGCCACCTCGGCGATCACGGCAGGGGTCGTCATGACGGGCATGGGCTCGGCCATGGCCATGGTGGTGTACGCGGGGCCCCACATCAGGTAGGCGCAGGCCAGCAGGACACCGGCCACAAGGGCGGCGAGCGCGGGCCGGGGGCGCCGGGTGGGGTGGACGGGCACGTCCGTGATGCTATCCAGACACCCCCGGCCTCCTGACTCTCCGGCGGCGCGGCGTCCAACGCCGGGCAAGAACCGACCGGCCCTGCGGGCGTACGCGTCGTACGCCTCGATGTGCACGGAGCGGAGGTAGGGCTGCTCCTCGACGATGCGTACTTGCAGTTGGACCGCCGTGACGAGGGCGGTCAGGGCGGGGAGGGCGACCGTGTTGGGCACCATGAGGGCCAGGCCAGGCCGGTCGCGGTCGCGACCATCGCGGTGAAGACCGGGTTGCGTACGGCGGCGAACATCCCCGAGGTGACCAGGGCGGTGCGTTCCCCCGCCTCGACGCCACCCGCCACGACGTACCCATCGCGCTCTGTGCGAGCAGCGTGGTCATGATCCCGGTGACGGTGATCACGAGTCCCGCCCCGCGCAGCAGCAGCGACCCGGTGCCTGGCAGATCCGGGAGGCCGGTGAGTGAGGCGATCGGAGCGGCGCCGCCGCCGAGGAGCGCGAGGACGAACAGCACGCCCGCCCACCACGAGGCGGAGCCCGCTCGGCCGGAGAGGCCGCGGAACCCGGCGTCGCCGGTTCGGCGGGCCTGGAGCGCGGCCCGGAACCCGAAGGCGGTCACGGCCCAGCCGGTGAACAGAGCCAGTGCCGCCCACGCCCACCCGGTCACGTCACGTCGCCGTGTCCTTTGTACCGGTGCAGCAGGTGTCGCCGGAGCTGCCGCAAGCACTGCTCTTCTCGTCGGCCCCAGGTGCTGCGAGGGTCGGCGCGGGACCGCAGGCGCAGCCCTTGCCCTGCCAGGCGTCGATGCCCTCCTTCACCGCGACGGCCGCGATCACCAGGGCGGCGAACGGGTCGGCCCAGGACCAGCCGAGGGTCGCGTTGAGGACCAGGCCGATCAGCAGAACGGCGGACAGGTACGTGCACAGCAGCGTCTGCTTGGAGTCGGCGACCGCGGAGGCGGAGCCGAGTTCGCGACCCGCCCTGCGCTGCGCGGCCGACAGGAACGGCATGACCGCCAGCGACAGTGCGGCGATGACGATGCCCGGCAGGGACGTCTCGGCCTCGCCCGTTCCGCTGAGCGCGCGTACGGCATCAACGGAAACGTAAGCGGCGAGCGCGAAGAAGGAGACCGCGGTGATCCGCAGCGTCGTCTTCTCCCGCGCCTCGCGTACGGCGTGGTCGCGGGCGGAGAACTGCCAGGCGACCGCGGCGGCGGAGGACACCTCGATGACCGAGTCCAGGCCGAAGCCGACCAGCGCGGTCGAGGAGGCGATCGTCCCGGCGGTGATCGCGACGATCGCCTCGATCACGTTGTAGGCGATGGTCACAGCGACCAGGAACCGTATCCGCCGCGCCAGCGCGTCCCGGCGAGCGGGCGACGGTGCGAGCGATAGGAGACTCACGGGCAGCAGCCCTCCGTCTCCGCGTCGACGCATGTCTTGTCGGCCTCCACTGCCAGGACCGCCGAACGCAGGTCCCCGAGGGCGTGCCCGAGTCGGGCGTCGGACAGCTCGTACCGCGTACGGCGGCCGTCCGGGGTCGCGACGACCAGGCCGCAGTCGCGCAGGCACGCAAGGTGGTTGGAGAGCCTGGTCCTGGAGATGCCCAACGCGTCGGCGAAGTCGGAGGGATAGCCGGGCCCCTGCTGCAGCTTCAGCAGGATGCGGCAGCGGATCGGGTCGGCGAGGGCGCGGCCGAACCGCGCCAGAGCCTCGATGTCGGTCGCGAGAGTCAGCACACCCAAACAATACAGAGAATCCTGAATTCAGGAAGTCCTGTATTAGCTGCCGCGCGCCCTCGGCGCAACAAGGCTGTTGGGCCGTCGCACCTCCACCCCTGGTCAGGTGGGCCCTTCACCGTGGTGCGGTCGCCGCGGCCACGAACATCGGCAGTGCCAGGAAGAACCGGTCGGCCTCGGCCCTCGCGCGCTGTTCAGCGATCCATCTGTCTGCCTGCTCGCGCGTGACGGCATGGGTGGAGCAGGCTCCTTCGGCCAGTCCGACGAGCACGGGCAGCATCGTCGGCCCGGTGAAGACGCCTGTGTGCACCTGGACCGTCACATCGTCGAAGCCGGCGTCAAGGAGCAGGTTGCGATACCGGCGAGCAGCACGAGGTCCTGCCGTCATATCTGCTCGGGCGTGCACGACAGTCCGCGTGAGGGCGGGATCGGCGGAGTCGATGACGAACGTGTCCCAGTCCTGCCCGACCAGCACGATCCGCCCTCCCGGCGTCAGAACCCGGCGGGCTTCTGCCAACGCCCCTTCAGGAGCGACCAGTTCATGGAACACCTTGTCGGCCCGGTAGCCGTCCACCGAGGCGTCCGGCAACGGCAGGTCGTACGCTCCGGCGATCCGGAAGAGGGCCTTGGGCCACCGGTCGCGGGCCACGGCGATCATCCGCTCGCTCGGGTCCATGCCGGTGACCTCCACGCCCTGGTCGACGAGTTCCGCCACGGCCCGTCCAGCGCCGCACCCCACGTCCACCACTGACTTTCCGGCTGCGGCGCCCAGCAAGTCGTAGGAGAGAGCTCGTAGTTCACGGACTTCCGGTAGCTGGTCCGCCGCGTCGAGCAGTGCGATGAGTTCGTCCGTCAACTGGAGTGCCTGATCCGTTTCCCTGGTCATGAGACCCAGGCTGCGACTTAATGTCAGCATGAAGTCAAGCGAGCACGGGCCGCCGCTTTCCGTCGATCGTGAACCGGTCAGCATCGGCGCGATCGCCCAGCATTTCGGACTGGCCACCCATGTTCTGCGCCACTGGGAGTCGATGGGGCTTCTCACTCCGGTACGCGATGCCGCCGGGCGGCGTCGCTACGGCATCACCGACCGAACTCGCGTCGCCGTCACCATGCGAGCCAAGGAGGCAGGGCTCTCCCTCAACACGATCCGCTCCCTGGCCACCGCCTCCGATCCGGTACGGCGACGCCAAATCCTCGGCGAGGAGGCCGAGTTGCTCCGCTCCCGGATAACGGCCGCGCAGGCGTCCCTCGATCTCATCGAATGCGCCCTGGACTGCGACCATGAGGACTTCACTCAGTGCGCCGACTTCCAGCAGCTGGTGGCGGGGCGCATCGGCATCGCCCCTGGCTCCCGCACGACTGCCTGAGGCCCATCGACGACTGTCGCTCCCGCGGCGCCTGCGAGGGTTCCGCGCCGACGCAGATCACGTACGGCTCGCGCGGGAGCCGTACGTGATCTGCGGGTGACCGGTGCCGGTCAGGGGCGCCAGTCGAAGGGGAAGTGCTTGCTGGAGCCGCCCCGGTACTCGTGTGAGAAGTCGAACCCTTCCGCGTGGTCACCGTCGACGACGCCCCAGGTCGCGATCTGCCCAGGCCCGACCTCGGCTCCTGGTGCGTTGATGAGCTGGACGCGGCGGTTGGGGTCGGCCGTGGGGCCGGTGAGCGCGTTGGCACCGACGGCGACCTTGTCGGCCACGCTTGCCCGCCAGTACGAAAGGTCTTCGGGGGCCTCGAAGTGGATGGGTGCGTACCGGACTTCGCGCAGGTCGCTGATGAGAGAGCCGAACTCGCCGGGCCAGCCGCCGGCGCGGCCGGCGAAAATCTGCTCCAGAGCGTCGCGCTGAGCCTCGTCGCCCTTCGAGTCGATGTACAGCATCGCCTTCATCGTCGCGTCCGGGTCTCCGACCCACATGTTCCCCGCGAACTCGCCGAGCGCCACAACCCCCAGGCCATCGAGGCGTACGTCACCGAAGTACCCCTCGTGCACCTGCCAGACGAGAGTGAAGAGGCAGTCGCCGTGCGTCGGCGACTGGGCGAAGGTGCAGGGGCACGGCAGCGCACAGCTGCACACGTCGAACCACTCACCGCGCAAGTGCCAGTCGGGTACAGCGTCGCCCTTCACCTCCGGGGCCTTGCCGGCGTCGATGACGCGCGGAGCAGGGAGGGGCGCTGATGTGGCGGGCGTCGTGCACATGGAGACCTCCAGGGTGGGTGACGGGCGTGGAGCAGTTGCGGCGTCGGATACCCCTAGGGGGTACTCGACACCGTGAGACTAGGACGCTCGACACCGATGAGTCAACTACCCCCCGGGGGTATGCACCCGCCACCCCACACCACCCCTCCGGCTCGATCGAGGCATGGGGGGCGACGGTGCACCAGCAGTCCAGGCGACTGAAGTCGGCGGAGCCCGCCAGGGAGGACAGGGGTACGGCGCGACAGCGACAGGGGCGGCCCGACTCAGGCGCACGCCTCAAGCGACTGGAGCACCAACCGCGATGGCGCGCCGACGGCGTTGCACCCAGGGCGACGAAAGGCTCCACCCCCTCGCACCGGCATTAACCCGTCGGCGACGAAAGCCCCAGTCGGCGCGCGACACGCAACCGGTCATCACCGAGGGGCAGTTGAGTGACTCCACCTGGCGAATCCGGCCCGGCAGGCCCTCCCTCGAAATTCCGATCACCCACGCTAGGCATATACCCCCCGGGGTATATGGTTCGGATCAACGCCCCGGCGGACAACGCCAGAAGGCGCAACACACCCACGGGAGATGCACCTCACGCGCGGTCGCTTGCCGGCCCCAGGCCCACAGGCGGTGCATGATCTCCGCCTCCAGCTCACCCGGCTGACGCACCGCCGCTCGCTCCACTCCCGGAGTCCGACCCGCTCGCCCCTCCAGCACCAACGACCACTCATCGTAATCACCGGATTCACCCGCGCCGGGGCTCGTACCGGAGGCCGGGCACCCGGTCCCGTGGCGCGCACCGTCAGTCGCTTCGGTAGCCTCGGCAGCGGAGGTCCGGCGATGAAGGTGAGCAAGTACGTACGAGCGGGTGGTGCCCTGGCGCACCTCCTGCTGGTCGTCGTGCTTGCGTTCGGTGTGTTCGTGATGCACACCGTCGGGCATCCGGACGAGCCCTCGGGGGCCGGCATGAGCGCCGGAGCACACGCGTCCGCCATGCACGGCGGGGCCGGCATGAGCGCCGGAGCACACGCGTCCGCCATGCACGGCGGTGCCAACGGCGACGCTGCCACGACCGATGCCGCCATGACGACGGCTGCCGGACACGAGTCCGTCGGCGCCCACCACCGGTCGGCGGACGAACCCGCCTCCGGGATGGCGATGGACATGACGTCGCTGTGCGTCGCTGTGCTCGGCGTCTGGGCTTTCGCAGCGCTGCTGTACGCGGCGTTCGCGCGCCGTCCTGCGTGGCTGGCGGACCTGCTGGCGCGCACTGTCGTCGCGCTGCGGCCCCATGCGCCACCCCTCAGACCCGATCTCACCCAGCTGTCAGTCCTGCGGATCTAGGCCGAACCGTCCGCACGGGCGCGCTTCGTGCTGCGCCGCGTGCACCCACGTACGCCAACAGACCCGCAGTACCGACACCAGAGGTGTATCGACATGAGCTCCACCAACCGCACTCGCACGGCCCGCCGTTCCGTGCGCCGCCGTACCGCGCTCGTCGGCGTGATCGCCGCCGGGTCCCTGCTGCTTGCCGCGTGCGGCAACGACGACAGCGGAATGGACGGCATGGACCACGGCTCGGACTCCACCGCCGCGGCCTCCAAGGAGCCGGGCAAGGACACGGACGCTTCCGCCGACTTCAACGACGCGGACGTCACCTTCGCTCAGGGCATGATCCCGCACCACCAGCAGGCCATCGAGATGTCCGAGCTGGCCGAGACCCGCGCCTCTGACCCGGAGATCAAGAAGCTGGCCGGGCAGATCAAGAAGGCCCAGGACCCGGAGATCAAGACCCTCCAGGGCTGGCTGAAGTCCTGGGGCAAGCCCACCGAGGCGGGGTCCGGCATGGACCACTCCGAGCACGGCGGCATGGACGGCATGGACGGCATGGACGGCATGATGTCCGAGCAGGACATGAAGGATCTTGAGGCCGCCAAGGGCACGAAGTTCGACCGCGCCTTCGCCGAGATGATGATCGAGCACCACAACGGCGCGATCAAGATGGCCGAGGACGAGAAGAAGAACGGCAAGAGCGCGGACGCGAAGAAGATGGCCGACGCCATCATCAAGGGCCAGTCCGCCGAGGTCGACCAGTTCGAGAAGATCCTCGACCGGATCTGACCCTCATCCTCAACGGCCGACTGCCCGCCCGGGCTCCGCGCTTCGCCCTTCGGCCGCGCGGGCCCGGGCGGGTCCCGTGGCACTCAGCCTCCACGCGCCGCAGGGATGCGCGCGCCCCACGCTCCGAAGGACCCATGAACAAGCACCGTGCCGCCGCCGCGGCCGCAGCACTCACTCTCACCACCCTCCTGGCCGCCTGCGCAGGCAAAGACCAGTCGGACTCGCCCGGTTCGTCCGGCGGGAACCAGTCCTCCGACCTGGCCATCAGCCACATCCACGGCCTCGGTCTCGACCCGTCCGACCAGCGCCTGTACGTCGCCACCCACGAAGGCGTCTACACCCCGGACGCCGACGGCAAGCCCAAGTTGGTGGGCGACAGCAAGGACGACTTCATGGGCTTCACCGTGGCCCAGAGGAACACCTTCTACGCCAGCGGCCACCCCGCACCGGGCTCAGCCGGTCCGGGCAACAAAGGGCTGATCAAGAGCACCGACGGCGGCAAGACCTGGAAGTCGCTGTCCTTGTCCGGCGAGTCCGACTTCCACGCACTGGAGTACGCCCACAACACCGTCTACGGCTACGACGCCACCAACGGCCTGCTGCGCACCAGCAAAGACGGTGCCGCCTGGACCGACGGCGCGAAGCTCCAGGCCCTCGACATAGCCGTGTCCCCCGAGGACCGAGACCTCGTCCTCGCCACCACCGCCGACGGCGTCGCCCGCAGCACCGACGGCGGCAAGACCTTCGCCAAGGGGGAGCAGCCCACGATGGCTTTCGTCTCCTGGAAGACGGAAGACGCCCTGTTCGGCATCGACCCCACCGGTGCCCTGTACCGCAGCAAAGACGGCGGTTCGACCTGGAAGAAGGCCGGCACCGTGCCCGGCGGACAGCCGCAGGCCCTGACCGCGGCGGGCGCCGAGCGCGTCCTGGCCGCCACTCAGAACGGCGTCTACGAATCGAAGGACGGCGGCAAGTCGTTCACGAAGCGGCTCGCGGTGGAGTCCACCGGCGGGCACTGAGCCCGTGAACCGACGAGCCCACTCCGAGCCGGCCCAGAAGTGCGGCCGTGTCCGACGGGACACGTAGGCCAATTCACACACTGTTCAGCCGAGTTGCTTGTGCAGCACGCGTGAATTGCCGCTACGATCACGGCATGGTCACGGCCACCCGGACAACTACACCGCTCCGGGCCCGCAGGCAAGTTGCGGGCCCGTTGCGGCTGTTCTGGTTTGCCGCGCTCATTCTGGGCCTTTTGTATACGCATGGCGTGAGCAGTGAAACCGCCGCACACCATGTCGCCCCCAGCGCCCCCAGCGCCTCCATCGCGGCCACGACGTCGGCCGCACAGGACGAACCAGCCGCCCCTCCCGCCGGGCATGACGGCGGATCGACCGATCACGCAGCCGAGGAATGCCTCTCGGGCCAGCCCCAGCAGGGCGTTGACCTGCCGGCTCCGTGCTCGACGCCGCTCGACGGCGTTCGCCCCGCACCTCTCGACCCCCTCGCGAACTCTCGCTCGGCCGACGCCACCGGCTCGCCCGCAGCAGGGAGAGATCCAGCGATTCTCCGGGTCTAGGCCGATCCACGACATACAGGTCACCCCGTCACCCCTCTTTAGCCAGCGCTACAACGGCACTTCTGCCGTCGGGGTATCACGATGTATCACGACCTGTGCCGCGTGACCGAAATCTCGCACTGCCTGCACATATAAGGCGCCGGTAAGTAGTCGAGCCCTTTCGGCACCCCCTTCTGTCGTCCGACCGACCTCCTCTGACCGCGCATTTCGGTGTTCGAAATGCACGGCCTGCCGTACGGAGTGCTGTGACGCACATCTCCCCTGCCAAACTTCCCTTGGGAAGAAATCCAGTACGCAATTCTGCGCACACAGAGGGCCACGCCCCGGCCATTCCAGTTGCGCGATCGCGCTTCCGGCCGTGGCTTCTCCTCGGTGGCCTTCTCTTCGTCCTCGCCGGCTGCCTACTTCCTGGCGAAAGCGGCGAACATGCCGCCTCCTCTCGGCCGGTGCTGTCCGCGTCTGCCGACGTCGCATCGCCGCAGGACGGGTCTTCCCAGCACCACGAGCCGGCCTGTGAGGTCCTGCCTCACGCCGGTCAGGGCACGTCGGCCCCGCAGTCGTGGGCTCTCGACGCCCTGCCGCTCGCTGCCCTGGCACACGCGCCGGCCGAGCCCGAAGCACAGCCCTCCGCCAGCCGCGCCTCCCGCGTACCGCTGTGTGCCCGAAGAGCACATTCCCGCCTCTGCCGGTGGCTCGTCTAGGCCGCTCCCCGCGTGCTGCCGCACGCATCGAGCGACCCACAGCACCCGTACGTAGAGCGAAAGCGAAGCCATGCGATCTCAAACCTTCACGATCTCCACCGACTCAGCCACCCCCAACACCGAACCCGCGTCCGCCGCGACTCTGCTGCGCGGTCAAGGAATGTCCGGCCTCGTCGGCAACACCCCCGTACTGCACGTCTCTGAACCCCTGGTCCCGGCAGGCCGCGGGTTCTGGGCGAAGCTCGAAGGCTTCAACCCCGGCGGCATCAAGGACCGTCCCGGCCTGCACATGGTCGAACGCGCCCGCACACGCGGCGAGTTGAAGCCCGGCGGCCGCATCATCGAGTCCACCAGCGGCACCCTCGGACTCGGACTCGCCCTGGCCGGGATGGTCTACGGCCACCCGGTCACCCTCGTCACCGACCCGGGCCTGGAACGTTCCATGACCCAACTCCTTACCGCGTACGGAGCGCGGGTCAACATGGTCTCCGAGCCGCACCCGACCGGCGGCTGGCAGCAGGCCCGCCGCGAACGCGTGGCCCAACTCCTCAAGCAGCACCCCGAATCCTGGAGCCCGGACCAGTACAGCAACCCGGACAACGTGTCCGCGTACACCCCGCTCGCCCTCGAACTCGCCTCCGAACTGGGCCACATCGACGTATTGGTGTGCAGCGTCGGCACAGGCGGCCACTCCGCTGGTGTCTCCCGTGTCCTGAAGCAGCTCTACCCTGAGCTGCAGCTGGTCGGCGTCGACACCGTGAACTCGACCCTCTTCGGGCAGACCGCGGGGCCGCGTCTCATGCGTGGCCTCGGCAACAGCATCCACCCCCGCAACGTCGCCTACGAGAACTTCTCCGAGGTGCACTGGGTCGCCCCGGCCGAGGCCGTGTGGACCTGCCGACAGCTCGCCACCTCGCACTACGCCACCGGCGGCTGGAGCGTCGGCGCCGTCGCGCTCGTCGCGGGCTGGCTGGCCCGCACCCGGCCCGCGGACACCCGTATCGCGGCGATCTTCCCCGACGGCCCGCAGCGCTACCTCGGCACGGTCTACGACGACGACTACTGCGCCGCCCACGGACTGCTCGACTTCCCGCCGGCCCTCGAACCGGACGTGATCGGCCGGCCCGACGAGAAGCAGGTCAGCCGCTGGACCCGGTGCACGGCAGTGGTCGACCCACTGGCCCTCGCCGAACAGGCGGACGGCTCCGGCGCGGAGGAGAAGAGCAAGTGAAGGCCACCATCGCGCAGGTGCGCACCTACCCGCGCAGTGTGCAGCTGTTGATGGTGAACCAGTTCACCATCAACCTCGGCTTCTACATGCTGATGCCGTACCTCGCCCAGCACCTGTCCGGATCGCTCGGCCTGGCCGGCTGGACCGTCGGACTCATCCTGGGCGTACGGAACTTCAGCCAGCAGGGCATGTTCCTCGTTGGCGGCACCCTGGCCGACCGGCTCGGCTACAAGCCCGTGATCATCACCGGACTCGTCCTGCGCATCGTCGGCTTCGCCACCCTCGGACTGGTCGACTCCGTCCCCGCCCTGCTGGCCGCCTCCGCAGCCACCGGGCTTGCGGGAGCCCTCTTCAACCCGGCCGTCAGGGCGTACGTGTCGGTGGAGACGGGCGAGCGCCGGATCGACGCCTTCGCCCTGTTCAACGTCTTCTACCAGGCCGGAATCCTGCTCGGCCCGCTGGTCGGCATGCTCCTGACCGGCGTCGACTTCAGCGTCACCTGTCTGGTGTCCGCCGGGATTTTCGCGCTCCTGAGCATCGTCCAGATGCGTGCTCTGCCCGCCCGCAGGGCCGACGACGCACAGAACACGCTGAACCCGCAGGCGGCACAGACCTCGAAGCACACGCGGCGCGCCAAGCATGGGCGGCACGCAAGGCGAGCACAGGAGGGCGTGCTGTCGCAGTGGCGGGGCATCGTGGCCAACCGGCCGTTCCTGCTGTTCTCGGCGGCCATGATCGGCTTCTACGTCCTGCAGTTCCAGGTCTACCTCTCCCTGCCCCTTGAGGTCCGACGCCTCGGCGGAGACGGGGAGTTCGGCACTGCGGCGGTGGCGGTGATGTTCGCGGTCTCGGGCCTGAGCACGATCCTCTTCCAGACCAAGGTGACCGCCTGGTGCAAGGCCCGCATGGAGCCGGGCCAGGCGCTGAGCCGAGGGCTGCTCATCATGGGCCTGGCGTTCGTGCCGCTGATCGTGCCCACCGTGGTCCCTGTACCGGAGGGCGGCATGGGTCTGTGGCTGCTCGCCGCCGGGCCGCCGACGCTCGCCGCGTTCCTCCTTGCGGTGGGCACGATGATCGCCTACCCCTTCGAGATGGACACCATTGTCCGGCTCTCCGGTGACCGGCTCGTCGCCACCCACTACGGGCTCTACAACACCATCTGCGGCATCGGCATCACCCTCGGCAACCTGGGCACCGGCGCCGCCCTCGACTCGGCCCGAGCAGCGGGCATGGCCGCGATTCCGTGGCTCGCGCTGACCGTCCTGGGCATCGCCTGCGCCACCGCGTTGTACGGGCTGCACCGCAGCGGTCGCCTGGTGCCGCCCGCACCGGATCCGCAGCCCGAGCTCGTGAAGGTCTGACCACTGCCAGGGCCTGACTCGACGGCCCTGAAATCCCCGACGGCCCCGTAGGAGAGGGGCGGGCAGCACGACGGCCCGCCCCTCTACCCGGCCGTGCCCAGTTCTCCCAGGAGTGACGAATGCCCTCCCCTGCCCTGCCCTGCCCTGCCGGCATCAACTGCTTTGCAGCTGAGCCCGTTTCATGGAGTCCGCTACGACGCCCGCCGTATCGGAGATATCTCCGCCACGGTGTGTCCCCCATACGACGACATCGGCCCCGCCCGCGTACGGAACCTGCGGTCTCGCCCCCACCACATCGCCCAATTGCTGCACGATTCAGCTGAACCGGCTTCGCAGCGGCGGCGACACGGCCCTGCGGCGGAGCGGAGGCGGCGTGCCGCATCCTGCACCCGGGTGTCGGACGAACCGGTCCGGTCTGGGCTGCCCGATGGCCCTACTCGATGATCCACACCTCGTTGAGCTTGGCCTTGCGCGCCTCGGGCCGCACCTCTGCTGCCTCGCCCTGGTCGGCCTCCGCGTCGTCGCTGGACATCGCCTGTGTTGCCGGCTCCGCCTCAGGGGATTCTCCGACGTACCCGCCGGGGTGCGTGTCCGGAGCGGGAGCCGTAGCGTCGTCGGTCAGCTTGTCGGGGTCAGCACTGCTCGCCGACTGCCCGTCCGACTTGTCGTTCTGACGGTTGCTCATGAGTCACTCCAGCGCGCTCGTGGCATGGTGGGTGTCGTATGCCTGCCATGGATCTTTACTCCATCCACCGGTGGCGCAAACCGGGGTGATTGCGAATGCGCTGGCCACCATGGGAAAAGGACCTGACATGGCTGACTCCACCCTCCTGATCGCCGAGATCAACCACGGCTCGACCACATCGATGCCGACGGCGAACTCACCGAGCACGACCACATCATCTGCGGACCACGGGTCGCGACGCGCCTGAGGCACGCGTCCGGCTCGGACGCAGAGCAGCGCATCGTCGACGCCTACGTCCGGATCTGCCGCCAGCTGCACCTGCCGCACATCACGGGCGGCGGCGACTCGAACCCCCAAGGAACAGTTCCTGCAGTCCACACTCACGCTCGCCGACGACCGGGAGGCCGCACGGGCATCGATGGGGACGGCTACCTGTCCGCCGAGGAATTCACCCCCGCCGTGATCGAGTACTGGTCCAGCAGAGCCCCGGAGGCACCCGGAAACTGATGGATGGGCCGACCCGTCCATCGACGATGAGGCTGCGCCTATACCGGACGTCGGGAGTGCTGTCGCCGCCGAACCGAATAGGTACCGCGGCATCGACGCCCAGCTGGCGGCGGCGTGACTACGGGCCCCTCGGCCTTCACCGCCATCTCCGCCGGAGAATGCGCAGCCCTCGTGCCTCCATCGAAACGCCGGTGCGGCACGCCACCTTGTGGCCACGGATCACGACAGCTGTCCACACTCCTGGGGACCGCGCCGCGCTCCGAGGACCCCAGCTGGGATTGGCTCCGGCATTGCAACCGGTTCGGTTCTTGGATTGGGCGCGCCGGGCCCACCCATGCAGTTCAGCGTTACCGCGAGTACGCGACGAGCAGGGGCTGGGGCTGGGGCCGGGGCCGGGGCCGGGGCCGGGGCTGGGGCTGGGGCTGGGGCTGGGGCACCTTACTGGTGGCCGCACCCTGCCGGGGGACTTCGGCCTCAACAGCAAGGTCGACCTCTGCCGCCGGTCGGCCTGGCGGAGCGGCGACTCCGGGTGCCGGTCGGGTGACTGGTCGGCGAGTTCTGAGTGCGCCAGGACGCGGAGCGGGCGACCATCCCGGGGTTGATTCACCAAGGGAAGGACTTCTCGATGCGTCGCGCATTGCTCGTCGTCGATGTGCAGAAGGATTTCTGCGAGGGCGGCAGTGTCCCGGTCAAGGGAGGTGCGGATCGGGCCGCTGCCATCGCTGACCTGGCGCGCCGAGCCGACGGTCAGTACTCGTACGTCATCGCCACCCGCGACCATCACATCGATCCGGGCACCCACTTCTCCGAGCACCCAGATTTCGATACGTCCTTTCCCGTGCACTGCGTTGTCGGCACCGAGGGCGGCGAGTTCCACCCGAACTTCGTTCCCGCCGTCGCCTCCGGGGCCGTCGACGAGGTCGTCTTCAAGGGAGCTCACTCCGCCTCCAAGAGCGGATTCGAGGGCTCGACCGAGGGCGGCACGCTCCTGGCCGACTGGCTGCGCGCCCGCGACGTCAGCGAGCTCGACGTCGTCGGCATCGCCACCGACCACTGCGTCAAGGCCACCGCCCTGGACGGCGTACGAGAAGGCTTCGCCGTACGGGTCCTGCTCGACTACACCGCCGGGGTCGCCGCTGGCACCACTGCCACCGCGATCAGCGAGCTGCGCCGGGCAGGCGTCGTTCTGAGCGGTGAGCCTGTCGTCCTCGCCTGAATCGACTGCTCCTTCCGACGGTTGGCGGGGCTCTTGTCCCCCGCTGCCCGGTGATGGCAGCCGAGAAGCCGAAGAACCGCCGACCTCGGGAACGGCTGTCATCATGTCGCACCTGGGGTCTCCGTCTGTTTCGCAGATAGCCCGTGCCGCCGCGGCCACCGGAAACGCCATCGAATGCGCCCACGCGCCCGTCCGCTGGGCGTGTTCACGTACTGCACCGGCGGGGCGTGCGCTGGACAGCCCGGCCATCTGGCCCGGACCGGACGCACGTTGCGAGAAGCACCGGCTCGTCGGCGCCGACCCGTCCTCGACCACCACATTGTCGAGACGAGGGCAGCTGCCCGAGGCGTGATCCCTCAACACGTCTAGGCAAAGACGGCGGTGACGGGCGGTCACGCCTTCCCGGAAGTTGATCAGACTCGGCGCCCGGTCAGCCGGATGCACGCGGATTGAAACGCGTTGGGTAATTGCACCGTCGCTCACGGTTGCGCAAGATCGTTCTCAAGGGACGGGCATCTCTTTGTCCGCCACGCATCCGCACCCAACAGGAAGGCCAGACATGAGTAAGAAAGAACCCGCTCCACAGAACCCCGGCCTCACGGTGATCGAACCCTCGCAGGCAGCCGCGCCGGCCAACCCAGCCACGCTCAGCCTGGAGACAAAGGGCGACACCTACGTCCTCAAGGCCGCGAGCGGCACCTCCCTGCCTGCCGACATCCCGCTCGTCGACGGCGACGGCAAACTCATCGTCACTTATCGTGCCGCCCGCGCCGACGATGCCTCCGCGCCCGCGGAATCGCGGAGGTTCACCGGGTTCGAGTTCCACCGCCCGCAGAGCCCCTGGGGGCATGACTGACAAGGGTTCGGGGCTGAGGTCGCTCCCATGGTTCTGGGCTACTGAGCCCCCGGGCCGCCGGAGAGCGACGCGACCGACGCCGTGGCGGAGCTGCCGTAGAAGAGGTTGTCACGCCAAGACATCCTCCCTACGGCAGCTCCGCTGTTGGAACAGGCCGCCGCGGCAAGCCAGGCCGGTGTGCCAACGCAGGGCCATGAGGGAGCGAGACCAGGGCGCACCTTTCATCACGCTTCGGTGAGGGCGAAGGCGGTGAGAAAGCCAGTCACCGTGGCCATGCCGGTGAGCAGGTGGGACTGCTCGTGTGCCTCGGGAAGCATCGTGTCGGCAATCATCGCCAGGATCGCCCCGGCGGCGACGGCGGTCACGAGGGCGAGGGCGAGCGGTGGCGCACCGCCGAGCAGGGCCCGGCCGACGAGGGCGGCGACCCCGCAGAGCACGGCGATCGCGGACCACAGGCCGAAGACGTAGCGACGGCTGCGGCCTGCGTCGCGCATGCCGGTCGAACTGGCCATGCCCTCAGGCAGGTTGCTGAGAAAGACGGCCCCGACCGTGGCTGCGCTCACGCTGCCGCTGCCGATCGTCGAGGCGCCGATCACCACGGACTCGGGTATCCCGTCGAGGACCGAGCCGAGCGCGATGGCCCCGCCGGAGCCGGGCTGCTCCGTCTCGGACGGCTGTCTGCCGCCGGTGCGCTTGCGGTGACGTGCCCCGCGCCGGGCGAGCACGGCGTTCCCAGCGGAGTAGAGGAGCGCGCCGACTGCCGTACCGAGGGCGGCGGCGAGCATCCCGCCGCCGTCGTGGGCCTCGGCGACCAGCTCGTAGGCGACCGCGGCGATGAGCACGCCACTGCCGAAGGCCATCACCAGGCCGATCAGCCGCCGTGGCAACGTCAGGTACGTTCCCAACGCCGCCCCGGCGAGCAGGGCGCTACCCGCGAGCAGCCCCCACAACCCGGCGACCAGAGCCTCACGCATCTTCGGTCGCCTCCTTCTCTCCCCCTTCCGATTTCCCTCACCCTCTCCGGCGGGCGTGCCCGCGGGGAGGGCCAAAAGTCCCGGCGGCGCAGGACCCAGGACCTTGCCACAGCACCCAGCGCCGCACCGAAGGGGCCGCAGGCCCGACATCGGGGCAGGCGTCGACGGGACCGTCTGGGGCGTGAACAACGACGGCAACATCTACCGCTACGGCGGGGACCAGCCGGGCTGAGCACAACAGTGGCACTGGCAACAACAACGGGAGTTCCGAGGGCTCCTGACCGACCCGGCCCGCAACAGCCGAGTTCTTGTCGGTGTGGTGCTCTTCAACCAGCCGGTGAAAGATCCGGTGACCGTGATGCGGTCATTGGCGTCACGTCAGCACAACGCGGGCGGTCACTCGTCCTGAGGAAGCGGCGGCTCAAGTTCGCAGGCCGGGGCATGTTACGCCCGACCACACCCTTCAATCATCGATCGGATGACCTCATGACCACGAGCAACGCTCCAGCCGCCGTCACGGCCAAAGGCCACATCTTCGCGATGCTGGATGTGGACGGCGACGGTGTGATCTCCAGGCAGGAGTACCTCGCTCGTCCCGAACGTGCCGCAGCGGCGCTCGGACGCGGCGGGGACGACCCTCTTGTCTTGGCTGCTCTCACGGCTCACGAGCGGGTATACGCATCGATGGACTCGGACGGAGACGGCAGGGTGACCTTCGATGAGTACGCGACGTGGGCAGGCGCCGAAGCCTTCGACGACGTCTGCCGGCAGGCGCTGGGATCGCTGTTCGACCTCGCTGACACCGAGATCGACGGAACCTTGAGCCGGGCGGAGTTCACACGGCTGCGTGTGGCACTCGGCAATCCCGCCGAGAACGCGGAGACGGCATTCGACGCACTGGACACCAACGGCGACGGGCGCATTGACCGCGACGAGTACCTCGGCTCGATCCGCGCCTACGTGACCGACGGCGCTTCGCCGATGGCTGAAGCCCTGCATGAAGGATGCGCAGTCAGCACCGGAGCATGCGGAGCTGGAGTTCGTAGATGAACCCGAGCTGCCGAGGAGGGCTGACGGCTTGACCGTGCTCACTGTGAGGGAGGGCGCAGTACTGCCGCCGCTGCTTCCGGTCAGGGACTGCAACGGCGCTGTGGTCGCCGAGTACCAACTCACCAAGCAAACGCCCACTGCGAGGTACCTCACGGCTACTCCCACCCCATGAAAATGGGTGCCCACTGGGGCATCGTGAGGCGGGATTGGCAGGAGGAATGGTCACCCGCTGCCCGTTCACGATCCACGTCAACTGAGGGGCACGGCGACGACAATGGCGCCTGTCTCGAAGGCCCTATCGGCTCTCGACACCAGCGACGGCAACTCCAGCAACCCCGGTGCCAAGCTGGATGTTTCCACCGGCGACCAGCAGCGAATCCCTCAGGCGGCAGGTGTCTGGGGCAGGTGATTAACGCCTGCCCCAGTTCTTGCTCCAGCAGAAACCAGCAGATCCAGCCGAACTGGCGATACGGTCCGGCGACGGAGTCCAGGCGCGCCGCCTACCTGTATCGCCTGAAGCGAACCGCCCTCAGACCCGGGGCGAAGCCCGCCGGTCTGAGGCCGACAGGAGACGCCACCGAATCAGGCCTGCCTGGATCATTTTTTCGGGAACAGGGTGACGTCGTTATCGGGATTGTCCTCATCATCTTGACCAATGATCTGCATGACCTCGATGACTTGGTTCCGAGGCTGCGGCTTCACGTCATTCCCGTCCGGATCGGGAGCCGTCACCTCGTCGGTGACACTGTCTGGTTCCGCACTGCCCTCCGGCTGCTCTTCCGGTGTGGCGTTCTGGCTGTCACTCATGAGTCACTCCGAGGTCGTCGTGGGATGGTGGCCATTGCACGAGCCCGCCGTGAATCCTTGCTCCGGCCGCGGTGACACAAACCAGCCCGGAAACCATCTGGCTTGTCGACACGCGATCGGACGGGACGGTGCTCCCCCTGGGCGGTGCCGTCACTACCGCCCAGGAGGAATTCGCTGGGGACGTACGGCCATATTCCCTTCTATGGCCGCTGGGGTTCAGGAGAGGGCGAGTTGGGTGACGTTCGTCGCCTCCTTCACCCACTGGGCGTCGAGGGCGCCCTCCTTGACGTAGGCATCACCGTTCCCCTTGACGACGCCGATGCGCTTGCCGGACAGGGCGATCTGGATCGCGTCGGACGACTCCTTCACCCAGCGCGCACTCAGACCGCCTTCCTTGACGTGGGCACTGCCGTCGTCCTTGGCGATGCCGATGCGGTTGCCGGACAGCTCCAGCTGGATCACATCGGTCGCCTCCTTCACCCACTGGGCGTCGAGGGCGCCTTCCTTGACGTAGGCAGTGCCCTGGCCGTTGAAGACGCCGATGCGGTTGCCCGCCAGGTCGATGTCGATCGCGTTCGTCGACTGCTTGACCCAGAGGGCGTCGAGGGCACCTTCCTTGACGAGCGCGTCGCCGTTGCCCTTGACGATGCCGATGCGCTTGCCGGAGAGTTCCAACTCCTTGACCTTCGTCGCCTCCTTCATCCAGATGGCGCTGAGGCCGCCTTCCTTGACGTGCGCGCTGCCGTCGGCCTTGACGATGCCGATGCGGTTGCCGGACAGGGCCAGCTGCTTGACGTTCGTCGCCTCCTTCACCCACTGGGCGTCGACGGCGCCTTCCTTGACGTAGGCATCACCGTTGCCCTTGACGACGCCGATGCGCTTGCCGGATACGACGACCTGCTTGATGCCCGAGGACTGCTCGACCCAAGTGGAGCTGAGGCCGCCTTCCTTGACGTGTCCGCTGTCGTCCGCCTTGACGATGCCGATGCGGTTGCCGCCGTCACCGGACACGGTGGCCTGCGCCGTGGTGGCCGTGGCGGCGCCGATGACGCCGGCCATCGACAGGGCGAGGACGGCGGAAGGAATCTTGCTGTTCATGCGGTTCTCCTCATTGAACGAGAGGGCACGGGAAGCGAAAGATGATCTTCCGGAGGAAGAAACGGGCGTGCGGTTACTTGGTCACGAGGAGTCACTCGAAGAGGTCTGCAGGGAGTTCATCCTGCTGACCCTCATCTCCGCCGCTGGTCGTCAACTTGACCGTGATCGTGCGCCGGAGACTGCTCAGGACGGTCCGCCCCTGGACTGCGCACCCTGAGGTCGGCCCCCGCAGTGCGCTGCGGCGGCCGACCTCGTCAGGCCGGGTCAGAGGGTGTCCTGCACCTTGATCTGGCCGCGCTGGACCACGAGCTTCTGGTTTCCGGTGTCCATGCAGCGCCAGATCCGGGCATTGCCGTCGTTCTCACGGGAGTTGCCGGTGTCGAGGCACATCTCGTTGTCGGTGCCGAGGGTGTTCTCCACGACGAACTGGCCGCCCCGGGCGGCCCAACGCTGGTTGGCGGCCGCCTGGGCGGTGTTCTTGCACTCCCACATGTGGACGTTGTCGCCGTTATTACGGGAGTTGAGGGTGGAGACGCACAGTTCGGGGTTCTTGCCAACGGTGTCGGCGACCTTGATCCGCCCCTCGTCGATCACGAACTTCTGGTTGGCGTAGCTGCTGTTGCAGGACCAGATCCGGACGTTCTTGCCGTTGGTGCGCCCGTTGCCGGCGTCGAGGCACATGGGCTTGGGCGCCCTTGAAGTGGCGACGTTGAGGGTGCCGTCGTCGATGGTGTGGACCCGGCGAGTGTTCACGTCGGTGTAGCGCACGGTGCCGCGTCCGGCGGTGAGCCTCGTGCCTTCCGGGGCGGAGCGGACGACGGTCACCTTCGGCGAGAAACGGAAGTAGGAGTTGGCCGGCCAGCCGCTGCGGCCGCCGTTCTTTCCGTAGCCCTCGCAGGTCAGCTTGGTATTGGCCTCGCTGAGCGTGCAGCTGCGCAGGCCGAGGTTGTTGTCCTTCCAGTCGGCGTTGTCGGTGCTGTACTTGGTGGGGACGGTGGACTGGGCGGGGAAGGTGGAGTTGCCCGGCGCGGTGAACACCACGGTCGAGCCGCTCGGGGGGAAGACGCCGGCCGAGCCGGTGTTCTGGTAGGTCCAGTGGGCGGTTCCGGTGGCGCCGGGGGCGATGGTCGCGGTCGTCGGCACGTCCTTGCCGGCGAAGGCTTCGGCGCTTGCGGTGGTCACGAACGCGCCGGTCAGGGCGAGGGCGGTGGCCGCGACGGTGGCGGCACGGGCCAGCGCGCGGGTACGGGTGGTGCGGGTCATGGGTTCACTCCGAGTTCTGCGTACGGGCTGGGCCGGGCGTGCGCTCGGCAGGGGGCCCGCTGAGGGACGGGGGAAGCAGAGGGGAAGCAGAGGGGAAGCAGAAGTGCGGCCGCAACAAGCCCAGTTGGCCCCGGAGGAGAGTGGTCCGAGCTAGGGCGAGGGGAGGTGCCGGGCTCGGCGAGGGTCACCGTCCGGCCTCGGCGATGATCATGATCGCGTAACGATGTGTGACTTTGCGGCATTGCGTAGAACCGGCGAGCCGTGGCCCCCTCCTCGTCCCACTCCCGCTCCCGGTCGGCCGTATTCGCAGGTGGGATGACTTATCGGCTGACCGGCGGACGGTGGGCGCGCGCAGAGCCTACCGGGCGTCGCGCCCGACAAAGATCACGGTACGTAATGATCTTGTGAGGTGATTCCATGTCGGGTGTCGTCCGGTCGAGGCGGGTGCGCGGCGTCCTGCTCGCCCTCGCCGTCGTGCTGCTGGCGGTGGCGGTCGTGGCCGGCGCCGGTTTGCGCGACCCCGTGCACGCGCTGCAGAACCAGGGAGGGCGTACGGCGCTGATGCTGGCGAGCGGGGTGCTGGGGCTGGTGCTCGCCGCGTTCGCGCTGCTGATTCCGGGTGCCGGTAACCCGGGACCTGGGCGGCGGCTGGTCTGGCTGAGCGCCTGCTTCAGCTTGCTGTGCATCGGGGCGACGGTCTTCGTGTGGGCGTGCGTGTCCTCGGACGACTCCCTCAAGGGCGTGCCCGGCACCGTCGTCACCACCGACGCCCAGACCGGACGGGAGCTCGCCGCGCAGGACCGTGCGTCCCAACGGCGCGTCCCCACCGGCCTGTTGATCGAGACCTTGCAGTTCACCGACACCCACAACGTGCGCCTGACCGGCTACCTGTGGCAGCGCCTTCCCGCCTCCGCCGACCCGGACGAGCCGGCCGTCGAACTGCCCGACGCGATCGACGGCGGCCCCGCCGAGCGCGTCTACCGCTACACCGACGGTGACCAGCAGGTCGTCGGCTGGCGGTTGCGCACCACCCTGCGCGAGGCATTCGACTACGGGCACTATCCACTGGACCGGCAGGTCGTACGGCTGTCGATGTGGCCGCGCGACGCGGACACCGTCCTCGTGCCCGACTTCTCCGCCTACCCGCCCTGGGACACCCGGCACGAGCTGGGCCTGTACCAGCACATCGTCACCGCGCAGTGGCACCCGCAGTTCACCGCGTTCAGCCTCGGCGAGGTCGACGACCGCACCAACTACGGGCAGCCCGGCGCCAGCGTCGACTCCACCATGCCCGAACTGCACTTCTCCACCGGCCTGTCCCGCGAGTTCCTCAGCCCGCTCCTGGACCGGCTCGTCCCCCTCATCGTCATCGCCTGCCTGGTCTTCGCCTCCCTGTTCGTCATCACCAAGGACAGCGAACGCCGCGCCCTGTCCGGCTTCTCCACCTGGGCCGTCCTCGGCTTCTGCGGCGCGCAGATGCTCATCGTCGCCGTCCAGCACGGCTCCCTGCGCGGCGAGACCAGCTCCTCCGGCGTCGTCTACGCCGAGTACTTCTACTTCATCCTCTACCTGGTGATCGCCCTCGTCGCGATCAACGTCGTCGAGCACACCTCCACCCACCGCTTCCGCCTCCTGGACTGGCAGGGCAACGCCGCCTCCCGCCTCCTGTACTGGCCCACCATGACCGGCCTCCTGCTCGCCGTCACCATCGCCGTCTTCCTGCTGTGACCCGTCGGCACCCGCGCTCTGCGCCCCTCCCGCGGACCACGGACCTTGTATGCGGCGCCGCGCCGCCCTCACGCTCCTCGCCACTGTCCTACTCACCGGCACTCGCACCGCGCCCCGACCCGCCACCCGTCGCTGCCGTGGCCGGTGTTCTTCCCGGACGCCGCGCGGACCGGGCCGACACCGCCGAGGGGCCGCTCCGGTGACGTCCGTAACCACGTCCGCCCGTAGGCCGTTCCCCTGGACGTGATCACTCCGCTCAAGACCGCCGTGACAGGCGCCGCCGCCCTCCTCGCCCTGGCCGTGCCCCCGACCACGGCCCACTCCGCGCCCTTGGCCGGCCCCGTCAGTGTCCCGGACTCGTTCTGCGAGGGCCGGGCTGACGCCAACTACCCGCACCCCGAGCGCCCCGACGCCTTCGTCCAGTGCTCCGGCGAACTCGCCTACGTCTTCGACTGCCAGCCCGGCCTGCTCTACAACCCTTACCCGCGCCCCTGGGGCCAGTGCGACTGGCCCGACAACGTCGACTGGCAGCCGGGCGAATGGACCGACCCCACCCCCTGACGCCCCGCCCTCCGCCCACCACACCACGCTCGGAGACGACCCCGCGGCATCCGGCCACCTCACCCACCTGCCAGACTTCCCCCGCCTCACTGCCGACGACAGGAGAACGGGCCGATGTGCGGGCTGGCCGGCTGGGTGAGTTTTGAACGGGACCTCTCCCAGGAGGCCTCTACGGTGGACCGCATGGCCCAGGCGCTGCGTCGCCGCGGGCCCGACTCCAGCGGCAGTTGGGCAGCGCGCGACGTGGTCCTCGCACACCGAAGGCTCGCCGTCATCGACCCGGCGGGCGGCGCTCAGCCCATGCAGGCCGACACCGACGCCGGACCGGTGGTCCTCGTCCACACCGGCGAGGTGTACAACTTCGCCGAACTCCGCACCCAACTCCGCGCCCGCGGCCACCACTTCACCATCCGCTCCGACACAGAGTCGTCCTGCGCGGACACCTGGAATGGGGCGATCGGCTACCCGAACGGCTGGTGGGCATGTTCGCCTACGTCGTGTGGGACGGGCGACACCGCACGCTGACGCTCGTACGCGACCGGCTCGGCATCAAGCCCTTGTTCTACCAACTCGCGGGCGACGGGACGCTGTTCGCTTCCGAACCGAAGGCCATCCTGGCCCACCCGGACACGAGGCCGGTCGTCGAACTGGACGGACTGCGCGAGCTGTTCACCTTCAGCGGCACCCCAGGCCACGCCGTATGGGCAGGCATGCACGAGCTCCTGCCCGGCCACACTCTCACCATAGGTCCCTCAGGCTTGCGCCACCGTCGCTACTGGTCCCTGCCCGACCAGCTGCACACCGACAACGCGGACGCCGCTGTCGAATCCGTACGGGTACTGCTGGAGGACGCCGTGGCGGGCCAGCTTGTCGCCGACGTGCCCCTCAAAGCCACTACCCCAGCCCTTTCGGTACCCACTACGCCACTGAACTCCTCAACCAGGTTCGCCAGTTGCTCGACCAGCCCGGCCACCCGGTCTTCGGCCTCTTCGACCACCACGCACTCGACGCCGCACGCATCGACCCCGCCCCGCCCCGCCCGCGCAGCCATGGAACGTGCCCTGGACACCGCCACCTGGCTCGACCACTACCAACCCACCCTCAGGTACTGAAGGCGCATCAGCAACGGGCACTTGCGTTCGCCGACCCCATCCCCCCCCACGGGCCACACCCCCTGGACCAGCGGAGTTCGCCCGCGCTCGCACCACCAGGCGGCGACAGAACCGCTCTCTCAGAGCTTCACGACCGGTGCACATCCGTCGCCACTCGGTGCCGAACCGGCCGGGCAATTGTGCCGGCCGGTGGAGGTCATGGACTTTGACCGGATCACGATCGCTCCGTCCGGGGACAACGCCGTGCTCTCCGCCATCGCCGACTCTGAGACCGCGGCCTCGCCGACAACAGGAACCGGCTCACTCGCGAGCGCCTGCGCAGGAGACGACGCGATAACGGCGGCCAGCGCACTGGTGGCAACGGCGGCTGCAGAGAAGAACTTGTTCAAGGGATTGTCCTGCCTTTTCTCTCGTCTTGGCTATTCCCGTGATCGCGGGACGCGCCGCATCCTCCCGCTCCTGAACTCGGCGACAGGGGAAGCGGCGCCCGCTCACCGCCGCTCGGTGTCCTGAATTCCGGCGAACGGCTCTAGTGGCGGCTCAGCTGTGCGTACGAGGTCCAACGGTGGGCGTCGGGTCGGGGGCCGTGGCGATCCGAGCACCACGGTGACAACCAGCGGGCAGGACGCCAGCCATGCGGCAGGCGCGCACTCGTTGCGTGTACGCAGGTGCGGCATCAGAGGTCAGGTTTGACGGACTACGTCAACGGAGTGGACCGCATGGAGTGAATGGCCAGAACCGGCGTTGCTCGCACGGGATCCGGGGAAACGTATGCGCCGGGCACCCGGCGCTCCATCGACCCGTGAGCGTCACGGAAGCACTCCTGAGCAAGACCGGCAAATTCAGTCCAACTGAACGCAGAAGAAGAGGACTTCACTGTGATCAAGCTGAACCGCATCGCCTATGGGGGCACGCAGAACAAGCCGACCGGGGACGGATCGACCCAGTCCGTCGAGAGGGTCGTGGTGAACCTGACCTACGCCTACGACGAGTCCGGCGTCGCCGACCAGGTCCCCGGTACCGACCGGGCCGGTCTGTTCCTCAGCGTCACCGCTTCTGACCAGAGTGCCGCAGGCAGCCTGCACCTCCAGCACGGTAGTGAGGTCACCTTCGATGGTGCCGAACACACTGCGGACTTCACGGTGACGCCGTACCACGGCTCCTCCTTCCCGGAGGGCGGCGTACAGGCGATCGCCTTCTTCGACGCTGCCGACAAGGACGAGGCGACCCTTCATCTGTCCCGCTGACATGTGAGGGGACGAGTACCGGCCGGGGCGGCAGTGCAGCGTCTGTGCCCCGGCCGGGTCCCACAGCCCGGAATGCTCGCATCCGCCCAGCGCTCGGGAGCACTCATCGCCGCACGTGTCGGTGCGGCACCGACGGGCCCCTGGCCGGCGCCGTCTGCTGCCCGTGCAGCTGCACACCGAATGGGGAGAGAGCCAGCCCCTTCGCCGGTCTTCGACCTCGGCGACCATCACGCACTCGACGCCGCACGCACCGTCTCCACCGCACCCACCCGCACAGCCATGGAACGCGCGCTGGACACAGCCACCTGGCTCGACCACTACCACCCCACCCTCAGGTACTGACCCCGCACCTGCGGGGACTCGACCGAGCCACCGGCGGTGGACCGGCAAGAAGACCGAGCAAGAGCGGTGGCCCGCAGCGACCCGATGGGGATGGCGTCGATGGTGAGGGTGGTGTTGATGCCGAAGTTGCCGCCCGCACCACCGCAGCACGCGCGGAAGAGGTCCGGATTCTCGCTGGACCGGCTGACTCGGCGAGGCTGAGCGCCGAAGTGCCCGACATCGTGCACTCCGGCAGCCCACTCCTCCAAGAGGGCGCGGGCCCGTCGTTCACCCCGTTCACAACGGAGTTGGCAGACGACGGCGCGGTGAAAACGGGCGCACGGCCACTCCTGGCCGATGTGGGGTTCGGTCGGCGACCCGCGTCGGCCCACTCGGTCAGATGGATCACTTCGATACTGGCGGCCGCGAGCTGCTCGACGCCGTTGCAGTCGCAGTCGCAATCGCAATCGCAATCGCAATCGACGAAGTGGACCCGCTCGCGCCAGGCGCTGACGACGCGGCCGATCCTGGCGTTGAGGACGCGTTGCGCGCAATCAGCCCCCCTGACGGGGCCGTTCCGCCCGGCATGCCATTCGCGTGCCATTCGCGACGTGTCACGGGGTCAACAGCGAGTACTAAGCACCCTCGAACGGCACGCTCGACAGGCATTGTTCGCCCTGGTCAACAGCATGATCACGAGCTGGATGCGGGTTGCAACAGGGCTGCTGTCGCGGGCAGTCGGGGTTTCCTGAACTCCTGTCCAGGACCGAACTACGCACGGCAGCACGGGAGTTCGAGCGCCCCTTCCGCCCGTGCGCCCATGCATCCGTGTATCCGTACAACCGCGCGTCCGTGCGCCCGCGTCTGTGGCCGCCCGGTTCCCGCGATGAGTTTCACGCTCCGTGCCGGGTCTCGATCTCGGTGATGAGGGCCTCGATGCGGGTCTTGATCGCGTCGCGGATCGGGCGGACGGAGTCGACGCCCTTGCCCGCGGGGTCATCGAGGGTCCAGTCGAGGTACTTCCTGCCCGGGAAGATCGGGCAGGCGTCGCCGCAGCCCATGGTGATGACGTAGTCGGAAGCCTGGACGGCCTCGGTGGTGAGGACCTTGGGCTCGGCGTCGGCGATGTCGACGCCGACCTCCTTCATGGCCTCGACCGCGGCCGGGTTGACCTGGTCGCCCGGGATCGAGCCGGCGGAGCGGACCTCGATGCGGTCGCCCGCGAGATGGCGGAGGAATCCGGCGGCCATCTGGGAGCGTCCGGCGTTGTGGACGCAGACGAAGAGGACGGAGGCGAGCGGAGCGGGGGGCATGCGTTCTTCCTTCCGGGGTGGTTCAACAGGCGATCAGGGGTGGCTCAACAGGCGATGCGAGGGCCGGTAGTTCAGGCGCTCCAGAGGGTGCCGAGCAGGGTGATGACGTAGTCGGCGGAGCAGGCGCGCCCCAGTCGGCCCGGTCGACCCCGTCGCCCCGGCCGCCCGTCCGGTGCGCGAGGAGAGTGGCGGCCAGACGCTGAGCGGCCGAAGGGGCTCTACGAATCAGGCCGTGCTGGTGTCAGCTGCGAATGATGTGAGAGTATCAGCCCATGATGACGTCAGTCGACGCTGACCTGATCCGAGTCCTCGCCGACCCGCTCAGGCTGCAGATCGTGACCCTGCTCGCGCGCGAGACGCTGTGCACCACCCACCTCGTGGAGGAGACCGGCGCCCGGCAGACCAACCTCTCCAACCATCTGCGAGTGCTGCGCGAGGCCGGGGTCGTGGAGACCGAGCCGTGCGGGCGCTTCACCTACTACCGGCTCCGCCCGGACGTCATCGCCTCGCTCGCCGGCCAGTTCGCCGAGCTGGCCGAGACCGCCCGCGACGCCGCCGACAACAAGAGGGCCTGTCCGTGACCCGCACCGAAGCATCCGCTCCCACGACGACCGAGGAGTCCTCGGTCGTCGCGAAGCTGTCGACGCTCGACCGCTTCCTCGCCGTGTGGATCCTGCTCGCCATGGCCGTCGGCCTCGGGCTCGGCCGTCTGATCCCCGGCCTGAACGACGCGCTGGCCAAGGTGGAGATCGGCGGCATCTCGCTGCCGATCGCGCTCGGCCTGCTCGTGATGATGTATCCGGTGCTCGCCAAGGTCCGTTACGACAAGCTCGACGCCGTCACGGGCGACCGCAAGCTGATGGTCTCGTCGCTGGTGATCAACTGGATCCTCGGCCCGGCGGTGATGTTCGCGCTCGCCTGGATCTTCCTGCCGGACCTGCCCGCGTACCGCACCGGCCTGATCATCGTCGGCCTCGCCCGCTGCATCGCCATGGTGATCATCTGGAACGACCTGGCCTGCGGCGACCGCGAGGCCGCCGCCGTTCTCGTCGCCCTCAACTCGGTCTTCCAGGTCATCGCGTTCGGCCTGCTCGGCTGGTTCTACCTCGACCTGCTGCCGCGGTGGCTCGGCCTCGGCGACGGCCAGGGGCTCGACGTCCCCGTCTGGCACATCGCCCTGAACGTGATCGTCTTCCTCGGCGTCCCGCTCGTCGCCGGCTTCCTCACCCGCCGCATCGGCGAGAAGCGGCTCGGCCGCGAGCGCTACGAGTCCGACTTCCTGCCGAGGATCGGCCCTTGGGCGCTGTACGGCCTGCTCTTCACGATCGTCATCCTCTTCGCCCTGCAGGGGAAGACGATCACCTCGCAGCCGGTCGACGTCATCCGGATCGCGCTTCCGCTCCTCGTCTACTTCGCGGTCATGTTCTTCGGCACCTTCCTGCTCGGCAAGGCCATCGGCCTCACGTACGAACGCACCACGACCCTCGCGTTCACCGCGGCGGGCAACAACTTCGAACTGGCCATCGCCGTCGCCATCGCCACCTTCGGCGTCACCTCCGGCCAGGCTCTCTCCGGGGTCGTCGGGCCGCTGATCGAGGTGCCGGTACTGGTCGCGCTCGTGTACGTGGCGCTGGCCTGGCGCAAGAAGTTCGCGCCGCCCGCGATCACCCGGACATGACCTCGCCCCCGGCGGCTGATCGTGTTCACGCGGCGGGACGCAGGGTCAGCAGCCTGCCCATCGCCGCGAGTACGGACGGCTCGACCCGGTAGTACACCCAGGTGCCGCGCCGCTCGGAGGTGAGCAGGCCCGCTTCCTTGAGCTTCTTCAGGTGGTGGGAGACGGTCGGCTGCGAGACACCCACGTCGGAGATGTCGCAGACGCAGGCCTCCCCGCCCTCGTGGGAGGCGACGAGCGAGAACAGCCGCAGCCGTACCGGGTCGCCGAGCGCCTTGAACATGCGGGCCGCGGTATCCGCCTCCTCGGCGGAGAACGGCCGCTCGGTCAGCGGAGGGCAGCACGGTGCGGTGTCCTGGCCGACGGGTTCGAGCAGCGGCAACACCTTGGCGTTCGCGTTCGACATGCGTCTATGTTGACACATGTCGAAGTAAGGAGGGGGCCCGGCCCGCCCTCGCTTAATTCCATGGATGTCTATGTTGACGTTCATCGAAGTGGGTGCCATGCTGGTGAACACGCTACATCGACAGTTATCGAAACAAGGCATGCCCGCCCGCGCCCACGACCACCACAGGAGGAACGCCATGTCCCGCGTCCAACTGGCTCTGCGCGTGCCCGACCTCGAAGCCTCGATCGCCTTCTACGGCAAGCTGTTCGACGCCGAACCGGCCAAACTCCGCGACGGCTACGCCAACTTCGCCCTCACCGAACCCCCGCTCAAGCTCGTCCTCATCCAGGGCGAGCCCGGGCAGGACACCCGCATGGACCACCTCGGCGTCGAAGTCGCCTCCACCGAGGCCGTCCACACGGCCACCACCCGCCTCGGCGGCCGAGGGCTCGACACCACGGTGGAGAACGACACCACTTGCTGCTACGCCCTCCAGGACAAGGTCTGGGTGCACGGCCCCGGAAAGGAACCCTGGGAGGTCTACGTCGTCAAGGCGGACGCCGACACCCTCACCAGGCAACCCCGGAGCGCCTGTTGCGCCAAGGAGCCCGCGGCGCCGGAGGCCGGCGGCTGCTGCTGAGCGACACGCGGGCCGATCCTCACGCGGCTGGGCCGCGTCCGTACGCCACTCACCTGCCGTCCCCCCGTGCCACCGCCGCCGCGTCCCGTCTGAACGCCCACTCCATCTTCGGTTCCATGGCCCAGCGGAACATGCGCTGGACCGGTGGGGTGCACAGGGCTGTGATGAGGGCGGCGGCGAAGAGGGTGAGGGCGATCGCGCCGAGGGGGGTGTGGACCCAGTCCACTTCGTACCAGTCCCAGAAGCGGGAGCCCTTGGCGAGGAAGCCGTGCAGGAGGTAGCCGTACAGCGTGCCCGCGCCGAGGGCCGTGACCCACATGTGGCGGCCCGGGACCCAGGCGAAGAAGCAGGCGACCAGAATCAGCGAGCAGGCGAACATGCCGAGCGTCATCGGCAGTCCGACCCAGCCGGGGACGCCGAGTTCCTGGGCGCTGTCGCGGCGGTAGAACCAGGCGGCGTTCATGCGGGGGGCCGCCCAGTACGCGAAGACGAGTGCCGAGGCCATGACCGGGAGGGCCAGGATGCGCACCTCGCGGCGGCGGACCAGGCGGAAGTGCTCGGGCTTCAGGGACAGGCCGAGGACGAAGAACGGCAGGAACTGCAGGACGCGTTGGAGGTCGAGGTCGTCGCCGATGTCGGGCGAGACGGAGGCCAGGACCGCGATCGCGAGCGAGAGGGGCAGCGGCCAGCGGACGAGTTTCCACAGGGGTGTGGTCAGGCGCCAGATGAACAGGGCCGCGAGGAACCACACCAGGTACCAGGGGTCGAGCAGGCTGATCGGGTGGGTCGGGTCGTCGTTGGCCCAGCGTTTGAAGAGCGAGTACGCGACCTCGAAGAGGACGTACGGCACGGCGACACCGGTGACCAGGCGCTTGAGGCGGTTCGGTGACGCGTCGAAGCTGCGCGAGAAGTAGCCGGAGATGATGATGAACGCCGGCATGTGGAACGTGTAGACGGCGATGTAGAGCGCGGCGGCCGCACGGCTGTCGTCGCGTAGCGGCTCCCAGGCGTGGCCCATCGCGACCAGGACGATCGCGAGGTACTTCGCGTTGTCGAAGAACGCGTCCCGCTGCTTGCCGGGTTTCGGTGCCGGAGCGTTGTCGGCCGCGGTGGCCGCGGCTCTTCGGGGCGTCTCGCTCCCCTGTGTCGTGCGGGCCGGAGGCAGGGGCGCTCCGGCTCGGTCGAGTGTGCGCGGCATCCCACTCAGGGGTCTCCCGGAGGCAACCCGGAGCGGTGAAGCTGCGTCTTCTTGGAATTGGGGGTTGGATTCGGCGCGAGACATCCCCGGCACCTTAGCCAGCGGCGCCAACTTCCGTACATCCTCCGTGCGTGTGGGTTTCGACACGCATGTAGAAGTGGTGTGGAACGCCCCGGGCCCGGCCCGGGGCGTCTGTGCGGGACACGGCGTTCTCGGACCGCTCAGGCGGCGGGGCTCGGCTCCATCAGCCGGGCCAGCAGGTCGTCGAGGCTGACCAGGCCGGCCAGGCGGCCGGAGTCGTCGCTGACGACGGCGAGCGTGGAGCGGCGCCTGCGCAGTTCGTCGACGGCCCGGGCGATGGTGTCGCCGGGCGCGAGTTCCGGTACCGGACGCGCCAGATGGCGGGCGTCGAGGTCCCGGCCGTGAGCGCGGGCGACCATCGCGTCGCGAGCGTGCACCGAGCCGAGGACGGCGGCGGCGTCGAGGACGAGCAGCCGGGTGCGGTCGCTGTCCGTCGCCACCCGGAGGATCTCCTCGATGCCCGCCGTCGCCGGTACCGAGGTGATCCGGTCCGCCGGGGTCATCAGGTCGCTGACCGGGGTCTGCGGCTGGGTGAGCGAGCTCGTGATGAGCCCGGCGTCGTCCGCGGTGATGAGTCCGAGGCGCTCCGACTCCTCGACCAGGTGCGTGAGTTGCTCGCGGTTGTGGACCGAGGCCAGCTCGTCGCGCGGGGTCACACGGCACAGCCGTACCAGCGCGTTGCTGACTCTGTTGAGGAGCCGGATGAGGGGGCGTACCGCTGTGACCACGGCGCGGAAGGGCGGGGTGAGGAGCATCGCGGAGCGTTCGGGGTGGGCGATGGCCCAGGACTTCGGGGCCATCTCGCCGAGCACCATGTGCAGGAACACCACGACGACCATGGCCACGGCGAAGGCGATGCCGTAGCTGAGGCCGGCGGGCAGGCCGAGCTTCTCCAGGAGCGGGTCGAGCCGGTGCGAGATCGCCGGCTTGGAGATCGAGCCGAGCCCCAACGTGCAGATGGTGATGCCGAGTTGGGCACCGGCGAGCATCAGCGAGAGCTCCCGCATGCCGGCGAGCGCGGACTTCGCGCCGCGCCGGCCGTCGGCTGCGGCCTGTTCCATGCGGTGCCGCTTGGCCGCGACGAGCGCGAATTCCGCGGCGACGAAGAAGCCGCTGCCGATGAGGAGCAGGAGCGTGACGAAGAGAGCCAAGGGGAAGCTCATACGGTGGTCTCCTCACCGGGCGTGTCACCGGGTGTGTCATCGGGTGTGTCACCGGGCGTATCGCTGGAATTGTCACCGGGCCTGCCACCGGACGCGTCACCGGACGCGTCACCGGACGCGTCACCGGACGCGTCACCGGACCTGTGCGGCAGACGCTCGATGCGGACCCGTTCGGGCACATGACGGTCCAGGCGCAGTACGGCGATGAGCGCGCGGTCGCCGTCGTCGAGGTCCACGGTGACGCGGTCGCCGATGGTGGGGAAGCGGCCGAGCCGGTCCACGACGAGCCCGGCGACCGTGTCGTAGTCGTCCTCCTCCGGCAGGGCGACACCGGTCGCGTCGGCCACCTCGTCGAGGCGGCGCCCGGCGTCCACGAGCCAGCCGGAGCCGTCGGCCACCGCGACATGGACCACACGGTCGCTCTCGTCGGCGATGTCCCCGACCAGTTCCTCGGCGATGTCCTCGTACGTCACGATGCCCGCCACGCCGCCGTGTTCGTCGAGGACGACGGCGAACTCGTCGTCGCGCTCGCGCATCTGCTCCACGGCAGCGGGCAGCGGCAGCGTGTCGGGCAGCAGCAGGGGGCGCCGGGCGAGCTCCGCCGCGGTCGTGCGGCCGATGCTGTCGGCGGGCAGCGCCATGAGTTCGCGTACGCCGAGGACGCCCGTGACGTCGTCCGGGTGGTCCCCGAGCACCGGGTAGTTGGAGTGGCCGTGCCGGGCGATCAGGTCCACCGCTTCGGCGGCCGTCGCGTCCTCGCGTACGAAGAAGGCGTCGACGCGGGGCACCATCACCTCGGCGAGCGTGCGCTCGGAGAAGTCGAGGGCGTGGTCGAGGAGTTCGGCCGTCTCGCGCGGCAGCTGCCCGTGTTCGTGGGACTCGCCGATGAGGTGGCTCAACTCCTCCAGGGTGGCGCCGTGGTGCAGCTCCTCCACCGGTTCGATGCCGACCTTGCGCAGGATCTTGTTCGCGGCGCCGTCGAAGACGTGCACCACCGGTCCCACGACCTTCAGGTACGCGAGCGTGGAAGCGGCAAGGGACTTCGCGAGGCGCTCCGGCACCGCGAGTGCGAGGTTCTTCGGGGCGAGTTCACCGAGCACCATCTGCAGCACGGTGGCCACCACGAAGCCGGTGACGACGGAGATCACCGAGACCGCTCCGGCCGGCATCCCGGTGCCCTCCAGGGCGGGCGTGAGCAGCGCGGACACGGACGGCTCGGCGAGGAAGCCGACGACCAGACCGGTCACCGTGATGCCCAACTGCGCGCCGGACAGCATGAACGAGAGCCTGCCCAGGACCTGCACCGCGCGGGCCGCCCGCCGGTCGCCCGCCTCGGCCTCACGGGCGAGGGCGAGGCGGTCGGCGGCGACGTAGGCGAACTCCTGGGCCACGAAGTAGCCGGTGCCGGCGGTCAGGACGAGCACGGCGAGCAGGCCGAGGAGCGCGCTCACCGCTCACCGGCCTGCTGGGTGGTACGGCCCCGTACGGCGGGGCGGGACGGCCCGGACGAGCGTCCTGGGGCTGCGGGGTCCGTCGATGTGGCGGACACGGGCTGCTCCGATCATTGAAGGTGGAGGGTAGAGGGGCTCAGGCGGTGGCCGGGGTCGGGCCGACCAGTTCGGACAGCACGTCCTCCATGGTCACGAAACCGAGGACGGTGCCGCTCGCGCTGGTGACCGCCGCGAGGTGGCTGCCGACCGCCCGGAGCGCGGTGAGGGTGTCGTCAAGGGGGGTGTCGATCCGTACCCGCGTGACGGGGTGCAGGGACGTGCGCGGGAACGGCTGGTCGCGGTCGGTCACGCCGAGAGTGTCCTTGATGTGCAGGTAGCCGAGCAGGGCGCCGCTCTCGCCGGTCACCGGGAAGCGGGAGAAACCTGCCTGCGCCGCCACCCGTTCGAGGCGGGCCGGGGTGATGGTGTGGTCGACCGTGCGCATGCCGCCCGCCGGGACGAGGATCTCGCCGACCGGGCGCGTGCCCAGCTCAAGCGCGTCCCGGAGGCGTTCGCCGTCCTCGGGTGCGAGCAGCCCGGCCTGCCGGGAGTCCTCGACCATGCGGGCCAGCTGGTCGTCGGTGAAGACCGCCTCGACCTCGTCCCTCGGCTCGACCCTGAGCAGCTTCAGGAGGGCGTTGGCGAGCGCGTTGATGCCGAAGATCAGCGGCTTGAGCGCGCGGGTGAGGGCGACCAGCGGCGGGCCGAGCAGCAGGGCCGTCGGCACCGGCGCGGCGAGCGCGATGTTCTTCGGGACCATCTCGCCGATCAGCATGTGCAGGTAGGTCGCCAGGGTCAGGGCGATGACGAACGCGATCGGGTGCACCAGGCCGTGCGGCACGTGCGCGGCCTCGAAGCCGGGTTCGAGGAGGTGCGCGATGGCCGGTTCCGCGACGGCGCCGAGCACCAACGAGGACGCGGTGATGCCGAGTTGGGCGGTCGCCATCATCGCGGAGATGTGCTCGACGCCCCACAGGGTGATGCGCGCCCGGCGGTTGCCCTCCTTGGCTCGCGGCTCGATCTGGCTGCGGCGTACGGAGATCAGCGCGAACTCGGCGCCGACGAAGAACGCGTTGGTCAGCAGCGTCAGGGCGCCGATGAGGAGCTGCAGCGTGGTCATCGGACGGCTTCCTTCGTGTGCGGCTCGGGCTGCGGGACGCGCGCGCGGGTCGCGGCGGGCGCGGTGAGGTGGACCCGCTCGGCGCGGTGGTGGTCCACGTCGAGCACGTCCAGGCGCCAGCCCTCGACCAGGACGTGGTCGCCCTCGGCCGGTATCCGGGCGAGCCGCGTCGCGATCAGTCCGGCCACCGTCTCGTACGGGCCGTCCGGCACCGCGAGCCCGATCGCGGCGAGCTGGTCGGTGCGGACACTGCCGTCCGCCTCCCAGGCGGGCCGGCCGTCCTGCGCGGGCGGGGCGGGCCGCAGGTCGGGGGCCTCGACGGGGTCGTGCTCGTCGCGGACCTCGCCGACGACCTCCTCGACGATGTCCTCCACCGTGGCCACGCCCGCCGTGCCGCCGTACTCGTCGATGACGATCGCCATGGTGCGCCTCTCGCGGAGCCGGCCCAGGAGGCGGTCCGCGGTGAGGCTGTCGGGGACCCGCAGCGGCTCGCCGGCCAGGACGGTGACCTGGGTGACGGCCCGCTTCTCGGGCTCCAGGGCGAGGACGTCGCGTATGTGGACGGTGCCGATGACGTCGTCGAGGCTGTCGCGGTAGACGGGGAAGCGGGAGAGCCCGGTGGCGTGGCTGAGGTTGGCGGCGTCGGCCGCGGTGGCGTGCGCCTCCAGGGCGCAGACGTCGACGCGCGGCGTCATCACGTTCTCCGCGGTCAGCTCGCCGAGGTACAGGGTGCGTACGAACAGTTCCGCCGAGTCCTGCTCGATGGCGCCCTCCGCGGCCGAGTGCCGGGCCAGCGCCACGAGTTCCTCGGGGCCGCGGGCGGAGGCCAGCTCCTCGGCGGGCTCCAGGCCGAAGCGGCGGACGAAACGGTTGGCCGTGTTGTTGAGGTGCCGGATGAACGGCGCGAACGCTGCCGTGAAGCCGCGCTGCGGGGCCGCCACCACCTTCGCGACGGCCAGCGGCCGCGCGATGGCCCAGTTCTTCGGCACCAGCTCGCCGATCACCATCAGCACGACCGTGGAGACGACCACGCCCAGGACGGTCGCCACCGACGGAGCGGCCGGGCCGAGGCCGACGGCTTCCAGCGGCCCGCGCAGCAGCGCGGCGAGCGACGGCTCGGCGAGCATGCCGATCACCAGGGAGGTCACGGTGATGCCGAGCTGGGCGCCGGACAGCTGGAAGGTCAGGCGGCGGGCCGCCTTCAGGGCGCCGTCGGCTCCGCGCTCCCCCGCGTCGACGGCCCGCTGCAGCTCGCCGCGCTCGACAGTGGTCAGGGAGAACTCGGCCGCGACGAACACCGCGCACGCGAGCGTGAGGAGCAGGGCGAGCAGGAGAAGCAGGAACTCGGTCACCGTGCCACCCCCCGACGCTCACGCATGTGGTGCGGGCAGGACGTGGCACGGCTGGTACTGGGAGGCTCACCCATTGCGGGACCGTGGCTCCTTCTCGTACTCGGAACGATGACGCGGTGGCGCGGCGACGTGTTTCTACACCCACTGTAAAGGAACCGCAAAGAACGGCTCCAGCCTTCGGCGACTTCGGAACTGGTAACTTCTACATTGCTGTAGAAGTAACGTCCGGGCCCGGAGTCTCCGGCCCGGACGCACCCGACCCCGTACGGAGTTCTCATGGGCCTGTTCGACCGCTTCAAGGAGTCCGCCGCACAGATGCAGACGCAGCTGCTGGCGAAGAAGAACGACCTCAAGAGCGGCGCCTTCAGGGACGCGAGCATGGCGATGTGCGCACTGGTCGCCGCCGCCGACGGCACCATCGACCCATCCGAGCGCCGCAAGGTCGCCCAACTCATCGCCACCAACGACGTTTTGGCGAACTTCCCGGCCGAGGAACTGCAGCGCCGCTTCGACGACAACTGCGACAGGCTGGCGGCGGACTTCGACTTCGGCAAGGTCGGCGTCCTCCAGCAGGTCGCCAAGGCGAGGAAGAAGCCCGCCGAGGCGCGCGCCGTGATCCAGATCGGCATCGTCATCGGCGGCGCCGACGGCGACTTCGACAAGGACGAGCAGCAGGTCGTACGCGAAGCCTGCTACGCCCTCGACCTGCCGCCGCGCGAGTTCGATCTCTGACACGAGTTCGGCCTCTGCCATGAGATCGGCCTCTGAGCGGACGCGGGCGGGACGCGTCAGGGCGCCGCTCCCGCTACAGCGGCGTCGCGGCGTGCAGCACGAGGAACAGCGTGACCGCCGAGTTCACCGAGTTCGCCGAGTTCGCCGAGGACATCGCGGACAGCGCCGTACCGCCCGCCGCCGTCCAGACCGGCGGCCGGATCCGCTGGACGGGCGCGGGCCCGAGCAGCGCCGCGACCCTGCGCGGGACCGGCCCGGGCGAGGCGAAGGCGACCGCGTCGGACCGGCGTCCCCCGCGAGACCACGGCCGCCTTGCCGATGGCACGGGCCACGACCTTGCGGCTGCGCACCCGCGCGGGCGGCCTCCTCGTCGGCCCAGCGCTCCGCCGTGCAGCAGACCGCGGTACGCAGCGGGCGCAGGAGGGGTTGGCGTGGGCGGCCAACCGCACGGCCAGCAGGTGCCGGTGATGACGCCCCTCGACATGCACCCGCTCGTGGGCGAACAGGGCGCGGCGCTCGACGGAGTTCAGGCACGCCGGCATGCCCGTCGTCACGATGATCCGGCCGCCTCGCGCGGCCGCGCCCGGCAGCGCGTACGCGTACGGGGCCTCGTCCGGCAGGACCGCCACCGGCGAGTCCGGAAGACCGGACAGCGCGGCCCACGCCCCGCGGCGCACCCGCCGGTGGCGCCACAGCGTCCTGCCGCAGGCGGCGGCGACGAGCATGAGAACGGGGATCGAGGCCCGGCCCGCGATCTCGTCGTAGGGCACCGCCGCACGCAGGCGGGTGGCGGTACGCGGATGCACGTGCTGCTCGGCGAGTCGGGCGATGGGTCAGGCGGTCAGGCGGTCAGGCGGTCAGGGGCAGCACGAGCGGCAGGAATACGAAGATCCCCACGGGGCGTCAGTCCTCCGGATCGTCTTCGGCCGCGCTCAACAGGTCCCGCAGCAGCTGTTCGTCACTCGCGGGGAGTGCCGTGAGGAAACTGGCCAGGACCGCTTCCCGGTTCTTCTCCCCGTCCAGGACCTTGCGCATCCGCAGGGCCGCGAGCCCCGCCTCGTCGGCGGCGGGGGTCCAGACGAACGCGCGCCCCTCGCGCCTGCGGGACACGGCCTCCTTGGCGAGGAGACGGGTCAGGATCGTCATCACGGTGGTGTAGGCGAGATCGGCGCCGAGCCGCTCCTGCACCCAGCCGGCGGTCACCGGGCCCGGGGCCTGCCGCAGGGCCGAAAGCACCTGCGCCTCCAGCTCCCCCTGCCCACGCCGGGATCTCGGCTGCTCGTCCCGGCCGCCCCGATCACGGTGTGCCATCCCTGCCTCCCTCCGGCCGCGCCGCCCCCGCGGCTCCACGCGGGCGGCGCTCATCGTAATGGCCCTGACAGGTCTCCACCGGGCGGGCCGCGACCCGGGCGGCCGTCCGGGCAGCCCTCGCGCCCGCCCCCCGTGCGCCGTGGCGCGCCCTAGCCGCATCTTCTACACTTCTGTAGATTCTGGATCCCGGGCCCCGCGGCGGGCCGGGAGTCATCACGCAACTAGGAGGAGAGCAGTGGGAGTTTCCCTCGCCAAGGGCGGCAACGTATCCCTCAGCAAGGAAGCCCCGGGGCTGACCGCCGTCCTGGTCGGCCTGGGCTGGGACGTACGCACCACCACCGGCACCGACTACGACCTCGACGCCTCGGCGCTCCTGTGCGACGAGTCCGGCCGGGTCCTGTCCGACCAGCACTTCGTCTTCTTCAACAACCTGAAGAGCCCGGACGGTTCGGTCGAGCACACCGGCGACAACCTCACCGGGGAGGGCGAGGGCGACGACGAGGTCATCAAGGTCGACCTGGCCGGCGTGCCCGCCGAGGTCGCCAAGATCGTCGTACCGGTCTCGATCCACGACGCCGAGAACCGCGGACACTCCTTCGGGCAGGTCCGCAACGCCTTCATCCGTGTCGTGAACCAGGCGGACCACCAGGAGATCGCCCGCTACGACCTGTCCGAGGACGCCTCAACCGAGACCGCCATGGTCTTCGGCGAGCTCTACCGGCACGGCACGGAGTGGAAGTTCCGCGCCGTCGGCCAGGGCTACGCCTCCGGACTGCGCGGCATCGCCCAGGACTTCGGCGTCAACGTATGACGCTCGTCAACTGACTCTCGTCAACGTATGACGCTCGTCAACTTCTGACGCTCACCCACTACTGACGCGTGCATCGGCAGCGGGAGCGGCAGCGGGAGCGAGACCATGGCGTGGCAGCGGGCTCCGCCGAGGCTGGGCGTGCTGCCATGTCCTCGCGCCGAACTGTCCACTCGCTCCACTCGCCCTGAGCACCGCTCATTCCGCCAAGGAGACCCACCCTCGTGTCAGTGAACCTCAGCAAGGGCCAGCAGATCAGCCTCAGCAAGTCCGACGGCAGCTCGCTGACCGCCGTACGCATGGGTCTCGGCTGGCAGTCCGCGCCCCGCAAGGGCTTCCTCGCCAAGCTCACCGGCGCCAGGGAGATCGACCTGGACGCCTCGGCCGTCCTCTTCGCCGGACAGAAGCCCGTCGACGTCGTCTTCTTCCAGCACCTGGTCAGCGACGACGGTTCCGTGCGCCACACCGGCGACAACCTCGTGGGCGGCGCGGGCCAGGGCGGGGACGACGAGGCGATCCTCGTCGACCTGGCGCGGGTCCCGGTCCACGTGGACCAGATCGTCTTCACCGTGAACTCCTTCACCGGGCAGACCTTCACCGAGGTCCAGAACGCCTTCTGCCGCCTCGTCGACGAGACCAACGGCCAGGAACTCGCCCGCTACACCCTCACCGGTGGCGGCAACCACACCGCGCAGATCATGGCCAAGGTCCATCGGGTGGGCGGCGGCTGGCAGTTGAAGGCCATCGGCGAGCCCGCGACCGGCCGTACCTTCCAGGACCTGATGCCCTCGATCGCCAGCCACCTCTGACGGCTGCCTCTGACGGCTGCCTCTGACGGCTGCCTCTGACGGCTGCCTCGGGCGGCTCCGGACCACCCACCCCGTAGACAGGAATCCTCAGGGGGCGACAGGCGGACGTTCCTGCCCCGCGGGCTCCTTGAGCTCGACCTCGACGAAGGCCAGGAAGGAGTCGCCCGCGTTGACGACCTCGTGCTCGGCCCCCGCGGGACGTGCGTAGGACTCACCGGCCCGCAGTTCTGACACGGCTTCTGCTCCGCCGGGGGAAAGGATCCTGGTCGTGCCGTCGGTGAGCGGCACCACGACGTAGTCGTACTCGTGCAGATGCGGGCCTGTGCTGGTTCCGGGCTCGAAGTCCCATCGGGTGACACGTACGCGTGCGTCGTCCTGCTGCACCGTTGCCCGGGCCGTGGTCGTCATCACGATTCCTTCCGTTCGTTCGGTGTGCCGGGCCGGTGGTGCGGAGCCACGGCACTGGCGGTGGAGATGCCGCAGTTCACCACGTGCTCCCGGTCGCCGTGGGGCGTGGGGCGGCGGTGTGCTCGCCGTCGGGCGCCACGGCGTGCCGGGGGTCAGGGGGCGGCGGAGCGGGGCGGCCGCCGGTGCGGGTGGCGCCGATGCCGGCGAGCACGACGAAGGCGACACCGGCCGCGGCGGCGAAGCCGGGTATCTGGCCGAGCACCAGCAGCCCGGCGAGCAGCGCGATGGCCGGTTCCAGGCTCATCAGGGTGCCGAACGCGGAGGCCGTGAGGCGGCGCAGGGCGAGGAACTCCAGGACGAAGGGCAGTACGGCGCTCAGGGCCGCAAGCCCGAGAGTGGCTCCGAGCAGCTTCCACGTGACGTGTCCCAGGTCGGAGGGTGCCGCGACGAGGAGGCCGATGCACCCGGCGACGGGCATGGAGACGGCCAGCCCGTTCAGACCGGTCACGGAGTCGCCCACGCGCTGGGTCAGCACGATGTAGGCCGCCCAGCAGGCCGCGGCGGTCAGGGCGTAGCCCGCGCCGACCGCGTCGATGCCACCGTGCCACGGCTCGGTCAGCGCCACGACACCGATGGCGGCCAGCAAGGTCCAGCGCTTACGACCGCGACCCGGGCCGCAGAGGGACACGGCGAGCGGGCCGAGGAACTCCAGCGCACTGGCCGTGCCGAGCGGCAGCCGGGTCACGGCGAGCATGAAGAACACCATCATGCCCGCGCTGACCGTGCCCAACAGGGCGCACGCGAACAGGTCGCGGCCGCTGAAGTCCCGCAGGCGCGGCCGTACCAGGGCAAGCAGCAGCACACCGGCCCACGCAAGGCGCAGCCCTGTCGTACCCAGGGCTCCGAGCTGGTCGACCAGCGAGACCGACAGCGCGAGGCCGAGCTGGATGGTGGACATGGCGGCCACGGCCATCACGGTTCCGGTGGTGGCCGAGGGCATGCGCAGACGTGCGCGGTGTTCGAGCAAGCTCATGGAGGCCAGTAGACGAGCCGCGGACCGTTCGCGTCCACGTGCCGATCCTGAACAATCCGTCAGCAGATCATGGACAATGAGGCCATGGAGACCCGACGCCTACGCATGCTGGTGGAACTGTCCCGCCTGGGGTCCATGCGCGCGGTGGCCGACATGCTCGGCACGACCACCTCGACGGTCTCGCAGCAGATGGCCGCCCTGGCGGACGACATGGGCACCGCCCTGACGGAACCGCACGGGCGCCTGGTCCGGCTGACGCCCGCCGGCCGCCGGCTTGCCGAGCACGCGGTGACGATCCTCACCGCCGTCGAGACGGCGCGCCACGACCTCGCCCCGGGGAGCGAGCCCAACGGCACCCTGCGCGTCGCGGGCTTCGCCACCGCCATACGCGCCCACCTGCTGCCCATCGTCACCGCCCTGACCACGAGCCACCCCCGCCTGAGCATCCTGGTCCGCGAACACGAACCCGCCGAGGCACTGCGGCTCCTGGCCGAGGACGCGACGGACCTGGCCCTGACCTACGACTACAACCTGGCACCCGCGGCCGAGGACCCCGTGGTGCGCGCCACCGCCCTGTGGACTGCGCGCTGGGGCCTGGGCGTCCCCGCGCGGGCCGACATCCGCCCGGGCAGCACGCTGGAGGTCTTCGCCCAGCTCGCCGGTCAGG
Organism: Streptomyces luteolus; assembly: GCF_029968015.1. Classification (GTDB taxonomy): domain Bacteria; phylum Actinomycetota; class Actinomycetes; order Streptomycetales; family Streptomycetaceae; genus Streptomyces; species Streptomyces luteolus. The sequence continues at coordinate 49,045 of NZ_JASCIS010000020.1, forward strand.
ACTGGATCGTCAACTCGCGCAACACCGCGGACGAGACCGTCATCCGCACCCTCGCCTCCATGGCGGGCTTCACCCCGCGCATCACCCACCAGGCCGACAGCCTCGACCTCGTGCAGGGAATGATCACCGCCGGGCTCGGCGTGGGCCTGCTCCCCATGGGGACCGCCACGTTCCCGGCGGTGCGGCTCGTCCCGCTCACCGCCCCCGACGTCGAACTGCGCTCCTACGCCGTGGCCCGCCACGGCCGGCTGGACTGGCCACCCCTCGCCCTGGTCACCGACCTCCTCGTCGGCCGGTCCACGACCGGGAGCCAGTCCCGTCACCTGCCGTGATCAAGCAGGGTCAGCCCTCGCGGCCCTCCGGTCAGCCCTCGCGGCCTTCCGGTCAGCCCTCGCGGCCCTCCTCAGGCTCGTCGAGCTCGTCGGGCTCGTCGGCCGCGTACGGATGCACGTAGCTGCCGTCGTCGAACGGCGTGAACCACGTGCCCGGCCCCGCGGTCGCCCTGCGACGCAGGTACTCGCCCACCGCGCTCCCGTCGGTCCCGTCGGTCCCGTCCTGCGTGTCGTCGTACAGCCACGTGTGGTCCCTGCCCTCCTGGACCGCCTCCGAGAAGCGCTCCAACGCCGACGAGACTCCGCCGCTCAGCAGTCCGAAGGTGTCCAAGGTGACCCGCGCGGTGTTCAGCAGGAGTCTCAGCGCCAGCTCCTCCGCGACGCAGCTCAGCCGCACGAAGCCGCCGTCGGTGAAGCGCGTGGTCAGTGCCACGGCCGTCACCAGGAACCGGCGGGCGAAGTGCGCGTCGTAGCGCAGGGCGTACCGCGGCGGCAGGTCGTCGAGGAGCCACAGCAGCTCGTCGCACTCGGCGACGTTCGTCTCCTCCTGGTCGAGCGTGAAGGCGTCCTGGAACAGCTCGTCCAGGACGACGTCCGCCGCCCGGACCAGCGCTCCCGCGGCCAGCTCCGCGTCCTCGGACGACACCGAGGCGGCTGAGGTCCCGGGGGCCTCGGGGATCTCGGGGGTCTCGGGGGCCTCGGGGGTCTCGGGGGCCTCGCGGGCCTCGCGGGCCTCGGGGACCTCGGGGGCCTCGGGGGCCTCGGGGGCCTCAAGGGTCTCGGGGACCTCGCACTCCTCGTCGGCAGCACCGAACGTGCCCGGCCCGAAAGCCCTCAACTGGGCGGCGAGTGCGCGCATCCGCGCCTCCGCGGCCCTCGACGCGGCAGCGGCACGGGCCGGGTCGGCGGCGGTCCCTCCCTCGGGCTCCGCCAGGCGGGCACGTCGGGCGGCCACATCCGCCGGGGGCGCTTCCGGGCCGTCGGCCGCGTCCAGGCTCTCCTTGACGAGGTCAGGGTGCAGTTCGACCTCGCACCGTTCGACGCTCCAGTCAGCGAGCAGCTCCGAACTCTCCAGGACCTCTTCCACCAGCGAGCGCACCGTCCGCTCCGCTGTCTCAAGGGCCGGTGCCGTGACGAAGATCTTCAACAGCGCCCCGCCGGTATGGACGCCCACGAACGTGTCGTCGACCTCCACCTCCACCCCGTCCGGCCCTTCGAGCAGTCCGATCCCCCGCAGCCCCTCCTCAAGCAGGGCCGCGGCGCCGACCCCCTGCAGCTCGTCCATCTCCGGCGCACCGCTCGGAATCCTCGTATCCACCGTCACCGCGTACGTCACGGCTCTCAGCCTTACAGGACCGACCGGCGCCCGCTGCGGCAATGACGAATTCCGGGGCGGCAGGGCGTGGCCTCGCGGCGTGGGCTCGCGGAGCGGGCGCGTGGGGCTCGGGCTACCAGGCCTCCGTCCCCTGCACCGGGGTCTTCGACGGCTTCGCCGAGCCCCCGCGCGTGCGCAAGCGCAGGGCGGCCAGCGGCAGGACGAGCACCGAGATCATGGCCGCGCCGACCAGAGCTGCCGCCTCGCCCTGGCCGATGACCTTCTCGTCGAGGCCGATCGTGGTGATGGCGACGACCAGGGGGAGGCAGGTCGACGCGTACAGGGCGAGGGCCCGGCGGTCGGTCGGAGTGAGGTCGCGGGGGGCGAGTGCGTAGGCGGGCAGGCCGCGTACGAGGAGGAAGAGCAGCAGGAACACCGGGAGGAGGGCGAGGGCGCGGCCGCCGTCGAGGAGCGAGGCGAGGTCGAACTCGATGCCGGTGACGACGAAGAAGACCGGTACGAAGAAGCCGAAGCCCATCGCCTCGACCTTGCCGAGGATCTCCGGGCTGCTCTGCGGCGCCGCGCCGTGCATGACGAGGCGGGTGAGGATGCCGGCGGCGAACGCGCCGAGCAGCGTGTCCAGGCCGAACGCCCCGGCGAGCGCGAGCATCGCGACGAGCAGCAGCATCACGAACCGCATCGCGAACTGGGCGCTGGAGTGCAGGGTGTTGGCGATGACCTCGGCGAACCACGGTGGGCGCGGGCGCAGCGCCCAGAAGACGGCGACGGCGGTGATCGCGGCGAACACCAGGAGAACCGCGGCCGACCGGCCCGGCTGGCGGCCGCTGAGCAGCAGCGCCATGGCGATGATCGGCCCGAACTCGCCGACCGCGCCGAACGCCATCATCACGGTGCCGAAGCGGCCCTTGAGATCGCCGCTGTCGCGCAGGATCGGCAGGACCGTGCCGAGTGCGGTGCTGGTGAGGGCGGTGCCGATGACGACCGTCTTGGAGACGTCCGCGCCGGTCAGAGCGAGGGCGAGGCCGAGGCCGAGGACGAGCGAGACGAGCCACGCCCACACCGACCGCCGCAGCGTGTCCCCGCGTACCGCCGCGAACTCGATCTCGTACCCCGCGAGGAAGATCAGCATGGAGAGGCCGAGGTCGGACAGCATGTCCACGGCGTGGTCGTGGTGCGCCCAGCCGAGTACGTCGGGGCCGATGACGATACCCAGGACGATCTCGAAGATCACGAGCGGAATCCGGACCCAGCGCCCGAGCCCGTACGACAGCAGCGGCGCGAGCACGGCGATGGCCATGATCAGGACGAGGGTTCCCGGGTGCGACATAAGGGTTGTTTAGCATGCGAATGGGGCGATCCTGGCTAGCGGTTGGGGTCGGCGATCGGGCTAGCGGTTGGGGTCGGCGATCGGGCTGGCGATCCGGCGATCGGGCTGGCGATCCGGCTGACCGGCTGTCCGGCTGTCCGGCTGACCGGCTGACCGGCTGACCGGCTGACCGGCTGTCCGGCTGTCCGGCTGTCCGGCCAGAGGCTGGCGCCGCTGAGGCCTGGTCAGTTCTCGTACGGCGTGATGCGGCGGTACGCGGCGCGGGCGTGCAGGACTCGGGCCGTGGTCGTGCCGATGAGGGCCGCGGCGAGGAGGCAGGCCATCCACTCCAGGTCGCGGCCGCCTGCCCAGGAGATCTCGCCGGTGGGGTACGTGCCGAAGAAGTTGAGGAAGCCCCAGCACAGGACGGCCGTGCCCGGGGCCGCCACGAAGCTGCCGCGGACGCCGAGGAGGGCCGCGAAGAGGGAGAGCGCGGCGAGGGCGAGGCCCGTGCTGTCGAGGGCGCCGAGCAGGTCGAGGACGTGGACCAGGCCGAACGCGCCCGCGTAGGCCGCCGTCCAGATGAAAGGTGCGGCCCACGGTCGGGGGACGGCCCTGGCCTCGCGGGAGACGTACCGCCACTCCACCATGCCGATTCCTCCCCACCCCTGGGCGCTCGCCCCAAGAGTACGGCTCGGGCAGAATCGCCGGATGCGGGATGACGTGCTGGTGCGGCGGTTCGAGGAGGAGCGGCCTCGGCTCAGGGCCGTCGCGTACCGGATGCTCGGTTCGCTCAGTGACGCCGACGACGCCTTGCAGGAGACCTGGCTGCGGGTCGACCGGGCGGATGTGGACGCCGTACGCAACCTCGGCGGTTGGCTGACCACCGTCGTGTCCCGGGTGTGCCTGAACATGCTGCGGGCGCGGCAGGCGCGGCGCGAGGAGCCGCTGGACGCCGAGGTGTCGGGCGGTACGGGGGTGGGTGCGCCCGCGGGTTCGTCGGTGGGTTCGTCGGTGGGTACATCGGTGGGTACATCGGTCGGTACATCGGTCGGTACGTCGGTCGGTACGTCGGTGGGTGCGCCGCTTGTTGCCGAGGGGCGGGGGTCGGGTCCGGAGGAGGAGGCGCTGCTTGCCGATGCCGTCGGGCACGCGCTGCTCGTCGTGCTCGACACGCTGCGGCCGGTCGAGCGGGTGGTGTTCGTGCTGCACGATCTGTTCGCCGTGCCGTTCGACGAGATCAGTGCTCTCGTCGAGCGATCACCGGACGCCACACGGCAGTTGGCGAGCCGGGCACGGCGACGGGTCCGGGGGAGCGATGGCGGTTCGGGGGCGGGTGGCGGTGCGGGAGTGGGTACGGGTTCCAGTACTGGTACGGGTGCCGGTACCGATGCGCGGCGGCTGCGGGAGGTCGTCGAGGCGTTCCTCGCCGCCACGCGTCACGGCGATCTCGACTCTCTCGTCGCGCTCCTCCACCCGGACGTCGTCCTGCACGCCGACCCCGCCGTCGTCCCGACGCCCGAACCCGTCGTCGTACGTGGTACCCGCCGGGTCGCCGAGGGTGCGATGGCCGCGATGGGCCGGGCACGGTTCACGGGCACGGCCCTGATCGACGGTTCCGCCGGGCTCGTGATGGTGCGTCAGGGCCGGCTCGCGGTCGCGCTGGTCTTCGAGGCCACGGGCGGGGACGTCTCCCGGATCGATGTCATCGCCGAGCCGGGCCGGTTGAGCGAGCTCCGGGTGGATCTGCTGGCTGAGGGCCGGGGGGACCTGCTGGCTGAGGGCCCGGGGGATCTGCCGACTGAGGGCCCGGGTGGATCTACCGGCTGAGGCCTGAGTGCGGAGCCGGTCAGGCCCACCACGCCTCGGCCAATGCCACCCCCGCGTACGCCGCCCCGAGACCTGCCACCACACTCGCGACCGCGTTCAGGCCTGCGAGCAGGCGGGCCCCCGACTCCACGAGGCGCAGGGTCTCGTACGAGAACGTCGAGTACGTGCTCAACGCCCCGCACAGGCCCGTGCCGAGCAGCAGATACAGCGGGGAGGGCGCGGCACCCGCGAGCGTCGCGCCGGTGAGCGTCGCGCCGGTGAGCAGGCCGAGGACGAGGCAGCCGGTGACGTTCACCGTGAACGTGCCCCAGGGGAACACCGAGTCGTGCCGCGACTGCACGGCCCGGTCCGTGAGGTAGCGCAGCGGGGCACCGACGGCCGCACCGGCCAGCACATACAGCCAGTTCATCGCGGAGCCCTCCGCTGGAGGGGCTGGTGGCGGGGGTGGGTCCGGTGGGTCACGTGTGGTCCCGGCCGGTGTAGCGGACAACCTCGCAGTCGTCGAGGGTCACGAGCCCCTCGCCGACGAGTTCGTCCAGCTCGGGCAGGAAGGCGCGGACGCGTTCCTCGGTGTCGACGATCACGATCGCCACCGGCAGGTCCTCGCTGAGCGAGAGCAGCCGCTGAGTGTGGACGAGGGAGGAGGCGCCGAAGCCCTCGATCCCCTTGAACACGCTGGCGCCCGCGAGGCCGGTCCGGTGGGCGCGGTGCACGATCTCGCTGTAGAGCGGCTTGCGCTGCCAGGTGTCGCTCTCCCCGATGAAGATCGTCAGGCGCAGGGCGGTGCCGGTGAGCCTCTTCGTCATCGTCGTCATCGTCCTCATCGCCTCCGGGGCGGGCGGGTCGTACGCGTCATCCGGTTCGTACGCGCCATCCGGTTCGTACGCGTCATCCGTTTCGTACGCGTCGTGTTCAGGGCGCGGCGGGTGGTCGTCGCCGCGAGCCACACCGCCGCGAGGGACGCGACCAGGGTCAGGGCGAGGTAGCCGAACGCGGCGCGGACCTCGCGCAGGCCGGTCAGGCGCTCGATGTCCACGGCGTACGTCGAGAACGTCGTGAACCCGCCGAGCACGCCCGTGCCGAGGAACGGCCTGACCAGGCGGTGCCGCTGCCGGCCCTCCGTGATCACGACCATGAGGACGCCCATCGCGGCGCACCCCACGACGTTCACACCGAGCGTCGTCCACGGGAACGCCCCGGCCCGCGTCGGCCAGATCAGCGACGCCCCGTAACGAGCCGCCGCCCCGAGCACACCGCCCACCGCGACCGCGGCCAGCGTCGGCCCCTGACCGCGCAGCAGGGCGGGCGCTCGGAGCTCGGCTGTTCCCATGGGGCCAGGCTAATTTCCCGCCACCGGGTCGGCCGCCGCAGCCCTGGCCGTCCCGGCGGGCGTGGCCTCGCCCGCCGGGACGGCTACGGGCGCGGCCTCATCCGCACCGGCCACGACCGGCGTGGCCTCCCCCGCACCGGCCCTCCGTATCGCCCGCAGCGGAAGGAACAGGAGCAGGCCGATCGGTGAGAGCAGGATCGTCAGTACGAGAAGGGGGCCCATCACCCAGGCAGAGATGCCGAGTCGGCGGGCCTCGCGGTACATCCACTGGCCGAGCAGCAGGTCCCACGCGATGACCTGCGCCCACACCGCACCCGCACCATCGGCCAGCGCGGTCAGCTCGCGGAACCCGTCCACGTCCGGGCTGCTGACCGCCGCCCACAGCTCGGGCAGCACTGGCAGTGCGAGCGCCAGATAGACGAGCAGCACGGGGACCACCGTCAGCGGGGACGCGGCCACCCGTTCGGTGAGCCGGGTGCCCGGCGCGAGGATCAGCAACAGCCAGACCGGGGCGGCCAGCCAGAAGGTGAGCTCGAAGAGAAAGCCGGTCATGACTCGTCAACTCCTTGTTGTGATGGTCGCGTTGGCCGCTCGTGGGCCTCGATGCGCGCCACTGTCCGACTCCGGCCGACTCCCGCTCTCCGGCCGTGAGGGAGATCTCGGCCGCGACGGAGGTCCCGGCCGTGACTCCGCTCGCAGAATCACCCATGCCCCGGCCCCCGTCGCCGCCAGGATCAGGCCCGTCCCGGCCAGCGTCGTCACGTCCGGGCGCAGCAGGGGTTGGCCGCGCAGCGCCTGCTGACCGAGGACGATGAAGACCGCCGCGTACGTCAGCGACGCCAGGCCGACGAGTCGCGCTCGCACCCGCTCACCCCGCAGCCGGGGCACACGTCGCCCGAGCAGCACCAGGGCGATGACGAGCAGCGGCAGCAGCTGCAGCGCGTGCATGCCGAAGAAGTGCGGGATACGCAGGTCACCGCCGGTGACCGACCAGCCGGTGAGCGGCATCGACGGCCCGCCGTCCGGTACGCCCACGCTGTGCGCGCCGATCACATCCGACTCCCCGCGCAGCTGCCCGGGCGCCGGCCGTGTCATCAGGAATCCGACGGCCGACCCGGCGAGCGCCAGCACGATCCCGGCGCGCATCGCCCGCGCCGCCGCCCGGTCCGCGACGCGGGCGCGCAGCAGCAGGACGGCTATCAGCAGCGTGGCCGCCCACAGCACGACGATCGTCGCCCCCATGACGGTGAACAGTGCCGAGTCGAACGGCGTCGCCTCGTTGAAGTGGCTGCGCCTGCCGCGGACCACCTGCCCCACGATGATCACCATCTCGACCAGCCCCGACGCGGCCACGACGGCCCCCGCCCACCCGCCCACGCGCGCCGCCCCGCCGCCGGGCGGAAGCTGCGCGAGAAGCCAGGCGAGCGACAGGCAGTACGCCACGAACGAGACCGAGAACTTGAACGGCTTGAGCCAGATCGGCGAGCCGACGAGCACTCGGTCGTCGAGGACCAGGCCCGCGGCGCAGACCACGGAGGTCACGACCATCAGCCCCACGAACACGAGCAACGGCCGATTCCACGCCACCCGCCGACCCTCCGGCGCCCCCGACTCCCCCGGCTTGACCAGCCCTGATGACTCGCTCGGCTTCCTCATGACGAACCCCTCCCGTGAAGACAGCTGAGACGCATGGCGACGTAATGGATAGCGGCACTATCCGCTATCCGATAGTGCCACTATCTATGATGGGTGGACCCTTGGCAAGGGCCGACGGGTCGAATGACCGAAGGGCCGAGAGACGGATGAAGGAATGGATCCAGAGGTGAACCGCCCATGCGCATCGGTGAGTTGAGCCGAAGAACCGGGGTTCCGGTACCGACGATCAAGTACTACGTACGCGAGGGACTCCTGCCGCCCGGCGAGCTCAGCAGCCCCAACCAGGCGCGCTACGACGAGACCCACGAGCGTCGGCTCCGGCTGATCCGCGCGCTGCTCGACGTCGGCGGGCTGAAGGTGGCGGCCATCGCGGAGGTACTGCAGGCCGTCGACGAGCCCGGCCGGCCCGTGCACGACGTGCTGGGCGCCGCGGCCAACCGGCTCGGGCCGCCGCAGCCGGACGACGGAGACGACGACGCCCGGTCCGAAGCGCGGGACACCGTGCAGGAGTTGATCGCGCGACGCGGCTGGCGCGTCAGCACGGACAACCCGGCCGCCACCGACCTGGCGCACGCACTCGTCGCCCTCGACCGCCTCGGCCACGCCGCGTTCGCCGAACTCCTCGACGACTACGCCGACGCCGCCGAGCAGGTCGCCCGCGCCGACCTCGACTATGTGAACCGCCGGGTGGCGGTCGAGGATCTCGTGGAGACCGTGGTCATCGGAACGGTGCTGGGCGAGGCCGTGTTCAACGCCCTGCGCCGACTCGCCCATGTGGACAGGTCCGCGCAGCAGTTCGGCGACTAGAGGGAGACTCCCCTGGGCCACCAGCCCTCGGTTCAGGCATTCATGGGCAGGACGCTTCCGGCCGGGCGGCGGCGACCTCAGGCCCTCACAGCCGCCAGTCCGGCGCCCCGCCCTTCGGTCTGTACGCGCACGTGCTGCCCGTCGAGACCGACTCCCGCAGGTGCGCGGCCAGTTCGGGATGGCGGGTGTCCAGGCGGCGGAGGGTGTCGCGGATGCGGGCGGTGACCGTCTTGCGGGCGCGCTCCGCCTCGTCGCCGAGGCGGCGGGTGCGGCCACCGAGGCCCGCTGCGGCACGGAGCTCGTCGAGGAGAGCCTTGCGCTCCCGGTCGTACTCCGCGGCGCGCTCCGTGGCGCCCCTCGCCGCAGCGCGGTCTATCTCCTCGTCGAGACGGTCGAGACGGACGCGGTACTGCCGCTTCGCCTCCTCGTCCAGGACCGCATCCCCGCCGAGGCTGCGGGCCGCGACCACCTCGGCCCCGCCCTCGGGCGCCAGGAGGTGCACGGCCGGGATGTCGTCGCCCGGGCGGGACAGCAACTGCCGCAGGTCCCGCAGTCCCTTGGCGTCGGGCATCGGTGTCGTCCGACCGGCGTACGACAGCGTCCAGACCGTGCCGTCGTAACGGAACTCGTGGGCAGGCGTGGGCAGTTCGGGACCGGTCGCGGTGCCGACAGGTTCCCTGGAAGGCGGTGGCTGTGCCAGGGCGGCCGGGGGAGTCGTCGGTTCCGGTGCCGCGCGGACCTCCCGCATCCGGCTCATGCGGCGCAGCACCTGCCGCATGCCGAGGTCCTCCGCGTCCCGTACGACCTCGGTCAGCAGCTGTGCCGGGTCCTCGCCGCGAGCCGCGCGGACCTCGGCGAGCTGGGCGCGGGCCAGCACCGACCAGGGCTTGGCCGCGAGGAGTTCGGCCGAGCGGTACGCCCTCGTGAAGCCCTGCTCCGCCTCCTCCAGGCGGCCCGACGCGGCGTCGCACAGGGCGATCCAGTGCACGACGGGGCCGCTGATGTCCCAGCCGAACATCGACACCGCCCACTGCCCTGCGTACGGCACGAGCGCCGCGCGGGCCGCCGCGCACAGCGCGCGGTCCCCTGAGGCCGCCGCGGCCTGCGCCTGGAACCGCAGCCGCAACGGCAGGAAACCGCGGTCGATGTCCGCCGTACGAGGGTGCGGCTCCGCCTCCGGCCCGGACTCCGGGCCGGACTCCGGGCCCGGCTCCGGGAGCAGCTCCCGCGCGTACGCCACCGCCGCCTCCAACTCGGCCCGGGAAGCGCCCTCCTCCTCGGCGCGCTCCACCGCCGTGATCCCGAAGAGGAGGCGCGCACACGGGTGCCCGCGCTCCAGGCTGCGCAGCACCTCGTCCACTCCTTCGTACCGCCCCTGGAGCAGCGCCAGCGTCCAGCGGTGGTGCTCCAGGAGGGGGAGGAAGTGGGTGTGGGGTTCGGTTCTGCTCGCGTACCCGAAGGCCTCCGTGAGGAAGCTCTCGGCCTGTGCGAAGCGGCCGCCCAGGGCGCACACGATGGACTGGTCGATGGCCGCGCCCACGCCCATGAGAGGCAGGCCGGACTGCTCGGCATGCGCCACGTACGCGTGGTACTCGTCGAGATAGCGCGGGTCGCCGAGCTCGATGCGGGCCACCCAGTGCAACGCGCGGGCGAAGTGCTCGCCCTCCAGGTCGTCGGAGCGCTGGGCGATCGCGGTCAACTCCTCGACCAGCGCGACCCGTTCGGCCGCCGTGCCCGGACCCCAGATGGCGTGGTGGCGGGCCCACAGGCTGAAGCCGAGCGCCTCGTCGTCCGCGTGCCGGCGGGCCAGGACGGCGCTGCGGACGCTGAGTTCCTGAGCGAGTTCGCTCGCCGGTCGCCCTTCGGTGCGGTCGACGGCGCCGCCGCGCGCGGGCGCACCGCTGTGGTGTTCGTCCCCTCCGACCAGCGCGCGGTGCGCCTCGCGCAGCAGCTCGTCCGCCTCGCTCGGGCCTTCCGTGCCGAACAGGCCGGCCAGCTGCCTGCTGCCTGCTGTAGAGCGTGAGCGCCACGCGCGCGAGGAGAGTCGGATCGTCCAGGGAGCGGGCCAGGTCCAGGGCCTCGTCGAAGGCGACACGGCACGCGTCCTCCTCGCCCGCGTGGTGCAGGGACTCGCCGAGCGCCAGCGCGACCAGGACCCGCCTGCCCTGGTCCTCCAGGCCTACGGCGCGCTCCGCGGCCCGCCGCTGGTGCACCACCTGCTCCTCCAGTGCGAGCCGCGACCCGGCGTCGTGCGCGGCCTCCTGCAGCAGCCGCACCGCCGTCTCGGGCGCCACCTCGTCCCCCGCGGCGTACGCATGCCGGGCGCGGTCCGCCGGGAACACCTTCGCGGCCAGGTCGGGTGCCCGCTCCAGGGCTTCGACCACGGCGGCGTGCAGCGTGCGGGCCTCGTCCGGGGCGGGCTCCTCCTGGAGGGTCTCCCGTACGAGATCGTGGGCGAAGGCGAAGCGGCCGTTGCCCAAGGACGTCATCAGGCGGGCCGTGACCGCCTGGTCGAGCAGGCGGTCGACGTGCGCCACCGGCGCGCCCGCGACGGCCGCGAGCACCTGCCGGTGGAACTCCCTGCCGAGCACCGCACCCGTTGTCAGCAGGTCCTTGACCGCCGCGGGCAGCAGGTCGAGGCGGCGCCGCACCGCCTCGCGGACGCCTGGTGCGACCGCGCCGAGCGTCCCGCCCGCCGCCCACAGGCGGGCCGACTGCTCCACGAAGAACGGGTTGCCGCCCGTGAAGCGGTGCAGTTCGGTCAGGGTGGGCTCGTCCGGCTCCCGTCCCGCCGTACGCGCCACCAGGGCGCCCGTCTCCGCGCGGGTCAGGCCCGCGAGGCTGAGCGTCGTGCCCTTCGCGACCAGGGGCAGGATCTGGCCGCGCAGGGGGTGGCCCTCGGCGTCCACCTCCGCGTCCCGGTAGGTGCCGATCAGCAGCAGGCGCTCGAACCAGGCGTGTCCCGCGGCGAATTCGAGCAGTTTCAGCGAGGCCGAGTCGGCCCAGTGCAGGTCATCGAGGACAACCACCACGGGCTGGTCCTGGGAGACGGTGACCAGTGCCGTCGTCACCGCGTCGTACAGGTGGAAGGCGGCCGTCGGGTCGTCGGCACCCGGCACCGGGGACTCACCGAGGAGCGCGCCGAGCCGCCACGAGGTCTCCGAACCGATGGTCTCCTGGGCCGCGGCGAACCGCTCCTCCCCCACCGCACGCCGCAGGGCGCGCACGACCTGCACCCACGGCCAGTACCCGGGCGCGCTGTCCGACGCCCAGCAGGCGCCTGTCAGCACCAGGGCGCCTCTGTCCCGCGCCTCGTGCGCGGCCTGGGTGACCAGGGTCGTCTTGCCGATTCCGGGCTCGCCCGTGACCAGCACGAGCCCGCCGTGGCTGTGCACGGCGCGGTCCACCTCGGCGCGCAGCACGGCCGCCGGGTGGTCTCGTCCGATGAGAGCGGCTGGGGTCATGCTTCGAAACCATAGGCGCCGCCACTGACAGTCGGCGGGGCCTGTGGATAACTTCGGAGCCATGAGGACTCACGGACCGAAGCGGGCGCGGCGGGGCTCACCCCGGCCTGGCCGACGGCGCCGGGGACCTCTGCGGTCGGCGAGGTCGACTCCGCCTCCGTCGCCGCCCGTTCAGTCGTGACGGCCCTTGGCGTCCTCGGTCGTGTAGTAGCGGTAGAACATCGCACCGGCCACCGCCGCGCCCACGATGGCCGCGTTGCCGATGGACCTCAGGATGCTCGCGTCGGTCAGGCTGTAGAGGAAGCCGAAGGCGATGCCGGTGAACGAGCCCCAGGCCAGGGCGCGCAGCTCGCGCGGCAAGCGTGCGGAGATCGACCGCAGGCCGAAGTAGACGGCCCCGAAGACGACTCCGGCGACGATGCCGTACAGGACATTGCCCGTCGTGATGGGACCGCCGTCGCGGTGGTTGGCCGCGGCCCACAGGCCGTAGACGACCGCGAGGAGCGGGGCCAGCCAGGCCGTCGACCCGGTGGGGCGGTGGGCGCGTACAGGTGCTGGTGCGGCGTGTGCCATGAGGTCGTCCTCTCGTCCTCGCAGTCACTCCCCTGCACTTCAAGAGCACACCCGGGCAGGTCCCCCGGCAAGTCGGGCGAAGACCCGCCCGGTGGTGTCCTCAGCGACGCCCGATGATGTCCTCGGCAGTGCCTGCCCGGTGGCGTCCTCGGCAGTGCCTGCCCGGTGGCGTCCTCGGCAGTGCCCGGTGGGGTCCTCGGCAGTGCCCGGTGGGGTCCTCAGTGCTCGCGGCAGGAGTCCTGGCACTGGCAGTCGGACCAGCAGGAGTCCGCGTCGTTCCGGTGCCGGCTCCACTCATCACGGTTCTGATCGTGGTGGCGCCCCGGGTCGCGGCTCTGGTCCCGGTTGTCGCGGTGCTGGTTCCAGTCGCCCCGGTTCTGGTGCTGATTGCGGCCGGTGTCGTCGCACATCGGAGCCTGCCGTTCCGGTTTCATGTACGCGCCGCTCGCCCAGCCGCGGCCCCCGCCCAGCCAGTACCAGTACGGGTTGCCGTTCACGTGGGTGCTGAGCGTGGCGCACTCGATGCGCTCACGTGCGCCCGGCGGCAGTGAACCGACCTTCGCAGAACCGGGGTTGGGTTCCGCCCGCAGATTGATATCGCGGTGCGAGACGACGACGCCCCATACGGAGCCGTCGTTCCCGGCCATCGCCGGTGCCGCGGAGGCGAAGCTCACGGCGATGAGAGTGCCGCTCGCGAATGCGGTGACGGCAAGAGTGCGCAAGGACCTGGTCGTACGCATGGAGCGACCTCCTCGAACCCCCCTTCCCCCATCCTCAAGGAAACACCCGACGACCCGATCCCGCTCGGCGATTCGGCTCGGCCGGCGGGCTGTTGGCGGTCACAGACCGTTGCCACATGGGCGCGTGATCCGCTGCCAGGCCTCGCCCGGACCGCCGCTGGACCGCCGCCAGACAGCCATCAGATTCCGTCAGATCCCGCGAGATCCCGCGAGATCCCGCGAGATCCCGCGAGATCGAATCTGGCGGCCGCGCGATCCGATCTCGCGCCCAAGAGACAGCAGCAGACAGCGAGAGACAGCAGGAGCACGAAACAAGCACGACAGGCACAGCACGCACAGCAGGCACGACAAGCACGACCAGCAAAGCCCAGGCAGAACTCGACGAACGAGGCGGAAGCGGAGAGGCGGGCAGGGGGTGTGATGACGAAGGCGGAGGAGCGGCTCGCGGTCGCGGTGATCGTGGGATCCACCCGCGAGGGACGCGTCGGCGGCAGTGTCGCGGAATGGTTCCTCGAGCGCGCCACGCAACGCGACGACCTGGCGCTGGACGTGGTGGACCTCGTCGACTACACGGACCTGCCCGTGCGTTACCCCTCCGCCCCCACCGACGCGATGCGCCGCTTCGCCCGCCATGTAGACCGGGCCGACGGCTTCGTCGTCGTCACGCCCGAGTACAACCGCAGCTTCCCCGCCGTCCTCAAGCAGGCCATCGACTTCGCGTACGACGAGTGGCACGGCAAGCCCGTCGGCTTCGTCAGCTACGGCTACGACAGCCTGGGACTGTACGCGGTCGAGCAACTTCGGTGCGTGTTCACCGAGCTGCATGCGATGAGTCTGCGCGACGGCGTCGGTCTCAACCTCGTCGAAGAACTGCCGCGAGGACCGGAGAACCGGCCGAGCCGGGCGGTGGCCACGATGCTCGACCAGCTCGTCTGGTGGGGTCACGCACTGCGCACGGCCCGCGCGGCCCACCCGTACCCCTCGTGACGCCGTACGCGAGCACCCCGAAGACCGAGAAGCCGCCCCGGCTTCCACGACAAGGAACAAGAAAGGACCGGAGGACCATGAGCAACCAGACTGGCCGTTCGACCGGCCTGGCCATCGAGACCGCGGGTCTGGTGAAGACCTTCGGGGCCAACCGCGCGGTCGACGGCATCGACCTGAGCGTCCCGGCCGGCACCGTCTACGGCGTGCTCGGGCCGAACGGCGCGGGCAAGACCACCGCCGTGAAGATGCTCGCCACGCTGCTGCGACCGGACGGCGGAGAGGCACACGTCTTCGGGCACGACGTGGTGCGCGAGGCGGACGCGGTCCGCAGCCGCGTCAGCCTGACCGGTCAGTACGCCTCAGTCGACGAGGACCTGACCGGCACCGAGAACCTGGTGCTGCTCGGCCGGCTCACCGGACACTCCAAGCGGGCCTCCGCACAGCGCGCCGAGCAGCTCCTGGAGGCCTTCGGCCTCACCGACGCCGCGCCCCGGCAGGTGAAGAACTACTCCGGGGGCATGCGGCGCCGAATCGACATCGCCGCATCCATCCTCAACACCCCGGACCTGCTCTTCCTCGACGAGCCCACGACCGGTCTCGACCCGCGCAGCCGCAACCAGGTCTGGGACATCGTGCGCGCGGTCGTCGCCCAAGGCACCACGGTCCTGCTGACCACCCAATATCTCGACGAGGCCGACCAGTTGTCGGCCCGGATCGCGGTGATCGACCAGGGCAAGGTGATCGCCGAGGGCACCAAGGGCGAGCTGAAGTCATCCGTCGGCGCGGGCGCCGTACACCTGCGGCTGCGCGACGCCGAGCAGCGCCCCGATGCCGAGGAGCTCCTGAAGGGCGCCCTCGACGCCCAAGTTCTGCTGGAGGCAGACCCGTTGGCGCTCACCGCACGCATCGCCAACGGCGACGGGAACGGCACCGCGGCCGCCGAGAAGGCCTCCCGCGCGCTGGCGGAGCTGGCCCGTGCCGGGATCACCGTCGACAACTTCTCCCTCGGCCAACCCAGCCTGGACGAAGTGTTCCTGGCCCTCACCGACCGCCCGGCCACCCCCGGCGGCACCCCCACCGACCCCCGCGACGACGCACAGGAAGAGGCACTGGCATGAGCACCGCGACCCAGACGAACGCCCCCGGCGCAGGCGGAGCCCCGGAGGAACTCGCCGCGGTCTCCACCGAGTCGCTGGCCGAGCTCCTCATCGCCAAGGACCGCCCACCGCGCCCCAGCGCGCTCTCCGCGTCGGTCACCTTCGGGTGGCGGGCCATGCTGAAGATCAAGCACGTCCCCGAGCAGCTCTTCGACGTCACCGCCTTCCCGATCATGATGGTGCTGATGTACACGTACCTCTTCGGCGGGGCGCTCGCGGGCTCGCCGCAGGAGTATCTGCAGCGGCTGCTGCCCGGCATCCTCGTGATGTCGATCGTGATGATCACGATGTACACCGGCGTATCGGTCAACACCGATATCGACAAGGGCGTCTTCGACCGCTTCAGAACCCTGCCGATCTGGCGCCCCTCGGTGATGGTGGGCTATCTCCTCGGCGACATGCTGCGGTACGTCCTCGGTTCCCTCGTCATCCTCACCGTCGGCCTGATCCTCGGCTTCCGGCCGGCGGGCGGAGTGGCCGGAGTGGTGGCAGGCATCGCGCTGCTCGTCGTGTTCTCGTTCGCGTTCTCGTGGGTGTGGACGATGTTCGGCCTGATGCTGCGCACCGAGAAGTCCGTGATGGGCGTCTCGATGATGGTGATCTTCCCGCTGACCTTCCTCAGCGACATCTTCGTGGAGACCTCGACGATGCCGGGCTGGCTGCAGGCCTTCGTCAACAACAACCCAGTCACGCACGTCTCTTCGTCCGTCCGCTCCTTCATGCAGGGCGAGTGGCCCGGCACGGAGCTGATCTGGACGCTGGGCTGGGCGGCCTTCCTGGTCGCGGTGTTCGGCCCGATAACGATGCGGCTCTACAACCGCAAGTAAACAGCCACCTGAATACGGGGGTTGGGGGCCGGGCGCCGACGGGGACGCCCGGCCCCCACCAGACGACACGAGCACCACACCCGACCACGTCAACCACGTCAACCACGGCCACCCGGCCTCGCACCCTCCGCCGCCGCTGCCGCCGCCAATGCCGCTGCCGCCCCGCCACTGCCGCTCCCGCCACTGCCGCCGCCGCTGCCCCTGCCCCTGCCCCTGCTGCTCCATAGGTGTCGATCTCCCCGTCCTGGCCACTCGGCCGCAGCAACACCGGTCGCGGGTGGGCGGGTGGCGCCCTTGCCTGGACGGGTGCGGAGTTCCCGGGAGGTACGCGAGCGGAGCGTGGCGGGCAGGGCGCGGGCGGTCCTGGCCGTGGTCCTGCTGGTGCTCGCCTGCCTCCTGGCACCGCTGGGGTCGGCGTCGACGTGGGCGAAGTACGAGATCGGGGACGCCGACAACTACGTCGCCACGATGGCGCCACTGGCCTCCGACCCGGACGTGCAGCAGGCCGTGGCGGACGCGGTCAGCGCGGAGATCATGCAGCACATCGACCTGGGCCCGCTGCAGAGCGCCGTCGAACCATTCCTCCAGGACGCGGTGCTGTCCTTCACGGAGACCGGCACCTTCAGGACCGCCTGGAACGCGGCGAACCGGGCCACCCACGACGCGGTGCAGGACGCCCTGAACGAAGGCGGCGGCCGGGCCGTCACCCTCGATCTCGCGCCGATCATCAAGCAGGTACGGGACCAACTCGTAGAGGACGGAGTGCCGTTCGCGCGCAACATCCCCGTCGAGCACACCGAGATCACGGTCCTGGAGAACCTCGGCACCCTGGGGAAGGGGTTCCACATGCTGCAGGTCGCAGGGATCTGGCTGCCGATCGCGGCGGTGCTGTGTGCGGCGGTGGGCATCGGTCTCGCGGTACGTCGCCGCCGGGCCGTCATCGCCACGGCGCTCGGCCTCGCCCTGAGCGCGGCCCTGCTCGAAGTCGCCGTGGCCGTGGGCCGAAGCCGCACCCTGGGCGACCTGCCGCCCGAGCTGTCCCGCCCGGCCGTCGCCGCCGTCTACGACGCCCTGACGGAGTCCCTGCGTACCGCGTCCTGGATCATCCTCGCCCTCGCCCTGCTGGTGGCCCTGGCGGCCTGGGCGTCGAGCCGCTTCGGCTGGGGGCGCAACCGTCGGACGGGCCGGGGCTGAGCCGCCCGGGCGCCAACCCCCGCGCGAGCCGCACGCGCGCCCTCAACCCCAACCCCAACCACAACTCCGCACCCGGCACCCGGCACCCGGCACCCGGACCGTTGACCCTCAGACCCCCGCCAGGAACCCCCGTAGCGCCTGGTTGAACTCCTCCGGACCCTCCAGATTCGGCAGGTGGGCCGCGCGCTCGATCACGTGGAGGGTGGAGTTCGGGAGGGTGGCGTGCAGGGACTCGGCCTCGGCGACCGGGGTGTACGTGTCCTCCGCGCCGACGACGAGGAGGGTCGGGGTCGTGACGCGGCTGAGGAGGGTGCGGTAGTCGGGGCGTTCGGCGCGGCCGCGGAGGGCTGCCGCCGCTCCCTCCGGGTCGGTGGCGCACATCATCCGGTGGACGTGGTCCTGGACCTCGGGGGCGGAATGCGGGGCGACCATCCGGTGCAGGACCTCGTCCGCGTACCCCTTCATGCCCTCGCGGAGCAGCCGCTCGGCGAGGGCGCGGCGCCAGGTTCTGCCCTCGTCCGTCTCGGCCCGCGGGGAGGTGTCGGCGAGGACGAGGCCGGTGACGCGGTCGCCGAAGAGCCGTACGCACTCCATGGCGATCTGGCCGCCCATCGACAGCCCGCCGAGGACGAACCGCTGGACGCCGAGCCGGTCGAGGAGGGCCGCGATGTCATGAGCGAAGACGTCGAGCGGGGTGGTGCCGGGGACGACGGTGGAGGCGCCGTAGCCGCGCAGATCGGGTGCGACGACGCGGAAGTCCGGGGCGAGGGCGGCGAGTTGGGGCGCCCACAGGGTGCGGTCGAAGGGATGTCCGTGGATCAGGACGACGGGGGGCGCGTCGGCCGGGCCGACCGCGTCGTAGGCGATCCGGACACCGTCGGCGATGAGTGCGTCTGCCATGGTCGGGAGCGTAGGAGAGGGTTACGGTCGGAGCAATGGACGGGTTTGTAGTCGGAGCAATCCCTTACGACACCGGGGGCGTCATGGGCGGCGAGGAGTTCAGGGACTTTCGGCGGATCGCGGACGCCGTGGCCGCCGATATCGCGCGGGGGCGGCTGCGGCCCGGCGACCGGCTGCCGCCGCAGCGGCTGTTCGCCCGGCGCCGCAGGATCGCGCCGTCCACGGCCAGCCGGGTCTACGGAGAGCTGGTGCGGCGAGGGCTCGTCGTCGGCGAGGTGGGGCGCGGGACGTACGTACGGGCCGTGCCGGAGCCGACCGGGCGCGCGCTGACCGAGCCGCCCGCGCTCCCCGCCGAGGTCAACCTGGAGCTCAACTACCCCTCCGCGCCAGGACAGTCGGAGGTGTTGAGTGCGAGCCTCGGGCCGCTGCTTCGCCCGGATGTGTTCGCCGAGGCCACACAGACGGCCGCGGCTGCCGGGACTCCGAGGGCGCGGGCGGCGGCAAGTGCACTGCTCGCGTACGGGAGTTGGTGCCCGGGTCCCGAGCGGCTGCTGTTCACCGGTACCGCGCGGCAGGCCATCGCCGGGGCGCTCGCCGCGCTGGTGCCGCCGGGCGGGCGGGTCGGCGTGGAGGCGCTGACGTACCCCGTGGTGCGGGAGATCGCGGCGCGGCTGCGGCTCACGCTGGTACCACTGGCCACCGACGCCCACGGGCTGCGCCCGGAGGCGGTGGCGGCGGCGCATCGCGGGGCGCCGCTGAGCGCGCTGTACGTGCAGCCGACGCTGCACAATCCGACCTGCGTGACGATGCCGGAGGCGCGGCGCCGTGAACTGGGCGAAACAGCAAGGGACTTGGGGTTGCCGGTCGTGGAGGACCGGATCTGGTCGTTCCTGTACCCGGAGGCGCCGGAACCGCTCGCCGCGTACGCCCCGGAGCGCACGTATGTCGTGGACGGCCTGTCGAAGCGGATCGCGCCCGGTCTTTCGGTGGGCCTCCTCGTCACGCCGGGACCGGACGACGAGCAGGCCGCGGCGGCGTTGCGCTCCGGCGGGTGGACGGCGGGCCGCTTCGCGCTGGAGGCCGCCACGCGCTGGCTGACCGACGGCACGGCGGACCGCCTCGCGGCCGCGAAGCGCGCCGACGCGGCGGACCGGCACGCTCGCGTCACGGCCTGCCTGAGCGGTCATGACGTCCACACCGACCCGCACGCGTACTACGCCTGGTGGCGGCTGCCTGCGCCCTGGCGGGGCGAGACCTTCACGGCCGCGGCCGCCGCCCACGGCATCGCGGTCACCCCGGGTGCGGCCTTCGCGGCCGGTGCGACGACGGCGCCGGACACCGTACGCATCGGCCTCGCGTCGCCGCCGTACGACGTACTGGAGGCGGCGCTGCGGAGGCTGGCGGCGATCGCGGGGGCGGGACCGGCGCGGTGTTTCACGTGAAACGGACCCTGGGGGGGGTGGAAGGCGGTGCAACTTTCCACCCTCATCCCCCGTCTGAAGCGTCGGAGGAGCCTTGCAGGCGGAGGAGCCTTCAAGGCGGAGAAGCCCTTCCCCGAGGGCGGGTTCCGGCGCGACACACTGAGACATCACCTGCGAAAGGCCCCACGACGTGGAGACGGACACCCGGAGCGACGAGATCCGGGCCGGCGGCGACCCGGGCGCCCGCGCCGACCGGCGGAGCGGGACCTGGCGTGTGCTCGCCGGCTGGACGGCCGCCCTCACCCTCACCGGCGTGAGCGTCGTCCTGCTCTGCCGCATCCTCGATGTCGACGGCGTGACCCCCGTGCCGCAGCTGCTCGCGTTCCTTCCCTGGCTGCTCCTGCCCGGTGCCGTGGCGGCGGCGCTCGCCGCGCTCGCGCGCTGGCGCACGGGGCTCGTCTGGGGCGCGGTCGTCCTGGCCGTGACCGGCTTGTTCTGCCGACCGTACGGCGAACCGGCCGAGCCGGAGGGGCGGGCGGTGGCGCAGCTGCGCGTACTGACCTCGAACATCGAGTTCGGCGGCGCCACCGAGGAGTTGCTGTCGGCGGTGCGGCGCGAGCGGCCCGATCTGGTCTTCGTCCAGGAGTGTGACCCGGGCTGTTCGGCGGCGCTGAAGGAGCGGCTCGGCGGGCGGTTCCCGTACCGCACTCTCGTGGAGGCGACGGGCGCGGAGGGGTCGGCCATCCTCAGCCGGTATCCGCTGAAGCGGGGGCCCGGGGTGGACGGCACGCTCGGCATGCCGGGAGCGGTGGCGGCGGTCGAGGGGCACTCCGTACGGCTGCAGCTCGCGCATCCGATGCCGCCCGTGCCCGGCGGGGTCGGGCTGTGGCGGGCCGAGCTGGCCGAGCTCGAACACTGGGCGCGCGACGGGTCCGGGCAGCCGACCGTGCTGGCCGGGGACTTCAACGCGAGCCAGGACCACGCCGCGTTCCGCCGCGTCCTCGACACCGGGCTGCGCGACAGCACCCGCCTCGCGGGCGGGGCGCGCACGCCGACCTGGCCGGCGTCGACGGCGTCCGGCACACCGTCGCTCGGCGCGCAGATCGACCACGTCCTGGTGAGCCGGGACTTCACGGCGCGCGCCGCACGCTTCCTCGACCTGCCGCACACGGACCACCGCTCGCTGGTCGTCGACCTCACCCTGCACGCGCGCGAAGCCCCCGAGCGGGGATGACCCCGACCGGCGAACACCCCGAGCGGGGATGACCCCGACCGGCGAACACCCCGAGCGGGGATGACCCCGACCGGCGAACACCCCGAGCGGGGATGACCCCGACCGGCGAACACCCCGAGCGGCGAAGACCTCGACCGGCGAAGACCCCACCCGGACGACCCGCAGATAATGGGCCCATGCCCCGGCCCCGAGAGTTCACCGTCGCCCGACTCGCCCCGCCCGAGTGGCTGGTCCGGAGCCTCGGGACGCTGAAGCCGCAGCCGGCGCCGATCCCGTGGCCCGCGGTCGCCCGTGCGGCCGTCGCGATGGCGCTGCCGCTGGCGGTCGGGCTCGCGGCGGGCTATCCGGCGTACGGCGCGCTCGCGTCGATGGGCGCCCTGTCCGGGGTCATCGGCGACACCGCGACCGCGTACCGGATGCGCGTCTACAACATCGCCGTGCCGCAGCTGTTCGGCGCCGTCGGCATCATGCTCGGCACGCTGGTGTACGGACACGGCTGGGTCGCCGTCGGCGTCGTCACGGCCATCGCGCTGATCTCCGGGATGATCTCCACGGTCGGCGCCGTGGCGTCCGTGTCCGGGCTGCTGCTCCTGCTCAACTCGGTGATCGGGGCAGGCCTTCCGATGCCGGGCGACGACTGGTGGCTCCCGCCGCTCCTGATGACCAGCGGCGGCCTGCTCGTCCTCACGCTCGCGCTGCTCGCCTGGCCCGTGCGGTCCGGGGTGCCGGAACGGGCCACGGTCGCCGGGGCGTACCGCACCGTGGCCGACCTCCTGGAGAAGGCGGGCGCCGCCGATGCGGAGGCGTACGCGGCGGCCCGGCAGGACGTCACGCACGCGCTCAACCAGGCGTACGACGTGGTGCTTGCCCGGCGCGCGCTCTACCACGCCCGCAACCAGGACCTCGTACGGCTGCTCGCGCAGCTCAACGCGGTCATCCCGATCGTGGAGGCGGCGCCGGCCGCGTACGAGCGCGGGCGCCCGCTGCCGCCGGAAGTGCCCGGTGCCGTGCGGTCGTTGGCGGACGCGGTGGAGCGGGGCTTCGCCGGGCCCGTCGAGCTGCGGCTGCCCGAGGGCCCGCAGGGTCCGGCCGCGCACGCGGTGGACGCGGCGGTCCGGTACGCGGCGGAAGCGCTGGCCGAGTCCGACCCGGGCAACGTGGACGACCGGCTCGGCCGCCCCGCCGCCCTGCGCGACCGCGTCCGCCGCGCCGCCCGCAACGTCCTGCTCTCGGCCGCTTCCTGGCGGTACGGGCTGCGGCTGGCGCTGTGCATCGGGCTCGCGCAGTCCCTGGTGTCGCTGGTGGACGTGCCGCGCTCGTACTGGGTGGCGCTGACCATCACCTTCGTCATGAAGCCGGACTTCGGCTCGGTGTTCTCGCGGGCCGTGCTGCGCGCCGTCGGCACGGCGGCGGGCCTGGTGCTCGCGGCGGCGGTGCTCTCGCAGGTACCGCGCGGCTGGTGGGACGTGCCCGTGATGGTGCTCCTCGCGCCGCTGATCCCGGCCCTGACGCCGCGCGGGTACGGCTACCAGACGGCGGCGATCACCCCGGTGATCCTGCTCCTCTCCGACGTCCTCAACCGCCAGGGCGCGGCCCTCATCGCACCGCGCATGTACGACTCCCTGATGGGCTGTGGGATCGCCCTGGTCGCGGGCTATCTGCTGTGGCCGGAGAGCTGGGGCACGCGGATCGGCGACCGGCTCGCGGACGCGGTCGCGGACACCGCCCGGTACGTCGAGTGCGCGTTCCTCGACCCGGCGACCCCCGGCGTCCCCGACCCGGCGGCCCGTGCCCGCATGCGTCGGCGCATCTACCGCGATCTGTCCGTCGTCCGTACGGAGTTCCAGCGCGCCCTCACCGAACCGCCGCCGTTCGGGACGCGGGCCGCCGCGTTCTGGCCGCTCGTCGTCGCCCTGGAACGGGTGGTGGACGCGACGACCTCGGCCCGCGTCCGCGTCCGCCACGGCGCACCCCGGCCCGCCCCCGCCGAGTCCAAGGAACTCTCGCTCCAACTGGAGCAACTGGCGGAGGACTTGAGGGAGGACGCCGCGCTACGGCGGGCCGGGGGTTCCGGGCCCCGGCCGCACGAGCCGCTCGACGACGAGGACGGCACGCTCGGTCCCCTGCGGCGGGAGATCGCGGCGGCGCGGGCGGTGGCGGGGCCGGGTGGGTCGGCGCCGACGTAAATCTCCCCGGCCGCCCCCAGCCGCACCTGGCCGCCTGGCCGCCTGGCCGCATCTCGGCTGCCGCGCCGTCGTGGCTGGTCGCGCCCCGCGGCGGAGCCGCCAATGTCACAGCCCCGCGCCCCTTTCGGGACGCCCCCCGTTGCCCCGTCCGGCCCATCCACCGCGAGCACTCCCGGCCGGGTCGACACGATGGACGTATGACCCCGTGCACCGCTCGCCGTCGACGTACCGCGGTGCTGCTCGCCGGAAGCCTCGCCCTGACCGCCGGGGCCGCCGGGTGTGCCGACGTGGACGGGCTGCGCAGTGACGGGCGGATCGACGAGGTGACCAAGCCGCTCTCGTTGTGGCGGGACAGCCGGCCCGCGCCCGCCGCGCCGGGGCAGCAGCCGGGGAAGCCCGCGCCCGTGCCCGGGGTGCCCGAAGTCCCCTCGGGGGACATGCGGGACGCCGACCCGCTGGCCGTCGTACAGGCCGACTTCGCCGCCGCGGGCGAGCAGGACGGCGGCAGCGGGCGGCTTGTCGACCAGCGGGCCGTGCGGCTGCTCGCGGAGTGTTCGGGACAGGCGTGCCCGGTGCGGCCGCCCGTGCTGCACGACCTGACCGGGGACGGCAAGGCCGAGCTGATCACCGCCGTGGACGTGGACGGCCGTACCAGCGAACTGCGCGTCTACACCGTCGAGGCCGGCCGCGTCACCCGCGTGCTCGCGCGGCGGGCCGTCCTGGAGGGCGTCGAGGTCGCCGCCGGACACCTCGCCGTACGCGAACCGACCAGCAACCCGGTGTACGTGAGCGTCTCGGACTACGTGTGGGACGGGAAGGGCGCCATGGCCCTGGACGACCTGAGCCTCGACGAGTGCCGCGCGCCCCGCACCGGCACCGGGACCGGCGACGAGCCCTGCCCGCGGGCGGACCGGTGAGTCTGCGCTGGCAGATCGCCCTCACGATCACCGCGGTGTCCTGTGTGGTCGCGGCGGTCCTCGGCGTCCTCGTGCACAACGTGGTGGCCCGGCAGACCGTGGGCGAGGTCCGCAAGGAGGTGCGCCAGGAGCTCGACGCCGCCCTCTCCGCGTACGAGTACGGGACGTCCACGAGCGGTGACCGGATCGTGCTCGACCCCCGTGAACTGCCCGGCCCTCTCCGGGAGTTGGTGGCCGACGGCGAGCAGGGCAGCATGGTCGGCGCCCGGCACGGGGAGCCCGTGATGTGGGCGGCGGCGCCCGCGGACGGCAGGCCGCTCGCGGTCTGGTCGCCGTACCGGGACACCCGGGACCGGCTGGCCGCCATCGACACCGCGATCCTCGGCTCGGCGCTGCTCGCCGCCGGGGCCGTCACGCTCGCCGGGATCTTCCTGGCCACCGGGATCAGCCGCAGGCTGAGCAGTACGGCGCAGGTGGCGCGGCGGATCTCCGAGGGCGACCTGGACGCGCGGGTCGGGATGAGGCCGGGGCGCGGCAGACGCGGCGGACGTGGCGGACGCGGTGACCAAGGCGGGCACGACGGGCGGGACGGGCGGGACGGGCGCGGTGGACGCGGACGCAGGCGCGGGCGCGGCGGACGGGACGAGGTGCGGGACGTGGCCGGGGCGCTCGACTCCATGGCCGCCTCGCTGCAGTCCCGCCTGGAGACGGAGAAGCGGTTCACGGCGGATGTGGCGCACGAGCTGCGCACCCCGCTGACCGGCATGGTCGCGGCGGCCGGGCTGCTGCCCGAGGGACGGCCCAAGGAGATGATCAACGACCGGCTGCAGGCGCTGCGTTCCCTCACCGAGGACCTCCTGGAGATCTCCCGGCTCGACGCGGGCGCCGAACACGCCGACCTTGCGCCCTGCGCCCTCGGCCCGCTGGTGGAGCGGGCGGTACGCGCCACGGGCCTGGAGGCCGAGGTGCGGGTGGTGCGGGACACGGTGGTGGAGACGGACCGGCGCCGCCTCGACCGCATCCTCGCCAACCTGATCATCAACGCGCACCGGCATGGCCGTCCGCCCGTGGTGGTGACCGTCGACGGCCCGGTGATCGAGGTGCTCGACCACGGGGCGGGCTATCCGGAGGAGCTGATCGAGCAGGGCCCGCAGCGGTTCCGTACGGGCGATCCGGGGCGCGGGACGGGCCACGGCCTGGGCCTGACCATCGCACTCGGCCAGGCCCAGGTGCTCGGGGTGGGCGTGGAGTTCACCCATGGGCCGGAGGGCGGCGCACGCACGGTGCTGCGCCTGCCCCCCGGCTGAGCCGCACGAACTGGGGGAGCAGTCCGTTCGGGACCGGGACCCGTGCCGAGGTCTGGTCATCGGTGTGGTTCGGCACGAGTGAGCGGTGGCACCCGGGAGTTCGTTCGTAAAGCGGTGGAGCGGTGGAGCGGTGGAGCGGTGGAGCGGTGGAGCGGCGAAGCAGTGGAGCACAGGACCGGTCGGGCCTGGGGGGGGTGGCCTGGGCGGGCATTGGGGGAAGCGGTCCGCCCAGTCTGCTCGGCCCGACCGGTCCTGATGTGATCCGGCCGCCGGGGTGTGTAGCGGCCGGTCGTCCCGCCGGTGTGCTGCTTGCCGACGGGCACAGTCGGAGTGCCTTGTGGTCAGCGGAGCTTGGCGAGTCCCTTCGCCAGGCCGTTCTGCCAGAGCTGGTCGACGCGGGCCCGCTCGTTGGCGTCCGGCTGCGCGTTGGTGCAGGACGGGCCGGGACCGCCGCCGGACATCAGCTCGCTGCACGGGCCCTGGTAGTGGTCCGGGAGGCCGAGCACGTGGCCGGTCTCGTGCGCGGTGACCCGGGTGGAGTCGTACTCCTGGTTCTGCGCGTAGTCGAGGAATATGTAGCCGCGGCCGTGGCCGTCCGTGGAGGCGTACGAGCCGCGCGGGTCGTTGCCCTCGCGGTACTCGAAGTCGCCGGAGGAGCCCTCCTGCAGCTTCACGTTCGCCACGGAGCTGTTCCAGATCTGAGTGCTGCGGTCGATCTGAGCCTTGAAGGTCGGGGCCTTGGACGCGCTGTACGTGACGGTCACCGCCTGCGCGCCGGGGTTGGCGGCGCGCTTCTTCGCGACCGTCTTCCAGACGGCGTCGAAGAAGGCCTTGTTGGCGGCGGCGTTCTCGCCGGACTTCTCGTACGCGGCGTACGAGGGTACGGACGAGGGAGCGGAGGGTACGTCGGGAACGGCGGACGCGGGTGCCGCGCCGAGCGCCGCGGTGGCGAGACCGAGGCCGATGGCGGCCGAGAGCGCCGACTTGGACAGTCGCATGGGGGGCTCCTACTCGTGTGGGGCGAGCGGTCACCCGAGAGTGTGTGGGGAGTTCGGGGCCCGGGGGATGATGGCAGTCGGCGATAATGCCGGGCTATCACCCTGATAAGGCACTGATGGGGCGTGGCCAACTCCGGTCCATCTGTGACGGTTTGAGAGTCTGGTGTGATCACTGTGACGGCCATACGCTCACCGCATGGAGCTTGAGGTGAGACACCTCCGCGCGGTGTGCGCCATCGCCGACACCGGCAGTCTGCACAAGGCTGCCCGCCAACTCGGCATGAGTCAGCCCTCGTTGACGACTCAGCTCCGCCGGATCGAGGACTCGCTCGGCGGCCGGCTCTTCGCCCGCGAGCGCACCGGCTGCCGCCCGACACCGCTCGGCCGGGTCCTGCTCAGCCGGGCCAGACCGCTGGTCACGGAGATGCGGGAGCTGGTCAACGAGGCCAGGGCGGTGGCCGCGCGGGCGGGCGACGGCCCGGACCTGCGGATCGGCTCCACCGCGAGCCGCGCCATCCCCGGCTGGCTGCGCCGCCTTCGCGCCCGGCACCCCCAGGCCAGGCCCGCCATCCAGACGGACGTGTCGGCGGACGCGCTGGTCCGCCTGGTCGCCGAGGGCCAGTTGGACGTGGCGTTCGTGCACGAGGTGGAGGGCTCCCCGCTGCGGCTGCCGCCTGGCCTCGCGCACCGGGTCCTGGTGGCGCGCGAGCCGCAGTTCGTCGGGATCGCCGCGGACCACCAGGCGACGGCCCGGGAGACGGTACGGCTCTCCGACCTGGCGGGCGACCAGTGGATGGTCGACCCGACGGTGGACGGGGAGCGCACGGGCCTGCTCCGGGTGCTGCGGGCGGCGGGCATCGACCCCCGCGTCCTGCACGGCGACTACCTCACCGCGGCCACGCTCGTCGCGACCGGCGATGTCGTCACGGTCTGCCAGCCCACCTCCCTCGGCCGCCCCGGCATGGCGGTCCGCCCCCTCGAAGGGGACCCCCTCGGCGTACGGCTGCTGCTCGTGGGACGTACGGAGCAGGAGCTGGACCGGGCGTACGACGATCTGGAGTCGGCCTACTGGGAGGCGGCCTGGGAGGCGCCGGAGTACCGGGCCTGGCTACGCCGCGGGCCTGGGCGCGGTAGGGCCGCCTGACCTGCCCTGAACAGGCATTTAGTCCCTTCTTCTGCCGCTGGATCCGCCTTTACACAGACGTGCTCCGCCTTCGCGTCTTTCGTTACGTTCCTTACGCATGACCCCCATACGGCATCCGTAGCTTCGTCCGTGTCGCCGCCGCTGGAGGCGAACTCACCGCCAACTGGACCGCTACGAGAGAGAGCACCGTCATGCGCGCCACCCGCCGTACCCTCCGCACCTCCGTCCTCGCCGCCGGCGTCGTCGCGGGCATAGCCGCGATGCCGGTGGCCACCGCCTTCGCGGACACCCCCCAGCCGGCGGCGCAGACGCAGGACGACACGAGCCCGAAGCCGGACAACGACCAGCCGGGACCGGACGACCAGGACCAGGGCGACCAGGACCAGGGCGACCAGGACCAGCACCAGGACCAGGGCGACCAGCAGCGGGACAAGGACAACCAGGACCAGCAAGACCAGCAGGACCAGCAGGACAACCACTGGGGCGAGGCCACCACCGTCACGCTCGGCAACGGCGCCACGGCCACGGTGCAGAACCGCGGCGGCAGCTACGTCGCGATCATCAAGGTCGGCGGTACGGAGATCGCCACCCTCTCCTCGACCCACCCGACCGTGACGCACGACGGCTACACCTACGAACTCAACGCCGACAACGGCCACATCGGCCTGACGAAGCTGGACAACGACAACGACAACGACCGGGACAAGGACCGGGACAAGGACCGGGACAAGGACAAGCCCGTGCCCGGCGGCTGGACCAGCAAGGGCACCGTGCAGCTCGGCGGCGGCTGGTCCGCGAAGGTCGACGTGAACGTCTCCGCGCGCAGCGCCAAGGCCCGGATCCTGCTGAACGGCGCGGCCAAGGGCTCCCTGTCCGCCGAACTGAAGACGGCGACCACCAGGATCGACGGCTGTACGTTCACGCTGACCAGCGACGGCACGATCACCAAGTCCGGCAAGGGCGACGGCGACCAGACCGCCAAGCGCGCCTACGTGCGTACGTACAAGAACCTCGGCGGTTCCGGCTTCGACGCCAAGGTGTTCAAGGTCAAGGGCGGCTACGACGCGGAGATGTGGGCCAAGGACCCGGCGTCCGGCGCATACATCAAGTGGGACACCCTGCGCCAGCGCGGCAGCAAGGCCGCCTACGGCGAGCACAACGGCGCCCACTTCGTGCTCAACCCGGACGGCACCATGAAGGGCTGGACCGAGGGCGGCGGCAAGCGTGACCACCACAAGAACAACACCGGGCACAAGGACAACACCGGGCACAAGAACGACGCCGCCCACGACCGGCTCGTCCCGCAGGGCGGCGTGAAGGCCGGGGCCGAGCTGCCCGGCGGCGACCACACCCCGCTCCTCGCCGCGGGCGGCGGCATGGCGGCGGCCGGTGCCGCGGGCCTGGGCTTCGCGATGCTGCGCCGCGGCCGCGAACAGGACTGAACTGCCCTGGCGGGCAAGGGAGACGTGGGGCACCCGGCGGAGGGTGCCCCACGTTCTCGTACGCGCACGCGCAGATGGGCTCGTACGTATCAGCCGCGGGCTCAGACGCCGATGTCGCAGCCGTCCTCGCGCCAGACCGACACCACCGACGGGCGGACCAGCGTGCCCGGTCCGTCGGGCCAGGTCGAGGCCGGCTTCTCGACGGAGGCGCCGTCCACCTCACCCGGGTGCTGCACCGCGACGAGCACCCGGCGGTCCTGCACGAGCGGGCCGCAGGTCTCGGCGCCGGTCGGCATGGTGAGGAACTGCTTCAGCTGGCCGCGGTACCTGCCGACCGTGGCGACGCCGAACAGGCCGTCATGCGAGCCGAGTTCATTGCCGTCGGTGGAGATCCACAGGTTGCCGTGCGAGTCGAAGGCGACGTTGTCCGGGCAGGAGATCGGCGAGACCTGGTCCTTGGGGAAGCCGCCGAAGTACGTCGCCGGGTCCTCCGGGTCGCCCGCGACCAGGAAGAGCAGCCAGCCGAACTTCGTGGCCGCCGGATTGTTGCGCTTTTCGGTGAGTTCGAGGACCGAGCCGTGCTTGTTGGCCTTGCGCGGGTTGGCCTCGTCGGCCGGGGCCTTGCCGTCCAGGCCGCGGTCCACGTTGTTGGTGAGCGCCAGGTAGACCTTGCCGGTGCGCGGCGAGGGCTCGATGTCCTCGGGGCGGTCCATCTTGGTGGCACCGGCCTTGTCGGCGGCGAGCCGCGTGAAGACGAAGACCTCTTCCGCGGTCATGCCCTCGACGTGCGACTCGGCGCCGTCCGCGGTGGCCGTGGCCAGCGGGATCCAGGTGCCGCTGCCGTCGAACTCGCCGTCGGCGGGCAGCTTCCCGGAGCCGTCGATCGACTCGGCCGGGGAGTCGCCGGTCAGCTTCGCGACGTACAGCGTGCCCTCGTCGAGCAGGGTCATGTTGTACTCGCGGTCCGCGCGGGAGTTGCCGCGGCGCATCCGCTTGCTGCTGACGAACTTGTAGAAGTACTCGAAGCGCGAGTCGTCACCGCTGTACGCCACCGGACGGCCGTCCGGGGTCAGCGCGATCGAGGCGCCCTCGTGCTTGAAGCGGCCGATCGCGGTGTGCTTGACGGGCGTCGACTCCGGGTCGTACGGGTCGAGTTCGACGACATAGCCGAAGCGGTGCGGCTCGTTCGGCTCCTTGGCGACGTCGAAGCGCCGGTCGAACCGCTCCCACTTGCGCTCGGTGGCGCCGGGCTTGAGGCCGTACCGCTTGTCCGTGGCGCGGGTGCCGTGGGCGAAGTACTGGTCGACGTTCTCCTCGCCGTGCAGGGTCGTACCCCACGGCGTCGTACCGCCCGAGCAGTTGTTGAGGGTGCCGAGGACCTTCGTGCCGGTCGGGTCGGCGGAGGTCTTCAGGAACTCCGATCCGGCCGCCGGGCCCTGGACGCGGAACTCGGTGGTGGCGGTGATCCGGCGGTTGAGGCGGTGCCGCGGTACGGCGGTGAGCTTGCCCGTACGACGCTCGCCCTCGACCACGACGACACCGAGGCCGTGCGCGGCCCAGGCGATCTCGACCTGCTCACGGGTGGGGTTCTCGGGGTCGTACCCCTGGAACATCAGCACCTCGTCCGTGTACTCGTGATTCGACACGAGCACCTGGCGGCCGCGTTCGCGCTCCAGCGGGAGCAGTGACAGGAAGTCGTTGTTGTAGCCGAACTGTCCGGCCTGTGCCTTCGCGGTCTGGTTGTCCGGGTCGAACTCCGGGGCGCCGCGCAGGATGGGGTCGCCCCAGCGGATCACGACGTTCTGGCCGTACCCCTCGGGGACGGTGACCCGGTCCGCGGTGTTGGGCGCGACGGCGCCGAAGCGCAGGCCGCGTGCGGACCTGGCGCGCTTCTCGGACCCTCGTCCGGCGGGCGGGGCGGCGACGGCGCTCTCCCCCTGGGCGAGTACGGCACCGGTGCCCGCGGCGGTCACGGCGGTGACGACGGCGGCCGCGCGGACGATCGAACGGCGGCTGACGGCACCGGAGATGACGTCACCGACGTACTCGTTGTCGCTGGTGTTCGGCACCTCGTGGAAGCAGGCGTCACCGCAGCGGAAGCGGCAGGTGAGGGCGGAGCGGCCGCCGGGGTGCGAGCCTGCCTTCGAGCCGGTGATGAGCGGAAGCAGTTTGCGCACGTTCGTCCTCCATTTGGCCTTGGCCCGGGCCTCGACGGCCTTCGCGGCCCGCCCTCGGCCCGTCTTCGGCGCACCCCGCGCCGACACCGTGTCGGAATGATTTCGGCCGTGACGTTAGGCGCGTAGACCAGCAGGGCGGCGGACGAGGAGTGAACAGGAGGTGAACCCGGAACGCATGGAGGGGAGTTACGGCGGTCACGTCCGCAGACCGCACCCTCCCGAAGATCGCTCCACGCGGCGGCTAACCTTACGTGTCCGCCCTGGCCAGGGGTTACGGAATCAACTCACGCGAAGGGTTGCGCACATGGGCATTCTGGATCGTTTGCGGAATGCGTTCGGACGGCGGTCCCGGGAGGTGTCGCCTCCGGCGGAGGACGAGGTGAGGGTGCCTGCGCCGGCATCGGAGCCGGAGCCGACGCCCGAGCCGACGCCCGAGCCCGTCGTGGAGGCTACGGAGGCTCCGAAGCCCAAGGTCCCGGCGCCTGCGGCGGAGCCCGAGCCTGCCGAGGTCGACCTCGTGTCGGCGGCTTTCGACAATCCGTCGCTGGGGTCACCGCAGAAGGCCGACGAGGTGGACGCCAAGCCGGAAGGTGACCCGGCACCGGGGGCTGTGCCCACCCTCCCCCAAGCTCTCGACTCCGCTCGAGCAGGGGGGACCCCCATCGCCCCTGGCGGCCCAGCTGCCCACAGCGGTGGAGCCGCCGACGGCGAGGTGGCCCCACAGGAGGACCCGGCAGCCGAAGACGAATCCGCACGGGTGGCTGCGGGTGGGAGCGACAACCCGGTCGAAGACCGGGTGCACACCCCCGAGCCGGAGGCCGAAAACAAACCCCAGCCGAAGGCTGACCCCACCCCCGCCCCGGAGCCGGACCCCACGTCCGACCCGGAGCCGGACCCCGAGCCGGCCAAGGCTGAGCCAACCGCTGAGCCCGAGCCTGCCAAGGCTGACCAGGAGCCGACCGCTGCCCCCGAGCCCGCCAAGGCTCAAGGAAAGCCCGCCACCACCCCCGCCCGCCTGAAGGCAAAAGCCCCCACCCTCACCGCCGCACACAAGGCAGCGGGAGCCGCGCTCAAGAAGAAGGGGCTGACGGGGGCCCGAGCCACCGTCTACCTCGTACTCGACCGCTCCGGCTCCATGCGCCCGTACTACAAGGACGGCTCCGCCCAGAACCTCGGCGAGCAGGCCCTCGCCCTCGCCGCGCACCTGGACGATCAGGCAGTGGTCAACGTCGTCTTCTTCTCGACGGAGATCGACGGCACCGGCACCCTCTCGCTCGACGCGTACGAGGGGAAGATCGACGACCTGCACGCCGCCTGCGGCCGTATGGGACGTACGAACTACCACGTGGCCGTCGACGAGATCGTCAAGCTGCACCAGAAATCCGCGGACCCAGCCTCCCCCGCCCTGGTGATCTTCCAGACGGACGGCGCCCCGGAGGTGAAGACCGCCGCGACGAAGTCCCTATCCGACGCCCCGTCGAACTTCTTCTTCCAGTTCGTCGCGTTCGGCGAGCACGAGGCGAAGGCCTTCGACTACCTCCGCAAGCTGGACGCGGACGAGGCCTCCGGGAACGCCGCGTTCTTCCACGCGGGCCCGGTCCCGAAGGAGCTCACGGACGCCGAGCTGTACCAGGGCCTGCTCGCGAGCTGGGAGCCTGCCGAGCGCTCGTAGGGCCATGCCCTGCCGGACAGCCGTCCGCCCTGTAAACACGGGGTGGGCGGCTGGCCCATGTCGGCTACGATTTCAAGGTTCCGTGGACGGTTCCGTAAAACATCAACCGTCACTTTTCGTAGCGACTTGGGAGCAGCCCGCGATGGCTCGACACCTCATCACCAGCGCCCTTCCGTACATCAACGGGATCAAGCACCTGGGCAACATGGTGGGGTCCATGCTCCCGGCGGACGTGTACTCCCGGTACCTCCGCCAGCGCGGTCACGACGTCCTCTACATCTGCGCCACCGACGAGCACGGCACCCCCGCCGAGCTGGCCGCGAAGGAGCAGGGCCTGCCGGTCGCCGAGTTCTGCGCGCAGGCGCACGACGCGCAGAAGGCGGTCTACGACGGCTTCGGCCTGGCCTTCGACCACTTCGGCCGCTCGTCCTCGCAGCAGAACGCGGAGATCACCCAGCACTTCGCCCGCAAGCTGAACGAGAACGGCTTCATCGAGGAGCGCGCGATCCGCCAGGTGTACTCGCCCGCGGACGGCCGCTTCCTGCCGGACCGCTACGTCGAGGGCACCTGCCCGCACTGCGGCTACGACAAGGCCCGCGGCGACCAGTGCGAGAACTGCACGCGCGTCCTCGACCCGACGGACCTGATCGACCCGCGCTCGGCGATCTCCGGCTCCACGGAGCTGGAGATCCGCGAGACCAAGCACCTCTTCCTGCTCCAGTCCAAGCTGCAGGGCGAGGTCGAGGCCTGGATCGACGAGGTCGCCGAGGAGTGGCCGCACCTGGCGTCCTCCATCGCCCGCAAGTGGCTGACCGAGGGCCTCAACGACCGGTCGATCACGCGTGACCTGGACTGGGGCGTCCCGGTCCCCGCGGACACCTGGCCGGAGCTGGCGGCCGAGGGCAAGGTCTTCTACGTATGGTTCGACGCCCCGATCGAGTACATCGGCTCGACGAAGGAGTGGGCGGACGAGAACCCGGCGGAGCGCGACTGGAAGTCGTGGTGGTACGAGCCGGAGGGCGCGTCCGACGTCCGGTACACGCAGTTCATGGCCAAGGACAACGTCCCGTTCCACTCGGTGATGTTCCCGGCGACGGAGATGGGCGTCCGTGAGCCGTGGAAGAAGGTCGACTACCTGAAGTCCTTCAACTGGCTGACGTACTACGGCGGCAAGTTCTCCACCTCGCAGAAGCGCGGCGTCTTCACCGACCAGGCCCTCGCCATCCTCCCGGCCGACTACTGGCGGTACTTCCTCATCGCCAACGCCCCGGAGTCGGACGACGCGTCGTTCACCTGGGAGCACTTCACGGCCACGGTGAACAAGGACCTCGCCGACACCCTCGGCAACTTCGTCAACCGGGTCCTGTCCTTCTCCAAGAAGCGCTTCGGCGAGGAGGTCCCGGCGGGCGCCGCGGCCGGAGAGGCCGAGCAGAGGCTGGGCGGTGAGATCGCGACGCTCCTCGCCGAGTACGAGGCCCAGATGGACTCCCTCCAGTTCCGCAAGGCGGCGGCCGCGCTGCGCGCCCTGTGGTCGGCGGGCAACTCCTACCTGGAGGAGAAGGCGCCCTGGCTGGAGATCAAGCAGGACCCTGAAGCCGCCGCGCTGACGCTGCGTACGGCGATGAACCTGATCCACCTGTACGCGGTGGTCTCCGAGCCGTTCATCCCGTCCTCGGCGGCGGCGATGCGCGGCGCGTTCCAGTTGGCGGACGACGCGAAGACCTGGGTCACGGCGGACGAGGCCCGCGCCCTGGACCTCCTCCCCTCCGGCACGCCGTTCACGGTCCCGCCGGTCCTGTTCGCCAAGCTGACGGACGAGGACCTCGAAACGTACAAGGAGCGCTTCGGCGGCTCGGAGGAATAGAACTCCGTTTGTCCGGCCCCCCGTTGGTAGAGTGCGACGCTTGTTCGACTCCAAGGGGGGGCCTTGAGCGCGCATCTTCACTCAACTGCCAAGCAGCTGGCGGCTGTTCTGTGGCAGCGGCACACCGTCTACCGCGAACGCAACGGCGGCGTCGTCATCCGCGGCGACCACGTCCAGCGCTGGATCAGCCTCGGCAACTCCGGCACCCGCGGCGACGTCCTGATCCGCGCGGGCCGCATCCTGGACGGCGGTACGACGGCACCGGCCCGCTCGGAGGCGGTCGTGCCCCTGGCGAGCGGTACGTCCGAACTGGCCGCGGTCTGCCGCCGGTTACTCGCCGACATCACCTCGGCGGCGGACCACACGCCGCCACCACCCCGAGCCCGCAAGCCCGAGAAACCGACCAAACCCCGCCGCAAACGCCGCTACGGCTCCTGGATCCTGGCCACGGCAGCAGTGGGAACCATCGCGCTCCTGGTACTGACCGCGCCCCGCTAGGCATCCTTAGGGGCGCGGGGAACTGCGCATCTTTTTTAGGGGCGCGGGGAACTGCGCAATCTTGGGGGCGCGGGGAACTCCGCATCTTTTTAGGGGCGCGGGGAACTGCGCATCTTTTAGGGGCGCGGGGAACTGCGCGACCAACCACGACGCACCCGCAGCCGAGCACCAAACGAAAGGACCCGGAACCGGGGGGTTCCGGGTCCTTTAGTCGCGCCTACCTACGGAGTAACCGACTTGCGCAGCGAGATGTTGAGCTCCTTCAACCGCGCCTCATCCAGCACCGTAGGCGCACCCATCATCAGATCCTGCGCATTCTGGTTCAACGGGAACGCAATCGTCTCGCGAATGTTCGGCTCGTCCGCGAGCAGCATGACGATGCGGTCCACGCCGGGGGCGATGCCGCCGTGCGGCGGGGCGCCGAAGCGGAACGCGCGGAGCATGCCCGCGAACTCGGCCTCGACGGTCTCGCGGTCGTAGCCCGCGATCTCGAAGGCCTTCAGCATGATGTCGGGCTCGTGGTTCCGGATCGCGCCGGAGGACAGCTCGATGCCGTTGCAGACGATGTCGTACTGCCAGCCGAGGATGTCGAGCGGGTCCTTCTCCTCCAGGTCCTTCATGCCGCCCTGGGGCATCGTGAAGGGGTTGTGGGAGAAGTCGATCCTGCCGGTGTCCTCGTCCTTCTCGTACATCGGGAAGTCCACGATCCAGCAGAACCGGAAGACGCCCTCCTCGAAGTGACCGGCACGCTTGGCGGCCTCGACGCGAACCGCGCCCATGATCTTCGAGACCTCGTCGAACTCGCCGGCGCCGAAGAACACCGCGTGCCCGGGCGCCAGGGAGAGGCGCTTGGTCAGCTCCTCGACGTCCGTCTCCGTCAGGAACTTCGCGATCGGGCCGGACAGCGAGCCGTCCTCGCCGACGCGGACCCAGGCCAGGCCCTTGGCGCCGTGCTCGACGGCGTACTCACCGAGGCCGTCGAAGAACTTCCGGGACTGGCCCGCGGTGTCCGGCACCGGCAGCGCGCGCACGTGCTTGCCCGCGAAGGCCTTGAAGCCGGAGTCCGCGAAGATGTCGGTGATGTCGACCAGTTCGAGCTGGGCGCGCAGGTCCGGCTTGTCGTTGCCGTACTTGAGCATCGACTCGCGGAACGGGATGCGCGGGAACGGCGAGGTGACGTGCCGGCCGTTGCCGAACTCCTCGAACAGCTCCGTCATGAGCTGCTCGATCGGCTGGAAGACGTCCTCCTGCTCGACGAAGCTCATCTCGACGTCGAGCTGGTAGAACTCGCCGGGCGAGCGGTCCGCGCGGGCGTCCTCGTCGCGGAAGCAGGGCGCGATCTGGAAGTACCGGTCGAAGCCGGAGATCATGAGCAGCTGCTTGAACTGCTGCGGCGCCTGCGGCAGCGCGTAGAACTTGCCCGGGTTCAGGCGGGACGGGACGACGAAGTCGCGGGCGCCCTCCGGGGAGGTGGCCGTGAGGATCGGCGTCGCCATCTCGTTGAAGCCGAGGGCCGTCATCTTGTGACGGATCGCGGAGATGACCGCCGTGCGCAGCATGATGTTCTTGTGCATGCGCTCGCGGCGCAGGTCCAGGAAGCGGTACTCCAGGCGGCGCTCCTCGCCCACGCCGTCGTCCTGGTTGATCTGGAACGGCAGCTGCTGGGCGGCGCCGAGCACCTCGACCTCGCCGACCTCGACCTCGATCTCACCGGTGGCGAGCTCGGGGTTGACGTTCTCGGCGCCGCGCGAGATCACCTTGCCGTCGATGCGGACGACGGTCTCCTTGGAGAGCTTGTCGAGCGCCTCGAAGCCGGCGGTGTCGGGGCGGGCGACCAGCTGGACCAGGCCGTGGTGGTCGCGCAGGTCGATGAAGAGGATGCCGCCCAGGTCCCGGCGGTTGTGCAGCCAGCCGCTCAGCCGGACGTCGCTGCCGACGTCGGTGGCGCGGAGCTCGCCGCAGTTGTGTGACCTGTACCGGTGCATTTCTCTTCCAATTCTTCGCGTCGTTCGTCGCGAGACAGGCGGGAATCAACGCGAACCAGGTTACCGCCCGGGTTCGAACCGTTCGTTGGCATGGCCAGGTCAGCGCCCGCCGGGGCCCGGAGAGCGGCCTCCGAGGCCCCTGGAGCGCCCGCCTCGGTGGCGGGCACCTGTGCACTCTTCATAAAGTAGGGCAATGCGCACTGGCTCCCAGGACACGGGCGGAGCGGCCCTGCCCCCGGCGGGCGACATCCTCGCGCTGATCGCGACCGGGTTCTGGCGCTGGGACAACGCGACCGGACTGGTCACGCTCGACGCGGAGGCCGCCCGCCTGCTCGGCCTGCCCGCCGAGCCGGTGACCCTGACCGAGGCGGGCGTGCGCTCCCGCTTCCACCCGGTGGACTGGAACGAGATCCACGGCATCGTCAACCTCGCCGTCGCCGAGGGCACCCTGGCCGAGGCCCGGCTGCGCATCATGGACGAGCAGGGCCAGGTGATCCGCACCGTCCGCAGCCGCTCCAAGCCGGTACTCGCGGGAGACATCGCGGGTCAGTACGAGCTGATCGGCACCCTGCAAGAGGTCAACGACCCGTTGCCGGGCAGCCCGGCCCGTACGCCCGTGACCGGGGACTGGCGCCGGTCCCGCGAGGCGTTCCTCCTGGACGCGGGCCGCGCGCTCGCCGAGGCCCGGTCGACGGCCGAGGTGCTGCGGGTCGCGGCGGGCCTGTCGATGCCGGGCTTCGAGCCGGACGGCCTCGCGGTCTTCGGCGTACGGGGCGACCGGCTGACGATCATCGGGCACCACGGGCAGCAGCCCGGCGACGAGGGCCCGTTCACGGAGATGTCCCTGGCCACCGACTATCCGGCCGCGGACGTGGTGCGCCACGGCCGGGCCGTCTACCTCTCCTCTCCCGCCGAGTACAAGCACCGCTACCCCGCGACCTGGCCGCTCGCCGAGCGCTTCCGGCGGGAATCCTGGGCGTTTCTGCCGCTGACCGTCGCGGGCCGCACCATCGGCGCCTGGATGGCGGCGTTCCGCTACCCGGTGCAGTTCACGCCGGACGAGCGCTCCGTCCTGACGACGGTGGCCCGGATGCTGGCCCAGGCCCTGTCGCGGGCCGGGATCGCCGAGTCGGAGCGGGAGCTGACGGACGGCCTGCAGCGCTCGATGCTGCCGACGCTCGGCCCGGACATACCCGGCCTCGCCCTCGCCGCCCGGTACGTCCCGACGGGCGGCGGGCTGCAGGTCGGCGGCGACTGGTACGACATGATCCCGCTGCCCGGCGGCCGCCGGATCGCCCTGGTCATCGGCGACGTCCAGGGGCACGACGTCCGCGCCGCGGGCCTGATGGGACAGCTGCGGATCGCGCTGCGGGCGTACGCCGCCGAGGGCCACCGCCCGGACGCGGTGCTCGCCCGCGCCTCCCGCTTCCTCACCGGCATCACGGACTCCCATACGTACGGCTCCACCGGCGGCCCCGAGTCCCGCACGGGCGCCGCGGGCGGCACGGCCGACCCGCGCTTCGCGACCTGCCTGTACGTCGAGGCGGACCCGACGACCGGGGTCCTGGAGATCGCGCGGGCCGGGCACCCCGACCCGGTGGTGCGGATCGGGGACGGCACCGTCGTCGTACGCCCCACGGAGGGCGGGCTTCCGCTGGGCATCGACCCGGACGCCGACTATCCGACCACCCGCGTCGTCCTCGAACGCGGCGAGACGATGATGCTCTGCACCGACGGCCTGATCGAGACCGGCGGCCACGACCTCGACTCCGGCTGGGGCCGGCTCCGCAAGGTCCTGGAGCGGTACGGCGGCGACAACCTGGAGCAGCTCGCCGACGAGCTGGTGCAGGCGGTGCACGGCCCGACCTCGCACTACTCGACCGGCCCGCTCGCCGACCGCCGCGAGGACGACATCGCGGTGGTCCTGCTCTGCCGCGCCGCGGTCGAGGAGGGCGGGGCGGCCGGTACGGGCACGGCCCCGCCGCGCCTCCGCCGCTTCCTGCTGACGGTGCAGCAGGCCGAGCCGGAGCGGATCGCGGGCGCCCGGCAGCAGTTGCGCGAGCTGCTGCACGACTGGACGCAGCCGGAGCAGGTGGACTCGGCGGTCCTGATGGTCTCCGAGATGCTCACCAACGTCCTGGTGCACACCGACGGCGACGCCCTGCTGCTCGTCGAGGCGCAGGGCGAGGTCGGCGAGCGGCGGCTGCGCGTCGAGGTCGCGGACGGCAGCGACGAACTCCCGCACAAGCGCCACCCCGGTGAACTCGCCTCGTCCGGGCGGGGGTTGGTGCTCATGGAGCTGCTCGCCGAGGCCTGGGGCGTGACGCCGCGCGGCGAGGGCAAGTCGATCTGGTTCGAGCTCCACGAGTCCCCGGCTCCGTGACGCCCGGGCCCCCCGCACCCAGTACGCTCGACGGCATGTACGGCTACGACCAGTCCGCGGGCGCGCAAGCGGGATACGCCCCGCCGCAGCCCCCGCCCCAGCAGCCCGGCGGCCCCGGGGCGTACGGCCAGCAGGCACCGCTGTACCCGGAGCCGTCGCCCCCGTCGCTCGCGGACGCCGTGCGCGCCTTCACGACCGGTTCGATGTCGGCGGAGGACTTCCAGCAGATCTTCTCGACGTCGAAGGTGTACTGCCCGCGCGGCGACAACCCCGGCTTCCTGGCGCTGCACAACACGCAGCAGCCGGTGATCCCGATGTTCACGTCCCTGAAGGAGCTGCGGCGGTACGCGGGCAAGGAGTCCAAGTACTTCGTCATCACCGGCGCGGAGGTCATCGACCTGCTGCCGACGGGGTACGGCTTCGTGCTCGACATGGAGGGCGAGCACCGCATGGTCTTCGACGCGAAGGCGGTCGAGCAGATGGTCGACTTCGCGATGCGGCGGATGTACGGCTGAGTTTCTCCGTACGACGTGGGCGCCCGGGAGGAATCCTCCCGGGCGCTTCTGTGTTCCAAGGTGGCAGGAAGTTCACTGTTCAACTAAACTCGGAGCACGAGGAGGTACCGACCATGCCTGCAGTGACCGTCGAGAACCCGCTGACCCTGCCCCGCGTGACCGCACCAGCCGACGCGACCCCGCGCCCGGTGCTCGCCGTGACGACCGCTCCGTCCGGCTTCGAGGGCGAGGGCTTCCCGGTGCGCCGCGCCTTCGCGGGCATCAAGTACCCGTACCTCGACCCGTTCATCATGATGGACCAGATGGGCGAGGTGGAGTACGCGCCGGGCGAGCCCAAGGGCACCCCCTGGCACCCGCACCGCGGCTTCGAGACCGTGACGTACCTGGTCGACGGCACCTTCGTGCACCAGGACTCCAACGGTGGCGGCGGCACCATCCAGAACGGCGACACCCAGTGGATGACCGCGGGCAGCGGCCTCCTCCACATCGAGGCCCCGCCGGAGCAACTCGTCATGTCCGGCGGCCTGTTCCACGGCCTCCAGCTGTGGGTCAACCTGCCCGCGTCCGACAAGATGATGGACCCGCGCTACCAGGACATCCGCGGCGGCCAGGTCCAGCTGCTCACCTCTGTGGACGGCGGCGCCCTGCTCCGCGTCATCGCGGGCGAGCTCGACGGCCACGAGGGCCCCGGCATCACGCACACCCCGATCACGATGATCCACGCGACGGTCCGCCCCGGCGCCTCCGTCACCCTGCCCTGGCGCTCCGACTTCAACGGCCTCGCGTACGTCCTGGCCGGACGCGGCACGGTGGGCGAGGAGCGGCGGCCGGTCCGCATGGGCCAGACGGCGGTCTACGGCGAGGGCTCGTCGCTGACCGTCCGCGCGGACGAGAAGCAGGACGGCCACACGCCGGACCTGGAGATCGTCCTCCTCGGCGGTCGGCCGATCCGGGAGCCGATGGCCCACTACGGCCCGTTCGTGATGAACACCCAGGCGGAGCTGCAGCAGGCCTTCGAGGACTTCCAGCGGGGTCGTCTGGGGCGGATCCCGGCGGTCCACGGCATGTGACCCCCAGGGGGCTCCGCCCCCGGCCCCCCGCTCCTCAATCGCCGGAGGGGCTCAATCTGAGCCCGTCCGGCGATTGAGGACGAGCCCGCAGGGCGATCCGCGGTGCCTCACCCGGGCGGTGCGTCCGAACGTGCCGGGCACCCCTTCCCGTGATCACCTGCAACCGTGCAGACCCTGCTCCCCGAACCCGTCCGCCGGCTCGCGGCCTGGTGCGTCGTCGCCCTGCTGCTCGCCACCCTCGGCGGACTCGGCGTATGGCTCTGCATCACCTTCAAGACCGCCGTCACCCCGGTCCTGCTCGCCCTCCTCGGCACCGCCCTCCTCGGCCCCCTCTACCGGCGGCTGCTCGCGCTGCACGTCAACAAGTCGCTGGCCGCCGGGCTCACCTGCCTCGCCGTGCTGATCGTCGCGGGCGGCGCCACGTACATCGTGGTGAGCGCGCTGATCGAGACCGGGGACCAGATCATCACCTCGCTGCGCGCGGCCGCGAAGTCGCTCGCCGAGCACCTCGGCGCCGCCGGGACCTCGCTCGACGACCTCGCGAAGAACTCCAAGGACCTGCTCTCGAAGTTCGGCGGCACCGCGGCCTCCGGGGTGATCAGCGGCGTCAGCGTCGTGGGCGAGGTCATCGCCATGGCCGTACTGGCGCTGCTGCTGGTCTTCTTCTTCCTGCGCGACTCCGACCGGGCCACCGCCGCCCTGCACACCCTCGTCCCGCGCCGCGGCGCCGCCCTGGAGCAGATGGGGCGCAAGGCCTTCGAGGCGATCGAGGGCTTCATGCGGGGGACCACCCTGATCGCGCTGATCGACGCCCTGTGCATCACCGTCGGCCTGCTGATCCTGCGGGTGCCGGGGGCGGTGGGGCTCGGGGCGCTCGTGTTCGTCGGGGCGTACATCCCGTACCTCGGGGCGTTCATCTCCGGTGCCGTGGCGATCCTCGTGGCGCTCGCCGACCGCGGGTTCGTGATCGCGCTGTGGGCGCTGGGCGTCGTACTCGCCGTGCAGGTCCTGGAGGGGCATGTGCTGCAGCCGATGATCCAGAGCCGGACGGTGCAGATGCACCCGGCGGTGGTGATGCTGGCGATCACCGCGGGCGCCTCGGTGGCCGGGATTCTCGGCATGCTGCTCGCGGTCCCGCTGACCGCGGCGGCCTTCGGCATCCTCTCCGAGCTGCGCACCCACTACGCCGGAACGACTCCTTCCGAATCGTCCGCGGATTAGAGCCTCGTCACAGTTCGCGGTTCAGGGGTTGCGTCTTATTACCGACGGGTAGCATCATCGTAGCTACTTGCTGGTACGTGTATGAGAATCCGCCTCCCAAGCCGCCCACCCGTCGCCCGACCACCACCCCTCATCGAGGCGCTTCGCGCCGCATTGAAGTCTTTTTGGAGCCGTCGCCATGGGGCACTACAAGTCGAACCTCCGGGACATCGAGTTCAACCTCTTCGAGGTGCTCGGTCGCGACAAGCTGTACGGCAGCGGCCCGTTCGCGGAGATGGACACCGAGACCGCCAAGAGCGTCCTGTCGGAGCTCACCCGCCTCGCCGAGAACGACCTGGCCGAGTCCTTCGCGGACGCCGACCGCAACCCGCCGGTCTTCGACCCGGAGACCAGCACCGCGCCCGTCCCGGCATCCTTCAAGAAGTCCTACAAGGCCTTCATGGACTCCGAGTACTGGC
This sequence comes from Streptomyces luteolus, assembly GCF_029968015.1. GTDB lineage: Bacteria > Actinomycetota > Actinomycetes > Streptomycetales > Streptomycetaceae > Streptomyces > Streptomyces luteolus. The sequence continues at coordinate 91,976 of NZ_JASCIS010000020.1, forward strand.
GCCTCGGCCTGCCCGAGGAGATCGGCGGCACCACCGCCCCGCCGTCCCTGATCTGGGCGTACGCGGAGCTGATCCTCGGCGCCAACCCGGCCGTCTGGATGTACTCCTCCGGCCCGGCGTTCGCCCGCATCCTCTTCGAGGAGGGCACCGAGGAGCAGAAGAAGTGGGCCAAGATCGCAGTCGAGAAGACCTGGGGCTCGACGATGGTCCTCACCGAGCCGGACGCCGGTTCGGACGTCGGCGCCGGCCGCACCAAGGCCGTGCAGCAGGAGGACGGCTCCTGGCACATCGAGGGCGTGAAGCGCTTCATCACGTCCGGTGAGCACGACATGGAGGAGAACATCCTCCACTACGTCCTCGCGCGGCCGGAGGGCGCGGGCCCCGGCACCAAGGGCCTGTCCCTCTTCCTCGTCCCGAAGTACCTCTTCGACTTCGAGACCGGCGAGCTGGGCGAGCGCAACGGCGCCTACGCCACCAACGTCGAGCACAAGATGGGCCTCAAGGCCTCCAACACCTGCGAGATGACCTTCGGCGACCGGCACCCCGCCAAGGGCTGGCTGATCGGCGACAAGCACGACGGCATCCGCCAGATGTTCCGCATCATCGAGTTCGCCCGCATGATGGTCGGCACGAAGGCGATCTCCACGCTCTCGACGGGCTACCTCAACGCCCTGGAGTACGCCAAGGAGCGCGTGCAGGGCACCGACCTGTCGCAGTTCATGGACAAGACCGCGCCCAAGGTCACCATCACGCACCACCCGGACGTGCGCCGCTCCCTGATGACGCAGAAGGCGTACGCGGAGGGCATGCGCGCCCTGGTCCTGCACACCGCCTCCGTCCAGGACGAGATCGCCCTGAAGGAAGCCGCGGGCGAGGACACCAAGGCCCTTGAGGCTCTGAACGACCTCCTGCTCCCGATCGTCAAGGGCTACGGCTCGGAGAAGGGCTACGAGCAGCTGGCCCAGTCGCTGCAGACCTTCGGCGGCTCCGGCTTCCTGCAGGAGTACCCGATCGAGCAGTACATCCGGGACGCCAAGATCGACACCCTCTACGAGGGCACCACCGCCATCCAGGGCCAGGACTTCTTCTTCCGGAAGATCGTCCGCAACCAGGGCGCCGCCCTGAACGGCCTGGCCGAGGACATCAAGAAGTTCCTGGCCGTCGGCACCGGCGGCGACGAGCTGTCCGCCGCCCGCGAGCAGCTCGCCAAGGCCGCCGTCGAGCTGGAGGCCATCGTCGGCCTGATGCTCACCGACCTCGCCGCCACCGAGCAGGACGTCAAGAACATCTACAAGGTCGGCCTCAACAGCACCCGCCTGCTGATGGCCTCCGGTGACGTGGTCGTCGGCTACCTGCTCCTTCGCGGTGCCGCCGTGGCCGCCGAGAAGCTGGAGACGGCCTCCTCGAAGGACAAGACCTTCTACACCGGCAAGATCGCGGCCGCGAAGTTCTTCGCCGCCAACGTCCTGCCCGGCGTCACGGGTGCGCGCAAGCTCGCCCAGTCCACCAGCGAGTCGGGCCTCGACCTGATGGAGCTGGACGAGGCCGCGTTCTAAGCACTGTAAGGATCACTGCTGCGCGGGCCCCCTTCCCATCACGGGGAGGGGGCCCGCGTACGTCGTTAAGGTGAACACCATGAGCTCATCGCCCTCCCGGTTCGACCGCGGACACACCGACGACCTGATGTCCTTCCTCAGCGCGAGCCCCTCGCCGTACCACGCGGTGGCGAGCGTCGCGGAGCGCCTGGAGAAGGCCGGGTTCCGGCAGGTCGCGGAGACCGACGCCTGGGACGGGACGAGCGGGGGCAAGTACGTGGTGCGCGGCGGCGCCGTCGTCGCCTGGTACGTGCCGGAGGGCGCCGAGGCGCACACCCCGTTCCGGATCGTGGGCGCGCACACCGACTCCCCGAACCTGCGGGTCAAGCCGCTGCCGGACACCGGCGCGCACGGCTGGCGCCAGGTCGCCGTGGAGATCTACGGGGGGCCGCTGCTCAACTCCTGGCTCGACCGGGACCTCGGCCTCGCCGGCCGCCTCTCCCTCAAGGACGGCTCGACCCGCCTCGTCAACGTCGACCGCGCGCTGCTCCGCGTACCGCAGCTGGCGATCCACATGGACCGGACCATCTACGAGAAGGGGCTGCAGCTCGACAAGCAGAAGCACATGCAGCCCGTCTGGGGCCTCGGCGACACCCGCGAGGGCGACCTGATCCGCTTCCTGGAGGAGGAACTCTCCCTCGCGGCGGGCGACGTCACCGGCTGGGACCTGATGACGCACTCCATCGAGCCGCCCGCCTACCTCGGCCGCGACCGGGAGCTGCTCGCGGGGCCGCGGATGGACAACCTGCTCTCGGTGCACGCCGGTACGGCCGCCCTCGTCGCGGTCGCGGGTTCGGAGAGCCTGCCGTACATCCCCGTGCTCGCCGCCTTCGACCACGAGGAGAACGGCTCCCAGTCCGACACCGGCGCCGACGGTCCGCTGCTCGGCTCCGTGCTCGAACGGTCGGTGTACGCGCGCGGCGGCGCCCACGAGGACAAGGCCCGCGCCTTCGCCGGGAGCGTCTGCCTCTCCTCGGACACCGGGCACGCCGTGCACCCCAACTACGCGGAGCGGCACGACCCGACGCATCTGCCGCGCGCGGGCGGCGGGCCGATCCTCAAGGTCAACGTCAACAACCGCTACGCCACGGACGGTTCGGGGCGCGCGGTGTTCGCCGCCGCCTGCGAGAAGGCGGACGTGCCCTTCCAGTCATTCGTCTCCAACAACTCGATGCCGTGCGGCACGACCATCGGCCCGATCACCGCGGCCCGGCACGGCATCAAGACGGTCGACATCGGCGTCGCGATCCTGTCGATGCACAGCGCGCGTGAACTGTGCGGGGCGAAGGACCCGTATCTGCTCGCCAACGCGCTCGCGGCGTTCCTGGAGGGGTGAACTCCCGCTTCCTGCATGTCCGTTCGCCCCTCGGGTACCCGAGGACCACGGATACACGAGGAGGCGAGACCATGGGCCTGGGCGGATGCATTCTGCTGATCGCCGTAGGAGCCATTCTCACGTTCGCCACGGACTGGGAGATGAGCGGAGTCGACCTGGACCTGGTCGGTCTGATCCTGATGCTGGTCGGCTTCATCGGTGTGGCGGCCTACACGTCCATCGCCCGGCGCAGGCGGGCTGTCGTCCCGCCGGTCGTCACCGAGCGGGACGACGGGCACGGCCTCTGATCGCCGCGACCGCCGCGCCCGCCGCACCCCCGCGGTTCAGGCGTCGAGCCCCGCGAGCACCAGCGGCAGCCGGTCCGCGCCGCTCTCCGTGAGGCGGACCGGGACGCCCCAGTCCTGCTGGTGGACGTGGCAGGCCGGGTACTCGTTGTTCGGGTCGTCGTCGCAGCTCGCGGCCATCGCCGAGACGTGCAGGACGCCCTCCGTGACCTCGGGGTTGAGGGTCAGGGCGCGGGCCAGGTCCGTGCCCTGACCCTCGCCGTCGAGCAGCAGCTCGGGCGGGGTGGAGGAGACGAGCAGACGGGTCGAGGGGCCGTAGCGGGTGTCGAGCTTCTGGCCTGTCGGCGCCTGGAAGACCACGTCCAACCGCAGCGCGCCGGGGGCCACTTCGGTGGCGGCGCGCTGGGTGCGGTGGGCGACGGACTCGACGCGTACGGCCTCTTCGGGCAGGCGCAGGCGGGTGAGGCGGTGGCGGGCCGACTCGACGACCACGACGTCCTCACCGACCACGACCGCGGCGCTCGGCTCCCTCAAGTCCGTTGCCAGGGTGGTCACTTCACCGCTCGCCGGGTCGAAGCGGCGCAGCGCGTGGTTGTACGTGTCCGAGATCGCCACCGAGCCGTCCGGGAGCGCGGTGACGCCCAACGGGTGCTGGAGCAGGGCCTGTCCGGCCGCGCCGTCCCGGTGGCCGAAGTCGAAGAGGCCGGTGCCGACGGCCGTGTGGACCACGCGGTCCGGGTCGATCCAGCGCAGTGCGCTCGTCTCCGAGTCGGCGATCCACAGCCGGTCCTCGGTCGCCGCGAGCCCGGACGGCTGCGCGAACCAGGCCTCGGCGGCCGGGCCGTCGACCAGGCCCTCGTTGGTGGTGCCCGCCGCGACCTGGACGGTGCCCGCCTCCGGGTCGTACGTCCACAGCTGGTGCACGCCCGCCATCGCGATCCACACCAGGCCGTCGAAGACCGCCACGTCCCAGGGCGAGGAGAGGCTGACCTCGCGGGCCGGGCCGGAGGTGGGTTCGCCCTGCATCCACTGCCGCCCGGTGCCCGCGACCGTCTCGACGGCACCGGTCTCCGGGTCGTACGTGCGCAGCGCGTGGTTCACCGTGTCGGCGACCAGGACCTTGCCGGAGGGCAGCAGCGCGAGGCCCTGCGGCTCGCTGAAGGCGTCCGGGCCGAGGCCGCGCTCGCCGCTGCCGATGCGGCGTACGACGGTCTCCCCGTCCGCCTCCAGCTCGACCAGCTGGTGCCGGGTCGAGTCGGAGACCAGGAAGGTGCCGCCGGGCAGCAGCAGCGCCTTGCCGGGGAAGCGCAGGTCGGTGGCGACGGGCTCCGGCGGGACGTACGGACCGTCCCCGCGGCGGAGCGTGCCCTTGGCCTCGTGCTCGGCCTCCAGCTCCTCGACCAGCTTCTCGATCGCGTGCGCGTGCCCCTCACCGGCGTGCTGCGCGACCACGTACCCCTCGGGGTCGATGACGACGAGCGTGGGCCAGGCGCGGACCGCGTACTGCTTCCAGGTGGCGAGCTCGGGGTCGTCGAGCACCGGGTGGTGCACCTCGTACCGCTCGACGGCGTCGACGACGGCCTGGTGCTCGGCCTCGTGCACGAACTTCGGCGAGTGCACGCCGATGATCACGACCGTGTCGGCGTGCTTGCGCTCCATCTCGCGGAGCTCGTCGAGTACGTGCAGACAGTTGATGCAGCAGAAGGTCCAGAAGTCCAGAACGACGATGCGTCCCCGCAGGTCGGCGAGGGTGTACTGCTGATCTCCTGTGTTCAGCCAGCCGCCCTTGCCGATCAGCTCGGGGGCCCGAACGCGTGCACGTGTAGCCATGTCCCCATCCAACCTCACTCACCCGGGTACGCATTCCCGCCATGAGATACGTGGTGCGCGACCGGGTCTTAGGTATCGGGGACGACTACTGGATCGAGGACGAGCAGGGCCGCAAGGCGTTCCTCGTGGACGGGAAGGCGATGCGGCTGCGCGAGACGTTCGAGCTGAAGGATCCGCAGGGCGACGTGCTGATCGACATCCGCAAGAAGATGCTCTCCCTGCGGGACACGATGACCATCGAGCGCGGCGAGCAGCCCCTCGCGACGGTCCGCCGCAAGCAGTTCTCGCTGCTGCGCAACCACTACCGCGTGAGCCTGGTCGAGGGCACGGAGCTGGACGTCAGCGGGAAGATCCTGGACCGGGAGTTCGCGGTCGAGTACGACGGGGAGCTGCTGGCGGAGATCTCTCGACGGTGGGTGACGTTGAGGGAGACGTACGGGGTGAATGTCGTCCGGGAGGACGTGGATGCGGCGCTGGTGATCGCGGTGGCGGTGTGCGTGATTCGGTTGGCGGAGCGGGACAAATCCAGCCCGTCTGGGGGCACCTCCCAGCGGTAGCTGGGGGAGATTGAGGACGAGCGCCTCAGCGCGACACGGGGTCCGGGGCAGAGCCCCGGGGTCAGCCCAGGACCCGGTCCTTCAGGGCCGGGAAGCGTTCCCGGGTCGTCGCCACCGCGCTCGGGTCGAAGTCCACCGTCAGGATCTCCTCGCCCGAGCCGGCCTCCGCCAGCACCTCGCCCCACGGGTCGACCACGATGCTGTGGCCCGCCTGCGGGACCCCCGCGTGCGCGCCGCCGGTGCCGCAGGCCAGGACGTACGCCTGGTTCTCGACCGCGCGGGCCTGTGCGAGCAGCGTCCAGTGGGCGCGGCGGCGCTCGGGCCAGCCCGCGGAGACGACGAGGGTCTCGGCGCCCGCGTCGACCAGGCCGCGGAACAGCTCGGGAAAGCGCAGGTCGTAGCAGGTGGCGAGGCCGAGCACGGTCGACGGGTGCGGGACCGTGACGAGGTCCTTGCCGGCGCCCATCATCGTGGCCTCGCCCTTGTCGAAGCCGAAGCGGTGGATCTTGCGGTACGTCTGGGCGAGGGCGCCGTCGGGGGAGAAGACGAGGGTCGTGTTGTAGAGCGTGCCGCTGTCCTCGCGCTCCACGATCGACCCGGCGTGCAGCCAGACGCCCGCGTCGTGCGCGGCGGCGGCCATCGCGTCGTGCGTGGGCCCGCGCAGCGCTTCCGCCTCGGTGCCGAAGGAGTCGTACGCGAAGGCGCCGACCGGCCACAGTTCCGGCAGCACCACCAAGTCGGCCCCGGCCTGGTCGCGTACCAGTGAAGCCACCCTGGAGCGGCGGGAATTGACCGATTCGTCGGGGTCTACGTCGATCTGGATCAGCGAGGCGCGCACACTACCACCGTCCTGGCATTCGAGTACCCATCACCGCCTACGATCGTCACACGAAAGCACTGCAGGCGGCCCGTGCGGCAGCGTAACTTAAGGGGCCGAGCCTCCCACGCAGTCCTGCCAGCCCGTACAGACGAACCGCCCGAGGGGTCCCGTGACCGTCCATCCCAGCATCCAGACCTACGCCGACTCCTGGACCCACTCCGTGGAGGCCATATCCGAGCTGGTGACACCGCTCGCGGAGGGCTCCTGGAACCTGGCGACGCCCTGCCCCGGCTGGTCCGTGCGGGACCTCGTCTCCCATGTCATCGGGCTCGACTGCGAGATGCTCGGCGACCCCCGGCCGATCCACACGCTGCCGCGGGACCTGTACCACGTGCAGACGGAGCTGCAGCGGTACATGGAGGTGCAGGTCGACGTCCGCCGGCACCACACGGCGCCGGAGATGACCGCCGAGCTGGAGTACACGATCATCCGCCGCTCCCGGCAGCTGCGGAACGAGTCGCGCGACCCGCAGACGCAGGTGCGCGGGCCGCTCGGCAACCAGGAGCCGCTCGAAGAGGCTCTTCGCAAGCGGGCGTTCGACGTGTGGGTGCACGAGCAGGACCTGCGCACGGCCCTCGACACCCCGGCCAACCTGGACTCCCCCGGCGCGTATGTCGCGCGGGACATCCTGATCTCCGGGCTGCCCAAGGTGGTCGCCAAGCAGGCCGGTGCGCCCGTGAACTCGGCGGTCGTCTTCGACGTCGGCGGCCCCGTGGACTTCCTGCGTACGGTCCGGATCGACGCCGACGGCAGGGGGACCGTGGACAACGCCCCGTCGCTCGGCCCCGCGGTCACGCTCGCGCTCGACTGGGAGACGTTCTACAAGCTGTGCTGCGGCCGCGTGAAGCCGGGCTCCGTACGGGACCGCGTGAAGGCGGACGGTGACCAGGAGCTGGCGGAGGCGATCCTGCGGAACTTGGCGATGACGGTGTGACCGGCTAGCCCGTCCGGCGATTGAGGACGAGGCCGTCAGGCCGATGGGGTCTGGGGCGCAGCCCCAGGTGCCGAGCCCCGGACCACCCGCACCGGGACGCCGACGTAAGACCTACGCCGGTACGTGCACCGCCTCCACCCGGCTCGCCACCAACCGCTCACTCTCCAACCGCACCGCGCGCCGCCGCAGCCGCAGGATCTGCGTGACGCCCAGAGCCTCCAGGGCGAAGATCGAGCAGAACGCGATCCGGTAGTTCTGGCCGGTCGCGTCGAGCAGGACGCCGACCGCGAGGAGTGTGGTCATGGAGGCGACGAAGCCGCCCATGTTGACGATGCCGGAGGCGGTGCCCTGGCGCTCCGGCGGGTTGGCGGGGCGGGCGAAGTCGAAGCCGATCATCGAGGCCGGTCCGCAGGTGCCGAGCACCACGCAGAGGACGACGAGCAGGGCCGTCGGCGCCGATTCGCCCGGGTAGCCGAGGGTGAGGGCCCACGCGAGGGCGGTCGCGGTGACCGTGCCGAGGGCCAGAGGGGTGCGGGCGGCGTGGTGGCGGGCGACGACCTGGCCGTAGACAAGGCCGATGGTCATGCTCGACAGCACGGTCAGGGTGAGGAGTTCACCCGCCGCGGCGCGGGACAGGCCCTGCGCCTCCACCAGGAACGGCATCCCCCACAGCAGCGTGAAGACCATCATCGGGAACTGCGTGGTGAAGTGCACCCAGAGCCCGAGCCGGGTGCCGGGCTCCCGCCAGGCCTCCGCTATCTGCCGCCGTACGAACGCGGGCCCCTGGGCCTGCTTGACCGGCGGCGGCTCGTGGCCCTCCGGGTGGTCCTTGAGGAAGAGCAGCAGCAGGACGAGGACGACGACGCCCGCGAGCGAGCTGCCCACGAACGCGGCGGTCCAGCCGAGCCCGTGCAGCATCCGCGAGAGTACGAGCGTGGACACGAGGTTGCCGCCCATCCCGATGAGCCCGGCGAGCTGCGCGACGAGCGGTCCGCGCCGCGCCGGGAACCAGCGGGTGCCCAGGCGAAGGACGCTGATGAAGGTCATCGCGTCCCCGCAGCCGAGCAGCGCACGCGCGGCGAGCGCCATGCCGTACGAGGGCGCGAGCGCGAAGGAGAGCTGGCCGACGGTGAACAGGACGACGCCGAGGGTCAGCACCCTCTTCGTGCCGAGCCGGTCGACCATCAGGCCCACGGGGATCTGCATGCCCGCGTAGACGAGGAGCTGGAGGATCGAGAACGTGGACAGGGCGGAGGCGCTGACGTGGAAGCGTTCGGCGGCGTCAAGGCCTGCGACGCCGAGCGAGGTGCGGAAGATGACGGCGACGAAGTAGACGGCGACGCCGATCGACCAGACCGCGACGGCCCTCCGGCCGCCGGGCGGATCGCCGGGGAGCCGGATCTCTCGATCGCTCATCGCACGTCTCCCCTGGCCAGGTTGGAGAACCAGCCGACGTGCCGGTGGACGACGGCGACGGCCGCGTCCGCGTCGCCCGCGCGCAGCGCGTCGAGGATCTCGGCGTGCTCGCCGAGGGTCTTGGCGATGCGGTCGGGGTGCGAGTGCATCACGGCGACGCCCATCCGCAACTGCCGGTCGCGGAGCTGGTCGTAGAGGCGGGAGAGGATCTCGTTGCCGCCGCTGCGGACGATCTCGGCGTGGAAGCAGCGGTCGCTGACGGCGGCCGCCGCGAAGTCCCCGGCCGCGGCCTGTGCGCGCTGCTGGGCGAGGAGCTCCTCCAGGCGCTCGATGAGCGCTGCGGGCGCGGGCACGGCCTTGCGCGCCGCGTGCTCCTCGACGAGCAGCCGGGTCTCGACCACGTCCGCGATCTCCTGCGCGGAGACCGGCAGGACCAGGGCGCCCTTCTTCGGGTAGAGCTTCAGCAGCCCCTCGACCTCCAGCTTGAGCAGGGCCTCGCGCACGGGCGTACGGGAGACGCCGACGTCGGTGGCCAGCTCGCCCTCGGTGAGGAGGGTGCCGCCCTCGTACCGCCGTTCCAGTACGGCCTGCTTCACGTGCTGGTAGACGCGCTCCGCGGCGGGGGGCTGCTTCGTCGGGGGCGCGGGGGCGGGGGAGGGTGCGGCAGGCATGCGCACAGCATAGATACATCAGGTGTGCATCAGGAACCGGCGTCCGGGATGCGGGACGGGGTCCGGGACGGGGTCCGGGACGGGGTCCGGGACAGGATCCGGGACGGGTGCGGATATCGGACGTGCGAAGTCGGTCGCAGGACACGCTCGCGCGTTCCCGCTTTCACCCGGACGAGTGCGCATCCATTCACTTCGGCCGTACGTCTTGTATCCGGAACTGCCTTTCTGGGTTTCCGATTTGACACCTCTCGGGTGTCTTTCCCCAGACGCTTACGCGAATTCGGAGCATCGACTTTGATCCGTACCACCCGACGCGCGCGCAGGACTGCCGCCGTCGTCCTCACGACCGGAGCCGCCCTGGTCGTCTCGCCGCTCGCGACGCCCGCGCAGGCCGCCGCCAAACCCCCGTCCGTCAGCGCCAAGGGCGCCTACCTCGCGGACGCGAAGAGCGGGAGACAGCTCTTCGGGAAGGCCGTCGACACCAAGCGGCAGATGGCCTCCACCACCAAGGTCATGACCGCTGCCGTCGTCCTGGACAGCCCCGGCCTGAAACTCGACCGCAAGATCACCGTCAAGAAGACCTACCGCGACTACGTCGCCAAGGAGGGCGCCAGCACCGCCGACCTGCGCACCGGCGACAAGCTCACCGTCCGCCAGCTGCTCTACGCGACGCTGCTGCCCTCCGGCTGCGACGCGGCGTACGCCCTGGCCGACGCCTTCGGCAGCGGTTCGACGGTGAAGGCGCGCACCGCGTCGTTCATCTCGAAGATGAACAAGAAGGCCGCCGCGCTCGGCATGAAGAACACCAGGTTCGACTCCTTCGACGGCATCTCGCAGGGCGGCAAGAACTACTCGACGCCGAAGGACCTGAGCACACTGGCCGCGCACACGGTCAAGAACTCCACGTTCCGTACGGTCGTGAAGGCGAAGAGCACCAGGCAGAAGGCCCGGGCGAGCAGCGGCGGCACCCGCACCTACACCTGGTACAACACCAACAAGCTGCTCGGCTCCTACAAGGGCGCCATCGGCATCAAGACCGGTACCGGCAGCGCCGCCGGCTCCTGCCTCGTGTTCGCCGCGACTCGCGGCGACAAGACCCTGGTCGGCGCGATCCTGAACGACTCGAACCGCTACGCCGACGCGGCGAAGATGCTCGACCACGGCTTCAAGTCGAACTCCGCGAAGACGATGCGTCTGCGTCCGCTGCCGAGCGGCGCGCAGCAGGACTGACGCCCCGGCCGTTCCCGGTCTGAGGGCTCGCGGCCCTGATCCGGCTCCTGCCGCCCCGGGAGGAGCCGGACACCGCCGCGAGCGCCACAGCCGCGAGCGCCAGCGCCGCCCCGCCCACCGTGAACGCGCTGACCTGCGCATCGCCGTGCGGCAGGAACACGTCGAGGGCGAGCGAGCCGAGCAGCTGCCCGGTGATCGTGCACAGGCCGAGCAGCAGCACGCCCAGCTTCTGCACAGCGGCCACGGCGACCGAGATGAACGCGATGCCGACGAGCCCGCCGAGATACAGGTACGGATCGCCGGGCAGCCCCGCCGGCACCCCGACCGCGACCGCGTGCCCCACGAAGACCAGGCCCAGCACGGCCGTACCGGTGAGGAAGTTGACGTACGTGCCGGTGTACGCGGACCCGGACGACAGCCGTACGTGACCGTTCACCGCCTGCTGCCAGCTGACGCACACACCGGCGACCACGGGCAGCACGAGCAGCAGATACGGGAACCCGGCACCCAGCCGGTCCGCCATCGACACCCCGACCGCCACGAGCACGAGCCCGGCACCCACCGCCCGCCGCACCGTGGGCCGCTGCGGACCGGCAGGGCCGAGGCCCTTCGCGTCGACGAGCAGCCCGCCGCCCACCTGCCCGGCGACGACGGCCACCGTGAACAGCGCGACGCCGAGCGCCCCGACGGTCAGGCCCTGCGCCAGCACGAACGTGGCGCCGCCGCACCCGCCGAGGAGCTGCCACCACTTCAGCCGCGCCGCCCGGACGTCCCGGACCACCCGGCCGAACCCGTGCCGGGCGCCCCGCACCGCGAGCAGCCCCACGGAGAGCACGAGCAGCCCGGAGCCGAAGGAGAGCACCGCGGCGGCCGTCCCGTCGCCGAGGTCGGCGGCGAGCTGGCCGTTGATGCGGGCCTGCAGGGATATCAGCGCCCCGGAGAAGACGGCGAGGAGCAACCAGAGGACGTGCACGGCAGGAGCTTTCGTACGGGGACGGGCGGGAGAGGCGGGACGGGCGGGAGAGGCGGGACAGGCGGGAGCCCGGATGCGCCTTGCGGGGCGCACCCGGGCTCGATGTGCGAAGGGCGTGTGCAGGCTACGCCCAGGTGATCAGGCGCTTGGGCTGCTCCAGGATCGCCGCGATATCGGCGAGGACCTTGGAGCCCAGCTCGCCGTCGACGAGCCTGTGGTCGAAGGAGAGCGCCAGGGTGGTGACCTGACGCGGCTTGACCTTGCCCTTGTGCACCCACGGCTGCGGCTTGATCGCGCCGACCGCGAGGATGGCGGACTCGCCGGGGTTGAGGATCGGCGTACCGGTGTCGACCCCGAAGACCCCCACGTTGGTGATGGTCACGGTGCCGCCCTGCATCGCGGCCGGGGAGGTCTTGCCCTCCCTGGCCGTGGACACCAACTCGCCGAGCGCCTCGGCCAGTTGGGGCAGGGTCTGGGCGTGCGCGTCCTTGATGTTCGGCACGATCAGGCCGCGCGGGGTCGCGGCGGCGATGCCCAGGTTCACGTAGTGCTTCCGCACGATCTCCTGGTTGGCCTCGTCCCAGGCGGCGTTGACGTCCGGGTTCCGCTTGATCGCGACGAGCAGCGCCTTGGCGACGAGCAGCAGCGGATTGACCCGCAGCCCCTGCATCTCCTTGTCGCCCTTCAACTCCTCGACCAGCTTCATCGTCCGCGTCACGTCGACGGTCACGAACTCCGTGACGTGCGGCGCGGTGAACGCGGACCCGACCATCGCCTGCGCGGTCGCCTTCCGTACGCCCTTGACGGGGATCCGGGTCTCGCGGGCGTCGGCGGCCACGGGTGCCTGGACGGGAGCCTGCTCCTCGACGACGGGCTCCGGCGCGGGCGCGACAGCCGCGTGCACGTCCTCCCGCGTGATGATCCCGTCGGGCCCGGAGGGCGTGACGGTCGCGAGGTCCACCCCGAGATCCTTGGCGAGCTTACGGACGGGGGGCTTGGCGAGGGGCCGGGGGACGACCGTGCCGTTGCTGACCACTGTGGTGGGGGCCGCCGTTCCCTCCCCGTTGTGGGCAGCTGGTCCGCCAGGGGCGATGGGGGTCCCCCCTGCTCGAGCGGAGTCGAGATCTTGGGGGAGGGTGGGCACAACCCCACGTGCCGAGTCGTCCTTACGCGCCCTCCGCTTGGTCGAGCTCTCGGCAACCCCGTACCCGACCAGCACAGGCTGTCGCCCCTGAGGCTCCTCGGCCTCAACCTCAGCGGGAGGCTCGGGCACAGACTCCCCCGCCCCACCCACGGTAATGATCACCTGGCCGACATCCACCGTCGTCCCCTCGGCGAACCGCAACTCCCGTACGACCCCGTCGAACGGAATCGGCAGCTCCACGGCCGCCTTCGCCGTCTCGACCTCGCAGACGACCTGCCCGTCGGACACGGCATCACCGGGCGCGACGAACCACTTCAGGATCTCCGCCTCGGTCAGACCCTCGCCCACGTCGGGCAACTTGAACTCGTACACCATCAGTCCAGCTCCCCTCAGTACGCCAGCGAGCGGTCGACGGCGTCGAGCACCCGGTCAAGGCCCGGCAGGTACTCCTCCTCGACCCGCGCGGGCGGGTACGGCGAGTGATAGCCGCCGACCCGCAGCACGGGCGCTTCGAGGTGGTAGAAGCACCGCTCCGTGATGCGCGCGGCGATCTCCGCGCCGGAGCCGTAGAACACCGGGGCCTCGTGCACGACGACGAGGCGGCCGGTGCGCTCCACCGAGGCCTGCACCGTGTCGAAGTCGATCGGCGACATCGAGCGCAGGTCGATGACCTCCAGGGAGTTGCCCTCCTCCTGCGCGGCCGCCGCGGCCTCCAGGCAGACCTTCACCATCGGCCCGTACGCGACGAGCGTCAGGTCGGAGCCCTCGCGCACGGTGCGGGCGGCGTGCAGCGGGCCGGGGATGGACTCGGTGTCGACCTCGCCCTTGTCCCAGTAGCGCCGCTTCGGCTCGAAGAAGATCACCGGGTCGTCGCTCTGGATGGCCTGCTGCATCATCCAGTACGCGTCCGACGAGGTGGAGGGCGAGATCACCTTCAGGCCCGCGACGTGCGCGAACAGGGCCTCCGGCGACTCGGAGTGGTGCTCGACCGCGCCGATGCCGCCGCCGTACGGAATGCGGATGACGACCGGCAGCTTGATCTTGCCGAGCGCGCGGGCGTGCATCTTGGCGAGCTGCGTGACGATCTGGTCGTACGCGGGGAAGACGAAGCCGTCGAACTGGATCTCCACGACCGGCCGGTAGCCGCGCAGCGCGAGGCCGATCGCGGTGCCGACGATGCCGGACTCGGCGAGCGGAGTGTCGATCACCCGGTCCTCGCCGAAGTCCTTCTGCAGCCCGTCGGTGACGCGGAAGACGCCGCCGAGCTTGCCGACGTCCTCGCCCATGATCAGGACCTTGGGGTCGGTCTCCAGGGCCTTGCGCAGGGATTCGTTGATCGCCTTGGCGATCGGCAACTTCTGTACGGCCATGGTCACTTGCCCTCTCCCACCGGGACAGCCGAGTCGGCGAAGGACGCCTGGTAGGCGGCGAACTGGGCGCGCTCCTCGTCGACGAGCGAGCTGCCGTCCGCGTAGACGTTCTCGAAGATCGACATCGGGTCCGGGTCGGTCATCGCCCGCACCGCCTCACGGACCCGCCTGCCGAGCGCCGCCTCCTCCTCTTCCAGCGAGGCGAACCAGTCGGCGTCCGCGATCTTCTCGGTCTCCAGGTACGTGCGCAGGCGCTGGATCGGGTCCTTGGCCTCCCAGGCCACCCGCTCCTCGTCCTGGCGGTACTTGGTGGGGTCGTCGGACGTGGTGTGCGCACCCATGCGGTACGTGAACGCCTCGACGAGCGTGGGGCCTTCGCCGCGCCGGGCCCGCTCCAGGGCCGAGCGGGTCACGGCCAGGCAGGCGAGGACGTCGTTGCCGTCGACGCGGATGCCGGGGAAGCCGTAGCCGCGGGCGCGCTGGTAGAGCGGGACGCGGGTCTGCTTCTCGGTGGGCTCGGAGATCGCCCACTGGTTGTTCTGGCAGAAGAACACGACCGGGGCGTTGTAGACCGCGGAGAACGTGAAGGACTCGGCGACGTCACCCTGGCTGGAGGCGCCGTCACCGAAGTAGGCGATGACCGCGGAGTCCGCGCCGTCCTTGGCGACGCCCATCGCGTAGCCGGTGGCGTGCAGGGCCTGGGAGCCGATGACGATCGTGTACAGCTGGAAGTTGTTGCTGTTCGGGTCCCAGCCGCCGTTGTTGACGCCGCGGAACATGCCGAGCAGGTTCTCCGGCGGGACCCCGCGGCACCAGGCGACGCCGTGCTCGCGGTAGGTCGGGAAGATGTAGTCGTCGTCGCGGAGCGCGCGGGCGGAGCCGATCTGCGCCGCCTCCTGGCCGAGCAGCGAGGGCCACAGGCCCAGCTCGCCCTGGCGCTGCAGCGTGACGGCCTCGGCGTCGAAGCGGCGGGCCATCACCATGTCGCGGTAGAGGCCGCGGAGTTCCTCCGGGCCGAGGTCGATCGAGAACTCGGGGTGCTCGACGCGCTTCCCCTCGGGGGTGAGCAGCTGGACGAGTTCGGGGTCGTGCGGTGGTGCGTCGTGCGGTGCTGCTTCGCGCGCTGCGCTCTTCGCCGCCGCCTTCTTCGCCGGCTTGGCCGGCGCCTTCTTGGCGGTCGCGCGCTTTGTGCTCGCCCCGCTGCTGTTGCTGCGAGGCTTGCGCGCGGCGGTGCTCTCCACGGTCACGTGTGCTCCTCCGTCGGTCCGGCTTCCCGGGGTCCGCCGGGTAAGCCAGTGCGGCTCGCCTGTCGTCCCGGCCCGTGCACGGGGTGTGTGCGTAAGGCGTTTCAGGGATGGCAGGCGTGACAGGTGCCCCGGCGAGAGCCCTGCACAAAGCACGTTACCCAGTGCTCCGCATAACTGCGAAACCCCACTTGACCTGCGACTTTGCTTGGATTTCCAAGTAAATTCGAGAAAGCGGGAACAACTACTGGTCAGCGCCTTGCAGGGGGCCGGAACAACGGCACGTTATCCCGGCCACCCAGAGCATTGGAAGAGTCGGTGTGTGACACTGGCAGGGTGCACGAACAGGGAAAAATCAGCGTATTTCTGCTCGACGACCATGAAGTCGTCCGTCGCGGAGTCCATGAGCTGCTGTCCGTCGAGTCGGACATCGAGGTGGTCGGCGAGGCCGGCACGGCGGCCGACGCCCTCGTCCGGATCCCCGCCACGCGGCCCGACGTCGCGGTGCTCGACGTACGCCTGCCGGACGGCAGCGGCGTCGAGGTGTGCCGCGAGATCCGCTCCCGGAACGAGGACATCAAGTGTCTGATGCTGACCTCGTTCGCGGACGACGAGGCGCTCTTCGACGCGATCATGGCCGGCGCCTCCGGGTACGTCCTGAAGGCGATCCGCGGCAACGAGCTGCTCACCGCCGTACGGGACGTGGCGGCCGGCAAGTCACTGCTCGACCCGGTGGCCACGGCCCGGGTCCTGGAGCGGCTGCGCCACGGCAACAGTGCCAAGGGCGACGACCGGCTCGCGAACCTCACGGAACAGGAGCGCAAGATCCTGGACCTGATCGGCGAGGGCCTCACCAACCGGGCCATCGGCGAGCGCCTTCACCTGGCCGAGAAGACCATCAAGAACTACGTCTCCAGCCTGCTGTCCAAGCTCGGCATGGAACGCCGTTCGCAGGCCGCCGCCTTTGTCGCCCGTATGCAGGCCGAAAAGCACTGACCGGTCCGTTCAAAAATCCCGCATTCGGCCGGGACCTATTGCCCCGCCCATCGGGGCGGGTGGCTCTTTCCGCGCGCCTCTCCGGCAGCGGAAAGTGGAATACATGTCCACCGAAGAACTCCGCGCCGTCGAACTGCTGAGCCGGGTCCCGTACGGACGCGTCGCGACCAGCATGCGCGCCCTGCCGTTCCTCGCCGCGGCGCGGCACATCGTGGTGGACGGCCGCGTCCTGCTCCGGATGCACCGCGGCGTCGGCTACCACCAGGCCTGCCAGGGCAGCGTCGTCGCCTACGGCGCGGACAACTTCACCACCCTCGGCGACGCCGACGGCCACTGGTCCGTGCAGTTCGTCGGCACCTGCGAGGCGGTCGAGCCGTCTGCGGCCGAGCTCGGACTCTTCGGCCCCGCCCCGCACTTCGTGGACGGCGAGCTGTTCGACCCGGTCTACCTGCGCGTCGAGCCGCAGTTCGTGCGCGTGCACAGCATGGACCGCCTGGCCGGCGGCGACACCGGCGACGACGGGGACGACAGCGGTACGACGAAGCCCGCTCACGGGGTGCGTGAGCGGGCTTTGTCGTAGGCGGTCGGCGAGTTCCGGGACCGCGGGTCGGTTACCCGACGTCCAGGGGGTCGGTTACCCGACGTCCAGGGGGTCGGTTACCCGACGTCCAGCGTGGGCTCGTCGGTCACCGGGTCCTCGGTGGGCTCCTCGGTCGGCTCCTCGGTCGGCTCCTGCGTCGTCGGCTCCTCCGTCGGCTCCTGCGTCGTCGGATCCTCGGTGGGCTCCTGCGTCGTCGGGTCCTCGGACGGGGTGTACGAGGGCTGGGTCGGAGTGTCGGTGTAGTCCGGGTTGCCGCCGGTGTTGCCGGGCTCCGTCTCCTCCTGCGTCGTCTCCTCGTCCGTCGGCTCGTCCGTGGGGTCCTTCGACTGGGACTGCGTCGGCGTCGGGTCCTTGTCCGGGCCCGGGTCCTTCTTTGTGCCCTGCGCGGCGTTCAGGGCCACGGCCACGCCGACCGCGATCGCCGCGATCGCCAGGACCGCGAAGAGCCACATCTTGCCGCGGCCGTTGCCGCCGCGACCGCCCCGGCCGCCGCCGTTCCCGCCGCCGCCGTCGAAGCCGCCGTCGTCGTCCCCTATCGGGCGGAGCATCGGCTGCTGGATCTGCGCCGTACCCGTGTCCCCGGGGTGCGGGCGGGCCGCGGCGCCGGTGACGCCCATCGCCGGGGTGTTGCCGCCCTCGTGCATCGCCACCGGGCCGGTGCTCCACGTACCCGTGTGGCCACCCTGGTCCTGCAGCATCTGCAGGCCGTACTGGACGAGGCCGCGCATCTCCTCCGCCGTCTGGAACCGGTCGTCCGGGTCCTTGGCGAGGGCGCGCATCACCAGGCCGTCCAGCTCCGGCGGCACCCCGTCGGACAGCTCGGACGGCGGGACCGGCATGTCCTGCACGTGCTGGTAGACCACCGAGAGCGGCGTCTCACCGGTGAACGGGGGCCGCAGCGCGAGGAGTTCGTAGAGCAGGCAGCCCGTCGCGTACAGGTCGGAGCGGGTGTCGACGGCCTTGCCGAGGGCCTGCTCCGGCGAGAGGTACTGCGGGGTGCCCATGACCATGCCGGTCTGCGTCATCGTGTTGGACGCGCCGTGCAGGGCCCGCGCGATGCCGAAGTCCATCACCTTCACCGCACCGGTGTTGGTGATGATCACGTTGGCGGGCTTGATGTCGCGGTGCACGATGCCGTGCTGGTGCGAGTACGCGAGCGCCTCAAGCACACCCGAGACGATGATCAGCGCCTGGTCGGGGCCCGGCGCCTCGGCGTTGAGCAGCAGGTCCCGGATGGTCCGGCCCTCGACGAGCTCCATCACGATGTACGGGATGGTGTTGCCGCCGATGAGGTCCTCACCGGAGTCGTAGACCGCGACCACGGCGTGGTGGTTGAGACCGGCGACCGACTGGGCCTCGCGCGTGAAGCGGGCCTTGGAGACCGGGTCCTCGGCGAGGTCGGAGCGGAGCAGCTTCACGGCGACCGTGCGCCCGAGGCGTACGTCCTCGGCGGCGAAGACCTCGGCCATGCCGCCGCGTCCGAGTCTGTGGGTCAGCCGGTATCGTCCGTCTCCGACAAGCCCGCCATTACCCCACAACTCAGGCGCGTCTGACATACCGCCGCCAGTCGCCTCGGGGTCGGACGGGCCCTGAGCGCGCTGCTGGTCCATCAGTCCTCGCCGTCGTTTCCTGTCGTAACTGGTCGCGTCTGGTCCGTAACCCGACATGCCCGCGAACCCGGCATGCCCGCCTGCATCTGCCCCAGATGGGCGAGTGCGCGCGTCTCCTCTTACGGCCTCCGCCAGCCCACGCTACAGCCTCGGCGCGGCACGCTGGTTCGAGATGGACCGGCCATCAAACCTGTTACCCGGGGTTTCGGGCAAATCGAGTGGTCTGTCCCGGCGCGCGGGGCGCGGGACGTGACAAGAGCGTGACGGGCGCCATATCACCCTGCGGACGCCCCCGGTAACGCTTCCGAGACGGTTCTTGCGCGTAGGGTCACGGAACGGGCACCCGGCTTGACGTGTCGGTGCCCTCGGGCAGACTTGGCCCGGAATAGCAGGGATCTTCGCGCAGGTACGCGCATTCGTCACACGTATTCGTTACGCGCATTCACCGCGCCGATGGGGGACGCAGAACATGAGCCAGGACGGCGCACAGGGCGGCCGGTACGCGGGGCGTGCCCTGGCCGGCGGCCGCTACCAGCTGCGGGACCTCCTCGGCGAGGGCGGCATGGCCTCGGTCCACCTGGCGTACGACTCGGTCCTCGACCGGCAGGTCGCCATCAAGACCCTGCACACCGAGCTCGGCCGCGAGCAGTCCTTCCGCGAGCGCTTCCGCCGCGAGGCCCAGTCCGTGGCCAAGCTCACGCACACCAACATCGTCTCGGTCTTCGACACCGGCGAGGACGAGCTCGACGGCTCGACGATGCCGTACATCGTGATGGAGTACGTCGAGGGCAAGCCGCTCGGCTCCGTGCTCGACGCCGACGTCGCGCAGTTCGGCGCGATGCCCACCGACCGCGCCCTCAAGGTCACCGCCGACGTCCTCGCGGCCCTGGAGATCAGCCACGAGATGGGCCTGGTCCACCGCGACATCAAGCCCGGCAACGTCATGGTGACGAAGCGGAACGTCGTCAAGGTCATGGACTTCGGCATCGCCCGCGCCATGCAGTCCGGCGTGACGTCGATGACGCAGACCGGCATGGTCGTCGGCACCCCGCAGTACCTCTCCCCCGAGCAGGCCCTCGGCCGCGGTGTGGACGCCCGCTCCGACCTCTACTCGGTCGGCATCATGCTGTTCCAACTGGTCACCGGGCGGCTGCCGTTCGAGGCCGACTCGCCGCTTGCCATCGCGTACGCACACGTTCAGGAGGAGCCGGTCGCGCCGTCCTCCATCAACCGTTCGCTGCCGCCCGCGGTGGACGCGCTGGTCGCCCGCGCCCTGAAGAAGAACCCCAACGAGCGCTTCCCCACGGCCGACGCGATGCGGGACGAGTGCCTGCGGGTCGTGCAGTCCCTGCAGGGCGCCGCGCCGAGCATCGTGCCGGGTGCGCACACCGGCAGCGGCGCGGGCGTCGGCGCCTCGGTGTTCCCGCCGGTCGACCAGGGCATGCCGGCGCCCGGCCCCGGCAGCGTCCAGACCCCGTACCAGCCGGCGCCGTACGGTCCCGGTGGGCCCGGCGGCCCCGGCGGCCCCGGCGGCCCTGGTACGCCCGCGCCGACTCCCGCTCCCGGGTACGGCTACCCGCAGCAGGGCGGGTACCAGACCCCGGCGCCCGCCAACTTCGCCCCGCAGCAGGGCGGCCCCGGCACCCCGCCGCCGTACCACCTGAGCCCGCAGCCCGCGACGGCCGGCGGCGGCAACGGCGGTCGTGGCGGCAAGAGCAACACCCCGGTGATCGTCGGCGCGATCGCGGTCGCCGTGCTCGCCATCGGCGGACTGGTCACGGCCCTCACGCTGAACGGCGGCGGCGGCGGTGAAGACCCCGGAGGCAAGGAGACGGCGACGGCCGAGGAGGTCGCGGGCCACAAGGGCCCGGACAAGACCAAGGTCATGGACACCACCGACTGCACGGAACCCCGGGAGAGCTTCTCGGACCCGAGCATGAAGACCCTGCCGAAGTTCGAGTACCGCAACATCGACTCGGTCAAGGAGTGCATCCAGAAGGGCGGCTGGAAGTACAAGATCACGACCGTGGACGAGAACACCTACGGCGAGGGCACGGTCATGAAGCAGTACCCGACGTCGGACACGGACTTCGACCCGGACAACCCGCCGACCATCCAGCTGGAGGTCTCCAGCGGGAACCCGGCGCAGTAGCTTTCCGCAGCCTTCCGCGCTGCGGCCCGCCGGCCGCAGCGCATGACGGAGCCCGGCTCACCGAACGTGGTGGGCCGGGCTCCGTCGTCGTCGGTACGGGCGGGTGCCGCCGGGGGTTACAGGTACGGGCCTCCGGTGCGGCCCGCGTGCGGGTGGTCCTCGTCGCCCTCGTGACCGCCCGCGCCGGGCGGCAGCGCGCGGCGCATCTGCTCCAGCTGGGCGCGGGCCGCCATCTGCTGGGCGAACAGCGTCGTCTGGATGCCGTGGAAGAGCCCCTCCAGCCAGCCGACCAACTGGGCCTGTGCGATGCGCAGTTCGGCGTCGCTGGGCGTGGTCTCGTCGGTGAACGGCAGTGAGAGCCGCTCCAACTCCTCGACCAGTTCGGGTGCGAGGCCGTCCTCCAGCTCCTTCACCGAGCTCGCGTGGATCTCCTTGAGCCGCACCCGGCTCGCCTCGTCCAGAGGTGCCGCCCGCACTTCTTCAAGCAGCTGCTTGATCATGCTGCCGATGCGCATCACCTTGGCCGGCTGCTCGACCATGTCCGTCACCGGAAGCTCACGCGACTCGTCGTCACCACCGCCCCCGCCACCGAGGGCCATTCCGTCCTGCCCCACGACGAGGACCTGGGGGTTTTCCTGCGACCTGTCGTTCCTCGGCATCTCCATGCGGCCATTCTCTCGTACGCCTGCTGCACACCAGGGTGGTGCCCCGCCGCGGCGTTGATCCACCCTGCGCGTACGGTCCGACTCCCCCCGGCGTGCCCTTCCCACGGGCCGGCGGGGCGGCTCAGCTGCGTCTGATGCGTACGGCGAGGAAGGCGAGGCCGAGGCCGATCAGGACCAGGCCCGCGCCGAGCGGCAGCACTCGCAGCACGGGGCCGTCGTCGCCGACCGCCTGCCGTGCGGTGCCGTCGCCGGGTACGTCCGGAGTGGCCGAGGCGTCCGGGCGCTCCGCGGTCTGGGTCGGTTCCGGCGGGTTCGACGGGTCCTGCCGTTCCGGCGGCGGCGGGTGCTGGTTGTGGTGCCGGTGGTGTTGCTGGTGCTGGTGCTGGTGCTTGTGCTTGTGCTGCGGGGGCGGCTCCGGGTCCGGGATCGGCTCCGTACGGCCGGGGCGCTGACGGCCCTCACCGGCGCGGCTGCCCGCGCGGGAGGCGTCGGGGCTCGGTTCCTCTGGGCTCGACCGGACCGGCTCGCGGGGTGCGGGGGGCGTGGCCGCCGTGGCCGGGCCCGCGGGCAGCAGCGTCGCGAGGAGCACGGCGAGCAGCGCGGCGAGCAGCGCGACGGTGTGCCGCAGGCGGAGCCGTGGAGTCACGTCGGTGACCCCCTCCCGGTGCCGAGTCGCCAAGGTGGATGCCGTCAGCGTCACATGCGCGGACATCTCGGGCATCCCGGGGCGGTCCGGGGGAGGGCCACCGGGGTCGTACGGTCGGGAGGTCCGGCCGTACGGCTGCTGTGGGGGCGGGTGGTCGGGGCCTCAGCACGGCTGATGTGGAGGCGGGCGGTCGGGGGCGTCAGCGCGGCTGCTGTGGGGCGGGCGGTCAGGGCGTCAGCGGGTGAGGAGCACCTTGCCGACGTGCGTGCTCTCCTCCAGGACCCGGTGCGCGTCCGGCGCCTCGGCCATCGGCAGGGTCCGGTCGACGACCGGCTCGACACGGCCCGCCTCGATCAGCGGCCAGACGTGTTCCCGTACGGCGGCGACGATGGCCGTCTTCTCGGCGAGCGGGCGGCCGCGCAGCGAGGTCGCGGTGATCGCCGCGCGCTTGGCGAGGAGCGCGCCGAGGTTGAGCTCGCCCTTGACCCCGCCCTGGAGACCGATGATCGCGAGGCGGCCGTTCACCGCGAGCGCCTTGACGTTCCGCTCCAGGTACTTGGCGCCCATGATGTCGAGGATGACGTCCGCGCCCGAGCCGTCCGTGGCCGCGCGGATCTCCTCCACGAAGTCCTGCTCGCGGTAGTCGATCAGGATGTCCGCGCCGAGCCGCGCGCAGTGCTCCAGCTTCTCCTTGCCGCCCGCCGTCACCGCGACCCGCGCGCCCACGGCCTTCGCCAGCTGGATCGCCATCGTGCCGATGCCGCTGGCCCCACCGTGCACCAGCAGGGTCTCGCCCGGGCGCAGATGGGCGACCATGAAGACGTTCGACCAGACCGTGCACGTCACCTCGGGCAGCGCCGCCGCCGTGACCAGGTCGAGGCCCTGCGGCACGGGCAGCAACTGCCCCGCGGGCACGGCGACCTTCTCCGCGTACCCACCGCCCGCGAGCAGCGCGCACACCTCGTCGCCGACCGAGAAACCGCTCACCCCCGGGCCGAGCGCGGCGACCCGGCCCGAGCATTCGAGGCCCGGGTACGGGGAGGCGCCGGGCGGCGGGTTGTAGAAGCCCTGGCGCTGGAGCAGGTCGGCGCGGTTGACGGCGCTGGCCGCCACCTCGACCAGGACCTCGCCCTCGCCGGGTACGGGATCGGGGACCTCGGCCCAGACAAGCGCCTCGGGTCCGCCGGGTTCGGGGATCGTGATCGCATACATGGGCGCGAGGCTACTCGCCGGGCGCGGCCTTGCGGAGGTGGCCGACCGCTCAGTCGCTCGGCAGCGGACGGAGGTCCGGGACCCCGGGCGGGCCGGGCGTGGCCCGCACGATCGTGATCAGACGGTCCGTCAACTCCAGCTTGCCGATGGCCGGATCGTCGTAGCCGAGCAGCCGGTGCCCGCGTACGACGCTCACCACGAGCTCCTCGACCTCGCGCGCGGTGCGCCCCACCTCGGCCTTTATCACCGGGCGTTCGATCAGATCGAGGCCGCTGCCCTGCTGGATCAGGTCCTCCATGACCGTGCCCGCGCTCGGGCTGAGCACCGACAGGCCGAGCAGGCGACCGGCGGCGCTGGCGCTGGTGATCACCGCGTCGGCACCGGACTGGCGGAGCAGCGGCGCGTTCTCCTCCTCGCGTACCGCCGCGACGATCTTCGCGCCCCGGTTGAGCTGGCGGGCGGTGAGCGTGACGAGGACGGCGGTGTCGTCGCGCTGGGTGGCGATCACGACCTGCCGGGCCTTCTGCGCCTCGGCCCGCAGCAGTACGTCGCTGCGCGTGCCGTCGCCGACGACGCCCACGAACCCGTCGGCCGTGGCCGCCTCGATGACCTTGGCGCTGGGGTCGACGACGACGATCTGTTCCTTCTTCAGACCCGTGGCGCAGAGGGTCTGGATCGCGGAGCGGCCCTTGGTGCCGAAGCCGACGACGACGGTGTGTTCGCGCAACTGGGACCTCCAGCGGTTCAGCCTGAATTCCTCACGGGTGCGCTCGGTGAGGACCTCGAGCGTGGTGCCGACGAGGATGATCAGGAACAGCACGCGCAGCGGTGTGATGACGAGGATATTGATGACACGGGCGGTGTCGCCGGCGGGCACGATGTCGCCGTAGCCGGTGGTGGAGAGGGTGACGGTCGCGTAGTAGAACGCGTCCAGGAGGCTGACGTCGCCGTCGTGGTTGTCGTGGTAGCCGTCACGGTCGGCGAAGACGATGAAGGCCGTCGAGACCAGCACGGTCAGAGCCATGGCCAGCCGCTTGGCGACCTGTCGCAGCGGACGCCCGACCTCTCGCTTCGGCAGCTTCACCTGGGCGCTCACCAGATGCTCGTCCGCCTGACGTGCCATGGCGTCATGGCCGGGCAGTTTCACGTGAAACACCCTTCCGCGCTGTTCGTGTCATGGGTCGTGGGCGAGGACGGCAGTGTCCACGGCAGGTCGAGGATCTCCAGCTCCTGGCCGGGCTTCGCCCCGCCGGGCGGCACCACGGCGAGGCCGTCGGAGGCGGCGATCCCACGCAGCATGGCCGGGCCGTTGTAGTGCAGCGGCACGGCGACCAACTGCGGCTCCGCACGCAACACCACGGGCACGAGCCGTGTGTCGTGCGGATGCCCGTGGATCTCGTCCCTCGTGGGGGCGAGATACGGCACCGGCGCGATCCGCCCGGAAAGCGTACGCAACACCGGTTCGGCCAGCGTCAGCAGCCCCGAGACCGCGGCGAGCGGATTGCCGGGCAGCCCCACCAGGTGGCGGCGCTCGTCGAGTCGGGCGAGCAGCATCGGGTGCCCCGGCCGCACCTCCACGCCGTCCACAAGCAGTTCGGCGCCGAGCGCCCGCAGCGTCGGATGCACATGGTCGACAGGGCCCGACGCGGTGCCACCGGTCGTCACGACCAACTCGGCCTGCGAACCCGCGACCGCCTCGCGCAGCTTCTTCGCGTCGTCACCGAGCCTGCGTACGGCGATGACCTCGGCGCCCAGCGCCCGTAGCCAGTACGGCAGCATCGGGCCGAGCGCGTCCCGGATCAGCCCCTCGCGCGGCAGTCCTTCGGTGAGCAACTCGTCGCCCAGTACGAGTACTTCGACGCGCGGGCGGGGGACGACCGGAAGCGAGTCGTACCCCGCGGCGGCGGCGAGGCCGAGCACCGCCGGGGTCACGGAGAACCGCGCGGGCAGGAGTTGGTCACCGCTGCGGCACTCCTGGCCGCGCGGGCGGATGTCCTGACCGTGCATCACCTCACGCTCGGCGTGCAGCCGGCCCTTGCTGTCCGTACGGCCGTGCTCGCTGCGGATGACGGCGGTGACCTCGCGGGGGATGCGCGCACCGGTCGCGATCGGCATCGCCTCGCCGTCCGCCAGCGCGTCCGCGCCGGACTGGCCGGCCAGCACTCCCTCGTCCCGCACCTTCCAGGGGCCCGGTCCCGCGACCGCCCAGCCGTCCATCGCCGAGGTGTCGAACGACGGCAGGTCGGTCAGCGCGGTGAGCGGAGCGGCGAGGACCAGGCCGAGCGCCTGGTCGAGCGGGACGGAGGCGGGGCTCCTGCGCGCCACGGACTCGGCGGCCCGGGCCGCACGGTCGCGAGCCTGCGGCCAGGGGGTGCCTTGGTGTCTGGGGTGGGGGTTGGTGGGGTGGGGGTTGTCGGGGCGGGGGTTGTCGGGGCGGTGCTGGTCGGCGTGGGGGGCGTGGCGCTCTCCGGGCCGCCGCTCTCCGGGCCGCCCCGCTCCGGGCCGCCCCGCTCCGGGCCGCTTGCCCTGCCCGTCCTCGTACCCGGCCGACGCTTCTCTGACCAGGGCCAGGGCCTCGTCGACGTCCTGGTCGTGGTCGCGTTCGGCGTCCCGGTCCGGGGCGGCGCCGGAGGCGCGCTCGGCGTGCCCCCCGCGGCCGTCCGTGGCGTTCATCTCGTTCAGCCCGCGGGGCCCGGTCATTCCGCGTCCGGTGCGGTGTCCGCGCCGGGGGCGCCGCCCGGCTGGTCGTCGCGCTTGTCCTCGTCGGCCCAGCGCGCGGCGAGGGCGGCGGCCTTGCGCGCTGCCTCGGCCACGGCTTCGGGACCGCCCTCGGCCCGCGCAGCCGCGTACCCCACGAGGAACGTGGTCAGCGGCGCCGCCGGCCGCGCCACACCGTGTGCGGCATCGCGCGCGAGGTCCAACAGCAGGCCCGTGTCGACCTCCAGGTCGATGCCGAGCTCGTCCTTGACTGCGGTGATCCATTCATCCAGCACGTGCTCATGCTCCCTGATGCGTGCGCGGGCTTCGGCGATGTCCTCCCAGGTGTCGCAGTCGAACGCGGCACGGGAGTCGCCGGGTTCGGTGACCCGGGTGAGGGTGAGACCGGCGGTGAGCCGCCGCAACGGCAGCCCTCCGAGCCCGCCGTGCTCCTCGGTCAGGCGCTCCAGGCCACGGCGCAACGCCTCGGCCCGGTACGCCGCCACGAGCGGCTGGTCCCGCCCTTCCGCGTCGACCAGCAGGGCACCTTCGGGTGGTTGGCGCTCCGGCTGCGGGCCGTCCGGCTCCGCATCGTTCGGCTCCGCATCGTTCGGCCCCGCTTCGTTCGGCCCCGCTTCGTTCGGCTGCGCATCGTTCGGCCCCGCATCGTTCGGCTGCGCATCGTTCGGCCCCGCATCGTTCGGCTGCGCATCGTTCGGCTGCGCATCGTTCGGCTGCGGGCCGTGCGGCCGGGGGCTGTCCGGCCGGGGGCTGTCCGAGCGGGAGCTGTCCGAGCGGGAGCTGTCGGGCTGGGGGCTGTCCGAGCGGGAGCTGTCGGGCTGGGTGGCGTTCGAGGGCCCGGCTTCCGGCTGCGTGCTGTCTGGCTCGGTGCCTTCCGGGCGGCCCGTCGCCAACGCGTCGAGCAGCAGTCGTACGGTGCCCTCCCCCAGGAAGGGCAGGTCGGCGGAGAGGACGAGCACCGTGTCCGCCGTGGTCCGGCTCAGCCCGGCGCCGAGCGCGGCCAACGGACCGCCGCCGGGCGGTTCCTCGCGCGCCCACAGGACAGGGCGTGCGGTCGGCCTGCGCTCGGCGACGACCACCGTCGTGTCCGCGTCGGCGCAGGCGGCGAGGACGCGGTCGAGGAGGGACCGGCCGCCGACGCGCACGCCGGGCTTGTCGGCGCCGCCCAGGCGTCTGGCGGCGCCCCCTGCGAGCACGACGGCGTCATACGAGGTCATCCACCGAGTATGGCCGCACCGGCGATCAATGCCACCCCCGCGAACGGCCTCTACGCGGAGGGACATCCGTCACACCGAACGTGCCACCGGCCGCCCGTCACCCGTCGCCCGTCGCCCGTCGCCCGGCGGCCGGTCGTCGGCGGCCGGTCGTCGGCGGCCGGTCGTCGGCGGGAGACCCGTCGGCACCACACCTACCGCTCAGAGCGTGCGCAGCAGCACCGCCGGCTGTTCCACGCAGTCGGCGACGTACCGCAGGAAGCCGCCCGCCGTGCCGCCGTCGCAGACGCGGTGGTCGAAGGTGAGGGAGAGCTGGACCACCTGGCGTATCGCCAACTCGCCCTGGTGCACCCAGGGTTTGGGCACGATCCGGCCCACGCCGAGCATCGCGGCCTCGGGGTGGTTGATGATCGGCGTCGAGCCGTCCACGCCGAACACGCCGTAGTTGTTCAGCGTGAACGTGCCGCCGGTCAGCTCGGCCGGGGTCAGCGATCCGGTCCGCGCCGCCTCCGTGAGCCGCCCGAACTCGGCGCTCAGCGACTCCGCGTCCCGCGCATGCGCGTCTCGCACCACCGGTACGACCAGGCCCCGCTCCGTCTGCGCGGCGAAGCCGAGGTGGACCGCGTCCAGGCGGACGATCTCGCGGGCCTCCAGGTCGACCGTGGCGTTCAGCTCCGGGTAGCGGGCCAGGGCCGCCGTGCAGATCCGGGCGAGGAGCGCGAGCAGGGAGATCTTCTGCCCGGCGGCCGCGTTGCCGTTCATCGCCTTGCGGGCGTTCATCAGCTCCGTGGCGTCCGCGTCCACCCAGCAGGTCGCGTCCGGGATCTCGCGGCGGCTGCGGGACAACTTGTCCGCGACGGCCCCCCGCACCCCGCGCAGCGGCGTACGCGTCTGGCCCGCGGCCGTACGGGTCTGGCCCGCGGCCGTACGCGCGGGACCCTCGCGGGTGGCCTGACCGAGCGCGCTCTCCTCGGTGACGCCCTCCTCGGTGACGCTCTCCTCGGTGACGCCCTCCGCCGTGACGGCCCCTTCGCGTGCCGTGTCCGGCTGCGCCGCGCGCTGGGCGGCACGCACCGCGTACTCCACATCCGCGCGCAGGATCAGCCCGTCCACCCCCGACCCGGTCAACTCCCGCAG
This sequence comes from Streptomyces luteolus, assembly GCF_029968015.1. Classification (GTDB taxonomy): domain Bacteria; phylum Actinomycetota; class Actinomycetes; order Streptomycetales; family Streptomycetaceae; genus Streptomyces; species Streptomyces luteolus. Next base: position 120,391 of record NZ_JASCIS010000020.1, read on the forward strand.
ATCCAGGCCGTTTTCCTTCGCCAGACGCCGTACGAGCGGGGAGATCACCGGAACGGGTCCGTCCGCCTCCCGCGCGGGGGCGGATGTGCCCTGTGCGGGAGCAGACGCCTCCTGTGCGGGAGCAGACGCCTCCTGTGCGCGAGCGGGTGCGGGCGCTGTCCGCTCGGGCTCGGCCGGAGCGGGCCGGCTCTCCGCAGTACGCGAGCTCTCCACGGCACGCGAGCCGTCCGTCCCGGCACCGGCACCGGCACCGACGCCCGGGGGCCGCACCCGGCGCCGGCGGGCCGGGGCCGCACCCGTGCCGTACCCGACCAGGACGTTCCCCGAGGACTCCGGCTCGCCCTCGTCCGCACGGGCACCGCTCTCCGTACGGCTCGACGCCCCGCCACCGGTGCCGTTCAGCCCCGACGACGCGCCGTCTCCGGCCTCGGCGCCGACCGCGACGGTCAACAGCGGTGCCCCTACGGGGAGTTCCGTGCCCTCCTCGCCGAATCTGGCGGTGACCACGCCCGCGTACGGGCAGGGCACCTCGACCATCGCCTTGGCCGTCTCGACCTCGACCACCGGCTGGTCCACCGCGACCACGTCGCCGACGGACACCATCCAGCGGACGATCTCGGCTTCCGTGAGCCCCTCGCCCAGGTCGGGCAGAGCGAACTCGAAGACCTGCGCCATCAGCTGTCCCCCTCCCACTGCAGCCTCGCCACGGCGTCCAGGATCCTGTCGACGCCGGGCAGATGGTGCCGCTCCAGCATCGGCGGCGGATACGGGATGTCGAACCCCGCGACCCGCAGGACGGGCGCCTCCAGGTGGTGGAAGCACCGCTCCGTGACCCGCGCGGCGATCTCCGAGCCAGGTCCGCCGAACCCGCCCGACTCATGCACCACGACCGCGCGGCCGGTTCTGCGCACCGAGTCGCAGACCGTCGCGTCGTCGAACGGCACCAGCGAGCGCAGGTCCACGACCTCGAGCTCCCATCCCTCCTCACGCGCGGCCTCCGCGGCCTCCAGGCAGACCGGCACGGAGGGCCCGTACGTGATGAGCGTCGCGCTGCGGCCGGTGCGCCGCACCACGGCCCGTCCTATCGGTTCAACGCTCGCCGGAGCGTCCGGGTTCCAGGAATCCTTCGACCAGTAGAGGCGCTTGGGCTCCAGGAACACCACCGGGTCGTCGGAGGCGATCGAGGCGCGGAGCAGGCCGTACGCGTCGGCGACCGTGGCCGGTGTGACGACGTGCAGACCCGGCGTCGCCATGTAGTAGGCCTCGGAGGAGTCGCTGTGGTGCTCGACGCCGCCGATGCCGCCGCCGTACGGCACGCGGATGGTGATCGGGAGCGGCATGGCACCCTTCGTGCGGTTCCGCATCCGCGCCACGTGTGAGATCAGCTGCTCGAACGCCGGGTACGCGAACGCGTCGAACTGCATCTCCACGACCGGCCGCAGGCCGTACATCGCCATGCCGACGGCCGTGCCCAGGATGCCCGCCTCCGCGAGCGGGGTGTCCGTACAGCGGTCCTCGCCGAACTCCTTGGTGAGGCCGTCGGTGATGCGGAAGACGCCGCCGAGCGGGCCGACGTCCTCCCCCATCACGTGCACGCTCGGGTCCGCAGCGAGCGAGTCCCGCAGCGCGCGCTGCAGGGCCTGCGCCATGGACGCGGGTTTCACCGCCGTCGTACTCGGCTTGTCCGCCACGGTGGTCATCGCTCGGCCTCCGCTTCCAGCTCGGCGCGCAACTGGGCGGCCTGCTCGCGCAGTTGGGTGGTCTGCTCCGCGTACACATGCGTGAACAGGTCCATCGGGTCCAGGACCGGGTCCTGGTTCATGCGCTCGCGCAGGTCGGCCGCGAGCGCCTCGGCGGCGTCCTTCGCGCCCTGCCTGCGGGCGTCGTCGAGGAGGCCGCGCTCCGTCAACTCGCCTTCCAGGAGCGCGATCGGGTCGTGCGCCCGCCAGGTCTCCACTTCCGTGTCCCGGCGATAGCGCGTCGCGTCGTCGGCGTTGGTGTGCGCCTCGATGCGGTACGTCACGGCCTCCACCAGCGTGGGACCGCCGCCCTCGCGCGCGCGGCACACGGCTTCGGTGAGCACGTCGTGGGCCGCCGCCGCGTCGTTCCCGTCGACCAGGCGGCCCGGCATTCCGTACCCGACGGCCTTGTGGGCCAGGGACGGTGCGGCGGTCTGCTTGGCGAGGGGCACCGAGATCGCGAATCCGTTGTTCTGCACAAGGAAGACGACCGGCGCCTTCCACACCGCCGCGAAGTTCAGCGCCTCGTGGAAGTCGCCCTCGCTCGTCCCGCCGTCGCCCACCATCGCGAGCGCCACCACGTCGTCGCCCTTGAGGCGGGCGGCGTGCGCGAGGCCCACGGCATGCGGAAGCTGGGTGGCGAGCGGGGTGCACAGGGGCGCGATGCGGTGCTCGTGCGGGTCGTACCCGGTGTGCCAGTCGCCGCGCAGCAGCGTCAGCGCCTGCACGGGGTCGAGGCCGCGGGCCACGGCGGCGAGCGTGTCGCGGTAGCTGGGGAAGAGCCAGTCGCGCTCTTCGAGGGCGAGCGCGGCGGCGACCTCGCAGGCCTCCTGCCCGGTGCTCGACGGGTAGACCGCGAGCCGGCCCTGCCGGGTGAGCGCCGTCGCCTGCGTGTTGTATCTGCGGCCGCGTACCAGCTGCTCGTACAGCTCGAGCAGCAGCGCCGGGTCCGCCTTGGCCGCCGACTCGGTGCCGAGGACGCGGTACGGCCTGGCATCGGGCAGCAGTGGGGCGGGATCCGTACGGGGCTTCCAGGCGGGCGGCGGGCTGGGTCGGTAGGACCCCCGCTGCTCCATGACCGGGCTCTGGTTCTTCACCGCGTGCACCTCCTCGATCAAGGGGTGGCGCCGAGCGCCTCGAATATCTCGAATGTCCTGAATATTGGGTGGTGATCAGGGGTCGTGCAGATGTCGAGAGAGACGCGGCTGTGCGATGCGCCTCACCTACCGATTGTTCGGTCGTCGGCGCATTTTGGCTACAGGCACCTCCAGCCTGTGGACAAACGGTTCTCCACAGCCTGGGATAGATGCAGTACGTCCATGGTAGGGAGGCGGGGGGACATGGCACCTGAACGAATGGCCGACCAGGGCTCCGACGACGCGTCGGACTCTTCGGCGACACCGCCCACGACACACTCCACGGCACAGTCCACGACGCCGCTGCCGCCGCCGCGCCCGCTGGACGCCATCGACCGGGACATCCTGCGGATGCTGCGGACGGACGGTCGCGCCTCGATACGTTCCGTGGCCGAGCACGTTCATGTGTCGCGGGCCAACGCGTACGCCCGGATCAACCGGCTGATCGAGGACGGCGTGATCCGCGGCTTCGGGGCGCGCGTCAACCACGAACGCGCCGGCCAGGGAGCCTCCGCGTACATCACCCTGAAGATCGTGCAGAACTCCTGGCGCACGGTCCGCGAACAACTCAAGGAACTCCCGGGCGCGGCCCATATGGCGCTGGTCAGCGGCGACTTCGACGTACTGCTGCTCGTACACACACCGGACAACCGCACCTTGCGCGAACTCGTCCTGACACGGCTGCAGTCAATCCCGGAGGTACTGAGCACACGCACGCTGCTGGTCTTCGAGGAGACGGATCTGGATCATCCGGAGGATCCCGGGGGATAGGGGGTAAGGGCTGGGAGTTGAGGGCTGGAGGTTAGGGGCCGGGGCCGGGGCTGGGGTCCGGGGTTAATGGGTTGAGGGTCGCGGGTCTGCGTGCTTGGGCTTGCTCGGGGCTGCCGGCCGAGCGGATTCAGGTCGTCCGATGCTCGAGGGGGGAGTCCAACCTCGGGGCGCCGGTGCTCGGGTGCGAGTCCAACCTCGGGGCGCCGGTGCTTGGGGGTCGAGCCCAACCTCGGCCGGTCCGGCGCTTGGGACCAGTCCACACCCAGCGCGGCCGGAGCCTCGGGGAGGGAGCCCGATCCAGCCCATCCCGACGCGCGGGCAACGCCCCCCGCTCATCTGATGCCCAGGCGGCGGGACCGGCCCCAGCCGTCCAGCACCTGGGAAACGACCCCAACCTCAGCCCGCCCGGCGCGCGGGGAACGACCCCAACCTCAGCCCGTCCAGCGCGCGGGGAACGAGTCCCCATCCAGCGCATTCGACACTCGGCCAACGACCCCAATCCCCGCCCATCCACCGCCCAGGCGGCGGGCCTGCCCTCAACCGTCCAGTGCCTGGGAAGCGACCCCATCCAGCCCGTCCGGCGTTTGAGGACGAGCGCGAAGCGCGATGCGGGGGTCCGGCGCAACGCCCCGAAGCCGGGGTCTGGGCGGAGCCCCGAAGCGGGGCTCAGGGGCAAGTCCCGAAGCTGGGGTCCGGGGGCTGACGCCCGGAGCGGGGGCCAGGGCGCGGCAGCTCCGGGAGGGGCGGACAGGCGCAGCCCCAGTAGCCCTCGTAGCCATCCGCTGAGGACTCTCGGGAGAGACGGCCACCCCAGCCCGTCCGGCGCTTGAGGACCAGCCCGGAGGGCGACGGGACCGGGGGCCCGGGGCGCAGCCCCTGGAGCCGTCCGCTGAGGACTTTCGGGAAGGGGCGGGGAGGGGAAAAAAACCCGCCCGCACCCCAAACCTCACTCCTCCGTACGAAGCCCCGCAAAAGCCAAGTGCACCACCGCGTCGGCGATCTCCGCGTCGTCCATCCCACGACCCCCCGGGCGGTACCACTCGACAATCGAGTTGATCATCCCGAACAGCAGCCGAGTAGCCAGCCTGACCTCGACATCCGCCCGCAGATCCCCATCCGCGACCGCCGCCTTGAACAGCTCGGCCACCTGGTGGTCGAAGTCCCGGCGCCGCTCCAGCGCCCACTGCTCCGTCGCCGTGTTCCCCCGCACCCGCAACAGCAGGGTCACGTAAGGGAGTTCGGCGGTCAGGACGCCGACCATGCGTCGGGTGACGTACTCCAGGCGGTCCACAGCCCGCCCCACGCGCGCGTGCTCCTCGTCGAGGATCGCGAACAGGCCGTCGAGGGCACGGCTCACCGCGCGGCGCAGCAACTCCTCCTTGCCCGCCACATGGTGGTAGATCGAGGACTTGGAGATACCGGCCGCCTTGGAGAGGTGCTCCATGGACGTGCCGTCGTAGCCCCGCTCGTTGAAGATCCGTACGGCGACGGCGAGAAGCGTCTCGGGCGTGTACGTGTCGCGTCGTGCCGTGGTCATGGGCGGACCGTCTCTTCCTGGGCGTGGACGCGCCGACGCAGCCCCAGGGAGGGTGCGTAGCGCCCCGTCGGCTGCTGGTCGTGCATGCGGGACAGCAGGTCGTGCAGCCGCTCCAGGCCGACGCTCTCGCCCCAACCGAGCGGGCCTTCGGGGTAGTTCACGCCGAGCCGCATGGCCGTGTCGATGTCGTCGGCGCCCGCCACACCCCGATCCAGGGCGTCGAGCGCGATGTCGAAGAGCGTCGCGACCGTACGGGCCACGATCAGGCCGGGCACGTCAGCGAGGACGACGACCTGCTTGCCGAGCGCCTGGAAGAGCCCGGTGGCCTCCCGCAGCGCGGCCTCCGAGGCCGTCACCGAGGGAGCGACGGCTATCAGCGAGGTGGTCCCGTAGTCACGGGCGAGGTCGAACTGGACCGCGTCCCCGTGGCTGGTCGCCATGGTGCCGTCGGTCGACGGAAACAGGCGCGCCCCGCAGGGGAGCACGATGAACGCGCTCTCCGAGGCTTCCCCGCGCACCGCGACTCCGGCCTTCTTGAGGAGGCCGACGAGCGGTTCGGCGGGCCCGAGATCACCGCGGACGGTCACCTCCGCGGGCGCGGCAGCGGGCCCCTGAAGCACCGGTTCCGGCCGCTCGGAGCCCTCGGCGTAGTCGTACCAGCCGTGCCCGGACTTGCGGCCGAGGCGGCTCGACTCGACCAGGCGACGCTGCGCCAGAGAGGGGGTGAACCTCGGGTCCTGAAAGAAGGACTCCCACACGGAGCGCGTCACGGCCTCGTTGACGTCCTGGCCGATCAGGTCGGTCAGCTCGAAGGGGCCCATCCTGAAGCCGCCGCACTCGCGCAGGACGGCGTCGACAGTGGCGGGATCGGCGACGCGTTCCTCGTACGCGCGCAGCGCCTCGGCGTAGAAGGGGCGGGCGACGCGGTTGACGATGAAGCCCGGGGTGTCCGCGCACCGCACGGGGCTCTTGCCCCAGGACTTCGCCGTGTCGTACGCGCGCGTGGCGGCCGATTCCTCGGTGGCGAAGCCGCTGACGACCTCGACGAGCGGGAGCAGCGGCGCCGGGTTGAAGAAGTGCAGGCCGACGAACCGGCCAGGCCGTTCGAGGCCGCCCGCGATGGCGGTGACGGACAGGGACGACGTGTTCGTGGCGAGCAGGCAGTCCGCGGAAACGATCCCTTCCAGTTCGCGGAACAGGGCCTGTTTCACGTCGAGTTGTTCCAGTACGGCTTCGACGACGAGGCCGCAGTCGGCGAGCTCGGTGAGCGTTCCGGCCGGCTTCAGGCGGGCCTGTGCGGCGCTGCGGTCGTCCTCGGACAGCCTGCCCTTCTCGACGAGCCGGTCGAGGCGGGCGGCGATCGCCGCGGCGGCCTGCTCGGCGCGCCCCGGCACGGCGTCGTGCAGCAGCACGGGGTGTCCGGCGACCAGGGCGACCTGGGCGATGCCCTGCCCCATGGTGCCGGTGCCCACGACGGCCACCGGGTTCGTGCGGTCGAGTCCTGTCATGCTCGCGATCCTCCCGCATGGGTTGTCCACAGGTCCGGCCGACCCCTCTTGTCCCGACCGATCGTTCGGTTACTCTAACTCTGTCCTCCTGTTCCAGCCCAGCTCGACGAGGAGTTGTCCCTCATGGCCGCCGCAGTAACCGCGCAACAGCTCATCGAGAAGCACCGGCCCACCCTCGACCAGGCCCTGGAAACCATCCGCACGCGTGCGTTCTGGTCCCCGCACCCCGAGCATCCGAAGGCCTACGGCGAGAACGGCTCGCTGGACGCGGCCGCGGGCAAGGCGGCCTTCGACGCGATCGTGAGCACCCGCCTCGACCTCGACCAGCCGGGCACCGACGGCTGGGTGAGCGGCGAAACCTCGCCCTACGGCATCGAGTTGGGCGTGGAGTATCCGCACGCCGACCCCGATGTGCTGCTGCCCGCGATGCGCGCCGCGCTGCCGGCCTGGCGGGACGCGGGCGCCGAGACCCGCGCGGTGGTGTGCCTGGAGATCCTGTCCCGCATCAGCGCCCGCACGCACGAGTTCGCGCACGCGGTCATGCACACCAGCGGCCAGGCCTTCATGATGGCGTTCCAGGCGGGCGGCCCGCACGCCCAGGACCGCGGCCTCGAAGCGGTGGCGTACGCGTACGTGGAACAGACCCGCACCCCGGACTCCGCGGACTGGAGCAAGCCGCAGGGCAAGCGCGACCCGCTGAACCTGCGCAAGCAGTTCACGCCCGTCCCGCGCGGCATCGCCCTCCTGGTCGGCTGCAACACCTTCCCGACGTGGAACGGATATCCGGGCCTGTTCGCCTCCCTGGCCACCGGAAACCCGGTCCTGGTCAAGCCGCACCCGCGCGCGGTGCTGCCGCTCGCCCTCACCGTCCAGGTCGCCCGTGAGGTGCTCGCGGAGACGGGGTTCGACCCCAACCTGATGGCGCTGGCCGCCGAGCAGCCCGGCGAGGGCCTCGCCAAGACCCTGGCCGTGCGCCCCGAGGTCCGCATCATCGACTACACCGGCTCGACGTCCTTCGGCGACTGGCTGGAGAGCAACGCCCGCCAGGCGCAGGTCTACACGGAGAAGGCCGGCGTCAACACGGTCGTCATCGAGTCGACCGGCGACTACAAGGGCATGCTGTCGAACCTCGCGTTCTCCCTGTCGCTGTACAGCGGCCAGATGTGCACGACGCCGCAGAACCTCCTCATCCCGCGCGACGGCATCACGACCGACCAGGGCCCCAAGTCGTACGACGAGGTGGTCACCGACCTCGCGGGCGCGGTCGACGCCCTCCTCAGGGACGACGCCCGCGCGAACGCCCTGCTCGGCGCCCTGGTCAACCCGGATGTGAAGACGCGCCTCGAGGCCGCTGCCGGTCACGGTGAGGTGGCCCTGGCCAGCCGGGAGATCAACAACCCCGAGTTCCCCGGTGCCGTGGTGCGCAGCCCGCTCATGGTCAAGCTGGACGGCACCAAGCCGGACTCGGAATCCGTCTTCCTGGACGAGTGCTTCGGCCCGGTCTCCTTCGCGGTGGCGGTCGAGTCCCCCGCGGACGCGGTGGAGCTGCTGCGGCGCACGGTGCGCGACAAGGGCGCGATGACGGTCGGCGCGTACTCCACGTCGCAGGAGTTCGAGCACCAGGTGGAGGAGGTCTGCCTGGAGGAGTGCGCCCAGCTGTCCCTCAACCTCACGGGCGGGGTGTACGTCAACCAGACGGCTGCCTTCTCCGACTTCCACGGCTCGGGCGGCAACCCGGCGGCCAACGCGGCGCTGTGCGACGGCGCGTTCGTCGCCAACCGCTTCCGCGTGGTGGAGGTCCGCCGGGAGGCGTGAGCACGCGCGCGTGGTGACGACCGCTCCGGCCGCCCGGCCAGTCCGGCACGCCCGGCCAGTCCGGCACGCCCGGCCAGTCCGCCCGCCCCGAGGCGACCGCGGCCTCGGCCGGGTGGTCGTCACATGGCGGCGGGCCGGCCGGAGGCCGTCGACCAGTGGAAGAGCGTCATGCCCACGCTGGTGGCCAGGTTGTAGCTGGACACCTGGGGGCGCATCGGCAGGGCGATCAGTTCGTCGGCGCGCTCCCTCAGTTCGGCGGAGAGGCCTGAACGCTCGGAGCCGAACGCGAGCAGCGCGTCGTCGGGCAGGGTGACCGAGCGGATGTCCTTGCCCTCGGGGTCCAGCGCGTAGAGCGGCCCTGCGGGCAGTTCGTCGACCTGGAGGCGCTCGACGGCCGTCGCGTAGTGCAGCCCTGCCGCGCCCCGGACGACCGTCGGGTGCCAGGGGTCGAGGGAGCCCGTGGTGACGACTCCGGTGGCGCCGAATCCGGCGGCCAGGCGGATGACGGCGCCCGCGTTGCCGAGGTTGCGCGGATTGTCGAGGACCACGGCGGGCGCCGGCCGTCGCTCCTGTGCGAGGAGGGCGAGCTGGGCCTCCCGGTCGGGGCGCACCGCGAGCGCGGCGACTCCGGTGGGGTGCGCCCGGGGCACGAGCCCGCGCAGGGTCTCGGCCGGTACTTCCAGGGCGAGCTCGGCGATGCGGTCGCGGACATCGGGGGCCAGCTCGTCGGCGAGCGCCAGGGCCGCGTCCTTGCCGCTGGTCAGTACGGCCGGGACGGTGGCGCCGAAGCGCAGGGCGTGCTTGAGGGCGTGGAATCCGTCGAGCAGGACGGCCGTCTCGCTCAGCACCCGCCAGCGGCGCACAGCCCCGTCCACGTCCTCCGCACCACTCATGCCGTGCAGCCTACGTGGGCCGATGAGGGGACCGGCCGCGCGCCGGGAGAGCCCGCCGCGTGCCTACGCCGTGGCGCTCACTTCAGGCCTCGGGGCGCCTCAAGAGCGCGGGGAGACGTCCACCTGGGGCGGGTCGCCCGGTGGCGGTTCCGCGTCCGACGGGACGGCCTGCGGTGCCCCCGTCCCGTACGCCTCGTCCTGACCGGGGCCCGTGCGCGTACTGCCCCGCTGTCCGGGGACGCCGCGTGTGCGGGTGGACAGGGCACTACGCGCGCGTGCGGCCCGTTTTCCGATGCGGCGCAGGAACGTGGTGGGCAGGAAGACCGCGTCGACCGCGATCATCGCGAGCGAGAAGAAGGGCAGGCCGAGCAGGACGGCGATCACGGCGTGCTCGATCATCATGGCCGCGAGCAGGACGTTCTTGACGCGGCGGTTGAAGAGCGTGAACGGGAACGCGACCTGCACGATGACCGTGCCGTAGGTGATCAGCATGATCGCGGTGCCGTGCGTGGAGAGCAGCTGGGAGAGGGCGGGCCAGGGCGAGAAGTAGTCGAGGTGCAGCGGGTAGTAGACGGCGGTGCCGTCCTGCCAGCGACTGCCCTGGATCTTGTACCAGCCGGCCGTGGCGTAGATCAGGCAGGCCTCGACCATGATCACGAACAGGGCGGCGTTGTGCAGGAGGTTGCCGACGACGTCGCACAGGGCGCGCGGCTGCGAGTCGGGGGCCCGGCGGCCGAGCAGCCACCACAGGCCCTGCGCCGACCAGATCGTCCAGAGGATCAGCGCCCATCCCCAGCCGAGGTGCCCGAGGAACGTCACCAGCGAGAGGGAGAGCCCCAGAATCCACCACAGCACGGGCCCGACCCGGTCGGGATCGGCCGCCGCGCTCCCCCTCTCCTGGCCCGGCTCGGGATAACTGCCCGCATCATGGCCCTGCTCGGAAAAACCGTCCGCATCATGGCCCGGCTCGGGAAAACCGTCCGCACGCGCGCGTGCCCTACGAGCCGCCCGGCGCGCGTCGAGCGACCAGACCTGGCCGCAGCGCGTCAGGACCAGGTACATCGCCATGAGGTGGATGACGTTGTCCCCGCCGTCCCCCACGAACACACTGCGGTTGAGCACCGACAGCGCGGTGACCATGAACAGCACGGACATCGTGCGCGTGCGCCAGCCGAGCATCAGCAGCACGCTCGAGACGATCGCCAGACCGTAGACGCACTCGAACCAGACGCGGCCGTCGGTCCACATCAGTGCCGTGAAGGCCTGGTTGTCGAGGATGAGCCGGTGCGCGAGCTCCCAGCTCCAGGGGCCCTGCGGCCCGTACAGCTCATGCCTGTGGGGAAGTTCGCGCAGCAGGAAGAGCAGCCAGGTCGCGGAGAACCCGATCCGGATCACGGCCGTCTGGTACGGGCCGAGCGCGGCGGACGTGATCCGGCCGAGGCCACGGGGGAGCGCTGTGGGCGGGCGGTCGAGGCGGTTCACCGGTCACGTACCTCCATGTCCTGGGACGTGACGTTCCACCACGGCAGCAGGCGGATCACAGGTTTCGGGTCGAGCTTCTCGCCGCTCCACGAGGGCGGCTGCACATTGGTGGTCACCGACCTGACCTGCACGCTCAGGAAGTCGTCGGTGGACCGCGCCGGCTCCTCTCGTCCGATGCGGAGCACCGCGATCCGGCGCAGGTACTCCTCGGAGAGTTCGCCGCGCGTGCCGTTCGGCCGGTTCTGGGTGTCGTGCGTGGACGTGTAGTAGTCCCAGGCGCGGCGCAGCTGGTTCTGCTGGGTGTGGCTGGGAACCAGGTTGCCGTCGATGGCCGCGCCGTCCTGGGCGGAGAGCCCGTGCCACTCGGTGTGCCGGATGCCGCCGTCCTCGGTACGGAACTTGGCCCTGGCCTCGACGGCGACGTTCTGCTGCAGCGGGTTGGGGGCGAACAGTTTCCAGTTCTGCTCGAACTCGGGATAGACCCAGTCGTCGACGGCCTGGCCGTGCTGCTTGGACACCGTGTTGGGCGGGGCCACGTGCAGAAAGACCATCGCGAGGTGCACGCAGGTCACGAGCGCGACGACGGCGAGGACGAGGGCCGCGGCGACCTGGTACGGCGGTGAGAGCGCGGCGATTCCGGCGCGGGGTCCGGGCGGCCGTCCACCGGCGCCGCGGCCCTGCTCGTACCCGTCCATCGCGCCCGCTCCCGTCCCCGCCCGCTGTTCGCCCTCGGCACGGTACTCAGCCGAGGTGGCCACGCACAGCGGCCGTGAGGTTATCCACAGGGTTGACACCGTATGGCCGCCGGTCCCACCATTGAAATCGACGGACCGAACGATCGGTCGGTAGATTGATCAAGGTGGCGGCCGCCGCCACGCGCAGGGACGCAGGACGCACAGAGACGCAGGAAAAGGGGGCCTGGCATGGAGACGGTGACCGCGCAGGACAGGACCACGGCGTTCGACGCCGCGGTCGCCGCGGACGAGCGCATCGAGCCGAGGGACTGGATGCCCGACGCCTATCGGGCGACGCTCGTCCGGCAGATCGCCCAGCACGCCCACTCCGAGATCATCGGCATGCAGCCCGAGGCGAACTGGATCACCCGCGCCCCTTCCCTGCGCCGCAAGGCCATCCTGATCGCCAAGGTCCAGGACGAAGCCGGCCACGGCCTGTATCTGTACAGCGCCGCGGAGACCCTCGGCACCGGCCGGGACGAGTTGCTCGACAAACTGCACTCCGGCCGCCAGAAGTACTCGTCGATCTTCAACTACCCGACACTGACCTGGGCCGACGTCGGCGCGATCGGCTGGCTGGTGGACGGCGCCGCGATCACCAACCAGGTCCCCCTCTGCCGCTGCTCGTACGGTCCGTACGCCCGCGCGATGGTCCGCATCTGCAAGGAGGAGTCCTTCCACCAGCGCCAGGGGTACGAATCGCTGCTCGCCCTGAGCCGCGGCACCCCGGAGCAGCACGAGATGGCGCAGGACGCCGTGAACCGCTGGTGGTGGCCGTCGCTCATGATGTTCGGCCCGCCCGACGACGAATCGGCGCACTCCGCGCAGTCCATGGCCTGGAAGATCAAGCGCCATTCCAACGACGAGCTCCGCCAGCGCTTCGTGGACATCTGCGTCCCCCAGGCCGAAACCCTCGGACTGACGCTCCCCGACCCGGAGCTGAAGTGGAACGAGGACCGAGGGCACCACGACTTCGGCCCCATCGACTGGACCGAGTTCCGCGAGGTCCTCAAGGGCAACGGCCCCTGCAACGAACAGCGCATCACCCAGCGCAAGCGCGCACACGACGAAGGCGCCTGGGTCCGCGAAGCCGCCGCTGCGTACGCGGCGAAGCACGACACGGCACGGCACACCGCTCAGGCCGGCGCAGCCCCCGCGGCAGCCACGGCACCACTCCACGGGGAGGCGACGGCATGACCGAATCGACCGACTGGCCGCTCTGGGAGGTCTTCGTCCGCTCCCGCCGCGGCCTCTCCCACACCCACGCCGGCAGCCTGCACGCCCCGGACGCGGAGATGGCCCTGCGCAACGCCCGCGACCTCTACACCCGCCGCAACGAAGGCGTCTCCCTCTGGGTCGTGCCCTCCGCCGCGATCACCGCCTCGTCCCCCGACGAGAAGGACTCTTTCTTCGAGCCCGCGGGCGACAAGCCGTACCGCCACCCGACGTTCTACGAGATCCCGGAAGGAGTGAAGCACCTGTGACCGCGCCCACCGGCACCGACCGGACAGCAGCACCCGGGACCGCAGCACCCGTAGCCGCAGCACCCGTGACCGCAGCGACCGGCACCGGCCGCCCCGAAGCCACGAGCGCCACCACCGGTACGGACCCGGCGACCACCGCGGCCGCCCTCGCCCTGGGCGACGACGCGCTGGTGCTCTCACACCGCCTGGGGGAGTGGGCGGGGCACGCTCCCGTACTCGAAGAGGAGGTCGCCCTGGCCAACATCGCCCTCGACCTGCTCGGCCAGGCCCGCATCCTGCTCTCCCAGGTGGGGGACGAGGACGAACTCGCCTACCTCCGCGAGGAACGCGCCTTCCGCAACCTCCAACTCGTCGAGCAGCCGAACGGCGACTTCGCGCACACCATCGCGCGCCAGCTGTACTTCTCCACCTACCAGGCCTTCCTGTACGCGGAGTTGGCCCGCACCGAAGGCCCCTTCACCGCACTCGCGGCCAAGGCGGTCAAGGAAGTCGACTACCACCGCGACCACGCCGAGCAGTGGACCCTCCGCCTCGGCGACGGCACGGCCGAGAGCCACACCCGCATGCAGCGCGCGGTGGACGCACTGTGGCGGTACACCGGCGAGATGTTCCAGCCCGTCGACGGACTCACCACCACCCACGGCATCAACTGGCCTGCTCTGCAGGGGAGTTGGGACCAGTCCATCGGCGAGACCCTGCGCGGCGCGACGCTGACGCTCCCCGAGACCCCGCGTTCCGGCGCCTGGGCAGCAGGCGCGGGCCGCCAGGGCCTGCACACCGAACCCTTCGGCCGCATGCTCGCCGAGATGCAGCACCTGCACCGCAGCCACCCGGGGGCGACATGGTGATGACCCCGCTCGAGACCCGCCTCGAAGAGCGCCTCACGGAACTGGCCGGCTCGGTCCCCGACCCCGAACTGCCCATGATCACCCTCGCGGAACTGGGCGTGGTCCGCGGCGTCCGTGTCCTCGGCCCCGGCAGCGTCGAGGTGGAGCTGACCCCCACCTACACCGGCTGCCCCGCCGTGGAGACCATGACCGCCGACATAGAGAAGGTGCTGCACGACCACGGCATGCCCGAGGTCAGCGTCCGCCGCGTCCTCTCCCCGGCCTGGTCCACGGACGACATCACCGACGAAGGGCGCCGCAAGCTCGCCGAGTCCGGCATCGCCCCACCCCGCGCCGGCGCAGGCCAAGGCCCCGTCCCCCTCACCCTCGCCGTGCGCTGCCCGCACTGCGGCTCCACCGACACCGAACTCCTCAGCCGCTTCTCCTCCACCGCCTGCAAGGCGCTGCGCCGCTGCGTCACCTGCCGTGAACCCTTCGACCACTTCAAGGAGTTGTGATGGCAGGCAAGCCCGGCACCCTGGCCCGCTTCCACCCGCTCCGCGTCACAGCCGTCGACCGGCTCACGGACGACGCCGTGGCCCTGACCTTCGACGTACCGGCCGAACTCCGCGCCGAGTACCGCTTCGCACCAGGCCAGCACCTCGCCCTGCGCCGCCAGACGGACGGCCCCGAGATCCGGCGCACCTACTCCGTGTGCTCCCCCGCCCTCAACCCTGACGGACCCGGGCAACTCCGGGTCGGGGTGCGCATGGTCGAAGGCGGCACGTTCTCCCCGTACGCACACAAAGAGATCGCCGTCGGCGACGTACTGGACGTGATGACGCCCGCCGGGCGCTTCACCCTGGAACCGCAGCCCGGTCACTATGCCGCGATCGTCGGCGGCAGCGGCATCACCCCGGTGCTCTCCATCGTCTCGACGCTCCTCGCCCGCGAGCCGAACGCCCGGTTCTGCCTGATACGCAGTGACCGCACCGCGGCCTCGACGATGTTCCTGGAGGAGGTGGCCGACCTCAAGGACCGCTATCCGACGCGGTTCCAGCTCGTCACGGCCTTCTCCAGAGAGGAGCAACAGGCCGGAGTGGTGACCGGTCGGCTCGACGAGGAACGCCTCACGCATCTGCTGCCCGCACTGCTGCCCGTCGACGACATCGCCGGCTGGTTCCTCTGCGGCCCCTTCGGCCTGGTCCAGGGCACCGAGCGGGCCCTGCGCTCCCTCGGCGTGCGCAGAAGCCGGATCCACGAGGAGATCTTCCACGTCGAGAACGGCGCCTCGGCACCCGCGCCCGCCGCCGCCACACCCGCGCACAGCACGGTGACCGCGACGCTCGACGGCCGTTCCGGCACCTGGCCCGTGCAGGACGGCGAAGCCCTGCTCGACACGGTGCTGCGCAACAGATCGGACGCACCGTACGCGTGCAAGGGCGGCGTCTGCGGCACCTGCCGGGCGTTCCTGGTCTCGGGAGAGGTGCGCATGGACCGCAACTTCGCCCTCGAACCCGAGGAGACGGAGGCCGGTTTCGTCCTCGCCTGCCAGTCCCACCCGGCCACGGAGAAGGTGGAGTTGGACTTCGACCGTTGACCGTCCCGTACGCCTCCCCTTCCCTTCCCTTCCCTTCCCTTCCCTTCCCTTAGAACCTGTTCTATCTTGACGATCCGTCAGATCAGGGTCCGCCGCCCGGACCCCAAGGACAGCACCGGAGCCGGGGAGGACAGGCAGTGGACTTCACCTTCACCGAAGAGCAACAAGCAGCCGTCGAGGCAGCCAAGGCCGTCTTCGCCACCACCACACCCGACGCCGTACCCAGCCCCGCCCTCACCACCAGAGCCGTGGCCGACGACTTCGACCGCGCCCTGTGGAACAACCTGGCCCAGTCCGACCTGCTGAGCCTGCTCATCGACGAGGAACACGACGGCGCGGGCCTCGACGCCATCGCCCTCTGCCTCGTCCTGCGCGAATCCGCCCGAACACTCGCCCGCGTACCCCTCCTGGAGAACAGCGCCGCCACCCACGCCGTACAGACCTACGGCAGCCCCGAGTTGAAACAGCGCACTCTCTCGGCCACAGCCCGCGGCGAACTCGTCCTCACCGTCGCCGCCAACGGCCGCACCGGACACGACCCCGCCGAACTGGCCGTCACCGCCCGCCAGGACCCGAACGACCACAGCTGGACCCTCGACGGCACCCAGACAGCAGTGCCCTGGGCCCACAACGCCGACCTGATCATGGTGCCCGCCCACACCCCCGAGGGCCGCACCGTACTGGCCGCCCTCCACCGCACCCAGGACGGCGTCACCCTCGCCGACCAGTACTCCACCAACGGCGAACGCCTCGGCGAACTCCACCTCGACTCCGCCCGCGTCCCCACCACGGACGTCATCGACACCGAGGGCGCCTGGGACTCGCTGCGCACCCTCCTCACCACCGGAACCTGCGCACTCGCCCTCGGCCTCGGCGAAGCCGTACTCGCGATGTCCAGCGACTACACCAGCAAACGCGAACAGTTCGGCCACCCCGTGGCCACCTTCCAGGCCGTAGCCGTACAGGCAGCAGACCGCTACATCGACTTGCGCGCCATGGAAGTCACGCTCTGGCAGGCCGCCTGGCGCATCGCGACCGCAACCGACGGAACACTCCCCGCGGCCGGCGACGTCGCAGTCGCCAAGATCTGGGCCTCAGAAGGCGTACGACGCGTCGTACAGACCGCACAACATCTGCACGGCGGCTTCGGCGCCGACACCGACTACCCGCTGCACCGCTACCACGCCTGGGCCAAACACCTCGAGCTGTCCCTCGGCCCCGCGGCAGCCCACGAGGAAACCCTGGGCAACCTCCTCGCCGCCCACAGCCTCAGCTGAAGCGAGGCCAGACCCCTCACACGACGGCGCCGGGCTGCCCCTCGGCATCCACGACGGGGCGGCCCGAAACAGCCCACGCCTCCATGCCACCGGCCACGTTCACAGCGTCGATACCCTGCTGCGCGAGATACATCGTCACCTGCGCGGAGCGCCCGCCCGACCGGCAGATCACATTGATCCGACCGTCCTGCGGCGCCGCATCGGTCAACTCGCCGTACCGGGCCACGAACTCACTCATCGGAATGTGCAGCGCACCCTCCGCGTGACCTGCCTGCCACTCCGCGTCCTCACGGACATCGAGCAGAAAGTCACCGTCCGCGAGCTCAGTGACATCAACCGTGGGCACAGATCCGAAAGCCATACCCCGACGCTACCGGACCTTTCCCACCCACCGAACGCTGACCTCGACACCCCAGGCACATCGGCCCTCGACCGACGAGCCAAACCGACAAGCCGCCCCGGGCAGCCGGCGTCAGCCGACGAGCCGCCCCGGGCAGCCGGCGTCAGCCGACGAGCCGCCCCAGCTCCGCCTCACGCTCGGCGACCTGCGCCAACAGCTGCTCGGCGATGTCCTCCAGCAGCCGGTCCGGATCATCCGGCGCCATCCGCAGCATCGAACCGATCGCGCCCTCCTCAAGGTCTCGGGCCACCAGCGTCAGCATCTCCTTGCGCTGCGCCAGCCACTCGAGCCGCGCGTACAGCTCCTCGCTCTTGCTCGGCCGATCCGCCTCCGCCACCGGCCCGGCGGCCCACTCCGCCGACAGCTCCGTCAGCAGAACCTCGTCACCCCGGCCGTACGCGGCATTGACGCGGACCATGAACTCCTCGCGCCGCTCCCGCTCCTTGTCGTCCTGCGCCAGATCGGGATGCGCCTTGCGCACCAGCTCGCGATAGAGCCTGCGCGCCTCATCACTCGGCCGAACCCGCTCCGGAGCCCGCACCGGCAACTCGGACAACATCGCCGAGGCCTCCGGCGACAGCCCGTCGGAGTCCATCCACTCCTGGAACAGCTCCGACACATCAGGCATCGGCATCACCCGAGCCCGCAGCTCCTGGGCCCGCCGCACATCCTCGGCATTCCCGGTACGCGCCGCCCGCGCCTCGGCGATCTGTGCGTCCAGCTCCTCGAGCCGCGCGTACATCGGGCCGAGCTTCTGGTGATGGAGCCGCGAGAAGTTCTCCACCTCGACCCGGAACGTCTCCACCGCGATCTCGAACTCGATCAATGCCTGCTCGGCCACCCACACCGCCTGCTCGAGCCTGGCCTCGGGCCGCTCGTCATCGGGCCGGTTCACCGCGTCCTCCGGGTTCGTCACGCACCCAGCGTACGGCCCGGGGGCGGCGGGTCTCACTCCCCACTCGGGGAGGGGCCCCTCCCCCCTCCCTCCCCCACCCCACCCCCCCGAATTCCCCACCCCCCACACACCCCCTCAACCCCTCACCCCACCTCAAACCCCCATCTCAGCCCCGATCCGCCCTTCCCGGATGCCCGCGACGAGGCGTGCGTGGTCGGCCTCTGTGCGGTCGGCGTAGGACACGGCGAAGCCGGCGAACGCCTCGTCGAGTTCGTCGTTCTTCCCGCAGTAGCCGGATATGAGGCGCGGGTCGGCGCTGTGTGCGTGGGCGCGGGCGAGGAGCGCGCCGGTCATGCGGCCGTAGTCGTCGATCTGGTCGGCGGTGAGCGCGGCCGGGTCGACGCTTCCCTTTCTGTTTCTGAACTGCCTTACCTGGAACGGCCGTCCGTCGACGGTGGTCCAGCCGAGGAGTATGTCGCTGACTACTTGCATGCGTTTCTGTCCGAGGACGACGCGGCGTCCTTCGTGCGGGATGTCGGGTGCTTTGAAGCCGGTGGTGGGCAGGTGCGGCAGCAGTGTCGACGGCCGTGCTTCCTTGACCTGCAGTACGAGCGGTTCGCCTCGGTGGTCCTGGAGGAGCACGACGTACGACCTGGCGCCGACGCTGCCGGTGCCGACGATTCGGAAGGCGACGTCCTGGATCGCGTACCGGGCGAGGAGCGGGAGCCGGTCCTCGGACAGCGTGGTCAGGTATTCGCCGAGCCCTTGGGCGACGGCGGCTGCTTCGACGTCGGGTATGCGGCGCAGTACAGGCGGGGCGTCGATGAAGCGTCTGGTGCCGTCGGTGAGGGTTTCGGTGGACTTGGCGGCGAAGCGGCCGCTGGTGTTGTGGCGTGCTTTCTCCGCGACGCGTTCGAGGGTGCCGAGGAGGTCGTGGGCGTCGGTGTGGGAGACGAGTTCTTCGTCGGCGATGGCGTTCCAGGCGTCGAGGACGGGGAGTCTGGCGAGGAGCCGCATGGTGCGCCGGTAGGCGCCGACGGCGTCGTGGGCGGCGGCGCGGCAGATGTCTTCGTCGGCACCCGCTTCTCGTCCGGCGAGGACGAGGGAGGTGACGAGCCGCTTGAGGTCCCATTCCCAGGGGCCGTGGACGGTTTCGTCGAAGTCGTTGAGGTCGATGACGAGTTCGCCGCGGGCGTCGCCGTACAGACCGAAGTTGCCGGCGTGGGCGTCTCCGCATATCTGGGCGCCGATACCGGTGGCCGGGGTGCGGGCGAGGTCATACGCCATGAGGCCGGCGGAGCCGCGCAGGAAGGCGAAGGGGGTGGCGGCCATCCTGCCGACGCGGATCGGCGCGAGTTCGGGGAGCCGGCCGAGGTTGGACTCCTCGACGGCGGTGACGGCGTCGGGGCGGCCTTCGGAGTCGGGGGCCGTCTGGGCGTGGGCGGAGCGGGGCACGCGGGTGCGCAGTGCCTTGCCGGGTGCGCTTCGGGGATTCTTCGCCGAGCCAGTGCGCGAACCCCGGTACGTGGGGGAGGCGCTGTGGTGCGGGGCCGGGTCGGTCCGGCCGCGTGCGGTGTTCGGATACTGCTGTGTCCAGCTCGGTCACGTGGACCGCCTCCCCCGGTGTTCGCCGCCGTTGTCGGGCGGTGTGGCATCGATGGGGACGACGGTACCGCCGGGGTGTGGGGACCGGCAGGGCCTGTGGATAACTCCGGAATTCGATCTTCCGCATCTCACATCCGCGCCGAGATCGGTGTGAGCTTCGGCACGTTCGAGGATCGCGCCCCGCCGGGCTCGCGCTGGGCCGAACGCCGAATCGCGTGCGGACATAGCAGAAGCCCCGCAGGTCGGTGACCTGCGGGGCTTCTGACTTGTGCGCGAGGGGGGAGTTGAACCCCCACGCCCTTGCGGGCACTGGAACCTGAATCCAGCGCGTCTGCCTATTCCGCCACCCGCGCATTGGGTGTGTCGCCTGGCTTTCGCTTGCCGCGTCCGCCTGCCGACATCCAGAAGACTAGCACGGTGCGGAGGGTGGATTCACATCCGTTTTCAGCGGCCTCCGCCGATGCCCGCTCGGCCCCGGCAGGCCTCGGACCTGCACGGACCACACCTGATCCACCGCACCCCGACCTTCGCCAACTGGACCGAGTCGGGCCGATGTCGGGCCGATGTCGGGCCGATGTCGGGCCGGCCGGAGCGAGGCCGGCCTCGTAAAACCGGGCTTGGCCTCGTACGGCAGGCCTTGGCCGCGCACAACCGGGCTTCGCCCCGCACAACGGGCTCGCCCCGTACGACCAGGCGTCACCCCGTACCGGCTGGGCTTCGCCTCGTACGACCGACTGGGAGGCCTGGGCGGCTTCCGTCTCAGACGAACGCCCACGCCCCCTGCCCACACCCCGTGCGGCCCTCCCCCGGCGAACCCCGGAGACCCCGCGACCCCGGACACCCCGGCGCCGCCACCGACCCCCGCCCCCCGACGCCCCACCGACCGCCCGCCACCCCGCCCCTCCACCCCTCCGCCCCAGTTATCCACAGGCAAAGCACCCACGTCCCCAGGTGCGGGACACTGGCTCAGGGCCGCCTCTACGATCCGGTGTGGGAGTGCGCGGGCAGGAGCAGTGGATTGCCCGCGGACGAGCACAGGCTGAGCACGTGGACTTCGAGTGCGCTTGGACACGTGCGGCACGTGGACATGGCCATGTGGGAACACGTGGCCGAGGACATGCGGAGCGCTGGGACCTGGGCATATGTGTCCGGACATGCGGAGCACGTCGGCATGACGTGTGAAGTGCGTGGACGGGGACATGTGAGAGGCGACACCCATCCGCAGGCCAGAGAAGGGGAACCAGCCGATTTCCCGGCGCGTGGATACGATCAGTAAGCAGTACCAGGATGATGACGACCGGAGGAGGTGCCCATGGGAGTCCTGAAGAAGTTCGAACAGCGACTCGAAGGTCTGGTCAACGGCACCTTCGCCAAGGTGTTCAAGTCCGAGGTCCAGCCGGTCGAGATCGCTGGTGCGCTGCAGCGTGAGTGCGACAACAACGCCACGATCTGGAATCGCGAGCGGACCGTCGTGCCCAACGACTTCATCGTGGAGCTGAGCGCTCCCGACTACGAGCGGCTGAGCCCGTACTCGGGCCAGCTCGGGGACGAGCTCTCCGGGATGGTCCGGGACTACGCGAAGCAGCAGCGGTACACCTTCATGGGCCCGATCAAGGTCCATCTGGAGAAGGCCGACGATCTGGACACCGGTCTGTACCGGGTCCGGAGCCGGACGCTTGCGTCTAGTTCGTCACAGCATCCGGCGGGGCCGGCCGCGGCCCCGGGTGGCGAGCAGCGCGGCGGGGGTTACGGCTACCCGCCCGCGGGAGGCGCTCCGGCGGCCGCGCCCGCGGGTGCTCCGCCGATGCCGTCCGCGCCGCCGCCCGGCGCGGGCCGTAGCCCGCAGGCGCGTGCGCAGGGGCCCTCGGGCCCGCTGCCGGGTGCGCAGACGCGGCGTTGGATCGAGATCAACGGCACGCGCCATCAGATCTCGCGGCCGACGATGGTCCTCGGCCGCAGCACCGACGCCGATGTACGGATTGACGATCCCGGCGTCTCGCGCCGGCACTGTGAGATCCGGACCGGAACGCCCTCGACGATCCAGGATCTCGGGTCCACCAACGGCATCGTGGTGGACGGGCAGCACACCACCCGCGCTACGCTCCGCGACGGCTCGCGGATCGTCGTGGGCAGTACCACCATCATTTACCGGCAAGCCGAAGGGTGAAGCGGGGGCAATGTCAGAGCTGACCCTGACGGTCATGCGGCTGGGTTTCCTGGCCGTCCTGTGGCTGTTCGTGATCGTGGCCGTCCAGGTCATCCGCAGCGACCTGTTCGGTACGCGCGTCACGCAACGCGGTTCGCGCCGCGGTGGCGAGGCGCGCCCGCAGGGCCGCCAGCAGGCGGCGCCTCCCGCGCCGCGGCAGCAGAGCAGTGGGGGGCGGCAGCGCCGTGGTGCGCCGTCGAAGCTCGTGGTGTCCGAGGGCACGTTGACGGGTACGACGGTGGCGCTGCAGGGGCAGACGATCACGCTGGGCCGTGCGCACGATTCGACGATCGTCCTGGACGACGACTACGCGTCGAGCAGGCATGCCAGGATCTACCCGGACCGCGACGGTCAGTGGATCGTGGAGGATCTCGGGTCCACGAACGGCACGTATCTCGACCGGACCCGGCTGACCACTCCGACGCCCGTGCCTCTCGGTGCGCCGATCCGCATCGGCAAGACCGTCATCGAGCTGCGGAAGTAGTGCTACGTCATGAATAAGCGCGAGCGGAGCGAGCGAGCCGACGCGGCCCCCACGACGGGCCCGAGCGCGCTCCCGACCGGAGGGTGGGCACCGTGCGGATGTACCCGGAGCCGACGGGCGAGGTGCGCATGAGTCTGTCTCTGCGCTTCGCCGCCGGATCGCACAAGGGAATGATCCGGGAGGGCAACGAGGACTCGGGATACGCCGGTCCGCGGCTGCTCGCGATCGCCGACGGCATGGGGGGTCAGGCGGCCGGTGAGGTCGCGAGCTCCGAGGTGATCTCCACGCTCGTGCAGCTCGACGACGACGTGCCGGGTTCGGACATTCTGACGTCGCTCGGTGACACCGTGCAGCGGGCGAACGACCAGCTGCGCGTGATGGTCGAGGAGGACCCGCAGCTCGAGGGCATGGGCACGACGCTCACCGCCCTGCTGTGGACGGGTCAGCGTCTCGGTCTCGTCCATGTCGGCGACTCGCGGGCGTACCTGCTCCGTGACGGTGTGCTGACCCAGATCACGCAGGACCACACATGGGTGCAGCGGCTGGTCGACGAGGGCCGGATCACGGAGGAGGAGGCGACCACGCATCCGCAGCGGTCGCTCCTGATGCGGGCGCTGGGCAGCGGTGACCATGTGGAGCCGGATCTGTCGATCCGTGAAGTCCGCGCGGGCGACCGGTACTTGATCTGTTCCGACGGCCTCTCCGGTGTGGTGTCGCATCAGACGATGGAGGAGACCCTCGCGAGCTATCAGGGCCCGCAGGAGACCGTGCAGGAGCTGATTCAGCTGGCGCTGCGCGGCGGCGGTCCGGACAACGTGACGGTGATCGTCGCGGACGTCCTGGACATCGACAGCGGGGACACCCTGGCGGGTCAGCTCGTCGACACCCCGGTCGTGGTGGGCGCGGTCGCCGAGAACCAGCTGCAGTCGAACGACAACGGCGCGATGCAGACGCCCGCGGGTCGTGCCGCCGGTCTCGGCCGGCCGGTGCCGCCGCAGCCCACGGGGGGTTTCGGCCCGCCCGGATCGGCGGAGCCGGATGCGTACGTCCCGGACGGTTCGTTCGGCGCGTACATGGAGGAGGACTTCGTCAAGCCGCGGCGCCGCGGTAAGTGGATCAAGAGATCGCTGCTGATCGCGCTGGCGCTCGCCGTCGTGGGCGGCGGTCTGTACGGGGCGTACTACTGGACGCAGACGCAGTACTACGTGGGTGCGAAGGACGGGCATCTGGCCCTGTACCGGGGCATCAACCAGGACTTGGCGTGGGTGAACCTGTCGGAGCTCGAGGAGGAGCACCCGGAGGTCGAGCTGACGTGTCTGCCGAGTTTCCAGCGCACCAAGCTGGAGGAGCGGGGTCTCGACCCGACGACGCTCGAGGAGGCCCGCCAGAAGATCTCCGAGCTGACGGCGGACTGCCGGGAGGCCCAGAAGCGCAAGGCGGAGGAGGAGTCGAACGCCGCGACCGGTGAGGGCGAGGCGGGCGGCACGTCCGGCACGAAGAAGGACGGCAAGGACGCCGCCCCGGATCAGAGCACGCAGTCACCGACCCCACGCGGCAGCGCGCCCGCCGGTCAGCAGTAGGCGCAGGGGGCATTCCTAGCCATGAGCAGTACGACACACACGTCCACCATTGGAGCGATCGGGGCACCGAGCCGCCGTAACACCGAGCTGGCGCTGCTGGTCTTCGCAGTGGTCATCCCGGTTTTCGCGTACGCCAATGTGGGCCTCGCCATGAACGACGAGATGCCGACGGGCATGCTCGGGTACGGGCTCGGGCTCGGACTGCTCGCGGCGGTCGGGCACTTGGTGGTGCGGAAGTTCGCTCCGTACGCGGATCCGCTGCTGCTGCCTTTGGCGACGTTGCTGAATGGGCTCGGCCTGGTGCTGATCTGGCGGCTGGATCAGTCGGAGCGGCTGCAGCAGCTGCAGAAGAACGCCTTCGGCACGTTCAACCCGGCCGCTCCGAACCAGCTGATGTACTCGGCGCTCGGTATCGCCCTGTTCGTCGCGGTGATACTGATCATGAAGGATCACCGGATTCTGCAGCGCTTCACGTACATCTCGATGGTCGTGGCGCTGATGCTGCTGCTGCTGCCGCTCGTTCCGGGCCTTGGCACCGACCAGTTCGGCGCGAAGATCTGGATCCGGGTCGGTGGATTCTCCATTCAGCCCGGTGAGTTCGCGAAGATCGTGATCGCGGTGTTCTTCGCCGGCTATCTGATGGTGAAGAGGGATGCGCTGGCGCTGGCGAGCCGTCGTTTCCTGGGGCTCTATCTGCCGCGTGGCCGCGACCTCGGCCCGATCCTGGTGATCTGGGCGATGAGCCTGCTCATCCTGGTCTTCGAGAACGACCTGGGTACGTCGCTGCTGTTCTTCGGCATGTTCGTGATCATGCTGTACGTGGCGACGGAGCGGACGAGCTGGATCGTGATCGGTCTGGGCATGTCCGCCGCGGGTGCTGTCGGTGTGGCGTCGTTCGCGAGCCATGTGCAGGCACGTGTGAACGCCTGGCTGGACCCCTTCGCCTGCTATACGACGTCGAACGCGTGCGAGCAGATCGGCCAGTCGATCATGTCGTTCGGTTCGGGCGGTGTGCTCGGCACGGGCCTCGGCCAGGGGCACTCGGACCTGATCGGCTTCGCGGCCAACGCGGACTTCATCTTCGCCACCATCGGCGAGGAGCTGGGGCTCGCGGGTGTCATGGCGTTCCTGCTGCTGTACGCGCTGCTGATCGAGCGCGGTGTGCGTACGGCGCTCGCCGCGCGTGACCCGTTCGGCAAGCTGTTCGCCGTGGGCCTCTCCGGGGCGTTCGCGCTGCAGATCTTCGTCGTCGCCGGTGGCGTCATGGGCCTGATTCCGCTGACGGGTATGACGATGCCGTTCCTCGCGGCGGGTGGTTCGTCCGTCATCGCGAACTGGGCGCTGGTCGGTCTGCTGATCCGCATCAGCGACACAGCCCGCCGCCCCGCCCCCGCGCCGGCCCCGAATCCGGACGCCGAGATGACTCAGGTGGTGCGGCCGTGAACAAGCCCCTGCGCAGGATCGCGATCTTCTGCGGTCTGCTCATGCTGGCGCTGCTGCTGCGGGACAACTGGCTGCAGTACGTGTCGGCGGACGAGCTGCGTACGCATGAGAAGAACCGGCGTGTGCTGATCGAGCGGTATGCGCAGAAGCGTGGCGACATCATCGTCGGGGAGACGCCGATCACAGGTTCGGCGCCGACGACCGGGAGTGACTTCGCTTACAAGCGGACGTACAAGAACGGCGAGATGTGGTCGCCGGTGACCGGGTTCGCCTCGCAGGCGTTCGGGGCCACGCAGATCGAGTCCCTGGAGGACGAGATCCTCACAGGCAACGACGACCGGCTGTTCTTCCGCCGCACCCTCGACATGATCACCGGCAAGAAGCAGGGCGGCGGCAATGTCGTCACCACGCTGAACGGCCGGGCGCAGAAGGCCGCCTTCGAGGGCCTCGGCTCGAAGAAGGGCGCCGTCGCGGCGATCGACCCGTCGACGGGCGCGATCCTGGCGCTGGCTTCGACTCCGTCGTACGACCCGTCGACGTTCGCGGGCAACAGCGAGGACGACTCGAAGGCCTGGCAGCGGCTGGAGAAGGACCCGGACAAGCCGATGCTGAACCGGGCACTGCGGGAGACGTACCCGCCGGGTTCCACGTTCAAGGTGGTCACGGCCGCGGCCGCCCTTGAGCACGGGCTGTACGACGATCCGGACGAGGAAACGGAGTCTCCGCTGCCGTGGACGATGCCGGACACGAACACGGAGCTGAAGAACGAGGGCCCGATCCCCTGCAAGAACGCCACGCTCCGCGAGGCGCTGCGGGTGTCCTGCAACACGGTCTTCGGCAAGATCGGTTCGGATCTCGGCAAGGACAAGATGCTGGAGACGGCCCAGAAGTTCGGCTTCAACAAGGAGCAGTTCATCCCGGTGCGCTCCAACGCCTCGGTCTTCCCGAAGGAGATGGACAAGCCGCAGACGGCGCTGAGCTCCATCGGCCAGTTCGAGACGGCGACGACTCCGCTGCAGATGGCGATGGTCGCCTCGGCGGTCGCGAACGACGGCACGCTGATGGCGCCGTACATGATCGACAATCTGCAGGCGCCGAACCTGGACGTGATCGAGAAGCACGATCCGAAGAAGATGAGCGAGCCGCTGTCCGAGGCGAACGCCCAGAAGCTGCAGGAAATGATGGAAACGGTCGTCAAGCAGGGCACCGGATCCAACGCGCAGATCCCCGGCGTCACCGTCGGTGGCAAGACGGGTACCGCGCAGCACGGCGTCGACAACAGTGAGAAGCCTTACGCCTGGTTCATCAGCTACGCCAAGAATCCGGACGGCGGCTCCCCGGTGGCGGTCGCCGTGGTCGTCGAGGACAGCGACGCCGACCGCGGTGACATTTCGGGTGGTGGCCTGGCCGCACCGATCGCGAAGAACGTCATGAAGGCAGTCATCGACAGCAAGAAATGACAGCGGAAGTGACGTCGGTCACGGCTGTACCGGTCCGGTATCAGGTACTGCTCGCGGCCAGATCATGCTCGGACGGGCCGGTACGGTATCCCGGGACAGCACACCGCCGGACCACACAAGGGTGCGGTCGGGACTGACGGAGAGGGCTGGTAGGTAGCTATGGAAGAGCCGCGTCGCCTCGGCGGCCGGTACGAGCTGGGCCAGGTGCTCGGCCGTGGTGGCATGGCGGAGGTCTACCTCGCCCATGACACTCGCCTCGGTCGCACCGTCGCCGTGAAGACGCTCCGGGCGGACCTCGCCCGCGATCCGTCGTTCCAGGCCCGGTTCCGCCGTGAGGCCCAGTCCGCCGCCTCGCTCAATCACCCGGCCATCGTCGCGGTCTACGACACCGGCGAGGACATGGTGTACGACAACGGCGGCGGCGCCGGGGTCTCCATTCCGTACATCGTGATGGAGTACGTCGACGGCTCCACGCTCCGTGAACTCCTGCACTCCGGGCGGAAGTTGCTGCCCGAGCGGGCCATGGAGATGACCATCGGCATCCTCCAGGCCCTGGAGTACTCGCACCGCGCCGGCATCGTGCACCGTGACATCAAGCCCGCGAACGTCATGCTGACGCGCAACGGCCAGGTCAAGGTCATGGACTTCGGCATCGCCCGCGCCATGGGCGACTCCGGTATGACGATGACGCAGACCGCGGCCGTGATCGGCACGGCGCAGTACCTGTCGCCGGAGCAGGCCAAGGGCGAGCAGGTCGACGCCCGTTCCGACCTGTACTCGACGGGCTGCCTGCTCTACGAGCTCCTCACCGTGCGGCCGCCGTTCGTCGGGGACTCGCCGGTCGCGGTGGCCTATCAGCACGTACGGGAAGAGGCGCAGCCGCCCAGCACGTTCGACCCCGAGATCACGCCCGAGATGGACGCGATCGTGCTGCGGGCCCTGGTCAAGGACCCGGACTATCGCTACCAGTCGGCCGACGAGATGCGGGCCGACATCGAGGCGTGCCTGGACGGCCAGCCGGTCGCGGCGACGGCGGCGCTCGGCGCGGTCGGGTACGGCGGCGGTCACCCGGACGACCAGCACACGGCGGTGCTGCGTCCGCAGAACGGCGGCGGCCAGACGTCGATGCTGCCGCCGGTGAACCCGGACGACGGCGGCTACGGCTACGACGAGCGCCCGCAGCGCCGGCGTCAGCGCAAGGGCACCACGTCGACGATCCTGCTGGTCCTCGCGGGCCTGCTCGTGCTGGTCGGGGCGATCCTGATCGGCAAGGAGGTCTTCGGCAGCAACGGCAGCACCGACGACGGCATGGTGGCCGTGCCGGACATGGTGGGCCTCACCCTCGACGAGGCGGAGCAACGCGCCAAGAACGGCGATGTGAAGCTGTCCGTCGAGCGTGCGGAGTGCGAGGACCAGGCCAAGGGCAAGATCTGCAGCCAGAAGCCGGAGGACGGCGAGGTCGAGAAGTTCTCCGCGATCGACGTGGTCGTGTCGACGGGTGCGCCGAAGGCCACCGTTCCGGACGTCCAGGGTCTGACGTATGCGAAGGCCAAGGCGCAGCTGGAGGACAAGGGATTCTCCGTCGACAGGGAGAACGAGGAGTCCGAGCGGACGCCGGGCACGGTCATCGGCCAGGACCCGGAGGGCGACACCGAGCGCGAGAAGGGCTCCACGATCACGCTGACCGTGGCGGCGAAGCCGGCGCAGGAGACTGTTCCCGACGTGATCGGCAAGCCGGTCGCCGAGGCCACGCAGCAGCTGGAGGCCAACGGCTTCACGGTGGAGACGCAGGAGGTCCCGAGGGACGACGTCCCGGCCGGCCAGGTCGTGGAGCAGACGCCGAAGGGCAACACGGAGGCCGACCCGGGTTCGAAGGTCACGCTGACCGTGGCGAAGGCGGCCGAGCAGGTGCAGGTGCCGGCGCTCACGGGCCAGAAGCTGAAGGACGCCCGGAAGGCACTGCAGGACGCGGGCCTCACGCCCGGCAACGTCACCAGCGGGCCGCAGGAGCCGGGTGCGCTGGTCGTGACGACCGACCCGCCCGCCGGCACGCAGGTGCCGGGCAGCACGACCGTCAACTTCACGACGATGCCCGGCCAGGGCAACGGCGGTGAGGACGGCGGCGACGGCGGCGGAATCTTCGGCGGCCCGTCCGGCCTGAGCCCCCGCAAGGGCGACTGAGCCCCAGGGGCCTCGGGGCCCCAGGACCTCTGAGGCCTCAGGCCCCAGACAGCGAAGACTCCCGGCCACCTCCCTCGTGGAGGTGGCCGGGAGTCTTTCCGCACCCGCCCCTCAGCGGCGCGGGCTCAGCAGCGCGAGCTCAGCGGCACGAGCTCAGCCGCGCGGACTCAACGGCGCAGGCTCAGCGGATCTCCTTCGGCGGCGTCCGCTCGTTGTCGACCTTCTCGACGCGTTCCAGCTCGCCCCACACCACGTAGCGGTACGTGGACGTGTAGACCGGCGTGCACGTGGTGAGCGTGATGAAGCGGCCGGGCTTCTTCTTGCCGGACTCCTTGGGGACCTCGTCGAGGACGTCCACGTTGAACTTCGAGGTCTCGGCGAGCTTCGCGTAGACCTTGTAGACGTACCACTTGTCCTTGGACTCGAAGACGATCGGGTCGCCGTCCTTGAGCTTGTCGATGTTGTGGAACTTGGCGCCGTGGCCGTCCCGGTGCGCGGCGAGCGAGAAGTTGCCCTTGTCGTCCTCCGGCAGGGCCGACTTGACCGGCTTCGTGTAGTAACCGGCGACACCGTCGTTGAGGGTCTTCGGGTCGGTGCCCTTCTTGACCAGGATCTCGCCGGCCTTCATGCCCGGTACGTGCAGGAAGCCGATGCCGTCCTTGGTGTCGAGGGCGCCGGGGCCGCCCGCCCACCGGTCACGGACCGCGTCGCTCTGCTTGCGGGCCTCCTGGTCGGCCTGGACGTTGGTCCACCACAGCGAGTAGGCGACGAAGAGGCCGAGGATCAGCCCGGCGGTGATGAGGAGTTCACCGAAGACGCTGACGGCCATGGCGATCCGCCCCGGGCGGGACCGGGGGGACCGGCGGGACCGGCGGGACCGACGGGATCCGCCGCGGGATCCGCGAGACCGGCGCCTCGGCGCGGACTGCGGGCTCTCGGTCCGCCCGTCGTCGTCCTGGTCAGTGGTGGCTGCCACAGCTTCCCGCCCCGTCCCCGTACGTCCCCGTACTCATACTCGTTCTGTCCCGTCAGCGAACGAGCGCATCCGGCTTGCCCTTGCTGCGCGGCCGTTCCTCGACCATCTTGCCCCAGACGATCAATCGATAGGTACTGGTGAATTCCGGGGTACACGTGGTCAGCGTGATGTACCGCCCCGGCTCAGTGAAACCCGAGCCCTTGGGGATCGGCGCGATGACTCCCGTATTGCTCGGGCTGGTCTGCGGAAGGATGCTCTGCATCGCGTACACGTAGTACTTGTCCTGGGTCTCGACGACGATCTGGTCGCCCTTCTCCAGCTGGTTGACGTACCGGAACGGTTCGCCGTGGGTGTTGCGGTGGCCGGCGACGGCGAAGTTGCCCTTCTCGTCGTCGGGCATCGCGGTCTTCAGGGCGCCCTCGGCGTAGTGGCCGACCATGCCGCGGTCCAGGACGCTTTCCTTGTCGATCCCCTCGGCGACGGGGACGACCACGTCGAGCCGCGGGATGTGCATGATCGCGAAACCCTGGCCGGGTTCGAAGGCGCCCGGCTTGCGCTTGCCGTTCGCCCAGTTCTCCTGGATCCTGCTCGCCTCGCTGCCCGCCTCCTGGCCCGCGCGCACGTTCGTCCACCACAGCTGGTACGTGACGAACAGCAGCATCAGGACGCCCACGGAGATGAACAGCTCACCCACGGCCCGGCTCGCCACGACCGCGGGGCTGGGTCTCCTCGCGCGCTCCGCCCGCCGCGCCTCGACGCGGGACAGCGGCTTGCCGTCCGGCTTCGTCGCCGGCGTCGCGGCCGCGGCACCCGCCGCACCCGGTGTGCGCCTGCGCCGACCGCCGCCACCGCCGCGCCGCGCGGCCTGCTGAGCGGCGCGACGCCGAGCCGCCCGCCCCTCACCGACCGGCCTCTCCTCGGCCTCGGCCCCGGTCTCCGCCCCGGACTCTGCCTCGGCCGTCCTCCGGGTGTCGGACGTCCGCAGCCCCACGGTCTCGTCGTCCACGGGAAGCGTGTCGGACACGGGCACGGACACGGGCACGTCGTACGCCGGAAAAGGCGCAGGCGCAGGCGCAGGCTCAGGCTCAGGCTCCGGTTCCGTGTACGGCTCGGGCTCCGGCTCCGCGTACGTCGATCCGTACGAGGACTCGTAAGCCATCTCGTACGAGGGGTTGTACGGGGACGAGTCGTACGGAGACGAGTCGTACGAGGACGGCTCAGGCGCGGACGGCTGCTCCGGCGCGGACGGCTGCTCAGGCGCGGACGGCTGCTCCGGCGGCTGCGGCGTCTCCCCCGAGCGGAACCACGGCGACGGGTGCTGTCGGCCGGGCAGCGGGTCGTTGAGGGGGTCGTCCATGCGGTCGACCGCCGCCTCGAACGCACCGGCGTCCCCGTACGCGGGATTCTGCTCGTACGGGGCGCCTGACTCACGCTCGGGGCGGGTGGCGGTCACGCCGAGGCCCTGCCCACGACGGGGGCAAGCCCCGCCGATCGCGCCACCGCCTCCGCGTCACCGCACTCGACCAGCCAGTTGGCGAGCATCCGGTGACCGTGCTCGGTGAGGACCGACTCCGGGTGGAACTGCACGCCCTCGACCGGGAGTTCACGGTGCCTCAGGCCCATGATGATGCCGTCGTCGGTACGTGCGGTGACCCGCAGCTCGTCCGGTACGCGGGCCGGCTCGGCGGCGAGCGAGTGGTAGCGGGTCGCGGTGAACGGGGAGGGCAGCCCGGCGAAGACACCGACGCCCTCGTGGGTCACCGGCGACGTCTTGCCGTGCAGCAGCTCCGGCGCCCGGTCCACGACCCCGCCGTACGCCACGGCCATCGACTGCATGCCGAGGCAGACGCCGAAGACGGGCACGCCGGTCGACGCGCAGTGGCGGACCATGTCGACGCAGACACCGGCCTGTTCGGGCGCGCCGGGCCCCGGCGAGAGCAGGACGCCGTCGAATCCGTCCTGAGCATGCGAGGTGGCGACCTCGTCGTTGCGCAGGACCTCGCACTCGGCACCCAGTTGGTACAGGTACTGGACCAGGTTGAAGACGAAGCTGTCGTAGTTGTCGACGACGAGGATGCGCGCGCTCACAGGGCCGCTCCCGCCACGCCGTTCACAACGCCCGCGCCCATGCCCTCGTCCACCGTCACGTCGTTGAACGGCAGCAGCGGCTCCGCCCACGGGAAGACGTACTGGAAGAGCAGGAAGACGACCGCGACCGCGAGCACGACCGAAATCAGCGCTTTGAGCCACGTGTTGCCCGGCAGATGCCGCCAGATCCAGCCGTACATGCTGTCCGCAGTCCCTTCCCACGCCCGTGGCCCCGATGGCCCCGTCGGCCAGTCGGCCTACGCCACCAGACTAAGGGGCGGTGCCCGGTGCCCGTGGGTCAGCTGCGCAAAGCCTCGGGCTTGCCCTTCTCCACCGGCTGGGTCGCGTCGAGGTGCGCCCAGACGATCAGCCGATGGCTGTGGCCCCACTCTGGCTCACAGGTCGTAAGGGTGAGGTAACGGCCCGGCCCGTCGAGGCCGGACTTTCGGGGGACGGGGTCGATCACGCCGATGTCGCTGGGCAGCGTCTTGTAGGGCTTGTTGACGATGCGGTACGTGAACCAGGTGCTGCCGTCGGTCAGGACCACCGGGTCGCCGGGGCGCAGCTTCGGGAAGTCCTTGAACGGGTCGCCGTAGGTGCGCCGATGGCCCGCGACGGAGAAGTTGCCACGCTGTCCGAGCTGCGCGGTCGAGGCGTAGTGGCCGAGGCCCTTCTTGAGGGTGTCGACCTTCGTGCCTTCGAGCACAGGCTTGTTCCACGTGAAACCGAAGCGCGGGATGTACATGACGGCGAAGGCCTTGCCGTCCTGATAGGCGGGCGGGGCAGGCGGGGCCGACCCCGTCTCGTCGTTCTCTCCGGCCCCCGCCTCGTCGCTCTCTCCGGCCCCCGCCTCGTCGTTCTCTCCGCCCCCCGTCTCGTCGCTCTCTCCGGCCCCCGCGTCTTCCCCGGCGGGTACGGACGCGTCTTCCCCGGCGGACACGGACCCGCTCGACCACTCGCTCCGCAGCTGGTCGATCTGGCTGTCCATCGCGCCATCGGCCTTCACACTGGTCCAGAACAGGACGTAGGCGACGAACAGCACGATCAACATGCCGATGGTGAGGCACAGTTCGCTGAAGGTCCTTAACAGCACTCGCACCGACACGGTCCGGCCCCTCCCCGAACTGCCGTCCCGCCGACGGCAGTTCCACGGCTACTCCACGGGCGTCGCGTAATGGAGATCCACTGTGCCCGAGTAACCGGGAAGAGTCACCGCCCGGTGCTCGTCGACTTTCCACCCGAGGCCGTAGGCGTTGACGTACAGCATGTAGTTCTGGATCTCCGGCGAGGCCGTGAGCGCCTGCCGCAGCTTCTCGGGCTCGCCGACGGCGGTGACCTTGTACGGGGGTGAGTAGACGCGGCCCTGGAGGATCAGGGTGTTGCCGACGCAGCGGACGGCGCTGGTGGAGATCAGCCGCTGGTCCATGACCTTGATGCCCTTGGCGCCGCCCTTCCACAGGGCGTTGACGACGGCTTGCAGGTCCTGCTGGTGGATGACCAGGTCGTTGGGCTGCGGCTCGGGGTAGCCGGGGATCTTGGCCGTGGCGCCGGGCGGGGCGTCGGTCAGGGTGACGGAGACGGCCTCGCCCTTGAGCTTCTTCGTACCGGCGTCCTTCTCCAGGGCGTCGAGCTTGGCCTCCTCGGCCTCGGAGCTGCCGCTGTCGCGCTCGGCGAGGGCGTCGACGTCCTCGCGCAGGGCTCCGTTGGCCTCGTCGAGCCGGCCGTTCTTGTGGCTGCGCTCCTGGATGAGGTCGGAGAGCCTGAGCATGGAAGCGTCGGTACGGATGTTCGTACCCTTGGCAGTGTTGAAGCTCGTGAAGAAGATCAGCCCGGCGAGCGCGAACACGGCGGCCGTCAGGAGGCGCACGGGGCGCAGACCGCGCCTGCGACCTGGCGCCTTGGTGGCCTCGTCGGAGGAGTCGGCAGAATTGCTCAACGTACCCTTACTCCTTACGGCGCGGCGGAAGCACTACGCTAACGGACGCTTGGGGGAGAGCATCGTTCCCCATCGTCGTCCCCGCCCGGCGCCAGCCGAACCCGTTCCCTGCGCGGCCACGCAGCGCATCGACAGGAGAAACCCTCGTGCCGAAGTCACGTATCCGCAAGAAGGCCGACTACACGCCGCCGCCTTCGTCGAAGCAGGCGGCCAACATCAAGCTGACCAGCCGCGGCTGGGTGGCCCCCGTCATGCTGGCGCTGTTCCTGATCGGCCTCGCGTGGATCGTCGTCTTCTACGTGACGGACACCAGGCTTCCGATCGAGGCGCTCGGCAACTGGAACATCGTGGTCGGCTTCGGCTTCATCGCCGCCGGCTTCGGTGTCTCGACTCAGTGGAAGTAGGGCGCTCAGCTCAGTGGAAGTAGAGCGCTCAGCCGGCTCGGCCTCGCGCTGATACCGCCCTCGGGGCGGGGCGCACAAGCCCTGCCCCAAGCTATCCACTGAGTTATCCACAGCCGTTTCCACAGCCGGGGAAAACTACGAAGATCTGTGGATAACCCCTGTGGCGTTGACGCCGGTACGACCGGACCTCCGTCATGTGGAACGCCATGGGGAACATCGCACGCCCCTTGTCCTTCCTGGGGAAACCCAGGTCAGCGACAAGGGGCACTGCTGTTCCCCACAGCGTGCACAAGATCCGCCACACGCTGTGGACAACTCTGGCCACAGCGTGTGCACAACCGGTCCACCTCGGGTGAACGCACCGGGTTTCCCCAGCCGTGAGCCCTACCCGGTGAACCCCACCCGGTGAGCCCCACCCGGCTGAGCCCCAGTCGTGTGCGGCTCAGCCGAGCTGCGCGGTCCGCAGGACCACCAGGCCGAGCACGAGCAGCAGCACGAGCCCGCACGTCCCCCACTGCACCAGGGCCCGCCGCTCCCGGGGCGCGTGCACGAGCCCGTACGCGACGGCCATGCCTGCGACGAGTCCGCCGACGTGCGCCTGCCAGGCGATGCCGGACCAGGTGAAGGTGAACAGCATGTTCAGCGCGAGCAGCGCCAGGACCGGCCGGAGGTCGTAGTTGAGGCGGCGCATCAGCACCACCGTCGCCCCCATCAGGCCGAACACCGCGCCGGAAGCGCCGAGCGAGGCCTGCAGCGGCGAGGTGATCAGATACGTCAGCGCACTGCCCGCGAGCCCGGAGATCAGATACAGCGCCACGTACCGCACGCGTCCGAGCGCCGCTTCCAGTGGGCCGCCGAGCCACCAGAGGCCCAGCATGTTGAACGCGATGTGCCAGATCTGCTCGTGCAGGAACATCGACGTGACCAGGCGGTACCACTCACCGCTGGCGACGCCCCACGGGAAGTACCCGTGCCCGCCGACCAGGAACAGCTCGCTGACCAGCTCCGGCTTCACCGACACCAGGACGAACACCGCGACATTGAGCCCGATGAGGATCTTGGTGATCAGCCGGGGGTCGGCGGCGACGGTGCCGCCCGCGATGGTGCGCGGCTGGTTCGCCGAGGGCGCGTGCCCGGTGCCCGAGCCCTCGCGCACGCACGTCGGGCACTGGAAGCCGACCGAGGCGCTGACCATGCACTCCGGGCAGATCGGACGCTCGCAGCGGGTGCACCGGATCCCCGTCTCGCGGTCCGGGTGGCGGTAGCAGCCGGGCAGGCCGGACGCGTCCTGCGGCTCCTGCGGACTGCCGGGCACCTGGTCCATGAGTCCCCTCACTCTCCGTACGACGGCACGGGCAAGCAACGCACCGCCCCGCTCATCCTTACGGACGAGCGGGGCGAAAAGGTTCCCGGCGGGAGCCCGGCGGAGGTCAGCCCTCGCGCTTCTCGACCACGACCGACTCGATGACAACGTCGTTGACCGGGCGGTCGGTGCGCGGGTTGGTCTGCGCGGCCGCGATCGTGTCCACGACCTTCTGGCTCGCGGTGTCGCCGACCTCGCCGAAGATCGTGTGCTTACGGGTCAGCCAGGCGGTCGGCGAGACGGTGATGAAGAACTGCGAGCCGTTGGTGCCCGGGCCCGCGTTGGCCATCGCCAGGAGGTACGGCTTGTCGAAGCCCAGGTCCGGGTGGAACTCGTCGGCGAACTCGTAGCCCGGGCCGCCGGTGCCGTTGCCCAGCGGGTCGCCGCCCTGGATCATGAAGCCGCTGATCACGCGGTGGAAGACCGTGCCGTCGTAGAGCTTGTCCGTGGACTTGGTGCCGGTGGCCGGGTGAGTCCACTCCCGCTCGCCCTGGGCGAGCTCCACGAAGTTCTTGACCGTCTTCGGCGCGTGATTCGGGAACAGCCGGATCACGATGTCGCCGTGGTTGGTCTTCAGGGTGGCGTAAAGCTGCTCAGCCACGATCTGCCTTCCGTTGCCTTCTCTGACGCCCCGAATCCTCGCACGGATCCGCGCCCGCCGAGAGAAGGCGAGGGAAAGCCGAGAGAAGGCGAGGGAAAGCGAGGGCAAGGAGACGGATGGCCGGGATCCGGTGACAGAAGGCGCCCCGATGGGGTACTCGGGCCCGACAGCACCCGAGGACAGCCCGACAACTCCCGCCGTAAGCAGCGCGCATACGACCGATCCGTGGCATTGTCGTCCGCGAGCTCCCCTTGCACCGCATTACGACCTTGCATCGCCATAACCGGCGTTGCATCGCGTTACGAACGTTGCATCGCAATACCGAGGATTGCCCGGAGTCGACGCCCACGGGGGCCGTTGCCCCGGATGCCCGCCCACGCATGCCGCCCCGTCCCCCGACGGGCATGATCCGATAAAGGGTGGAAAGGTGAAATACCGTACGCCACCGAGGAGGAGGAACCCGTGACCCGCATCGACAGCGCGCGCGCCGCGGCCAGCTCGGCGAAGGACAGCGTGCGTCACGCCGCGGAAGTGGTGGCGCCCTACGCCGACACGGCCAAGGACCGGGCGGCGCTCTACGCGCACGAGGCCCGCGTACGGCTCGCGCCGAAGGTGTCCGACGCCGCCAAGGAGGCGGCCGATCAGGCACGCGCCCAGTACGGCGCCCATCTCGCCCCGAGGATCGAGCAGGCGCGTACGCATGTGCCGCCGACCCTGGACCGGGCTGCGCGCCAGACCCGCCAGGCGGCCCGGCAGGCGGCGGACGCGGCTCGTCCGCACGTCGAGAACGCCGTCGCCGCCGCCCAGCCCGTCGCGACGGAAGCGGCCGCGCGCAGCAGCGCCGCCGTCTCCGCGCTGCGCGGGCAGGTCTCGCCGAAGGAGATCGAGCATCTGGTCCGCAGGCACAAGCGCCGCGCCTTCGCCGGCCGTGCCCTCAAGCGGATCGGCGTGATCGGTCTGCTCGGCGCCGCCGCGTTCGCCGCCTGGAAGTGGTGGGACAAGCAGGCCAACCCCGACTGGCTCGTGGAACCGCCCGCCCCCACCGACGTACCGGACTCGTCCCGGCTGAACTCGGTCGACGGCAGCCGTCAGGACGCACTCGACCCCGAGGTCCAGGCCAAGGAGGCCGAGGCGGAGGCCGCCAAGCGCGACAAGGGCAACTGGACGCCGCAGCGACCGGAGGAACGCGGCTGACCAGGGGCTGAACGCGAGAACGCCGTGGGGGGGGGGGGGGGGTGGCGCCCCCCCCCCCCCCCGGGACACCCCGGGCCCCCCCCCCCCCCCCCCCCCCCCCCCCCACCCCCCCCGCCCCCGGGGGGCCGGGGCCCCGCCCCCCCCCCCCCCCCCCCCCCCCC
>NZ_JASCIS010000021.1 GCF_029968015.1 Streptomyces luteolus
GCGCCCGCCGAAGACGCCGCCGTCGAGGAGGCCCCGCGCCGCACCCGGCGCCGCGCCACCCGCAAGGCCACCGCGCCGGCCGGTGCCCCCCAGACCACCGACGAGACCACCGGCGAGGGCCAGGCGGCCGTCGCCGCGGAGCCCGCGCAGGCCGCTGAGCCCGCCGAGGCCCCTGTCGTCGAAGCCCCTGCCGAGGCGCCCGCCCAGGATGAGGCCGCCGAGGCCGCGCCCCGCCGTACTCGTCGCCGCGCCACCCGCAAGGTGAGCGCGCCCGCCGCCGAGGCCGAGACCGCCGCCGCTGCCGACGTGCCGGTCGAGGCCGCGTCCGCCGAGTCGGGCGATTCCGTGGCCGGGCCCGCCGCCGAGGCAGCCGCCGAAGCGCCGAAGCGCGGCCGTCGCCGTGCCGCCCGTAAGGCGGCGTCGATCTTCTCCGAGCCGCGGGGCGCCGGTCGCGCCGCCGCCGAGCAGGAGGGCGACGAGTCCGGCTCGCGGAAGCCGAAGCGGCCCTCGGTCGCCGTGTTCCAGCAGCCGGTGTTCACCGAGCCGATGTTCCAGACGCCCGAGCGCGCCGCCGCCGCGGCCGCCGCCGAAGCGGCCGAGGAGGTCGCCGAGGTGCCCGCCCCGGTCGAGGAGGAGCCCGCCGCCGGTGGCCGCCGTCGGCGCCGTCGCCGTGGCGAGCCCGCCGAGGTGACGCCGGCCGCCGAGCCGGTCGAGACGCCTGCCGCGCCCGCCGCCGAGGAGGAGTCCGCCGAGCGCGAGTCCGCAGAGCGCGAGTCCGCCGAAGGTGAGTCCGCCGAAGGTGAGTCCGCCGAAGGTGAAGACACCGACGAGCAGGGCGGCCGCCAGGGCCGTCGCCGCCGTCGCGGTGGCCGTCGCCGTCGTCGTGGCGAGGCCGCGGAGCAGGACCACGATGACGAGGGTGCCGAGAACGGAGACGAAGGCGCCGAGGACGTCGCCGCCGAGCAGGCGGAGCAGGACGCCGAGGACACCGCCGAGCAGGCCGAGGAGGACGCCGAGGACGAGCGTGCGGAGCGCGCCGAGTCCGGTGGTTCCTCCAGCAGCCGTCGCCGCCGTCGCCGTCGCCGTCGCGCCGGTGACTCGGGCACGGAGGGCGAGCCGGGCGCGGGCGACCCGGAGCGTACCGTCGTGAAGGTCCGCGAGCCGCGGCCCAAGAAGGAGACCGAGCCGTCCGACGAGGTGCAGTCCATCAAGGGCTCGACTCGTCTGGAGGCCAAGAAGCAGCGCCGCCGCGAGGGTCGTGAGCAGGGCCGCCGCCGCGTGCCGATCATCACCGAGGCCGAGTTCCTGGCCCGCCGCGAGGCGGTCAACCGGGAGATGATCGTCCGGCAGCACGGCGACCGCACCCAGATCGGTGTGCTCGAGGACAACATCCTCGTCGAGCACTACGTCAACAAGGAGCAGTCGACCTCGTACGTCGGCAACGTCTACCTGGGCAAGGTGCAGAACGTCCTGCCGTCGATGGAGGCCGCCTTCATCGACATCGGCAAGGGCCGCAACGCCGTGCTCTACGCGGGCGAGGTCAACTTCGAGGCGCTCGGCATGGCCAATGGGCCGCGCCGCATCGAGACCGCCCTGAAGTCCGGCCAGTCCGTGCTCGTTCAGGTCACCAAGGACCCGATCGGCCACAAGGGCGCCCGCCTGACCAGCCAGGTGTCGCTGCCCGGCCGGTACCTGGTGTACGTGCCCGAGGGCTCGATGACCGGAATCAGCCGCAAGCTGCCCGACACGGAGCGGGCGCGGCTGAAGACCATCCTCAAGAAGATCGTCCCCGAGGACGCGGGCGTCATCGTGCGCACCGCCGCCGAGGGCGCGAGCGAGGACGAGCTGCGCCGCGACGTCGAGCGTCTGCAGGCGCAGTGGGAGGACATCCAGAAGAAGTCGAAGCAGGCCTCGACGAGCTCGCCGAGCCTCCTGTACGGCGAGCCGGACATGACCGTCCGCGTCGTCCGTGACATCTTCAACGAGGACTTCTCAAAGGTCGTCGTCAGCGGTGACGAGGCCTGGGAGACCATCCACGGATACGTCAACCACGTCGCGCCCGACCTCGCGGACCGGCTGCAGAAGTGGACGTCCGAGGTCGACGTCTTCGCCACGTACCGGATCGACGAGCAGCTCGCCAAGGCGCTCGACCGCAAGGTGTGGCTGCCGTCCGGTGGCTCCCTGGTGATCGACAAGACCGAAGCCATGATCGTCATTGACGTCAACACCGGTAAGTTCACCGGTCAGGGCGGCAACCTCGAAGAGACCGTGACCAGGAACAACCTGGAGGCGGCCGAGGAGATCGTGCGCCAGCTGCGCCTTCGCGACCTGGGCGGCATCGTCGTCGTCGACTTCATCGACATGGTCCTGGAGTCCAACCGGGACCTGGTGATGCGGCGCCTGCTCGAGTGCCTGGGCCGGGACCGTACGAAGCACCAGGTCGCCGAGGTGACCTCGCTCGGCCTGGTGCAGATGACCCGTAAGCGGGTCGGGCAGGGGCTCCTGGAGTCCTTCTCGGAGACCTGCGTGCACTGCAATGGCCGTGGCGTGATCGTGCACATGGAGCAGCCGGCCTCCGCGGGTGGTGGCGGCAAGCGCGCCAAGAAGCGGGGCCGCAAGGACGGTCAGGAGCACGTCCACGAGGCGCCCGCCGCCGAGAAGGCGGAGGGCACCGAGGCCGAGACGGAGGCGGAGGTCGCCGCCGAGGCCGCGGCCCCGGCGAAGCTCGCCGAGCCCGAGTTCAAGCCGGACGAGGAGCTGTACAGCAGTGCCGCCGAGGCCGAGGCGGCCGCGTCCCGTGGCCGTACGCGGCGCCGGGCCACGCGCAAGGCGACGGCACCGGCCGGTGCGCCGAAGTCGGCGGAGCTGCCCGAGCAGGCCGAGGCCCCGTCCGTGAAGGGCGAGAAGGCAGCGAAGGCCGAGAAGCCGAAGAAGGGCGAGAAGGTCGAGAAGCCGAAGAAGGGCGGGCGCAAGGCGGCCGAGGAGGCTCAGGTCCAGGCCGAGCCCGCGGAGGTCGCTCAGGCGGCGGCTCCGGCTGCCGAGCCCGTGGCCGAGCCCGCTCCGGTCGCCGTCGAGGAGGCCGCGCCGAAGGGCCGTACGCGTCGCCGGGCCACGCGGAAGGCGACGGCGCCCGCCGGTTCGCCGAAGCCGGCCGAGGACGTGGCGGTGGCCGTGGTCGCGCCCGCCGTGGTGGAGCCTGCCGTGGTCGAGGCCCCGGCAGTCCAGCCGCAGCCCGAGCCGGAGGCCGTGCCGACCGAGGCCGCCGCTCCCGTCGAGGCCGCCCCCGCGCGGCCGCGGCGCCGTGCGGTGCGCAAGGCGTCGGCGCCGACCGCTTCGGCGGAGGCGGCCGTCGTGGTCGTCCCCGCGGAGCAGCCGGCCGAGCAGGCCGAGGCGGCACCGGCCGAGGGCAAGGCGCAGGCCGAGCCCGCGCCGGAGCCCGAGGCGGAAGCCGCACCGGCCAGGAAGGCGGCGAAGAAGACCACCGCCAAGGCCACCGCCAAGAAGGCCGCGGCCAAGAAGGCACCCGCCAAGAAGGCCGCCGCGAAGAAGACGACCGCGAAGAAGACCGCGGCGAAGAAGACGACGGCCAAGAAGACGGCCGCCAAGAAGACGGCGAAGAAGACCGCCGCGGCGGAGCAGCAGGCGCTGCCCTCCGTCTCGGCCTCCGCTTCGAACGACGAAGGCTGACGGGACGGCAGTACCGCCCGGCACCCGCCACGTCGACGCCCCCGCACCCGGTGAACCCGGGGCGGGGGCGCCGCCTTGTCCCGAGCCCGTTCCCGGGCCGACGACGACTCCGTGGACGATGCGTACCGGGCGCACTTCGACCGGCTGCGTGCGTCCGGGGCCGGTTTGACCCTTCCGGGTGGGCCCCGTAACCTTGACCGTCGGCGTGTCCATAGGCGCGCCGCACCCCTGTAAACCTTTCTCCTCCTGGATCTCTGTCCGGGAGCCCCTCGCGCCTCGTGCCGGGGGAGGCCGATCGTCTTCGCGAGCGGCTGGACTGCGGGGGTCCCGTTTCGAGTCGTAGAGAGTGAGATCCGCGTGTACGCCATCGTGCGCAGCGGTGGCCGCCAGCACAAGGTTGCTGTCGGTGACATCGTTGAGGTTGACAAGATTTCCACTGCCAATGTTGGCGACACGGTCGAGCTCTCGACCCTGCTGCTCGTCGACGGCGAGTCCGTGACCAGCGACCCGTGGGTTCTGGCCGGCATCAAGGTCCAGGCTGAGATCGTGGACCACCACAAGGGCGCGAAGATCGACATCCTTCGCTACAAGAACAAGACCGGCTACCGCCGTCGTCAGGGCCACCGCCAGCAGTACACGGCGATCAAGGTCACTGAGATCCCCACGGCTGCGAAGTAAGGGACTGAGGAGAGATGGCACACAAGAAGGGCGCATCGTCCACTCGGAACGGTCGCGATTCCAATGCTCAGCGGCTCGGCGTGAAGCGCTTCGGCGGTCAGGTCGTCAACGCCGGTGAGATCCTGGTCCGCCAGCGCGGCACCCACTTCCACCCGGGCAACGGCGTGGGCCGCGGCAAGGACGACACCC
This sequence comes from Streptomyces luteolus, assembly GCF_029968015.1. Classification (GTDB taxonomy): domain Bacteria; phylum Actinomycetota; class Actinomycetes; order Streptomycetales; family Streptomycetaceae; genus Streptomyces; species Streptomyces luteolus. The sequence goes on from NZ_JASCIS010000021.1 coordinate 4,555, forward strand.
TGTTCGCGCTCGACGCGGGTTCGGTGGAGTTCGGTACGCACCGTGGCCGCAAGGTCGTGAACATCGTTCCGGTCGCCTGAACCGAGGCACCGTAGAGCGAGTTCTCTCGCGGTTTTTCCGAGGGCGGACCTCACTTTCCGTACGGCTTTCGTACGGGAAGCGGGTCCGCCCTCGGCGTGTTACTAGATAGACAGACCACCCGGGACAGACCACCCGGACAGATCACCCAGACAGAGAGACGGACAGGCAGCTCCGTCCGCTGGGCAGCACCCCCGCAGCATCCCCCTGGAGGCACCGAACCATGACCACCTTCGTGGACCGCGTCGAGCTGCACATCGCCGCGGGTAACGGAGGTCACGGCTGTGCCTCCGTACACCGGGAGAAGTTCAAGCCGCTCGGCGGCCCCGACGGCGGCAACGGCGGGCGGGGCGGCGACATCACGCTCGTCGTCGACCAGTCCGTGACCACCCTGCTCGACTACCACCACAGCCCGCACCGCAAGGCCACCAACGGCAAGCCCGGCGAGGGCGGCAACCGCTCCGGCAAGGACGGCCAGGACCTGGTCCTGCCCGTGCCGGACGGCACCGTGATCCTCGACAAGGAGGGCAACGTCCTCGCGGACCTCGTCGGCCAGGGCACCTCGTACGTCGCCGCGCAGGGCGGCCGGGGCGGGCTCGGCAACGCGGCCCTCGCCTCGGCCCGGCGCAAGGCCCCCGGCTTCGCGCTGCTCGGTGAGCCCGGCCGGACCGGTGACATCGTCCTGGAGCTGAAGACCGTCGCGGACGTGGCGCTCGTCGGCTACCCGAGTGCCGGCAAGTCCTCGCTGATCTCCGTGCTCTCCGCCGCGAAGCCGAAGATCGCGGACTACCCGTTCACCACGCTCGTGCCCAACCTCGGTGTGGTGACGGCCGGTTCGACCGTCTACACCATCGCGGACGTCCCCGGACTCATCCCCGGCGCCAGCCAGGGCAAGGGCCTCGGCCTGGAGTTCCTGCGGCACGTCGAGCGCTGCTCGGTCCTCGTGCACGTCCTCGACACGGCGACCCTTGAGTCCGAGCGCGACCCGGTCTCCGACCTGGACGTCATCGAGGCGGAGCTGAAGGAGTACGGCGCGGGCCTGGAGAACCGTCCCCGTCTCGTCGTCCTCAACAAGATCGACGTACCGGACGGCAAGGACCTCGCCGAGATGGTCCGGCCCGACCTGGAGGAGCGCGGCTACCGCGTCTTCGAGGTGTCCGCCGTCGCGCACACCGGGCTCAAGGAACTGTCGTTCGCGCTCGCCGAGTTGGTCGGCGCCGCGCGTGCCGCCAAGCCGAAGGAGGAGGCGACCCGGATCGTCATCCGCCCGCAGGCCGTGGACGACAGCGGCTTCAGCGTCGTACAGGAGGAGGACGGTCTCTTCCGGGTGCGGGGCGAGAAGCCGGAGCGCTGGGTGCGGCAGACCGACTTCAACAACGACGAGGCCGTGGGCTACCTCGCCGATCGGCTCGAACGCCTCGGTGTCGAGGCGGAGTTGATGAAGGCGGGCGCCCGCTCCGGCGACGGCGTCGCGATCGGCCCCGAGGAGGACGCGGTCGTCTTCGACTGGGAGCCGACGGTGGCCTCCGGCGCGGAGATGCTCGGCCGTCGTGGCGAGGACCACCGCTTCGAGGCGCCGCGTCCGGCCGCGCAGCGGCGGCGGGACAAGCAGGCCGAGCGGGACGAGGCGGAGCAGGAGTTCGACGAGTTCAAGCCGTTCTAGTCCGCTTACGTGACAGGGCGGCACCGGAGTTGTTCCGGTGCCGCCCTCTTTGCGTGCCGTAGGTCGGCGTTCAGTGCACTCGGCGCCGGGGTGGACTAGGCGTTGACCTCTTCCGCGTCCGCGTCCGCGTCCTCCTCCGCCGCCACGTCCGTCGTCGTGCGCTGGGCCGGGATCTCCGAGACCAGGCGGGCCTCCGCGCGGGCGCGGCGGGCGTCGGACTCGGCGCACAGGGCGCGGATCGCGTCGTTGAAGCGGTCGATGGACGGCGGGTCCGACGGGCCGAGCAGGTGCTCCTTGAGCTCGGCGCGGGACTCGGCGTACGGGTCCTGCTCCGGGTTGCGCACCGACTCCATGAGCGCGGGCACACCGTCCGCCTCGGGGGTGAGGATCGTGGCCGCGCGGACCGTCGGGAAGCCCGAGCGGAACTCCGCCTCGGACAGGCCCGAGGTGTTGGCGACCGCGTACGGCTTCTCGCTGCTCAGCCAGTCCGAGACCACCGAGGAGACATCGCTGACCAGCACGTCGGCCTGGTTGAAGCAGGAGAAGATCGCCGGGCGGGCGGTGGTGATGATCTGGTGCTCCCACTCGGGGAACGAGCCCCAGTACGCCGCCTCCCAGGCCGCCGTCGCCGCGACCACGGCCGCCTCGCGGTCATCGGCGGGCGCCGTCTGCAGCATCATGCGCTCCATCTCATCGGTTCCAGTACGGAACGACGACGAGGTCAGGGCGTCCAACTCGGCGGTGCGCAGGGCCAGTTCGCGGTCGGCCTCGGGGCCGGGGCGGGCCCCCGCGCGCTGGGCGTTGGCGTCGAGGATCATCGCCTTGATGCGCTCATTGGCGACGCCGGCGCGCGGGTCCTGCGAGCCCGTCATCGGGTGCGGCTTGTAGAGGAGCCGGACCTTCGGGTCGGCGAGCAGCTCGCGGACGATGTTCTCACCGGCGAGGACGACCGAGGTGTTGCCGGGGTTGCCGTCCCAGCCCTCCCACGTGGGGGCGTAGAGGACGGTGGTGAACTCGCCGGTGGGGGCGCCCGCGTACGGGCGGATGGGGGAGAGCTGCGGGCGGCCGACCTCCACGACGTCCTTGTCGTCCACGCCGATGTCCGCGAGCTGGTAGCGGTCGCGGGCGGCCGGTCCGGCGACCCAGACCTCGTCGTACGCCTTCGCGTACGGGTTGCAGGAGGAGAGCTTGTCGCTCTCGCCGTGGTTGATGAACGCGTGCTTCAGCGTGGGGATGCGCAGCACCTGCGAGGTCTTCGCGGCGTTCGCCGGGTGCAGCATCATCTTCAGCGTCGAGTCCTCCAGGGCGAACATGTTCGCGACCTTGGGGACGCACAGGATCGGCACGTCGGTGGCGTCGATCTTCTGCACCATGAAGCGCTCACGCAGCACGATCAGCGGCTTGCCGTCGACCTTGGCGAGCGTGGAGAGCCACATGTTCGCCTGGTACGCGGAGGTGGTGCCGCCGGAGAAGTACATGGCGACGGTCGGCTTGTACTCGGCCAGCCAGGCGGAGAGCCACTCCATGACCTTGGCGTCGTTCACGGCGCGCTTCTTCGGCAGCATCCAGGAAGCCAGGTACGCGGTGCCGCCGGCCATCAGGGCGAGCGAGACGCCGACGCCGATCGCGCCCGCGTACACGGTCCTGGTGAGCGCCGAGACCATCAGGCCGACCGTCGCGGGCGCCGAGAAGACGAGCAGGCGGTGGGCCTGGCGGCGGGCCAGGATGCGCGGCGGTGCGGCGCTCAGGCGCAGCGTCGACGCGTCGATGTTGCGCGTGACGATCGGCAGCTGGCGGCTGCGCCGGACCAGTACGGCCAGGGCCTGGCAGACGAAGTGCGCCAGGTAGAAGGCGAGCAGGGCGATGGTGAGCGGCGCCTGCTCGGCGAGCGGGTTGATGCCGGGCAGCCGGAGCAGGCCGACCACGATCAGCATGTCGCGAAGGAGCTGGCGCACCGTCACGTCGAAACGGATCTTGCCGAGCAGGGCGAGCAGACCCGGACGCTTGTACTGCAGATAGGTGTCGAGGGCCAGACCGCCGGCGCTCGCGACGATGAAGACGGGCAGGTTCGGCAGCAGAGCGCTGGCGAGTTGCGCCGTGAAGAGCGCGAACATCGTGCACAGCGTGAGCAGCTGCACGACGCGGCGGGGGGCGAGTCCGGCGGAGGGCACGGGCTGGGCTCCTGGCAAAGTTCGGATGGGGGGATGCGGTGAAAACGGCCCGTGGGGGAGGGCCGCGTGGGGAAGGCTGACCCCTGACCGTATGACCATCCGTGCTGCCCGGGCAATCTTCCGTGACAACTATCACCGGATACCGGGGCAAACCGACTGAACCCCCGAGGCGGGGCCGACCGTCCGGCCGGAACCCCCTCCCCCAAGCTCTCGGCTTCGCTCGAGCAGGGGGGACCCCCATCCGCCCGCGCCGACCACGGGTCGGAATGCGAAGGCGGCCGCCGCCGACTCTCACGTAGATTGCGGGAGCAGGGATCGTCACCGGCCGTGGGCAGTGGTTCGGCACTGGCCGTCGAACGTCGTCGGTAGGGCAGCAGGGGAACGCAGGTGTCAGGCGCAGCGTCAGGCGTAGCAAGGAAGAGCGTGGCCGAGGCCCGTCGCATCGTGGTGAAGGTGGGCTCCTCGTCGCTCACCACCGCGTCCGGCGGCCTGGACGCGGACCGGGTGGACGCCCTCGTGGACGTCCTCGCGAAGTCCCGCAGCGGCGGCGAGAAGGAGATCGTCCTGGTCTCCTCGGGTGCCATCGCCGCCGGGCTCGCCCCGCTCGGCCTGCGCCGCCGACCGCGCGACCTCGCCCGGCAGCAGGCCGCCGCCAGCGTCGGCCAGGGCCTGCTCGTCGCCCGCTACACCGCCTCGTTCGCGCGCTACGGCGTACGCGTCGGCCAAGTCCTGCTCACCAGCGACGACATGGCCCGCCGCGCCCACCACCGCAACGCCTCGCGCACCCTCGACCAGCTCCTCGCCATGGGCGCGCTGCCGGTCGTCAACGAGAACGACACGGTGGCGACGGACGAGATCCGCTTCGGCGACAACGACCGCCTCGCCGCCCTCGTCGCCCACCTGGTCCGCGCGGACCTGCTCGTCCTGCTGTCCGACGTGGACGGTCTGTACGACGGGGACCCGGCCAAGCCCGGCACCTCGCGCATCGAGGAGGTGCGCGGGCCCGCCGACATAGAGCACGTGCAGATCGGCAGCGCGGGCAAGGCGGGCGTCGGCACCGGCGGCATGGTCACCAAGGTGGAGGCGGCCCGGATCGCGGCCGCCGCCGGCATCCCCGTCGTCCTCACCTCCGCGGTGCACGCGGCCGACGCGCTCGCCGGGCGGGACACCGGCACCCACTTCCACAGCACGGGCCGCCGCTCCGCCGACCGCCTGCTCTGGCTGCAGCACGCCTCGACCCCGCAGGGCGCGCTCACTCTGGACGACGGCGCCGTGCGCGCGGTCACCGAGCGGCGTACGTCACTGCTGCCCGCCGGGATCCAGGCCGTCGAGGGCGAGTTCAGCGCGGGCGACCCGGTCGAGCTGCGGGACTCCGGGGGCCGCGCCATCGCCCGCGGCCTGGTCAACTTCGACGCCAAGGAGATCCCCCAGCTCATCGGCCGCTCCACCCGCGAGCTCGCCAAGGAGCTGGGCCCGGCGTACGAGCGGGAGGTCGTGCACCGGGACGACTTGGTGCTCCTGCACGGGTGAGCGCCCGGGTACGGCTCGTACGTTCGTAGGTCCCGTACGCGCGATACGCACAGTTCGAGCGCCGATCCGGCCGAAATGGCGCGCTCTGGGCGGGGACCTTCCGTAAAAACGCCACGCGAAGCGCCCCGGCCTGTTCAACTTTGCTGTGGGGCAATTGTTTGCGGGGCAGTGAGGCGGGCGGGGCAGGTCCGCACGACGAAGGCAGAGCAGGAGGCCGCCGGTGAGACGAGTGCGCCCTGGGGCGGCGTCCCGAGGCGGGGAGCGGGCCCTGACCAGCGTCAGGACGGGTGACCGCCCCGCCGACCCGGTCGAGCGGACCGAGCCGACCACTCAGCGGGCGGAGCAGGAGCGGCCGGCGCCCGCCGACGAGCCACGCCTGTGGCACGTGACCCTGAGCGTCTCGGGCCCCGCGACCCCGCTCCCGGACATCAGGCGGGCCCTCGAACAGCTGGCCCACGACCACCCCTTCCTGCTGACCAGCCGGTACGCGAACGACCACGCCGAGATCCGGTACTGGGAAGAGGCCCGCGACCTGCACGACGCCGCCGCGGTCGCCCTGCGCCTCTGGGGCGAGCACCGGCAGAGCGCGCAGCTGCCGCCGTGGGAGATCGTCGGCCTTGAGGTCATCGACCGGGACACGTACCACCAGCGCATCGCGGAAGGGTACGGTCCGCCGCCCGCGGCACCGGTGGGCGTCCACCCCTTCTGAGGCCTCGGTGAGGGGTGCACGCCTTCTGAGGCCTCGGTGAGGGGTGCACGGCACGGCTCACGGCAGGTTCCGGCCACGTCTCGGAGTACGGGACACCGTCTGGACGCCGCGAGCGCCCCCGTTACCCTGCGGGCATGACCTCGCTCTCCCCGTACGCCGACATGTCCCCGGTCGCCCAGGCCGCCTACCGCGCCCGCGCCGCGGCCGCCGACATCGCGCCGCTGCCACGGGCCGCCAAGGACGACGCGCTGCTCGCCATCGCCGACGCCCTTGAGGTGCGGACGAAGGACATCGTCGAGGCCAACGCCGAGGACATCGCCAAGGCCCGCGCCGCCGGCACCAGCGAGTCGATCGTCGACCGCCTCACCCTCACCCCGGAGCGCGTCCGCGCCATCGCCTCCGACGTACGGGACGTGGTCGCCCTGCCCGACCCGGTCGGCGAGGTCGTGCGCGGCTCGACCCTGCCCAACGGCATCGACCTGCGCCAGGTCCGCGTCCCCCTCGGCGTCGTCGGGATCATCTACGAGGCCCGCCCCAACGTCACCGTCGACGCCGCCGCCCTCTGCCTCAAGTCCGGCAACGCGGTGCTGCTCCGCGGCTCGTCCTCCGCGTACCACTCCAACACCGCGCTCGTCCGCGTCCTGCGCGACGCCGTCGGCGGAGCGGGCCTGCCGGCCGACGCCGTGCAGCTCGTACCGGGTGAATCCCGGGACTCCGTACGGGAGTTGATGCGCGCCCGCGGACTCGTCGACGTGCTCATCCCGCGCGGCGGCGCCTCCCTCATCAAGACCGTCGTGGAGGAGTCCACGGTCCCCGTCATCGAGACCGGCACCGGCAACTGCCACGTCTACGTGGACGCCCACGCCGACCTCGACATGGCCGTCGACATCCTGATCAACTCCAAGGCGCAGCGCCCCAGCGTCTGCAACGCCGCCGAGACCCTGCTCGTCCACGCGGACATCGCCGAGGCCTTCCTGCCGCGCGCCCTCGACGCCCTCGCGCAGGCCGGTGTGACCGTGCACGCCGACGAGCGGGTCCTCTCCTATGCCGACGAGTCCAAGGCCACCCTGGTGCCCGCGACGACTGAGGACTGGGAGGCCGAATACCTCTCGTACGACATCGCCGCCGCCGTCGTCGACTCCCTCGACAAGGCCGTCGAGCACATCCGGCTCTGGACCTCCGGGCACACCGAGGCCATCGTCACCACCTCGCAGCAGGCCGCCCGCCGGTTCACCCAGCTGGTCGACTCCACCACGGTCGCCGTGAACGCCTCGACGCGGTTCACCGACGGCGGCCAGTTCGGCTTCGGCGCCGAGATCGGCATCTCCACGCAGAAGCTGCACGCCCGCGGCCCGATGGGCCTGCCCGAGCTGACCTCGACGAAGTACATCGTCACCGGCGACGGCCACACCCGCTGAGCCGAACGGCGTACGCGTACGAAGCGGCGAATTCCCTTACGCCCTGCCCAAATTGACCCCCCAGGTCTACTCTGGACCCGTGCCGGAGGACGTGGGGGGCACGCCGTCTTCGGACGGCCGGGAGCCCGACGACGACCGCGACCACGGACGTGCGGACGACGAGTTCGCCGCCGTGGTCTTCGACGAGGACTTCGTCCGCTCCGCCCCCTTCCACGAGCCCAGCGCCGTCGAGCGCCTGCTCGCCGCGGCCGAGGCGCGGGCCGAGGCCGAACACCGCCGCCGCGGCCGCACCCGCCGCGAGCACGACCCGGACGATCCGAACGATCCGGACGACCCGGACGGCCTGTACCACGAGGACCGGGACGAGTACGAGCGTCTCGCCTTCGGCGACGGGTACGCGGACGAATTCGGTCACGATCCGGAGCGTGACGATCCGTATGACCCGTACGACCCGTACGACCCGTACGCCCCCTACGGGCGCGGCCGCCGACGCGGGCGGCGCGGGCACGCCGGGTGCGTCGAGCACGGGATCGCCGGATTCTGCGCGGACTGCGACGCGGACGGCTTCTCCGCCGGGCGCCGCGCTCCGGGCCGCTGGCACCGGCCCGTCGCCTGGGTGCTCGCCCTCGTCATGGGCATCGGCATGGTCGCTCTCGCGTTCACCGCCGTCTACCGCGGCAACGCGTCCCACCGCCAGGACCCCGTCCCGTCGCCCGCCACGAGCGGCGTCGACAGCAGCCCCTCCGTTCCGGTCGGCCCGTCCGTCCCGGCCGATCGCTCCGCGCCCGCTCTGCCCGTGCAGCCGCGGATGCCCTGACACAGGGCTGGGCGTACGGCCTGCGTACGCCCTGTGTATGTCCTGGTACGTCCATGCCGGTAAGTTCTGTGACCCTGCCGGAAGTTGACGCGTACCAGCGCGTTTACCCGAGGCGCCGGAGACCTACCCTGAAAGTATGGCCGGGCCTGGAGACCCACCTGAGGGCACACCCGAAGGCACACCAGAAGGCGTCCCCGGTGGAGGCGAGGAAGAGTACCGATCCGTCGTCTTCGACGAGTCGTTCGTACGCGCTGCCCGCCTCCAGGAGTTCTCCGCGCGCGAGCGCGTCGGCGAGCACACGCCCGCCGTGCGCCGCCGCCCCGCCGCTGCCGCCACCGCTTCCGGCTCGCTGTCCCGGCAGGCGCTGATCCTCGTCCTGCTGATCGCGGTCGCCTTCGCCACGGCGATCTTCATGGGCGTACGCAACCCGGCCCCGCCCCCTCGCCACCGGCCCGCCGACCCGCTGCGGACGACCGTCGTCCCCCTTGAGCCGCGCGGGCCCGTGCCCGGCGCGCAGGGCGTCGCCGAGCTGCTGTCCGGCAGTCCCGCCAAGCAGTTCAAGACCGGGGCCGCCGGGATCGGGCTGCCCGCGGAGCAGCGCACCGAGCACTTCTCCGACAGCCAGGTCCTCACCGCCCTGACCACCGCGAAGGACTACCTCGTGGCGTCCTCCCTCGACCCCGACGCGCTCACCGGGGGCGAGGTGCGCTCCGTGCGGATCCTGCTCGACCCGGACCAGCTGGACCAGTTCGACCGCAGCTTCGAGAGTCCCGCCGCCGACGGCCGCCATGCCGCCACCGGCTGGCTCGTCCGGTTCGACCCCGCCCGCACCGAGCTGGCTGACCCGCGCGTCCGCGTCCAGGGCAGGCTGCGCGCCACCGAGGTGAACTCCGAGCTCATCGACGTGACCTCCGAGCACACCTTCGTCTACGCCGTACGGCCCGTGGGCGGGGACGACGAGCGGGCCAGCCTCTTCACCGTCCGCCGCGAGCTGCACTTCCGCTTCGACCGCGAGGACCTCCAGCGCCAGCGCACCGAACTGCTCGCCGCGCACGTCCAGGCCGGACCGCTCTCCTGCTCCACCGATTCGGCCGACCGGCTGCGCCCCCTGCACGCCGGAGAGACGGCGAAGCCGGGCGGCCCCGCGGGCACCGACCCGTATGCGAGCGGGCCGCGCAGCGTGGCGTTGTGCGGATCACTGGCGGGGGCGGCCCAGCCTTCACCGTCTGACTCGGACCAGCCCTCACCGCGTGACTAGGCGCTACGGGCTGTTACCCGCGGCCCGGCGGGTCAGTCAGGGGCTGGTCAGGGGCAGGTCAGGGGCTGGTCAGCGGTTGTCGTCGCCATCGCGTTCGCCTCGGTCGTCCTCCTGGCCGCCTGCACCGCCTGCACCGCCTGCACCGCCCGCACCGCCCGCGGAGTCCGCTTCGCCCGTGCCGTTCTGTCCGGCGGCGCCGCCCGTTCCGCTCGTACCGGCGCTTCCGCCCGTGAACCTGTCCCGCAGCTTGCCGCCCAGGTCACCCGCGCCGCCCGCGATGTCCGAGACCAGCTTCATCAGCGGGTCCTTGGACGTACGGACATCACTGGCGTAGCTCGACGCGGACTGACGGAAGGAGTCGGAGACCGAGGTGTCCTTGTCCTCGTCACGCCTCGGGTAGTGGCCGTCCATGATCCGCTGGTAGTCACGGGTCTCGGACCAGAGCTTCAGCTCGGCCGCGCGGACCGTGGTGAAGGGGTGCGAGCGGGGCAGGACGTTCAGGATCTTCAGGACCGAGTCGCGCAGGTCGCCGCCCGCTTCGTACTCCTCGGCCTGGGCCAGGAACGCGTCCACGTTCATCTCGTGCAGGTGGTTGCCGCCCGCGATCTTCATCAGGCCGCGCATCGACGCCTGCAGATCCTGGCCGACGAGCAGGCCCGCGCGGTCCGCGGACAGCTCCGACTTGCGGAACCACTCGCGCAGCGCCGTCACGATCGCCATGATCGCGACGTTGCCCAGCGGGATCCACGCCACCTTCAGAGCGAGGTTGGTGAGGAACAGCAGGATCGTGCGGTACACCGAGTGGCCGGACAGGGCGTGCCCCGCCTCGTGGCCGACGACGGCGCGCATCTCCTCCTCGTCGAGCAGCTCCACCAGGCCGGTCGTGACGACGATGATCGGCTCGTCCAGACCGATGCACATCGCGTTCGGCTTGGGGTCCTGCGTGACGTACATCGGCGGGACCTTCTCCAGGTCCAGGATGTAACAGGCGTCGCGCAGCATGGTGTTGAGGTGCGCGAACTGGGCGTCGCTCACCCGCACCGAGTCCGACAGGAACAGCAGCCGCAGGCTGCGCTCCGGCAGCAGACCGCTGAGCGCCTTGAACACCGTGTCGAAACCGCTGAGCCGGCGCAGGGCCACCAGCGCCGAACGGTCCGCCGGGTGTTCGTACGCCCGCGAGGAGATCCCGGGGAAGCGTCGGCGCTGCCGGCCCGGGAGGTTCTCGTGGCGTCCGGAGTTCTCGGTCATGTGGCCCCCAAATTCTCTGCGGCTGGTCCCGCCCCCCAAGAACGTCCAGCCTATGCGCTTCGGTTCCGCCGCGGCGGGGTCACATCGATCCGTTTTTCCCGCGCGGGCTACGGTGGCCTGGCAGCACACCGAAGGAGTACGAGTCATGGAGTACGGCCACAGCGCCCTGCTGGCCGCCGCCGAGTTCGCCGAGTTCGCCGCGGAGGACCAGGGGCCGGGCAACACCCTGCGGATCGTCCTCGTCGCCTCCCTCGTCGGCGCCGCCCTGCTCGCCTGGCTGCTGCTCCGCGGCTACCGCAGGGACGCGGACGACGACGGCGACGACGCCTGAGCAAGACCCCCCGAACCTCCACCGGTCCCCGATGCCTGAGTCGGCGTGAGCGCCCGCGAGGTGCCCGCATACGATGTGCGGGAAGTCTCAAGCCCGCTCCCACCCGGATAGGTCCTGCCGACGATGAGCCTCCACACCACCACCGCCCAGCTGGTCACCCTCGCCTCCGGCGGCGGTGAGCACGTAGACGAGCACGCCAGCATCAGCCCTTACGTCACCGGTATCGGTGCGTTCCTCGGGCTCATGCTGCTCCTCTGGATCACCACCCGCTTCAACCGCGACCGCTGATCCGCACACAGCCGCCGACGGGCCACTTGCCCAAGGCCGGTAGGGTCTGCACGCATGGGAGAGCAGGACATGCCTACCGGCCCGTCGATCTCGGGCAAGCGCCGTCTCGGCGTCATGGGCGGAACGTTTGACCCGATCCACCACGGGCACCTGGTGGCCGCCAGCGAGGTGGCCGCTCAGTTCCACCTGGACGAGGTCGTGTTCGTGCCGACCGGTCAGCCGTGGCAGAAGAGCCACAAGGCCGTCTCCCCGGCAGAGGACCGCTACCTCATGACGGTCATCGCGACGGCGGAGAACCCGCAGTTCTCGGTCAGCCGCATCGACATCGACCGCGGCGGACCGACGTACACGATCGACACTCTGCGCGATCTGCGCGCGCTCAACCCCGACACGGATCTGTTCTTCATCACCGGTGCCGACGCACTCGGCCAGATCCTCACCTGGCGGGACGCGGACGAGCTCTTCTCCCTCGCGCACTTCATCGGCTGCACCCGGCCGGGCCACCACCTTTCGGACGACGGTCTTCCGGAAGGCGGGGTCTCGCTGGTCGAGGTGCCCGCCCTCGCGATCTCCTCGACGGACTGCCGCGCGCGGGTCGCCAAGGGTGACCCGGTCTGGTATCTGGTGCCGGACGGCGTGGTGCGCTACATCGACAAGCGCGAGCTGTACCGCGGCGAGTGAGCCGAGAGGGGCACCGGTGAACGACCGACAGTACGAGCCTTACGACCCGTACGCAGAGGGCCGCTACGAGATCGTCGGCTACGACGAGTACGGGCAGCCGGTGTACCAGCAGGTCTCCCCGCAGCAGGCCCAGCAGCCCCCGCAGCAGCCCCAGGGCTACGACCCGTACGGGAACCAGCAGCAGCCCCAGGGCTACGGCTACGACCCGTACGCCGAGCAGTCCGGCTACGACACCGGCGGCTACGACACCACGGCCTACGGCAACACCGCCTACGACAACGGCGGCTACGGCCAGGGCGGATACGGCGATCAGAGGTACGGCGATCAGGGGTACGGCGACCCGGCGTACGGCCAGGGCCGCGACACCGCGTACGACCCGTACGGGCAGGCGGCCGGCACCGGACAGCAGCAGCGCGTCGACGAGCAGACCGCGTGGGTGCCGCAGCAGCCGCACCCCGGGCCGCAGCGCCCCGAGCCGCAGCGCCCGGAGCAGCCACGTCCCGAGCCGCAGCCGCAGACCCCTCCGCAGCGGAACCAGGCCCAGGTGCCCGGGCAGTCACGCGCGGAGGATCAGTACCGCGATGAGTACCGCACCGAGCAGTTCCAGTTCGTCGAGGAGCCGGACGACGAGTCCGAGGACGTCATCGACTGGCTGAAGTTCACCGAGTCCCGCACGGAGCGCCGCGAAGAGGCCAAGCGCCGCGGCCGCAACCGCCTGATCGCCCTCGTCGTCGTGCTCGCGCTCGCCCTGACCGGAGGCGTCGGCTACCTCTGGTACGCGGGCAAGCTGCCCGGCCTGTCCGGCTCGGAGGGCGGCGGCGCCACGGCGAGCGGGCCGCAGAAGCGCGACGTGATCGTGCTCCACCTGCACAACACCAAGAAGCGCGGCACCTCCACCGCCCTGCTCGTCGACAACACCACCAACGGGCAGGGCTACACCGTGCTGCTGCCCAACTCGCTCTCCGTGACCGACGAGGACGGTGCCGCCACCACCCTCGGCAAGTCCGTCGACGAAGACGGCGCCGGCGGCACCCGCCAGGCCATCGACTCGCTCCTCGGCACCAGCATCGAGGGCACCTGGCGCCTCGACACCCCGTACCTCAACAACCTCGTCGAACTCGTCGGCAACATCGAGATCGACACCGATGCGAACGTGCCGGACCCGGAAGCCAAGAAGAAGGGCGAGGCTCCGCTCGTCAAGAAGGGCGAGAAGCAGACCCTGAGCGGCCCGATGGCCGTCGCGTACGCCACCTACAGGGCACCGGGCGAGAGCGAGACGGCGCAGCTGGAGCGGTTCGGCGCGGTCATGCACGGCGTACTGCGGAAGATCTCCAGCGACCCGGACGCCGCCACCACCACCGTCAAGACCCTCACCCAGATCCTCGATCCGTCTCTCAAGGAGAACGATCTGGGCGCCTCGCTCGCGAAGCTCGCCGAGCACGCGAAAACCGGCGCTTACAAGACGTCGGTTCTGCCCGTGCAGCAGGACGGCACCCTCACCGAGCAGGCCACGCGGGCCGTGGTCAAGGACGTCCTCGGCGGCAAGGTCAAGAACCCCGACCAGGGCGACACGGTGCGCATCAGCGTCTCCGGCGCCGAGCAGTCGGTGCAGAGCGCCCGCGTCGACCTCGTCAACGGCGGCTGGGCCGTCGTCCAGGGCAGGGCACGGGCGGGCACGGCGTCGCAGGTCACGTACGCCGATGCCGCCCAGAAGGCGGAGGCGGAGGAGGTCGCCAAGACCCTCGACCTGCCGAGCAGCGCCGTCAGGAAGGGCAAGGTCGCAGCGAACGCCGACGTCGGAGTCGTCCTCGGCGCCGACTACCGCGCGGGCTGAGCCGCCCGCACCGGCGCCCCGTACCGCCTCGGGCCCCGGCCGCACGCGCGTGTGCAGCCGGGGCCCGAGTAATGGTTGGAGGGGCTGTCCATGGTCCGTGAGACCCTTGACGGGTACTGACCGCCTAAAGAAAGCCTCGTAGTGACCGCGACGGACCGCTCCATCGAGCTCATCAACGTTGCCGCGCAGGCGGCCGCCGACAAGCTCGCGCACGACATCATCGCCTACGACGTCAGCGACGTCCTTGCCATCACGGACGCCTTCGTGCTGGCCTCCGCGCCCAACGACCGCCAGGTCAAGTCGATCGTCGACGAGATCGAGGAGCAGCTCAACAAGCAGCTCGGCGCCAAGCCCGTGCGCCGCGAGGGCGACCGCGAGGCCCGCTGGATCCTCCTCGACTACGTGGACATCGTGGTGCACGTCCAGCACAGCGAAGAGCGCGTGTTCTACGCCCTTGAGCGCCTGTGGAAGGACTGCCCCGAGCTGGACCTGCCCGCGGACGCCAAGGCCACCCGCGGCAAGGGCGCCGAGCACGCCGAGCAGCAGGAGGCGGACGCCGACAGCGCCGGAGACCTCCGGTGAGCTCCAAGAGCTCGTTCCTGAACGCCTCCGGCGGCCGCGGCCGCCGCCTCATCCTGTGGCGGCACGGCCAGACGGCCTGGAACCTGGAGCGCCGCTTCCAGGGCAGCACGGACATCGAGCTGACCGACGAGGGCGTGGCCCAGGCCCGCCGCTCGGCCCGGCTGCTCGCCTCCCTGAAGCCGGACGCCATCGTCGCGTCCGACCTCAAGCGCGCCGCCACCACCGCCACCGAACTGGCCTCCCTGACCGGCCTCGACGTCACGCACGACGAAGCCCTGCGGGAGACCTACGCCGGCCACTGGCAGGGCCTCACGCACGACGAGATCATCGCGCAGTACGGCGAGCAGTACGCCGCGTGGAAGCGCGGCGAGCCCGTGCGCAGGGGCGGCGGCGAGCTGGAGACCGAGGTCGCCGAGCGGGCCGCGCCCGTCGTCCTCGGGCACGCGGACAAGCTGCCCGACGGCGGCACGCTCGTCGTCGTCAGCCACGGCGGCACGATCCGCACCACGATCGGCAGGCTCCTCGGCCTCGATCCGCACCACTGGGAGGGCCTCGGCGGCCTCTCGAACTGCTGCTGGTCGGTGCTCGGCGAGGGCGCCCGCGGCTGGCGGCTGCTCGAGCACAACGCGGGCACACTGCCGGAGCCGGTCCTCGGCGACGACGACTGATCCCGCCGCCGGAGGCCAGGAACCCGGATTTCACTTTCCGGCAGGTCGCAGGCTAAAGTTCTTCTTGTTCGCCCGCCGAGCGGGAAGAACACCAGGGGCTATAGCTCAGTTGGTAGAGCGCTTGCATGGCATGCAAGAGGTCAGGAGTTCAATTCTCCTTAGCTCCACAGTCACCGGAATCCCGTCCCCGTCAGGGGGCGGGATTTCGCGTTGTACGCGGCCTTTAGTACGACCCGTCCGACTCCCTGCGCACGGGCCCGCCCGTACAGAGCGGTCAGCTGCGCCGGTGAGCGCCCAGCGCGGCCGTGCGGGACCTGCTCTCCTCGTCGGCCGGGGTGTACGCCACGATCCGGCACTCGGGCATGCCGTTGATCGACAGGGACACCGACGTCATGCGTATCTCGCCGACCTTTCTGTGCCGGAAGGTCTTCACGCGCGGGCCGGGCGTCACCACGTTCCCACTGCGCCACAGCTCCGCGAAGTACGGGCTCGCGGCGGACAGACCGCGCACGAAGTCCTCCCAGGCGGACTCGCCCACGTGGGAGCCGTACGCCTGGCGCAACTGGGCCACCATCATCGGGAGCTCCGTGTCCCGGAACACCACCGGGCACTCCGTCTCGTCGAGCGTGAACAGCGCCCACAGCGTGTTGTAGACGCCCACCGAGCGGATCGCCGGAGTGTCGAAGAGGTCCCGATAGGCGGGATTGGTGGCGAGGACGTCGTACCGCGCGTTGTAGACCACCGCCGGGTGCGGGTCCAGGGCGTCGAGGACGCCCTGGATCTCCGGGCCGACGCAGTCCGTGGCGTGGCCGCGCGGTGGTACGTACGCCACCTCCGCCAGTTGGTAGAGGTGCTCGCGCTCGGCCTCGTCCAGGCGCAGAGTGCGCGCCACGGCGTCCAGGACCTGCGGTGAGGCGTTGATGGGGCGGCCCTGCTCCAGCCACGTGTACCAGGTCACCCCCACACCGGAGAGCTGGGCGACCTCCTCGCGGCGCAGGCCGGGGGTGCGGCGGCGCAGGCCCGGTGGCATGCCCACGTCGGCGGGGGTCACCCGGGCCCGGCGGCTGCGCAGGAACGCGGCCAGCTCGGGCCTGCGGCCCCTGGTACCCACTGTCTCCGTCACGGTCGTCACATCCCCCAGGGTCGATCGGATCGGGTGCTGTTGCCAGGTGCTGTCAGTACCCGTATCAGCGGGCTCTCGTGAGGCGCGGGCGTGGGCGGTCACGCTCGCTGCCATGACGACAACCGCTGTGCCCAGTAAAGACCTTGGCACTGACAACGCGACTCCCGTGCGGTCCCGCAGGCTCCTCGCGGTGGTGCTCGCCGCCCAGTTCATGGCGCTTCTCGACGTCTTCATCGTGAACGTCGCGGCGCCCACCATCCGCGCCGAACTCGCCGCGTCCGGCGCGGGCCTGCAGCTCGTGGTGGCCGGCTACACCGTCTCGTACGCGGTGCTCCTGATCACCGGCGCGCGGCTCGGGGACCGGTTCGGGAACAGACGGGTGATGCTCCTGGGGCTCGCGTTCTTCACGGCCGCCTCGCTGGCCTGTGGACTCGCCCAGAACACGGGCCAGTTGATCGCCTTCCGGCTCGGCCAGGGCGCGGGGGCGGCGGTGATGATTCCGCAGGTGCTCAGCCTGATCCAGCGGAACTTCACGGGCCACGCGCGCGTGCGGGCCCTCGGCGCCTATGCCGCGGTCCTCGCCGTCGGCGCCGCGGCGGGACAGGTCGTCGGCGGGGTCCTGGTCGCGGCCGATCTGTTCGGCAGCGGCTGGCGGCCCGTGTTCCTCGTCAACGTCCCGATCGGCCTCGCCCTGCTCGCCGCAGGAGCCCGGGTGCTGCCCCGCGACAGCCGCGCGCGGGCACCCCGCGCCTTCGACCTGCCGGGACTGCTGCTGCTCGCCGCGGCCGTCTCGCTGTTCACGGTCCCGCTCGTGCTCGGCCAGGAACAGGACTGGCCGCTGTGGTCCTGGCTCTCCCTCGCCTCAAGTGCCGCTTTTCTGGCCGTATTCGTGGCGTACGAGCATCGCCTCTCCACGCGCGGCGGCGCGCCGCTCATCGCCCCGCGCGTGCTGCGGATTCCCGGGATCGGCGTGGCAGCCCTCCGGATCCTGCTCGTCATGGCGGTGAACGCGGGCTTCCTGTTCGTCCTGACCCTGCACTTCCAGGCAGGGCTCGGACACAGTGCGCTCCGGACGGGGCTCACCTTCGCGCCGACGGCCGTGGTGTTCGGCGTGGTCGGACTGACCTGGGCGCGCTGGCCGCGACCGCTCCAAAGGGCCCTGGTCCCGGCCGGGTTCACCGTGGCCGCGGTGTCCGGTGCGGCGGTCGGCCTGCTGCTGCGCGACGGCTCCTTCGGAGGTCCGTGGCTGTACGTGGCGTTCGCGGCCGTCGGCCTGGGCCTCGCGCTGGGCTACAGCCCGTCCCTGACCGGCGCCCTCGCCGGCGTACGCCAGGAGGACGCGGCGGACGCCAGCGGGCTGCTCGCGACCGTCACACAACTCGGTCAGCTCGTCGGCGTGGCCGTGTTCGGCAGCCTCTTCCTCGGCCGCCTCGCGGACACGGCGGCCGTCTCGGCCGGGCAGCGCTCCGCCGACGCCCTTCTGGTGTGCTGCCTGGCACTTGCGGTGACCGCGGCCCTGGGCGCCGTATCCGGACCGGTACGCGCGCGTCGCTGACCCATCTGGCGGTCCGTGGCAGAATCGGGCGGGCCGGAAGAGGGGGCTGCACAACCGGCGAAGGGCGCCCGACGGGAGGGAGAAGCGCGATGCCTGCGAGCATCCTCGAGGAGGTCAACGACCTGCTCGACGTGGCCGAGGCGCAGGGCTACGACTGGTTGCCGGAGTACGCGCTCCGTTTCACCTGCCCCCCGTGCGAGTGCCCCGCGGTCCGCACCTCCCTCAACTGCCCGTCCTGCGGTTCCGCCCACGTCGCCCAGGTCCTCGGCGACAACGGAGGGATCTCCTACGTGTGCACGGCCTGCGGCCACAGCTGGAGCTGATCGATGGGTGCACACAGGCGGAAGTGCGACTGGTGCGGCAGTGGTACGCCGATCGTCCGCGACATGGAGCCGGTCAACTCCGAGTACCAGTACTGGTGCGAGGAATGCGCGCGGGCACTGATCATAAAAGGCGACCCCATCGAGACGTACCGCGAACTCGAGGGCGAGCCGATCTACGGCAGGCTCCTGGACGAGCACTGCACGCTCAAGCGCTTCTACTCGTTCGCGACGGCCTGAGGCTTGGCGTCCTGAGGCTGCCTCGGCACCGGCACGCGCGCGTGGTGCCGGTTTTCGCGCAGTCGCCGGGCGGCCACGGCGAGGAACGCGAGGCCGGCCAGCGTGTAGCCCGCGGAGAGCATGAACTGCCAGGCGTTCTGGTCGAGTTCGGGACGTGACGTGGCGCTCCCTCCGGCGTGCGGCACCCACCACAGCGCGAACGAGAAGAACAGCACCGCCATCCCGGCCGTCCCCGCCCTGAACCACGCACCGCGCGTGTGCCGTGCCTCCGCGCCGAGCAGGATCAGTACCGGCACGATCCACACCCAGTGGTGCGACCACGAGATCGGGCTGATCAGCAACGCGGTCACCGCACAGGAGGTGACCGCCCAGGAGTCGCGCGCGCGAAGCAGCGAGACGACCGACACGGTGAGCCCGGCCACGGCGACGAGAGCCGCCACCACCGTGTAGGCGGCGCCCGGGTCGGCGGTGTGCAGCAGCCGCGCCAGAACACCGCGCAAGGACTGGTTCGCGGTGTCCTCGGCCTGGCCCGGACGGCTCGCGGCGAACACCATCTCCGTCCAGAACCGCTTCGAGTCGTACGGCAGGACCAGCCAGGACGCCGCGGTGACCGCGAGGAACGTGACCGTGGCCAGCACGGAGCGGCGCAGCCACGGGTTCCACCACCGCTGCCCGGCACGCGCGAGGCGCACCGCCTGAACGAGGCCCGCCAGCGCCAGCATGACGGCGAACAGCGCGGGCGTGAGCTTGATCGCGGCCGCGACGCCGATGCCGATCCCGGCCCAGCGGTTGCCGGGGCGGCGGGTCAGGTCCCACAGCACGAGCACGGCGAGGAGCAGGTTGATCTGCCCGTACCGCAGCGTCGTCCAGACCGGCTCGCACCACACGAGCAGCGCGGCCACCCACAGCGCGACCACGAGCCGCTGCGAGCGCCGCTCGACGCCGATCAGGCGCAGTGACAGGTGGACGACGGCCAGGACGAGCACCAGGTTGAAGCCGGTCGCGAAGGTGCGCATCTCCGGGACGCCGAGCAGCGTCAGCGGCGTGAACAGCAGGGCGGCGAACGGCGGGTACGTCGTCGGCAGCTTGTGGATGGTCGCTTCCAGGGCGTACAGGTCGCCGCCGTTGCGGACGGTCCAGCCCTCGGCGCGGTAGACCATCACGTCGAGGAGCGTGACGCCGGCGAGGCGCTGGGCGACCCAGAAGGCGCTGAACGACGCCAGGCAGACCAGGAGGGCGATCAGGAGCCGACGCCGGCCGGGGCCTGCCGTGCCGCCGTCCGGACGGGGCTGGGCATCGGCTCCGGCACGGTCCTGCTCGGGCCCTTCGTCGGTGTTCGCGGCCGCTCGTCCCTGTGTGGTCACGCGTGCTGACAGTACCGGGTGGCACATCGTCGCCGGTGGGGCGGACAAACGATTTGGAGGAGCGGCGGGGGACCGGTACTGTTGTCGACGTCGCCGCGGGGAAGACCCGGGCGGCACACCGCGAGGGGCTATAGCTCAGTTGGTAGAGCGCTTGCATGGCATGCAAGAGGTCAGGAGTTCAATTCTCCTTAGCTCCACAGAAGTTGGAGAGCGGGTCGTCCGGATCGGACGACCCGCTCTCTTTGTGTGTGCCTGTTCGGTTCAACTCCGGCCGCTGTCCAGGGCCTTGCGGCCGAGTGGTCCGGGCAGGGCGGGGCGCCCCTCAGGGGCGGTCCGCTCCAGGCGCAGGGCGAGCGCGGGACAGCGCCGTACGGCCCGCTGAGCGCGTCCGCGCAGCTGCAGCGGCACCGAGGCGTCCGCGACCGCGGGGAAGCCGTCGGGGCCGAGCCTGATCAGCTCGGGCACGACGTCCGCGCAGAGTCCGTGCCCCTCGCAGAGGGTCCAGTCGACGGCGAGCCGCTCCCCGCTCGTCGCCCCGGGATCGGGCGCTCCGGCGGCGGTGGGCAGCGGCAGTAGGCCTCTGGTACGACGGCCGCAGCCACCGCTCAGCACATGCGCTGCCACGTCGTCCGCGAACGCCGCCAGCGTCGATTCCACGAAGCTCGCCGTACCGTCCGGGTGCTTGCAGGCCCCCCGCCCGCGGACCGCCGCGATCACCTCGCGCAGCGCTTCGAGTGCCGTGGGGCCGCCGCCCGTGAGGAGGTCGGCGAGGCCGCCCGCCGCTGCGGGCAGGCCGAGGCGGCAGGGGCCGCACTGGCCGGAGCTCTCCGCGGCCAGCCAGTTCGCCACCCGCAGAGCCTCGCCGACCGGGCACGTCTCGGGGCCGATCGGCAGCACCGCGCCCGCGCCCAGGGCGCCGCCCATCGCCTCGAGGGCGGCGCGGGACACGATCGCGTCGCGTGCGGCCGTCGCGTCAAGCCAGCGGCCGTGATAGCCGCCCGTCAGCACGCCCTGGGGGAGCGGCGGGGCGCCGGCCAGTTGAAGGACGTAGCGCAGCGGCACGCCCGTGGGCACCTCGATGACCATGGGGCGGGCCACCGAGCCGGAGAGGGTCAGCAGTACGGTGCCGGGTTCGTCGCGCAGGCCGGTGTTGCGGTAGCGGGCCGGCCCGATCCGTGCGGCCACGGCGAGTTGGGCGAACGTCTCCGCGTTGGACAGCAGCGTGGGCGCGCCACCGACACCGGCGTCCGACGCGCGGACCTTGCGCCCCGGCGGCAGAGCGGGGCCGCCCTCGGCGGAGCGCACCAGGGCGGATGCCTCGCCGGTCACCATGCGGTGCGGGTTTCGCTGGACACGCGCGCGTAGTGCCGCGTTTCGGCGGTTGGTGAGGCCTCTTTCGGCGAGGGCCGCTGTCATCGCCGCCTCGGTCGAGTCGCGGGTGACACCGATCACCAGGGTGCGTGCGCCCAGTGCCTCGGCGGCTAGGAGTGCGCCGTCGAGGACGAGGTGCGGCGCACGGTTGAGGAGCACGGTGTCCTTGCGGCAGGCGGGCTCGTCCTCGCTGCCGTTGACCACGACGACCGGACGGATGCCGCGGCCGATCGCGGTGTGGGCGACGGCCCGCAGCTTTCTCGCGAAGGGGAAACCGGCGCCGCCGCGGCCGCGCAGCAGTACCTCGTCGGCCAGCGCGGCGAGCCGCTCACCGGCCACCGGCTCCAGCGGACCGTGCACCTTGAGGTGCATGGCCAGGTCGAGCCGCTCGACCAGGTCGAAGCCCGAGGTGAGTTGGGGGAGGCCGACGACTCGCACTTCGGGGACGTCGGGGAGCGGAGCGTTCAAGGACGGCCTCCTGGAGAGGGACGGCTCCCTGGAGAGCGGGATTTCAAGGACAGCCTCCTGTGGAGCCGGATGTGCTCCAGGGCTCACCGGACGTGGGCTGCCCGTAGGGCCTGTGCTGTTGCGCGGGGAGGTGGGGGGCAGGGCGGGCGCTGTCGGGTTCCTCGCTCTCCGCACAGGGGCGTGGCGTGACCGCCGGCGTCTCCCCGGAGTCGTACGGGTCGTATGCGCGCGGTGTGTACGCGGGCGGCTCCTGGCCCGTGTGCGGGGCGCGCGTCGGCCGGGGTGGCAGCGGGGCGGGTTGGTGGCCGTAGGGCGCGGACAGGGCGCGGTAGGCGGCCGTCATGTCGGTCCTTGCCGCCGGTCCGACGGACGGCTGGGGAGGGGCTTCGCCGAGCGGGGGAGGGGGCGGCGCGTAGCGGTGTTCGGGGGCGCGCGCGTCGAGGCGGTGCTCCTGCCCGTAGGGAGCGAAATCGTGCTCCTGTCCGCCCGGTGGCGTGGGCGGTGTCCAGTCGGGTCGGGTGGGGATGTCGGTGGCTGTCCGCGGTGCGGTCGGGGTGGGCTCCATTCCGGGCAGTGGGGTCTGCCTGCGGGGCGGCTGCCGGTGGGCGGATCGGCGGCCGCGCGGTGCCTGGTCGAGCAGGTCCAGGAGGCGGCGGGCCACCTGGCGCTTGATCGGCGCGGGTGCGGAGCGCAGGGCCAGGGCGCCGCCGACGGCGACCAGGCACAGGCAGTACAGCGCGACGACCCAGCCACTGGGCTCTCGGCCCGCGTACAGGCCGTGCGCGAGCGCCGCGCACCAGGCCGGGTAGGCCAGGGTGTGCAGCGCGCGCCAGCGGCCGGCGACCCGGGCCGGGGAGGCGAAGGCGCTGCGCAGGGCTCCCGTGACGCCGGTGACCAGCATGAGCAGCCCGGCCAGGGCGCCCAGGCCGATCAGTACGCCCGTTCCGCTCGGGCCGAGCGAGAACGGCACCAGGGCGCCGACGAGCGACACGTGGTCGAGGGCCACCTTCACTGTGCCGTGCAGCAGCAGGAACCCGATCGCGGCGATCGCCGTGGCCCGGTGCACTGCCTGGGCGAGCAGTCTGTGGCGGGTGCTGAGGAAGATCCGGTCGGAGGCGACCAGGCCCCAGACGATCGAGCAGGTCAGGGCGACGAGGGCGAGCACTCCTGTGGTGAAGTCGAGGGCGCCCCGCAGCCCGTCGCCCCCGGTGAGGACGACGAGGGGGATCAGGAGGAGCAGCGCGGCGACCAGACCGCCGCGAGCGGTGCGGCTCAACTCCGGTGCGGGACCGGAGCGTTGATGTGGATCTCGAACGTGCGCAGAAGCTTGTGGAGGGTTCATGGGGTCACTCCGAATGGTTCGGCAAAGCGCGTCCCGGGCCGCATGCTAAGTGGCTCCATACCGGCCAGTAAGGGGTTCGAGTTATTGCGTTGTTATCCAGTGGCGATCGGTCTGTTGTGTTGCCCCGATAGGCGCCGGTACGCCGAGTAACCCTCGGACTGAACCCGGAGGGAAATCCGGAACTCGGGCGGTCCTGGAAGCTCGGTGCGACCCCCAGGGGCGCTGCGGTACCCTGACGCCATGCGTGCCGTACGCCTTCTGCTTAGCGAGCCGCGCTGATCAGTACCGACCACGGCCTTCCGGCGAAGGTGGTCGGAGTCAGCGCGGCGACCCCTCCTGTGTGAGGGGTTTTTTCATTTCGGCTGTACGTCGCAGCCGAAAACGCCGGCAGAGACGATCGATGGAGCCTTAAGGATCATGAGCGAGACGAATTCGGCTGCCGAAGTGGCAGCGCCGCACCGCTACACGGCCGCCCTGGCCGCGGACATCGAGGCACGCTGGCAGGACTTCTGGGACGAAAACGGCACCTATGAGGCGCCGAATCCGAGCGGTGACCTGGCCGGTGACCAGGCGGTCGCCGACCGGCCCAAGAAGTTCATCATGGACATGTTCCCGTACCCCTCGGGCGCGGGCCTGCACGTAGGCCACCCGCTGGGATACATCGCGACCGACGCCTTCGCGCGCTTCCAGCGCATGACCGGGCACAACGTCCTGCACACCCTGGGCTTCGACGCCTTCGGCCTGCCCGCCGAGCAGTACGCCGTGCAGACGGGCACCCACCCCCGGGTCTCCACCGAGGCCAACATCGTCAACATGAAGGCGCAGCTGCGCCGCCTGGGCCTGGGCCACGACAAGCGCCGCTCCTTCGCGACGATCGACCCGGACTACTACAAGTGGACCCAGTGGATCTTCCTGCAGATCTTCAACTCCTGGTACGACGCGGACGCGCAGAAGGCCCGGCCGATCGCTGAGCTGATCGCCCAGTTCGAGAGCGGCGAGCACCCCGTTCCCGCCGACGAAACCGGCACCACGCGCGCGTGGTCCGAGCTGAGCCCGGCCGACCGCGCCGAGGTCCTGGGCCAGTACCGCCTGGCGTACGCCTCCGACGCCCCCGTCAACTGGTGCCCCGGCCTGGGCACCGTACTGGCGAACGAGGAGGTCACCGCCGACGGTCGCTCCGAGCGCGGCAACTTCCCGGTCTTCAAGTCCGAGCTGCGCCAGTGGAACATGCGCATCACCGCGTACGCGGACCGCCTGATCGACGACCTGGACGGTCTGGACTGGCCCGAGGCGATCAAGCTGCAGCAGCGCAACTGGATCGGCCGCTCCGAGGGTGCCCGCGTCGACTTCCCGATCGACGGCGAGCGCATCACGGTCTTCACGACCCGCCCGGACACCCTGTTCGGCGCCACCTACATGGTTCTGGCGCCCGAGCACCCGCTGGTCGAGAAGTTCACCCCGGACGCCTGGCCCGAGGGCACCCACGACGTCTGGACGGGCGGCCACGCGACGCCCGCCGAGGCCGTCGCCGCGTACCGCAAGCAGGCCGCGACCAAGTCCGACGTCGAGCGCCAGGCCGAGGCCAAGGACAAGACCGGCGTCTTCATCGGCGCGTACGCGACCAACCCGGTCAACGGCGAGCAGGTCCCGGTCTTCATCGCCGACTACGTCCTGATGGGGTACGGCACCGGCGCGATCATGGCCGTCCCCGCGGGCGACCAGCGCGACTTCGAGTTCGCGCGCGCCTTCGAGCTGCCGATCCACTGCATCGTCGAGCCGACCGACGGCCGCGGCACGGACACCTCCACCTGGGAGGACGCCTTCGGCTCGAACGACGCGAAGATCATCAACTCGTCGAACGACGACATCTCCCTGGACGGCCTGGGCGTCGCCGAGGCCAAGGCGCGCATCACCGAGTGGATGGCGCAGCGGGGCGTCGGCGAGGGCACCGTCAACTTCCGGCTGCGCGACTGGCTGTTCAGCCGCCAGCGCTACTGGGGCGAGCCCTTCCCGATCGTCTACGACGAGGACGGCGTCGCGCACTCGCTGCCCGAGTCGATGCTGCCCCTGGAGCTGCCGGAGGTCGAGGACTACTCCCCGCGCACCTTCGACCCGGACGACGCGGACACCTCCCCGGAGACCCCGCTGTCGCGCAACGAGGACTGGGTCAACGTCCAGCTGGACCTGGGTGACGGCGTCAAGACGTACCGCCGCGAGACCAACACCATGCCCAACTGGGCCGGTTCGTGCTGGTACGAGCTGCGTTACCTGGACCCGCACAACGACGACAAGCTGGTCGACCCGGAAATCGAGCGCTATTGGATGGGCCCGCGTGAGGGCCAGCCGCACGGCGGCGTCGACCTGTACGTGGGCGGCCAGGAGCACGCCGTACTGCACCTGCTGTACGCCCGTTTCTGGTCCAAGGTGCTGTTCGACCTGGGCTGCATCGCGTCCTCCGAGCCGTTCCACAAGCTGTACAACCAGGGCATGATCCAGGCGTACGTCTACCGCGACAGCCGTGGCTTCCCGGTGCCCGCCGACGAGGTCGAGGAGCGCGACGGCAAGTACTTCTTCGAGGGCGAGCCGGTCAAGCGCGAGCTGGGCAAGATGGGCAAGTCCCTGAAGAACGCGGTCACCCCGGACGAGATCTGCGCCGAGTACGGTGCGGACACCCTGCGCCTCTACGAGATGGCGATGGGTCCCCTGGACGTCTCCCGGCCGTGGGACACGCGCGCGGTGGTGGGCCAGTTCCGGCTGCTGCAGCGGCTGTGGCGCAACGTCGTCGACGAGTCGACCGGCGCGGTCACCGTGTCCGACGCCGAGCCCGACGAGGACACGCTGCGCGCCCTGCACAAGGCGATCGACGGCGTCCGCCAGGACCTGGACGGCATGCGGTTCAACACCGGCATCGCCAAGATCACCGAGCTGAACAACCACCTGACCAAGTCCGGTGGTGCGGTGCCGCGTTCGGTCGCCGAGCGTCTGGTGCTGCTGATCGCGCCGCTGGCCCCGCACATCGGCGAGGAGCTGTGGCGCAAGCTGGGCCACGATGCGTCGGTCGTCCACGAGGAGTTCCCGGTCGCCGACCCGGCGTACGTCGTCGACGAGACCGTGACCTGCGTCGTGCAGATCAAGGGCAAGGTCAAGGCACGCCTGGAGGTGTCCCCGTCGATCTCGGACGAGGAGCTGGAGACGGCGGCCCTGGCCGACGAGAAGGTCGTGGCGGCGCTGGCCGGCGCGGGCATCCGCAAGGTGATCGTGCGGGCGCCGAAGCTGGTCAACATCGTTCCGGCCTGATGCGTCACCTGCCGCGCGTCGGTGCCTGACGCGGTGGCAGGGATGTCCCCTACGGGCAGGTTGGGGGTTCGAAGGAACCCTTGGCCTGCCCGTCTGCGTTTACCGTGGAAGAGACCGTCGTCAAGACCCCCGGAGGCCCGTCATGGGTGAAGCGATCGCCGTACTGGCGGTGCTTTTCGTGCTCTTCGTGGTGCTGGGGGTGTTTGTCACGATCAAGGTCGCGAAGGCCGCCGCGCGCGGAGTGGACCGCACCATCGAGCAGGCCCGCCGCACAGTCGAGGACACCACCCTGAAGGCGAAGACGTACGCACAGCCCGGCCCTGTGGGCGAGCTGGCGCGGCTGCGCGTGCAACTGCGCTCGACGATGAAGGCCACCCAGGAGGCCCTCGGCAGCGGCGCCCAGGAGGATGCCTCGCTGCAGGAGTCGCTCCGCCTCTTCGACCGTCTGACCGCCCATGGACACGAGCTGGACCGTGAGCTGAAGCGCCTGGAGCGCGACCCGGACAAGGCCCGCCTCGCACAGCGGCTGCCCGACCTCAAGGAGCGGACGGACCAGATCACCCAGGCCGCGGACTCCCTTCGCTGGGCCGCCCACGACCGCGCCCGCAACTTCGCCGACGGCGACCTGGCGGAGCTGGGCCGGCAGATCGACATGGAGTCCGGCGCGCTGCGGCACTGGACCCCGGCTCAGCCGGCCGAGACGGGTTCGGAGGGGGACGCGGAGGAGAAGGCGGCTGCTCCCTCGCGGCCGGCCGCGCCTTCGTGGCCCGAGCCGACGCTGGTCGACGGCCCTGCGGCGCCCACCGAGCAGACGTGGCCCGATGGGCGGTCGGAGCGGTCGGAGCGGTCGGATCATGCGGATCGCTCCGAGGCGGATGCCGAGCGTGGCCCTGAGGCGATCGAGCCGAGCAGACCGGCGCCCACGTACCCGTGGCAGAAGGACGTGAAGCCGGAGAGCACGACCTGAAGCGGTGTGCGTGAACCCGTTTATGCGTGGCGGACTTGAGCAGGATCCGGGCGGGCGTTCTGGGCAGGGTTTTCGCGAATCCGGAGAATGGTCAGTCACGTCTCGGGATACGGACAGGCGCGGTTCGGCGACTGTGCCGCACCGCAGGTGACCCCGCTGATCCACCCTGCTGATCAACCCGCAGGCCCCGGGCTGCCGGACGAGAGGCCAGGCAGGTAATCTCCAGCTCATGTCCCGCCATGTCGCGATCGTCACGGATTCAACGGCCTACCTGCCGCAGCGGACGATGGAGCGGCACAGCATCACCGCGGTCCCACTGACCGTGGTCCTGGGCGCTCAGGCACTGGAAGAGGGCACCGAGATCTCGGCCCGCTCGCTCGCCACCGCACTGCAGAAGCGCCAGCCGGTGACCACCTCCCGGCCGAGCCCCGAGCTGTTCGCCGAGACCTACCGCCGCGTTGCCGAATCGGGCGCGACGGGCATCGTGTCGCTCCACCTCTCGGCAGAGTTCTCCGGTACGTACGACGCGGCGGTGCTTGCGGCGAAGGACGCCCCCGTGCCCGTACGCGTGGTGGACACCGGCATGGTCGCGATGGCCCTCGGGTTCTGCGCGCTGTCCGCGGCGGAGACCGTCGACGCAGGCGGTACGGCGGACGACGCGGTGGCCGCGGCCGAGAAGCGCGCGGCCTCCACCTCCGCCTACTTCTACGTCGACACGTTGGACTACCTGCGCCGCGGCGGCCGGATCGGGGCCGCCCAGGCGCTCCTCGGCTCGGCGCTCGCGGTCAAGCCGCTGCTCCAACTGGACAACGGGCGCATCGAGTTGCTGGAGAAGGTGCGGACCGCCTCCAAGGCCATCGCCCGGCTCGAGGAGATCGTGACGGAGCGGGCCGGCGTCAGCGAGGTGGACATCGCGGTACACCACCTGGCGGCGCCGGAGCGCGCGAGCGCCCTCGCGGACCGGCTCAGGGAGCGGGTGCCGGGGCTGGCCGAGCTGCACGTCAGCGAGGTGGGCGCGGTGATCGGGGCGCACACGGGGCCGGGGCTGCTGGGGGCGGTTGTCTCGCCTCGGTAGGGCTTGCTTCGGCAGGGCTTGCTTCGGCAGGGGTTGCCTCGGTGGGGCTTGGGTTGTCATGCCGGGCCCTACGGCCGGTACTTGTGGTGGGCGTGCTGTGGTGTGACTCGTGTGAGTGACGGAGTTATCCACAACTCCCGGGTAATCCACAGGAATTGACCAAGATCAGCAAGTTCGTTCGGACTTGCCTAGCGTCGCGGACATGACTCTTCGATCGCCTCGCGCTCCTCGCTCTTCCGGTTCCCCGCGCCGCTCCTTCACCGCCGCTGCGACGAGCGGCCCGGGCCGTGGCCCGTCGTCGGACGGCCGGATGCGGCATCGTCCTGCGCTGCGCCGTGGCAGGGCTCCTTACCGAACGAGCGGCGCACGGGCGGGGGTTCGGCACCGGCGTGCTGCGACCGAGCACGTACGGATGCGTGCGCAGGTGCTGTTCGACCCGGGCGGAGGCGGTGACCGTACGGCTCCGTCTGCTGTGCCGTCGTCCGTTACCTCGTCCGTTACCTCGTCCATTCCGTCGTCCGTTCCGTCGTTCGCGCCGTCGTCTCTGCCGTCCGAGCTGCGGGCTGTCCCGCCGGGTGGGCTGCGGGCGGCGGTCGTTGAGGATCAGGCAGATGCGGCGTGGGCGGCTGGGGGTGCGGACAGGCGTGGGCCGAGGACGCGCGTGGAGGAGGCACGTCGTGGCGGACCGGATCAGCAGGGGCCGGGTGGACCGGATCAGCCGGACGGGCCGCTTCCGTCGGACGGGCTGGTTCAGCCGGACGGGCCGAGGGCTGAATCGGACGACAGGGAGCGGGAGCAGCCCCGGCGAGAGCGCCTGCGGCTCGCCGTGCGTGAACGTCTCCCGCTGTGGCTGCAGTTGAGGTGTGGCGTCGAGCGTCGGAGTCTGATCGCCCTTGCCGTGGTGTTGGTGGTCGCAGTCGGTTTCGCCGTGCACCACTTCTGGTCCGGCGAGCCGCGATCGGTACGCGCACCGGAGGCGCTGGGCGAGGCGGCGGTGCCCGTCCCGTCGCCGGGTGCGTCCGTGACGGAGCCGGGGGCGGTCGGGGCGGCCGGCGCAGGGGGACGGGAGACATCAGGTGCCACGGGTGCGCCGGGAGCCTCCGGCGGCCGGATCGTCGTGGACGTCAGCGGCAAGGTGCGCAGCCCGGGGATCCACCGCTTGCCGGCGGGCGCCAGGGTCGCCGACGCGCTGAAGGCCGCAGGCGGGGTACGCCGGGGAGCGGACGTCACCGGTCTGAACCGGGCGCGGCTCCTGATGGACGGCGAACAGGTCGTCGTCGGTGTCCCGGCGGCACCCGGCGCGGCTGGGCAAGGTGGATCGGCATCCACCGGAGCCACGTCGTCGGGCTCATCAGGTTCCTCGGGCTCGGGCACCGGGGCCGGTTCCGGCGCAGGGGCGGGAACAGCTCAGGTCAGCCTCAACACGGCCACGCTCGAACAACTGGACACGCTTCCGGGAGTGGGCCCGGTGCTGGCCCAGCACATCGTCGACTACCGCACCCGGCACGGCGGCTTCCGCTCCATCGGCGAACTCCGCGAAGTGAACGGTATCGGCGAGCGCCGCTTCGCGGACCTGAAGAACGCCGTACGGCCATGATCCGCGCGGCAGTTCGCGCCGCGTCCGAGTCCAACGGTGGAGACCAGGAGGTGGTGCTCGCCTGCGAGCCCCGCCGGGCGGATGCCACAGGCCGGCGGGTGCAGGCCTCGGGGCGGCCGGAGGGCCCGGCGGACCTCCGTCTCGTCCCGCCCGCGCTGGCGGCATGGGCGGCGACGGGGGTGGCGCTCGGTGACTCCGGCGAGTGGACGGTCCTGGCGCTCACTCTGTGTGCGGTGGCGGCGGTGGGCGTGCTGGGCGCGGAAGCGCTCAGGGCGCGGCGGTTGAGGCGCTCACCCCGGTCGGGGAGGGGGCGGGGGCGTTCGGACACCGCGCGGCCGTCGGGTGCGATGGGGCCGGGGCGGTCCGGCCTGATGCGGCCGGGGCCGGCCGGTGTGATGCGGTCGGGACGCGTCGCCGTGGCCATGACGCTCCTCTGCACCGCCGCCGCCCTCGGCTCCACCGCGTTGCACACGGCAGACCTGTATCGCGGCCCCGTCCCCGCGCTGGCCCGCGAGTACGCCCGAGCCACGGCCGAGTTGGAGGTGACGGCCGATCCACGCCCGATCCGGGCGCGCGCGGCG
Source organism: Streptomyces luteolus (assembly GCF_029968015.1). GTDB lineage: Bacteria > Actinomycetota > Actinomycetes > Streptomycetales > Streptomycetaceae > Streptomyces > Streptomyces luteolus. The sequence continues at coordinate 35,131 of NZ_JASCIS010000021.1, forward strand.
GGTGCCAGAATTCTGCCGCCGGGTACGGCGGTCGAGGCGGACGTAGTCGAGGTCACCACGTCGGCCGGGCAGGTCACGGAGACCCGCACGCCGGTCCTGCTCCTCGCCCGCGAGGCCGACGCAGGGCGTGCGGGAAAAGGGGAACGCCGGGCCGACGCAGGGCGTGCGGGGAAGGGCGAACGCCGGGCCGACGCAGGGCGGGAGGGCAGGGGCGAGTACCAGGTCGACGCTGAGGGTGTGGAGAGGGGCGAACGCGAGAGCTCCCCCTGGCGTGCCCTCCTGCCCTCCACGAGGCTGCGTGTGGACGCCCGGCTCGCGCCGCCGATGCGGGACGGGGACCGGATAGCGGCGGTCATTCGGGTGCCGGGCGGCCAGGCGCCGCGAGTCGTCCAGGGGCCGAGCGCCCTGCAGCGTACCGCCGGAAAGCTGCGGGCCGGGCTGCGGGCGGCGACCGAAGGCCTCACGCCGGACGCCCGCGCCCTGCTGCCGGGCCTGGTCGTCGGGGACACCGGACGCGTCACCGAGGAGCTGGACGAGGCTTTCCGGGCCACCGATCTCACCCATCTCCTCGCGGTGTCCGGGAGCAACCTGACCATCGTCCTCATCCTGCTCACCGGCCCGCCAGGCCGAGCGATGCGGGCGGAGCGCGGGGGACTGGCGCCACGCCTCGGCATCTCGCTCAGAGGCACGGCTCTGCTCGGCGGAGCGCTCACACTGGCGTTCGTCGTGGTGTGCAGGCCCGATCCCAGCGTGCTGCGGGCGGCGGCCTGCGGGCTGATCGTGCTGGTCGCAGTCGGCACAGGGCGGCGCCGCTCGCTGATCCCGGCCCTGGCGGCCGCCGTACTGCTCCTGGTGCTGTACGACCCGTGGCTGGCGCGGAGTTACGGCTTCGCGTTGTCGGTGCTCGCCACCGGCGCGCTGCTGACGCTGGCGCCAGGGTGGAGTGCCGCGCTGCGGCGCAGACGGGTTCCGGGCAGGGTGGCCGATGCGCTGGCCGCGGCGCTCGCGGCGCAGGCCGTCTGCGCGCCCGTCGTGGCTGTGCTGGCGGCTCGCGTCAGCCTGGTGGCGGTGCCGTGCAATCTGCTCGCCGAGCTGGCGGTGGCGCCGGCGACGGTGCTCGGATTCGCCGCGCTCGCTCTGGCGCCGGTCTCGCTGCCGCTCGCCAAAGGACTGTGCTGGGTGGCGAGTTGGCCGGTGGAGTGGATCGCAGAGGTGGCGAGGAGAGGCGCGGCACTGCCGGGGGCGGGGGTCGACTGGCCCGGCGGGTGGCGTGGCGGGGCGTTGCTCGCGGGGGCAACGGTGTGCGGGGTGGTGCTGGTCGGCCGGCTGGCACGGGGGTCGGGGCGGAGAGTGCTCGGGCATCCGGCGACGGTCGGGGTGTGTGCGCTGCTGTTCCTGTTCGCCGTGGTCCGTCCGGCGCCGCTCACCCGGGTGATCTCGGGCTGGCCGCCGCCGGGTTGGAGGCTGGTGATGTGCGACGTGGGGCAAGGCGATGCCACGGTGCTGGCGACCGGGCCGGGGGAGGCGGTCCTGGTCGACGCGGGGCCGGACCCCGCCCTTGTGGACCGGTGCCTGAGCGCACTCGGCGTGACGCGCATCCCGTTGGTGCTGCTCACGCACTTCCACGCGGACCATGTGACGGGCCTGCCGGGGGCGCTGCGCGGACGGGAGGTGGGGCTGATCCAGACGACGCCGCTCGAAGTGCCTCAGGAGCGCGCGGAGTTCGTGAAGGCGGAGGCCGCCGCGCGGGACGTTCCGGTGGTGCGGGCGGTGGCGGGGGAGCGTCGTCGTGCGGGGCCGTTGCGCTGGAGGGTGGTGTGGCCGCCGGTCGGTCCGGGTCCGCATCCCCAGCCCGAGGGGCCCAACGACGCGAGTGTGACGCTGCTCGCGGAGGTGGCCGGGCTGAAGCTGCTACTGCCCGGTGACCTGGAACCGCCCGCCCAGCAAGCCCTGTTGCGCGCGCTGCCGCGACTGCCGACGGTGGACGTGCTGAAGGTCGCCCACCACGGCTCGGCCTACCAGGACCCGGAGTTGATGCGTCGGCTCGATCCGCGCCTGGCCCTGATCTCGGCAGGCAGGGACAACGAGTACGGGCACCCGGCACCCGGCACGCTCGCCGCACTGAGATCGAGGGGCGCGCTCGTGCTCCGTACCGATGTGCATGGCTCGGTCGCCGTGACGGGCACCGGCCCCGATCTGCACGCCACGCCGTCGAAGGAGGACAACGGGCCGGGAGGTTGAAGGAGAACTGTCTGACGGAACAGAACTGAGGCCCGACTGAACGGAAGAGTCTGTTGAGAATGAGGCCGTGTTGCCCCGAAAGCCGCAGTAATGGTCGAATGGACCTTCGATGGGGGGAGTTGTCCAGTCCTACGGAACGATCGCGCGCCCGACCGCCCCGAACGGTCACCGTGCGATCACCACGAGTCCGCGGGCTCACGATACGCCGCCGTGTCGAAGGCCGCGCAGGCCGTCCGCAGGCCGTCCGCAGGACGTCGTACGGCACCCATCGCACGTCAACCGGTGCGTCCGCTCCGCACCGCAGGTCCATAGCGCAATCAGGGGTGCTTTCCATGTTCGGCCGCTGGCTGGAGAACCGTAAGAACCGGGCGAGCGGCGGTGGTTCCGCGTCGTGGTTGCCGGTGCCGCCCAGCGGGGGAATGGTCAGCTGCCGGGTCCTCGACCCGATCGACGAGCCCTTGCGGCAGGCGGAGTTCACGATCTCGGACGCGCAGGGCAGGAAGGTCGTGGCGGGAGGGGCGGACCCGTTCGGCTCGTTCGTGGCAACGGTGCCCGCGGGGGAGTACCGCGTCGCGGTGTCGGCCGAGGGGTACACGCCGTACCGCGGCAGCGCGACGGTGACCGAGGGCGGGCACGCGGCGATCGGCGACCTGACGCTGCAGCTCGCGGCACCGGCGCCGCTGCCGCAGCCCGGTGAGTGGGAGATGGAGCCCATGCACTCCTCGATCGCGTTCACGGCCCGGCACATCGGACTGGCGCGCATCCACGGCCGGTTCAACAACTTCGCGGGCGCGATACGGATAGCGGAGCGCATGGAGCGGTCCGCCATGCACATCGTGATCGACGCGGCCTCCATCGACACGAACGTCAAGATGCGCGACGACCACCTGCGGTCCGGGGACTTCCTGGACGTCGCGCAGTTCCCGACGCTGGAGTTCTACAGCGACCGTTTCGTGCACCGCGGCGGCATCCGTTGGGGCGTGACGGGGGCGCTGACGCTGCACGGGGTGACGCGCACGGTCACGCTCGACACCGAGTACCTGGGCACCGGCAGCGGTATGGAGGGCGAGACCCGCGCCGCCTGCCGGGCCACGACCGAGCTGCACCGCGACGACTTCACGGTGAGCTGGCAGACGATGCTGGCCAAGGGCATCGCGGTGGTCGGCCCGAGCATCAAGATCGACCTGGACGTGCAGATCGTCCCCCAGGGCTGAGCCCTCCCGGCCGGCCGGTCCGCAGGGGCGGGCACGGGGCACGGCGGCGGACCAGGACAATGTTTCTCGTGAGCGATGTGAGACATGTGCTGGTCCTGCCCGACCGTGATGCCGCCGAGGAAGCGGCCGAGGCGCTGGCCGAACGCTTCCCGGTCACCGAGGAGCCTCAGCTCGTACGGGACGCCCTGGCCGGGGAGGACGACGCCGAGGACGCACAGTGGCTGCTGGTCCTGGAGGACGCGCAGGACCGCCTGGACCCGGCGGAGCTGGACGAGTTCGCGGCCGAGTGGGAGGGCTGGCGCGAAGAGCCCTAGGCGGGCGACCGCCGATGGGACCGGACCCGATCGGACCGGACCCGCCCTGCCGGGGCCGATCCGGCCCGGTCACCGTGTCTACGGAGCCGAATCGGCCGCCCCGCCCGCCCCGCCTGCCTCGCCCGCCGCCCCGGCCTGCCCGCCTGCCTCGCCCGCCGCCCCGGCCTGCCCGCCGCCGCCGAACACCTCCTCGACCAGCCTCTGCGTCGCCTGGTGAAAGGCCGCCGCCATCGACAGTGCGGCATCGTCGACGTAGTTCAGCGCGGCGGTCAGGGTCTTGCTGCCGTCGGGCGTGCTGTACATCAGCGCCGCGTGGCCCGCCCCATGCCGCCGTTGTGGGTGATAGGACGGGAGGGCGGCCGACCACCGGCGGCCCTCGTCGGCAGCGCCCCTCCCCCGGTAGCCCCCCGCCAGCAGCGCCGCTCGTCCGGCGTTGTCAGTGGCGCGTGGGATCCTTGACCGCGATGGCCAGGAAACCCGCAAACGACAATCCGCTCGCCCCCGTCACGATCGCCGTGGGCCAGGAGGACCTGCTGCTCGACCGCGCCGTGCAGCAGGTGGTGGCCGCCGCCCGGGCCGCCGACTCCGACACGGACGTGCGTGACCTCACGCCCGACCAGCTCCAGCCGGGCACGCTCGCGGAGTTGACGAGCCCGTCGCTGTTCGCCGAGCGCAAGGTCGTGGTCGTACGCAACGCGCAGGACCTCTCGGCGGACACGATCAAGGACGTGAAGGCGTACTTCGGGGCGCCGGTCGAGGAGATCACCCTCGTCCTGCTGCACGCCGGAGCGGCGAAGGGCAAGGGCCTCCTCGACGCCGCGCGCATGGCGGGCGCCCGCGAGGTGGCCTGCCCCAAGATGACGAAGCCGGCGGACCGACTCGCGTTCGTACGCGCCGAGTTCCGGACGCTGGGCCGGTCCGCGACGCCGGAGGCGTGCCAGGCCCTGGTGGACGCGATCGGCAGCGATCTGCGGGAGCTGGCCTCCGCGGTGACGCAGCTGGTGGCGGACGTCGAGGGGACGATCGACGAGGCGGTGGTCGGCCGGTACTACACGGGCCGGGCCGAGGCCTCCAGCTTCACCGTCGCCGACCGGGCCGTGGAGGGCAGGGCGGCCGAGGCGCTGGAGGCGCTGCGCTGGTCCCTCGCGACCGGGGTCGCGCCCGTGATGATCACCAGTGCGCTGGCCCAAGGGGTGCGCGCCATCGGCAAGTTGTCCTCCGCGCGCGGCGGCCGTCCCGCGGACCTGGCCCGTGAACTCGGCATGCCGCCCTGGAAGATCGACCGCGTGCGGCAGCAGATGCGCGGCTGGACGCCGGACGGGGTCGCGGTGGCGCTGCGGGCGGTCGCGGAGGCGGACGCGGGGGTGAAGGGTGGGGGTGATGATCCGGAGTACGCGCTGGAGAAGGCGGTCGTCACGATCGCCCGTGCGGCGCGGGCGCGGCGCTGAGCCCACCCCGAGCCTCGCCCCGGGCCCCGCTGGACTGGGCCGTGATCAATGCGGTCCGGGGCGCCTGCGGCGGGCCTTCTCCCCGCCCCGCCCCTTCCCGTAACTGGGGCTCCGCCCCAGACCCCGTATCGCGCTGAAGCGCTCGTCCTCAAACGCCGGACGGGCTGAGTGGTGCACCCCGTACACCCAAAAACCCCGCCGACCGCCCTGGGGAAGGGCGCTCAACGGGGTCTCCGGTTGAAGCTTCTGGATCCGCACCCGCGTGGCGAACGCAGGCCGCGTGCGGATCCGGGGTGCCGGGCGGGAGCGGATGAGAGGGCCCGCTCGGGGTCCGTCCCGGCGATCAAATCAAGTGTCAGCCCTTGAGGGCGGCGACCTTGGTGGCAAGCGCCGACTTCTTGTTGGCGGCGTTGTTCTTGTGGAGGACGCCCTTCGAGACGGCCTTGTCCAGCTTGCGGTTGGCGTCGCGCAGGGCCGCAGTGGCCTTCTCGACGTCACCCGCGGCGGCAGCCTCACGGGTCTTACGGATCGCGGTCTTGAGCGAGGACTTGACGGCCTTGTTGCGCAGGCGCGCCTTCTCGTTCGTCTTGTTCCGCTTGATCTGGGACTTGATGTTCGCCACGAAAGAGCCTTTTCAGGTTCGATGATTCTTTACGGCGGCCACCCGGCGACAGCCACACCCGCAGGCCGAAGACCGCGAGCAGGACGAGCCGGGAGACCGAGGGAGTGCCTCGTACGCTGAGAGGGCACGCGAGACACAGCTGACCAGGCTACCAGCGCCCCTCCCGGCGGCCCAAACCGAGCCTTCCTCGCCGCTCATGGGACGATGGAGGCTACGTAACGATCCGACCCGTGGCTGCAGAGAGCTGCAGACGTCTCAAGAATCAGGACCCTGCGTGCCCGCGACCCCTACGAATGTGCCTCAGCCGAGCCGTACCGACCCGGCGCTGATCCGCAATTTCTGCATCATCGCGCACATCGACCACGGCAAGTCCACGCTCGCCGACCGGATGCTCCAGCTGACCGGTGTGGTCGAGCAGCGGCAGATGCGCGCTCAGTACCTCGACCGGATGGACATCGAGCGCGAGCGCGGCATCACCATCAAGTCCCAGGCGGTCCGCCTGCCCTGGGCGCCCACCGAGGGTGAGGGTCAGGGCCAGACCCACATCCTGAACATGATCGACACCCCGGGCCACGTGGACTTCACGTACGAGGTGTCGCGTTCGCTCGCCGCCTGTGAGGGGACGATCCTGCTCGTCGACGCCGCTCAGGGCATCGAGGCGCAGACGCTCGCCAACCTGTATCTGGCGATGGAGAACGATCTGCAGATCGTTCCGGTGCTCAACAAGATCGACCTGCCGGCCGCGCAGCCGGAGAAGTTCGCGGAGGAGCTCGCGAACCTGGTCGGCTGCGAGCCCGACGACGTCCTGAAGGTCTCCGCCAAGACCGGCCTCGGCGTCGAGGCGCTGCTCGACCGCGTGGTCAACGACGTCCCGCCCCCGGTCGGCGTCAAGGACGCCCCCGCCCGCGCGATGATCTTCGACTCGGTCTACGACTCGTACCGCGGCGTGGTCACGTACGTCAGGGTCGTGGACGGGCAGCTCAACAAGCGTGAGCGGATCCGGATGATGTCCACGGGCGCGACGCACGAGCTCCTCGAGATCGGCACGAACTCGCCGGAGATGCTGGCCGCCGACGGCCTCGGTGTCGGCGAGGTGGGCTACCTGATCACCGGTGTGAAGGACGTCCGCCAGTCCAAGGTGGGTGACACGATCACCCAGCAGCACAAGGGCGCCGAGGAGGCGCTCGGCGGGTACAAGGACCCGAAGCCGATGGTGTTCTCGGGGCTCTACCCGCTGGACGGCTCGGAGTACCCGGACCTGCGCGAGGCACTGGACAAGCTGCAGCTGAACGACGCCGCGCTCGTCTACGAGCCGGAGACCTCGGCCGCGCTCGGCTTCGGCTTCCGCGTCGGCTTCCTCGGCCTGCTGCACCTGGACGTGATCCGGGAGCGCCTGGAGCGCGAGTTCGGCCTCGACCTGATCGCCACCGCCCCCAACGTGGTCTACCGCGTGATCATGGAGGACGGCACCGAGCACCAGGTCACGAACCCGAGCGAGTTCCCCGAGGGCAAGATCGACGAGGTCTTCGAGCCGGTCGTACGGGCCACGATCCTCGCGCCGTCCGAGTTCATCGGCTCGATCATGGAGCTGTGCCAGAACCGGCGCGGTGTGCTGCTCGGCATGGACTACCTCTCCGAGGACCGCGTCGAGATCCGGTACACCCTGCCGCTCGCGGAGATCGTCTTCGACTTCTTCGACCAGCTGAAGTCCAAGACCCGTGGCTACGCCTCGCTGGACTACGAGCCCACCGGCGAGCAGTCCGCGCAGCTCGTCAAGGTCGACATCCTGCTGCACGGCGACAAGGTCGACGCCTTCTCCGCCGTCACGCACAAGGACCAGGCGTACGCGTACGGAGTGCGGCTCGTCGCCAAGCTGCGGGAGCTCATCCCGCGGCAGGCGTTCGAGGTGCCCGTGCAGGCCGCCATCGGTTCGCGGGTCATCGCCCGCGAGACCATCCGCGCCATCCGCAAGGACGTGCTCGCCAAGTGCTACGGCGGTGACATCTCCCGTAAGCGGAAGCTGCTTGAGAAGCAGAAGGAAGGCAAGAAGCGGATGAAGATGGTCGGCTCCGTCGAGGTGCCGCAGGAGGCCTTCATCGCCGTGCTCTCCAGCGACGAGGGCCCGTCGAAGAAGAAGTAGGCCGGAAGCAGCAAGCCCTAAGCAGCAAGCCCTAAGCAGCCCGAAGCAGCCCGGAAGCGGAATCTCCGGGGAGGCCGGGTGCAGGCCCGCCGCGCGACTCGCGCGGCGGGCCTTTGTCATGTGCGTGAGTCTCGCCCCGTCACCCCCGCACGCCCTGCCGCGTTCTGTTGAAAGTGAGAGGTCGCAGCCCCTTACGTGGCGGGCGCGGGCGCTCTACTCTGATCACTGCTCGAAGGTTACTCGCTAGTTAAACAACCGCCCCCCAGCAGACGCACGCCAACAGACGCACGCACTGTCGCGGGCCCGGAGGATGTCGTGAGCGACACACAGACACAGATCGAGAACCGTCCGCCCTCCGTGGCGAGCCTCTTCCTTGAGCGCGTTGCGGCCACGCCGGACGCCGAGGCCTACCGCTATCCGGTGCCGTCGGCCTCCGGCAGCGGGCCCGACGACTGGAAGTCCCTGAGCTGGGGCCAGGCCGCCGAGCGGGTGTTCGCGATCGCGGCCGGCCTGATCGACCTCGGCATCCAGCCCGAGGAGCGGGTGGCGCTCGCCTCCGACACCCGGGTCGAGTGGATCCTCGCCGACCTCGCGATCCTCTGCGCGGGCGCGGCCACGACGACGGTGTACTCCTCGACGAACGCCGACGAATCGGCGTACATCCTGTCCGACTCCGCCAGCAAGGTGCTGATCGCCGAGAACGAGGCGCAGCTGGCGAAGGCGCGGGAGCGGCGCGCGGAGCTGCCGGACCTGAAGCACGTCGTCGTCATCGACGGCGACCACGGGCTCGCGACCGGTGAGGGCGACGACTGGGTGCTCTCGCTCGCCGACCTGGAGGCGCGCGGAGCGGCGTACCTGGAGAAGCACCCCGAGGCCGTCAAGGAGCGGATCGGGAACATCACCAAGGACCAGCTCGCGACGCTGATCTACACCTCCGGCACCACCGGCCGCCCCAAGGGTGTGCGCCTTCCGCACGACAACTGGTCGTACATGGCGAAGGCCATCGCGGCGACCGGGCTCGTCGGGCCCGACGACGTGCAGTACCTGTGGCTGCCGCTCGCGCACGTCTTCGGCAAGGTGCTGACCAGCGGGCAGATCGAGGTCGGGCACGTGACCGCCGTCGACGGACGCGTCGACAAGATCATCGAGAATCTGCCGGTCGTGCAGCCGACGTACATGGCCGCCGTGCCGCGGATCTTCGAGAAGGTCTACAACGGGGTCGCCGCCAAGGCTCGTGCCGGGGGTGGCGCCAAGTACAAGATCTTCCAGTGGGCGGCCGGTGTGGCCCGCGAGTACGCCAAGGTCACGCAGGACAACTTCCGCAGGACCGGCAACGCCTCGGCACCGTTCCCGCTCTCCGCCAAGCACGCCGTCGCCGACAAGCTGGTCTACGGCAAGCTGCGCGAGGCCTTCGGCGGACGCCTGCGCGCCTGCGTCTCCGGCTCGGCGGCGCTCGCGCCCGAGATCGGCTACTTCTTCTCCGGCGCCGGCATCCACATCCTGGAGGGGTACGGACTCACCGAGTCCAGCGCCGCCTCCTTCGTGAACCCCGGCGAGGCGTACCGCACCGGCACCGTCGGCAAGCCGCTGCCCGGCACCGAGGTGCGGATCGCGGACGACGGCGAGATCCTGCTGCGCGGCCCCGGCATCATGCAGGGCTACCACGGCCTCCCCGAGAAGACCGACGAAGTCCTGGAGAGCGACGGCTGGTTCCACACCGGCGACATCGGCGAGCTGTCCGCCGACGGCTATCTGCGGATCACCGACCGCAAGAAGGACCTGATCAAGACCTCCGGCGGCAAGTACATCGCGCCGGCCGAGGTCGAGGGCCAGTTCAAGGCGGTCTGCCCGTACGTCTCCAACATCCTGGTGCACGGCGCCGACCGGAACTTCTGCACCGCCCTGGTCGCCCTTGACGAGCCGTCGATCCTCGCCTGGGCCGAGGAGCAGGGCCTGGGCGGGAAGTCGTACGCGGAGGTCGTGGCGGACCAGCGGACGGTCACGCTCGTCGACGGCTATGTGCGGGAGCTCAACCAGGGCCTGCAGAAGTGGCAGACCATCAAGAAGTTCCGGCTGCTGCCGCGCGATCTCGACGTGGAGCACGGCGAGTTGACGCCCAGCCTGAAGCTGAAGCGGCCGGTCGTGGAGCGCGAGTACAAGGGGCTCATCGACGAGATGTACGCGGGCGCTATGGAGAAGTGAGGCGCGCGGGAGCTATGGAGAAGTGAGGCACGCGGGGGCTATGGAGAAGTGAGGCGCGCGGGGGCCATGGAGAAGTTAGGCACGCGTAGCCCCTGAGGGTGACGAGAGCGGGCGCGGCCCCCGGATGCGGTCCGGGGGCCGCGCCCACGCGTGTCGGCGGTGTTTCCGGAATGATCTCCTCCGGGCTGCGCCACTCCGTCCGGAATTGATCGTTTCCGAGCGCGGGCATAGCACGGTTTGCGCTCTTGGCGGCCTAGTTCGGTAACTCGGTGCTTATGAGCGGGCTCTGTCTGTCACTCTGGCGTGGCCGCCTGAGGCAGCACACCGTCCGACCCGCTCAGGAGCTGCACGTGGGGTTCATTCCAATGCAGCGGGAGACCGGCACGTCCGCGCCGGAGTCCCGCCCGTCGCCTCCGCATGTCCCACGGGAGGCCCATCCCTGCGCGCGCACCACCCTGACCGGCAACTCCCTCGCCCCCGCCGCCGCCCGCCGCTTCGTCCGCTCCGCCCTCGCCGACTGGGCGGAGCCCGCCGCACGCGCCGACCCGGCGGAACACGCCCCGCCGCCCGCCGTCGACGGCATCACCGAACGCCTCGTCGACGACGCCGTGGTCCTCGTCAGCGAACTCGTCACCAACGCCGTGGTGCACGCCGGCACCGACGTCGAGGTGCTCTGCCGCCTGGAGTACGCCGAGGAGAACGACGAGGGCGAGGGCGCCTCCCTGCTCGTCGAGGTCACCGACCACCACCCGGCCCGGCCCGTGCACGGCGCGAGCACCGAGCGCACCGCGGACGGGTCCGAGTACGGCCGCGGCCTCCACCTCGTCGCCTCCCTCTCCGAGTCCTGGGGCATCACGTACCGCACCGGCAGCAAGACCGTCTGGGCGCGGCTGCCCGTGGACGGCGTCGACGTGGCGAGGGAGCTGGAGGTGTACGCGGGGGAGCAGGCCACCGAGCGCGGGCTCCGCGCCGCCGAACTGCTCGCCCACGACCGCGCCCGCGACCCGGACCACGCGCGCGAGCAGGGCGGCCGCGACTCCGACCGCGCCCGCGACCCCGGCGCCTGGGGCCACCGCGACGCCGTCACCTTCCTCGCCGAGGCCTCCGACCTGCTCGCCGGGCAGCTCGACGAGGACCTGGTCGCCGCCCTCGCCGGGCAGCTGCTCGTCCCGCACATCGCCGACTGGTGCGCGGTCTGGCTCGACGACGAGGGCGACCGGCGCAGCGCACCCGCGGCCTCCGCACCCCGCCTCGCCCGCGTCTGGCACCGCAGCGAGAACCGCATCGAGGAGCTGCACCGCGTCCTGGAGAAGGAGCCGCCGCACCTGCACGGACCGCCGCACTCCGGCCCCTTCACCGTGCCCTGGCCCACCGAAGGTCTCGCGGAGCCGGACGGCACGGCCCTCGCCCACCGCCTGGTCGCGGGCGGCCGCGCCCTCGGCACGCTGCTCGTCGGCCGGGCCGGACAGCAGCGCTTCCCCGACGAAGTCACCGGTCTGCTGCAGGACTTCAGCCGCCGCGTCGCCCTCGCCGTGGGCGCCGCCCGGCAGTACACCCGGCAGGCCACCATCAGCCGCGTCCTGCAGCGCGGCCTGCTGCCCAGCTCCGTCGCCGAGGTCCCGGGGCTCCAGACCGCGCTCGTCTACGAACCCCGCGACAAGGGCCTCGCGGGCGGCGACTTCTACGACGTGTTCCCCGCGGGCGACGGCCGCTGGTGCTTCGCCCTCGGCGACGTCTGCGGCAACGGCCCCGAGGCCGCCGTCGTCACCGGCCTCGCCCGCCCCTGGCTGCGGCTGCTCGCCCGCGAGGGATACAGCGTCGGGGACGTCCTCACCCGCCTCAACCAGGCCCTGCTCGACGACGCCATGGAAGCCGCCGAGGCCGCCGCCCGCGCCGTCGCCGCCGCCGGACTGCCCGGACTGCCCGAGCCCGGTTCGCGTACGAGCGGTGCGCACGGGTCCGCGCACACCGCCCTGCCGCACACCGGCCACCCCGACACCGCCTCGCCCAGCCGCTTCCTCTCCGTCCTGTACGGCGAGCTCGTCCCCACCGACGAGGGCGTGCGCTGCACCGTGGCCTGCGCCGGCCACCCGCTGCCGCTGGTCCTCGACCCCGAGGGCCGCGTCCGTGCCGTCGCCGAGCCGCAGGTGATCCTCGGCGTGATGGACGACGCGACGTACACCGGCGAGACCTTCCTGCTGCGCCGCGGAGAGACGCTGCTCCTCGTCACCGACGGCGTCACGGAACGCCGGGACGGGCCCCGCCAGTTCGACGACGGCGACGGGCTCGCGGACGCCCTCGCCACCTGCACCGGCCTCAGCGCCCTGCACGTCGCGGAGCGGATCAGGCACCTCGTGCACGAGTTCTCCGCCGAACCGCCGGACGACGACCTCGCGCTGCTCGTGCTGCAGGCGCAGTGAGCCCCGGCCCGTCGGCTTGCTGGAGTTATCCACAGGCGGACCGGCTTCCGGCGGCGGTACGGGACAATGGACCCCATGCCCTCCGTACTCCCCGATGGTGAGCCCGTGCCCTTCGACGGGGCGCTGCCCGCGCACGCCCTGGCCGACGCGGCCGCCCGCCCCCTCGGGTTCTATCTGCACGTCCCGTACTGCGCGACCCGCTGCGGGTACTGCGACTTCAACACCTACACCGCCAGCGAGCTGCGCGGACCCGAGGGCGCCCTGGCCTCGCGGGACAACTACGCGGACCACCTGATCGAGGAGATCCGCCTCGCCCGCAAGGTCCTCGGCGACGACCCGCGCGCGGTCCGCACGGTCTTCGTCGGCGGCGGCACGCCCACGCTGCTGCCCGCTGCCGATCTCGTCCGGGTCCTCGGCGCACTGCGCGCGGAGTTCGGCCTCGCCCCCGACGCCGAGGTCACGACCGAGGCCAACCCGGAGTCCGTCGACCCGGCGTACCTCACGGAGCTGCGCGAGGGCGGGTTCAACCGGATCTCGTTCGGCATGCAGAGCGCCCGGCAGCACGTCCTGAAGGTCCTCGACCGCACGCACACCCCGGGCCGCCCCGAGGCCTGCGTCGCGGAGGCCCGCGCGGCCGGCTTCGAGCACGTCAACCTCGACCTGATCTACGGCACGCCCGGCGAGTCCGACGACGACTGGCGGGCCTCCCTCGAAGCGGCGATCGGCGCCGGCCCCGACCATGTCTCGGCGTACGCCCTGATCGTCGAGGAGGGCACCCAGCTGGCCCGCCGCATCCGCCGCGGCGAGGTCCCGATGACCGACGACGACGTGCACGCCGACCGCTACCTGATCGCCGACTCGCTGCTCGCCGAGGCGGGCTTCTCCTGGTACGAGGTGTCCAACTGGGCCACCACCGACGCCGCCCGCTGCCTGCACAACGAGCTGTACTGGCGCGGCGCGGACTGGTGGGGCGCAGGCCCGGGCGCGCACTCGCACGTCGGGGGCGTGCGGTGGTGGAACGTCAAGCATCCGGGCGCGTACGCCCAGGCGCTGGTGGCCGGTGGTTCGCCCGGTGCCGGGCGGGAGCTGCTGTCCTCGGAGGACCGGCGGGTCGAGCGGGTGCTGCTCGAACTCCGGCTGCGGGAAGGGGTGCCGCTGTCCCTGCTCCGTCCGGAGGGGCTCGCGGCTTCGCGCGGGTTCCTCGCGGAGGGGCTGCTGGACCCGGTCCAGTACGAGGAGGACCGCGCGGTCCTCACCCTGCGGGGGCGGTTGCTGGCGGACGGGGTGGTGCGGGACCTGGTCGACTGAGGCGGATTCCTCCCCTCCCCGCCCTCCCGACTGTGTCCGATATGCGGCTGGCGCCGCGTGGCTGCGGCGCTGTCATTCGGCTGCCGCGCCGTCGTGGCTGGTCGCGCAGTTCCCCGCGCCCCTGAAAAACCCGCCCCACCGGCAAATCCAGCCCCTCCGGCGTTTGAGGAGCGGGGGTCCGGGGGCTGGCCCCCGTGGCTGTCCGCAGGACTTTCGGGAAGGGGCGGGGAGGGGAAAACCCCCCGGCCCTACTCCACCGGCACCGTTACAAAATCGATCAACTCCTCCACCCGCCCCAGGAGTTCAGGTTCCAGGTCCCGGTACGACGACACCCGCCCCAGAATCGCCTGCCACACCGCCCCGGTGTTCGCGGACGGCCACCCCAGGGCCTCGCAGACGCCCGTCTTCCAGTCCTGGCCCCGGGGCACGCGGGGCCACCCCGCGATGCCCAGCGCGGAGGGCTTCACGGCCTCCCAGATGTCGATGTACGGGTGCCCCACCACCAGCGCGTGCTCGCTGCTCACCGACGCCGCGATGCGGGACTCCTTCGAGCCGGGGACCAGATGGTCGACCAGGACCCCCAGGCGCGCCTGAGCGTCCGGGGCGAACTCGGCGACGATGGCGGGGAGATCGTCGACACCCTCCAGGTACTCCACGACCACGCCCTCGATCCGCAGGTCGTCGCCCCACACCTTCTCGACCAGCTCCGCGTCGTGCCGCCCCTCGACGTAGATCCGTCCGGCCCGCGCGACCCGGGCCCGAGCGCCGGGGACGGCGACCGAACCGGAGGCGGTACGGGTGGGACGTACCGGAGTCGACGCGGCAGGGCGGACCAGGGTCACGACGCGGCCCTCCAGGAGGAAGCCGCGCGGTTCGAGCGGGAAGACGCGGTGCTTGCCGAAGCGGTCCTCCAGCGTGACCGTGCCCGCCTCGCAGCCGATCACCGCACCGCAGAACCCGGTGGACACCTCCTCCACGACCAGATCGCGGTCGGCGGCCACCTCGGGGACCGGCTTCCGCTTCTTCCACGGCGGGGTGAGATCGGGGCTGTACGAACGGCGCTGCGGGCCCGAAGGGCCCTCGTTGGAGGGGCGGTGGCGGGAGACGGGTGGGCGCATTCGGCCGACGATAAGAGAAGCCTCCCGGCGGTGGCTACGACACGCCGAACAGCGCGGCCAGCGTGGCCCGTTGCTCACGGACAAACGCCGCGTCCACCACCGAACCGTGCCCCGGTACGTACACCGCGTGCTCCCCGCCCAGGTCGAGCAGTCGGTCCAGGGCGTGCGGCCACTGGGCGGGCATCGCGTCCGGGCCCGCCTGCGGGTCGCCGGACTCCTCGACCAGATCGCCGCAGAACACGATCTCCGGGGAGCCGCCCGACCCCGACACCAGGACTGCCAGATCGTGACCCGTGTGACCGGGGCCGACATTGGCGAGCAGCACCTGCACCCCGCCCAGGTCGAGCGTCCACTCGCCGCACACAAGACGGTGCGGGCGGACCAGGAGATCGGCGGCCTCGCCCGCCGCACGCGCGTCCAGGCCGTGCCGTACCGCGTCCGCGGCCAGCTCGTCGCGGCCGCGGGTCAGGACCCCGTCGACGCCGACCGCGCCGAACACCTCGACTCCGGAGAACGCGGCCGCGCCCAGGACATGGTCGAAGTGGGGGTGCGTGAGCGCGAGATGCGTCACACGCCTCCCGCCGAGGAGCGCCTCGGCCTGCCGACGCAGCTCCGCGCCCTCCCGCAGTGACGACCCCGCGTCCACCAGGAGCGCCGCGTGCTCACCCGCGACCAGGCCCACCGTGCAGTCCCAGCGGGGGAGGCGGCGCCGCGCCGCACAGGGGGACAACCGCTCCCACTCGGACGCGTACGGCTCTTCCCAAGTCAACCGCATACCGAGACGCTAACCCCGCCCGCGCGGGGCTGCGCGGCCTCATCGCACCCACCCTTGCCGCGGGAGTACCCCACGGCCGTACACTGGGCCGGTGAAGCTGGCACTCTGCTGTGTTGAGTGCCAGGCGGTCGGCGAGACGGACACTGCGGGGACGAGGGCAGGGAGGTGTGTGCGCATGCTGAGTGAACGCAGACTTGAGGTGCTGCGCGCCATCGTCCAGGACTACGTCGGCACCGAGGAGCCCGTCGGCTCCAAGGCGCTCACCGAGCGGCACAGCCTCGGCGTCTCCCCGGCCACCGTGCGCAACGACATGGCGGCCCTGGAGGAAGAGGGCTTCATCGCCCAGCCGCACACCAGTGCCGGGCGCATCCCCACCGACAGGGGGTACCGCCTCTTCGTCGACAAGCTCGCGGGCGTCAAGCCGCTCTCCGGTGCCGAGCGCCGCGCGATCCAGAACTTCCTCGACGGCGCCGTCGACCTCGACGACGTCGTGGGTCGTACGGTCCGGCTGCTCGCGCAGTTGACCCGGCAGGTCGCCGTGGTGCAGTACCCGTCCCTGACGCGGTCCACGGTGCGCCATGTCGAACTGCTCTCGCTCGCGCCCGCGCGGCTGATGCTGGTGGTGATCACCGACACCGGCCGGGTCGAGCAGCGGCACGTGGACTGCCCGGCACCGTTCGGCGACACCGCGCTAGCGGATCTGCGGGCCCGGCTCAACAGCCGGGTCGCGGGGCGTCGTTTCTCCGACGTACCGCAGCTGGTGCAGGACCTTCCCGAGTCCTTCGAGACGGACGACCGCGGCACCGTCTCGACCGTGCTCGCGACCCTCCTCGAAACCCTCGTCGAGGAGACCGAGGAGCGGCTGATGATCGGCGGCACCGCCAATCTCACCCGCTTCGGGCACGATTTCCCGCTCGTGATCCGGCCGGTGCTCGAAGCGCTGGAGGAGCAGGTCGTGCTCCTCAAGCTGCTCGGCGAGGCCAAGGATTCGGGCATGACCGTACGTATTGGGCACGAGAACGCCCACGAGGGCCTCAACTCCACGTCCGTCGTCTCGGTCGGCTACGGTTCGGGCGGCGAAGCAGTCGCCAAACTCGGCGTGGTCGGACCGACCCGCATGGACTACCCCGGAACGATGGGAGCAGTACGCGCAGTGGCACGTTACGTCGGACAGATCCTGGCGGAGTCGTAAGTGGCCACGGACTACTACGCCACTCTTGGCGTGCGCCGCGACGCTTCCCAGGACGAGATCAAGAAGGCCTTCCGGAGACTGGCGCGCGAGCTCCACCCGGATGTGAACCCCGATCCGAAGACGCAGGAGCGCTTCAAGGAGATCAACGCCGCCTACGAGGTGTTGTCGGACCCGCAGAAGAAGCAGGTCTACGACCTCGGCGGCGACCCGCTGTCCCAGGCGGGCGGCGGCGGTGCCGGCGGCTTCGGCCAGGGCGGGTTCGGGAACTTCTCGGACATCATGGACGCGTTCTTCGGTACGGCGTCCCAGCGCGGCCCGCGGTCGCGTACCCGCCGGGGCCAGGACGCGATGATCCGGCTCGAGATCGAGCTGGACGAGGCCGCGTTCGGCACCACCAAGGACATCCAGGTCGACACCGCCGTGGTCTGTACGACCTGCTCCGGCGAGGGCGCGGCCCCCGGCACCTCGGCGCAGACCTGTGACATGTGCCGCGGCCGCGGTGAGGTCTCCCAGGTCACCCGGTCCTTCCTGGGCCAGGTCATGACCTCGCGCCCCTGCCCGCAGTGCCAGGGCTTCGGCACCGTCGTCCCGACCCCGTGCCCCGAGTGCGCGGGCGACGGCCGGATCCGGTCCCGGCGCACGCTCACGGTGAAGATCCCGGCCGGTGTCGACAACGGCACGCGGATCCAGCTCGCGGGCGAGGGCGAGGTCGGCCCCGGCGGCGGCCCCGCCGGCGACCTCTACGTCGAGATCCACGAACTCCCGCACCCGGTCTTCCAGCGGCGCGGCGACGACCTGCACTGCACGGTCACCATCCCGATGACGGCGGCGGCACTCGGCACGAAGGTCCCGCTTGAGACGCTCGACGGGATGGAGGAGGTCGACATCCGGCCCGGCACCCAGTCCGGCCAGTCGATCCCGCTGCACGGCCGCGGCGTCACGCACCTGCGCGGCGGCGGCCGAGGCGACCTCATCGTGCACGTCGAGGTCACCACGCCCACCAAGCTGGACCCGGAGCAGGAGCGGATCCTGCGCGAGCTCGCCAAGGCCCGCGGCGAGGAACGGCCCACGGGGCAGTTCCAGCCGGGGCAGCAGGGGTTGTTCCATCGGTTGAAGGATGCGTTCAACGGGCGGTGACGGCCTGGGCCGGGGGTCCGGGGGTTGTCCCCCGGGCAGGCACAGTCAGTCGGGGCAGCAGGGGTTGTTCCATCGGTTGAAGGATGCGTTCAACGGGCGGTGACGGCTGGGGCCGGGCCTGAATTCTGCGGGGTGCGGTGGACGTGAAAGCATGCGCTCATGTCCACCGCACTGACCGATCTCAGCCCGTACCCGATCGTGCAGGCCCCCATGGCCGGTGGCGCATCCTGCCCTCCTCTCGCCGCGGCCGTCTCCGAAGCCGGCGGCCTCGGATTCCTGGCCGCCGGGTACAAGACCGCCGACGGCATGTACCAGGAGATCCAGCAGCTGCGCGGGCTCACCGACCGGCCCTTCGGCGTCAACCTGTTCATGCCGCAGCCCGACTACGCCGACCCGAGCGCGATCGCCGTCTACGCCCACCAGCTCACCGGCGAGTCCGCCTGGTACGACGCCCCGCTCGGCGACCCGGACTCCGGGCGTGACGACGGCTATGAGGCCAAGCTGGCCATCCTCTTCGACGACCCCGTACCCCTCGTCTCCTTCACCTTCGGCTGCCCCACGCGGGACGTCCTCGAGGCCTTCGCGCGGGTCGGCACCACCACCGTCGTCACCGTCACCAGCGCCGAAGAGGCCCAGGCCGCGCAGTGGGCCGGCGCCGACGCGGTGTGCGTGCAGGGCGTCGAGGCCGGCGGCCACCAGGGCACGCACCGCGACGACCCCGAGCGCGACGGCAGCGGCGTCGGCCTGCTCGCGCTGATCGCCCAGGTGCGCGAGACCGTGCAGCTGCCGATCGTCGCGGCCGGCGGCCTGATGCGCGGCAGCCAGATCGCGGCCGTGCTCGCGGCCGGGGCGGAGGCGGCGCAGTTCGGCACCGCGTTCCTGGTCTGCCCCGAGTCGGGCGCGAACCCGCTGCACAAGCAGGCCATGACGAACCCCTTGTTCGTACGCACGGAACTCACCCGCGCGTTCTCCGGCCGCCCGGCGCGTGGCCTCGTCAACCGCTTCATGCGCGAGCACGGGCCTTACGCGCCCGCCGCGTACCCGCAGGTCCACTACCTGACCGGCGGCATCCGCAAGGCGGCGGCCAAGGCCGGGGACGCGCAGGGCATGAGCCTGTGGGCGGGCCAGGGGCACCGGCTGAGCCGGGAGCTGCCCGCCGGTCAGCTGGTCGAGGTGCTCGCGGCCGAGCTGGACGCGGCGCGGGCGGGGCTCACCCAGCGGGGCGGCGCGCGATGACCGCGCCGGTCTTCGTGGTGGACGAAGTCCCCTGCGGCGGCGGCGAGTTCGTACTCGACGGGCCCGAGGGCCGGCACGCGGTGTCGGTACGGCGGCTGCGCGCGGGGGAGCGGGTGGTCCTCACGGACGGGCTCGGCCGCGGCGCCTCGGCTGTCGTGCTCGCCGCGGAGGGCAAGGACCGGCTCACGGTCGAGCTGACCGGGTCCCTCGCGGACCCCGAGCCCGCGCCCCGCATCACCGTCGTCCAGGCTCTGCCCAAGGGCGACCGGGGCGAGTTGGCCGTGGAGACCATGACGGAGACCGGCGTCGACGCGATCGTGCCGTGGGCGGCGTCCCGTTGCATCACGCAGTGGCGCGGGGAGCGGGGGGTCAAGTCCCTCGGCAAGTGGCGGGCGACCGCCCGTGAGGCGGGCAAGCAGGCCCGCCGGCTGCGGTTCCCCGAGGTCGCCGACCTCGCCTCGACGAAGGACGTCGCGGAGCTGCTCGCCGGGGCGGCGTTCGCGGCGGTCCTGCACGAGGAGGGCAGTACGCCGCTGGCCTCGGCGGCGCTCCCCGCGACGGGTGACGTGATCCTGGTCGTCGGCCCCGAAGGCGGCGTCTCCCCCGAGGAGTTGGACCTCTTCGCGTCGTCGGGCGCGGCCCCGTACCGCCTGGGCCCGTCCGTCCTGCGCACGTCTACGGCCGGTACGGCGGCCACGGCACTGCTCCTCGGCCGCTCGGGCCGCTGGGGCTAGCCGGGTGCTTCTTTCCCCACCCCGCCCCTTCCCGAAGTCCTGCCGGACGGGCCTCCTCAAACGCCGGAGGGGCTGGGGGGGCGGCCCCAGACCGGCAAATTCAGCCCCTCCGGCGTTTGAGGAGCGGGGGTCTGGGGGCTGGCCCCCAGTTCGGGAAGGGGCGGGGCGGGGAAGACTCAGCCCGCGCTCCGGAACACCGTGTCGAACAGAACCCAGCCGTCCCGTTCGCCCACCCCCGGCAGCCACCCGCCCGCCCGTGCCGCATCCGCCAACTGCCGTACGGCTCCTGGCTTCCGCAGGTTCAGCAGCCTGCCGTCGCCCGTCGTGACGCAGCCCGCGTGCCACAAGCCGTCGGCCACGTACCGGCCCTCGCCCGCCCGGAACACCAGCCGCAAGGGGACCTTGGAGCCCTCCGCGTAGAGGCTGAGGACCTCGGCGCAGGGTCCCGTGCGGGAGTGGCGATGGCGGACCGTCCAGAGGTACGTGGCGTCGTCGGTCACCAGCCGTCGCAGGCGATGGAGTCGGGGCACCCGCTCACCGTAGGCAAGGTCCGGCCAAGTGATCCAAACCCCCCACGGCCGGTGCGTGACCTGCATAGGCTGACCGAGTGACGCAGCCTGCCTACCTCCGGTTCCCGCATATTCAGGGCGACTTGGTCGCCTTCATCGCTGAGGACGACGTCTGGGTCGCGCCGCTCGACGGTGGTCGCGCTTGGCGTGTCAGCGCGGACAACATGCCGGTCGACCATCCGCGGATCTCGCCCGACGGCACCCAGGTCGCCTGGACCTCCACCCGGGACGGCGCCCCCGAGGTGCACCTCGCGCCGGTCGACGGCGGTCCCGCCAAGCGGCTGACGCACTGGGGGAGTTGGAAGACCTCCGTGCGCGGCTGGACCCCGGACGGACAGGTCCTCGCCGTCACCACCGAGGGCCAGGCCTCACTGCGCCGCAGCTGGGCCCGTGCCGTGCCGCTCGACGGCGGGCCCGCGCGCACGCTGTCGTACGGGCCGGTCGGTGACCTCGCCTTCGGCCCCGGCGGCGAAGTGCTGCTGCAGAGCGTGACGATGGGCCGCGAGGCCGCGTACTGGAAGCGGTACCGCGGCGGCACGGCGGGGAAGTTGTGGATCGACCGGGCGGGAGAGGGCCAGTTCGTCCGCGTACTCGACGAGCTCGACGGGAACGCCGAGTATCCGCTGTGGGTCGGGGAGCGGATCGGGTTCCTGTCCGATCACGAAGGGGTCGGGGCCGTCTACTCCTCCCTGCCCGACGGCAGCGATCTGCGCAGGCACACCCCGCTCGACGGCAGCGATCTGCGCAGGCACACCCCGCTCGACGGCAGCGATCTGCGCAGGCACACCCCGCTCGACGGCAGCGACCTGCGCAGGCACACCCCGCTCGACGGCTTCTACGCGCGGCACGCCGCCACCGACGGGCGCCGCGTCGTCTACTCCGCGGCCGGTGAACTCTGGCTCCTCGACAGCCTCGACAGCCTCGACGACCGCACGGCCGTCGAACCCCGCCGCCTCGACATCAGCCTCGGCGGGCAGCGCACCGACCTGCAGCCGCACCCCGTCCGGCCCGAGCGGTACCTCGGCACCGCCGCCCCCGACCACACCGGCCGGGGCAGCGCCGTCTCCGTGCGCGGCGCCGTGCACTGGGTCACCCACCGCGACGGCCCCGCCCGCACCCTCACCGCCGAACTGGGCGTACGCGCGCGCCTGCCCCGCACCTTCCGGGTGGAGGGCGAGGAGCATGTGGTGTGGGTGACGGACGCCGAGGGTGACGACGCCCTGGAGTTCTCCCCGGCCACCGGCGTCGCGCCCGGCGGGACCGTACGGCGGGTCGCCGCGGGGCAGTTGGGCCGGGTGCTGTCGCTCGCCATGGCGCCCGACGGCAGCCGCGCCGCCGTCACCTCGCACGACGGGCGGATCCTGCTCGTCGAGCGCGCCTCCGGGGAGGTCAGGGAGGTCGACCGCAGCGAGCACGGCGAGGCGTCCGGGCTCGTCTTCTCGCCCGACTCCGGCTGGCTCGCCTGGTCCCACGCCGGGCCCTCCCCGCTGCGCCAGCTCAAGCTGGCCAACACCACCGACCTCACCGTCTCCGAGGCGACCCCGCTGCGCTTCTGCGACTACGCGCCCGCGTTCACCCTCGACGGCCGGCATCTCGCGTTCCTCTCCGAGCGCTCCTTCGACCCGGTCTACGACGTGCACGTCTTCGACCTGGCCTTCGTCGGCGCCTGCCGCCCGCACCTCATCACCCTGTCCGCGACGACGCCGTCGCCGTTCGGACCGCAGCGGCACGGCCGGCCCTTCGAGAGCGCCGAGAAGTCCGGCGAGGTGCAAGGAGGCGACGACGCGCCCACCACGCGTATCGACCTCGACGGGCTCGCCGACCGGATCGTGCCCTTCCCCGTGGAGGCCGCCCGCTACTCCACGCTGCGCGCCGCCAAGGACGGCCTGCTCTGGCTGCGCCACCCGGTCCGCGGCGCGCTCGGCGCCAACCGCGCGGGCCTGGACGACCTCGGCCCGCAGACCGCGCTCGAACGGTACGACCTGGCCCAGCGCCGGATCGAGGAACTCCACTCCGACGCCGACCACTTCAGCGTCAGCGGCGACGGCAAGCGCGTCCTGCTGCGCAGCGGCGACCAGCTGAAGGTGGTCCCCAGCGACCGCCGCGCCCCCGCCGACGACGACGGCGACAGCCACATCACCGTCGACCTGTCCCGTATCCGCCAGAACGTCGACCCCGTCGCCGAGTGGCGGCAGATGTTCGACGAGACCGGCCGCCTCATGCGGGACCACTTCTGGCGCGCGGACATGGGCGGCGTCGACTGGGAGGCCGTCTGCGCGCGGTACCGCCCCGTCGTCGACCGCCTCGCCACCCACGACGACCTCGTCGACCTGCTCTACGAACTCCACGGCGAGCTCGGCACCTCGCACGCCTACGTCAGCGGACCCGGCGGGTACGGCGGCTCCGACACCCGGCAGGGACTGCTCGGCGCCGACATCTCCCTGCATGAGGACGGCAGTTGGCGCGTCGACCGCGTCCTCGCCTCCGAGACGTCCGACCCGCACGCCCGCTCGCCGCTCGCCGCACCCGGCGTCGCGGTGCGCCCGGGGGACGCGCTGCTCGCGGTCGACGGGCGGCCCGTCGACTCCGTCACCGGTCCGGGGCCGCTGCTCGTGGGCGCCGCGGGCCGGCCCGTCGAGCTGACCATCTCCCCGTCCGGCGGCGGCGATCCGCGGCACGCGGTGGTCGTGCCGATCGACGACGAGGAGCCGCTGCGGTACCACGCGTGGGTCGCGGACCGGCGGGCGTACGTGCACGAGAAGTCCGAGGGGCGCCTCGGCTACCTCCACGTCCCCGACATGCAGGCGCCCGGCTGGGCCCAGATCCACCGCGACCTGCGGGTGGAGGTGGCCAAGGAGGGCCTGATCGTCGACGTACGCGAGAACCGCGGCGGGCACACCTCGCAGCTCGTCGTGGAGAAGCTGGCCCGCCGCATCGTCGGCTGGGACCTGCCGCGCGGACAGGCGGCCTACAGCTACCCCCTTGACGCGCCGCGCGGGCCCGTCGTCGCCGTCGCCAACGAGTTCTCCGGCTCCGACGGCGACATCGTCAACGCCGCGATCAAGGCCCTCGGCATCGGTCCCGTGGTGGGTACGCGGACCTGGGGCGGCGTCGTCGGCATCGACAGCCGCTACCGCCTCGTCGACGGAACCCTTGTCACGCAGCCCAAGTACGCGATCTGGCTGGAGGGTTACGGGTGGTCGGTGGAGAACCACGGCGTCGACCCGGACGTCGAGGTCGTCACGGCACCCCAGGACTACGCGTCCGGACGCGATCCTCAGCTGGACGAGGCGGTTCGGATGGCGTTGGCGGTGCTGGCGGAGAACCCGGCGAAGCGGCCCCCGGAACTCCCGCCCCTGTAACCCCCGGGGGGCTCCGCCCCCGGCCCCCCTCCCCCAAGCTCTCGGCTTCGCTCGAGCAGGGGGGACCCCCATCTCAAACGCCGGAGAGGCTGATCTCTGCCATCTTTCGGCTGCGGCTCCGTCGTGGCTGGTCGCGCAGTTCCCCGCGCCCCTTTCGGGGGCCTGGTCGCCGGATACGATGCGCACGTACAAGACCGAACGCGCACCGAGGAGGCCGACCCCATGGCCGGTGAGGCAAACGCCGACTGCCTGTTCTGCAAGATCATCGCAGGCGAGGTGCCCGCAACCGTCGTACGCGAGACTGACACCACGTACGCCTTCCGCGACATCAACCCCCAGGCACCCACCCACGTCCTGGTCATCCCCAAGGCCCACTACCCGGACGCCGCCACCCTCGCCGCCGCCGAACCGCAGATCACCGCCGACCTGCTGCGCGAGGCGGGAGTGGTCGCCGCGGAGGAGAAGCTGGAGAGCTACCGCGTGGTGTTCAACACCGGCAGCGGCGCCGGTCAGACCGTGTTCCACGCGCACGCCCACCTCCTCGGCGGCCGCGGCATGCAGTGGCCCCCCGGATAACCGGCGAGCCGAAAACCCCAGACCCAAGAACCGGTAACTGGTAACTCACTTTGTCCGTACGAGAATTCGTCGTCCTCGGCACCGCCAGCCAGGTGCCGACGCGGCACCGCAACCACAACGGCTACCTGCTGCGCTGGGACGGCCAGGGCATCCTCTTCGACCCCGGTGAGGGCACCCAGCGGCAGATGCTGCGTGCCGGAGTCGCCGCGCACGACATCGACCGGATCTGCGTCACGCACTTCCACGGCGACCACTCCCTCGGCCTCGCCGGGGTGATCCAGCGGATCAACCTGGACCGCGTGCCGCACGAGGTCACCGCCCACTACCCGCGCTCCGGGCAGCACTTCTTCGACCGGCTCCGCTACGCCACCGCCTACCGCGAGACCGTCAAGCTGACCGAGGCCCCGGTCGGCGCCGACGGAGTGCTGGCCGCCACGCCCGCGTACACCCTCGAAGCGCACCGGCTGTCGCACCCGGTGGAGTCCTTCGGGTACCGGCTCGTCGAGCCCGACGGGCGGCGGATGGTGCCCGCACTGCTGGCCGAGCGCGGTATCGCGGGACCGGACGTGGGGCGGCTGCAGCGCGCGGGTGAGCTGCGCGGGGTGCGGATCGAGGACGTCAGCGAGGTGCGGCGCGGGCAGCGGTTCGCGTTCGTCATGGACACCCGCCTCTGCGACGGCGTGCACGCGCTCGCCGAGGGCTGCGACCTGCTCGTCATCGAGTCGACCTTCCTCGACGAGGACGAGCAACTCGCCCGCGACCACGGCCACTTGACGTCCGGGCAGGCCGCGGCGGCGGCGCGCGACGCGGGCGTGCGGCACCTGGTCCTGACGCACTTCTCCCAGCGGTACGCGGACCCGCAGGAGTTCGCCCGGCAGGCCCGCGCCGCCGGGTTCACGGGGGAACTGACCGTGGCGGCCGACCTGTCGACCGTCCCTGTGCCCAAGCGCCATACCTGACCCGCTCGCGAAAGTACGCACATGCACCTTCCCAAGGCCGAACTCCACCTCCACATCGAAGGCACCCTCGAACCCGAACTGGCCTTCGCGCTCGCCGCCCGCAACGGCGTCGAACTGCCCTACGCCGACACCGAGGAGCTGCGCCGCGCGTACCTCTTCGAGGACCTGCAGTCCTTCCTCGACCTGTACTACGGACTGATGGCAGTGCTGCACACCGAGGCCGACTTCGAGGAGCTCGCCGACGCCTATCTGGCGCGCGCCGCCGAACAGGGCGTACGGCACGCGGAGATCTTCTTCGACCCGCAGGCGCACACCGCGCGCGGCGTCGCCATCGGCACGGTGATCGAGGGCCTCGCCCGCGCCCTCGACCGCAGCAGGGAGCGGCACGGCATCTCCACTCGCCTGATCATGTGCTTCCTGCGCGACGAGTCCGCCGAGTCGGCCCTCGCGACCCTTGAGGCCGCGAAGCCGTATCTGCACCGGATCACCGGCGTCGGCCTCGACTCGGCGGAGGTCGGCCACCCGCCCGCCAAGTTCCGCGAGGTGTACGAGGCGGCCGCCGCGCTCGGCCTGCGCCGGGTCGCGCACGCGGGGGAGGAGGGGCCGGCGGCGTACATCACGGAGGCCCTGGACGTGCTCGGCGTCGAGCGGATCGACCACGGGCTGCGGTGCATGGAGGACCCCGCGCTGGTCGAGCGGCTCGTCCGGGACCGCGTCCCGCTGACTCTGTGCCCGCTGTCGAACGTGCGGCTCCGCGCGGTGGACGTCCTTGAGGACCACCCGCTGCCGCGGATGATGGCCGCGGGGTTGCTGTGCACGGTCAACTCGGATGATCCGTCGTACTTCGGGGGGTACGTGGGCGATACGTTCCACGCGGTCCGCGAGGCCCTCGCCCTCGACCACGACCAGCTGCGCGAACTGGCCCGGAACTCGTTCCTGGCGTCCTTCCTGGAGGAGGACGAGGCTTTGCGGGAGCGGTACTTGGCGGAGGTTGAGGCGTACGAGTTCGACTGACCCGCCGTCGTGGCTGGTCGCGCAGTTCCCCGCGCCCCTTACGGGGCACAATTCAGCCCCTCCGGCGTTTGAGGAGCGGGGGTCCGGGGGCTGGCCCCCGAAGCGCCGCAGCCACGCGGCGCCAGCCGCAGATCGGACACAGTCGGGAAGGGGCGGGTAGGGGAGTCATCAGGCCTCGGCCGACACCGACGCGAGGATCCGCCCCGCCACCGCCGGCGAATCCACCAGCGGGTGCAACGCAAGCGCACGCAACGCCGCGTCCCGGTCCTTGAAGACCGCCGCCTCCACCGTCGCCCGCTCCACCGCCTTCAGCTGCAGCATCAACCCCAACTCCGCCTCCCCGAGCGGAGCACACGGCACCGGGCGGGCCCCCCGGGAGTCCACTTCGCACACCGTCTCCACGATCGCGTCCGCGGGAAGCGCCGGTACCGTCGACCCGTTCCTGACGTTCAGAATCAGCCGCGTACCCCCGCCGGAGGCGATCGCGCGCATCAGGGCGAGCGCGACCCGGTCGTAGCCGCCGCCGTCCAGGTCGCAGGAGTCCCGCTGCCAGCCGCCGGTCGCGGCGCGGCTGTCCGCCATGTACGTCTCCTCGCGCTCCAGGCGCGTGCTCTCCCACAACGCGTGCGCGCGGTCCGGGTGTTCGGCCGCGCGGGCGAAGAACTCGCCCTGCTGGTGGTCGAGGAACTCGCCGCGGGTCTCGTCGGCGGCGCGCACCGCGGCGAGGGTCTCGCGGCGGAAGTAGTAGTAGTGCAGGTACTCGTTGGGCAGGGAGCCGAGCGCGCGCAGCCACTCCGCGCCGAACAGCTTGCCCTCCTCGAAGGAGCCGAGGGCCGTGGAGTCCGCGAGCAGGCCGGGCAGCAGGTCGCGGCCGTCCGGCGCCGTCAACGACCGCAGCCAGCCGAGGTGGTTGAGGCCCACGTAGTCGTACGAGACCGAGTCCGGGTCGGCGCCCGCCGCGCGCGCCGCCCGCCGCACCAGGCCGACCGGGGAGTCGCAGATGCCGATGACGCGGTCGCCCAGGACCGAGGCCATCGCCTCCGTGACGGTGCCCGCCGGGTTGGTGAAGTTGATGACCCACGCGTCAGGCGCCACCGCCGCCACCCGCTCCGCGATGTGCAGGGCGACGGGCACCGTGCGCAGCCCGTACAGGACACCGCCCGCGCCCACCGTCTCCTGCCCGAGCACGCCCTCCGCGAGCGGCAGCCGCTCGTCCTGGACGCGGCCCGCGGTGCCGCCGACCCGGATCGCGGAGAACACGAAGTCCGCGCCGCGCAGCGCGTCGTCGAGCCCCTCGGCCACCCTGACCCGCGGGCCCGGCGGCAGCCCGTCGAGGACCGAGCGGATCACGCCGAGCCGCAGCGGATCCGTGTCGTACAGGGTGAGTTCCGTGATCTCGCTGCCCACCAGGGCGCCGTACACGAGAGGGACCCGGAATCCGCCGCCACCGAGAATCGTCAGCCTCATGCCGCGGAAGCTACCCCATGCGGCTTGAGCCACCCATGCGGCTTGAGCCACCCCATGCCGCTCGGGCCACCCCATGCCGCTCGGGCCACCCCGTGCCGCTCGGGGCGGGCCGCCCGCGCCGCTGAGCCGCCCCAACACGTCCTGGCGACCCGGCGTCCCGGCGACCTGGCGACCTGGCGACCTGGCGAAGTCTCCGCCCTTCCACCGGCATTCCGGCCGTGCCGGACGGCGTTGATGCACACTGGCCTGACCTGCACGCATCATGTACGGGGAGCGCACGGTGAGTTTCGACCAACAGACTGCGAACGGCGGCTGCCCGCCCGGCATCCGGCTCGACCACACGACCTGCCTCGATCCGCTGGCGGCGGTGCGCGCACCCGACGACCCGGCGTGCGACGTGTTCCTCACCGGCACCGTCTTCCTGGACATCATCTTCACCGGCCTCGACTCGGCACCCGTGCGCGGCACCGAGTCCTGGGCCCGGGGCATGGGATCGAGCCCCGGCGGCGTAGCCAACATGGCCACCGCCCTGTCCCGCCTCGGCCTGCGCACCTCGCTCGCCGCGGCCTTCGGCGACGACCACTACGGCGAGTACTGCTGGGACGCCCTGGAGAAGGGCGAGGGCATCGACCTGGAGCCGTCGCGCACCGTGCAAGGCTGGCACTCGCCGGTCACCGTGTCCCTCGCGTACGAGGGCGAGCGGACGATGATCTCGCACGGGCACGAGGCCCCGCCGCCGCAGGAGCCCGCCCCGGAGACGCCACCACGCGCGCGTGCCGCCGTCGCCTCCCTGGCGCCCGGCGCGAGCGAGGAGTGGGTCGCGAAGGCCGCCGAGCGCGGCACCCGGGTCTTCGCCGACGTCGGCTGGGACGACAGCGGCCGCTGGGACCTGGCGGCCCTGCCCGACCTGCGGCACTGCGAGGCGTTCCTGCCGAACGCCGAGGAGGCCATGCGCTACACCGGCACGTCCTGCCCGCGCGCCGCCGCCCGCGCGCTCACCGCACACGTGCCGCTCGCCGTCGTCACCCTCGGTGCCGAGGGCGCGTACGCGGTGGACGGGCGCACCGGCGAGACCGCCGAGGTGCCCGCGATCGAGGTGGAGGCCCTCGACCCGACGGGCGCGGGCGACGTGTTCGTGGCGGGCTTCGTCACCGGCACCCTGGCGGGCTGGCCGCTCGCCGACCGGCTCGCCTTCGCCGGCCTGACGGCGGCCCTGTCGGTGCAGGAGTTCGGCGGTTCCCTGTCGGCGCCCGGCTGGGTCGAGGTGGCCGCGTGGTGGCGGCATGTGCAGTCGTACGACGACCAGGAGCCGGCGGCGCTGCGGCGGTACGCGTTCCTCGACGCGATGCTGCCCGACGTGGTCCGGCCGTGGCCGCTGCGGCGTGCGGTGCCGACGATCGGGTTCGGGGCGCGCTAGCGGGCTTTCGCGGGCGCGCTAGCGGGCTTTCGCCGGGGCGAGCGGTCGAAAAACTTATCGGTGTTGTCGGTGCCCCGACGTACTCTGGTAGCAGCAGAAGCAGCCGCGCGGCGTCAGCCCCGCATCGAGGAGGACGAGCAGGCCACAGAGCCGGCCCATGACTCAGACACCGACAGCTCAGACCCCTGCGCAGGGTCAGGCACGAGCCCACTTCTCCGTACCGGCGAAGCACCCGATGGTGACCGTTCTGGGCTCGGGGGACGTACTGCTGCGCGTGATCGAGAAGGCCTTCCCGGCGGCCGACATCCATGTCCGGGGCAACGAGATCAGCGCCGTGGGCGACAAGGCCGAAGTCGCCCTCATCCAGCGCCTGTTCGACGAGATGATGCTGGTGCTCCGCACCGGACAGCCGATGACGGAGGACGCAGTGGAACGCTCGATCGCCATGCTCAGGGCGGGCGAGAACGGCGAGGGTGCGGCAGAGACCCCGGCCGAGGTGCTCACGCAGAACATCCTCTCGTCCCGCGGCCGCACGATCCGCCCCAAGACCCTCAACCAGAAGCGGTACGTCGACGCGATCGACCACCACACGATCGTGTTCGGCATCGGCCCCGCCGGTACCGGCAAGACGTATCTCGCGATGGCCAAGGCCGTGCAGGCGCTGCAGTCGAAGCAGGTCAACCGCATCATCCTGACCCGCCCCGCCGTCGAGGCCGGCGAGCGCCTGGGCTTCCTGCCCGGCACGCTCTACGAAAAGATCGACCCGTATCTGCGCCCGCTCTACGACGCGCTGCACGACATGCTCGACCCGGACTCGATCCCGCGTCTCATGGCGGCGGGGACTATTGAGGTCGCGCCGCTGGCGTACATGCGCGGCAGGACCCTGAACGACGCGTTCATCATTCTCGACGAGGCGCAGAACACCAGCGCCGAGCAGATGAAGATGTTCCTGACGCGCCTCGGCTTCGACTCGAAGATCGTCGTCACCGGTGACGTCACCCAGGTCGACCTGCCCGGCGGCACCAAGTCCGGTCTGCGCCAGGTCCAGGACATCCTGGACGGCGTCGAGGACGTCCACTTCTCCCGTCTCACGTCCCACGACGTGGTCCGGCACAAGTTGGTGGGCCGTATCGTCGACGCGTACGAGAAGTACGACAACGAGAACGGCACGGAGAACGGGACGAACAAGCCGCCCCGTCGCCGCCACGGGAAGTAGCGAGAAACCAAGCACATGTCGATCGACGTCAACAACGAGTCCGGCACCGAGGTCGAGGAGCAGGCGATCCTCGACATCGCCCGCTACGCGCTCGCGCGGATGAGGATCCACCCGCTCTCCGAGCTCTCGGTGATCGTCGTGGACACCGAGGCGATGGAGCAGCTCCACATCCAGTGGATGGACCTCCCGGGCCCGACGGACGTCATGTCCTTCCCGATGGACGAACTGCGCCCGCCGGGCCGGGACGACGACCTGGCGGAGCCCCCGCAGGGACTCCTCGGTGACATCGTGCTCTGCCCCGAGGTCGCCAAGAAGCAGGGCGAGGAGGCCGAGACGGGGCACTCCATGGACGAGGAACTCCAGCTCCTCACCGTCCACGGAGTGCTCCACCTCCTCGGGTACGACCACGAGGAGCCGGACGAGAAGGCCGAGATGTTCGGCCTGCAGTCCGCGATCGTCGACGGCTGGCGCGCGGAGAAGGGCCTCACCGGTCCCTCCCCGGCGCCCACCGTCTCGTGAGCGCCGCACTGGTTCTCGGCGCCGTCCTGCTGGTCGTCGTCGCGTGGCTCGCCTCCTGCGCGGAGGCGGGCCTCGCGCGTGTGTCCAGCTTCCGCGCCGAGGAGGCCGTGCGCTCCGGGCGCCGCGGCAGCGCGAAGCTCGCCCAGGTCGCGGCGGACCCGACGCGGTATCTGAACGTCGCGCTGCTCGTCCGCGTCGGCTGCGAGATGGCCGCCGCGGCCCTCGTCACGTACGCGTGCCTCCAGGAGTTCCCCGAGACGTGGGAGGCGCTGGCCGTCGCGATCGGCGTGATGGTCCTCGTGTCGTACGTCGCGGTGGGTGTCTCGCCGCGCACGATCGGCCGCCAGCACCCGCTGAACACGGCGACGGCCGCGGCGTACGTCCTGCTCCCGCTCGCCCGGATCATGGGCCCGATCCCGCCGCTCCTGATCCTCCTGGGCAACGCGCTCACGCCCGGCAAGGGCTTCAGGCGCGGCCCGTTCGCCTCCGAGGCGGAGCTGCGCGCGATGGTCGACCTGGCGGAGAAGGAGTCCCTGATCGAGGACGAGGAGCGCCGCATGGTGCACTCCGTCTTCGAGCTCGGCGACACCCTCGTACGCGAAGTCATGGTCCCGCGCACCGACCTGATCGTGATCGAGCGGTACAAGACGATCCGTCAGGCCCTCACGCTCGCCCTGCGCTCCGGCTTCTCGCGCATCCCGGTCACCGGGGAGAGCGAGGACGACGTCGTCGGGATCGTGTACCTCAAGGACCTGGCGCGCAAGACGCACATCAGCCGGGACGCCGAGTCGGAGCTGGTGTCGACGGCGATGCGGCCCGCGTCGTTCGTGCCGGACACCAAGAACGCCGGTGACCTGCTGCGCGAGATGCAGCAGGAGCGCAACCACGTCGCGGTCGTCATCGACGAGTACGGCGGCACGGCCGGCATCGTCACGATCGAGGACATCCTGGAGGAGATCGTCGGCGAGATCACCGACGAATACGACCGGGAGCTGCCGCCCGTGGAGCCCCTCGGCGACGACACGTACCGGGTCACGGCCCGGCTCGACATCGGCGACCTGGGCGAGCTGTACGGCATCGAGGAGTTCGACGACGAGGACGTGGAGACCGTAGGCGGACTGCTCGCCAAGGCCCTCGGCCGGGTGCCGATCGCGGGCGCGACGACGGTCGTGGAGCTGCCGGACGGGCGCGGGCTGCGGCTCACGGCGGAGGCGGCGGCGGGCCGACGGAACCGGATCGCGACGGTCCTGGTCGAGCCGTCGGCTCTCAAAGACAGCCCCTCCGGCTGAGGAGCGGGGTCCGGGGCGGAGCCCCGTGGCTTGGGCCTGGCCCTGTCGTCTTGGTGAGCCACCGGCTTCGTATGCTCACTGCATGAGCGAAAACGCCCTCGGTCCCGAGGACCGCAAGATCGTCACCCTCGCCCGCTCCGCCCGGGCCCGCAACGGCGTGCCGGAGGGCGCGGCCGTACGGGACGAGACGGGCCGTACGTACGTCGCCGGCAGCGTCGACCTCGACTCGCTGAAGCTGAGCGCGCTGCGCACCGCCGTCGCCATGGCCGTGGCCAGCGGGGCCAAGTCCCTGGAGGCGGCGGCCGTCGTCAGCGAGGCCGGGGAGGTCTCCGACGAGGACCGCGCGGCCGTACGCGACCTGGGCGGCGCTCAGACGCCGGTGCTTCTGGCCGGGCTCGACGGTGAGGTCGTCGCGACGGTCAGCGCGGGCTGAAAAGCTGCCGATGCGGGGGGCGGCCGGTTTCCGGCCGCCCTCCGCCGTGTTCTCGCCAAAGCTGAGCAGTCTTCCCAAGTCGCTTAAGAATCAAGGGACTTGGCCTTGTGATCCCAGGCCGCCCGCGCCTCAATGTCCTATGCGCGCGCACCGCACCTGACCAGCTCACCCCCACGAGCACTCCCCCACGAACGGGAAGGTGAACGATGAAGCGCACCCGTACGAGCAGGAGCAGAGCCCTGGGCGTCGCACTCGCCACGGGCTCCCTCGCCCTCGCCGGTTTCGTCCTGGCACCCGGCGCCGCCGCCGTCGCACCGGGCGAGGCCACCACCAAGGCCGACTGCGGCATCTACGGCAGCGGCGGGGTCACCCTGACCGCGACCCAGAGCGGCACGAGCGCCACCATCACCGTCACCTCGTCGGAGATCACCACGCCGGTGGCCGTCGAGGCGAACACCGTCGAGTCGACTCTCACCATGACGAAGGCCGACGGCTCCACCGCCACCTTCACCGGCAAGAGCAACCCGGCGATGGAGGCCGGCGGCGGTGTGAACTCGGGACCGCTGGCCGGGACCGTCGCCTCCGGTGACTCCCTCGACCACCCGGGCTCCCTCAAGCTGGTGGTCTCGGGCATCACCGTGACCTGCGACTCCACCGAAGGACTCGCGCCCGGACCGTTCGTCTTCGACTGACCGGCAGCGGACAGAACCCTCCAGTCGACCGGGCCGCGGGCGAAGCCGCCGGGCCCGGTCGGCGCCCGTTCCCGCATCGGGGACAATGGTCGCCATGAGCGCACCTTCCCCGGCCGAGTCCGAGCCCCAGGCCACCGACCACCGCGCGGGCTTCGCCTGCTTCGTCGGACGGCCGAACGCGGGCAAGTCGACCCTGACCAACGCCCTCGTCGGCACGAAGGTCGCCATCACCTCCAACCGCCCGCAGACCACCCGGCACACGGTCCGCGGCATCGTGCACCGCCCGAACGCCCAGCTCGTCCTCGTCGACACCCCGGGTCTGCACAAGCCGCGCACCCTCCTCGGCGAGCGGCTCAACGACGTCGTCCGCACGACCTGGGCCGAGGTCGACGTGATCGGCTTCTGCCTGCCGGCCAACGAGAAGCTGGGCCCCGGGGACCGGTTCATCGCCAAGGAGCTCGCCGGGATCAAGAAGACTCCGAAGATCGCGATCGTCACGAAGACCGACCTGGTCGACAGCAAGCAGCTCGCCGAGCAGCTCATCGCGATCGACCAGCTCGGCAAGGAGCTCGGCTTCGAGTGGCAGGAGATCGTGCCGGTCTCCGCCGTCGGCGAGAACCAGGTCGACCTGCTCGCCGAGCTGATCACGCCGCTCCTTCCGAAGAGCCCGCCGCTCTACCCGGAGGGCGACCTCACGGACGAGCCGGAGCAGGTCATGGTCGCCGAGCTGATCCGCGAGGCCGCGCTCGAAGGCGTACGGGACGAACTGCCGCACTCCATCGCCGTGGTCGTCGAGGAGATGCTGCCCCGCGAGGACCGCCCGGCGGACAAGCCGCTGCTCGACATCCACGCGTTCGTCTACATCGAGCGGCCCAGCCAGAAGGGGATCATCATCGGCCCCAAGGGCAAGCGGCTGAAGGAGGTCGGCATGAAGTCCCGCAAGCACATCGAGGCGCTGCTCGGCACGCCGGTCTTCCTGGACCTGCATGTGAAGGTGGCGAAGGACTGGCAGCGGGACCCCAAGCAGCTCCGGAAGCTCGGGTTCTGAGGTCGACCGTTCCTGGGCCGGGACCGGGGCCAGGTCGATCGCCCTCCGGGCTCGTCCTCAACCGCCGGACGGGCTCTATTTGACGCCCCTGATCCGCCCCACCAACACCGCCCCCACAACCCCCACCCCCGCCGCCACCAGATACAGCACCCGGTAACCGCCGAGGGCCACCACCGTCGCCGCCAGTGCCGGGGCCGCGACCTGGGGCAGGGAGTTGGCGATGTTGATCACGCCGAGGTCCTTGCCGCGGTCGGCGGCGCGCGGCAGGACGTCCGTCATCAGCGCGAAGTCGACCGACGTGAAGACGCCGAACGCCAGGCCCAGGACGATCGCCGCGACGATCGCGCCCGGCCACGTCTGCCAGAGCGCGAGCAGCGCCGTCGCCACCGCCATCAGCAGCC
Source organism: Streptomyces luteolus (assembly GCF_029968015.1). GTDB lineage: Bacteria > Actinomycetota > Actinomycetes > Streptomycetales > Streptomycetaceae > Streptomyces > Streptomyces luteolus. The sequence goes on from NZ_JASCIS010000021.1 coordinate 70,194, forward strand.
CCGACCAGACGACGAACGGCTTGCGGCGGCCGATCCGGTCCGACCAGGCGCCGCCGACCACCACCGTGGCGAGCATCGTGGCGCCGTTGACCGCCGTGAGGACAAGGACGCCCTGCTCCGGGTCCGGGTGGCGCAGCCCGTCGCGCAGGTAGTAGAGGAGATAGAGCAGGACGAGCGTGTTGCCCAGGTTGATCAGGAACCGGGTGAGCCAGGCCCAGGCCAGGTCGGGGTGGCGGCGCGGACTGATCCAGAAGCCGCGCAGGAACGGCCGCCAGGCGAACGCGGGCCTGTCCTCCACCGAGAGTGCGGGCTCGCGGTGCAGCAGCACGTACGGCAGGACCCCGAGCGCCGTGAACAGCGCGCAGGCCGCGTAGCCCGTGCCGATGCCGCCGACGGCGGTGGCGAGGGCCGTGCCGAGGACCACGCCGAGGAGCTGCGTGGCGCCCAACCAGCCGCCCACGGAGCCGCGTTGGAGCCGGGGCACCCGGTCGGGGACGGCGGCGGTGACCGCGGCGAACGCGGCGTTCAGGGTGAGCTGGACCAGGCACCAGCCGAGCGTCAGCGCCACCACCGAGTCCGCCGCGGCGGTGAGCAGCAGGGCCGCCGCGCCGCCCGCCGCACCCGCGACGATCCACGGCGCGCGCCGCCCGAAGCGTCCCGTCGTACGGTCCGAGGCCGCGCCGAAGAGCGGGTTCGCGGCGAGCGAGACGACCGCGCCGATGCCCGTGACCCAGGCGAGGACCGCCTCCTTGGACGTGCCGGCCGGGGCGAGCTCGGCGGCCTGGAGGGCGAGCAGGATCTGCAACGGCCCGTACCAGCCCACCCAGATCGCGCCGTTGGCGAGGCAGAGCGTCGAGGTCCAGGCGGGGCGGACCCGCGTGACGGGTTCGGCCAGGGCCGTCATCTCTGCGCCCGAAGGGCCTCACGCAGCCACGCGTACGAGGCCTTCGGGGTGCGCTCCAGGGTGTCGTAGTCGACGTGCACCAGGCCGAAGCGCTGCCGGTAGCCCTCCGCCCACTCGAAGTTGTCGAGCAGCGACCAGACGAAGTAGCCGCGTACGTCGACACCTGCCGCCAACGCCCGGTGCAGGGACCGCAGATGGCCGTCGAGGAAGGCGACGCGCTCCTGGTCGTCGAGCCCGTCGTACGAGCAGCCGTTCTCGGTGATCATCAGGGGCGGGAGCCGGTCGCCGTAGCGCCGGGGGAGGTCCAGGAGCAGTTCGGTGAACGCCTCGGGCACCACGGGCCAGCCGAAGTCGGTGCGCGGATAGCCATCGATCTCCCGTGGCGCGAAGGGGAGTTCGGGCGGGATCGCGACTCCGGAGAACTCCTGTGGGCCGGTACCGGGCGCGCCCACCCGGGTCGGCTGGTAGTAGTTGACGCCGTACCAGTCGAGCGGCGCGGAGATCAGCTTCAGGTCGGCGTCGAGGCCGGGGGCGTCGAGGAGTTCGGCGATGCCGTCGGGGTAGCGGCCGAGCAGCAGCGGGTCGGCGAAGAGCCGGTTGAGGAGCAGGTCGTAGAAGTCGGCGGCCTCGCGGTCGGCCGGGTCGTCGGACGCGGGCCAGGTCGGGCCGTGCGAGTTGGCGATGCCGATGTGGTCCGCGCCGGCCGCGCGCAGCGCCTGGACGGCGAGGCCGTGGCCGAGCAGCTGGTGGTGGGCGACGGGCAGCGCGTCGAAGAGCATCCGGTGCCCCGGCGCGTGCTCGCCGAGCGCGTGCCCGAGCAGGGTGTGCTCGGCGGGTTCGTTGAGGGTGATCCAGGTGGGCACCCGGTCCCCGATCCGCGCGGCCACCACGGCCGCGTACTGCGCGAACCGCTCCGCCGTGTCCCGCCGCCGCCAGCCGCCCGCCTCCTCCAGGACCAGCGGGGTGTCCCAGTGGAACAGCGTCGGTACGGGGCGTACGCCCGCGGCGCACAGCTCGTCCACCAGGCGGTCGTAGAAGTCCAGGCCCCGCTCGCTGACCTGGCCCGCGCCGGTGGGCTGCACCCGGGGCCAGGAGACGGAGAAGCGGTACGCACCGACGCCGAGGTCGCGGATCAGGGCGACGTCCTCGCGGTAGCGGTGGTAGTGGTCGCAGGCCACATCGGCCGTCGTGCCGTCCTTCACCCGGCCGGGTGTGGCCGTGAACGCGTCCCACACGGAGCGGCCGCGCCGGTCGGCGGCGCCCTCGATCTGGTGGGCGGAGGTGGAGACGCCCCAGAGGAAGTCACCGGGGAAGCGGGGGAGGGCGGTGCTGCTCGTGCCGGGGCTGGGGCTCGTGCTCGCGCTGGCTGCCATGCGCGGGATCATCCGTACCCGCGAGTACGGTGTCAACGGGTAGAGGCGGGCGGGTTGTTGGACTTCCGCCCGCGACCCCGCCCGCCTCTCGCCCGCCTCCCGCCCGCCGCTCGCCTGCCTCCCGCCCGCCTCTCTCCCGCCGCCGCGGAACCGCCCTACGAGCCTTCCTTCAGGACTCTGGAGATCAGCTTGCGCTGGCAGTCGGTGAGCCGGGGGTCCGAGCAGTACACGGTGTGCTCGCCGACCGTGATCTGGTAGGTGAACCCGTCCGGAACACCGACCGGCGGGGTGGACCTGGCCTCGGACACGGCCTGGTCGGCGAGGGCCTGCCACTCCTGGGTGTCGGACAGCTCCGCCGTGTCGACCTCGGCGTTCCGCTCGATGCCACCGAAGCCGCCCGTGCGCTTGACGTGGATTCGCATGGTCTCTGTCTACTCCCCACAGCCGGTCCCCGCACGGCCTACGCGGTGGGCACGCCCACCTCGGACCAGGCCTTCACGACCGCCTCGTGCTCGTCGCCGCGGCCGTACCGCTCGGCCGCCCGGTCGATCGTGGCCTTGGCGAAGTCGGTGAAGGTGCAGTCCATGGCCAGTTCGCCGCCGGTCAGGACGTCGTACCAGAGCTGCCCCGCGCGCTCCCAGGCGTTCCCGCCGAGGCGGGTGGCGAACAGGTGGAAGGCGCGGTTGGGGATGCCGGAGTTGATGTGCACACCGCCGTTGTCCTGCTCGGTGTCGACGTAGTCGTCCATGTGCCCGGGCTGCGGGTCCTTGCCGAGGACGTCGTCGTCGTACGCCGTGCCCGGGGCCTTCATCGAGCGCAGCGCGACGCCCTGGACGTCGGGGGCGAGCAGGCCTTCGCCGATCAGCCAGTCGGCCTGGTCGGCGGTCTGGCCGAGGGTGTACTGCTTGACCAGCGAGCCGAAGACGTCGGAGACGGACTCGTTGAGCGCGCCGGACTGGCCGGAGTAGGCGAGGTTCGCGGTGTACTGCGTGACGCCGTGGGTGAGCTCGTGCGCCATGACGTCGACCGGGATCGTGAAGTCGAGGAAGATCTCGCCGTCACCGTCGCCGAACACCATCTGCTTGCCGTCCCAGAAGGCGTTCCCGTACTTCTCGTCGTAGTGGACGGTCGCGATCAGCGGGAGGCCGTTGCCGTCGATGGAGTCGCGCTCGAAGCTCTTCAGGAAGAGCTCGAAGGTGGCGCCGAGTCCGGCGTAGGCACGGTTGACGGTGGCGTCCTGGCTGGGCTCCCCGCCCTCCGCGCGGACCTTCGTGCCGGGCAGTTCCGTGCCGTTCCGCGCGTCGTGGATCGTGCGGTTCGGCTTCGCGTCGGCGGCGCGGGCGACGGTGGGGCGGACGGTGGCGGCGGCCGTGGTCAGACGCCGGGAGCGGTTCGCCTCGTCCTGGAGGAGGGTGTGGCGCGCGGCCCCGGCGACGGCCGCGTTCTCGGCCTGCGAGAGCCGGTCGAGGAGGTGGGGCGGGACGATGGTGCAGTAGACGGGCTCAAGGCCCGTTCGGGTGGTGTCCATCCATCCACCGTGGCATTGCGTGATCGTCATGTCACTACCCGCTACCAGGATTGACGAAATAGAGGGAATCGTCACGTTCGAGCCGTTACCTCAAGGTGGTCCCGCATACTGATACGGGTCGACGCACACCGGACGGTCTCGGCTACGCTCCCTCTCATCATGCGTTTCGGGCTGCTTCTTCTTAGCTGCCGCGGCGAGGGCCTGTAGTCGTAGGCCGACCCCCTCCCCGCGGAGTCGAGTGGTGCACGAACGACCGTCGGCCGTCCCCCGCGGACCCCACGAGGAGCCCTACGCAATGCCGAACTTCCAGCAGCCCTCCGCCATGCCGATCCACAAGTACAGCGGCTATGACGCGGTGGACATCGCGGACCGCACCTGGCCGGCCAACCGGATCACCAAGGCACCCCGCTGGCTCTCCACCGACCTGCGCGACGGCAACCAGGCCCTGATCGACCCGATGTCGCCCGAGCGCAAGCGCCGGATGTTCGACCAGCTGGTCAAGATGGGCTACAAGGAGATCGAGGTCGGCTTCCCCGCCTCCGGCCAGACCGATTTCGACTTCGTTCGCTCGATCATCGAGGAGCCGGGCGCGATCCCGGACGACGTCACGATCTCCGTCCTGACCCAGGCCCGCGAGGACCTGATCGAGCGGACCGTGGAGTCCCTGAAGGGCGCCAGGCGCGCCACGGTGCACCTGTACAACGCGACGGCGCCGGTCTTCCGCCGCGTCGTCTTCCGCGGCTCCAAGGACGACATCAAGCAGATCGCCGTCGACGGCACCCGCCTGGTGATGGAGTACGCGGAGAAGATCCTGGGCCCGGAGACCGAATTCGGCTACCAGTACTCGCCGGAGATCTTCACGGACACCGAGCTGGACTTCGCCCTGGAGGTCTGCGAGGCCGTCATGGACGTCTACCAGCCGGGCCCGGGCCGCGAGATCATCCTCAACCTGCCCGCCACGGTGGAGCGTTCGACCCCCTCCACGCACGCGGACCGCTTCGAGTGGATGGGCCGCAACCTGTCCCGCCGCGAGCACGTCGTCCTGTCGGTCCACCCGCACAACGACCGGGGCACCGCCGTCGCCGCCGCCGAGCTGGCCGTGATGGCCGGCGCCGACCGCGTCGAGGGCTGCCTGTTCGGCCAGGGCGAGCGCACCGGCAACGTCGACCTGGTCACCCTGGGCATGAACCTGTTCTCGCAGGGCGTCGACCCGCAGATCGACTTCTCCGACATCGACGAGATCCGTCGCACGTGGGAGTACTGCAACCAGATGGAGGTCCACCCGCGCCACCCGTACGTGGGCGACCTGGTCTACACCTCCTTCTCCGGCTCCCACCAGGACGCCATCAAGAAGGGCTTCGACGCCATGGAGGCCGACGCGAAGGCCAAGGGCGTCACCGTCGACGACATCGAGTGGGCCGTCCCGTACCTGCCGATCGACCCGAAGGACGTCGGCCGCTCGTACGAAGCGGTCATCCGCGTCAACTCGCAGTCCGGCAAGGGCGGTATCGCGTACGTCCTGAAGAACGACCACAAGCTGGACCTGCCGCGCCGGATGCAGGTCGAGTTCTCCAAGGTCATCCAGACCAAGACCGACGCCGAGGGCGGCGAGGTCACGCCGGGCGCGATCTGGGAGACCTTCCAGGACGAGTACCTGCCCAACGAGGCCAACGCTGCGGCTCGATGGGGGCGCCTCCAGCTGCGTTCCGGCCAGACCACCACCGACACCGACGGCGTGGACACCCTGACCGTCGACGCGGTCGTGGACGGCCAGGAGACCGCCCTGAAGGGCACCGGCAACGGCCCGATCTCGGCCTTCTTCGACGCGCTGCAGGCCATCGGCATCGACGTACGCCTCCTGGACTACCAGGAGCACACGATGAGCGAGGGCGCCTCCGCGCAGGCCGCCTCGTACATCGAGTGCGCCATCGACGACAAGGTCATGTGGGGCATCGGCATCGACGCCAACACCACGCGTGCCTCCCTGAAGGCGGTCGTCTCCGCCGTCAACCGCGCGGGCAGGTAAGGCAGCCACGCCCCCTGGCGCTCGGGCCCCGCTCATCTGTCCGATGAGCGGGGCCTTTTCCGTTCCGTGCCTGTTCGCCTCCGACTGGTCTTGGCCATGTGCTGCTCAAGGTGCTGACGGCGCATCATCGGTGTGGCTAACATCACGTAAATACGGCGACGTTGCCGAAGTGTTGCGGAGGTGCGGCGTGCTGCCAGGCCTGGGACGACGTGTCGGAGAACCACGTATCTGGGGGATCCGCACCGCGTGGACCACCGTCGGGGACGGGGAGTTCTTCTGCCCCGGCTGCGGCGGCGACCGCAACTACCAGCGCCGCACCGGCCGTCGACGCTTCCTCGTGCTCGGCTTCCCGCTGCTCTCGCGCGGCGTCGCCGGACCGGTCGTGGAGTGCGTGTCCTGCGCGCAGCGCTTCGGCACGGACTGCCTGGACCACCCGACCACCGTACGGTTCTCGGCCATGCTCAGAGACGCCGTGCACACCGTCGCCCTCGCCGTCCTCACCGCGGGCGGCACCGCCTCCCGCACAGCGCTCGACATCGCTGTCGGCGCGGTGCGCTCCGCCGGGTACGTCGACTGCACCGGCGACCAGTTGAGCAACCTCGTCGACGCTCTCGCCGCGGACACCGGCCGCGTCACGACCGGCGACAGCCCCGTGGACGACGCGGGCGTCACCCTCGCCATAGAGCTCCACGAGGCCCTCGACCCCCTCGCGCCCCACCTCGCCCCCGCGGGCCGTGAGTCCATCCTCCTCCAGGCGGCCCGCATCGCCCTCGCGGACGGCCCGTACACGGCGGCCGAGCGCGAGGTGCTCGCGACGGTCGGCAACGCGCTGACGATCGGGGCGGACGAGGTGGAGCGGGTCCTGGAGTCCGCCCGGACGCCGTCCTAGCCCTCCCAGCCCTTCGCGCCCGCCGCTCGCCACTCCCGCCGCTCGCCGCACTCACCGCTCTCAACTCCCGCTGCCCGTCGGGGTATTGCCGTGCTCTCGCATGCGCTGTAGCTTCACCGGACATGAGACGTCCTACGTCCGGATTGCGTACCAGTCGACTGCTCGTCCTCGCCGTCGCCTTCGCGGCAGCCGCCACGACGGCCGGCCCCGCGGCGGCCAAGTCCCGCCCTGATGCCGCCGGTTGCGCGGTGTCCGTTCCGTACCGGGCGGGGGAGGACGGATACGACACCTTCCGCATCCCGGCCGCCCTGCGAACGAGGTCCGGGGCCGTGCTCGCCTTCGCGGAGGGGCGGGTCGGGGGCGCCGGAGACACCGGGAACATCGACGTCGTCGTGAAGCGGTCCACGGACGGGGGCTGTACGTGGGGGCCGCTCAGCGTGGTCGCCGCCGGGGACGGGGACACGCGGGGCAACCCGGCGCCCGTCGTCGACCCGCGCACCGGTCGCGTCGTGCTGCTCACCTCGTACAACAGCGGGCAGGTCAGCGAGGCGCAGATCATGCGGGGCGAGGTCACGGCCGAGCAGAGCCGACGGGTGTTCGCGCAGACCAGCCGGGACGACGGGCGGTCGTTCTCCCGGCCGCGTGACATCACCGCCGACGTGAAGCCCGGACACTGGCGCTGGTACGCCACCGGGCCCGGCCACGCGATCGCCCTGACGCGCGGGCCGCACGCCGGACGGCTCGTCGTACCGGCCAACCACTCCTCCGCGCCGCCCGCCGGCTCCTCCGACACCGGCCAGGAGGCCAAGTACTACGGCGCGCACGCCCTCTACAGCGACGACGGCGGCCGCAACTGGGAGCTGGGGTTCGTGGAGGACGCGTACGAGGGCGTGAACAACGCGAACGAGTCACTCGCGGCCCAACTCCCCGACGGGCGACTGTACTTCAGCGCACGGGACCAGCACGGGCCGAGCGCCGGGAATCGGCTCGACTCCTATTCCAGTGACGGCGGGGAGTCCCTGGACCGGCCGTACCAGGTCCAGCCGACGCTGAACGACGTGCCGATCGTGCAGGCGAGCGTGCTGCAACTCGCCGGGCGGCGGGGCGGGTTGCTGTTCTCCGGTCCGTCCGTGCCGACCGCTCGGCGGGCGATGGCGGTGTGGCGCAGCGACGACTCCGGGCGGACCTTCGAGAAGGCCCTCACCGTCTCCGAGCTGCCCGCGGCGTACTCGGACCTCGTGCAGGTGGAGGGGCGTACGGTCGGATTGCTCTACGAGACGGGGGACACGGGGACGTACGAGCGGATCGAGTTCCGGCGGTATGCGGTGCGGGAACTGGGGGAGTCCTAGACAGGGCTCAGAGCAACCCCGCCGCCGCCAGGTACTTCCCGACCTCGCCCACCTCCTGGGGAGACAGCGGGACCTGCGGTAGCGCGGTGGCCGGGCAGTCGATCACGCCGCGCAGGTGCAGCGCCGCCTTGAACGCGCCGAGGGCCGAGGACGAGCCGCCCATGCGGGACGGGTCGCCGGCCCCGGTCATGCCGAACAGCGCGCACAGCCGCTCCTGTTCCGCCCTCGCCCGGTCCCAGTCCCCCGCGCGGCAGGCCGCGTACAGGCGTACGTACCCCTCCGGGTCCACGTTGCCGAGGCCGGGCACGACCCCGTCCGCCCCCATCGCGAGGGCCGAGTCGACGGTGAGTTCCGCGCCGGTCAGCACGCTGAAGCCGGACACGTCCGCACGCGCGCGGGCGCCCAGGAGGAGTTCGCGGAAGGCGCCCTCGTCGCCGCTGGAGTCCTTGACCCCGGCGAGGACGCCCTCGGCCGCGAGGTCCAGGAGGAGCTGACCGGGCAGCTTCGTGTGGACGGAGACCGGCAGGTCGTACGCGAAGACCGGGACCGGGGAGGTGGCGGCCAGGGTGCGGAAGTGCGTGGCGATCTCGGCCGGGTGCGTACGCGTGTAGAAGGGCGCCGTGACGACCACCGCGTCCGCGCCCGCCACCGCCACGGCGTCCACGTGGTCCCGTACGCGCGGCGTCGTCATGTCGATCGCCCCCGCGAGGACCGGGAGTTGACCGGCCACGTGGGCGGTGACCGTCTCGACGACCGTACGGCGATGGCGGTCGGGCAGGTACGCCGCCTCCGAGGACGAGCCGAGGACGAACAGGGCGTCCACCCCCGCGCCCACCAGATGGTCCACGAGCCGGACCAGGGAGCCGACGTCCACCTCGTGGTCCGGTGTCAGGGGAGTGCAGACAGGGGGGACGACACCGGTCAGCGAGGTCGGAGTGGCCGGAAGCGTCATGAACCCTCCTGGGGCGCGGCCGTGGCGGCGGCCTGGGTGACGAGTTCGTGGGTCGACTGGCCGTCGTCCACGGGGTGGTGGCAGCGGAAGCGGCTCCCCGCCCCCTCGGAACCCGTGAAGTCCGGCATGCTCTCCGCGCACTCCGCGTCCGCCTTCCAGCAGCGGGTCCGGAACGGGCACCCGCTGGGCGGCCGCGTCGCGGACGGAACCGGGCCGGCCAGCGGGATCGGGTCGATCGGATCGAGCAGTCCGGGCGTGGCCGAGAACAGGGCGCGGGTGTACGGGTGGCGGGACCGGGTGAGGACCTCGCCGGCGGGGGACTCCTCGACGATCCGGCCCAGGTACATGGTGATCACGCGGTCGCTCATCCGCCGCACCGTCTGGATGTCGTGCGAGACGAAGACCAGGGCGAGACCCAGGCGGTCCTTCAGGTCCAGGAGGAGGTTGAGGATCTGGGCGCGGACGGAGACGTCCAGGGCGCTGGTCGGCTCGTCGGCGACGACGAGTCGGGGGTTCAGGGCCAGGGCGCGGGCGATCGCCACCCGTTGGCGCTGGCCGCCGGAGAGCTGTCCGGGCAGACCGTCGGCGAGCACCTCGGGCAGGCCGACCAGGGACATCAACTCCCTGACGTGTTCCTCCCGTTCGGCCGGTGTGCCGCGTCGGTGGACGTCGAGGGGGTCGCGCAGGATGCGGCGTACGGTGAGGCGGCGGTTCAGGGCGGTCGAGGGGTCCTGGAAGATCATGCCCGCACCGGTGCCGACCGCTGCGCGGCGCTCGGCGGGGGGCATCGTCCAGAGGTCTTTGCCGCCGAACTCCACGGTGCCGGTGGTGGGTTGCTGCACGCCGACCAGGACCTTGGCGAGGGTGCTTTTGCCGCAGCCGGATTCGCCGACGATGCCTACTGTTTCGCCGGGGGTGACGGTGAGGTCGGCGTTCGTCAGGGCGTGCACCCGGTCGCGGGAGAGGAGGCCGCCGGAGCGGGCTCGGTGGGTTACGTGGGTGTTCTTGAGCTGGACCAGTGCGTTGTCGGTCACCTGGCGGCCTCGCCTTCGTCGTCGTGCGTGGGATTTCCCCACCCCGCCCCTTCCCTGAAGTCCTGCGGACAGCTCTGGGGGCTGCGCCCCCAGGCCCCCGCTCCGACTGCGGTCATCGTTCGGCTGCCGCGCCGTCGTGGCTGGTCGCGCCCCGCGGCGGAGCCGCAAATGACACAGCCCCGCGCCCCTTAAGAACCCGCCCCTCCGAGGCAAAATCAGCCCCTCCGGCGTTTGAGGAGCGGGGGTCCGGGGGCGGAGCCCCCGAAGCTGCTGCAAGCTTTCGGGACGGGGCGGGGTGGGGGAAGGAACCCGTGGGCCGACCGCGCTCACCTGACCGCCTCGCTCCCCCGTGCCGCCGGAGCCGTCAACGCGATGGCCGGGTGGTGGCAGGCGACCGCATGCGTACGGGACGGCCCGCGGAGGGCCGGAGGGGTCGTACCGCAGACAGCACTCGCAGAAGGACACCGATCCGCGAACCTGCACCCCGCAGGAAAGTCCGCCGGGGACGGCACGACGCCCCTGATCTGCGTGAGCCGCTGCGCCGCCGACTCCAGGGACAGGACGGAGCCGAGCAGCCCGCGCGTGTAGTGGTGGGAGGGCGCGGCCACCAGGTCGGCCGTCACGCCCGTCTCCACGATCTGGCCGCCGTACATCACCACCACCCGGTCCGTGACGTCCGCGACCAGGGCCAGGTCGTGCGAGACCAGGATCAGGGCGAAGCCCAACTCCTCGCGCAGGCGAAGGAGGAGCTCGATCACCTGGGCCTGGACCGTGACGTCGAGCGCCGTCGTCGGCTCGTCGGCGACGATCAGCTTCGGGTTGCGGGACAGGGCCATGGCGATCAGGACGCGCTGGCGCTGGCCGCCGGAGAGTTCGTGCGGGTAGCTGCGCAGGGTGCGGTCCGGGTCGAGGCCGACGAGGTCGAGGAGTTCGACGGCCGTACGCGCCCCGCCCCTGCGGACGACCTGCTTCAGCTGGGCCCGGATCGTCATCGACGGGTTCAGGGACGACAGCGCGTCCTGGTAGACCATGGCCATGTCGTGGCCGAGGAGGCGGCGCCGGGCGCTCATCGGGAGTCCGGTCAACTCCCGTCCGTCGAACATCACTTGGCCCCGCACCCGCGCGCCTTTCGGCTGCAGGCCCATCACGGTGAGCGCGGTCAGCGACTTGCCGCAGCCGGACTCCCCGACCAGGCCGAGCAATTCGCCGGGCCGCACGTCGAAGCTGATGCCGTCGACGATGTCCGTACCGCCGTGCCGGGCGTCGAAGCCGATGGCCAGGTCGGTGACCTCCAGGACGGGCGGCCCGGAGGGGAGCGGGCGGGCTCGGGAGCGCAGGCGGGCCGCCGCCTCCGTCAGGCCCGGCAGCTCCAGGACCTTGCCGGTGCCCGGCTCCGCGGCCTCCAGCTTGTCCTGCGTACGCGCCCGCCGGGACGGCACGTCACGGGCGGCCGGGGCGGCCCAGGCGTCCGAGACGCCCTCGGACAGGACGTTCAGGGCGAGCACGGTGACCAGCATCAGCAGACCCGGGAAGACCGTGGCCCACCAGCCGCCGGTGAGCACCATGTTCTTGCCGTCGGCGATGACGCTGCCCCAGGACGGGTCGGGCGGCGCCACCCCCGCCCCGATGAACGACAGCGAGGCCTCGAAGACGATCGCCTCGGCGACCTGCACGGTGCAGAACACCAGGATCGGCGCGGCGCAGTTGACGGCCACGTGCTTGAGGACGATGTGCGGCGTGCGGGCGCCGATGACGCGTTCGGCGGTCACGTAGTCCTCGCCGTACTGGTCCATGACGTTGGCGCGGACGACACGGGCGATCGGCGGGGTGTAGAGGAACGCGATGGCGAGGATCAGGACCGGGATGCTGCCGCCGAACACCGCGATCAGCACGGCGGCGAGCGCGATCCCCGGGAACGCCATGACGATGTCGAGGCAGCGCATCATGAACTCGTCGACCGACTTGCGCGAGGTCGCCGCGATCGCCCCGAGCACCGCGCCCGCGACCAGGCCGAGCACGGTCGCGCCGAGGCCGATGACGAGGGAGAGCCGCGCCCCGTACATCAGCCGGCTGAGGATGTCCCGGCCGAGGCTGTCCTGGCCCATCCAGTGCGCGGCCGACGGGCTGCCGCTGCCGTCGGCCATGGCGGCCTGGTCGAGCGGGTCGTGCGGGGCGAGCAGCGGGGCCAGGACGGCCATCAGGACGACGACGCCGATCACCCCGACCGCGATCCGGGAGAGCAGCGGCAGGCGCCGGAACCCGCGCAGCCGGACGCCGGGCCTGGACAGCGCCTCCGCCAGTTGCTTACGAGTCCTCACGCGGCGCTCCTCGGACAGGGAGCGGCGCTCCCCGGACAGGGAGCGGCGCTCCTCGGACGGGGAAAGGCCAGCAGGTTCCTCACGCGGCGCTCCTCAACCGGGGGTTGACCAGGAGATACAGGATGTCGATCGCGAGGTTCACGACGACGAAGCCGACGGCCGTGGTGATCACCACGCCCTGGACGACGGCCGGGTCGCCGTTCTTCACGGCCGTGATCATCAGGTTGCCCATACCGGGAAGCGCGAAGATCGTCTCGATGACCACGGCGCCGCCGAGCAGATAGCCGACCCGCAGGCCGAGCACCGTCAGCGGATTGATCAAGGCGTTGCGCAGCACGTTCCGCCCGACCACGACGACCGGCGGGAGCCCGCTGCCGATCGCCGTGCGGACGTAGTCCTTGTCCAGCTCCTCCACCACCGCGGTCCGCACGATCCGGGTGAGCTGGGCCGCGACCGGCAGGGACAGGGCGAACGCGGGCAGCGTCATGGTCCGCAGCCAGCCGGTGAACGAGTCCGCCGGGTTGACGTATCCGCTCGTCGGGAACCAGCCCGCGCCCACCGCCAGATACTGGATCATCAGGAGCGCCAGCCAGAAGCCGGGTGCCGCGACACCGGTCAGGGAGAGCACCCGGATCAGCTGGTCCGGGAACCGGTCGCGGTGGATGGCCGCGGTGACGCCGAGGACCAGGGCGATCACCACCGCGATGCCCAGCCCCAGGAACGTGAGCTGCATGGTGAGCGGCAGAGCGGTGCTGACCTGGTCGAGCACCGGCGCCCGGGTGAGGACGCTGATGCCCATGTCGCCCTGGAGCAGCTCGCCGACGAACGCCACGTACCGCACCGGCAGCGGGTCGAGCAGGCCGTTCTCCTCCCGGAACTGGTGCAGTTGCTCCGGGGTGGGGTTGGCGCCCATGAAGAACGCGGCGGCCGGGTCGATGTCCGAGAACTGCATGACGAGGAACACGAACAGCACGATGCCCAGCATCAGCGGGACGAGCAGGGCGATACGGCGGACCAGGATCCTGGCGATCTGAACCATGCGGATTCACGCCCCCGTGACGTAGGTCTGAACCATGTGAACTCCCGCTCCGCGAGGCCTGGAGGCCTGGAGGCCTAGTCGGCGGGTTTTGCCTGCAGCAGGTTGATGCCGGGGTACGGCTGTGCGCGGACGCCGCTGAGCCGGTCCGGGTCCCAGGCCGTCATGAGTTCGTTGTGGACGACCGGGTAGATCACGGCGTTCTCCGCGACGACGTCGATGTACTCCTGGACCATCCGCTTCTTCTTCTCGGCGTCGGCCTCGCGGGTGGCCTGCTCCATCAGCTTGAAGAGCTTCTTGGCCTCGGAGTTCCTGGCCCAACGGGCGTACCGCATCCAGAGGTTCGAGGGGCCGTAGTTGTAGTGCATGATCAGGTCGGCCTCGACGCCGAACTGGTTCGGGTTGGACGCGGCCGCGACGACCTGGAAGTCCTTCTTCTGGTCGAGCTTGGTGAACAGGGCGGCGGTCTCCTGCGGTGCGAGCGTGGTCTCGACGCCGATCTTCCGCCAGGACTCCTCGATGGTCGGCAGGCAGTCCACGATCCAACTGACGTTCACGGCCATCAGGTTGATCTTCAGCTTGGTCACCCCGGCGTCCTTGAGCAGCTGCCGGGCCTTCTCCGGGTCGTACGCGTAGACCGTCTTCGCCGCGCGGTACGAGGGGTTGGCCTCGTCGAGGAACGAGGTGGACGCCTTGCCGTGGCCCCTGAGCGCGGCCGAGATCATCTTGTCCCGGTCGATGGCGTAGTGCAGGGCCTGCCGGACGCGGACGTCGTCGAAGGGCTTGTGGGCCGTGTTGAACATCAGGAACAGGTTGTTCATCCCGGCCCCGCCCTCGACCTTCAGGCCGTCCTTCTCCAGCTGGGCGATGTTGGCGTACGGGACGTTGTCCGCGATCTGCGCGCCCGCGCCGGAGCCGGAGATCTTGGCGACGCGGGGCGCGGCGTCCACGATCGTCAGCCAGTTCATCTTCTTGAAGGTGGCCTTGCGCGGGCCGTTGTAGTCCGGATAAGCCTCGAAGGTGGTGTTGGACTTGGCGTGGTGCGCGGTCTGCCGGTACGGGCCCGAGCCGACGGCGAGGCCCGCGATGGCCTTCTCCCACGCGCCCGCCTTGGAGAACACGTGCTTCGGCATGATCTTGGCGAGGGTGAGCCGCGCGGCGCCGTCCGGGAACGGGAACTTCAGGACCAGCTCGACCGTCCGCGCGTCGACCTTCCTGACCTCCTTCAGCCAGGACAGGAAGAAGCCCTGGGCGAGGCTCACGGTGTCCGGGTCGAGGATCCTCTCGAAGGTGAAGACCACGTCGTCGGCGGTGACGGGCTCGCCGTCGTGCCACTTCGCGCCGGAGCGCAGCGTGAACTGCCAGCGCGTCGCCGTCTTCAGGTCCTTGGGCAGCGAGGTGGCGAGCGCCGCGTAGGGCTCGCGGCTGATCGGGTCGGTGTCGAGGAGGCCTTCGTAGATGTGGTGGTTGGCCGCCATCGAGAACGCGGACGCGGTCTGCGTCGGGTCCCAGCTGCCGTCGTTGCCGTAGCCGATGACGGCGGTCAGGGTGTCGAGGGAGCCCTTTCCGTCGCCCCCGCCGCCGGTCGTCGACTCCGGGCCGCCCGAGCAGGCGGAGAGGGTCGTGGTGATGGCGGCGGCCGCGCCGACGGCGCCCGTGTGCTTGAGGAAGGACCGGCGGTGCAGCGCCCGTCCGGAGGTCGCGTCGCTCACGGTGTCTCCAAGTCCCGGGAAAGAGTGGGCGGTTGGGAGATCCCACGTCCTACGTCTAGGGGTAGCGCGACCATAGGAGCGCCGCCGTGGCCGGTCAAGAGATCGCGCAAGGATCGGCACCGGAACCGCTGGGTACGAGTTCGCTCCCGAGGTGGGACGTGGGACGTCCTTCGGTCGTACGCTGTGCCGCATGTCCGAGGAGCCAAGGAACACGAGGCACGCCTCTGCCCGGGAACGGCGCGTGGGCACCCAGATCCGCCGGGACGTCATGCAGCTGATCCTCGACCGCAGACTTCCCCCCGGCGCCCCGCTCCCCACCGAGGCGGAGCTGATGGAGAGCCTCGGGGTGAGCAGAAACTCCGTGCGCGAGGCGCTGAAGGCACTGCAGGCCCTGGACATCGTGGAGATCAGACACGGCTACGGCACCTACGTCGGCCAGGCCTCGCTCACCCCGCTCGTGGACGGGCTCACCTTCCGCACCCTGGCCCGCGTCACCGACGACCACGCGGCGCTCACCGAGATCCTCCAGGTCCGCGAGGTCCTGGAGGAGGGCCTGATCCACCGGGTCGCGGGCGGCATCGACGACGCGGAGCTCGCCCGCCTGGAGTCCATAGTCGGCCGGATGGAAGAGGCCGCCCGCGCCGGCGAAGCCTTCCCCGACCTCGACCGCGAGTTCCACGAGACGCTCTACGAGACCCTCGGCAACGCCCTCGTTCCGCAGCTCCTCGCCGCGTTCTGGCACGTCTTCCACCGGGTGGCGAAGGCCCGCGGCTGGACCCGCGACCCGGCACCCGCGGTCACCGCCTGCCGCCACCGGGACATCCTCACGGCGCTGCGCGAGCACGACGTGCCGGGCGCACAGCGAGCCATGAGCCGCCATTTCCGGGGTATCGATGCCAGGTCCTTCCCGGCGGATCAGGCCGCATCCGGTCCACCCGCACCAATCGGTCAGGCTGAGCGCGCCAGGCCCCGCGACTGCGGCATGATCCGGCGGGAAGGGCCTGGGTCGGGACAAGAGGCACTGGGGGTCAAATGACGTATGGACAGGGCGAGTTCGGAACGCGGGCAGAGCAGCCGGGCGGCCCCGCCAGGCTCGCCCACTTCTACGACAGGCTCGACTCGATCGCGTACGGCGGCGACTACAACCCCGAGCAGTGGGGCCCCGAGACGCACGCCGAGGACGCCGAGCTGATGCGGGTGGCGGGCGTCAACCTCGCGACCGTCGGCATCTTCTCCTGGGCGAAATCCGAACCCGCCCCCGGCGCCTACGACTTCGGCTGGCTGGACGGCCACCTGGACCGCCTCGCGGACGCCGGAGTCGCCGTCTGCCTCGCCACGATGACCGCGTCACCGCCGGCCTGGCTGGCCCGGCTGCACCCAGAGACGCTCCCGATGACGGCCGACGGCACCCGGCTGCACCCGGGCTCACGCCAGCACTGGTGCCCGTCGAGCCCGGTCTTCCGGCAGTACGCGACGCGCCTCGTCGAACAGCTCGCGAAGCGGTACGCCGGCCATCCGGCGCTCGCCCTCTGGCACATCGGCAACGAGTTCGGCTGCCACATCTCCCGGCACTGCCACTGCGAGGTGTCCACGGCCGCCTTCCGCCGCTGGCTGCGCGCCCGCTACGGCACGCTCGACGCCCTCAACTCGGCCTGGTCCACGGACTTCTGGTCCCAGCGGTACGGCGACTGGGAGGAGATCCACACCCCGCGCACGGCCCCCTCCTTCCGCAACCCCACCCAGCAGCTCGACTACCTCCGCTTCTCCTCGGACGAGCTCCTGGAGTGCTATCGCGCGGAGAAGGCGGTCCTGGACGCCGTGACGCCCGGGGTGCCGGTCACGACGAACTTCGTCCCCGTCGCCAAGACCCTCGACCTGTTCACCTGGGCCCGCGAGATGGACGTCGTCTCGTACGACTCGTACCCGGACCCGCACGACCCGGACTCCGTCCACGAGGCGGCCTTCTCCTACGACGTGATGCGCGGACTGCGCGACGGGCAGCCGTGGCTGCTGATGGAGCAGGCCCCGAGCGCGGTCAACTGGCGTACGCGCAACGGCCGCAAGCAGCCGGGGCGGATGCGCCTGGACAGCTGGCAGGCGGTGGCGCACGGCGCGGACTCGGTGCTGTTCTTCCAGTGGCGGCAGTCCCGCGGCGGCGCCGAGAAGTTCCACTCGGCGATGGTGCCGCACGGCGGACCCGAGACCCGGATCTTCCGCGAGGCCACGGCCCTCGGCGCCGAACTCGCCGCGCACCCCGAGCTGTTGGGCTCGGTCCCGGAACGCGCGGAGGCGGCCCTCCTCCTCGACTGGCCGAACTGGTGGGCCCTGGAGCAGGACGCCCACCCCAGCGCCGACGCCCGCATGCTGGACGCGGCCCACGCCCACCACCGGCCGCTGTACGACGCGTCGGTGCCGTGCGACGTGGTGCCGGTGGACCGCGACTGGTCGGCGTACAAGCTGCTGCTCGTCCCCAACCTGTACTCGGTCTCGCAGGAGACGGCGGACCGCCTGCACACGTATGTGTCGTCGGGCGGGACCCTGCTGATGTCCTACTTCTCCGGCATCACCGACGAGCACGACCGCGTCCACCTCGGCGGCTACCCGGCGCCCTTCCGCGAGCTGCTCGGCCTGCGCGTCGAGGAGTTCGAGCCGCTGCCGGAGGGCGGCGCGCTGCGGTTCGGCGGCGGAGGCGAGGGCACGCTGTGGTCGGAGGAGCTGGCCCTGGAGGGCGCGGCCCCGATACTGACGTACGCCGACGGCCGCCCCGCCGCCACCCGCAACCCCTACGGCACGGGCCACGCCTGGTACCTGGGCACCCGCCCGGACCCGGTGACGATGCGCGCGATCCTCGACCGGGCCCGCCTCGACGCGGGCATCCGCGCCCCGGACCTCCCCGTCGGCACGCAGGTACGCACCCGGATCACGGCGGACGGCCGCCGGGTGGCGATCCGCCTGGACCACAGGGAGGGGACGGTGACGGTCAGCTGACCGTTGTCACGTGACCGCGGCGGTCGCGAGCAGGTCCCCGGTGAGTACGAGGGCGAGCCCGGCGAGGATCATGGCGAGGGCCCGCTTGGTCCGCCCGAACCGGGCGAGCCCGGCCGCCCCGACACACAGCAGGAGCGCCGCCCCGCACGGAACGATCCACCACCCCCACGGCGCGCCGCGCGCCACCCGCAACCAGACCACGGCGGGACCGAGCAGGGCGAGCACCGCTGCCGCCGCTGCCATCCCCCGCCGAGCGGCCCGAGCCCGGTGGATCTGCTCCAACACATCATTCTCGTAAGGCTGTTCACCCCGTGTGCCCATGTCATGTGAGGGTAGCGCCATGAGCTTTCCGAGGGGTCCCGGGCACAGGTCCACTGTTGTCATCCTGAGTCCGCCGGGTGCGGGGAGGGTGTTCCTGGTCTGCACCCTGATGGCCGTCGCCATGGGGCAGGTGGGCTCCAGGACCGGCGCCGTCACGGGGACCCGTATCGCCTTCGGGGGGCTCGCGTTGATGTGTGTCGGTGCGGTGGTGTCCCTCGTGCTCGACCACCGCCGCACAACGTTCCTGGGCTTCGACGAAACAGGCATACGACTGCGGAACCGGCACGGGACCCGCCACATCCCCTGGCACTCCCTCGGCGCCGTCGGCTTCCACTGGACGCGGGACTGGCGCGGCCTCCCCACGTACACACTGGAGCTGTGCCCCGCCTGGCACGCAGACCCCGACGACCCGGTCCTCCGGGACCTGATCCGCGACGACGAACCACTCCACCCCGGCCTGCCCCGCCTCCGCTTCCGCATCCCCGCGAACGCGACGCGCCCCCGAACCCGCCTGCACGAGGCCTTCCAGCGGTACTTGCCGCACCTGTACTTCGGCCTGGTGGAACGCGAGCGCGGGTACGGCGAGTTGCCCGACCTGCGCGGCCACCGCGAACGCACCCGTGCCGCCCGCAATGCCCGGAACGCCCGCTGAGCCGGCCGCCTCACCCCGACCGCAGCAGCGAGTACGGGTCGTAGGGGATCAGTTGGGGCGGAGGGCGGGCATGTCTCCGAGTTGGGCGAGCGCCAGAGCGATGACCAGCGCTGCCACGGTCCAGCGGGTACGGCCCGCCTTGGCGAGCAGGCAGCCCACGACCGTCAGGAGCAGGCACACGGCACCCAATGCGGTCCACAGCCCCGCCGGCTGACCTTGGCTGAGCCGTGTCACGAGCATCGTGGCCGCGCCCAGGCCGAGCAGCACGGAGGCGATCATCCCCGCCCAGCGAGACGTCCGCGCGTCCAGCGAGCGACCGCGGGCGCGTCCCGCCTGACTCTGCCGCTCGAACGCCGCCCGCAGCTCAGCCTGATCGGGCGTCGGGCCCTGCCCCTGTGGTGAGTTCCCCCGGATGTCCATGGCACCGAATCCTAGGGGGAGGACGTTCCGTACACTGCATGCCCATGTCCAGTCCCTACGCACACGGCCCCGCCCCCACCGCCTCCGTCGTCAAGCTGGGCGGTGAGGTCATGCAGCAGTCCGTGAAGGGCGCGGCGGGCTGCTCCGTCTTCGCGCTGTTCTTCATCGGCGCCGGGCTGATGGCCGTACTGGGCGCCACCGGCTCCCCCAGCAACGGGGGCTGGGGCGCCATCGGCGTCGGCCTGATCCCGCTGATCGTCGCGGGACTGTTCCTGAAGCGCGGCATCAAGGCCCGGAACGCGTTCATCGCCGTCGACCACGTGGGCGTCTGGATCAGCAACCCCACCGGCAACAAGGTCGTCCCGTGGGACACCCTCGCCGGGGCCGGTGTGCACTGGAGCCGTGCGGGCAAGGGCAAGTCGCAGCTGGTGTACTCCCTGGAGCTGTGCCCGAACGGCCCGATCGACCCGGACCACCCGGTCCTGTGGCACCTGGTCCGCGACGAGGAGCCCCTGCACCCGGACCTGCCGCGCCTGCGCTACCGCATCCCGGTCGGCCGGAAGAACAAGTCGGCCCTTGCGGAGGCGGTACAGCGGTACGCGCAGCCGCTCTGGCTCGGCGAGGTGGAACGTGAGCCGAACCACATCGGCCACCCCGACTACAAGGGCCACAAGGAGCGCACGGCAGGCTCCCGCTAGCCACCCCCTGTGACCCCTCCGACCTCGGCCCACCGCCCCCGGCGCCACATCCCGTACGCGACAATGAACGCATGAGCCTTTTCCGTGACGATGGGATCGTCCTGCGCACCCAGAAGCTGGGCGAGGCCGACCGCATCATCACGCTGCTCACCCGCGGACACGGGCGCGTGCGGGCCGTGGCGCGCGGTGTGCGTCGTACGAAGTCCAAGTTCGGTGCGCGGCTCGAACCCTTCTCGCACGTGGACGTGCAGTTCTTCGCGCGCGGCAGTGAACTCATCGGCCGCGGGCTGCCGTTGTGCACGCAGAGTGAGACGATCGCTGCTTACGGTGGCGGGATCGTGACGGACTACGCCCGCTACACCGCCGGTACGGCCATGCTGGAGACGGCCGAGCGGTTCACGGACCACGAGGGCGAGCCGGCGGTGCAGCAGTACCTGCTGCTCGTCGGCGGACTGCGCACCCTGGCACGCGGCGAGCACGCCCCGCATCTTGTCCTGGACGCGTTCCTGCTGCGCTCGCTCGCGGTGAACGGGTACGCGCCGAGCTTCGTGAACTGCGCGAAGTGCGGCATGCCGGGACCGAACCGGTTCTTCTCGGTCGCGGCGGGAGGAGTGGTCTGCGCCGACTGCCGGGTACCGGGAAGCGTCGTACCCTCTGCGGAGGCCATCGGCCTGCTCGGTGCCCTGCTGACCGGGGACTGGGCGACGGCGGACGCCTGCGAGGCGCGGCACGTCCGGGAGGGCAGCGGGCTCGTGTCGGCGTATCTGCACTGGCACTTGGAGCGCGGACTGCGCTCGCTGCGGTACGTCGAGAAGACCTAGCAAGAGCTGGCAAGAGGCTGGCAAGACCTGGTAAGCAGAGAGCGGGAGCGAGTAACCACCATGGCACGACGCGGGATTCTGGGCGGCCGGTCGCGGCGCGAGTACAAGGTGCCCGAGCCGCACCCGTCGGGGGCGAAGCCGCCGAAGCTCCCCGGCGAGCTGGTGCCGGGCCATGTCGCCGTCGTCATGGACGGCAACGGCCGCTGGGCCAAGGACCGGGGGCTGCCGCGCACCGAGGGCCACAAGGTGGGTGCCGAGCGCGTCCTCGACGTACTGCAGGGCGCGATCGAGATGGGCGTGGGGGCGATCTCGCTGTACGCCTTCTCCACGGAGAACTGGAAGCGGTCGCCGGACGAGGTGCGCTTCCTGATGAACTTCAACCGGGACTTCATCCGCAAGACGCGTGACCAGCTCGACGACCTTGGCGTGCGCGTGCGGTGGGTCGGCCGGATGCCGAAGCTGTGGAAGTCGGTCGCCAAGGAGCTGGAGGTCTCCCAGGAGCAGACCAAGGACAACGACAAGCTGACGCTGTACTTCTGCATGAACTACGGCGGCCGCGCGGAGATCGCGGACGCGGCGCAGGCGCTCGCGGAGGACGTGAGGGCGGGGCGGCTCGACCCGTCGAAGGTCAGCGAGAAGACGTTCGCGAAGTACCTGTACTACCCGGACATGCCGGACGTCGACCTGTTCCTGCGCCCCAGCGGCGAGCAGCGCACGTCCAACTACCTGCTCTGGCAGAGCGCTTACGCGGAGATGGTCTTCCAGGACGTCCTGTGGCCCGACTTCGACCGCCGCGACCTGTGGCGGGCGTGCGTCGAGTACGCCCAACGTGACCGCCGCTTCGGCGGCGCGGTGCCGAACGAGGAGCTGGAGCGGATGGAACGGGACATGCGGGGGCGCCCGACGGAGGGCTGAGTTGTGCCCCGATAGGGGCGCGGGGCTGTGACATTTGCGGCTCCGCCGCGGGGCGCGACCAGCCACGACGGCGCGGCTGCCGAACGACGAAGCCGGGTCCGGGGCGCAGCCCCGATGCGTCCCGCGCACGGCCGAGGTACTCGGCCTGTGCCTGGTCGCCGTGCTCGGCTGGCGGACGTTCGTGCTCGCGCCGATGCTGCCGTGCTGGGAGCACGAGAGCGTCGGCCGCAACGAGGACGGGTCGTACGACTGTTACGACCGGTGAAGGCCTGGGGTTCGGGGCGGAGCCCCGGCGGGGGGCCGGGGGCGGGGCCCCCGCGAAACCCTTAGCTCTTGCCGTCGGCCGCGCACTCCGCACACGTACCGAAAATCTCCACCGTGTGGGCGACGTTCACATACCCGTGCTCCGCCGCGATCGCGTCGGCCCACTTCTCCACCGCCGGTCCCTCGACCTCGACGGCCTTGCCGCAGACCCGGCACACCAGGTGGTGGTGGTGCTCGCCGGTGGAGCAGCGGCGGTAGACCGACTCTCCGTCGCCGGTGCGCAGCACGTCGACCTCGCCGGCGTCGGCGAGGGACTGCAGGGTGCGGTACACCGTGGTCAGGCCGACCGAATCGCCCTTGTGCTTGAGCATGTCGTGCAGCTCCTGGGCGCTGCGGAACTCGTCCACCTCGTCCAGGGCAGCCGCCACGGCGGCTCGCTGCCGGGTCGACCGGCCGCGTACGGGCGCTGTCACTGGGACCTCCTCACGTCGCTGCCGGGCCATTGTGCCAGGTCGGCCCGGAACGTAAGGCATGCCTTACGTCGACGGCGTCGCGGGCTGCGCCGCTCCGGCCCGGTGAGGGCCGGGGTGCGGCTCAGACCTTGACATTGTCCTCCGTCCGCCGAGCAGGCGGAAGCGTGCACTCCAGGGCGTCCGTAACCTCCGCTGCCTCGGCGGCCGCCCTGCTCCGCGCCCTCCTGCGGGCAAGCGGCGCCGCGAGCAGCGCCAGGACGAGGAAGACGGCGACGGCGAGCAGCACGATCGCGGCACCGGACGGCGCGTCCACGTAGTACGTGGCGGCCGTGCCGGTCAGGGACACGGTGACGCCGATGGTCATGGCGAGCGCGAGCGTCGTGACGAAGCCGCGCGTGACGCGCTGCGCCGCCGCGACCGGGATCGCCATCATCGCGCTGACGAGCAGCAGGCCCACGATCCGCATGGCGACCGTCACGGTCACCGCGGCCGTCACCGCGATCAGCAGGTTGAGCAGCCGCACCGGAAGCCCGGTGACCCGCGCGAACTCCTCGTCCTGGCAGACCGCGAACAGCTGCCGCCGCAGCCCGAGCGTGATCGCGACGACGAACGCCGCGAGGACGCAGATGGCCGTCACGTCCTCGGGCGAGACCGTGGTGATCGAGCCGAAGAGGTACGTGTTGAAGCTGGCCGTCGAGTTGCCGGGCGACAGGTTGATGAGCATGACGCCGCCGGCCATGCCACCGTAGAAGAGCATCGCGAGCGCCACGTCACCGCTGGTGCGGCCGCGGGAGCGGACCATCTCCATGCCGACGGCGCCGAGGATCGCGACGAGCGTGGCCATCCACACCGGGCTGGTGTTCATCAGGAAGCCGAGCGCGACACCGGTCATCGCGACGTGCCCGATGCCGTCACCCATGATCGCCTGGCGCCGCTGCACCAGATACGTGCCGATGGCGGGCGCCGTGATGCCGACGAGCGTGGCGGCGATCAGCGCCCGCTGCATGAAGTCGTAGTTCAGGATCTCCAGCATCAGGTCAACAGCCCCGTCCGGATCGGCTCGACGGCGTGCGCCGCATGCGGATGTACGTGGTCGTGGCCCGGCAGGGCATGCTGGCCGACTGCCTTCGGGGGCGGGCCGTCGTGCGTCACGCAGCCGTCCCGGAGCACCACGGCACGGTCGATCAGCGGCTCCAGGGGCCCGAGTTCATGCAGCACGAGCAGTACGGTGACGCCGGCGGCGACCTGTTCGCGCAGGGCGCCCGCGAGCACCTCCTGGTTGGCCAGGTCGACCCCGGCCATCGGCTCGTCCATGATCAGGAGTTCGGGCTCGGCGGCCAGGGCGCGGGCGATCAGGACGCGCTGCTGCTGCCCGCCGGAGAGGGCGTTGACGGAGTCCTTGATCCGGTCCGCCATGCCGACGAGCTCCAGGGCGCGCAGCACGGCGGCCTTGTCCCCGCGGCCGGGCAGACCCAGCTTCGTACGGGCGAGACGGCCGGAGGAGACGACCTCGCGGACGGTCGCCGGGACACCGGAGGCGGCGGTGGTGCGCTGCGGCACGTACCCGATCCGGGACCACTGGCGGAAGCGCTTCAGGTCGGTGCCGAACAGCTCCAACGAGCCGTCGCTGAGGGGTACTTGGCCGACCACCGCGCGTACGGCGGTGGACTTCCCGGAGCCGTTGGCGCCGAGCAGGGCGACGACCTCGCCGCGGCGCACGGTGAGGTCGACGCCGCGCAGCACGGGGCGCGAGCCGAGGGTCGCCCTGGCTCCCGTGAGGGATATGACGGGTTCGCGGCCCTCGTTTTCCTGTTCCTGGGTGTCCATGTGCGCCTCCGCTGCCGCTGTAAGCGATGTCACTTCGCGCCGAGCGCTGTCTTCAGGGCGGTCAGGTTGGCGCGCATGACCTCGATGTAGTCATCGCCCTTCGACCGGTCCGTGATTCCCTCCAGCGGGTCCAGGACGCCGGTCTTCAGGCCGGTGTCCGCGGCGAGGGTCTTGGCCGTCTTGTCGCTGGCGAGGGTCTCGAAGAAGATCGTGGAGACCTTCTCCTCCTTGGCGACCTGCTGCAGTTCCTTCATACGGGCGGGGCTGGGCTCGGCCTTCGGGTCGATGCCGGTGACGCCCTCCTGGTCCAGGCCGTACCGCTCGGCGAGGTAGCCGAAGGCGGTGTGCGAGGTGATGAAGGTCTTCGTCTTCGTGTCCTTCAGGCCGTCCTCGAAGTCCTTGTTCAGGCCGTCGAGCTTCTCCACCAGGGCGGTGGTGTTCTTCTTGTAGTCCGCGGCGTGGTCGGGGTCGGCCTTCTCCAGGGCCTTGCCGACGCCCTTGGCGGCCTCGGCGTACTTCACCGGGTCGAGCCAGAAGTGCGGGTCGGTGGCTTCACCCTCGCCGGATGCTTCCTCGTGCTCGTGGCCGTGCTCCTCGTGACCGTGCTCCTCCCCGTGGCCGTGCTCCTCCTCGTGACCGTTAGCGTGGTCGTGGCCGTCGCCCGAGGAGTGCAGGTCGAGGTCGGTGAGGCCGGCCGCGTCCACCTTGTTCGCGACGGAGGACTGCTCTACGGCCTCGTCCACGGCGGGCTGCATGCCGCCGAGGTAGAGGATCATGTCGGACTCGCCGAGCTCGGCGATCTGCCGGGGCGCCAGCTCCAGGTCGTGCGGCTCGATGCCCGGCTTCGTCAGGGCGTCCACGCTGACGTGCTCGCCGCCGATCTCCTCGGCGAGGAACTGCATCGGATAGAACGACGCCGCCACGTCGAGCTTCCCGCCGTCCTTGCCGTCGGCGGCGTTCGAGCTGCCGCAGGCGGAGAGGGCCAGCAGGCCGAGGGCGGCGGCGGGGACGGCTATTCGGGAGCGTCGTACGTTCATGACACTCATTTTCATCAAAGATGAGAACGATTGTCAATAAAGGTCAGGCTGGTGCATAGCGCGTGCAGACAGGGACCGATTTGGCCCGGAGGTGGGCAGCGCCGGTAACCTGAATCAATTCGATGCCGTCCGTACTGAAGAGAGCACCGTGGCCGCCGACAAGATCGACACCATCGTCAGCCTGAGCAAGCGCCGTGGCTTCGTCTACCCCTGCAGTGAGATCTACGGTGGCCAGCGTGCCGCCTGGGACTACGGGCCGCTGGGCGTCGAGCTCAAGGAGAACCTCAAGCGCCAGTGGTGGCGCTACATGGTCACGTCCCGCGAGGATGTCGTCGGTATCGACTCGTCGGTGATCCTGGCGTCCGAGGTCTGGCAGGCCTCCGGTCACGTCGCCACCTTCACCGACCCGCTCACCGAGTGCACCTCCTGCCACAAGCGCTTCCGCGCGGACCACCTGGAGGAGGCCTTCGAGGCCAAGCACGGCCGCGAGCCCGAGTCGCTCGCCGAGGTCAACTGCCCCAACTGCGGCAACAAGGGCCAGTTCACCGAGCCCAAGCAGTTCTCCGGCCTGCTCGCCACGCACCTCGGCCCGACCCAGGACTCCGGCTCGGTCGCGTACCTGCGGCCCGAGACCGCCCAGGGCATCTTCACCAACTTCGCCCAGGTCCAGCAGACTTCGCGCCGCAAGCCGCCGTTCGGCATCGCGCAGATGGGCAAGTCCTTCCGGAACGAGATCACTCCGGGCAACTTCATCTTCCGCACCCGTGAGTTCGAGCAGATGGAGATGGAGTTCTTCGTCAAGCCGGGTGAGGACGAGAAGTGGCAGGAGTACTGGATGGAGCAGCGCTGGAACTGGTACACGGGCCTGGGTCTCCGTGAGGAGAACATGCGCTGGTACGAGCACCCGTCGGAGAAGCTCTCCCACTACTCCAAGCGCACCGCCGACATCGAGTACCGCTTCTCCTTCGGCGGCTCCGAGTGGGGCGAGCTGGAGGGTGTCGCCAACCGCACGGACTTCGACCTCTCCGCGCACGCCGAGGCCTCCGGCAAGGACCTCTCGTACTTCGACCAGGAGGCCGGTGAGCGCTGGACTCCGTACGTCATCGAGCCCGCGGCCGGTGTCGGCCGCGCCATGCTGGCCTTCATGCTCGACGCGTACGCCGAGGACGAGGCGCCCAACGCCAAGGGCAAGATGGAGAAGCGCGTCGTGATGCGCCTCGACCCGCGCCTGTCGCCGGTCAAGGTCGCCGTCCTGCCGCTGTCCCGCAACCCGGAGCTGTCGCCGAAGGCCAAGGGCCTGGCGTCCGCGCTGCGGCAGAACTGGAACATCGACTTCGACGACGCCGGCGCCATCGGCAAGCGCTACCGCCGCCAGGACGAGATCGGTACGCCGTTCTGTGTCACCGTCGACTTCGACACCCTCGACGACAACGCGGTGACCGTGCGCGAGCGCGACACCATGAAGCAGGAGCGCGTCTCCCTCGACCAGATCGAGGGCTACCTCGCGGCCCGTCTGATCGGCTGCTGAGCTCCCGCGACGTCTCGCTGAAGGCGCCGGGTCCGTATCTGTACGGGCTCGGCGCCTTTCGCGTACGCGGAGCTTCCGTGCGCACAACGACCCTGCAACGTAAGCCTGTTGATGTTGCTCCTGTTGCAGACTGGGCGGCGCACGCAGATCGGCCGCCCCGTACGCGAGTGCCAGGAGGCACGGATGCCGTCCACGCAGCCCGAGAGGGCCATGCAGTCCAGCAAGGTCAGCCGCTGGGACCAGCACGGCCGCGAACACATCGTCCGCGTCAGCAGGTCGGGGGTGCAGCGCGCCCTCGTCTGCGAGACGTGCGACTGGCGGAGGCGGGCGCAGTTCCTGCCTTGGCTGAAGGCGGAGGAGCATCTTGCGGAGGCGCACCAGGCGACGGTCAGCCCGTAAATCAGCCCGTCTGGGGGCACCTCCCGGCCGGAGGCTGGGGGAGTTTGAGGACGAGGCCGCAGGCCGACGGAAGCGGGGGCCTGGGGCGGCAGCCCCGGTACCGAGCCCCGTACGACCCGAGCATCAACCCTGCCGAAGCCCGCGCAGCAACAGTGCGCACACTTCGCCGAACTGCTCCTCGATGCCCTCCCTCGACCACATGCCCGCGTGCCGCGGATCGTGGAACAGGGCCGTCGCGACGAACACCGCTCGCGCCGTCACCGCGGGGTCGCCCGTCGCGAACTCGCCTGTGCGCGCGCCCTCTTCGACGATCACGGTGAGCTGCCCGACCAGCTCGTCGATGTGCTGGTCGACCAGGTCGCTCAGCTCGCCGGTCAGTACGGAGTACGTGGCGAACAGCTGCGGGTCGTCGCCCGCCTTGCGGCGTTTGGCCGCGAACAGCTCCGAGAGCCAGCGGCGCAGCTTCGCCGAGGCGTCCCCCGGCCCGTCGACCACCTGGGCGAGGCGCTCCGTCGTGCGGTCCAGCCAGCGCTTCGTCACGGCCTCCCGCAGCGCCGCCTTCGTACGGAAGTGCCGGTAGACGCTGCCGTGGCTGACGCCCAGCTCCCGGGCGACGTCGACCACCGTGGCCTTCGCGGGGCCGTGCCGGCGCAGCACGTCCTCGGTGACTTCGAGGATGCGTTCGGCGGTCAGGGGTGCGGAGGGTGCCATGGGGTCGACGGTACCCGCAGGCGGGACGGGGGAACGAGGCGCCCGCGACGACGGACTGACAGATGACAAAATTTGAAATCTGTCAGTCACCGTGTCATCGTGGAGGTCCGCCCACTCCTCATGGAGCACCCCTCATGGAGTTCGAAGGAGCCCCCATGCGCACCCGCACCCTCGGCACCACCGGCCCCCAGGTCTCCGCCCTCGGCCTCGGCTGCATGGGCATGTCCGCCCTGTACGGCGAGGCCGACCGGACCGAGTCCGTCGCCACCATCCACGCCGCCCTGGAATCGGGCGTCACCCTGCTCGACACCGGCGACTTCTACGGCATGGGCCACAACGAACTGCTCATCAACGAAGCCCTGCGCAGCGCCGCCCCCGAGGCCCGCGAACGCGCCCTCACCAGCGTCAAGTTCGGCGCCCTGCGCACCGTCGAGGGCGGCTTCACCGGGTACGACGGCCGCCCGAACGCGGTCAAGAACTTCGCCGCGTACTCGCTGCAGCGCCTCGGCACCGACCACATCGACATCTACCGGATCGCCCGCGTGGACCCCGACGTACCGATCGAGGAGACCGTCGGCGCCATCCAGGAGCTGGTCGACGCCGGGCATGTGCGGCACATCGGCCTGTCCGAGGTCGGCGCGCGGACCCTGCGCCGGGCCGCCGCCGTGGCGCCGATCTCCGACCTGCAGATCGAGTACTCGCTGATCTCCCGCGGCATCGAGGCCGAGATCCTGCCCACCGCCCGCGAGTTGGGCATCGGCGTCACCGCGTACGGCGTGCTCTCGCGCGGCCTGATCAGCGGCCACTTCAGCGCCGACCGGCAGTTGGCGCCCGGCGACTTCCGCGGCATGAGCCCGCGCTTCCAGGGCGACAACCTGCGGCACAACCTCGACCTCGTGGACGCGCTGCGGAAGGTCGCCGAGGTGAAGGGCGTCTCGGTCGCGCAGACCGCCATCGCCTGGGTGCTCGCCCAGGGGCCGCGCCACGACACGGCCATCGTGCCGCTCGTCGGCGCCCGTACCCGGACCCGTCTCGACGAGGCCCTCGGCGCTCTGGACGTCACGCTCGACGCGTCCGACCTCGCGGCGATCGAGCAGGCCGTGCCGGCGGACGCGGCGGCGGGCGAGCGGTACCCGGCGGCGCAGATGGGCCACCTGGACAGCGAGCGCTGACCGCCGCCCGGAAAACCGGGTGCGCTCCCGCGTCGGCCTCCGCTACCGTCGCGGCATGTTCTTCCAGCTTCCGCTCTACGAGTGAGAGCGCGCGGGCCGAGATCCCGCCCCTCGCCACGCGTCGACGAGTCGACACCCACCTTTCACCCGTGAACGGGAGCACGCATGGCCAAGAGCCGTAACAACCTGCTCGGCGTCGGCGGACAGCGCAAGAAGCTGTCCCGCACCGACGGACAGGGCGCCGCAGCGGACAGCGCGGCCGACCGCAGGACCGCCGCCGAGAAGAAGCAGGAACTCCTCCGCAAGATGCGCGAACGCGCGCAGTCTGCTTCGTAGTTCATCGCGCGCAGTCCGCTTCGTAGTTCATGCGGTCTCTGCCGATGGTGAGCGATCACTCACCGTCGGCAGAGACCGGCCCCGGAGGGGCTGTCTCAGGGGCGCGGGGCTGTGACATCAGCGGCTCCCCGCGGGGCGCGACCAGCCACGACGGCGCCGCGGCCGAACGACGGCACCGGCACGAGCGGACTGCCCCCGTGTCGCCTCGTCCAGCTGCTGCGCCGTCCGTGCCGCCGTCGTACGGGCCCAGCGTCCGCTGGTGAGCGCGCCCACCGCGAATACGCAGAGGCCGCACCCGGTGATGATCCACCAGGCGGGCCGGCTCGCCGCAACGAATCCGGCCCCGCCCGGCCCGGCGAGGCCGGAGGCAAGGACCGCGCCGATCACCGCGACGCCGAGGGTGCCGCCGATCTGCCGGCTGGTGGAGGCGACCGCGGCGGCCACCCCGGCCTGGGCGCGCGGCATCCCGGCGACGGCGGTGTTGGTGATGGGCGCGTTGACGAAGCCGAAGCCGAGCCCGAACAGGACGTAGCCGAGGACGAGCGTGACGTCGGAGGTCTCCGCGTCGAAGGCCGCGAAAAGCACCCCGCTCGCGCTCATCGCCACTCCGGCCACGAGCAGCGAGAGTCTCGGCCCACGGCTGCCGACGAGCCGCCCGGACAGCGGTGCGCACAGGAACGTCAGGGCCGCCATCGGCAGCATCCACAGGCCCGCGTCCAGCGCGCCGAGTCCCCGTACGTCCTGCAGGTACAGCGTCGACAGGAACAGGAAACCGGAGAGCGCGGCGAAGGCGCAGACCGCGATCACGGTGGCGCCGCTGAACGGTGCGCTGCGGAAGAACCGCAGGTCGATGAGGGGTTCGGCACGCCTGGGCTCGTAGATCAGGAGCCCGGCCAGGGCGAGCGCGGCGACCGAGGCGAGCAGCAGTGTCTCGGGCGAGGTCCAGCCGGCGGCGGGCGCCTCGATGATCGCGTACGTCAGGGAGCCGAGCAGCGCCACGACCAGGAGCTGGCCGACCGGGTCGGGGCGGCGGGGCTTCGGGGCGCGGGACTCGGGGACGTACCGGATGGTCAGGAGGAGGGCCGCGAGACCCACCGGCAGGTTGATCCAGAAGATCGAGCGCCAGCCGACCGTGTCCACGAGCAGCCCGCCGACCAGCGGACCTGCCGCCATGGATATGCCGACGACGCCGCCCCAGACACCGATCGCGCGGGCGCGCTCGCGCGGTTCGGTGAAGGTGTTGGTGATGATCGACATCGCCACCGGGTTGAGCATCGAACCACCCACCGCCTGCACCGCGCGGAACGCGACAAGCGACTCCAGGTTCGGCGCGAGCGAGCAGAGCACCGAGCCGAGCGTGAACAGGACGAGCCCGGCCTTGAAGACCTTGCGGCGCCCGATCCGGTCGGCCGTCGACCCGGCGAGCATCAGGAGTGAGGCCAGGACCAGGGTGTACGCGTCGATCGTCCACTGCATGCCCGCCACATCGGCGTGCAGGTCCTCGCGGATCGAGGGCAGGGCGACGTTCAGGACGGTGTTGTCGAGGCTGACGATCAGCAGGCTCATGCAGCAGATGGCGAGGATCAGCAGCCGTCGGCGGGCGGTGGGGGCGGTGGGCTCCTGGGTGAGCTCGTGGGGGGTCGGCTCGGGCATGGGTTCCATGCTACGTCTCACTAGTACGGCTAACTAACGAGTATCCACAGGCGGACCGGGACCGGGCTTCGGTACGCGACAATGGGGGGCATGACCACGCTCGCCCAGGGCGCCCAGGAGCAGCCCGCCACCGTCCTCGCCGTCGGACCGCACACCGTGCAGCCACCGGTGGTGCTCGCCCCCATGGCGGGCATCACGAACGCGCCGTTCCGCACGCTCTGCCGCGAATTCAGCGGCGGCAAGGGCCTGTTCGTGAGCGAGATGATCACGACGAGAGCGCTGGTCGAGCGCAACGAGAAGACGATGCAGCTGGTCCACTTCGACGAGACGGAGAAGCCCCGCTCGATCCAGCTGTACGGCGTCGATCCCGTCACCGTCGGCAAGGCCGTCCGCATGATCGCGGAGGAGGGCCTGGCCGACCACATCGACCTCAACTTCGGCTGCCCCGTGCCCAAGGTGACGAGAAAGGGCGGCGGCTCGGCCCTCCCGTACAAGCGGCCGCTGCTGCGCGCGATCCTGCGCGAGGCCGTGACCGGCGCCGGGGACCTCCCGGTCACGATGAAGATGCGCAAGGGCATCGACGACGACCACATCACGTTCCTGGACGCGGGCCGGATCGCCGTCGAGGAGGGCGTCACGGCCATCGCCCTGCACGGCAGAACGGCCGCCCAGCACTACGGCGGCACGGCCGACTGGGACGCCATCGCCCGCCTCAAGGAGCACGTCCCGGAGATCCCGGTCCTCGGCAACGGCGACATCTGGTCGGCGGACGACGCGCTGCGCATGGTCCGCGAGACGGGGTGTGACGGCGTGGTCGTGGGCCGCGGCTGCCTGGGCCGGCCGTGGCTCTTCGCCGACCTCGTCGCCGCGTTCGAGGGGCGCGAGGACCGCGTGCGCCCGACGCTCCGGGTGGTCGCGGACGCGATGGTGCGGCACGCCACGCTGCTCGGAGAGTGGATAGGGGACGAGTCGCGGGGCGTCATCGACTTCCGCAAGCACGTCGCCTGGTACCTGAAGGGGTTCGCGGTCGGCTCCGAGATGCGCAAGCGCCTGGCGATCACCTCGTCGCTGGCCGAACTGCGCGCGGGGCTCGACGAGTTGGACCTCGACCAGGACTGGCCGGACGGCGCGGACGGCCCCCGCGGCCGCACGTCGGGCAACAACCGGGTGGTCCTGCCGGACGGCTGGCTGAAGGATCCGTACGACTGCGCGGGGATCAGCGAGGAGGCGGAGCTGGACACGTCCGGGGGGTGAGGGTTTCTTCGGTCGTAGTGCGGTGCGGGTGGTCCGGGGCTCGGTCTCCCGGGGCTGCCGCCCCGGACCCCGCGCCCTCACTCGGCCTTCGGCCTGGTCCTCAAACGCCGGACGGGCTGGATTGTCGCCCTTCGGCCTGGTCCTCAAGCGCCGGACGGGCTGGATTGTCGCCCTTCGGCCTGGTCCTCAAGCGCCGGACGGGCTGGATTGTCGCCCTTCGGCCTGGTCCTCAAACGCCGGACGGGCTTGATTGTCGCCCTGCGGGCTCGTCCTCAAGCGCCGGACGGGCTGGGTTGCGGGCCGGACGGCTGGATTGAGCGCCGGACCGGCTGGATTGTGGGCCGGACGGGCTGGATTGTGCGCCGGACGGAGTGGATTGTGCGCCGGTGGGGCTGGAATTTCCGGCCTCGATCACCGGGGTGAGTCCGTCGAGCAGCGCCTTGAGGCCGAACTCGAAGAGCACGTCGAGCCGTAGGTCGTAGCCGTTCTCGAAGGAGCCGACCGCCTTCGTGAAGTGCGGGAAGCGGCCCGACTCGGTGAGCTCCCCGAGGACGGGTGCGCGGCTGTCCATCCACTGCTCCTCGGACTGGCCGGTGGCCGCCTCGGCGTGCGCCTCCATCTCCAGGTGCACCGCCAGGCCGTGGACATGGCTGTAGAGCAGGACGTGGATGTCGAACAGCCTGGTCGGATCGAGGCCGTGGCCGTCGAGGGCGCTCAGCATCCACTCGCCGTGCGCCAGCAGATTCGGTACGAGGAGCGGCCGTGTGAGGGAGCCGATCTGGGCCAGCCACGGGTGCTTCTGGTGCAGCCGCCACAGGGTCCGGGCGCCGAGCTCGATCCGGGTGCGCCAGTCCTCGGGGGCGTCCGCCTCCGCCGGGTAGGTCTCCTCGCCGAACGCGGCGTCGGCCATGTGCAGGACGAGCTCGTCCTTGCCCGGCACGTGCCGGTAGATCGACATCGCGGCGACACCGAGCCGGGCCGCGACGGCACGCATAGAGCACGCGGCAAGCCCTTCGGCGTCGGCGATGTCGATGGCGGCGCGGACGATCCGGCCGAGACTCAACTCCGCGTCCGGGGCGGGTCGGTCACGGGCCGCCGCGGCGGTCGGCGCGGCGGGCGCGGATGTGGACGTGGACGTGGGCGCGGACGTGGGCGCGGACGGGGCGGCAGGGGCGACGACCGTGCCGACCCGAGGGCGGGCCTCCACGAGCCCTTCCAGGCGCAGGGTCGTCAGGACCTTCGTGGCGGTCGCGAGCGCGACGCCCCAGTGCGCGGAGATCTGCCGGGTCGACGGCACCCGGTCCCCGGGCGCGAGTTCACCGTCCGCGATACGCCGCCGGATCTCGGCGGCGATCCGCAGATAGGGAGGAGCGCCAGCCGCCCCTGTGGCCTTCGTCACACCCGACCGCCTTTCGCTCCTGTACTAGTGCAGAGGCTAGCAGCGGCGACCGGGCGGCGGGCGTCTTCTGCCCTAGTACAGCGAAGGGAAAGCCCAGTTGAGGGCCGTGTGGGCGGGTCGTACCTTACTCAGGGCGTACACCGTACACACCGCTGAAGGAGCCCTCATGCGAACCGTTCTCGTCTCAGGCGGCGGCATCGCCGGACCCGTTCTCGCGCACTGGCTGCGCCACCACGGCTTCGTGCCCACCGTCGTCGAACGCAGCCCGAGCCCGCGCTCCGGCGGCCAGGCCGTGGACATCCGCGGCGTCGCCCTGCGCGTCGTGGAGCGCATGGGTCTGTCGGAACAGCTCGACCGCGTGCGGACCCGGATGCGCGGCATGTCGCTGCTGGCCCCCGACGGCAAGGAGCTCCACCGCTCCACCGAGGTGGCCTACAGCAGCGGCCGGCTGGACAGCGGCGACATCGAGGTGCTGCGCGAGGACCTGGTGCGGATCGTGTACGAGCGGACGCGCGCGGATGTGGAGTACCTCTTCGGCGACAGCGTCACCGGGCTCGACGAGGACGAGTCGGGCGTACGGGTCGACTTCGCGCACGGCCCGTCCCGCACCTTCGACCTGGTCGTGGGCGCCGACGGCCTGCACTCCACCGTGCGTCGCCTGGCGTTCGGCCCGGAGGAGCGGTTCGTCCGCCACCTCGGCTCGTACGTCTCCGTGTTCGGCGCGGAGAACCTCCTCGGCCTGGACGACTGGCAGGTGTGGCTGCGGGACGGCGACATCGGCTTCGGCGTCATGCCCGTACGCGACAACGCGGAGCTCAGGATCGCCTTCGGCTTCGAGTCCGAGCCGCTGAGCGCCGACCTGCGGACGGCGGAGGCGCTGCGGCGGCGCGTCGCGGAGCGGCTCGCGGCGCTGCCCTGGGAGGAGGGCGCCCGCCTGGCCGAGGCCGCCCGCACGGCGCCGGACTTCTACTGCGACGCCATGGCCCAGATCCACCTGGACCGCTGGTCGCGGGGCCGGGTCGTCCTCCTCGGCGACGCCGGGTACTGCCCGTCCCCGCTGTCGGGGCAGGGCACGAGCCTGGCGCTCGTCGGCGCTCATGAGCTGGCCGCCTGCCTGGCGAGGGCGGGCGGCGATCACGGGGAGGCGTATGCCGCGTACGAGCGTCGTATGCGCCCTTTCGTGGCGCTCAACCAGGCGCTGGCCACCGAGAACGCGGGCGGGCCCGCCTCGGAGGAGTCCGTCGAGCAGGCCAAGAACGCCTTCGCGCTGGACGGCTGAGCCGTGGCTCGGGCGTCCCGCAGCACGTCGGGAAGGCGTCCTCGGGGCGTCCGGGAGGCGTCCGGATCGTGGAAGACGCGCCCCGTTCGAGCCCCGTACGAGCCCCGTTCGGGGCGTGATTCTCGCCACCCTTGATAGGGCTCACGCTCAGATGAGCGGATCTTGATCGTCTGCACCTCTCCAACGCTGGCACTCAGTGCCATCCATTTTCCATTCAAGACTTGAACGCAAGTGAGGGAGAACCCCGCTCATCTGAGCGCCAAATCGGGATCTACGGGGGTAGTCCACTTCGCGCCCTGAACACCGCGCCGCGCGCGACATGACCTGGGCATTACTTTTGATCTGCTGGCGGACGGGTGGTTGCGGCCCTATGACGTCTGAGTGGACGTACCCAGATGCCTTCGATCTGGGTATGTTCCTCGCCGTCAGGGCAGCCGCACCGAGGAGACAGGCCCGTGTCGGAACACGTAGACCGCCAGAAGTTTGTTTACGACTTCACCGAGGGCAACAGGGACCTCAAGGACCTGCTCGGTGGCAAGGGTGCCAACCTGGCCGAGATGACCAACCTCGGTCTTCCCGTGCCGCCCGGCTTCACGATCACCACCGAGGCCTGCAAGGAGTACCTCGCCAACGGTGCGGAGCCGGCCGCGCTCCGGGACGAGGTCACCGCCCACCTCGACGCGCTCGAGAAGCAGATGGGCAAGAAGCTCGGCCAGGGCAACGACCCGCTGCTCGTCTCCGTGCGTTCGGGCGCCAAGTTCTCGATGCCCGGAATGATGGACACCGTCCTCAACATCGGGCTCTCCGACAAATCCGTGCAGGGCCTCGCCAAGCAGGCCGGCGACGACCGCTTCGCGTGGGACTCGTACCGCCGTCTGATCCAGATGTTCGGCAAGACCGTGCTCGGCGTCGACGGCGAGCTGTTCGAGGACGCCCTCGAGGCCGCCAAGACCGCCAAGAAGGTCGCCGTCGACACGGACCTGGAGGCGGCCGACCTCAAGAAGCTCGTCACCAAGTTCAAGAAGATCGTCAAGACCGAGGCCGGCCGGGACTTCCCGCAGGACCCGCGCGAGCAGATGGACCTCGCCATCGAGGCGGTCTTCAACTCGTGGAACACGGACCGCGCCAAGCTGTACCGCCGCCAGGAGCGCATCCCCGGCGACCTCGGCACCGCCGTCAACGTCTGCTCGATGGTCTTCGGCAACCTCGGCCCCGACTCGGGCACCGGTGTCGCCTTCACCCGTGACCCGGCCAGCGGCCAGCCCGGCGTGTACGGCGACTACCTGCAGAACGCGCAGGGCGAGGACGTGGTCGCGGGCATCCGCAACACCGTGCCGCTCGCGGAGCTGGAGCAGATCGACAAGAAGTCGTACGACCAGCTCATGGAGATCATGACGACGCTTGAGAACCACTACAAGGATCTCTGCGACATCGAGTTCACCATCGAGCGCGGCCAGCTGTGGATGCTGCAGACCCGCGTCGGCAAGCGGACCGCCGGTGCCGCCTTCCGTATCGCCACGCAGCTCGTCGACCAGGGCCTGATCGACGAGGCCGAGGCGCTGCAGCGCGTCAACGGCGCCCAGCTCGCGCAGCTGATGTTCCCGCGCTTCGACGACGACGCCAAGGTCGAGAAGATCGGCCGCGGCATCGCCGCCTCGCCGGGCGCCGCGGTCGGCAAGGCCGTCTTCGACTCGTACACGGCCGTCAAGTGGTCGCGCTCCGGCGAGAAGGTCATCCTGATCCGCCGTGAGACCAACCCGGACGACCTGGACGGCATGATCGCCGCCGAGGGCATCCTGACCTCGCGCGGCGGCAAGACCTCGCACGCCGCCGTCGTCGCCCGCGGCATGGGCAAGACCTGTGTCTGCGGCGCGGAGGACCTGGAGGTCGACACCAAGCGGCGCCGGATGACCGTCGGCGACACCGTCGTCGAGGAGGGCGACGTCGTCTCCATCGACGGCTCCACCGGCAAGGTGTACCTCGGTGAGGTCCCCGTCGTGCCGTCCCCGGTCGTCGAGTACTTCGAGGGCCGGATGCACGCGGGCGCCGACGAGGCCGACGAGCTGGTCGCCGCCGTCCACCGGATCATGTCGTTCGCCGACGGCAAGCGCCGCCTTCGGGTGCGCGCCAACGCCGACAACGCCGAGGACGCGCTGCGCGCCCGCCGCTTCGGCGCCCAGGGCATCGGCCTGTGCCGCACGGAGCACATGTTCCTCGGCGAGCGCCGCGAGATGGTCGAGAAGCTGATCCTCGCCGACACCGAGGACGAGCGGGAGGCCGCGCTCAAGGACCTCCTGCCGCTGCAGAAGAAGGACTTCGTCGAGCTGTTCGAGGCGATGGACGGACTGCCCGTCACCGTCCGCCTCCTCGACCCGCCGCTGCACGAGTTCCTGCCCGACATCACCGAGCTGTCGGTCCGCGTCGCGCTCGCCGAGTCCCGCAAGGACTCCAACGAGAACGACCTGCGCCTGCTCCAGGCCGTGCACCGCCTGCACGAGCAGAACCCGATGCTGGGTCTGCGCGGTGTCCGTCTCGGTCTCGTGATCCCGGGCCTGTTCACGATGCAGGTACGGGCGATCGCCGAGGCCGCCGCGGAGCGCAAGAACGCCAAGGGCGACCCGCGCGCCGAGATCATGATTCCGCTCGTCGGCACCGTCCAGGAGCTGGAGATCGTCCGCGAGGACGCCGAGAAGGTCATCGCGGAGGTTCAGGAGCAGACCGGCGTCGAGCTGAAGCTGGCGCTCGGCACGATGATCGAGCTGCCGCGTGCGGCGCTCACCGCCGGGCAGATCGCCGAGGCCGCCGAGTTCTTCTCCTTCGGCACGAACGACCTCACGCAGACCGTGTGGGGCTTCTCCCGGGACGACGTGGAGGCTTCGTTCTTCACGGCGTACCTGGAGAAGGGCATCTTCGGTGTCTCGCCGTTCGAGACGATCGACAAGGACGGCGTCGGCTCGCTCGTCCGCAACGCGGTGAAGGCGGGGCGTGAGACGCGGCCCGACCTGAAGCTCGGCGTCTGCGGTGAGCACGGCGGTGACCCGGAGTCGGTGCACTTCTTCCACGAGGTGGGGCTCGACTACGTCTCCTGCTCGCCGTTCCGGATTCCGGTCGCGCGGCTTGAGGCGGGGCGGGCTGCGGCGGAGTCGAAGGGCAGCGACAGCCGCTGAGACCAGGGCCCGCCTGGGCCCTTGAACCCCGGGACCGGAGCTGTGTCACCCGACCCTCACCGATCCGGCACCGGTCCCGGTTCACCACGGAAGGGGGCGCCCTTGTGCGGGGGCGCCCCCTTTGCGTTTCCCCTCCCCGCGCCTTCCCGAACTGGGGCTCCGCCCCAGACCCCGCTCCTCAAACGCCGGAGGGGCTGATTTTTAGGCCCGGAACGGGCCGCTCACCTCGTACGTGATCCCGCCCGACGAAGACCCCGAAGTCCCGCGCTGCGACGAGAAGTACAGCCTCGTCCCGTCCGGGGAGAACGCCGGGCCCGTGATCTCCGAGCCCGACTGGCCGTCGACGCGCAGGAACGGGGCGACCACGTCGTCCGGGGTGATCAGGCAGATCTCCATGCTGCCGCCGTCCTCCGCGATGAAGAGGTCACCGGAGGCCGCACCCGTCACGTTGTCGACGCCGGTGAGCGGGGCGTCGCCGTCCACCAACGAGTCGTCGTAGGCCAGCTCGACGGTCTGCGCGGCGGCGTTGTACTGCCAGACGCGGTTGTCGCCCTTGGTGGTGAACCAGCACGTGTCGTCCGCGTAGTAGCACCCCTCGCCCCCGGTGAAGCGCTTCGCGCCCGAGACCTGGTTGCGGGTGGCGGTGGACGCGCCGCTCGGGTCGGGGACCTCGGCCCAGGTCACCGGGCCGCTCGTGCCCGAGTCCGCCACGAGGACCTCCAGCGTGCCCGCCGACAGATCGCCCCAAGTCGTGGGCGTGAAGCGGTAGAAGCAGCCGTCGGTGACGTCCTCGGTGAGGTAGATCGTCCTGCGGACCGGGTCGGCCGCCGCGGCCTCGTGCTTGAAGCGGCCCATCGCGTCCCGGCGGACGGACGCCTGTACGCCCCACGGGTCGGTCTCGAAGACATAGCCGCGGTCCACCTCCTCGCAGGACAGCCAGGTGTTCCACGGCGTCTTGCCGCCCGCGCAGTTCTGCCGGGTGCCGGAGAGGATGCGGTACGCGCCCGTGATCGCGCCGGTCGAGGAGAACGCCACCGCGCTCGCGCCGCCGCCCGGGTTGATCTCCGAGTTGGATACGTAGATCCAGCCCGCGCCGTCCTCGTAACAGGCGCCGCCGTCCGGGGCGTTGTGCCAGGTGTGGTCGGTGCCGGTGACCTGCTGGCCGGAGCGGGCGACGACCCGGCTGCCGAAGCCGCTGGGCAGGCGGATGCCGTTGGCGTCGGCGGGGCCGAGCGCCCCGTACGGTCCGGCGCCGGGCTGGGCGGGGGCCGCGTGGGCGGCACCGGCCCACAGCGAACCACCGAAGGCGGCCACCGAGCCGCCGATGACCGCGCCGCGCAGGAAGGTTCGACGTTCCACTGTCACTCCAGAGGGGTGTGGAGTCCGGCCCGCCACCGGATGCGGCGACGGGGTCGCGCGCAGTGGAAGGTAGGGCTCGTGGGTGGACGGGGCGTGGCCGGAGGTTGGACGGGTGGTGAGGAGAGGGGCCACCTCAACTCGCCCGCTCCGGTGGGTGGTTGGGCGGGGGTGGGTGGTGTGCGGGTGGGCGTGGTTCTCGTGCCCGCCCGCCTGGGCGACCCCACCCGCCCTGTCCTGTTTGTCACCCGCTCCCACCCGCGGATACTCTGAATGCGCTTCCATGCAGGGAGCCGACCGGAGACGAGGGGCACGTGAGCGTGAGTGAGACGAGTGGGCCCACCGTGTACGACGTGGCCGAGCGCGCCGGGGTGTCCATCGCCACGGTGTCCCGCGTCTACCGGAACCCCGACACCGTACGGGCCGCGACGCGGGAGAAGGTCCTGGCGGCCGGGCAGGAGCTCGGCTACGTACCCAGCGCGAGCGCCCGGGGGCTGGCCAGCAGGTCCACCGGAGTGCTCGGCCTGTTCTTCCCCGACTTCGCCGACCCCGAGGCCGAGGCCCAGGCGGAGGCGCGGGCCGAGGGTTCCGTGCCGGACGGCGCCATGGAGGACGTCGAGCTGAGCTTCTACGGGGACGAGGTCATCCGCGGTATGGAGCGGGCCGCGCGCCGGCGTGGGTACGCCCTGCTGATCGCCGCCGCGCCGATGGACCGGGCCGGCGAGGTGCTGCCGGAGGTGGCGGGGCGGGTGGACGGCCTCGCCGTGCTCGCGCACCACGTGCCCGCCGACGCGCTCGACATGGTGTCGCGGCGGCTGCCGGTCGTGGTCCTCGCCGGGGACCAGGCGCGGGGGCGGGGGAGTGTCGACCGGATCGACGTCGCCAACTTCGACGGGCAGATGGAGCTCACCCGCCATCTCATCGAGGATCACGGGCTGCGTGACCTGGCGTTCATCGGTGGTCCCGAGGACTCGCCGGACGCAGGTGCGCGCTTCCGGGGGTTCCAGGCCGCCCACCTCGCCGCCGGTCTGCCGCTGCCCGAGCTGCCGGCGACCCGGGGTGACCTCACGCTGGCCGCGGGCCGCAAGGCCGCCCTGGAACTGCTCGACCGGGACGGGGCGCGGCTCCAGGGACTGGTGTTCGCCAACGACCAGATGGCGGTCGGGGCGCTGCACGCCCTCGCCGAGCGTGGGGTGTCGGTGCCCGGTGACCTCGCCGTCACCGGGTTCGACGGGATTCCGCTCGGGCGGCTCGTGCGGCCCGCCCTCACCACGGTGCGGCAGCCGATGCCGCGCCTGGGCGAGCGGGCCGTGGAACTGCTCCTCGCCCGTCTCGCCGACCGGGAGCGCCCCGTGGTCTCGCCGACCCTGCCGACCGCCGTGGCCCGCCGGGCGAGTTGCGGCTGCGGGGCGTAGGGCCGGGGTCCCAGGGGGCGTCAGAGTCCGTACGTCCTCCTGGGGGCACCGAGGTGTCGGCAGGTTTACGGAACCGTTACCAGGCCACCCTTGTCCGGAAGCTGTGGTTCCTAGAGAGTCCTGTATGCGCTTACAGAACAGCGGCGCGCGTACTCAAGGAGGAGCCCACATGTCCCGCACGGCCATGTCTCGTACGACTCTGACCGCGACCGCTCTGGTCCTGTCCCTCGGTCTCACGGCCTGTGGCGGCGGCGACGAGAAGCAGGTGAGCGCGGACGCGAAGCAGACCCTCACCGTGTGGGCCATGGGTGAGGAGGGCAACCGGGTCGCGGAGATCGCGAAGACGTTCAACAAGGAGCACCCGGGCATCACCGTCAAGGTGACCCCGGTCGGCTGGGACGTCGCGCACCAGAAGCTGGTCTCCGCCGCGGCCGCCGACCAGCTGCCCGACATGGCGCAGCTCGGCTCGACCTGGGTGGGCGAGTTCATCGAGCTGGGCGCCCTCGAACCCGTCGACACCGAGGTGTTCGAGGAGAAGGACTTCTTCCCGGCCGCCTGGCAGGGCAACGAGAAGGACGGCGAGGTCTACGGCGTGCCGTGGTACGTCGACACCCGCGTCCTCTACTACCGCACGGACCTGGCGAAGAAGGCCGGTGTGCAGGGCGAGCCCAAGACCTGGGCGGACCAACTGAAGCTGGCCGAGGGGTACAAGAAGCTCGACTCCACGAAGTGGGCGTTCTCGCTGCCCGCCGGCGGTGACGGCGCCTGGCAGAACTGGCTGCCGTACCTCTTCCAGGCGGGCGGCACGCTGGTCGACAAGGACGGCAGGCCCACCCTCGACTCCCCGGAGTCCGTCAAGGCGCTGACCGAGTACGCCAAGTACTTCGACAAGGGCCTCGCGCGCGGCACCCGCCCCACCCCCGGCTATGACGTGATCAAGGACTTCGGCGCGGACAAGGTGCCGATGTTCGCCTCCGGCCCGTGGATGGTCCAGAACATCGAGGACCAGGTCCCGAAGGTCGCCGACCAGTACGAGACGGTGCCGCTGCCGTCCGGCGCCAAGCAGGGCAACATCATCGGCGGCGCCTCCCTCGTCACCTTCGCGGGCAGCGAGCACAAGGCCGCGGCGCAGGAGTTCACCAAGTTCCTCACCGACGCGAAGACGCAGGCCAAGTGGTACGAGATGGCCAAGTCGCTGCCCGCCAACCAGAACGCCTGGAACGAGCCGCAGCTCAAGAAGGCCGACGTCGAGGACTTCAAGGCCTCGCTCGACGCCGCGCAGGCCATCCCGCCGATCGCGAAGTGGGAGGAGATAGCCCACCAGATCGACCTCACCCTGGAGAAGCTCGCCAAGGGCGGCGACCCGGCGAAGCTCGCCGCGGAGCTGCAGAAGAACGCCGAGAGCCTGGTGTCCTGAGCGATGAGAGCTCCGACCACGTCCACGCCCACGACCACGCCCACGACCTCTGCCTCCGCCTCTTCCTCTTCCTCTGCCTCCGCCGAGCGGGCCGCGTCCGGCGGGAAGGCACCGGCGCCCAGGACCCCCGCGAGCGACAGGTCCGCAGACGGCACCCCGAAGCTCCGCCGTGACCGGCTCTCCCGGCACAACCTCGCCGGCTGGCTCTACTCGACGCCGTTCCTGGCCTTCTTCCTCACCTTCATGGCGTTCCCGATCGCGGCGACGCTCCTGATGAGCTTCACCGACTTCGGCCTGCGCAACGTCACCAACCCGATGGACGCCGAGTTCATCGGCCTGGAGAACTACACCAAGCTGTTCCAGGACGAGCTGTTCCTGAAGGCGCTGTTCAACACCGCCTACTTCGTCGTCCTCGGGGTGCCGCTCACCATCGGCAGCGGCCTGTTCGCCGCCGTGCTCCTCAACTCGGGCATCGAACGGTTCCGTACGTTCTTCCGCGTCGGGTTCTACGCGCCGGTGGTGACCGCGATCGTCGCGGTCGCCGTCGTGTGGAAGTTCGTCCTCGATCCCTCCGAGGGCCTGATCGCGGGCCTTGCACGGGAGTTGGGGTTCACCGCCCCGGACTTCCTCGGCTCGGAAGCGCTCGCCATGCCGTCCCTGATCGTGATGGCGGTCTGGCGGAACATGGGCACCGCGATGGTCCTCTTCCTGGCCGGACTGCAGGCCATCCCCACCGAGGTGCGGGAGGCCGCGCGGGTGGACGGCGCGGGCGCGTTCCAGGAGTTCAGGAAGATCACGGTCCCGCTGCTCACGCCCACGATGCTGTACGTCGCGGTGATGACGACGATCGGTTTCCTCAACGTCTTCGAGGAGCCGTTCGTGATGACCGACGGCGGCCCCTCCGACAGCACGCTCACCGTCTCGCTGTACATGTACCGCGAGGGCTTCGACTTCTTCCACATGGGCTACGCGTCCTCGATGGCGTACACGCTGTTCGTGATCATCCTGGCCGTGACGCTGCTTCAACTGCGGCTCCTGAAGGACAGGACGAAATGAGCTCACTCACCGACACCTCGGCGCCCGCCACGCGCAGCGACGGCTACGCGGCCCGGGACCGCCGTACCCGGATGCGGCGGGCCCTGACCTACGTCCTGCTCAGCCTCGGCCTGCTGGTCATGACCGGCCCGTTCCTGTGGATGGCGCTCGCCGCGTTCAAGACGCCCGCGGACCTGTCGGCCAGCCCGCCGGCCTGGCTGCCCACCGAGTGGACACTGGCGAACTTCAGCGAACTGCTCGACCGGATGGACGTCGGCCTCTTCTTCGGCAACTCGGTCGTCGTCGCGGTCTTCGTGACCCTCTGCAACCTGGTGTTCTGCTCCATGGTCGGATACGCCCTGGCCAAGCTGAAGTTCGCCGGCAAGAAGGCGGTCTTCGGTGTCGTCATGGCCGCCCTGATGGTGCCCGGCAACCTGATGCTGATGCCGAAGTTCGTGATGATGAGCAAGCTGAGCCTCATCGACACCTACGCGGCGCTGATCCTGCCCTTCGCGGCAGGAGCCTTCGGGGTGTTCCTGATGCGGCAGTTCATGTCGACCGTGCCCGACGAGCTGCTCGAAGCGGCCCGGGTGGACGGCGCCAGTGAGTGGTACATCTTCTGGCGGATCGTGATTCCGCAGGTCAAGCCCGCCCTGGCGACGCTGTCGATCTTCGTGTTCCTCGGCTCGTGGAACAACTTCCTGTGGCCCCTCGTCGCCACCAACGACCCGGACAAGTACACCCTGCCCGTGGCCCTGGCCACCTTCGCCACCGACCCCACCCAGTCCGAGGGCGCCAACGGCGTCCTGATGGCCGGTGCGCTCCTGATCGTGCTGCCCGTCCTCGTCGTCTTCGTCCTGCTCCAGCGGTTCTTCACGCAGAGCATCGCCACGGCGGGCCTCAAGTAGGCGTCTGAGCCGCCTGATTCGTACGGGGCCGACGGCCACCTGACCGCCGTCGGCCCCGTGCACACATCCCTCTCGTACGCACCAGCCCGCCCCGGGCTCGTTCGCGCTGCCCGGAACTGCCGCCCCTCAGGGAGTTGACCGAACCATGCAACGCCGTACCTTCCTCGCCGCCGCCGCCGCCGCCGCCGCCGCCGCCGCGGGCGCCACCGGCGCCCTCGCCCTCGGCACCGCACCCGCCCACGCCGCCGCCCGGCGCTCCACGGCCGACGCGGAGGCCCTGCTCAAGGGCTGGTTCACCGACACGTACCGCTCGCTCGAAGCCATGGTCGCCGAGAGCGGACTGCCCGCCGACAACATCAGGTTGAGCGGCGCGAAGCCGGTCCTGAC
The DNA here is from genome assembly GCF_029968015.1 of Streptomyces luteolus. Taxonomy (GTDB): domain Bacteria; phylum Actinomycetota; class Actinomycetes; order Streptomycetales; family Streptomycetaceae; genus Streptomyces; species Streptomyces luteolus. The sequence goes on from NZ_JASCIS010000021.1 coordinate 115,147, forward strand.
CCAGAACACCTCCACCACCAACATCGGCTGCTGGCTGTGGTCCACCGTCGCCGCCGCGGGCCTCGGCGTGATCAGCGAGCGCGAGATGCACCGCAGGCTCGCCCGCACGCTCGCCACCGTCGAGACGATGGAGCGGCTGCACGGCTTCTGGTTCAACTGGTACGACACGTTCACCGGCGAGGTCCTCGACACCTGGCCCGGCAGCGGCGACCCCGTCAGCCACCTGCTCTCCTCCGTCGACAACGCCTGGCTCGACGTCGGCCTGCGCATCGCCGAGGACGCCGACCCGCTGCTCGCGCCGCGCATCCGCAAGCTCAGGAAGGACATCGACTGGTCCTTCTTCTACGAGCCGTACGACGCCGCCGACCCCGCCGCGCACCCCGGCCACATGCACACCGGCTTCCGGGTCGCCGACGACGCCCTGACCCCGTACTTCTACGGCACCCTCGTCTCCGAGACCCGGATGGCCGGTTACCTGGGCCTGGCCGACGGCACGGTCACGCCCGACCACTACTGGCGGATGTACCGCACGTTCGAGCCCGGCGAGAAGCAGGAGATGCCGCCTGCCGGCATGTGGGTCACGCGGGACGGCGTGCGCTACTTCAACGGGCACTACACCTACCGCGGCCGGAACACCGTGCCCGGCTGGGGCGGCGACATGTTCGGCCAGCTGATGCCGGAGCTGTTCGTGCCCTCCGCGCGGTGGAACGCCTCCTGGCGCACCACGCTCACCCACCACGCCCTCGGCCAGCGCGACCACGGCCTCATCGACACCGAGTACGGCTACTGGGGCTTCTCCCCGTGCAACGTCCCCGAGGGCGGCTACCAGGAGTACGGCGTCCAGTACCTCGGCATCAACCCCGCAGGCTACTGCTCCAACACCGACCGAACCTACGTCCCGTACGGTCAGCCCGCGCCGGACCCCTCCGCGTACACCAACGGCGTCGTCACCCCGCACGCGGGCGCGCTCGCGCTGCTCGTCACCCCGCGCGAGGCGGTCACCAACCTCCGCCGCATCCGACGGGACTTCGACGCGTACGAGGACGGCATGGGGTTCTACGACTCCGTCAACGTCTCCACCGGCAAGGTCAGCGACCGGATGCTCTCCCTCGACCAGGGCATGGCGGCCGCCGCCTTCGCCCAGGCCCTCAAGCCGGGTCTGCTGCAACGCCCGTTCCGCGGCGGCGGGTTCCGCGCGAACCTCAAGCCGCTGATCGCGAAGGAGGACTTCGGCCTGTGAGCGCTCTTCCAGCGGTGCGCCGCCGCACCGTCCTCGGCACCGCCGCGGCCGGGGTCGTCACGGCCGCCGCCTCCGGCACGCCGACGTCCGCGGCCGCCGACGAGAAGCCGGCCAAGGCCGATCAGCCCCTCGTCACGTACCGCGACAAGAAGATCCTCGTCGACGGCGAGCCCGTGCTCGTACTCGGCGGCGAGATCCACTACTTCCGGCTCAAGCGCGCCGACTGGCAGTCCCGGCTCGACAAGGCCAAGGAGGCCGGGCTCACCGCCATCGCCACGTACATCCCGTGGATGTGGCACGAGACGGCCGACGGGAAGATCGACGTCACCGGCCGCACCCGCGCCGAGCGGGACCTCGGGGCGTTCCTCGACCTGTGCATCGAGAACGGCTGCGACATCGTCGCCCGCCCCGGCCCGTTCACCATGGCCGAGTTGAAGGGCGAGGGCGTGCCCGACCGGGTGCGCGAGGAGCACCCGGAGATCAACCCCGAGGGCTGGAACGGCAAGCCCGGCACCACACCCGCCGTCGACCTCCTCGCGCCCGCCTTCCTGAAGGAGGCCCGCCGCTGGTACGCCGCCGTGATGCCGGTGCTCGCGCAGCGGCTGCGGCGAGGCGGCCGCCCCGGTGTCGTCGCCTGCCAGCTCGACAACGAGATCGGCATGCTCGACTGGGTGAGCAACACCCCCGCTCTGACCGACCACTTGCTCGCCGACTTCCACCCCTGGCTGGAGCAGACGTACGGCCAGGACCTCGGCGGGCGCTACCCCTTCGCGGGCCGGCCGGAGGCCGAGCGGAACAAGTCGGTCCGTGCCCCGGGGAACGCGTACTCCGCCGCCCTGATGCACGACCTCGGGGCGTTCATGCGCGGCCGCTTCGCCCGCTACGTCGCCGACCTGCGCGAGGCCGCCGAGGAGCACGGGGTGCGCGGCATCCCGTTCCTGATCAACATCCACGGCACCGGCGGCGGCACCGCCGAGAACTTCCCCATCGGGATCAGCCAGTTGATGAAGACGTACGCGGGCAAGCCGGGGATGATCTCCGGCGCCGACTTCTACCTCGGCGATCTGACCTTCAAGAACGTGACCGACCTGTACCTGGTCAACGCGTTCATGGACGCCGTGCACGACAGCGACCAGCCGGTCACCGCCCTGGAGTTCGACGCCGGGCACGCCGACTACGGCAACACCCTGAACAACCAGTCGGGCGCCGAGGCCGCCGACCTGAAGACCAGGCTCTGTCTGGCCCAGGGCGCCAAAATGATCAACTACTACCTGTTCGCGGGCGGGTTCAACCCCAAGCTCGACCGGCCCACAGGCGACGGCAACGACCGGATCGGCTCGACCGGCGAACGCCACGGCTTCGCCGCCCCGGTCGACCCGGAGGGCCGCCCGGGGCCCAGCTACCCGTCCCTGAAGCGCACGGTGCACGCGGTCAACGGCAACGCGGGCCTGCTCGCGCCGATGAAGCCCCAGCACGACCGGCTCTCCCTCGCGTTCGTGCCGGACCACTACCTCACCGAGTACCGACCGGACACCGAGGCGGTGCAGGCCGTCCTGAGCGACGTGCAGTCCGTGCGCGGCTCCGGTCCCGGCGACGTGCTCGCGCGCGCCATGCTGCTCGGCGGCTTCCGGTACGACAGCGTCGACCTCCAGGCGGGCGACCTCGACCCGGACCGCACCCCGGCGCTCGCGCTCGCCACCGGCGCGTACCTGGACGGCGCGCTCCAGCGGCGGCTCGTGCGGTACCTGGAGGCGGGCGGCAAGCTGCTGCTCTCCGGAACGCTGCCGGGCAAGGACATGGCGGGCGACGCGTCGACCGAGCTGCGGGACGCGCTCGGCCTGAAGCCCGGCAAGACGCTCACCGACGCGAACCGGTTCTTCCTGTCGGTGACGGCGCACGGCTGGGCCGCGCCGCGAGCCGAAGTGCGGGCGGGCAAGGCCCAGTTGGCCTCCGCGAGCCGTGGCGACGTGGTGCTCCGTGAGGTGACCACGGGCGAGGGCTGCGGCTTCGACGTCCCCGTCGGCAAGGGCCGGGCCGTCGTCATTACCGCCGACTACCGCTGCGACCTGGACTTCTGGACCGCCGCCCTCGCCGAGCTGGGCGTCCGGCCCAAAGTCACCAACGACGCCCGGCTGCCTGGGGTCTTCGCCCTCACCACGGTGGACGCGGACGGTGGCGGACGGCTCCTGCACGCCTTCAACATCGCCTCCGGGTACGGCCAGGACGTCGCCTTCGCCGAGCGCGGCAAGCCGCTGTTCGGCGGGGAGCGACTCCATCTGGCGGGGCGTGCCGCGGCCATGCTGCCGCTCGGCGTCACCGCCGGCGGGCTGAGGATCGCGTACGCCACCGCCGAGATCACCGCGATACGTGAGGGGCGGGTGTCCTTCCGCGCTCTCGGCGATGAGGCCGTCGTCGCCGTCGACGGGCCCGCCCACTGCCATGGCGCCAAGGTCGCCACCGAGGGCGGCCGCACGCTGCTGCGGGTGCGCGGCCGCGGGGAGTTCACGGTCCGCGCGGGGTGAACCCCTCAGGGCGCGCCGGGAGTCGGATCCGGCGCGCCCCGAGTGACCTTTACAAGCATTGATGTATGCGCATACATTTGACCCGGCGCCACGTGAACTCGGGCCCGACGCCACGGGAAACAGAGGACTCAAAGACATGCACCGACCGGACCGACCGCACCCGACCGAGGTCTACGAGAACGAGGTCAAGGAGCTGCTCAGCCGGATGACGGTCGAGGAGAAGCTGGGCCAGCTCCAGCAGCTCACCTGGACCGGCGACACCGGGCCCGGCGGCGGCCAGACCGAGGAGGTCGAGCGCGCCGCCCGCGCGGGTCTGCTCGGTTCGGTGCTGAACCTGCACGGCGCGGCCCACACCAACACCCTGCAGCGGATGGCCGTCGAGGAGTCACGGCTCGGCATCCCGCTGGTCTTCGGCCTGGACGTGATCCACGGCTTCTGGACCACGTTCCCGATCCCGCTGGCCCAGGCGTCCGCCTTCGACCCCGAGGTCGTCGTACGGGACGCCGAGGTGTCCGCGAAGGAGGCCAGGTCCAACGGCATCCGCTGGACGTTCTCGCCGATGATGGACGTCACGCACGAGCCACGCTGGGGCCGGATCGCCGAGAGCTGCGGCGAGGACCCGTACCTGAACGCCGTCCTCGCCGTCGCCAAGACCCGCGGCTACCAGGGCGACGACCTCGCCGCCGACGACCGGGTGGCCGCCTGCGCCAAGCACTTCGTGGCGTACGGCGGTGCCGAGGGCGGCCGGGACTACAACACGGTCGACGTCTCCGAACAGCGCCTGCGCAACCACTACCTGCCCCCGTTCAAGGCCGCCGTGGACGCCGGAGTGGCGACCGTCATGGCCGCCTTCAACACCGTCAGCGGTGTCCCGGCGCACGGCAACCCGCACACCCTGACCGGCATCCTCAAGGAGGAGTGGGGCTTCGACGGCGTCGTCGTCAGCGACTACACGGGCGTCGAGGAGCTGATCGCGCACGGCTACGCGGCCGATGGCGCCGACGCCGCCCGGCTCGCCCTGACGGCCGGGCTCGACATGGAGATGGTCTCCACGCGCATCGCCGGCCACGGCGAGCAGCTCCTCGCCGACGGCCTCATCACGGAGGAGCGCCTGGACGACGCGGTCGCCCGCGTCCTCGCCCTGAAGTTCGCGCTCGGCCTCTTCGACCACCCGTACACCGACGAGTCCGCCGCGATCGACGAGCCGACGCCCGAGGCGCGCGCGGCCGCCCGGGACACCGGCGCCCGCTCGATGGTCCTGCTGAAGAACGACGGCGGCGTGCTGCCCCTCGACGCCACGTCGTCCGGGACGATCGCGGTGGTCGGCCCGTTCGCCGACCACACCGACCTGCACGGCACCTGGGCGGGCCCCGGCTGCCGCCGCTTCCCCTCGGCCGGCCTCCTCGACGCCGTGCGGGCCGCCGCCCCCGACGCCACCGTCACGCACGCCGGGGCCGACGCCGAGGCGGCGGCCGAAGCGGCACGGGCCGCCGACGTCACCGTCCTCGCGGTGGGCGAGGAGCCCGAGTTGAGCGGCGAGGCCGCCGTACGCGCCGATATCGCGCTGCCCGAAGGGCAGGCGGAGCTGATCGCCGCCGTCGCGGCCACCGGCAAGCCGTTCGTCGTGGTCCTCCTCAACGGCCGCCCGCTCACGATCGGCGACTGGGTGGACGGCGTACCGGCGCTCCTGGAGGCCTGGCACCCCGGCATCGAGGCGGGCCGCGCCATCGCCGACGTCCTCTTCGGCGCCGTCGCCCCGGGCGGCAAGCTGCCCGTCAGCTTCCCGCGCGCGGTCGGCCAGATCCCCGTCTACTACAACCGGGAGAGCACGGGCCGCCCGCACGACCCCCGCTCCGACGAGAAGTACGTGTCCAAGTACCTGGACCTCGCGGACGGGCCGCAGTTCGTCTTCGGGCACGGCCTGAGCTACACGACGTTCACGACCGGCGAGCCGGTGCTCGGCCAACCGTCGGTCGGCGTGGGCGAGTTGGGCGACGGTCAGCGGATCGACGTACGGGTCGCGGTCACCAACACCGGCGAGCGGACCGGCGACGAAGTCGTCCAGCTCTACGTCCACGACCCGGTCGCGAGCATCGCCCAGCCGGTCCGCCGCCTGCGCGGCTTCGAGCGGGTCACCCTGGCACCGGGCGAGTCCCGTGAGCTGACCTTCACCCTCGGCGCCGACGACCTCGGGTTCTGGACCAACGACCAGAGCGGGCGGTACGTGATCGAGCCGGGCGCGATCGACGTGTACGCGGGCACCAGCTCACGCGCCGAGGCCCGCGCGACGCTGACCGTCACACGCTGAGACCACGGGGTCGGCGGAGACCACCGTCACACGCTGAGACCACCGGGGCCGGCGGAGACCACCGCCGGCCCCGCCCTTACCTCGCATACCTCGCAACGGAGCCGTCATGACCGCGCCGCACCGGCCGAACATCATCCTGTTCATGACCGACGACCACGCCCCGGCCGCCATCGGCGCGTACGGCAGCGTGATCAACAGAACCCCGGCGGTGGACCGCCTCGCCGCCGAGGGCACGGTCTTCGAGAACACCTTCTGCACCAACGCCATCTGCTCCCCGGCCCGCGCCACCCTCCTGACCGGCACGTACAGCCATGTCAACGGCATGACGTCGCTCGAAGGCCCGCACCACAAGTTCGACGCGAGCCAGCCCTCCTTCCCGCAGCTTCTGCGCGAGGCCGGCTACCAGACCGCGATCATCGGCAAATGGCACCTCGGGCACGGTGCGGGCCACGACCCGGAGGGCTTCGACCACTGGGAGATCCTCCCCGAGCACGGCGTCTACCACGACCCCGAGTTCGTCACCGCCGAGGGCCGCACCAAGTACCCCGGCTACGTCACCGACATCATCACCGACCTCGCCCTCGGCTGGCTCGACCGTCGCGACCCCGACAAGCCCTTCTGCCTGCTGATCCAGCACAAGGCCCCGCACCGCCCGTTCGAGCCCGCACCCCGCCACCGGCACCTCTACGAGCACGACACCGTCCCCGCCCCGCCGACCCTCCACGACGACCTCGACGGCCGTGCCCCCGCCGCCCAGGAGGCCGCGATGAGCATGGAGGACCTCACGGACGAGGACCTCAAGGGTGTACCCGTACCGGAAGGTCTCTCGGCGCGCGAGGAGCGCGAGTGGCGCTACCAGCGCTACATCAAGGACTACCTGCGGGTGATCGCCGCCCTCGACGAGAACGTCGCCCGTGTCCTGCACTACCTGGACGTCACCGGCCTCGACGCCGCCACCGCCGTCGCCTACACCTCCGACCACGGCTTCTTCCTCGGCGAACACGGCTGGTTCGACAAGCGGTTCATGTACGAGGAGGGCATGCGCATCCCGCTGGTGCTGCGCTGGCCCGGCGTCACCGAGCCCGGCTCCCGGCACGCGGAACTCGTCGCCAACATCGACTACGCGCCCACCCTGCTGGACCTGGCGGGCCTCGCACCCCACCCCCGTATGCAGGGCCGTTCGCTGCTCCCCCTCCTCAGGGGCGCGCGGCCGGACGACTGGCGGGACGCCGTCTACTACCGCTACTACATGCACCTCGACGTCTGCCACAACGTCCAGGCCTGCTACGGCATCCGCACCCGCACCCACAAGCTGATCCACTACCCGGGCCACGGCTCCGGCGCCGACGGCGCCGAGGACGCCCCGCGCCCGGCGGCCTGGGAGCTGTTCGACCTGACGACCGACCCGCACGAGACGCACAACCGTTACGACGATCCCGCGTACGCCGACACCGTCATCGAGCTGAACGACCAACTCGCCCGAATCCAGGCCGAGTTCGGTGACACCCCGCAAGGTGTCATGCCCCACGCCGCAAGCGAAGGGAACTGACTCCGTGCACGTCCCACGCCCCGCCCTCGACTGGCTGGCCGAGGCCGTCCTCTACCAGATCTATCCGCAGAGCTTCGCCGACTCCGACGGCGACGGCATCGGCGACTTCGCGGGCATCGAGCAGCGCCTCGACCACCTGGAGTGGCTCGGTGTGAACACGGTCTGGCTCAACCCGTGCTTCACCTCCCCGTTCCTCGACGCGGGCTACGACATCGCCGACTACTACACGGTCGCCCCCCGCTACGGCACCAACGACGACCTCGCCCGGCTCGTCGACGCCGCCGGTCGCCGAGGCATCCGGGTCCTGCTCGACCTCGTGGCCGGGCACACCTCCGACCGGCACCCCTGGTTCAGGGCATCGGCCGACGACCCGTCCGACGAGCGCTACATCTGGGCCGCCACGGAGGCGCCACCCCACGAAGGGTTCGAGCCCTCACCCGGCGCCCGCCCCGGCTGGTACCTGCCGAACTTCTTCCCGAGCCAGCCCGCCCTCAACTTCGGCTACGCGCACACCGATCCGGACGAGCCGTGGCGCCTGCCCGTGGACGCCGAAGGCCCGCGCGCCAACCGCCGGGCACTGCGCGGCATCATGGCCCACTGGCTGAACCTGGGCGTGTCCGGCTTCCGCGTGGACATGGCCGCGTCGCTCGTCAAGGACGACCCGGGCCACGTCGAGACCGGCCGGCTCTGGCGGGAGCTGCGGTCCTGGATCGACCGCGCCCACCCGCAGGCCGCGCTGCTCTCCGAGTGGGGCGACCCGGCCGTCTCCGTACCGGCCGGATTCCACGCGGACTTCTTTCTGCAGTTCGGCTCCGAGGACAACGGCCGTACGCTGCGCTCCCTGCTCAGCAACAGGACCGGCACCGTCGACGAGGCCTGGCCCCCGATGGAGCCGTACTTCGCCGCCGACGGCCGGGGCACCCCGCGGATCTTCCTCGACGGCTGGCAGCGCGCGACCAAGGCGATCGACACCGCCGGACGGGGCGGCCACATCTGCCTGCCCACCGCCAACCACGACTTCTCCCGCCCGGCCTGCGGCCCCCGCACCGCCGCCGAACTGCCCGCGCTCTTCGCCTTCCAGCTCACCTGGCCGACCCTGCCCGCCGTCTACTACGGCGACGAGATCGGCATGCGGTACGTCCCCGGCCTGACCGACCACGAAGGCAGCCGCCTCGGCCCCTCCTACGACCGGGCCGGATCGCGCACGCCGATGCAGTGGGACGACGACCGGGCCAACGCCGGGTTCTCCACGGCACCGGCCACGGACCTCTACCTGCCACTCGACCCCGACCCCGCCCGGCCCACGGTCGCCGCCCAGCGCACCGACCCCGGCTCGCTGCTCCACCTGGTGCGCCGCCTGATCGCGCTGCGCAAGGCGAGCCCGGAACTCGGCAGCGGCGGCTCGGTCGAGGTGCTGCACGCCGGATACCCGCTCGTGTACGTGCGCGGGGAGCGGTACGTCGTCGTGGTCAACCCCCGCCGGGAGCCGACCGAGTTCGCGCTGCCCGAGCGGCTCTCGGGGGCGGCTCCGGTCGAGGTCTCGGGGGTGGAGGTCCGGGCCACCCGGGTGCACGCCGAGGGCTTTGGCTACGGTGTGCTCGACCTGCACGCGCCGTCCGGTGCGGGCACTCCCCGCCCCCGAACGACGGTGACGCCATGACCGCCTGCTGCGCCCCCCGCCGACAGCCCGGAACCGAGGCCACCGGGGCGCCCGCGCCGGTCACCGGCACGGGAGCAGCGCGGTCCCGTGCCCCGCACGGCGGCTGGGCGGTACTGTCCGGCGGTACGTTCCTGATGGGCAGCGACTCCTCCCCGTACCCGGAGGACCGCGAGGGCCCGGCGCGCGAGGTGACCGTGGACGGCTTCGCGATCGCGGCCACGGCCGTCACCAACGCCGAGTTCGCCGCGTTCGTGGCGGCGACCGGGTACGTCACGGACGCGGAGCGGTTCGGCTGGTCGTTCGTCTTCGGCGGCTTCCTGCCCGACGACTTCCCGCCCACCGCAGCCGCTGCCGCGACCCCGTGGTGGCGCCAGGTCTTCGGCGCCGCCTGGAACCACCCCGAGGGACCGCGCACCACCCTCGCCGACCGGCAGGACCACCCGGTCGTCCATGTCTCGTACGACGACGCGCTCGCGTACTGCCGCTGGGCCGGGGCCCGGCTGCCCGCCGAGGCGGAGTGGGAGTACGCGGCACGCGGCGGGCTCGACGGCAAGCCCTACCCGTGGGGCGAGGAGCGCGACCCCGGCGGCGCGTACCGCATGAACATCTTCCGCGGCAGCTTCCCGCACCGGAACACGGCCGCCGACGGCTACCGCTCCACATGCCCGGTGGACGCGTTCGAGCCCAACGCCCACGGCTTGTTCAACACCACCGGCAATGTGTGGGAGTGGTGCGCGGACCGGTTCACCCCGGGCACGCGGGTCCTGAAGGGCGGCTCGCACCTGTGCCACGAGTCGTACTGCCTGCGCTACCGCACCTCCGCGCGGATGGGCAACACCCCGGACAGCTCCAGCGGCAACACGGGGTTCCGCGTGGTCCGGGCGGGCTGACCCGAGCGATGGGCTGACCCGGGCGATGGGCTGACCCGGGCGATGGGCTGCCCGGCCGGTCGGGGGGGCTCAGTCCTCCTCCAGCAGTCGTTTCAACTCGCCGAGCCGCTCCCGCCAGAACTCCTTGTACGCGGCGACCGCGTCGGCGTCGTCCAGCTTGTGATGTCCGAGGCTGACGCCGGTCTTCTCCGGGCCCTTGACCGTCAGGTACACGGAGATCCGGCTCGACCCGTCCTCCCAGTCGGCCGTGAGGGACTTGCCCGGCCGGTGCGTACGGATCGTGACGTCGGCGTCGGGCAGCCAGCGGCGGCGCACGGACTCGTCCACGAACGCCTCGGTGATCCGCTCGGCCCCGGCGGCGATCGTCTTGCTGCCACCTGCCTCCCAGGTCCCGGCGCACGTCTGCCCGACCTCGCGCATCCCGCGCTCCTGCTCGTACCCGACGGTGATCGACTGCGCGTGCCAGCCGTTCACGCCGTGCTCCTCGCGCAGGTGCCGGGCGATCTCTGTGTGGCTGCGCTGCGGTGGCCCGACGGCACCCCACCGGTCGAGCACGGCGAACCAGCCGAGCCAGTCCTTCCCGGTGGACTCGGCGAGGGCGGCGGCGGAGAGCTTCTCGGTGATCTTCTTTCCGGAGGTACGGCCCTCGGGGCCCGCTGTGGGTTCGGTGTCGCTCATGGTCTCGACGCTACGCGCGGCGGGGCGCGGATGCGCGGGACCTTCTGCCCTGTTTCCGGTGATCCGGTGCCCGGCACGCTGGAACGCATGAGCCACACGAAGCCGGACATCTCCGGGCGGGACGACCTCGACCTACTCCTCCGCCGCTTCTACACCGCCGCCTTCGCGGACCCGCTGATCGGGCCGTTCTTCACGCAGATCGCGGGCACGGACCTGGAGGTCCACCTGCCGCGCATCACCGACTTCTGGGAGCGGGCGCTCTTCCGCACGGCCGACTACCACCGCAACGCCTTCGCCCCGCACGCCGCCCTGCACGCCGTGGAGCCCCTGACCGCCGCCCACTTCGGCCGCTGGGTCCAGCTCTGGCACGCCACCGTGGACGGCCTGCACCTGGGGCCGAACGCGGAGCGGGCCAAGGCCCAGGGGGAGCGGATCGCGATGGCCCTGCTGCGGCGGCTGAGCGGCCGCGACGCGGACACGTCCGGCACCGGTCCTGGGTTCGTACCGCTGGCGGCGGTGGAACTGCGGGCGGCCGCCTAGGGGACGTCCAACCCGGCATCAGGTGTGCCGATCATTCTTGACCGTGCGTTCCAGTCAGGGCTAGAGTCGTCCACATGGCACGCACCAAGGAGTTCGACCCCGACGCCGCGCTCCAGGCAGCTCTTGAGCTGTTCTGGCGACGTGGGTACGAGGCGACCTCGATGGCCGATCTCGTCGGCCACCTCGGTATCGGCCGTGCCAGCCTCTACGCGACCTTCGGCAACAAGCGCGAGCTGTACCTGAAGGCCATGGACCGGTACGCGCAGACGCGTGACCCGGCCCTGCTCGCCGAGTTGTCGCAGCCGGGTCCGGTGCTGCCGGCCGTGCGCGCCCTGGTGCGCCGGTTCGCCGACGAGGCCTCGGACGAGCAACTCCGTCTGTCCGGCTGCCTCGTCACCAATACGGCCGCCGAAATGGCCCCGCACGACACGGCCGCCGCCCGCCGGGTGGAGGTCAGCTGGGATCACATCGAGACTCCGCTGTACGCCGCGCTCGTCCGGGCCCAGGCGCAGGGTGAGCTGCCCGAAGGCCGTGACCCGCGGGCCCTCTCGCGGATGCTGCTCGTGCTGATGCAGGGTCTGCGCGTGGTGGGCAAGGCGTCGAGCGACCCGGCCAGGGTGCGGGACGCGGCGGAGCAGGCACTGCGGCTGCTCGACGGATAGAACGGATAGAGCGGGTGGGGAGGCGGGCGAGGTGGGCTCTTTTTTTGCGTTAATACTGGACCGATCGTTCAATAAAAATCACTCTTGGGGGAGACATGGCTGGGCATCACACGACCGTCCTCGTCGAGGACCCGCCCGAAGCCGTCCCGCGCACCGCGCCCGCCTTCGCGCTGCTCGGCGCGGTACAGGTCTGCCTGATCTTCACGCTCGCCGTCATCGCCGTACCGCTGCCCCGGATCGGCCGCGAATTCGCCCTGGGGCGGGCCGACTTGATCCTGCTCAGCGCGGCCTACGGGCTCACGTTCGCAGGGCTGCTGCTCTTCGGCGGGCGCGTCGCCGACCGCTGGGGCGGGCGCCGGGCGCTCACCGCCGGGCTGCTGCTCTTCGGCGCCGCCTCCGCCCTCGCTCCGGCGGCACCGGACCACACGGTGCTCCTCGCCGCCCGCTTCGCGCAGGGCGCGGGCGCGGCGCTCGTCGCGCCGGCCGCCCTCGCGGTGCTGCGCACGGTGTTCCCGGAGCCCGCCGCGTACGGCCGGGCCATGGCGGCCTGGGGCGGGCTTTCCGTGCTCGGAGCCACCGCGGGCAATCTGCTCTCCGGAGTCGTCTCGGCCCTCTGGTCCTGGCGGCTCGCCCTCGCGCTGCCGCTCGCCGTCGCGGCCCTGGCCCTCGCTCTCGCGCCCCGTCTCCTGCCGCCCACCGCCCCGGGCGCCGGACGCGCCCTGGACCTGCCGGGGGCGCTGCTCGCCACCGGCGGACTGCTCGGCGCCGGTCACGGGCTCGTCATGACCGACGCGTACGCCTGGACCGCGCCGCAGGTGCTGGTGCCGCTCGGCGCCGGGGTGGCCCTGCTCGCCGGATTCGTGGCGGTCGAACGCCGGGCCCCCGACCCGCTCCTTCCGCCCGGGTTCCTGCACGTGCAGCGGCGCGCCGCCGGGCTCGCCGCGGTCGCGCTGACCGCCGCAGGTACGGCCACCGTGTTCGTCGTCCTCTCGCTCCACCTGCAGCAGGTCCGCGACTGGTCGCCGCTGCCCACCTCGGCCGCCTTCGTGCCGTTCGCGGTGGCGCTGATCGCCGCAGGACGGATCGCGGGCCCACTGATCGGGCGGTACGGCGCGGCCCGCGTGACCGGCGCGGGGCTGGGCACCGGAGCCGTCGGCCTCGCGCTCCTCGCCGCCACCGGCCTCGACCCCGGCATCCCGTACGGCTACGGCCTTCTGCCCGGTCTGGTGCTGCTGCCCGCGGGTGCGGCGCTGTCCTTCGCGGGCGCCGCCGTGCTCGCCATGGAGTCCGTCGCCCCCGCTGACGTGGGCCTCGCAGGGGGCGTCATGAACACCGCGATGGAGTTCGGGCCGACCGTCCTGTTCGCCGCCCTGCTCACCGTGGGCGGAGACCCCTCGACCCTCTTCGTCACGGCGGTGCTGTTCGCCGCGCTCGCCGTCCACCATCTGTCCGCCCGGATCACCCGAACCATCTGACGCATCAACGCAATCAAGGGAGTCACCTCATGACCAACTTCACGTCACGTACCCGCTTCACCGGCAAGTCCGTCCTCGTCACCGGCGGCGGCAGCGGTCTCGGCCGCGCCATCGCGCTCGCCTTCGCCGCCGAGGGCGCGCACGTCGCCGTGGCCGGGCGGGGGGAGGGTCCGCTCAAGGAGACCGTCCAGCTGATCGAGGAGCAGGGCGGCACCGCGTTCGCCGTGACCGCCGACGTCAGCAGCGCAGGGGAGGTCCAGGCCGCCGTGCGCGCGGTGGTCGACCGCTTCGGCTCGCTCGACGTGGCCGTCAACAACGCCGGTGTGCTGCGCGCCGGTACGCCCCTCGCCGAGCTCTCCGAGGAGGACTGGCGCACCCAGCTCGACATCAACGTCACCGGCGTGTTCCTGGCCCTGCGCGCCGAGATCGCCGAGATGCGAGGCCAGTCGACCGGCGGCGCCATCGTCAACATCGCCTCCAACCTCGGCCCGCACCTGCGCATCCCCGGCGCCGCCGCCTACGCCGCGACCAAGGCCGCCGTCTGGGCCCTCACCCGAGGCGCGGCGCTCGACCACATCGGGGACGGCGTCCGCGTCAACTCGGTCAGCCCCGGCGCCTCGGACACCTCCATGTCGCTGCTGCCCGGCGAGAACGAGGCGGGGCGTGCCGAGCGGATGCGGGAGACGAACCCGCTCGGCCGGGTCGCGAGCCGCGACGAGGTCGCCGCCGCGGTGCTCTACCTGGCGTCCCCGGAGGCCGGTTCCCTTGTCGGCACCGACCTCGTCGTGGACGGCGGCGCCGCCGCCTGAGCCGGACCGGGGTCGTACGCTGGAACGTCCCGACCTCTCCGGAAGGACACATCCCATGCCGGGCTGGAACGCGAGCGACATCCCCGACCAGAGTGGCCGCACGGCCGTCGTGACCGGGGCCAACAGTGGCATCGGCTATGTCACGGCACGCGAACTGGCCCGGCGCGGCGCCCGCGTGGTCCTCGCCTGCCGCAGTGAGTCCCGGGGCACGGAGGCCGTGTCCCGGCTCACCGCCGAAGTGCCGGGCGCCGAGGTCGAGTTCGCGCCGCTCGACCTCGGCGACCTGAAGTCCGTACGGGAGTTCGCGGGCTCGCACGCGCCCGCGCGGATCGATCTGCTGATCAACAACGCGGGCGTCATGGCCCTGCCGTACGCGCGGACCGCCGACGGCTTCGAGACCCAGTTCGGGGTGAACCACCTCGGCCACTTCGCCCTCACCGGGCTGCTGCTGCCCCGCATCGAGAACGTCGACGGCGCCCGCGTCGTGACCGTCTCCAGCGGACTGCACGTCCTCGCCAACATCGACATCGGCGACCTCAACAGTGAGCGCCGCTATCGCCGTTGGGTCGCGTACGGCCGCTCCAAGACCGCCAACCTGCTGTTCACGCACGAGTTGGCGAGGCGCCTGGCCGCCGCGGGTTCGGGTGTCGTCGCCGCTGCCGCCCACCCCGGTTACGCCAGTACCAACCTGCAGACCGCCGGGCCCCGGATGGAGGGCCGCCGGGGCATCGAGCGGGCCGCCGGGCTTGCCAACCGGATCGTCGCCCAGTCGGCACAGGCCGGTGCCCTGCCCACGCTGTACGCGGCCACGGCGCCAGGCGTCCGGCCCGACTCCTTCACGGGCCCCCGCCTCCAGGGCTGGCGCGGCGCCCCCGCGAAGTCGTGGCGGGCACCGTGGACTCGCAACGACATTGCGGGGGAGCGGCTCTGGGTGGCGTCCGAGCAGCTCACGGGCGTGGCGTACGGACTCGGCTGACGCGGGCGGCGCTGCTCAGGCGGCGACGCGCACCGCGTACGCCCGCACCGAGACCTCCTCGTCGTCCAGGCACCGCCCCGTCGTCAGGTCGAAGCGCTGCTTGAGAAGCGGGGACGCGACGAACGCCGAGCCGTCGGAGGACCCCATCAGGCCTCGGGAGAGGACCGCCGCGCCCGTGAACGGGTCGTGGTTGTCGATCGCGTACCAGCGGCCCGTGCGGTCCTGGAAGACCGCTGCCTGGCCGCCGTCGGGGAGCAGGACCGCCACGCCGCGGCCGGGGGTGATCCGGGTCGGGTCGTCGCAGACGGGCAGCCAGTCGCCGTCCACGTACAGCTGGACGTATGCAGTGGTCGTCTCAACAGCGAGGATCGTCATCGGGTCGCGGTTCCTTCCAGGGGGCGGGTGGTCAGGTTCAGGAGGGGCAGTTCGGGCTTGATCTGGTTGCGTTCCGGTACGAACCGGACGGTCGGGTCCGGGACTTCGGGGGCGTTCACGAACGAGACGAAGCGGGCCAGGCGCTCCGGGTCGTCGAGGGTGGACGCCCACTCGTCGCGGTAGCCGGAGACGTGGGCCGTCATCAGCGCCTCCAGGTCGGCGCAGATGCCGAGGGAGTCCTCGACCACCACGTCCCGTACGTGGTCCAGGCCGCCCTCGATCCGCTCCAGCCAGGTCGACGTGCGCTCCAGGCGGTCGGCCGTGCGGATGTAGAACATCAGGAAGCGGTCGATCAGACGGATCAGCCCGTCGTCGTCGAGGTCCTGGGCGAGCAGGTCCGCGTGGCGCGGGGTCGCGCCGCCGTTGCCGCCGACGTACAGGTTCCAGCCGTTGGACGTGGCGATCACGCCGAAGTCCTTGGACTGGGCCTCCGCGCACTCGCGGGCGCAGCCGGAGACCGCCGACTTCAGCTTGTGCGGGGAGCGCAGGCCCCGGTAGCGCAGCTCCAGGTCGATCGCCATGCGGACGCTGTCCTGCACGCCGTAGCGGCACCAGGTCGAGCCGACGCAGGACTTCACGGTACGGAGAGATTTCCCGTACGCGTGGCCGGACTCGAAGCCCGCGTCCACCAACTTGGCCCAGATGAGCGGGAGTTGCTCGACCCGCGCGCCGAACATGTCGATGCGCTGGCCGCCCGTGATCTTCGTGTAGAGGCCGAAGTCGCGGGCGACCTCGCCGATCACGATCAGCTTCTCCGGGGTGATCTCGCCGCCGGGGATGCGCGGCACGATCGAGTACGAGCCGTTCTTCTGCAGGTTGGCGAGGAAGTGGTCGTTGGTGTCCTGGAGCGCGGCCTGCTCGCCGTCCAGGACGTAGCCGTCCGCGCCGAGCGTGGGCGCGAGGGACGCGATGATCGAGCCGATCGTCGGCTTGCAGATCTCGCAGCCGTCGCCGCCGCGCGCCTCCGCGCGGCCGTGCGCGTCCAGGAGTTCCCGGTACGAGGTGAGGCGCAGGGCGAGCACGATCTCGTACAGTTCCTGGCGGGTCTGGGCGAAGCAGCCGCACAGGCCCTTGTCGACCTCGACGCCGCCCGCCTCCAGCTCGGCGGTGACCAGCTGGCCGAGGACCTTCACACAACTGCCGCAGCCCGTACCGGCCTTGGTGCACTTCTTGACCTCCGGCACGCTCGTGCAGGAGTGCTCGGTGACCGCGCCCCGGATGGCGCCCTTGGTGACGTTGTGGCAGGAGCAGATGACGGCCTCGTCGGGGAGCGCCGTCGGGCCGAGGGCCACGGGTGCGCCCGCGCCGGCGGGCAGGACCAGCTGCTCGGGGGAGATCGGCGGCACGGAGCCGGTCAGCGGACGCAGCATGCCGTACGACTCGGCGTCGCCGACGAGGACGCCGCCGAGCAGCTCGCCGCCCGCGCCGACTACCAGCTTCTTGTACGTGCCGGAGCGGGAGTCCGCGTACACGACGTCCAGGGAGCCCTCGGCGGTGCCGTGCGCGTCGCCGAAGGACGCCACGTCCACGCCGAGCAGCTTCAGCTTGGTCGACATGTCGGCCCCGGTGAAGCCGTTCCCGTTCTCCTGGTCGGCGATCGCGGCCGCCGCGACCTGCGCCATCTCGTAACCGGGCGCGACCAGGCCGTACACCCGGCCGTCCGCCGCGAGCGCGCACTCGCCGATCGCGAAGACCTTCGGGTCGGCGGTGCGGCACCGCTCGTCCACGGTGATGCCGCCGCGCTCGCCGACCGCCAGGCCGCAGTCCCGGGCCAGCTGGTCGCGGGGGCGGACGCCCGCGCTGAACACGACCATGTCCGTGGCCAGTTCGGAGCCGTCCGAAAGGCGCATGGCGGTGACGGAGCCGTCCTCACCGGTGACGATCTCCTGCGTGCCGGTGCCGGTGTGCACGGTCAGGCCCATGCCGGTGATCGTGCGGTGCAGCGCGGCGCCGCCGCCCTCGTCGACCTGCACCGGCATGAGGCGCGGCGCGAACTCGACGATGTGGGTGCTCAGGCCGAGGCCCTTCAGGGCGCCCGCCGCCTCCAGGCCGAGCAGACCGCCACCCACGACGGCGCCGGTCGTGGCGTTCTTCGCGTACTCCTCGATCGCGAGCAGGTCCTCGATCGTGCGGTAGACGAAGCAGCCCGCGGCGTCCTTGCCCGGCACGGGCGGCACGAACGGGTACGAGCCGGTGGCGAGCACCAGCGTGTCGTACGCGACCGTCAGACCCGAGCGGGCCGTGACGACGCCGCGCTCCCGGTCGATGGTCTCGGCCGGGTCGCCCAGGTGCAGTTCGATGCCGTACTTGTCGAGGAACTCGGCGTCCGACAGGGAGAGTTCCTCGGGCGTGCGGCCCGCGAAGTACGAGGTGAGCTGCACCCGGTCATAGGCGGGGCGGGGCTCCTCGCACAGGACGACCACCCGGTCGCGTCCGGCGACGCCGTGCTCGGCCAGGGCCTCCAGGAACCGCTGGCCGACCATGCCGTGGCCGACGAGCACGATCGTGCGGGGGGTTGCTGTGGACATCAGGAGCCTCCGTCAGGGGTGAGCAGATGGAGCAGGGGCGCCTCGGGAAGCGGCTCTGCGGCCTCCCAGGCACGGGCGAGCGCGCCGACGGTGCCGAGCTCGCCGAGGAGTACGCCGCCGACCAGGCGGTCGTCGCGGACGACGACCTGGCGGTAGGTGCCGCGGGTGGCGTCGGCGAGGCGGACCACGTCGTCGCCGGGCAGCGGGTCGGACTCGCCGAAGGTGGCGAGGTCCAGGGGCCCGGTCCCGTTCAGGGTGAGGCGGGTCAGGGCGCGGGTGCCGGTGTAGCGGGGCCCGTCAGTCCTGGCGAGCGACTCGGCCAGGGCGTCGGCCTGTTCGACCGCCGGGGCGGCCAGACCGTAGACCGTGCCGTCGTGCTCGGCGCAGTCGCCGATGGCGTGGATGTGCGGGTCGCTGGTCCGCAGCTCGTCGTCGACGACGATGCCGCGCCGCACGTCCAGACCGGCCGCCTGGGCGAGCCCGACGCGGGGCCGCACCCCGCAGGCGAGGACGACGAGGTCGGCGCCGAGCGCGTAGCCGTCGGCCAGCGTGACGCCGGTGACCGCTCCGTCCTGGGTGATCAGGCCGCGCACCCGGCACTCGGTGTGCACCTCCACGCCCAGGCCGCTCAGGTGCCGCTGCACCAAGTCGCCCGCTGTGGCGTCGAGTTGGCGTTCCATGAGCCGTTCGCCCTGCTGGGCCACGACGACCTGTGCGCCGCGCTCGGCGAGCGCACGCGCCGCGGACACCCCGAGCAGCCCGCCGCCGATGACGACGGCCCGGCTGCCCTCCCGTACGGCCTGGGAGAGGGCGAGGCAGTCGTCCATGGTGCGGAACGCGTGCACGCCGTCAGGCAGTCCGGCACCGGGTGCCAGCCCGCGCAGCGGCGGGAGCACCGGGTTCGAGCCGGTCGCGAGGACCAGCTTGTCGTAGGCGACCCGGCCGCCGTCCGCGCAGTGCACGAACCGCCCTTCCCGGTCGATCCGCTCGACCCGGCCCCGGCGCACCGGCGCGGGCGAGGGCAGCGCGATCACCTCCGGCCCGTACCGCCCGGCAAGGACTTCGGCGAGCAGCACACGGTTGTACGGGGCGTGCCGCTCGTCGCCGAGCAGGGTGACGGCCAGGCCGGAGGCAGGTGCTGCCCCGCCCGCGGCCGAGGCCAGGGCGAGCTGCTGCGCGAGCCGTACGCCCGCCGTGCCCGCGCCGATCACCACGATCTGTGAACCCATGCAAGGAGCGTGCGGCGCCGGTGTTACCCGTCCGCATCCCTTCTGTTTCCCGCACGGAACGCTGCCCTCAGCGGGGTGGGGCAGGGCGTGTGAGGTCCTTGCGGGCTTGGCTTAATCGTCCGTGAGGGGGTTCTCAAGGGAACCTTAAGGATGCCGGGCGGGGGCCTGACCTGGTGTTTTTGCGCGTCGGCAGGCTCTAGGTTCACTGCCGTGAGAGTGACGACAGCTACTGCTACCACTACCGCTACTGCTGTGGGCAGCTGTTCCGCAGGGCGATGGGGGTCCCCCCTGCTCGAGCGAAGCCGAGAGCTTGGGGGAGGGTGGGCACAGCCCCACGGCGCCGGGTGCGCATGTGGACGACCTACGACGCGTCCAGCGCCGGATCGCGATCCGGTCCAGCCCATGAGGGTCGACCCCCGGGTGCTGAGGACCGCCCTGACCACCGGCGGAGCCATGGTCACCGGGCTCTGGGCGGTACAGGCCCACCACTCCGCGCGACTCGACGCCCTCTTCGCAACCGCCGCCCACCTCACCGGCCTCCTCGCCGCCTACGGAGTGCTGGTCATGCTCTTCCTGATGGCCCGCGTCCCCGCGGTCGAGCACGGCGTGGGCGCCGACCGGCTCGCCCGGCGGCACGCGCTCGGCGGACGCTGGGTGCTCAGCCTGTGCGCCGCGCACACCCTGTTCGCCCTCTGCGGGTACGCGGCCCACACCGGCGACGATCTGCTGAGCGCCGGCGTCCGCCTGCTCGGCTACCCCGGCCTCGCGGCCGCCGCCCTCGGTACGGCCCTGTTCGGCGCCGTCGGCGTCACCTCGGCCCGTGCGGTGCGCCGCCGCGTCCCGCACGAGACCTGGCGGGCCGTCCATCTGCTCACGTACGTCGGCGCCGGGCTCGCCTTCGCCCACCAGCTCGCCGGGCCCGACATCGCGGGCAGCGCCCTCGCCGTCTGGTTCTGGTCGCTGCTGCACACCACCGTCGCCGTGCTGCTCGTCTGGTACCGGCTCGTCGTCCCCGTACGCCAGGCGCTGCGGCACAGCCTGCGGGTGCGGGAGGTGACGGTGGAGGGGCCCGACGTGGTCTCCGTCGTCATGCAGGGCATCGGCCTGGACGAACTGCGCGCCGAGCCCGGGCAGTTCCTGCGCTGGCGGTTCCTGCGGCGCGGGCTCTGGCACACCGCCCTGCCGTTCTCGCTCTCCGCGCCGGTCCGCGACGACCGGGTACGGATCACCGTCAAGGCCATCGGCACCCACACGCGCCGGGTGCGCCGCCTCCGGCCCGGCACCCGGGTCCTCGCCACCGGCCCGTTCGGCGCCCTGACCGCGCACCGCCGCAGCCGCCGCAAGGTGCTGCTGCTCGCCGGGGGCGTCGGCGTCACCCCGATGCGGGCCCTCTTCGAGACCCTGCCCTGCGCACCCGGCGACCTCACCCTCCTCTACCGCGCGTCCAGCGCCGAACAGCTGGTCCTGCGCGCCGAGCTGGAGGCCATCGCCGCCTCCCGCGAGGCCCACCTGCACTTCCTGCTCGG
This sequence comes from Streptomyces luteolus, assembly GCF_029968015.1. Lineage (GTDB taxonomy): Bacteria > Actinomycetota > Actinomycetes > Streptomycetales > Streptomycetaceae > Streptomyces > Streptomyces luteolus. Next base: position 136,174 of record NZ_JASCIS010000021.1, read on the forward strand.
CCCCTCCGACGCCTCCTTCGACCCCCTCGCCCCGCAGGCCCTGCGCAATCTCGTGCCCGATCTCGCCGAGCACGACGTGTACTTGTGCGGCCCGCCCGGCATGGCGCACGCGGCGACCGTGGCCCTCGTACGGGCGGGGGTGCCCGAGGACCGTATACACGCCGAGAACTTCACGTACTGAGAACCCTGACCCGAAGACAGCCCGGAGAGTCGCCCGCCCATGGCCCGCCACCGCAAGCCCGTCCCCGTGCGGGGAGTCACCCGTCAGGCCCGCCGCAGACTCGCCCTGGGGCTCGCCTCCGCCAGCGCGTTCGCCGCGACGCTCCTCGCGGTCACCGTCGACCCGGCCGCCCCGCCCGCCCCCGACCGCCTCCCGGCCGGGCGTGCGGAACCCCAGGCGGCACCCTGAACCAGGTGGTGTCCGGCAGCTCAGGGCCTCCGGATACTGTCGTGATCATGCCCGACATATCCCTGACCACGGTCGTGGTCCTCTGCCTCGCCGCGGCCGCTGCGGGCTGGATCGACGCCGTGGTGGGCGGCGGCGGACTGCTGCTGCTCCCCGCGCTCCTCATCGGCGTCCCGCAGGTGCACCCCAGCTATGTGTACGGGACCAACAAGGCCGTCGCGATCGTCGGCACCTCCGCCGCGGCCGTCACGTACGCCCGGAAAGCCCCGGTCGAGGTCGGCACCGCCGTGAAGATCGGGCTCGCGGCGCTCGCCGGGTCGATGGGCGGGGCGTTCTTCGCGGCCGGGATCAGCTCCGACGTCCTGCGGCCCATGATCATGGTGGTGCTGCTCGGTGTGCTCGCGTTCGTGATGCTCCGCCCGGCCTTCGGCACCGGCGCCGTCGCGGGCCCGCCGACCAAGCAGCGGGTGTTCGCCGCGATCGCCGTCGCGGGCCTCGGCATCGGCTTCTACGACGGCCTCTTCGGGCCCGGCACCGGCACGTTCCTGGTGATCGCGCTGACCGCCGTCCTGCACATGGACCTCGTGCACGCCTCCGCCATCGCGAAGATCGTCAACGTCTGCACCAACCTGGGCGCTCTCGCGATGTTCAGCTACAAGGGCACCGTGATGTGGCAACTGGCCGCCGCGATGGCTGTGTTCAACCTCGTCGGGGGCACGGTGGGCGCGCGCATGGCACTGAAGAAGGGCAGCGGATTCGTCCGCGGCGTCCTCGTGGTCGTCGTCGTCACGCTGGTGGGGAAGCTGGCGTACGACCAGTGGCTGGGGTGAGCCGGTCCCCTCACGGGCGGGTGCCCTTCACGTACGGGTGCCCTTCGTGCCCTTCCCGTACGGGTGCCCGTCAGGTACGGGTGCCCGTCAGGTGCGCGAAGAGGTCCCCTCACGTACGGGTGCCCGTCAGGTGCGCGAAGACGACGACGTTGCCGAGGTAGCCGGTGTTCTTCGAGTAGCCGCCACCGCAGGTGATCACCCGCAGCTCGGGGCGCGCGGCGGCGCCGTACACCTTGTCGTCCGGGAAGTCCCGGCTGTCGTAGACCTCCACCGCGTCGACCGTGAACACCGCGGTCCTGCCGTCGTCCCGGTCCACCTCGACGGTCTGGCCCTTGCGCAGCGCCCCGAGCGCGTAGAACACGGCCGGGCCCTCGGCGTTGTCGACATGCCCGGCGACGACGGCGGTGCCGCGCTCGCCGGGCGTGGTGCCCGCCTCGTACCAGCCGGCCAGATTGCGCCGCCCCGCGGGCGGTACGTCGAGGCTGCCCTCGCGCGTCAGGCTCAGGCCCATCAGCGGGGCGTCGACGCGCAGGGAGGGGATGCGTAGGCGGGTGGGCGGCGCGGCGGGCAGCGCGGGGGCCGCGCCGGTGGCGCGCGGCGCCGGACCCGCGGAGGTGTCCGCGGATTCGGCGGCGGACGGCTGCGGCGGTGCCTGCGCGCCGCCGTTCTGCAGCAGCCACACGCCGGAGCACAGGGCGAGGACGGAGACCGCGGCTATCGCGGTACGGAGCGGCTTGCGGGGCCCTTTTCTGCGGGTCCCGGTCTCACGGTTCGGCACGGTGGGCCCTCTCGGGGTGGTCGTACGTGCCCCGCGTCCCCCTCCGAGCCGCGTGCGGAGGCGGACTCGAAGGGGGCGGGGGCGGCGGTACCGGTGGACAGCGGAGGTTGTCCGGTCAGATCCCGTCGCCTCTCGCCCGGCGATGCAGGAGCCAGGTACCGCCCGCGGCGGCGACGGCCAGGGCCGCCACGCCCGCCGCGGTCTGCACGGGGTCGGGTCCGAGCGCGCCGCCGACCCCCGTCTTCACATGTCCCTTCGGGTTCACCGGCTCCGACGGCGCCGTCAGGCTCACCATGAGATCGCCCGCGACCTCCCTGCCGTCGGCGCATCGCGCGCGGATCGAGTACGTGCCGGGCGAGGCGGACGCCGGCACCTTGAAGCGGCCGACGACGACCTCGTCGTGCGTACCGACCGCGAGCTTGAACATGCCCGCCCCTACCGCGCTGGCGTCACCGCTGGCGCGGGAGCGGACGCCGCAGGCGAGGGTGTGCACCGTGACCTTGTCGCCGGGCGTGACGGTGGCGGGGTAGAGGTCGAGGCTGGTGTCGGGCGGATCGCCTTCGGCCACCGCCGCCGCCACCGGACCGGCCTCTGCGGTGATCGCGTGCGCCGGGCCTGTGCCTGCGGTGATCGCGTGCGCCGGACCCGCCTCTGCGGTGATCGCGCAGGCGGGCCCCGCGGCGAGGCACACGGAGGCGGCGACGGCGAGCGCTGCGGTCAGCGGTCGGCGGGTGGCGGTGCGCATGCTCAGTCCTCCGAGAGAGCGCGGCCCGCTGCACCCCCATGTGCCGCTGAGTCGGTCGCGCCCTTGGTACGAGGCTCGTCGCACTCGGCCCGGCACGCCTGCCGGTGACCGCCCTCCGGCCGCGCACCGAGGCCCCCCACGACGCTTCGGCGGTGGCGTTCCAGCAGGTCATGGGGGTGCGGCGGGGGAGTACCCGGGAGTACCCGAAGTCCTGGGCGCAGGGCTGTGAACGGGTGACCGTGGCATGCCGCCGGTTCGGCCTCAGTCCTCCAGAAGCCCCAGTCCTCCAGAAGCCCCAGTCCTCCAGAAGCTCCAGTCCTCCAGAAGCCTCAGTCCTCCAGGAGGCGGCGTGGGCCCGGGCCGTGGTCCGCGAGCTCGTCGCCCGGGTTGGACAGGCGGCACCGGTCCAGGGACAGGCACCCGCAGCCGATGCAGTCCGTGAGGTGGTCGCGCAGCCGCTGCAGCGTACGGATGCGTTCGTCGAGGTCGGAGCGCCAGCACTCGGAGATCCGCGCCCAGTCCTCCCGCGTCGGCGTACGGTCCTCCGGCAGCAGCCCGAGGACCTCGCGGATCGTGGCGAGCGGGATGCCGAGCCGCTGCGAGGTCCGGATGAACGCGACCCGGCGCAGGGTGTCGCGGCTGTACCGGCGCTGATTGCCCGAGGTACGGCGGCTGTGGATCAGGCCCTCGCGCTCGTAGAACCGGAGCGCGGAGGGTGCGACCCCGCTGCGCTCGGCCAGCTCTCCGACGGTGGCTTCCTTGGCGTTCCAGGCGAGTTGAGGCATGCGTCAAGGATGCGCTCTTGAGGGGCTTGACCTCAACTATGGTTTAACTATCAGGCTTGTCGGCATGACTTCAGCAACGACTGCCACGACTGCCACGACCGCTTCCGCCGCTTCCGCCACTTCCGCCACTTCCGCTGCGTCCGCTGCGTCCGCCACGACCGCTCCCCTGCGCGTGGCCGTGATCATCGGCTCCGACCGCCACGGCCGCTTCGGCCCCGTGATCGCCGACTGGCTGCTCTCCCGCGTACGCACCCGCGAGGACCTGACGGTCGACGTGGTCGACGTCGCCGAGGCCGAGCTGCCCACCGTCTTCTCGCCGCACCCCGAGCCCGCCGTACGGGACCGGCTCGTACGGGTCGCGGCGCAGCTCGACGCCGCCGACGCCTTCATCGTCGTCACGCCCGAGTACAACCACTCCTTCCCGGCGGCCCTGAAGAACCTGATCGACCGGCACCGCGCCGAGTGGCAGGCCAAGCCGGTGGCCTTCGTCTCGTACGGCGGGATCTCCGGCGGTCTGCGGGCGGTGGAGCAACTGCGCCAGGTCTTCGCCGAGTTGCATGCCGTCACGGTCCGGGACACCGTCTCCTTCCACGGCGCCCAGGCCCACTTCGACGACGAGGGCAACCACCTGGACCCCGCGGGCCCCGACGCCGCCGCCAAGGTCCTGCTCGACCAGCTGACCTGGTGGGCCCTCGCCCTGCGGGACGCGAAGGCGGTACGCCCGTACGGGAGGTGAGGGTGGGTTGAGGGTCATCCGGGCCCCGGCTCGGCGGGCAGGTGCACGGTCGCCCGGGCGCCGCCGTCCGCCGCGTTGCTCAGCTCGACCCGGGCGCCGATCACCTCGGCCTGGCCGAGGGCGATGGTCAGGCCGAGGCCGGTGCCCTGGCCGCGCTCCAGCGCGCCGGTCAGGAAGCGCCGCGGGCCGTCCACGAGCAGCCGGTCGGGAAAGCCCGGGCCGTGGTCGCGTACGGTCACGGCCGTCCCGTCGACCAGGACCTCGACCGGCCCGGCGCCGTGCCGGCGGGCGTTGGCGAGCAGGTTGTCCAGGATCCGCTCCAGGCGGCGCGGATCGGTGCGGACGACGGTCCCGGCGGCGCCCCGTACGGGGTGCGGGTGGCCCGTGCGCTGCAGGATCCCCTCGACGAGGGTGCCGAGCGGATGCGCGTCCAGGTCCGGCCGCTCGACCCGCGCGTCCAGGCGGGCCACCTCAAGCAGGTCCTCGGTGAGCGTGCGCATCGCGGCGACCCGGTCCCGTACCAGCTCCGTCGGCCGTCCCGGAGGCAGCAGCTCCGCCGCCGTGTGCAGACCGGTGAGCGGGGTGCGCAGTTCGTGCGCCACATCCGCCGTGAACCGCTGCTCGGCCTCCAGGCGGCGCTGCAGGCTGGCGGCCATCGTGTCGACGGCGCCGGCCAGTTCGGCCACCTCGTCGCGCGAGCTCGGCGGTCTCGGGTGCCCGATCCTGGCGTCCAGGTCACCCGCGCTGATCCGGCGCGCCGTCGCCGCCGCCGTCCGCAGATCCCGGCTCACCCGGCCGGCCAGGGCCGCGCCCGTGAGCGCGGCGAGCGCTACGACGACAGTGCCCCAGGCCAGCAACTGCCGGTCAAGATCCTCCAGTTCGTCCCGCTCCGCGGCCAGCGAGCGGCGTACGGACAGCACCTGGTCGCCGATCGGCCGGGCGGCCCACACCGACGGCCGCCTGCCCGACAGGTCGAGGTACGTCGTCCGCTGCCCCGCGAGCGCCGCGCCGCGCAGGTCGTCCGGCACGTCGGGGCCGTCGAGGGCCGCGTCGGTGCCGTCCTGGTCGACCTGACCCGTCACCTCGTACAACTGCCGCACCCGCACCAGGTCCGCGACCGCCGACGCACGGGCCGCGCTCGCCACCTGCTCGTAGCGCGCGTGGTGGATGAGCAGCCCGATCGCCAGCGCGACCAGCGCGCAGCCGGCGGCGAGCAGCGCGGAGATCTGCCTGCGCAGACCGGGCGCGGTGAGGCCGGACCGCACGGCTCGCACGGCTCGCACGGCTCGCACGGCTCGGACGGCTCGGACGGCTCGGACGGCTTGGCGGGTACGGGAATTGGCGTGCGGGGCGGGCTTCATCGGGCGGTGTCCGAGGAGTGGGGCGTCGGGCTCGGCGAGGCGGAGGTGGTCGGCGAGGGGCTCGGGGGCGGGAGGGTCTTCGCGTACGACCTCGGCGGTGTCTTCGCGTACGTCTTCGTGTCGCTGGCCGTCGACATCCGCTCGCCGTTCCACCGGTACCGGATCGCCTGCTCCCCGCCGTCCGCGCACGGCTGGCGCAGCACCAGGTCGGTGCCGAGCTGTTCGACGGTGACGCGCTTGCCGCGCGCGAGCAGGATCGGGACGACCTCGCCGCGCAGCTCGCGGTAGGCCGTGATCACCGTCGAGCCGCTCTCCGTGTCGATGGCGACGAGGAGTTCGGGCCGGCCGTCGCCGGTCAGGTCGGAGAGGCTCGGCGGGCGGATCCCGGCGCGGCCGGGGCGGTGTATGAGCTCCCGGTCCGCGTACTGCTTCACGCGCGGGTCGGCCTCTAGGACGTCCTGTACGGACATCTGGCCGAGGCCGCCCGCCGGTACCCGCACGCCCTCCAGCGGCCGGGGCGGCGGCTGATGCTCGGTCGTGTCGGCCGCGGGCGACTTCGGCGACCGGCCCGACCAGGACGGCCAGACCGCCTCCGGACTCGGCTGCACGGCGACGGACGGCGCGGTCTCACCCCGGGCGAGCCCGCCCGGCGCACCGCACCCGGCGAGCCCGAGCAGGGCTGCGGCGAGCGCGACGGCGACGGCGGCGACGGAGGCGCCGGGCAGCAGTCGGGAACGGGAGATCATGGCGCCATTCGTCGCTGGGAGCATGGGGGAGGGGAGGGGGAGGGGGTGGCCGACCGACCGGGGGACTTGCCGGGGATTCGGCTGGTGGCCGGCCACCGCTGTCGACGGTAGGCAGCGCCCATCACGGAAATCCGGACGTTGTGTAACAGACGGCAGTAGAGCGGGCGGATTCTGTACGTCGGGACTTTGGTCCCGGGACCTGCGGTAACGTCCCCGGCCGACCTGGAGCCACTGCAGACATGGAGGCAGACATGGAGCAACTCCCCGACATCCCCGTCGACATCGTGCTCACGGTGCTGACGACGACCGACTCCGCCGACAAGGCCCGCTCCCTCGCCGAGGGCGCCGTCGCCGCGCGGCACGCCGCCTGCGCCCAGGTGTCCGGGCCGGTCACGTCCGTCTACCGCTGGGAGGGCGCCGTCACCACCGACCAGGAGTGGCAGGTGCTGCTCAAGACGACCGCCGACAGCTACCCCGCCCTGGAACGCTGGATCACCGACACCCACGACTACGACACCCCGGAGATCATCGCCACCCCCGTGGTCCGCGGCAGCGCCGACTACCTGCGCTGGGTCCGGGCGGAGACCGCGAAGTGACCGACCCGGCCGGGCAGACCTCCCCGCAGCCCTCCGCCCCGCTGCCGTTCTTCGTCTACGGGACGCTGCGCCCCGGCGAGTACCACCACGACGCCCACCTGGGCGGCCGCGTCGAGGCGCAGACCCCCGCCCTGCTCCCGGACGCCGCCCTGCACGAGGGCCCCGGCTACCCGTACGTGGTGGAGGAGCCGGGCGCCGGGCCCGTACACGGTGAACTCCTCACCGCCAGGCCCGAGTCGTACGCCGGTCTCCTCGGCGAGCTCGACCGCCTGGAGGACTACCGCCCCGGCGACCCGGACAACGACTACGAACGCGTCGCCCGCGACGTGCGCCTCCCGGACGGCTCGGCCCGCCGCGCCTGGGTCTACGTCGCCGCCCCGGCCGTACGCACCCGGCTGCGCGCCCGCGCCCGGATCATCGCGAGCGGGGACTGGCGGACGGTGCGGTAGCTGTGCCGGTGGCGGTGCCGGTGCCGGTGGCGGTAGCTGTGGCGGTGGCGGTAGCTGTGGCGGTTACGCCGCCTCCGCCGAGGCCGTCCGCTCCAGGCGCACCGCGCACACCTTGAACTCCGGCATCCGCGACACCGGGTCGAGCGCCGGGTGCGTGAGCGTGTTGGCCCGGCCCTCGCCCGCCCAGTGGAACGGCATGAACACCGTGTCCGGCCTGATCGTCCGCGTTACCTTGGCCGGCGCGACCGCCGTACCGCGCCGCGACACCACCGTCACGTCCTCCCCGTCCGCCACACCGATCCGCGCGGCGAGCTGCGGGTGCAGCTCCACGAACGGGCCGGGGGCGGCGGCGTTCAGCTCGGCCACGCGCCGGGTCTGCGCCCCCGACTGGTACTGCGCCACCACCCGTCCCGTGGTCAGCAGCACCGGGAACTCCGCGTCCGGCTCCTCCGCGGCCGCCCGGTGCGTCACCGGTACGAACCTGGCCCGCCCGTCCTCAGTGGCGAACCGGTCCAGGAACAGCCGCGGCGTCCCCGGGTGCACCCCGGCCGACACGAACTCGCCGCCCTCGCCCGGCAGTTCGCCTGACGGTTCCCCCGGGAGTCCGCTCGCCGGATCGCCCGGGAGCCCGCTCGTCGGATCGCCCGGGAGTCCGCTCGTCGGATCGCCCGGGAGCTCGCTCGTCGGATCGCCCGGGAGCTCGCTCGTCGGATCGCCCGGGAGTCCGCTCGTCGGATCGCCCGCCGGAACGCCCTCGGGATCGTCCGCCGGGTCGCTCGCCGGGTCGTCCGGCGTCGCGTCGAGCCCCGAGTCCTCCCCGTCTCCGGAGGCGCCGTCGGTCCCGGCCTGCGCCGGGCACGGCCAGAACACGCCGTCCTCCTCCGCGAGCCGGCGGTACGTGATCCCCGAGTAGTCGGCGGGCCCGCCCGCCGAAGCCCGCCGCAGCTCCTCGAACACCTCCTCCGGGTCCGTCGGGAACCCCTTCTCCACGCCGAGCCGCGCCGCGAGCTCATGCAGCACGAACAGATCCGTACGGACCCCGTCCGGCGGCGTGATCGCCCGCCGGCGCAGCAGCACCCGCCCCTCCAGGTTCGTCGTCGTACCGGTCTCCTCCGCCCACTGCGTCACCGGAAGCACCACGTCCGCAAGGGCGGCCGTCTCCGACAGCACCACGTCCGCCACCGCCAGGAAGTCGAGCGAGCGCAGCCGCCCCTCGACATGCGCCGCACGCGGCGCCGACACCACCGGGTTCGAGCCCATGAGCAGCAGCGACCTCACGTCCCCGCCGAGCGCGTCGAGCAGCTCGTACGCGCTGCGCCCCGGTCCCGGCAGGGACTCCGGGTCCACGCCCCAGACCTCCGCGACATGCGCCCGGGCCGCCGGATCGGTCAGCTTGCGGTAACCCGGCAACTGGTCCGCCTTCTGGCCGTGTTCGCGTCCCCCCTGTCCGTTTCCCTGTCCCGTGAGGCAGCCGTACCCGGAGAGCGGCCGCCCCGCCCGGCCCGTCGCCAGGACCAGGTTGATCCACGCGCCCACCGTGTCCGTGCCCTTGGACTGCTGCTCGGGCCCCCGCGCGGTCAGCACCATGGCGTTCTCCGGCGCGCAGAACAGCCGTACCGCCTCCCGCAGTTCGGGCACCGACACCCCGGTGATCCGCTCCACCAGCTCCGGCCAGTGCGCCATCGCCCCGGCCCGCGCCTGCGCCCAGCCGCTCGTACGCTCCCGGATGTACGCCTCGTCCGTACGCCCCTCCGCCACCACCAGGTGCAGCAGGCCGAGCGCCAGCGCCAGGTCCGTGCCGGGGCGCGGCGCGAGGTGCAGGTCGGCCTGCTCCGCCGTGCGGGTGCGGCGCGGGTCGACGACGATCAACGTGCCGCCGTTCTCCCGCAGTTCGGTCAGGTAGCGCAGCGCGGGCGGCATCGTCTCGGCGAGGTTCGAGCCGACCAGGATCACGCAGCCGGTCTGCGGAATGTCCTCCAGCGGGAACGGCAGGCCCCGGTCGAGGCCGAACGCCCGCTGATGGGCAGCCGCCGCCGACGACATACAGAACCGGCCGTTGTAGTCGATCTGCGACGTGCCGAGCACGACCCGCGCGAACTTCCCCAGTCCGTACGCCTTCTCGTTGGTCAGCCCACCTCCGCCGAACACCCCGACCGCGTCCGGACCGTGCTCCGCGCGCGTGCGGGACAGCCCTTCGGCGATCCGGTCGAGCGCCTCCTCCCAGGTGGCCGGTTCGAGCCTGCCGGTGGCGTGGGTCCGGATCAGCGGCTCGGTCAGGCGCACCCGGGAGGACAGCACCTCGGTCGCCGTACGGCCCTTGCCGCACAGCGCGCCCCGGTTGACCGGGAACGCCCGCTCCACCACGGCCAGACCCCCGTCCCTACCGGGGTCCTGAGCCAGCCCCATCCCGCATTGCAGCGCGCAGTACGGGCAGTGCGTGGGGGTGGGCGATGCCGTGGTGATGTGCATGCGCTCCAGCGTGGGTCCGGCTTGTTACGGAGCACGGTGTGCCGGGTTACATGCCAGGTACGCGTACCTCAGCGGCCGCGCCGGCCGGCGGTGAGGACCCGGAATCACTCAGCGCTCGGACGCCAGCGCCCGCGTGATCCCGTCCTCGCGCGGGCCCAGGAAGTGCGGGTCCGGCTCGAACAGCGCGTCGGCCGCGGCCTTGCCGGAGGCGATCAGCTCTCTGACGCCGCCGTAGTACCAGGTCGCGTCGTGCGGCTCGTCCACCCCCACGCCGTACGACTCCACGCCCGCGTCGCGGCAGAGGGCGACCGCCCTGCGTATGTGGAAGCCCTGGCTGATCAGCACCGCGCGGTCCACGCCGAAGATCTTTCTCGCGCGCACGCACGAGTCCCAGGTATCGAAGCCCGCGTAATCACTGACGACCCGCCGGTCCGGGACGCCGCGCGCGGTCAGGTATCTGCGCATCGCGTCCGGCTCGTCGTACTCCTCCCGGCTGTTGTCGCCCGTGACCAGGACCACCTGGACGCGGCCCGCGCGGTACAGCTCCGCCGCCGCGTCGAGGCGGTGCGCCAGGTACGGCGAGGGCTCGCCGCCCCACAGACCTGCCCCGAACACCATCGCGACCTGCGTGCGCGGCACGTCACCGGGGTCGCGCACCCGGTCCGCCGCCGCGGCGTGCATCCACGTCGCCGGCAGCAGCGCCAGGACGCAGGCGAGCATCACGGCCTGCACCGTGAGCCGCCACTCCCGCCGCCCCCGCGGCCACCGCATCCACGGCCGCCGCCGCAGCCACCGCCGACTCTCCGCCCGGCTCTCCCCGCCCCGCATGCTTCCCACGATTCCCCCGTTCCCGGCTTCCCCCGCGGCCCCCCGGCCCGGTCCGCCGTCGACCGACCTACGAGGACAAGTGTGCGACGAGGGTCTGACAATCGCCGCCCCGCCCTCGTGAGCCGGGGGACATCGACCGTCATCACCGTGCAATCACCAGGCAACGTCGGCACGCCAGCCTTGTCCCATGACGCCGACCCACACACCCGGCGAACACCCGGGGCCCCCAACGGAAACCCTGGCCACCGCGCCCCGCGAGCCCCTGCGGCGGGCGGACGCGGTGCTGCCGGGGGCGGCAGCGAACCTGGGGGCGGCAGCGACCCCGGGGGCTCTAGCGACTCCGGAGGCCGTAGCGAACCCGGGGGCGGCAGCGACTCCGGGGGCCCCGGAGGGCTGGGGGGCCGCAGCGACTCTGGGGGACGAAGCGGTCTGGGGGGAGGCCCGGAAGGCGCCGGAGGCCCCGGAGGCTCCAGGGGCCCCAGAAGCCCGGGAGGCCCTGCTGGCCTCCCAAGTCCTGCTGGCCCCTCAGGCCCCCCAGGCCCCCCAGGCCCCCCAGGCCCCCCAGGCCCCCCAGGCCCCCCAGGCCTCCCCGGACCCTCTGGCCACCACGGCATCGCAGCTCCTCGACCAGATCACCAGCCACGCAGGAAGCCGCCTCAGCCACCTCAGCCGCCTCAGCCGCGTCCGCCGCACCGCTCCCCGGAGCCCCGTCGCGCCGCCGCCGCTGGTCGTCGTGGCGCACGGAAGCCGTGACCCGCGCACGCTCGCCACCGTGCGCTCCCTGCTCGCCACGGTGCGCGCGCTGCGGCCGGGGACGGCCGTCCACCTCGGCCACATCGAGCTGAACGAGCCGCTGCTCCCCGACACCCTGGCCCGGCTCGCCCCCGGCCGGGCCGTCCTCGTACCGCTGCTGCTCGGTCGCGGCTACCACGTCAAGCACGACCTGCCCGCTGCCGCCGCCGCGGCCCCGCACCTCGACGCCCGGGTCGCCGCGCCGCTCGGCCCCCACCCGCTGCTCGTCGACGCGCTCCACGACCGGCTGGTCGAGGCGGGCTTCCCGGAGGAAGCGGGAACCGGCGTCGTGCTGGCCGCCGCCGGTTCCCGCGACCCCGAGGGCCTCGCCGACACCCGCGCCACGGCCTCCGCCCTCGCCGAGCGCCTCGGCGTCCCCGTCGTCCCCGCGTACGCCTCCGCCGCGTCCCCGACGGTCCCCGCCGCGGTCCGTGCCCTCGCCGCCCTCGGCCGCCACCGCGTGGCCGTCGCCTCGTACTTCACGGCCCCCGGCCGCTTCGCCGCGCAGTCCGCGGGGGTGGCTCCGGGCGTCGCGTCCGCCCCTCTGGGCACGCATCCGGCGTTGGCCGGACTGCTGGTGCACCGTTACGACGAGGCGGCCCGCGGGTTCGCGTCGTCGTCCCCGGTCGGACAGGCCCCTCTCGCCGCGTCGGCGTGAGGCGGACGGGCCTGGGGAAGCTCGTCCTCCAGCCCCTCGGCCGCCACCGCGTGGCCGTCGCGTCGTACTTCACCGCCCCCGGCCGCTTCACCGCCCCCGGCCGCTTCACCGCCCCCGGCCGCGGGGGTGGCTCCCGGCGTCGCGTCGGCTCCTCTGGGTACGCATCCGGCGTTGGCCGAACTGCTGGTGCACCGTTACCGCGAGGCGGCCCGCGGGTTCGCGTCGTCGTCCCCGGTGGGACAGGCCCCTCTCGCCGCGTCGGCGTGAGGCGGACGGGCCGCAGGAAGCTCCCCGAGGGGCGGAGCCCCATGCGCTGGCCGCTGGGGGACGAGCCGGTGGACGCCACGCGCGGGCTACTGTCGACGCATGTCCTGGACGTATGACGAACTCGCCACGGAGCGCTGGGCGCCCGAGCCCGACAAGCGGCCCGGCCGGACGGCCTTCCAGCGTGACCGCGCGCGCGTGCTGCACTCCTCCGCGCTGCGCAGACTCGCCGGCAAGACGCAGGTCGTCACGCCCGGCACGCGCAGTCAGGCCTGGGACGCCAGCCCCCGCACCCGCCTGACGCACTCGCTGGAGTGCGCCCAGGTCGGACGCGAGCTGGGCGCCGCGCTCGGCTGTGACCCGGACCTGGTCGAGACGGCCTGCCTGTCGCACGACCTGGGACACCCGCCCTTCGGGCACAACGGCGAGCAGGCCCTCAACGAATGCGCCGCGGACGTGGGCGGGTTCGAGGGCAACGCCCACTCGCTGCGCCTGCTCACCCGCCTCGAACCCAAGCGCTTCATGCACGCCGAGGACACCGGCGAACCCGTCAGCGTCGGCCTCAACCTCACCCGCGCGGCGCTGGACGCCGCCACCAAGTACCCGTGGCCGCGCGGCGCACACCCCACCGACCCGGACTCCGTGAAGTTCGGCGTGTACGACGACGACCGCCCCGTCTTCGAGTGGATCCGCAAGGGCGCCCCCGGTCACAGCACCTGCTTCGAGGCCCAGGTCATGGACTGGTCGGACGACGTCGCGTACTCGGTGCACGACGTCGAGGACGGCCTGCACGCGGGCCACATCGACCCCAACTGCCTGCACGCAGAGCCCGAGCGCGAGGAGATCTTCGCCGTGGCCCTGGGGCGGTACGTTCCCGAGGACACCGACCCGGCCGAGCTGTCCGCCGCCCTCGACCGCCTCCTCGACCAGGAGTGGTGGCCGCACGGCTACGACGGCACGGCGGTCGCCCAGGCCCGCCTCAAGGACGCCACCAGCCAGCTGATCGGCCGCTTCTGCCTCGCCGCGGAAGGCGCCACGCGCGCGAGGTACGGCACCGGCCCCCTCACCCGCTACGCCGCGGAGCTCGTCGTACCGAACGAAACCCGCCATGAATGCGCCGTCCTCAAGGCCGTCGCCGACCGGTACGTGATGCAGCGCGACGAACAGGAGCGGCTCCGGGCGGACCAGCGCGTCGTCATCGCGGAGCTCGCCGCGGCCCTCACCGCGCGTGCGCCCGAAGGCCTCGACCCGCAGTTCCGGGCCCTGTTCGACGCGGCGCCGCACGACACCGCGCGGAAGCGGGTCGTGATCGACCAGATCGCGGCGCTCACCGACGCCTCCGCGCGGACCCTGCACGCGCGTCTGGTGGGCGGCAGGACCTGACCCCGGCCCGCCGCGCGCACCTGATGTGATCGAGCCACACAGGGGTGACACTGAGGGGACGGCCCCTTCCCCCACTACGCTCCGTGCGGGACGCTCGAGATGGCGGCCACGCTGCGTGCGGGACGCCCGCAAGTGGCGGCAAGGTTGTGAGGAGGCATCAAGTGGTCGACGCGGATCAGACGTTCGTCATCGTCGGAGGCGGACTGGCCGGGGCCAAGGCGGCCGAAACCCTTCGTGCGGAGGGCTTCACCGGCCGGGTGATTCTCATCAGTGACGAGCGCGAGCACCCGTACGAACGCCCCCCGCTGTCCAAGGGCTTCCTGCTCGGCAAGGAGGAGCGGGACAGCGTCTTCGTGCACGAGCCCGCGTGGTACGCACAGCACGACATCGAGCTGCACCTCGGCCTACCGGCCGTAGCCGTCGACCGCGCCGACAAGGCGGTCCGCCTCGGCGACGGCACCCGCGTGCGCTACGACAAGCTGCTCCTCGCCACCGGCTCCGAGCCCCGCCGCCTCGACATCCCGGGCACCGACCTCGCGGGCGTGCACCACCTGCGCCGGATCGCGCACGCCGAGCGCCTCAAGGGCGTCCTCGCCGCGCTCGGCCGGGACAACGGCCACCTGGTGATCGCGGGGGCCGGCTGGATCGGCCTGGAGGTCGCGGCCGCCGCCCGGGAGTACGGCGCGGAGGTCACCGTCGTCGAACCCGAGGCGACGCCGCTGTACTCCGTCCTCGGCCCCGAGATCGGCCGGCTCTTCGCCGATCTGCACCAGGAGCACGGCGTCCGCTTCGACTTCGGCGTCCGGCTCAGCGAGATCACCGGCCAGGACGGCATGGTCCTGGCCGCCCGCACCGACGACGGCGACGAGCACCCCGCGCACGACGTCCTCGCCGCCATCGGCGCCGCCCCGCGCACCGCCCTCGCCGAGGCCGCCGGGCTGACCATGGCCGACCGGGCGCACGGCGGCGGCATCGCGGTCGACGCGAGCCTGCGCACCTCCGACCCGGACATCTTCGCGGCGGGCGACGCGGCCTCCGCCGACCACCCGCTGTTCGAGACCCGGCTGCGCGTCGAGCACTGGGCCAACGCCCTCAACGGCGGCCCGGCAGCCGCCCGCGCGATGCTCGGCAGGCCCGTGACGTACGACCGGGTGCCGTACTTCTTCTCCGACCAGTACGACGTCGGCCTGGAGTTCTCCGGCTGGGCGCCGCCCGGCAGCTACGACCAGGTGGTGATCCGCGGGGACGCCACGAAGCGGGAGTTCATCGCGTTCTGGCTGTCCGAGGGGCGGGTCCTCGCGGGCATGAACGTGAACGTCTGGGATGTCACGGAGCCGATCCAGGCCCTGATCAAGGCCGGGGCCCGCCCCGACCCGGACCGTCTCGCGGACCCGTCCGTTCCGCTGGAATCGCTCCTGGAGGGCTGACGGACCACCGACCCGGACTGTCACACCGGCCCCGTAGAATTCACGCGTGGCAGGACGGATCAATGACGAGGACGTGAAGGCGGTACGGGACGCGGTCCCGATCGACGCCGTCGTGTCCGAGTACCTCCAGCTGCGCAACGCCGGCGGCGGCAATCTGAAGGGCCTGTGCCCCTTCCACGACGAGAAGTCACCGTCCTTCCAGGTCAGCCCGAGCAAGGGGCTCTTCCACTGCTTCGGCTGCCAGGAAGGCGGCGACACGATCGCCTTCGTGATGAAGCTCGACCACCTCACCTTCTCCGAGACGGTCGAGCGCCTCGCCGCCCAGGCGGGCATCACGCTGCGGTACGAAGAGGGCGGGTACAACCCCTCTCACCAGCGCGGCGAGCGCATCCGCCTGGTCGAGGCACACAAGATCGCCGCGCAGTACTACGTGGAGCAGCTGGGCGGCGCCGAGGCCGAGATCGGCCGCAAGTTCCTCGCCGAGCGCGGCTTCGACCAGGCCGCGGCGGCGCACTTCGGCGTCGGCTACAGCCCGGCGGGCTGGGACCACCTCACGCGCTACCTGCGCGGCAAGGGCTTCACCGACAAGGAGCTGACCCTCTCCGGCCTCTCCCAGGAGGGCCGCCGCGGCCCCATCGACCGCTTCCGCGGCCGCCTGATGTGGCCGATCCGGGACATCTCCGGCGAGGTCGTCGGCTTCGGCGCCCGCAAGCTCCGCGAGGACGACAACGGCCCGAAGTACCTGAACACCCCCGAAACCCCGATCTACAAGAAGGGCCAGGTCCTCTACGGCGTCGACCTGGCGAAGAAGGAGATCGCCAAGTCCTCCCGCGCGGTCGTGGTCGAGGGGTACACGGACGTGATGGCCTGCCATCTCGCCGGTGTCACCACCGCGATCGCCACCTGCGGCACGGCCTTCGGCGGCGACCACATCAAGATCCTCCGCAGGCTGCTCATGGACAACGGCTCGGCCCGCGTGATCTTCACCTTCGACGGCGACGCCGCGGGCCAGAAGGCCGCCCTCCGCGCCTTCGAGGACGACCAGAAGTTCGCCGCCGAGACGTACATCGCGATCGCCCCCGACGGCATGGACCCCTGCGAGCTGCGCCTCGCGAAGGGCGACGAGGCGGTAGTAGACCTGGTCGAACCCCGCACGCCCCTCTTCGAGTTCGCCCTCCGCCAGATCGTGAACCGGTACGACCTGGAGACCCCCGCGGGCCGCGCCGCCGCCCTGGACGAGGCCGCCCCCATCGTGGCCCGCATCAAGAACAGCGGCGCGCAGCACGAAGTGGCCGTCGAGCTCGCCGGCATGCTCGGCATCCTCGACACCCAGTTCGTCGTCAAGCGCGTGGCCCAACTGGCCCGCTGGGCCCGTGACCGCGGCGGCCGCGGCCCCGCCCCGCAGCAGTCCAGGGAGCACGCCCCGCAGTACGTCCAGGGGGCGCCGCAGAACAGGCCCCCCGGCGGCCCCGCCCTCAACCTCCGCAGCCCCGCCCACCGCACCGAGCGCGAGCTACTCAAACTCGCCCTGCAGTACCCGCAGTTGGTCTCCCCGGCCTTCGACGCGTACGGCGCGGACGAGTTCACCGCCCCGCCCTACGCCGCGGTGCGCGAGGCCGTCGCGTACGCGGGCGGCGCCGAGCAGGGCGTCCAGGACCCCTCGGACTACCTCGCGCGCGTGCGGGACGCGGCGCCGGACGACACGGTGCGGGCCATGGTCACCGAGCTGGCCGTGGAGGCGATCATGCGGCGCACGGTCGACGAGGTGTACGCCGGCGAGCAGCTCGTCCAGGTCCGCCTGCGCGCCGTCGACCGCCGCGTCCGTGACCTGCAGGGCAGCTTCGCCCGCCTCGGCCCGCACGCCGACCCGGCCCAACTCGCTGCCGCCCAGAACGAGTTGTGGGTCCTCCAGCAGTACGGCCGTGCCCTGCGCGAGCGCGGCGCCGACGCACTGTGACGACGGCCTGAGCGCCTCCCCGTACGCACGCGCGGCGTGCTGTGGCGACGGCCCGCGCCGACGCCCGTATATCCGGGTGGGCGACAGCCCGCGCCAACCCCCGTACGCCCACGCGAAGTTGACGCCTGAGTAACCGGCGGTCACGGACCGGACTCAGAAAGTGGCCGCACGCCCCTCCTCGCGGAGATGTGTCGTACCCCACACTGGGGGCGGTGCCTGAGTCTTCGGAGCGCGGCCGGCCCACCGGGCGTGGGCCCGACAACCCCGCGGATCCGTTCATCGATGACGGGGCGGACGGCGGCGCGGCCGACGGTACCGCCCCGGACGTACCGCTGCCGCACACCCCCGATGCGGCGGCGATCACCCTGGAGGTCGCCCCCGTGCAGACCCAGACCCAGACGTTGACGCAACCGACCCCCGGCGCCGCCGACGTCATCGAAGTCGTACCGCCGCAGAGCCGGGCCGCCCACCACCCGGAGACGGAGACGGAGACGGAGACCGCGGGCGCCGAGCAGGCAGAACCGCAGCCGCGCGACCCCACCGAGCTCGCGGAACCGGCCGAACCGCCCGAGCCCCGCCCCGTACGCACGGAGAGCCCCGGCCCGTCGGCGGATCTGTTCCGGCAGTACCTGCGCGAGATCGGCCGTATCCCGCTGCTCACCGCCGCCGAGGAGGTCGAGCTCGCCCGCCGCGTCGAGGCCGGGCTCTTCGCCGAGGAGAAGCTGACCCGCAGCCCCGACCTGGACGGCCAACTCGCCCTGGACAGCCAACTCGCCCTGGACCTGGACAAGTTGGTCGTCATGGGGCGGATGGCCAAGCGCCGCCTGATCGAGGCCAACCTGCGCCTCGTCGTCTCCGTCGCCAAGCGCTACGTCGGCCGCGGCCTGACCATGCTCGACCTCGTCCAGGAGGGCAACCTCGGCCTGATCAGGGCGGTCGAGAAGTTCGACTACGCGCGCGGCTACAAGTTCTCGACATACGCCACCTGGTGGATCCGCCAGGCCATGTCCCGGGCCCTCGCCGACCAGGCCCGGACCATCCGCGTCCCCGTGCACGTGGTCGAGCTGATCAACCGCGTCGTCCGCGTCCAGCGCCGCATGCTGCAGGAACGCGGCTACGAACCCACCCCCGAGGAAGTCGCCGCACACCTGGAACTGCCGCCCGAGCGGGTCGGCGAAGTGCTGCGGCTCGCCCAGGAGCCCGTCTCCCTGCACGCCCCCGTGGGCGAGGAGGACGACGTGTCCCTGGGCGACCTCATCGAGGACGGCGACGCCGCGAGCCCCGTGGAGTCCGCGGCGTTCCTGCTGCTCCGCCAGCATCTGGAGGCCGTCCTCTCCACCCTCGGTGAGCGCGAACGCAAGGTGGTGCAGCTGCGGTACGGCCTCGCGGACGGCCGGCCCCGCACCCTGGAGGAGATAGGCCGCATCTTCGGCGTGACCCGCGAACGGATCCGCCAGATCGAGTCCAAGACCCTCAACAAACTCCGCGACCACGCGTTCGCGGATCAGTTGAGGGGGTACTTGGACTGAGGTTCGGCTTCCGGACGCGGTCCCGCCCTGCGGCGGAGCCGCAAATGTCACAGCCCCGCGCCCCTATCCGGACCCGGACCCCCTACTCCACCTCCACCACAGCCTCCGCGAACTGCGCCTTGTACAGCCGCGCATACGCACCGTCCGACGCCAACAGCCCCGCATGCGAGCCCTGTTCGACGATCGCCCCGTCCTCCATCACGAGAATCGTGTCCGCGTCGCGAATGGTCGAAAGGCGGTGCGCGATCACGAACGACGTACGCCCGTGCGCGAGCCGTGCCATCGCCTGCTGGATGAGCACCTCCGTACGGGTGTCCACGGAGCTGGTCGCCTCGTCGAGGACCAGGATCACCGGGTCGGAGAGGAACGCCCGCGCGATCGTGATCAGTTGCTTCTCACCGGCGCTGACACCCGAACCCTCGTCGTCGAGGACCGTGTCGTAGCCGTCGGGCAGCGTGCGGATGAACCGGTCGGCGTGCGCGGCCCGCGCGGCCTCCTCGACCTCGGCCCGGCTGACGTCCTTCGACGCCCCGTACGCGATGTTCTCCGCGATCGTCCCGCCGAACAGCCAGGTGTCCTGGAGCACCATGCCGATCCCGGACCGCAGCTCGTCCCGCGACATCTTCGCCACGTCGACCCCGTCGAGGGTGATCCGCCCGCCCGTGACCTCGTAGAACCGCATGAGCAGGTTGACCAGCGTGGTCTTGCCCGCGCCCGTCGGGCCGACGATCGCGACCGTGTGGCCCGGCTCGACCGCCAGTGACAGGTCCTCGATGAGCGGCTTGTCCTCCTCGTACCGGAACGACACCTGCTCAAGGGCGACCGCCCCGCGCAGCCGCGAAGGACGCTCGCCCGGCACCGGGTCGGCCTCCTGCTCGTCCGCGTCGAGGAGCTCGAAGATCCGCTCGGCGGACGCGACGCCGGACTGCACCAGGTTGGCCATCGACGCGACCTGCGTCAGCGGCATCGAGAACTGCCGCGAGTACTGGATGAACGCCTGCACGTCACCGATCGACAGCGTGCCCGACGCCACCCGCAGACCGCCCACCACGGCCACGAGCACGTAGTTGAGGTTGGAGATGAAGAGCATCAGCGGCTGCATGATCCCGCTGTTGAACTGGGCCCTGAAACTCGCCTCGTACAGCGAGTCGTTGTGCTCCGCGAAGAGCTTCGCCGACTCCTCCTGCCGCCCGAAGACCTTCACCAGGGCGTGCCCGGTGTACATCTCCTCGACGTGCGCGTTGACCTTGCCCGTGGACTTCCACTGCTCCACGAACTGCGGCTGCGACCGCTTGCCGACCTTCGTCGCGACGACGAACGACAGCGGCACCGTGATCAGCGCGACCAGGGCGAGCAGCGGCGAGATCCAGAACATCATCACCAGGACGCCGACGATCGTCAGGAGGGAGTTCACCAGCTGCCCGAGGGTCTGCTGGAGCGTCTGCCCGATGTTGTCGATGTCGTTGGTGGCACGGCTCAGCACCTCGCCGCGCTGCCGCTTGTCGAAGTACGACAGCGGCAGCCGCGACAGCTTCGCCTGGATGTCTTCGCGCATCCGGTACACGGTCAGGTTGACCGCCCGGTTCACCAGCCGGGTCGCGACCGCCATCAGCAGTCCGGCGGCCAGGAAGACGCCCAGGGCAAGGAGCAGCATCTCGCCCACGGCCGCGAAGTCGATGCCCTCACCCGGTGTGAAGTCCGTACCCGAGAGCATGTCGGCGACACCGTTGTCGCCGCGCTCGCGCATCGCGTCGAGCACCTGCTCCTTGGTGGCGCCCTCGGGCATGTCGCGTCCGACGATGCCCGCGAAGATCAGGTCGGTGGCCTTGCCGAGGATCTTCGGGCCGACCACGGAGAGCGCGACGCTGAAGAACACCGCCACGAGCATCGCGTACATCGTCACGCGCTGCGGCGCGAACTGGGCGAGCAGGCGTTTGCCCGAGCCCTTGAAATCCAGAGAACGCTGATCGGGGCCGCCCCCGGCCATCATCCGCCCGCCAGGCCCGGCCATCAGGCT
>NZ_JASCIS010000022.1 GCF_029968015.1 Streptomyces luteolus
TTGCCCGATACATGCATGCGGCGGCCCGCGGCGGGTATCCGCGTTCCAGGTGAGAGGTGCCCGGGGAGTACGGGGTCCGTACCCGAGGAGTGCCGCACCGGCCCGCCGCTTCATCAGGGCGGGCAGCAGGACCGAACAAGCACCACAGGAGAGGGCCGCGATCATGCCGACCGGCTGCAGCACTTACGCGGGTGCGGCTTTCGAGGGCCGTACGGACAGCGCCGTGCACGCCAGGGATCTGGTGTCGGAGTTCGTCGCCGGGCTGCGTGCGAGCGCCGCGTTCCCGGTGCCGGCGGAGGCGCTCGGTGCGGCGCTCCTCGTGGTCACGGAATTGGTGACGAACGTCGTGAAGCACGCGTCGGGCCCGTGCGTCCTGGAGCTCGAACTGACCGCGGACGCCCTGCACATCAGCGTCTGGGACACGGAACCGGCGCTGCCGGTGATGGTCGCGCCGGATGCGCTGCGCCCTTCCCGGCACGGCCTGGAGATCGTGCACGCGCTGAGCCGGGCCGTGACGGTGGAGCAGCGGGCGGGCGGCAAGCGCATCTGCGCGAGCGTGCCGCTGGGGTGAGCGGCGCTCACCTTCCGGCACCTTCGGGGCAGAGCGGCGCTCTCGCCTTCGGGACAGAGCGGTGCTCTCGCCTTCGGGACAGAGCGGTGCTCTCATCGTCGGGACAGAGCAGTGCTCTCGCCTTCCGGGTAGAGCAGTGCTCTCGCTCTTCGCCGGGCTGGTGCGGACGAGAGCAGCGCTCTCGCCTTCCAGGTAGAGCAGTGCTCTCGCTCTTCGCCGGGCTGGTGCGGACCGGCGGGGTGGGCCGGTCATGGAGGCGCGTTGTGGAGGCGGGTGTGGAGATGCGTTGGGGCCAGGGCCGGGTGACGGCTCATCCGGGCGCCGCGAGCGAGGCCGGGTTCCAGCCGCGTACGCGGATGTGCGCCGACGCGGTGAGGGCGAGGGCGTACGCAGGCGCATCTGCTCGCCCGCAGACGGGATTCGGCCACTGGGCAGTGCGGCGCCCAGGACCGACCGTAGGCGGGGCTAGGCCGCGGTCACTTCGAGGGTGCTGAAGTCGAGCACGCGGTCGGCTTCACGCAGGGTCTCCTCGGCGGCCTGGCGCGCCTCAGCAGGAACGTCTCCCCTCTCTTCCACCAGGTCGGCGTAGATCGGAGCTTCGGCACTGTCAGCGGGGCTCACCGTGAAGCCTCTTTCCCTCGGGGACATGTTTCGTACTGCCTGGCGACAGCGAGGAGTGAGTCTACGAGCTCGTTTCCCGGCTTTGCAGGGGGGTCGATAAAACTCCTCGTCACCAAATCGTCACAGGCCGGGACGGAAAGATGACCCCATTCCGGGACAGGACATCCCTCAACGCACCCGATCATGGCCGGAATGCGCCGTTCCCCATGACATAGATCACGCCGCCCCACCGGCCCGGCACCCCGTCCCTGCGGCGTACGCCACACTCCACACGTCTCGTGCGGTACATCACATGCCGGGCGGACGCGGACGCTCCGGGCGGGCCACCCCCTCGTCGCCCCCGCCCCTTCACTTGTTCACGTACGCCCGACGTCCCGAACCTGCGGATTCGCCGCCGCCCCCTCCGTGCTGAGGAGTACGACGACCGAGTCCTGGTCGAGGCCCAGCAGGGCGCGGCGGTCCCGCGCGCCCGGGCCGGTCAGGGCCGCGCGGATCCCGGCCAGCGGGGCCGCGCCGCACGGGCCGCAGGAGATGCCGAGCTCGGCGAGGGTGGCTGCCGCGCGGGCGCTGTCGGCGTCCGTGACGGCGATCGCGGCATCGAGGCCTCGGCGCAGGACGGGCCACGCGAGGCTGGACGGCGTACCGCAGTTCAGTCCGGCCATCGTCGTCCCGCCGGTGCTGACGGTGCGGAGCTCGTCGCGCGCGAGGCTCTCCAGGACGCAGGCCGCGGACTCCGGTTCGACGGAGAGGAGTGCCGGAGGCGGCCCGGACGGGCGGCTGCGGTAATGCGTGACAACAGCCTGCGCCAGCGACCCCACGCCCACCGGTACGGCGACGAGACCGGGCAACCCGGCTCCCGCGGTGGCGAGTTGGGCGTCGATCTCGGCGCAGAGCGTGGAGTACCCCTCGACGATCCACGCGGGCACCCGCTCGTACCCAGGCCACGCGCTGTCCTGGATCAGGATCGCGTCCGGCCCGGCGGCGGCCTCGGCAGCGCGGCGCACGGCGTCGTCGTACGGCCCCGGGACCCGGGTCACCTCGGCCTGTTCGGCGGCGATGGCGCGTACGGCGTCGGGGTGGACGCCCTGCGGCACGAACACGTGGGCCCGCTCACCGAGCAGTCGGGCCGTACGGGCCACGGCGCGCCCATGATTGCCGTCGGTGGCACACACCAACGTGACCGGCCCCGCCGCCCGCCCCTCAAGTGCGCGGTGCACGGCCCAGGTCGCGCCGAGCGCCTTGAACGCGGGCAGCCCGAGGCGTGCGGACTCGTCCTTGACGAAGACGCGGCCCAGTCCCAACTCCTCTGCCAGGGCCGGGAGTTCCGCCAGGGGTGTCGGGTGGTAGTCGGACAGCGCCGCGTGGTAGGCGCGGGCCTCGGCGGGTGCGGGGGCGCAGGTCCACGAGCGGGCGGCCGGGTGCGACCACCACATCGGCGTGCGGGAGGCGGAGGACGTCATTCCTGCGGAGTTGGCTGACACGGGAGCAAGCGTGCGCAGACGAGAGCCCGCCGGTCCAGCACCGGTTCCGTGCGGCCCTCGCCCGCGTCGGGTCTCAGTCGGCCGCCCGGCGGCGGAATTCGGATGCGGCGGCGGACGTTCAGACCTGGGCTCCGCACGCGGAGGGCAAGCAGCCAATCTGCCGGGCATGCCAACACCCGGGTGGAACAAGGAAGTTCGAGGATCACAGGATCCACCTGCCGGGCAGGGCCAACACACAGGTGGACCACCGAAGTTCGAGGATCGGAGACTCCCGGGGGGGCATGAACAGTCGACTCTTCGCGGTCTGCTTCCACGCCGCGCACCCTTCGGACCTGGCGCGGTTCTGGTCCGGGGTGCTGGGCTGGGCACCTGCCGACGGCTCCGGCGGACGACATCGCCATCGCGCCGCCCGGTCCGGCCGACTTCCGCATCCGCTTCCTGCCGGTCCCGGTGCCGAAGACCGGCCGGAACCAGGCCCACTTCGACCGGCGCGGGCAACACCTTCCTCGCCGACACCGGCCTCATCGGAGCGCCGGCCTGCGACGGAACGCAGGAGGTCGGCCACTTCTGGAGCGCGGCGCTGCGGTGGCCGCTGGTCTGGGACCAGGACCAGGAGACCGCGATCCAGTCGCCGGACGGCGGCACGAAGGTCACGTGGGGTGGGCCCCCCGGTCGCGCCGAAGACCGGCACGAACAGACTGCACCTCGACCTGGCGGTGCCCGCCGAGGCCGACTGGCCGACGGAGATCGACCGTCTCCGCTCCCTCGGCGCCACGTGCACCGACGCCGCCGCGAGCCCTCCCCCTCGCGACCGTATGCCCACGCGTAAAGCACCCACGTACGATGACCGCACAAGCCGTCGCTCAAGGCAGGCGGCCGACCGGGACCGGGAGAGGCTGTCCGTGATCATCTTCGGCACGAAGAGCTATCTGTACCAGCTGGCCATCATCACGCTGGTGTGCGGTAACTGCGGCAATCCCGCCGCCCATTCACTGCGTAAGAAGGTCACGAAGTTCTCGCTGTTCTTCGTGCCACTGTTCCCGATCGCCACGTCGTACCAGACGCAGTGCACGTTCTGCGGGACCGAGCACAAGGTGCCGAAGGACCAGGCGGACGGCCTGCTCGCGCACGGTTCCGGCAGCCAGGGCGGCCAGGGCCTCCAGGCGCCCGGCCAGCCGCAGTCCGGCGGCCCGTCGCAGGGCAACAATCCGTACGCGTGAGAGCCTGCCGCGGCCTCGTGCATGAGCACCGGCCGCGCATGAGCGGGACCAACTCCCCCCGCACGTAAGGGATCCCTCCGGCACACCCCCTCCGCGTACAACTTCACGACTTGGTATGGACATGGCCGAGGCGGCTCTTCTAAGCTCCGCCTCGGCCAGTTCTGAGAGCGCTCTCACCCCACCCTGTTCCACCCCACCTCCGGGAACGACGAAAGGGTCCTCATCGTGAGACGCAAGCTAAGACGTGAGACAAGACGCGAGACGACACGCGAGACAACACGCGAGAAGGGACGCGGGACGAGACACGAGACGACACGTGGGACGAGGCGTACGGCCACTGCGCGGATCGCCCTCTCCTCCTTACTCCTCGCCGGTACCTGCACAGCCGCCTTCCTCGCCCCGTCCGCCGCGGCCGCTCCCCCGCCCGGGCCCGCGCCCGAAGCCCCCTCCGGCGCACTCCTCGACGCCTTGCGGCGCGACCTCGGCCTGACGCCCGCCGAGGCCCGCACCCGGCTCGACGCCGAGCGCGAGGCCGCCCGGACCGAGCGGGCCGCGCGCAAGGCGGCCGGGGCGGCCTACGGCGGCTCCTGGTTCACGCCGTCAAGGAGCGGCGCCGACGGGCGGCTGACCGTCGCCCTCACCGGCAAGGACAAGGCCGAAGCGGTACGGGCGACCGGCGCCGCCGTCCGGATCGTCAAGCGCGGCGCCGCTCAGCTCGACGCCGCCAAGGCCCGTATCGACCGGCTGAACGCACCCGCCGGTGTGGCGAGTTGGCATGTTGCCCTGCAGGAGAACCGGCTCGTCGTGAGCGTGGTCGAAGGGCAGCGGGACGACAACGATGTCAGGTCCTTCCTGAAGCGCGCCCGCTCCACCGCCGCCGTGCCCGTACGGGTCGAGACCGTCGCCGAGGCGCCGGCCACGTTCGCCGCCGGGACCGTGGGCGGCGACCCGTACTACACCGGCAACGTCCGCTGCTCGATCGGCTTCTCCGTGCACGGCGGGTTCGTGACCGCCGGGCACTGCGGGCCGGCGGGGGCGGGTGTGCGCGGCTGGGACGGCAGTGACATCGGCAGCTTCCAGGGCTCGTCGTTCCCGGGCGACGACTACGCGTACGTCAGTGTCGGCAACGGCTGGTGGACGGTGCCCGTGGTCCTGGGCTGGGGCACGGTCCCGGACCAGCTGGTGCGCGGTTCGGCCGAGGCGCCGGTCGGGGCGTCGATCTGCCGCTCCGGTTCCACGACGCACTGGCACTGCGGCACGCTCCTCGCCAAGAACGAGACGGTGAACTACAGCCAGGGCGCCGTGCACCAGATGACCAAGACGAGCGTGTGCGCCGAGCCGGGCGACTCCGGCGGCTCGTTCATCAGCGGCGACCAGGCGCAGGGCGTGACCTCGGGCGGCTGGGGCAACTGCTCCGGCGGCGGCGAGACCTGGTTCCAGCCGGTGAACGAGATACTCGGGCGGTACGGGCTGACGCTGCACACCGCCTGAGTCGTCCCGGCGTGCGCCACCCGGACGGGCGAGCTGTCCGGGTGACGCACCCGAGTGGCTCCGTGCGTCGTGCGGTCGCGCGGGGACATCGTCGTCGCAGGGGCCCGTCTTGGGCGGGCTCCCGTGCCGACGTCGTCCATGCAGAGAGGCCTGGTGTTCGCGTGGCCATCCATCCCCCGTCCCCATCCCCGCAGCCCGCGTCCGAGGAGGGCGCCCCGCACGCGCAGGCGGCTCCACGGCAGACCGGGCGCGGACTCACGGTGGTGAAGTGGCTGACGACCACGGACCACAAGGCCATCGGCACGCTCTACATGGTCACGTCGTTCGCGTTCTTCCTGTTCGGGGGTCTGCTCGCCCTCGCGATGCGTGCGGAACTGGCCCGTCCGGGCACGCACTTGATCTCCAACGAGCAGTTCAACCAGGCGTTCACGATGCACGGCCTGATCATGCTGCTGATGTTCGCGACACCGCTCTTCGCCGGGTTCGCGAACTGGATCATGCCGTTGCAGATCGGCTCGCCGGACGTGGCCTTTCCACGGCTGAACATGTTCGCGTACTGGCTGTATCTCTTCGGTTCGCTGATCGCCGTGGGCTCCTTTCTGACGCCGGACGGGGCGGCGAGTTTCGGCTGGTTCATGTACACGCCGCTCTCGGGCGAGGTTCGCTCGCCCGATATCGGCGCGGACATGGTGCTCATGGGCCTGGCGTTCTCCGGATTCGGCACGATTCTCGCCTCGGTCAATTTCATCACCACGATCATCTGCATGCGGGCGCCGGGAATGACGATGTTCCGCATGCCGATCTTCACCTGGAACGTCCTGCTCACGGCCGTGCTCGTGATCATGGTGTTCCCGGTCCTGGCCGCGGCGCTCCTCGCTCTGGAGGCGGACCGGAAATTCGGGGCGCACATCTTCGACCCGGCGAACGGGGGTGCGCTGTTGTGGCAGCACCTGTTCTGGTTCTTCGGGCATCCGGAGGTCTACATCATCGCGCTGCCGTTCTTCGGGATCGTCTCCGAGGTCATTCCGGTCTTCGCGCGGAAGCCGATGTTCGGGTACATGGGTCTGATCGGCGCGACCATCGCCATCGCCGGGCTCTCGGCGACGGTCTGGGCGCACCACATGTATGTGACGGGTGGGGTGCTGCTGCCGTTCTTCTCGTTCATGACGATGCTCATCGCCGTGCCGACCGGGGTGAAGTTCTTCAACTGGATCGGCACGATGTGGAAGGGCAGCCTGTCCTTCGAGACGCCGATGCTGTGGACGACGGGCTTTCTCGTCACGTTCCTGTTCGGCGGCCTGACCGGCGTCGTCCTGGCCTCGCCGCCGATGGACTTCCATGTCTCCGACTCGTACTTCGTGGTGGCGCACTTCCATTACGTGGTGTTCGGCACCGTGGTCTTCGCGATGTTCGCCGGATTCCATTTCTGGTGGCCCAAGTTCACCGGAAAAATTCTGGACGAACAGCTCGGGAAAGTCTGTTTCTGGACGCTGTTCGTCGGTTTCCACGGCACGTTCCTGGTGCAGCACTGGCTGGGCGCGGAGGGAATGCCGCGACGGTACGCGGACTATCTCGCGGCCGATGGATTCACGGCCCTCAACACGATCTCGTCGATGAGCGCGTTCCTGCTCGGCCTCTCGGTGCTGCCGTTCCTCTACAACGTCTGGAAGACGACGAAATACGGTGAGCCGGTCGGCATGGACGACCCGTGGGGGTACGGGCGTTCGCTCGAGTGGGCCACCTCCTGCCCGCCGCCCCGGCACAACTTCGAGTCGCTGCCGCGCATTCGGTCCGAGTCCCCGGCATTCGACCTGCACCACCCGGAGATCATCGCGATCGAGCACGCCGACCAGGAGCGCCTGCGGGCCGGGGGCAGGAGCGGCCACTGACAGGAAGCATTCGCTGCGGGGAATTCTGCGCGGGGGCTCCGTGGTGCACCGGAGCCCCCGCCGCGTATGCCGAGCCAGCCGCGTCCGGCATACGCGCATCCGGCCCTGGATCGCCGTGGGGCCGCGGCGCGCACCACCCCGTCCACGCCGCGACGTCCGGCACCCCGGTCATCGGATAGGAATGCAGTTTCACAGAATCGCCATAAGCGCGGGATGAGCCCCATTGCCCCACATGAGTGATGGAACCAAGGCCTCCGCTACGGGAGTTCTTCGCCCTGTGTAATCGACGCTGGTCAACTGGGCGGTCCCCGCCGGGGAATTCGCAGGCCCGATTCGAACACTGCGGGCAAAGATCAGACGATCGAGCGGCCGTCGACCCGTACCCCGCAGCGGTTACGGTGGCGCCATGCCCGAACTCCAGCTCCTGCGCCCCGAACACGCACCCGCTCTGCTCGACTTCGAGCGGGAGAACCGCGCGTACTTCGCGCGCTGGGTCCCGGACCGGGGAGACGCGTACTTCACCGAGTTCGCCGACATCCACCAGGCCCGACTCGCCGAACAGGCCACCGGCGCCTGCTACTTCCACGTAGTGGTCGACGAGGACGGCTCGGTGCTCGGCCGGATCAACCTCGTCGACGTGGAGGACGGCACGGCCCACCTCGGCTACCGCATCGCCGAACGCGCGACCGGCAGCGGCCTGGCCACCGTCGCCGTACGCCGGATCCTCCGGCTGGCCGCCGACTCGTACGGCCTGCACACGTTGTTCGCGGAGACCACCCGGGTGAACGCGGGCTCCCGCGCGGTCCTCACGCGGACGGGCTTCCGCTGCGTCGGCGAGACGACCCTCGAAGGAGAACCGGCACTCCGCTTCAGCCGGTCGCTCACCTGACGGTTCGCACTCGCGCGTAATTCGTTGGCATCCCCCGCGCGCGAGCGCATAGCGTGCGCCGGTCCGCCCTCGCACCGGCGGACGGAGATCCGCGTACGCACACCAGGGAACGGACGACGGCAGTGGCAGCGCAGCAGGGCTGGGTGGACGAAGGGTTCGGCGCCGTGGCCGACGCCTTCGCCGGGAATTTCGACGACTTCCCCGAACTGGGGGCCGCTACCACGGTGTTCGTGGGTGGCCGCAAGGTCGTGGAGCTGTGGGGCGGGGTGGCCGACGAGCGCACCGGGCGGCCCTGGCAGCAGGACACGGTCGTGCCGGTGTTCTCCTGCGCGAAAGGCCTGGTGGCCGTCTCCGTACACCTCCTCGCGCAACGGGGCCTGCTCGATCTGGACGCGCCGGTGGCCCGCTACTGGCCGGAGTTCGCGCGGCACGGCAAGGAGTCCGTGACCTGCCGCATGGTCCTCGGGCACCGGGCCGGCGTGCCGGTGCTCGACGCGTCGCCGTCGTTCGAGGAGATCGCCGCGTGGACGCCGGTGGTGCGGGCCATCGAGGAGCAGAAGCCGCTGTGGGAGCCGGGTTCGGCGTACGAGTACCACGGTCAGGTGCTCGGTTTCCTGCTCGGTGAGGTGGTGCGGCGGATCACCGGGTACACGCCGGGCGCCCACTTCCGCCGGACCGTCGCCGAGCCGTTGGGGCTGCACGCGTGGATCGGCGCGTCCGAGGCCGAACAGGCCGGGCGTGCCCGCCTTGTGGAGGCGGAGGGGCGGCCCGCGATGCCGGGGCCCGAGCATCTGCTGACGCGCATCGTGACGATGAACGGCGCCCTCGCCTTCCCCGGCCTGGACGCGCCGCGCGGCTGGAACGACCCGGCGCTGCTCGGCATGGAGTTGCCGGGCTCCGGGGCGCTGGCCTCGGCGAGCGGGCTCGCGGGGCTCTACGCGGCCGCCGCGACCGGCATCGACGGTGCGCCGCGGCTGCTGTCCGAGCCGACGGTGAGCGACGCGGTTCGGGAGATGTCGTCCGGGCCTTCCTGGCTGGGGCTCGACATGGGGGTGCGCTGGGGTTCGGGCTTCCTGCTCGACTCGCCGTCGTTCCGCCCGCTGCTCGGGGCGCGCAGCTTCGGCAATGACGGTGCCGGGGGTCAATTTGCCTTCGGGGACGACGAGTTCGGCGTGGGGTTCGCGTACGTGGCGAATCGCATGGTGGGCCATGGGGACGACCGGGCGAACCGGTTGATCTCGGCGCTGCGGTCTTGTGTGGGGGGCGTGATGAACGATCGCCGAGCGCAGCTGCTCGTCGGGCAGTTCGAGGTTGCCTGGGCGCTGTGCGACTACCACTTGGAGCGGCTCGTACCGGACGACTTCCTGTGGGAGCCCGCACCGCTGTGCTGGACGCTGCACCGCACACCGGACGGTGGTTGGCGACCGGACTGGGCCGAGACGGAGCCCGACCCGGTGCCCGTACCCACCGTCGCCTGGCTGAGCTGGCACATCGGCTGGTGGTGGACCACCGCCCTCGCGCACCTGCGCGGTACGACGCCGCCCGAGCCGCTCGACGTGGAGTGGCCCGGGCCGGGGCTGCCGGCCGTGGAGTGGCTCGGTGGACTGCGTACGGAGTGGCTGGCCGGGCTCGAAGCGGCGAGCGGGGACGGCTGGGACGAGCCCGCGGCGTTCCCGTGGCCGCGGGAGGCCGGGCGCACCATCGCCGACCTGGTGGCTTGGGTGAATGTCGAGCTGACCAAGAACGCCGCCGAGATCGGGCAGCTGCGCCTGCTGCGGGCCGTCGCGCCGGGCGGCCCCACCTCTGCCGACGGGTCCGCGACCGGCACCGGTTAGCGGACGCCCGTCAAGGTCGTGCGCCACTTCCGGAGGCCCCGCCCCCCGTTGCTGTCACAGAACCCAACGCCCCGGCGTCCTGTGTGCGTACGGCGCGGCGCACCGAGCCCGCGCCAGGAAGCCGGGAGGTCGTACGCCAGGAAGCCGGGAGGTCGTACGCCATGGAACCCCGTTTCCATCTGATGGAGAGCCCGACCGCCGCGAAGGTCGCCAAGCGGTTCTTCAACGCCTCGCTGCCGCTGGAGCAGTCGACTGTGCCGAAGGCGCTGCGGGAGCTGGTGGAGCTGCGGGTCGGTCAGCTGAACGGCTGCGCCTTCTGCGTCGACGTGCACAGCAAGGAGGCCGCGGCCGCCGGGGAGAGTGCGCCGCGGCTCAGTTTGGTGGCCGTCTGGCGGCACAGGGTCGTACGAGCCGGGCATGTTCGCCGCCCTGGCCGACTGAGCCGGGCGGGACCTCAGGTCAGGATCGCGCCGAGCGCCACGAAGGCGCAGATCAGCACGAACAGGATGGCCAGGAGCGGCCAGACGAACCGCAGGTACTTGTCGTAGCCGACCTTGGCGAGGGCGACGCCGCCGATGGTGACGGCCGTGGTCGGCACCCACAGGTTCATCCAGCCGCTCGCGGCCTGCCAGGCCGTGACGACGACGGCGCGCGAGACACCCGCGAAGTCGGCCAGCGGCGCGAGGATCGGCATCGCGAGCGTGGCGTGCCCGGAAGTGGAGGGGATCAGGAAGGCGAGCGGCAGGTTCACGACGAACACGATGACCGCGAAGACCCCGGACGAGGTGCCCTTCACGATGCCCTCGATGGAGTGCAGCACGGTGTCCGTGATCCGGGAGTTGTTCATGATCACGGTCACGCCGCGGGCCAGCATGATGACGAGGGCCGGGGAGATGAAGTCGCCGGCGCCCTGGGTGATCGTGGAGCTCAGCTTCTGCTCGCCGAACCGGGCGACGATCCCGACGAGGACCGCCGCGCACAGGAACAGCGCGGCCAACTGCGGGAAGGACCAGCCGAGCTCGAAGCCGTACGGCTCGGCGTCCGCGTCGCCGGTCAGGGCGCTCGACCAGGGCACCACCGAGAAGATCATGAACGCGAAGACCAGTCCGAGCAGGGCCAGAACGGCCTTGTGGAGCCTGGTGAGTTCGGGGGCCTCCTCCGTGGTGGCGGCGGACTGATCGCGGTCGCCGGGCAGGAATCCGCTGAGGGAACGGGCGGGGTTCTTCCGCACGCGCTGCGCGTAGTGCACGACGTACGCGATGGTGACGGCGGTCAGGACGATCCACATGACGAAACGGAGGACGATGCCGTCGCCCAGGGAGATGTCGGCGGCCGATGAGGCGACGCCGGTCGCGAACGGGTTGACGGTGGAGCAGAGCACGCCGACGCCCGCGCCCAGGATGGAGGCGCCCACGGCGACCATCCGGTCGTAGCCGAGGGCGAGCATCATCGGGACGAGCAGGCCGTAGAACCCGAGGGTCTCCTCGGCGAAGCCCTCGACCGTGCCGAGCACGGAGAACACCAGCATCACGCCCGCGATCAGCAGGGCGCCGCGGTCGCGCAGCCGGTGCGCGAGGCGGGCGATGCCGCGGTCCAGGGCGCCGGTCGCGAAGACCACGGTGATGAACGCGCCGATGGCGAGGACGAAGAGGAAGACACCGGCGCTGCCGTAGAGGGAGCCGGTCAGGTCGGGCCCGACCTGACCGGTCTTCTCGTCCTGCACGCCGTACAGGCCGTTGACCGGCGCGAGGAACAGGTCGTTCAGCCGGTCGACGAAGCTCTGCGTGGACTCGACGCGGTGGTACGTGCCCTGCACGGGTGCGCCGTCCTCGGTGCGCTCGTACGTGCCGGGCAGGATGAGGAAGGCGAGCAGCCAGATCGCGACGGTGACGACGGCGAGGACGGTGAGGGCACTGGGAAACGTGAACTTCCCTTTGCCGTCCGTCTGTTGGGGCTCCCCCGTGGTGGCGGCAGCACCGTCGCCACCGACGGGCGTGCTCATCGGGCCGCGTCCCTGCGGAAGTCCGTCGCGTACTCCCGTACGAACGCGCACATCGCGAGAACCGTGTTGCGCAGTTCGGAGAACAGGACGCGTTCGTTGGGGGCGTGCAGGTTGCACATGCTGTCCTGCGCGCCGAAGAGCAGCACCTCGGCGTCGGGCGCGGCCTGGGCGAGCCCGTTGACCAGCGGGATGGAGCCGCCGGTCGCGACGTACGCGGCGTCCTCGCCCCAGGCCTCCTTGAGGGCGGTGCGGGCGGCGCGGTAGGCGGGCCCTTCGGTGGTGGCCTCGTAGCCGGGCCCGGTGTCGCCGGGGGTGACGGTCAGGGGTACGCCGAAGGGGCGCAGCGAGCGCAGGTGGTCGACGAGCCGGGCCTGTGCCTCGTTCGGGTCCTGCCGGGGGTGGAAGCGCAGGTTGAGCTTGGCGCGGGCGTACGGGACGACGGCGGAGGCGGCGCCCTCGACGGTCGGCGCGTCCAGGCCGACGACGGTGAGGGCGGGCCCGCTCCAGAGCCGCTCGCCGAGTTCGCCGGAGCCGAGCAGCGGCAGGCCGTCGCGGACCCCGGCGAGGGTGCGGAACTCGTCCTCGGTGTAGCCGGTGCTGGACCAGGATTCGCGGCGCAGGCCGTCCACGGCGACGTCTCCGTGGACGTCGTGCAGGGTGGCGAGGGCCTTGACGAGGACGAGCAGGGCATCGGGTGCGGCGCCGCCGAACTCGCCGCTGTGGCGCGGCTCTTCGAGGGTGCGGACCTCGACGACGACCTCGCTCGCGCCGCGCAGCCCGGTGGTGAGCGTGGGCGTTCCGGGGCGGAGGTTGCCGAGGTCGGCGATGACCATGGCGTCGCAGGCGAACCGCTCGGGCCTGGTCTGCGGATACGTGTCGAAGGCGCTGCCGTACTCCTCCTGGCCCTCGAACACGATCTTGACGCCGACCGGGGGCCTGCCGCCGTACGCCCGGAGCATGCCGAGGTGGGCGATGACGTTGGACTTGTCGTCGGCGATGCCGCGCGCCCGCAGCCCGCCATCGACGGGGGTCGGCTGGAAGGGCGGGGAGAGCCACAGCGACTCGTCGCCGGGCGGCTGGACGTCGTAGTGGCTGTAGAGCAGCACGGTGGGCGCGGCCGGGTCGGGGGGCGGGATCTCGGCGAACACGACGGGCGCGGTGTCGGGCAGGTCGATGCGGTCGACGTTCTGCACGCCCGCCTCGCGCAGCAGCCGGACGAGCAGGTCGTGGGCCTCGTGGACGGGCCCCGATGGGAAGCCGGGGAAGGCCACGGACGGGATGGCGGCCAGCTCCTCCAGGTCGGCGCGGAGGCCGTCCATCAGGGCGTCGACGGTGGCGGGGAGGTCGTGGGCGTCGTCCTGCATTCCGGCACACCTCTCGTCGCATGGCGGTGTCGCATGGCGGTACGGGGTGAGCATCGCGGAGTCGTACGGCTGCCGCATCCGGGACGGCCCCGGGTCCCGCACCGTCGACTCGGACGCCGCCGATCGCCCTGCGGGCTCGTCCTCAAACGCCGGACGGGCTGGATTAAGTCCTGCCGGACGGGCCTCCTCAATCGCCGGAGGGGCTCAAAATTGAGCCCCTCCGGCGATTGAGGAGATTCGGGAAGGGGCGGGGAGGGGAGAAGATCACGCGGCCGTACGGGTGACCTCACCCGGCTTGCGGGCCACGACCAGTCGGCACCCCGGGCTCCCGTCCCGGCGGCGCCCGAACTCCTCCAGTGGGTGGAGGGACACCACGAACCCCGCACGCTCCAGATCCGCGCGCACCGCGCCCAGCGGCCACGTGCGGTAGTACATGACGAACGGCGGCCGCCGCACCCGGTTGCGTACCCGCATCGCCGCGTCGAAGCCGAGCAGCGTCCAGTACATCGGGGTGCCGATAGGGGGCGGGGCGGCGACCGGGAAGGCGAAGACGCCGCCGGGCCGGAGCACCCGGTGCACCTCGGCGAACAGGCCGGGCCGCTCGGCCGGCAGGAAGTGGCCGAACGCACCGAAGCTGACCGCCAGGTCGAAGGCGGCACCGAACGGCAGTGCGCGGGCGTCGCCCCGTACGAGGTGCGCCGGCTTCCCCGCACCGTCGGCCCCCGCGCGCCCGAGCATTCCGGCGCTGAAGTCGACGCCCGTGACCCGACGACGGCAGACCGCGCGCAGGACGTCGAGCCCCGCGCCGGTGCCGCAGCACACGTCGAGGCCGGAGTCGAAGGGGCCGAGGCGGGTGAGCACGGACTCGGTGGCTTCGACGAAGCGGTCCGGGGTGCGGAACGGGGTGTGGTCGAACTTGGGGGCGAGGAGGTCGTAGCCCCGCTCCACGGAGGTCAGCGCCTGTTCGGCCAGTTCGCGCAGGGTCGGCCCCTTGGAGGTGAACATTCCGCCACCCTAGCCGCCGGGTTTCGTTATTGACTCTGTGTCAATTTTTGCCGACCCGTTACTTCCCGCCGTGTCTACCCGCCCGTAACTTGGCTGGCGCACGACGCTCCTCCCCCACAAGCCGCAAGGGAGTCCGTTCGATGCCACCCAATTCCCGTTTCCGGCGCGCGCTGCGCCCCCTCACCGCCCTGCTCCTGGCCGCCGCCGCGCTGACGCCGGTCACCGCCGCGCAGGCCGAACCCACCCGGTCCGCCGCCGCGCCCAGCAGCGGCTGGAACGACTACGACTGCCGGCCGTCCGCCGCGCACCCCCGTCCGATCGTGCTCGTGCACGGCACGTTCGGGAACTCCGTCGACAACTGGCTGGGGCTCGCCCCGTATCTGGTGAAGCGCGGCTACTGCGTCTTCTCCCTGGACTACGGGCAGTTGCCGAACGTCCCGCTGTTCCACGGCCTCGGCCCGGTCGAGAAGTCCGCCGAGCAGTTGGACGCGTACGTCGACAAGGTGCTCGCCGCGACCGGCGCCGACGAGGCCGACCTCGTGGGGCACTCGCAGGGCGGGATGATGCCGCGCCACTACCTGAAGTTCCTCGGCGGCGCCGACGAGGTGAACGCGCTCGTCGGCATCGCGCCCAGCAACCATGGGACGACCTTGCACGGCCTCACCAAGCTGCTCGACGTGTTCCCCGGCGCCCGCGAGTTCGTGGACGAGAACACTCCCGCCCTCGCCGACCAGATCGCCGGTTCCCCGTTCCTGACGAAGCTCAACGAGGGCGGCGACACGGTACCCGGCGTCACGTACACGGTCATCGCGACCAAGTACGACCAGGTCGTCACCCCGTACGCCTCGCAGTTCCTCGACGGGCCCGGCGTGACCAACGTGCTGATCCAGGACAAGTGCGCGGCGGACCTCTCCGAGCACGTGGCGATCGGCCTGACCGACCGGCTCGCGTTCCACGAGGTGGCCAACGCACTGGACCCCGCGCACGCGAAGCCCACCACCTGCCTGTCGGCGGTGAGTTGAGCCCGTACGGGAACGACCGGCCGCGCCCCGGAGTGTGAGCTCCGTCAGGCGCGGCCGGTGTCGATGACACAGAAGAGGTTGCCGTCCGGGTCCGCGAGGACCACGAAGTCCGGGTCCTCCGGATAGCTGTCCCAGTCGACGCGCCGCGCGCCGAGCGCGAGCAGGCGGTCCACCTCGGCGGCCTGGTCGGCGGCGTCGCCCGCGTACAGGTCGAGGTGGACGCGCGGCCGGGCCGAGGGCGGGACGTCGCTCCGGCCGAGGGAGAGGTGCGGGCCCTTCTCTCCTTCGGCGGGGGTGAGGACCACCCAGTGCTCCTCGGGTTCGTCGCGCGGTACGTATCCGAGTGCGCGGGTCCAGAAGGCGGTCGCGCGGGGGACGTCCGAGACGCCCAGGACGATCGATCCGATGCTCAGCATGCGTCCATGATCCCGCAGCGCGGCGGAGGTCAGCGGGGGGTGCCGCCGAGGCGCCTGACCTCGTCCGCCGCTTCCTTCAGGCCGACGCCGGTGATCTGGCGATACGCCTTGACCGCCTGCACCTCCTTGCCCTCCGCCAGAAGCGCGTGGACCGGGGCCAGGTCCGGCATCAGCCCGCCCGCGTCCACTCCCAGGTGCTCGATGATCAGGTCCAGCTTGCGTTCGACGCGGGCGGTCCTGGCCTCCACACGCTTGACCTTGCTCTCGACGATGCTGGTGGCGAGGAGCAGCATGACGGCGAACATGAAACCGAAGGCTATGTACATGCCGGCCGATCCTACTGCCCGGTCACAACCACACATTGTCGTTGACGGATCCGAGACCCGTGCCGGAGAGGCGCCGATGCAGCGCCACCGCCTGGTCCTCCGTGAGCGAGGCGACGTGGTCGGCCGCCGCCCTCAGCACATCGCCGTGCTCGGCCAGTTCCTCGGCCCGCTCCGGGGGGAGCAGTTCGGGCGACTCGTGGGTCCAGCGCAGCAGTTCGCCGACGATGCGCCGCTTGCCGTGCTGCTGGGTGGCGAGGGCGGGGCGGTCGATGACGTACGCCCACACCAGTTCCTTGAGCAGATCGCAGGCGGCGCGCCGCTCGGCCGGGATGACGAGCCGGGCGCCGTAGCGGATGGGCGCGCTGCCGCCGATGTCCAGGGTGATGCCGCGGGTGAAGTAGTCGATGAGGTCGGAGGTGCGGCGGTTGACGGCGACGGCGTCGTCGTGGC
This sequence comes from Streptomyces luteolus, assembly GCF_029968015.1. Classification (GTDB taxonomy): domain Bacteria; phylum Actinomycetota; class Actinomycetes; order Streptomycetales; family Streptomycetaceae; genus Streptomyces; species Streptomyces luteolus. The sequence goes on from NZ_JASCIS010000022.1 coordinate 16,583, forward strand.
TGCCGCTGTACGGCGCGGGCACGGTCAGCCGCTTGCCGATCTCCGTGAGGAGCCCCTGGGCCGCGGCCCGGTCGAAGGGCTCACCGGCACGGGCCCGCTTGCCCTGCACGTAGTCGAGGAAGCGCCGCACCTCGCGCTCGGTGTCGCCGCCCGCGGCGCCGGGCGGCGGGAAGAGGGAGGCGAGCGGGATGTGTCCGGTGCGGTAGAAGTCCTCGACGTCGTGGCAGGCGTACGTGACGTCGTCGGCCCAGTCCATCAGCTGTTCCTCGACGGGCACGTCGGTGTCGGCGCGCCCGTTCCGCACCCAGGCGAAGGCGGCCAGGTCGGCGTCGTACACGCCCCACTTGACGTGGCGGGCCGGGTTCTCGGCGAGCGGGGCGCGCTCCCAGGGGTATTTGGTCGCGGCGTCGAGGCAGGCGCGGGTGAGGTGGAGTCCGCGGTGGCCGGGGTACTTGTGCGCGGCGAGGTAGGTGACCACGCGGAAGGTCTGCGCGTTGCCCTCGAAGCTGTCCAACTGGCTTTCCCGGCCGCGCAGTTCGTCCATGGTGGCGCGCATCGCGGTCTCGCCCGCGTGGCCGAACGGTGGGTGCCCGATGTCGTGCGCCATGCAGGCCGCCTCGACGAGCGCCGGGTTCGGACCGCCGTACCGCCGTTGCAGCCGCTCGGCCATGCGGCGGCCGAGCTGGGCCACCTTCATGGAGTGGGTGAGGCGGGTGTGGTACGCGCCGAGCTCACCGCTCGCGACGACCTGGCTCTTGCCGGCGAGGGCCCGCCACTGCGTGGAGTAGAGAATGCGGTCCACATCGTGCTCGAAGCCGGACCGCTGCCCGTCGTCGGACACCCGGCGCCGCAGGGAGTGCTGTTCGAGGTCGTCGTCGCTGTACTGGGCGGGTCGCATGGCCGGATGGTACGCGCGCGTGCGCCCCTCAGGCTCCCGGAATTCCGGCGAGGAAGTCCCGTACGAGGGTGTTGTGGAAGCCCGCTCCGTCGTCCAGGGTGCGCTCGGTCCCGGCCCCGAACCTCATGAACGCCTCGACCCAGGCGGGCGGGGTCCCCTGGCTCGTCGGCCCCCTGTACCGGCGCACCGGCGCTCCTCGCTCGTCCACCTCACCGACGCGGGCCGGGCCGCCTTCGACGCCGTGATCGCCCGCGAACACGCCCTGCTGCGCCAGGTGGACGGCGACCTCACCGACGCCGAGGTCAGGGCCTGCCTGCGGGTGCTCTCCCGGATGCCGGCGCTCATCGACCACGTCGACGTGAACTGAGCGCCGACGTCCGACCAGCACCGACGTCCGGGAGAGCGCCCGTCAGGCGCCGCACACCGAGGCGCCGTTGTGCTGCTCGCCCGCGCCCTGCTCGACCAGGACGCCCTGCAGCTCGGGCACGGGCCACGCGGACCGCGCTCCGGGCTCGCCGCCCGGATCCGCGAGGCCGACGTCCGCCGTCCGGTGCCACCACTCCGCACCGCCGTCCTCGATGCAGCGCAGCAGGATGCCCTCGCGCAGGCCCCAGGGGCAGATCGTCAGCTCGTCGATACCGGTCAGCTTCATCACGGTGTGCGCGACGACCGCGCCCGCGAGGGACTGCCGGGCCCGCGCCGCCGAGATGCCCGGCAGCTCGGCCCGCTCCGCGCTCGTGCGCCGCGCCAACTCGTCCAGGGCCACGCGCAGATCCGCGCGCGCGAGCCGGCGCGGCGTGAACGGGCCGAACCGTCCCGGCGCCGCCCCGCACAGCCGCCCCAGCTGCTGGAACGTACGCGAGGTCGCCGCCGCCGTCCGGGGCGCCTCCCAGCGGACACGCGCGGCGGCGTCCCGCATCTGGTGGCGTACGTGCCGACGCAGCGCCTTGACGCGGCGGGGCGCGGGCGGGTCCTGGGTGCCGAAGAACTCGCGGGTGAGGCGGCCCGCGCCGAGCGGCAGGGAGAGCGCGAAGTCCGGCAACTTCGAGCGTCCGAAGGCCACTTCGAGGGAGCCGCCGCCGATGTCCAGCATGGCGAGGGGCCCGGCGCGCCAGCCCATCCAGCGGCGCGCCGCGAGGAAGGTCAGCTCGGCCTCCACCTCGCCGGGCAGCACGTTCAGGTGGAGTCCGGTACGGGCGGCGACCTTGCGGAGGAGCTCCGTTCGGTTGGGGGCGTCCCTGACGATGGCCGTCGCGAAGGCGAACGGCTCGGTCACGCCCCAGCGGCGGCCCTCGGCGCGGGCCGCCGCCACCGCGTCGACGATCCGGTCCACCTGGTCGTCGGGCACGTGGCCGCCCCGGTCGACGTGCTCGGCCAGGCGCAGTGCCCGCTTCGCGGTGTGCACCGGCAACGGAACGGCGCCGTCCGTGTCCGCGACGACCAGACGTACCGTATTCGAACCGACATCGATCACTCCCATACGCATTCCTAGCCGGTACCCGAGGAAGGGGGTGCCAATGCGGAAGGTGGGGGCCGACGTTGGCACGGTCGCGAGCCGGACGGGCTCTGGGGCTGCGCCCCCGGGACCCCCTTCTCGGCCGTCTTTCGGCTGCCGCGCCGTCGTGGCTGGTCGCGCCCCGCGGCGGAGCCGCAAACGTCGCAGCCCCGCGCCCCTATCAAACCCAGCCCGTCCGGCGTTTGAGGACGAGCGCCTCAGCGCGGTAGGGGTCCGGGGCGGAGCCCCGAAGCGGGGTCCAGGGGCGGCAGCCCCGGGCAGGGGCGCGGATGGGGCCGCAGGCCCCCACCGAACCTCAGTGCGCCGCGGCCGGGATCTTCGCCGTCGTCTTGCGCGTGGGGGCGTCCTCGCTCACCGGGACGTGGAGCCAGGCCGCCTCCGAGGGGACGCCGCGGTCGTCGACGGCCATGACCATGTACCAGCCGGGCGGCACGAGTGCCGGGTTCTTCGGCAGGGTGACCTCGACGCCGTCCTTCGTACGCTCGAAGTCGAGGGCGATGGACCGCTGTTCGACGTTGGTGACGTGGGTGAAGGCACCCGGCCGCATCAGGCGCATCCTCTTGATGGACGCGGCGTCCTTGCTGCTGAACGTCTTCTTCCCGCCCAGCTCGACGCTGCTGCGCCCGCCGTTCGGATCCTTCAACTCGGGCCGCTCGCCGCCCTGGTGGAGATACGGAGGCGTGTAGAGCTCGATCCGCTGCTCGAACGTGGCCAGCTTGGAGTCGGCCTTGTCGGCGAAGAGGGAGTCGGAGCCGAAGGTCATCACCCGGCCGTCCGGGAGCAGCAGCCCGCCGGAGTGGTAGTTGCGGCCCACGAGCGGGGCGGCGGCCGAGTCGAACTTGTTGGTCTCCGGGTCGTAGAGCGCGGCCTTGAGCACGTTGGTGTCGCCCTTGCCCCGGTAGTCGCCGGAGCCGTTGGTGGTGAGCACCTTGTCGTCCGGCAGGATCACACTCGTGGGATAGCGGGCCTTCTCGTACAGGTCGGGGCCGTCCACGAAGCGCGGGCTCGCCGCCTTGAGGTCGGCGATGCGGGTGTGGTTGGTGGCCTTCTCGGACTCGCCGACGCCACCGCCGCCGAGCACCATGTACTTCTGGTCCTGGGCCGGGGGCAGCAGTACCGACATCGAGGTCTCCAGGATGTCGGGGTCACTGATGCCGGGCACCTTTGTGAACTCGTTGGAGTCCAGGTCCCACAGACCGGGCTCGCGCCCCTGGTCGTCCGGTCCGTACCCGGCGTTGGAGCCGGTGTAGAAGAGCCGCCCGTCGTCGGCGAGGAAGAGGGCGGGATAGGTCGGGAAGAAGCGGGACTTGGGGAGGTAGCGCCACTTCTTGGTCTTCGGGTCGTACACCTCGTTCTTGCCCGGCACGACCTGGCCGATCTCGTCGAGGCCGGACACGGAGAGGACCTTGCCGTCCTCCAGGGTGGTCAGGGTGGGATACCAGCGGGCCTCGCCCATCGGGTCGACCTTGATGTACCGCTCGGCGACGGGGTCGAACTCGTAGGCGTCCTTGATCCCTTGGAAGTCCTTCTTGTCGAAGGACAGCTTCTGCGCGATGCCGTAGATGTTCTGCCGCTCATCGCCCTTGAGCCCGGAGACGCGGTACTGGTCCTGCGCACCGGTCTGATACTCCTCGCCCTTCTCCGGTGCCTCCACGTACACGCGCGCGTTGCTCGCGGTGACCTTGGTCTTGCCGGTCTTCGGGTCGGTGGTCTTCTTCGCGCGCGGCACGACCAGGCTGGCCTGCGACTCGAAGGTCTTGCCGTTCTCCTGGCCGGTGAAGCGGGTGCCGGCGGGCAGGGTCTTCGGCTTGTCCGGGTTCTCGTTGTAGACGATCATCAGGCCGCCGGCCTTCTCCACGTCGCCCTTGAGCGTCTCGTAGCGCTGCGTTCCGCCCGCCACCAGCAGGTTCCCGTCCGGGAGTTGGGTGTGTCCGGCGCAGAACAGGTCGGCGGGGGTGGGCACGTTCTCGAAGGTGTTCTTCACGGGGTCCCACAGCACGGTACGGAAGGTCTTCGCGTCGAACATCTTCGCGTTGTTGCCCGAGCCCGCGATCAGGAGGACCTTGCCGGTGTGCAGGAGCGCGGCGTGGATCGTGTTGATGCGGTACTTCTCCGGTACGTCCACGACCTTCCACTGGCCGTTCTCCGCCTTGTACTCCGGCTGATCGATCTCGTACGCGTGATACCGCTCCGAGGCGAAGTCGTAGACCGCCGGGGCGTTGGTCCCCGCGAGGACAAGGACGACGGCGCCGCCCAGAAAGACCCTGGTGGTGCGGCGGCTCGGACGGTATCCCATCGACAACTCCCCATGAGGCACTACGGCAGCGACCCTGACGCCCACCAATGGGCGTTTTGCACGTTTTGCACTCTATGACGAGTCCGGACATTAGTCCTGGATGACCGTAGGGACTTTGGTCCTCGGCCGACCGGGGCCGAGCCCTTCCCCCTGCGGCGATGGACTGGCCAGATACTTGCGGTTCTAGTCCATCTGGCCACTGGTTCATCCTGGGGTCCTGCCGGAGGATCGGAGGCATGAGAATCCTGTGGATCTACGCCCACCCCGAACGGCACTCCCTCAACGGCACCTTGCTCGACGCGGGACTGCGCACGCTCGACTCCCTCGGCCACGAGCACCGGGTGTCCGACCTGTACGCGATGGACTGGAAGGCCGTCGTCGACCCGGCGGACTTCGGGGGGCCCGGAGCCGAGCCGACCGCCCCGGGGCGCGAGCGGCTCATCGTCGGCGCCGCACAGGAACGGGCGCACGGACGCGGGGAGTTGAGCGCCGACATCCGGGCCGAGCAGGAGAAGCTCGCCTGGGCGGACACCGTGGTCTTCCAGTTCCCGCTGTGGTGGTTCGGGCCGCCCGCGATCCTGAAGGGCTGGTTCGACCGGGTCCTCGTGCAGGGCTTCGCCTTCGGCCTCAAGGACGAGGCGGGTACGACCCTGCGGTACGGGGACGGCGGGCTCGCGGGCAAGCGCGCCCTGATCGTCACGTCGGTCGGGGCCCGCGAGTCCAGCTTCGGCCCGCGCGGCATCCACGGCCCGATCGACGAGGTGCTGTTCCCGCTCCTGCACGGCACGTTCTGGTACACGGGCATGACCCCGCTCGCCCCGTTCACCGTCTACGGCGCCGACCGGATGACCCCGGCGGGAGCCCGCGCCACCACCGAGGCCCTGGGAGACCGGCTGCGCGGCCTGGCGGACGAGGAGCCGCTGCGCTACCGGCACGAGCAGGGCGGCGACTACGACGCCGACCTGGTACTGCGGCCCGATGTGGCACCGGGACGGTCGGGGGTCGCGGCACAGCGGCTCGACGCACGCGACCGGGTGGGGGCGGGGCACTGAGGCCGGGGCGCTGAGGCGGCGGCCCCGAGCCCGGGCGCCCCAACTGCCGTTGCGGACCGCGCAATTCGAGTTGCGGCGCTTGCCCGGCGTGGACCACACCCGTCGCTGTGTCCCCATGGACGGCCCCACACCTCCCACCCCGAGGGCAGCCCCAGCAGGCGTCGCCTCCTCGGCGCGCTCTCGGCCGTGGGCGCCCTGGCCACACTGTCCGGCGCGAGCGCCCGGCCCGCGCCCCCGCCGTCGCCCCGCCGCGACAGGTCCGGCCGCCCGCGCCCGCTCCTCATCGGCACGTACACCTCGGCCGGAGCCGGCGGCAAGGGCATCGGGGTGGCCTCGTACGACCCGGCCGACGGGAGGATCACCGCGGGCGAGACCCTCACCGGCGTCGACGACCCGTCGTATCTGGCGGTCCACCCGGACGGGCGGACGTACTACGCGGTGAACGAGCAGGAGCAGGGCGGTGTGACCGCGGTCCGCTTCCGGCCGGACGGCCCGCACGAGGTGATCGGGCGGCGCGACAGCGGCGGCGCCGCACCCTGCCACCTGTCGGTGCACCCGAGCGGAAAGTGGCTGCTCACCGCCCACTACGGCTCGGGAAACGTCGCCGTCCACCCGATCGACGCGTCCGGCGCCCTAGGCGAGCGGGCCGACCTCGTCACCCACGACAGCCCGCCGCCGGGTCCCGGACAGCAGGGGCCGCCCGCCCACCAATTCCTCACCGCCCCCGACGGCGACCACCTGCTCGCCACCGACCTCGGCACGGACACGGTCTACACGTACCGGCTGGACCCCTCGGCGGGCACCCTGACCCGCGTCGCGCAGGCCGCGTTCCGGCCCGGCTCGGGCCCGCGGCACCTCACCTTCCATCCCTCGGGGCGGTACGCGTACGTCGCCGTCGAGCTCGACAACACCGCGGTCGTCTGCGCGTACGACCCGGCGAGCGGCCGCCTCACTCCGGGCGAGCCGCAGGAGACCGGCACCGGGTCCGGCACCAGCCATCCGGCGATGTTCGCGGTCACTCCGGACGGCGCGTACGCCTACCTCGCCAACCGCGGCCACAACAGCCTCACCCGGTACGGGATCGAGTCCGGCGGCGCCCGCCTGCGGCTGCTCGACACGGTCCCCGTGGGCGGCGACTTCCCCCCGTCACATCGCCCTCTCCCCCGACGGCGCGCTGCGGCCGGTCGGCGAGGGCTTCGCCTCCCCCGGGGCGGTATGCGCGCTGCCTCTGTGACGCCGCGACGGGTGTTCACCGCCCCACGGCGCCACAATGGACGTACGCACCCCGCCGGACGACCGGAGGACCCGTGGCACGCCTGCTGTACACCGTGATCACCTCGCTCGACGGTTTCATCGCCGACGAGGACGGTTCCTTCGACTGGGCCGCGCCCGACGACGAGGTGCACGCGTTCATCAACGACCAGGAGCGCTCGGTCGGCACCCAACTGCTCGGCCGACGTATGTACGGGGTGCTGCGGTACTGGGAGACCGTCCTCGACGAACCCGGTCAGCCACCCGTGGCGGTGGACTTCGCGCGGCAGTGGCTCGGCGCCGACAAGATCGTGTACTCCCGGACCCTCCGCGAGGTCTCGACCGCGCGCACCCGGATCGAGCGCGAATTCGACCCCGAGGCGGTCGCGCGGCTCAAGGAATCGGCCACCCGCGACCTCGCCGTCGGCGGGCCCGAACTGGCCCGGCACGCCTTCGCCGCGGGGCTCGTCGACGAGTGCCGGGTGTTCCTCGTCCCCTACCTGGTCGGTGGCGGCAAGCGGGCCTTTCCCGCCGGGTTCAGCAGCGGCCTCGAACTGCTGGAACAGCGCCGCTTCGCGGGCGGTACGACGTTTCTGCGGTACGCGCCGCGCAGCTGAACCGGATCCGCCCCAGCCCGTCACCCGCCCGGGGCAAACGGCTATTTTCGGCCTCAACTGCCCGGCCTTCAGGCACAGTTGAGGGCTGTGCGCAACACCATAAAGCGCCCGGCAAACCTCGCCAATCGGGACAACGCGCATGCGAGGACACCGGCATATGCCGACAGCACCACCGGATCGTGTGTTGCCGAATCCCTTACGGGGCATGGCTGCCTGTGCAACAGTCGTAACCGGCTCTTCCGTCAGCCTTGGTCGCACCGCGCCTGCATCGGAGTACGTCATGCCGTCCCATCTGTTTGCGGACCGCCCCGCACCTCAGCCGCCCGAGCGCGGCACGGTCGACGCGCTCATCTCCCAGACGCAGCGCCTTCGCGGAGACGTGGACGCCGTGCGCCGCGACACCGTGCCCGACGCCACGGACCCGCAGGGCCGCTGGCAGCGCGCCCTGTGCGAACTCGCCGTGCACCAACTCGACGACCTCAACACCCACTTGGGCCAGCTGCGCGCCGGTGCCCCGGCCGGCTCCCTGCACGACGGCGGCCGGGACGCCCGGTCCGCCCCGTCGCGGCCCGAACCGCAGCGCGGATCCCTGCTCAGCAGGGTCGGCAGCGCCGAGTGGAACCTCCTGACGGACGAGGTCACCTGGTCCGGCGAGCTCTACGCCATATTCGGCCGGGACCAGGCCAAGCAGCCGCTCACGCTCGACGAACTCCCCGCCCTCGTGCACGCGGAGGACCAGCCCCTGCTCACCACGATGGTGACGGACTGCCTCGTCGACGGGCGGCCCATCGACGGCGAGTTCCGCATCGTCCGCCCCGACGGCGAAGTGCGCACCGTGCACATGATGGGCGAGCCCGTGCTCGACGCCAACGGCATGACCGCCTCGATGTGGGCCGTCCTGCGGGACGTCAGCGAACTGCGCCGCAGCCAGCTCGCGGTGCGCGAGAGCCAGGAGTCCCTGCAACGCCAGCAGCAGCTCGCGGAGACCGAGCACCGCGTCGCCGTGGAGCTGCAGGAGGCCGTACTGCCGCCCTGGCGCGGCTCGCTCCGCTTCCCGCACGGCAGCCCCGCGGCCCTGGACCTGGCGGCGCACTATCTGCCGTCCTCCTCCAGCGCGCTGATCGGCGGCGACTGGTACGACGCCCTGCAACTCCCGGACGGAGACGCCCTGTTGAGCGTCGGCGACCTCACCGGGCACGGCGTCACCGTCACCTCCGGCATGGCGATGCTGCTCGGCGCGCTGCGCGGGATGGCGATCGCCGGTTCCCAGCCGGGACCGCTGCTCGGCCACCTCAACCAGATGCTGGACACGGCCGTGCAGCCCGCCCTGGGCAGCGCGGTGTGCTGCCGGTACGACCCGGTGCACCGCACGCTCACCTGGGCACAGGCCGGGCACCCCGCCCCCCTGCTGTTCCGCGGAGGGACGGGGCGCGCGCTGACACCGCCGGACGGAGTGCTCCTGGGCGCCACCTCGGGCGCGGTGTACGAACAGGCCGAGGAACGCCTGGAGATCGGCGATCTGCTGCTGCTCCACACCGACGGCCTCGTGCCCGGACGTGACGGCACCGCGGGCGCCGAGCGCCTCCTGGACCTGGCTCCCCGGTTCGCCGGGGCGCGCGGTGCTCAGGAGTGCGTACGCACGGTCGTCGAGGAGTTCGGGCAGACCGAGCGCGAGGACGACGCGTGCGTCCTGGTCGCGAAGATCGGGGCGCCCTGAGCCCCTGCTGAGAGGCGGCGGGGAGCCCCTGCTGAGAGGCGGCGGGATCGCCGCCTCTCAGGGGCGCGAGGCTGTGTCGATGTGCGGCTGGCGCCGCGTGGGCGCGAGGACGGACCACCGGCCCGACACCCGGCGACGAGGCAGCCACCCGGCAGACAGAACCCCGCAGCCGGGGCGACCGGCGAGGGTCGTCACGCCCTCACACTCTTACCCTTCCCCTTCGACTGCGCCTTGGGCAGGGCCAGTTCGATCTCCTCGCGCAGATCCTGGATCTTCTGGTACGAGGCGTACTGGCCGGTGAGGCGGTACATCTCGCGCAGCCGGTCCCAGGTGCGGTGCGAGGAGGTCTCGCCCATCGACACCAGGGCCAGGCGTGCGTACCGGTCGGCCTGTTCCGGGTCGTCGGCGATGAAGCAGGCGGAGGCCAGCGAGATGTAGTCGAAGATCTTCGAGCGCTGCCGTCCGCCGACCCGCAGCTCCAGCGCCTCCTTGGCGTGCCGTTGGGCGATGCTCGACGCGCTGGGGTCGTGCTCGGCGAGCGTGCGGTACGCCAGGGCCTGCATGCCGTGCATATCGGCCTCGTCGAACATCTGCATCCAACTCGGCGGTGGCACATCGCCCTTGTCCGAGACGAAGAGTTCCTCCGCCTCGCCGAGGGTGCGCCGCATCGCCTGGCCCTTGCCCATGGCGGCCTGCGCCCAGGCCTCGATGGTGTGCAGCATCGCCTGGGTGCGCGGCAGGACTTCGTCGCCCGAGCCGGACTTGGCGAGCTTCATCAGGTCCAAGGCGTCGTCGGGCCTGCCCAGGTGGACCATCTGGCGGGCGCCCCGGGAGAGCGCCTCGGCGGCGCGCGGCCGGTCGCCGCCTTCGCGGGCCGCGTGTGCGGCGATCACGAAGTACTTCTGGGCGGTGGGTTCCAGGCCGACGTCGTGCGACATCCAGCCCGCGAGGACCGCGAGGTTGGCGGCGACGCCCCACAGGCGCCGCTGGAGATGGTCGGGGTGGTGGTAGGCGAGCATGCCGCCCACCTCGTTCAACTGGCCCACCACGGCCTTGCGTTGCAGCCCGCCGCCACGGGAGGCGTCCCAGGCGCGGAACACCTCCACCGAACGCTCCAGCTCCTCGATCTCCTGCGACCCGATGGGGGCGGCCTCGTACCGGTCGTACCCAGCGGGGTCGGCATGCAGGGGGTCGTGGGAGCGGGGTGCGTCGGCGGACAGGGCCGGGTCGGTGTGCAGCCAGTCGTGCATGGCGCTGCTGAGTGCGGATCCCGCGGCGAGCGCGGCGCCCGCGCCCACCAAGCCGCGTCGGTTGAGCATGAGGTCCATTCCCGTGAATTCGGTGAGGACCGCAGCAGTCCGCTCGGGCGCCCAAGGCAGTCCGTCGGGGTTGTCCTGCTGCCCCTTGCTCTGCCTCTTTCCCGTACGCCCGTGCCGGACCAGACCGAGGTCCTCGATGGTCACGACACGGCCGAGTCGCTCGGTGAACAGGGCCGCAAGGACCCGCGGCACGGGATCGCGCGGGATCTCTCCCATGTCGATCCAGCGCCGCACCCGCGAGGTGTCGGTCGCCAGCTGCGGATGGCCCATGGCCGCCGCCTGCCGGTTCACGAGTCTCGCCAGTTCGCCCTTGGACCAGCCGGCCAGGCCGAACAGGTCTTGCAGGCGAGTGTTGGGTTCGCTGCTCACGTCAAGCCCCCAGGTTCTCGGCTGAGTTGACAGTAACCGCCTGTCAGATGCGGTGCGACTATTCGCCAGGGTTCGCCAGGGTGCGCCACATGGTGTGCCAGGTGCCGGGAGGTGTCAGGTAGATATGCGCCACCCCGCCCCGGCGGTCGTACCGCACTCCCCAGGGTGCTGAACTGCAGCCGGGCGGGTGGCGTATGTGACTCGTCGGCACACGAAGGGATCTGTCTCGCCCATGTACGCAGCATCGTCCTCCGTGTCCGCTCCGCCCCGGCCGCAGGCCCACCGTCAGGGCAGCGGCCCGTACTTGGCACCGTCCCGACAGGCGGTCCCCGCCATAGGCGGCCGGATGCGCCGCCCGGCCCCCGGCACGCAGCCGCTCAGCGGCAGACTCGACCTGTCCGGCGCTCAGGGCGCGCAGTTGCGTACGGCCATCGCGTCCGTACTGCGGATCTGCCCGGAGTTCAACCCGGTGCAGGTGCTGCGGCGCAGCGGCCGCTCCGTACTCCTGGTCGGTACGACCGGACGCTCCACCGCGGTCGCCAAGTGCTTACTGGACGACTCCCCCGCGTGGTCGGAGCGGCTCCAGCACGAAATAGCTTCATACCGCGCGTTCGTCCGGCACCGTCCGCCGGTACGTGCGCCGCGGCTCATCGCCGCCGACCCGGTGGGCGGCACGCTGGTGATCGAGCGGATGCCGGGGAGGGTCGCGGCCGTGCAGCGGCACCCGGTGGAGGCGCCGCCGCGCGCGGACATCCGTGCGGCGCTCGGCGCGATCTGCCGGCTCAACGCCTGGCGGCCGCCGGCGGGGATGTTCGACGCCCCGCTGGACTACGCCTCGCGGATCTCGCGCTACCACGAGCTGGGTCTGCTCACCGACCGGGACCTGGGCGACCTGCAGAAGCTGCTGCACGGCATCGCGCACTCCGCGGGCCCCAGCGGCATGGGCCAGTTCTGCCACGGCGACGCGCTGCTGCAGAACGTCCTGCTCTCCCCGGCGGGCCCGGTCCTCGTCGACTGGGAGCACGCCGGCTGGTACCTGCCGGGGTACGACCTGGCGACGCTCTGGTCCTGTCTCGGTGACGCCCCCCTGGCGCGCCGTCAGATCAGCCAGCTCGCCCAGTCCGCGGGCCCGGCGGCGCGCGACGCGTTCCTGGTGAACCTGATGCTGGTCCTCACCCGGGAGATCCGTACGTACGAGACGGCCGTGCAGCGCGCCATGCACGACCAGGCCCCGGCAGCACCGGGTCAGGCCCAACCCGGTGCTGCTCCGTCCGGCGAGGAGCAGCGGCTGCTACTGCGGCGGCTGCACGACGACTGCGCGCTGGCCCGCAGGGCGGTGCGCGCGGCGGTCGGCACTCGCTGAGGAAGGCCTGCGGCGCTGTCGGTCGTCTGCCGCATGCGTCGTGGCTGGTCGCGCAGTTCCCCGCGCAACCCTCCCCTCCGGGCACGGTCCGTGTCCATCCGTGCTGACACCCATGTCGGGCCGTCAGGCGCGGATGACACGATGTCGCTCTTGCCGTGTTCGCGCTCCAGGCCGGCGCGGCGTATTCCACCAGCAAGTAGGGGATCAGGGAGGGGACAGGCCGTGCCTGCTCCACGGATGAGCACGACGCCGCTGCCCGGCATCGGCGTCCAGTACGACCTCACCACGCGTGAGGACCGCCATGTCTCGGTGGTCGCGCACCGCGACGGTACGCGCACCGTCAACGTCTACCAGGCCGACGACCCGGACGCGTGCCTGCAGTCGCTGCATCTGACGGGGCCCGAGTCGGCCTCGCTGATCGACGCGTTGATGCCGGCGCACCACAGCCCGAATGTGCTGCACACCACGGATCTGGGGCTGGTGGCCGAGCGCATAGAGCTGTCGACGCACTCGCACTGGAACGGCCGGGTGCTCGGCGAGACGCGGATGCGTACCGACACGGGCGCGTCCATCGTCGCCGTGCTGCGGCGCTCCGGGGCCATTCCGTCTCCGGCGCCGGACTTCCGCCTTGCCGGTGGGGACACGCTGATCGTGATCGGTACCCGCGAGGGCGTCGAGGCGGCCGCGGCGATCCTCGGGCAGGAGTGACCTCGTGCACTCTGCTCTCTTCCTGATCGAGTTCGGCGCGATCATCCTCGGCCTGGGGCTGCTCGGGCGGTTCGCCGGGCGGTTCCAGTTCTCGCCGATACCGCTGTATCTGCTCGCCGGGCTCGCGTTCGGCGAGGGCGGGCTGCTTCCGCTCGGCGCGAGCGAGGAGTTCGTGGCGATCGGCGCCGAGATAGGCGTGATCCTGCTGCTTTTGATGCTGGGTCTTGAGTACACGGCGACCGATCTGGTCTCCAACCTCAAGACCCAGTACCCGGCGGGGCTCGTCGACTTCTGTCTGAACGCGCTGCCCGGCGCGCTCGCCGCGCTGCTGCTCGGCTGGGGTCCGGTGGCGGCGGTGGTGCTCGCGGGCGTCACGTGGGTGTCGTCGTCCGGTGTCATCGCGAAGGTGCTCGGCGATCTCGGCCGGGTCGGCAACCGTGAGACGCCCGTGATCCTCAGCGTTCTCGTCCTCGAAGACCTGGCGATGGCGGTGTATCTGCCCATCATCACGGCCCTGTTGGCGGGGGTGAGCCTCGCTGCGGCGAGCGTCACGCTCGCCATCGCGCTCGGTGTGGCCGGGCTCGTGCTGTTCGTCGCGCTCCGCTACGGGCGCGTCATCTCCCGCTTCGTCTCCAGCGACGACCCGGAGAAGCTGCTGCTCGTGGTGCTCGGCCTGACGCTGCTCGTGGCGGGCATCGCCCAGCAGCTCCAGGTGTCGGCGGCGGTGGGCGCGTTCCTCGTGGGCATCGCGCTGTCCGGTGAGGTCGCGGAGGGTACGCACACGCTGCTGAGCCCGCTGCGGGATCTGTTCGCCGCGGTGTTCTTCGTCTTCTTCGGCCTGCACACGGACCCGGCGAGCATTCCTCCGGTGCTGCTGCCCGCGTTGGTCCTGGCCATCGGCACGGCGCTCACGAAGATCGCCACGGGGTACTGGGCGGCCAAACGCGCCGGGGTCGGCGTCAAGGGCCGCTGGCGCGCGGGCGGCACGCTGGTCGCACGCGGCGAGTTCTCCATCGTCATCGCGGGCCTCGCCGTGACGGCCGGCATCGAGCCCGCCCTGGGCCCGCTGGCGACGGCGTACGTCCTGATCCTGGTGATCGTGGGCCCGCTGACCGCGCGGTACACGCAGCCGATCGCCGGTTACTTCATCAAGCGGCGCGAACGCTCGGGCGGTGGGGGTGGACCGTCCTCCGCGAGCGTGCCCGCGCAGGAGCGGCCGGAGACGGCCGAGGCGCACGGCGGGGCGAAGCCGTAGCGCGCACGGCACGGTGGACGACCGCAGGGCCCGCACCCGTCTCGGTGGGTGCGGGCCCTGGTGCCGTCAGGTGTCGTTCACGTACCGCTGTGGAACCGCGCCGCGTCCACGTCGAAGGCGTTGTCCTGCGGTGACGTGAAGACCAGGTACAGCTTGTGGCCGCCGCCGGGCAGGGCTTCGACGGGGACCGCGGGCGTCTCCTGATAGGTGTCCCAGCCGCCCGTGTTCGGGACCGGGGTCGTCGCCAGGAGCTTGCCGTCCGGGGCGCCCGAGCGGAGTTCGATCGCGCCCACTCCGTACGGCGAGGACAGCTTGTAGCTGACCTGGTCGACGCCCTCCAGGCTCATCGGGTCGAAGGCGATCCAGTCGCCGTCGCTGATGTCCCCGATGCGTTTGCCGTTCTCGGCGCCCTCCTGGGAGACGATCCGGGTGCCGGACTGGTCGTCGCGGTACTCGGCCTGCTTGTGGCGGGGTTGCAGCACCGACCGTCCGTAGCCGGTGAGCGCCGACGTCCCCTCGGCGCCCTGGTCGGTGTACTTGGCGTTGAGGACGTACGTGAGGTCCGCGCCCTCGGGGTGGCCGCCCAGGTCGCCGGTGTCGACGGTGCCCTCGCAGCCGGGGATGTCGGTCGTCGGGTGCTCGTGGTCGTCGTGGCCGAGGGCCGGGTTGACGGTGACCTTGGAGCAGTCGACGGTGCCGTCCTCGGGGTCGGTGACCGTGACCTTGTACGGGATCTTGTCGCCGAAGGTGATCAGCTTGCCGTCGAGCGGGGTCTCCACCTTGACCGTGGGGGCGGTGTTGCCCGCGGTGATCGGGATGTTGGCGAAGCCGGTCTTGCCGGTGGAGTCCGTGACCTTCAGCTGGGCCGTGAAGTCGCCCTTCGTGGTGTAGGTGTGGCTGGGGTTGGCTTCCGTGGAGTCGAAGGTGCCGTCGCCGTCGAAGTCCCAGGCCAGGGTGAGGGCGTCACCGTCGGGGTCGCTGGTGCCCTCGCTGGAGAAGTCGACCTTCAGGGGTGTCGGGCCGTTGGTGGCGGATGCCTTGGCCTTCGCGAGGGGGCTGCGCTGGCCTTGCGCGTAGTCGATGCGGTAGAGGCCGGAGTCGTTGTTGCCGCCGCCGAACTCCGAGCCCCATTCGAGGACGTAGAGGGAGCCGTCGGGGCCGAAGGTCATGTCCATGGGTTTGGTGAACTTCACCGAGTCCATGAAGTCGTTGATCTTCAGGAGCTTCTCGTCCTGGTCGAAGCGGATCTCCTTGACGGAGTTGCGCGCCCACTCGTAGAAGAAGCTCGCGCCCTCGAAGTAGGCGGGGAACTTGGTCTTCGACGGGTTCTTGGCGTCGTAGTGGTAGACGGGTCCGCTCATCGGGGCGGAGCCGCCGCTGCCCATCTCGGGGAACTCCTTCGACTCGCCGTAGCCATACCAGATTTCGGGCTGGACGAGCTGCGGCAGGTCCTTGAGGCCGGTGTTGTTCGGGGACGGGTTGGTCGGCTTGTCGCAGTCGAACTTGGCGCCGACCTCCTGGGTGTCCGGGTTGTACGGGGCGTACGCCTGGTTGTTGCCGTGGCAGAACGGCCAGCCGTAGTTGCCGGGCTCCTTGATGACGTTGTACTCGACGAGTCCCTCGGGCCCGCGGTCCGTGGTGGGGGCGCCGCGGTCGGGCCCGTAGTCGGAGACGTGCACGTACCCCGTCTTCGGGTCGACGGTGAAGCGGAACGGGTTGCGGAAGCCCATCGCGTAGATCTCGGGGCGGGTCTTGTCGGTGCCCTTGGCGAAGAGGTTGCCCTTGGGGATGCTGTAGCCGCCCTTGTCCTTGGGCTTGATGCGGAGGATCTTGCCGCGCAGGTCGTTCGTGTTGCCGGCGGTGCGGGCGGCGTCCAGCATCTCCTTGC
Source organism: Streptomyces luteolus (assembly GCF_029968015.1). Taxonomy (GTDB): domain Bacteria; phylum Actinomycetota; class Actinomycetes; order Streptomycetales; family Streptomycetaceae; genus Streptomyces; species Streptomyces luteolus. The sequence continues at coordinate 32,832 of NZ_JASCIS010000022.1, forward strand.
CCTCGCGCCAGTCGAGCGGGGCGTAACCCTGCCAGTTCGGGTCGAGGTTGGGCGGCACGTCGTCGCCGGTGGACAGGTAGAGGGTGCGGTCCGGGCCGAACTCGACGGCGCCGCCGGTGTGTCCGGGCTCGGGGAAGGTGCGGTCGCGGTACGCGGGGACGTCGATGAGCTGCTTCTCACTGGCCTTGTCCAGCTTGCCGTCCTTCACGGTGAAGCGGGACAGGCGGTTGATGTCGTCCTTGGCTCCGGCGGGCGCGTAGTACAGGTAGATCCAGTGGTTGTCCTGGAACTTCGGGTCGAGTTCGAGGCCGACGAGGCCGTCCTCGCCGCCGGTGTAGACGTCCAACTGGCCCGCGCTGGTGGTCTGGTGGGACTTCGGGTCGAAGATCTTCACCTCGCCGTTGCGCTGGGCGTAGAAGACCTTGCCGTCGGCGGCGACGTCCAGCTCCATCGGGTCGGCGGTGTTGTCGTCGAGGGTGATCTTCTCGTAGCCGTTCCAGACGGTGCCGCCGCAGTCGCCCTTCGCCTTGCCCGCGGCCCACTTGACGCCGCCGATGACGTGCTCGCGGAAGTACGCCTCGTTGTAGGACGCCTTGTCGTGGCCCATCGCGGTGGCCCAGACCTTGCCGCCCTCGGTGGTACGGCACCAGGAGATCGGGTGGTCGGCGCCCATGGCCGAGCCGCCCGGGTCGTACGTGGTCTCGTCGGCCGTGACGAGGACGTGCACGTCACCGCGGGGATTCTTATCGAAGTTGTACCACTCCTCGGGGCGCTCCCAGCGTTCCGGGAGGCCCTTGGTGGAGGGGTGGACGCGGTCGGCGACCTTCGCGGTGCCCTTGAGGACGCCGGGCGAGTGGGCGGGCATGTGGGCGCCCGCGTTGATGGTCTCGTCCCACCACGGGAACTCCTCCTCGACGCCCATGTCGAGGGTGTTGTGGAGGGCGACGACGCCCTTGCCGGAGCGGACGTAGTTCTGCATCGCCTCGCGCTGGGCGTCGGTGTCCCAGACCATGCCGGAGTTCTGCAGCATGACGATGACGTCGAAGTCCTTGAGCTTGTCGTCGGCGAAGACGGTGGCGTCGTCGGTCTGGACGACCTCGAAGTTGTTGTCCTCCGCCTCCTCCTGGAACATCTGGATTCCGGCGGGGATGGAGTCGTGGACGTACCCGACCGCCTTGGTGAAGAGCAGCGCGCGGAACTCCGGCGCCTTGCCCGCGGCGGTGGCGGGCAGCGCGGTCAGCGCGAGCGCCAGGGTGGCGAGCAGGGTGAGCAGTGTTCTTCGTATGCGTTTCGGCAGTGCACGTGGGTGGCGACCCATGGACCGTTCCTCTCTCGTCGTACGGGTGAGGTGGTGCCGGATGGTGGTGCGTGCCGGAGATCGGGGGCCTGTCAGAGCGCCGTGAGCGTGCGGCGCAGGAAACCCAGGCCTTCGGTGGCGAGGGCGTCCTGGGTGGTGGCGAGGGGGCGCCATACGGATGCGGCGACCGCGATGGCGTCGTTGTGCGCGGTGAACGACTCGATGCAGAGTGGGAGCCCGGGTGCCGCGTCGGCGAGGGCGCGCAGGAAGCCCGGCCAGTCGAGGTGGTCGGCGCCGGGTGCGCCCCGGTCGTTGGCGCACACCTGGACGTGCGCGATGCGCTCGCCGGCGGTGTGCACGGCGGCGGACAAGGAGTGCTCCTCGATGTTCTGGTGGTACGTGTCGAGGGCGAGGCCGATGCCGTCGGCGGGCAGTCCGTCGAGGGCGTCGAGGGTCTGGGCGACGGTGTTGACGAAGCTGGTCTCGTACCGGTTGAGGGGTTCGACGGCGAGGCGGACTCCGGCACGCCGGGCGTACTCGACGACGGGCGCGAGGTGCTCGCGCCACTCGGCGTACGCGGCCGACCGTTCCCGGGTGTCCATGCGCCAGGTCCGGCCGACGGCCGCGTAGAGGGGCCCGGCGACGACGGGCGCGCCGATCGCGTGCGCGTGGTCGACGCAGCGGCGCAGGTAGTCCTGGGTGGTGCGGGCCGTGTCCGGTGTGGTGCGGACGAGGTCGCGGCCGGGTGTCATGACGCCGATGACGGCGGCCGGGGAGAGGCCGGTCGCGTCGAGGAGCTTGGCGCAGCTCGCCGGGTCCCAGTCGTCCGGCTGTTCCAGGGGCAGTTCGACGCAGTCGAAGCCCCAGCCGGCGAGGCGCGGCAGGGTCTCGGCGAGGGCGTCCGTGGTGACGGGCGAGTGCCAGATCCACGGGTTGGCGCCCAACTGCCGTGCGGGGGCGGTCACTTCTTGCCTCCCCAGTCCTCGGGGAAGCCGGGCAGCTTCTCGCAGCCGCACATCGCGTAGTGCAGCGGCGGCATGCCGTCCTTCAGATACGTGTCGAGGTTGTCCTGCGTGACGGTCGGCTGCGGCAGCTTCCACTCCTCGGGAACCTGCTCGCCGTCGAGGACGCGCAGGGCTGCGATGACCGGGGTGCGCCACTGGAAGGTGGGGTAGGTGGGGGCGATCGCGGTGAGGTCCTTGTCCTTCCAGGCCTGAAGGAAGTCCTGCTGGTCCTCGCCGGTGATCGGGGGTACGTCGACGCCCGCGTCCTCGAAGGCCTCCACGGCGGCGACGGCGGTGGCGCCCGAGTCCATCCAGACGCCGTCGATCTGCCCGTGCCGGGAGATGGCGTCGGCGACGACGGACTTGGTCTTGGCGGTGTCGCCCTCGGTGAACTTGACGTCCACGACGTCGAGTTCGCTCTTGTCGAAGGCGACCTTGGCGGCGGACCAGCGGTTCTCCAGGACGTCCACACCGGGCGAGATGCGCAGGGCGAGGATCTTGCCCTGGGGCTTGACCTTGTCGACGAGGAAGTCGGCGGCGACCGCTCCGTAGCCGTACCCGCCGATGGGGTTGATGAAGGTGACGGCGCAGTCGGTCTCCACGCCCCGGTCGAAGACGATCACGGGGAGTTTGCCGCAGGCCTCCTTCACGGCGGGGGTGAGGGTGGCGGTGGTGTTGGGCGAGACGATCAGCGCGTCGCAGCCCTTTCCGGTGAGCTCCTGGATGTCGGAGATCTGCTTGTCGTCCTTGCCCTGGGCGTCGAGGACGGTGAACTCGCTGATCTCGTCGTGGAGTTCGACCTCGGCCTTCATGGTCTTCAGGCCGACCTGGCGCCATGGGTTGAACACCCCGGCGTTGGAGAAGCAGAGGTGGACGCCGCCGGAGCCCTTCTTCGCGTACTGCGACGTGTCCTTCATCCTCGGTTCGAGCATCTGCTCCCAGGGCTTGCCCTCGGGGCCTTCCGGGGTGACCTTCGCGAGCTTCAACTGCCGTTCGTATTCGGCCTGTTGGAAGAACTCTGACTGTTTTCCGTCGGCTTCCGAGCCACTGCTCTGGGATGCGGCGGCGGGCGCGTCGGGCGGGACGTCGCTGGTGCAGGAGGCGAGGAGGGCGGCGGCGAGGGCCGCGGCCGAGCCGATCAGCAGGGGGCGGGGGCGGCTCATGGCGTACTTCCTTCCGAGGAATGCGTACGGGGGCTGCGCGCCGCGGACTGCGTACGGCGGCGGCGCAGGCGGGCGAAGTCCGCGGCCCCGATGCCTACGGCGGCGATGACGATGACGCCCTGGACGGTGGATTCGAGGGCGCCGGAGACGCCCTGGAGGTTGAGCAGCGTGAACAGGGCCTGGAGCGAGAACGCCCCGGCCATCGCGGCGAGCACCGAACCGCGCCCGCCGCCGAGCGCCACCCCGCCGAGCACGACGGCGGTGATCGCCTCGAACTCCATGCCGCGCCCGGCCTGCGCGGACACCCCGGAGAAGCCGCCGACCAGGACGGCGGCGAGCGCGGCGGCCACTCCGGACAGGACGAAGGCGAGGACGCGGACGCGGTGCACCCGTACGCCGGACAGGGCAGCGGTGCGTTCGCTGTCGCCGGTGGCGATGAGAGTGCGCCCGAAGTCGCGGCGCATCAGCCACACCGCGAGCACGGCGGCCGCGGCGCAGGCGAGCACGGCCCACGGCAGCCACCCGAAGGCGGTGCCGCGGCCCAGGGCGCGGAACTCCTCGGGGAGCACACCCTGCGGGGAGCCGCCGGTCCAGTAGAAGACGGCGCCTTCGAGGATCAGCATCATGCCGAGCGTGGTGATGAACGAGGGCACGCGCAGGCCGGTGCTGATCAGCCCGTTGACGAGGCCGACGACCGCTCCGGCGAGCAGCAGCGCGAGCGTCATGAGCAGCCAGTGCGCGCCGGGGTACGAGCCGTACAGCTCGGCCGCCACGACCACCCCGGCGGTGACGATCGCGCCGACGGACAGGTCGAACTCGCCGCTGACGATGACCAGATACTGGCCGGCCGCGAGCAGCACGAGGGGTGCCGCGCGCTTCACGAACGCGAGGAAGCGGTCGGGGTCGTAGAAGCCGGGGTCGGTCAGGGCGAGCGCGGCGAGGAGGACGACGAGCAGCACGTAGACGGGCGTGCCGGGGCCGAAGGTGACCCCAACTCGCTTGCCGTGTACGGGAGTTGCCACCGTCATGCGGACCTCCTCGCGCCGCGCCGCGCGTACAGGGCGACGGCGGCGATGATGACGACGCCGCGTACGACGTTCTTGAAGAACGGGTCGACGGACAGCTGGTTGAAGACGCTGTCCAGGACGGCGAGGACGAGGACGCCGCCGAGGGTGCCGGCCACTCCCCCGCGCCCGCCCGCGAGGACGGTGCCGCCGAGGACGACGGCGGCGATGGACTCCAGGTCGTACCGCGCCTCGGTGCCCGCCCAGGGTGCTCCGGCGCCGAGCCGGGCGGCGAGGAACAGGGCGGCGGCGCCCACGCACAGGGAGCACAGGACGTGCGCGGCGATCACGGTGCGGCGGGTGCGGACGCCGGAGAGGCGGGCGGCGTGCTCGTCGCCGCCGGTGGCGTACATGTGGTGGCCGAGGCGGGTGCGCCGGGTGATCAGCCACAGCGCCAGGGCGACGGCGGCGAGCAGGAACAGGGAGACGGGCAGCGGGCCGATGCGGTCGTAGCCGAGCCGCTGGAAGGAGGCGGGCACCTTGCCCGCCGGGCCCGTGTAGTGGTGCTCGATCCAGCCGCGCAGGATGAACGCGGTGCCGAGGGTCGCGATGAACGCGTTGACCTTGAGCCCGGTGACGACGAGCCCGTTGGCGAGCCCCACGGCCGCCGACAGGGCGAGCACCGCGAGCACGGCCGTGACAACGCTGCCGCTCTGCATGGTCTCGGCGGCGACGAGCGTGCCGAGCCCGATGAGGTACGCGACGGACAGGTCGAGGGAGCCGGTGAGGATCACGGCGCTCTGGCCGACGGCGACCAGGCCGAGGGCGACGCTGTTCTGCAGGATGCCGGTGATGTTGGCCTGGGTGAGGAACGTACCGCCGTCGAGCGTGACGACGAGCCAGCCGAGCAGGGTGACGGCGAGGGCGGCGAGCCAGACGCCGACGACGGGGTCGGTGAGCCGGGACGCCTTCCGCGGCGGGGACTTCACCGGCGCGGGGGCGAGTGCGGTGCCGGTCATGCGGCTCCCTCCGCGGCCGACGGCGCTGGTCTCTCCGCGGCCGAGGTGGCGAGCCGCATGATGTCCTCCTCGCTCGCGCCCGCGGGCAGTTCACCGGCGATCCGGCCCTCGGCCATGACGAGGACGCGGTCGCTCATGCCGATCAGCTCGGGCAGTTCCGAGGTGATGAGCAGCACGGCGAGCCCGTCGCGGGCGAGTTCGCGGATCAGCGTGTGGATGGCGGCCTTGGCGCCGACGTCGACGCCACGGGTGGGTTCGTCGACGATCAGCACCTGCGGGTGGGCGGCGAGCCACTTGGCGATGACGACCTTCTGCTGGTTGCCGCCGGACAGATACTGCGTCTGCTGGTCCTCGCCGCGCGCCTGGAGCCTGACGCGGTCGAGGAGCCCGGCCAGGGAGCGTCCTGCGGGCGGGCGTCCTCGGGCGGGTACGGCGCGGGTGACGAGCAAGGCGTTGTCGCGTACGGACTGGCGCAGGGCGAGCCCTTCGGTCTTGCGGTCCTCGGTGACGAGGGCGAGGCCCGCGCGGATGGCCTGGCGCGGGCTGCCAGGACGCAGCTCCCGGTCGCCGACGGTCATCCGGCCGTGGGTGAAGGGCGCGGCGCCGAACAGGGCGCGGGCCAGGGAGGTACGGCCCGAGCCCTGGAGGCCCGCCACTCCGGTGATCTCGCCCGCGCGCAGGCGCAGGTCGATGGCGTGCAGCCGGTCGTTGCCCGCGCCGGTGACGGTGAGCCGGAGCGCGCCGAGCTCCTCGGGGCGGGCGCGCGGCGGGTAGTAGGCGCTGAGCTCGCGGCCGACCATGGCGCGGACGACCCGGTCGGTGTCGGTGTCGGCGGTGCGGGTGGTGGTCACGCGGCGGCCGTCCTTCAACACCGTGACGCGGTCGGCGAGTTCGAAGACCTCGCGGAGCCGGTGCGAGATGTAGAGGACGCCGAGCCCGCGGGCGGCGAGGCGGCGGACGAGGTCGTGCAGGAGTCCGGCCTCGTGGTCGGCGAGCGGGGCGGTCGGCTCGTCCATGACGAGGACACGTACGTCGGAGGCGCCTCCCAGGGACTTGACGATCTCCACGGTCTGCTGGCGGGCCACGGACAGATCACGGACGTACGTGTCCGGGGTGAGGCCCTCCGCCGCGCCGATGCCGAGTTCGGTCAGGAGGCGCGCGGTCTGCTCGCGCATCGCGCGCCGGTCGACGAGGCCGCGGCGGGTGGGTTCGCGGCCGAGGAAGACGTTCTCGGCGACCGTGCGGTGCGGCAGGAGCGCGAACTCCTGGTGGATGATGCCGATCCCGGCGGCCTGGGCCTGGGCGGGATGGCCGAACCGGTGGGCGGTGCCGTCGAGCCGGACGGTGCCCTCGTCCGGGACGTGCTCCCCGGCGAGGACCTTCATCAACGTCGATTTGCCGGCGCCGTTCTCGCCGACCAGGGCGTGCACCTCACCCGCCTCCAGGTCGAGGTCCACGCCGTGCAGCACCCGTACTCCGAGAAAGCTCTTGGACACACCCTGCATCGTCAGCATCGCCGGCATTCGTACGGCTCTCCTTCGACAGCGGGCGCGGAAGCGCACCGCGGAGCAATGTCCTGGCCCGCGTTTGACCTGTCAAGGGTTCAAGCGCCGTTCTTCACAACGAAATTGACGGGTACTTAGGTCGATTGCCGAACGCTGCGTGCCTTGTGAGCGGTTGAAGTCGTCCCTAGGCTGGCGGACATGTCCTCAGCCCCGGAGTACGCCTCGGCGCCGTCCCCGGCCGCCCCTCCCGTCCCGTCCCCGGTGTCCGCCGCGTACTCCCCGGGCGAGGTGCTCTCGCTGGTCAGCTCGGGGGCGGCGGCGACCCGCGCCGACATAGCCCGGCTCACAGGGCTGGCCCGCTCGACGGTCTCGCAGCGCGTGGACGCCCTGGTCGCGCACGGCTTCCTCGACGAGGACAACGCCGACGGCGGCTCCACCGGCGGGCGCCCGCCCCGCCGCCTGCGCCTGCGTACGCGCGAGCACGCGGTCGCGGGCGTCGACCTGGGGGCCTCGCACTGCCGGGTGGCGCTGCTCGACATCGGCGGCGCGATGCTGGCCCTGCGCGAGGACCCGCTGTCCATCGCGGACGGCCCGCAGGCGGTGCTCGGCCATGTCGAGCGGACCCTGGACGGCCTGCTCGCGGAGGCGGGCCGCGAACGGCACGGGCTGCGGTCGATCGGCGTCGGGGTGCCGGGGCCCGTCGAGTTCTCCACCGGCCGCCCGGTGGACCCGCCGATCATGCCGGGCTGGCACCGGTACCCGATCCCGGAGTTCTTCGCGTCCCGCTACGGCGCCCGCGCCCTCGTCGACAACGACGTGAACGTGATGGCCCTGGCCGAGCAGCGCCGCGCCTTCCGCGACACCCGCTATCTGCTCTACCTGAAGGTCGGTACGGGCATCGGCTGCGGCATCGTCGCCGACGGCCGGCTGCACCGCGGGGCGCAGGGCAGCGCCGGGGACATCGGGCACATCCGCGTCGGCGAGCTGGACGACCCGTGCCGCTGCGGCAACTCGGGCTGCCTGGAGGCGGTGGCGGGCGGCGCGGCCCTTGCCCGGCGCCTCGCCGACCTCGGTCTGGACGCGTCCTCGGGCAGCGATGTCGTACGCCTGGTGCAGTCCGGGAACCGGGAGGCGGTGCGGATGGTGCGCGAGGCGGGGCGCGCGGTCGGCGAAGTCCTCGCCGGGCTCGTGAACTTCTTCAACCCCGACGCGGTGGTCCTCGGCGGCGCCCTGGCCGCGGTCCACGACCAACTCCTCGCGGGCGTACGGGAAGCGGTGTACCGGCGTTCGCACCCGCTGGCCACGCACGTCCTGCGGATCGAGCCGAGCCGTACGGGAGAGAACGCCGCGGCGGTCGGCGCGGGCATCCTCGCCATCGAGCACGCGCTCTCCCCCGAACAGGTGGACCGGGCCCTGGCGGGCGCCGCGCGCTGAACCGACCCGGTGTGGTCGGCGGTCCGTGTCCGGCCTGCTCAGCGGGCGTTCAATGGTCCAGGCCACTGACGGGGCGCAGGCGGGCCGACGTGCGCGGAGGAAACCCGCCGGGAACCGTCCTGACATGGGAAATCCCGCTGCCGTAGGCATGATTGACGGATCGTCGGAGAGCCGGTACCACTGACACCCACGTTCGGCCCCGCACGCCCCATCGCGACCCATCGCCCCGGGAGGCAGCATTGCGAAGGTCAGCCCATGCCGGAGATGTGACCGTGCGCCGACGTCTGACGAGGACCTCGGGCGCCGTGGCATCGGCCGCCCTGCTGCTGCCCCTGCTGGCGGCCGCGCCCTCCGATGACGCCCCGGCCCCGCCCTCCGCGCGGTTGCAGAGCGCCTTCGCGGCGGCGGCAGCCGAGTACCGGGTGCCGCAGAGCGTGCTCCTCGGCGTCTCCTATCTGCAGTCCCGCTGGGACGCGCACGGCGGCGCCCCGAGCGTCAGCGGCGGCTACGGCCCGATGCATCTGACCGACGCGCGCACCGCGATCGAGGAGGCCCCGCACCACAGCCACGGCGAGGAGGACGCCCGCGGCGACACCCGCCGCCCGGCCCGGGTGCCCGAGGCGAAGCTGCCCGACGCGTCCGAGCTGCCCGAACGCCTGCGCACCCTGCCGAAGGCCGCCGAGCTGACCGGCATCGGCGCCGACGAACTGCGCACCGACCCGGCGGCGAACATCCGCGGCGGCGCCGCCCTGCTCGCCGCCGCGCAGCGCGAGGCCGGGGCGGACGCCGACAGCGCGGACCCGGCGGACTGGTACGCGGCCGTCGCGAAGTTCTCCGGCGCCGACGACCAGGCCTCCGCGGCCTCGTACGCCAACGAGGTGTTCGCGGTGATCCGCGACGGCCAGACCCGCACCACCGACGCGGGCCAGCACGTCGAGCTCGCCGCCACCAGGGGCCTGGAGCCGGACGCCAGCCGGATGGGGAAGCTGGGCCTGCGCCGCGCCTCGGGCGCCGCGACGGACTGCCCTAAGACGATCTCCTGCGAGTGGATCCCGGCGCCGTACGAGGAGTTCGGCGACGAGGACTACGGCAACCACGACAAGGCCGACCGGCCGAAGGACCAGAAGATCCGGTACATCGTGGTGCACGACACCGAGGGCACCTGGGACACCACCCTGAAGCTGGTGCAGGACCCCGAGTACGTGTCCTGGCAGTACACGCTGCGCTCCACCGACGGCCATGTCGCGCAGCACCTGAAGCTGAAGGACGTCGGCTGGCACGCGGGCAACTGGGCGGTCAACGCGCAGTCGATCGGCCTGGAGCACGAGGGCTTCCTCACCAAGCCGGACGCCTGGTACACGGAGGCGATGTACCGCAGCTCGGCCCGCCTGGTGAAGTACCTCGCGAAGCGGTACGACATCCCGCTCGACCGGCAGCACATCCTCGGCCACGACACCGTGCCGGGCAGCACGACCTCGGCGATCCCGGGCATGCACACGGACCCGGGCCCGTACTGGGACTGGCAGCACTACTTCACGCTGATGGGCAAGCCGTTCAAGCGGACGGCGGGGCCGGACGGCGGTCTGGTGACCGTGGTTCCCCGATACGACCAGCACAAGCCGGAGTTCACGAGCTGCGAGGAGCCCGGCGACACGTGCCCGGCCCACGGTTCCAGCGCGGTCCGGGTGCACACCGAGCCGCGCGACGACGCCCCGCTGGTCAAGGACATCGGCCTGCGCCCCGGCGGCGGTGACTCGACGACCGGCGTGAACGACCTCGGCTCGCGCCTGTCGACGGGCCAGCGGTACGCGGTCGCGGACCGCGAGGGCGACTGGACGGCGGTCTGGTTCCTCGGGCAGAAGGCCTGGTTCAAGAACCCGAAGAAGCAGCCCACGGCGGTCGACGCGGCGGGCCCGACGATCACCCCGAAGGCGGGTGCCGAGGAGATCCCGGTGTACGGGCGCCCGTACCCGGAGAGCTCGGCCTACCCCTCGGACATCAAGCCGCAGCCGGTGTCCCCGCTGCCGTACAAGCTACTCAAGGGCCAGAAGTACGCGACGGGCGGGAAGGTCCCGGGCGAGTACTACTACGCGACGACGTTCGACACGTCCGACCACCAGGTGGTGCGCGGCAAGGACGCGTACTACGAGATCCAGTTCGGTCACCGGATCGCGTTCGTACGGGCTGCGGACGTGCGGGTCGTGCCCTCGGGTTCGTAGCGGGGCGCGAGCAGAGGCTCGCCGGGCCCGGATCTGCGTGGGGGCAGGTCCGGGCCCGGCGTATGCGTGGGGCAGGTCCGGGCCCGGCGTATGTGCGTCGGCGGGTGGGCGGTCAGCCCTGCTGGAAGAGCTCCGCGGGCAGCGGCTTCAGGAGCGCGTACAGATCGTCCGTGATCGGGCGGTCCCAGGCGGCGATGGTCACCAGGACGTTGTCGCTCCGGTCGAACTGGACGCAGGAGATCCGGCTCTCGGAGAGCTTGAGGCGGCGCACGATCAGCAGGTTGTCGCCCTGCATGACGGGCACGTCCTCGGTCTCGACGACCTCGATGTCCTCGTCGTTCTCCAGGGCGAGCAGCAGCTGCGCCACCTCGAACGGAACGTCCTTCTCGCCGGTCTCGCGGGCCGGGGAGCCCTCCGGGAGGTTGCCGATGACCATGGCGGGGCCGCGGCCGCCGAACAGGTCGTACCGCAGGAACACGCCCTGGCAGCTGCCGTCGGGGGCGGGCAGGAGGCCCGCGCCGAGGTTGCCGGGCCAGTCCCCCGGGTCCATGGCCAGGACGTCGAAGTCCGGGCCGGCGGGGGTGGGGGCGCTTCGGCGGCGGAGGAAGGACATGCCGTCCATGGTACGTGGCTTTCGACACGGCCGGACGCCGGGCCCCGACCGGCCCGACGCCCGGCGCGAAGCGCGTGCGGGCCGGTCAGACCCCCTGTGGGCGACGGGCCGCCCGGCTGTTCGGGACACAACATCGGCCGGACCGGAGCGAGTTCACGGGTTCGCTCCTCAGGCCCCCGCGTCCGCCGCCAGCCGCCCCAGCAGGTCCACGGCCTCCTCGGCCCGCTCGTACGGCACGAACAGGTGGTCGTGGTGGAAGCCCGCGACGACGTTGCAGCTGAGGCCCGCGTCGGCGAGCAGACCGGCGACGGCGGCGGTCAGGCCGACGGCGTCGAGCGCGGAGTGCACGCGGAGCGTGATCCACCCGGCGACATACGCGTACGGCAGTCCGGCCCGGTCCGCCTCTTCCTGCCGTACGACGAGGGTGCGGCCCTCGTCCTCGCGGACCGTGACGACCGGGTCCAGGCCGGGCGGGATCCCTCCGGTGACGGTGGCGTACACGTACCGGTGCGGGTCCAGGTGGGGGCGCAGGCCGGTGAGGAGGCGGGTGAGGTCGCGTTCGGCGGGGCCGTGAGCAGGGGGTTCTTCCTGGTTGGGGTGCATGCGGTCAGGCTAGAGGGCGCTCTCGACGCGGTGCCGGTCGTGGTGGCGGGCCACGCGGGCGCGGTTGCCGCAGGAGGGTTTGCACCACTCCTGGCGCGGATGCTCCTTCAGGAAGTAGCGCACGCAGCGCGGGGCGTGGCAGGCCCGCAGCCGGGTGCGGTCGTCGCTCGCGAGGAAGAGGGTGGCGGCGCGGGCGAGCGCGGCCAGGAGCAGGTCGGCGGGCGGTCCCGAGGCGGTCGGCACGTACGTGATCTCGGGTGCGGCGGACTCCGGCCAGGTCAGGCGGGGCGCGACGGGGACGCGGGCGGCGGCTGCGGCGAGCCGGTCGAGCGCCTCGGCTCCGGGGAGCAGCCGCTGTGCGTCGGCGGGGCTGGGCGGCGCGGGGCGGACGGCCCGGGCGAACAGTGTGCGTACGGCCTGCCGCAGTGCGCGTACGGCGGTGAGGGCGTCCTCGTCCGCGACGAAGTCGCCGAGCGGCGCCCCGGCCTCGGCGAGCTCATCGCCGCGCGCGGCGACCCAGCGGGCCAGCCCGTCGACCCCGTCCAGATCGTCGGCGATCCCGCCCTTGCCGTCGTGGCGGACGGTGAGGGCGAGATCGAGGACGAGATCGGGGACGAGATCGGGGACGAGCCGGGGCGCGGGCATGGGCTCGATGCTAGCTTCGGCGTCCGGCGGCGAGGGGGTACGGGGATGGATCGGAAGCGGATCGATCACTGGAGGGCGGGGCTCACGCGCGTACCGGAGTCCGTGTGGGCGCGCGTGGACGCGGAGGAGCTGATCCTCGCGGACAACCTCCTCACGTCCGTCTCCCCGCGTCTCGCGGAGCTGACCCGGCTGCGGACCCTTGACCTCGGGCACAACCGGCTGGTCGCGTTGCCGGAGGCGATCGGTGAGCTGCGGGGGCTGTGCGACTTCCTGTATCTGCACGACAACCAACTCAGCGCACTGCCCGAGGAGTTGGGTCGGCTGGCTCGGCTGCGCTACCTGAACGTCGGGGAGAACCCGCTCGACCGGCTCCCCGAATCCCTGGGCGGGATGCGGGAGTTGGTGGAGCTGCGCGCTCAGCACGCCCGCCTCGCCGCGCTTCCCGAGTCCGTCGGCGACCTGGCCGCCGTGCGTGAGCTGTGGCTGCGCGGCAACCGGCTGACGACGTTGCCCTCCTCCGTACGACGGCTGCGCGAGCTGCGGGAGGTCGAGTTGCGGGAGAACCGGTTCGGGGCCGTGCCGGAGGCGTTGCGGGGGCTTCCGTTGCTGCGGCGCATCGATCTGCGCGGGAACGCGGTACGTGAACTGCCTTTCTGGTTACTGGAGTTGCCCGTCCTGGAGAAGCTGGATCTGCGGTGGAACCCGGTGGAGGTTCCGGTCGAGGTGGAGGCGCGGCTCTCCGCACGGGGGTGTGTGGTGCTGTGGTGAGCGCGTCGGAGGGCTTTCTCGGGCGGTTGCCCGATCCGTACTGGAACGTGCCGTACAGGGGTGCGCGGTTCCCCGGGTCGGCCGACGTCACCGCCCGGCCCGGTCTCGCGCTGGGCGCCAACTGCCAGTTGTTCGCGTACGCCGTGCTCGGGCACTTCGGTCTGACGGCGCCGCCGCTGCGGTCGAGCGAGCTGTGGCAGGACACGGCGGCCACCGTGCACGTGCCGGTGCCGCGCCCGCTCGACCTTGTGCTGTTCAACGCGGACGAGGATTCCTACGGCGCCCACGTGGGCGTGTGGGCCGGGGACGATGCCGTGCTGCACCTGTGCGCGGAGCTGGGGCGGCCCGTGGTGTGGTCACTGGCCGACTTCGCGGAGCGGGACCCGTACCGGGTGCTGCTCGGGGCCAAGCGGGTCGTCGTACGGGAGCGCTAGACCGTGTCGTGGGCGGCCATGACGTGTTTGACGCGGGTGTAGTCGTCGAGGCCGTAGCGGCTCAGGTCGCGGCCGATGCCGGACTGTTTGCAGCCGCCGTGCGGCATCTCGGCGGGGATCACCTGGTGGCAGCCCAGCCACACGCAGCCGAAGTCCAGCTCCGCGCTGACCCGCATCGCGCGGGCGAGGGCGGTCGTCCACACGCTGGACGCGAGGCCGAAGTCCACGCCGTTGGCGAGCTCGATCGCCTCGGCCTCCGTGTCGAAGGGCTGGACCGTGACCACAGGGCTCCGAAGATCTCCCGCTGCACCACGTCGTCCTCCTGCCGTACGCCGGAGACGACCGTGGGCGGGAAGAACCAGCCGGGGCGGTCGAGGCGGCGGCCGCCGGTCTCGACGCGGGCGTGGGCGGGCAGGTCCGCGAGGACGGCGGCCACCCGTTCGGCGTGGGCGGCGCTGTTCAACGGCCCGCGGACCGGGTGCCCGACACCCAGTTCCGCGACTCGGCGTGGCAGGCCTTCGAGCTGCTCCTGCGCACGGTGGCCCAGTTGCCGGTGCCGCCGCACGTCGCCGACGTCTCGCGCCGGGTCGGCGAGAGCCGGGCTCTGCAGGGCGTTCCGCTGGACGCTCTCCTTGAAGCCGCGCGCCTCGACTTCCGGGTGGTCTGGGCAGCGCTCGTACGACGGGCCGAACCCGCCGACATGACCGAACTCGTCGGCTCCGCCTACCACGTGTGGGAAGCCGTCGAGGGCCATGTCACGGGGATCATGACGGCCTATCAGCGCACGGTCCTGGAGATGGGCCGACGCGAGGCGGACGAGCGGCGCATGTGGTTCGCGCGGCTGATGGAGAGCGAGGGCCACAACCCGACGGTCGTACGGGACGCCGGGCTCGCCCTCGGGTTCGCTCCGGACGGCAGCTTCCTGTGCGCGGCGTCGTCCGCGGCGGCCGGGCCGGGCCTTCACCAGGCGGCGACGGCGCTGCGGGCCGCCGATGCTCCGGTGCAGCAGCAGATGGTGGGCGGCGACGCGGTGCTCGTCGTCCAGCTGGGCCGCCAGACCACCCGCGAGCGCGTGACCGAACTGCTCGCGGACTCGCCGTGCGGGATCGCTCCCCCGGCGGCGGGCCTGGCCGCCGTGCCCCGGGCCGCGGGGCTCGCCATCGCCAGGGCACAGGTGCTGCCGCCCGAAGCGCACTCGCCACGGCTCCTGGAGGACTGCTGGCTCGACGTACTGGCCCACCGCGCGGGCGACTTCGCGCGCGACCTGGCCGACGACGTCCTGGGCGGCCTGGACGCGCCCGCCGTCTCACGCTCGGAGGCGGCCCGGCTCCTGGAGACCGTACGGACGCACCTGGACGGCAGCGGCTCCATCGCGGAGACCGCCGAAGCCCTCTACTGCCACCGCAACACGGTCCAGCACCGCTTCGCCCGCTTCCACGAACTCACCGGCCGCGACCCACGCCGCCCCGACGACGCGGCCCTCGTCGCGGTCGCCCTCCGGGCCCGCCGCCCGGGGCCCGAACCGGCGTAGGCATAGGCGTAGGCGTAGGCGCACCCGCGTACGAGGCGACACGGCGTACTGGCATGCTGCGTCGCATGAAGATCGCGACAGCCCAGCTCACCTGCTCCCCCGCCGACCTTCCGGCGAACCTGAAGCAGCTCGGCGTCCTCGCCGACGAGGCCCGCGGGCGGGGCGCCGAGCTCGTGGTCTTCCCCGAACTGGCCCTCACCGGGTACGAGCTCGATGCCGTACTGTCCCGGCGCGACCTCTGGATCCGGCCGAACGACGCCCGCCTGGACGCGCTCCGGGCGGCGGGCATCGCCGTCGTCGTCAACTGCGTCGCGGTCACCGGGGAGGAGCGGCCCGCCATCGAGACACTGGTCTTCGGGCCGGACGGCGACCTGCTCACCACGTACCGGAAGCAGCATCTGTTCGAGCACGAGCAGGAAGCGTTCGTGGCGGGGCGGCACGACGGGCGGTTCGAGCTCGGCGGGCTCCGCTTCGGCCTGGCGACCTGCTTCGACAACCACTTCTCCGCCCTCCTCTCCCGGGTCGCCGACGACCGGTGCCAGGTGCTCCTCGCCAGCTCTCTGTACGGCACGAGCGGCGGCGTGGAGGAGCTGGCGAGGGTGTATCCCGGCATCGCCGAGGCGTTCGGCCTGCATGTCGTCCTCGCCAATCACGTCGGCCCGGCGGGCGCCTGGACCGGCTGCGGCCGCTCGGGGCTGTGGTCGCCGGGCGGCGGCCTGCTCGTACAGGCGGATGCCGAGCGGACCATGGCCGTCCTGGCGGATGTGGAACCCGGTGCGGCCTAGGGACCTGAAGTCCTAAGGCCCTAAGCAGGCAGTTCGCGTGGCCAACCGCCCGCCGAGCGGAGCAGGTCGATGAAGGCGCGCTCGGCCGGGGACAGCAACCGGTCGCGGCGGCGGACCAGGTTGACCGGGCGGGGGCGGGGCGCCGGGCTGACCGGGAGGACCGTCAGCGTGCCCGCGTGTACGTCGTCGACGACCGCGTGCTCGGAGATCAGCGCGATTCCCAGGCTCGCCGCCACACACTGCTTCGCGGCCTCCGGTCCCCACACCGCGCCCCGGGACACGGCGTCCAACTCCCATTCGGAGAGCGCCTGTTCCTGCAGCACCCGGGTCTGCGAGCCCGGTTCGCGGAGCAGGAAGCGGCAGTCGGCGAGGTCCCGCGGCGCTACCTCCGCGCGCCCGGCGAGGGGGTGTGCGGGGGACGCGACGAGGACGAGGCGCTCGTCGAGGACGGTCTCCGTGAGGAGTTGGGAGGCGGTGGGCACGCCCGCGACGACCGCGACGCCGATGTCCCCGGCCAGGAGGCGTTCCAGTACGGCCTCGTTGTTGCCGACGAACACATCGCACTCGATGCCCGGGTGCCGCTCCTGGAAGCGGGCGAGGAGGGACGGCAGCAGATACGTGCCGACCGTCGTCGAACCGCCCACGAGGAGCCGTCCCGAAGCGAGGCCGCTGACCTGCTGCACGGCCGCCACCGCCTCCTCGGCGAGCAGGAACACGCGCTTGCCGTACTCGGCGAGGACCTCGCCCTCGGCGGTGGGCCGGGCGCGGGCGCCCGAGCGGTCGATCAACGTCACCTTCAGGGACTGTTCGAGCCTGCGCACCTGGTTGGAGACGGAGGGCTGGCTCATGTAGAGCCGCTGCGCCGCCGCGGAGAAGCCCTGGTGCTCCACGACCTGCATGAAGATCCACAAACGGTGGAGGTTGAGTTCCACGCGCCCCCTCGCCCCACGCTCTCGTAGCTCACCCGGCATGCCCCGGCCGATCACCGGGCGCCGAGCCTAGCCCGCCCCCGGGCCCGCCGGGGAGGCCCCGGACCTGCCCGCTCTCGGATCGGGGGGCTATGGCCGCCATAGCGAATCCGGTGGTTCTTCCGCCCCGGCGGCCGGTGCTACCCATGAAGACGCGGCACGGTGAACGAGGAGGCCGGCCGCGAGACTTCGACCTCAGGGGTGGATCCGTACATGACCGAGCCGCTGACTGTGAACGGCCGCCGCTACCACCGGCCCCACCGGCCCGTCGTCGTCGTGTGCATCGACGGCAGCGAGGACGCCTACCACGAGCGGGCCATCGCGGACGGCCGCATGCCGTTCCTGGAGCGCATGCTGCGAGGCGGTGCCGATCTGCGCGCCGACTGCACCATGCCGTCCTTCACCAACCCCAACAACCTGTCCATCGCGACGGGTGTGCCGCCCGCCGTGCACGGCATCTGCGGCAACTACTTCTACGACACCGCGTCCGGCACCGAGGTCATGATGAACGACCCGGAACTGCTGCGCGCGCCCACGCTGTTCGCCGAGTTCTCACAGCGCGGGGCGAAGGCCGCCGTCATCACCGCGAAGGACAAGCTGCGCCGACTGCTCGGCAGCGGACTGAAGGACGGCATCTGCTTCTCCGCCGAGAAGGCCGACCAGGCCACCGAGGAGGAGAACGGCATCGGCAAGGTCCTGGAGCGTACGGGCATGGAGCTGCCGTCCGTGTACAGCGCCGAGCTCAGCGAACTCGTCATGGCGGCCGGGGCGGACATCCTCGACAAGGACCGCCCCGACCTGATGTACCTGTCGCTCACCGACTACATCCAGCACAAGCACGCGCCGGGCTCGCCCGTCGCCAACGACTTCTACGCCATGCTCGACCAGTACTTCGAGCGCATCGACGCCCTGGGCGCCGTTCTCGTCGTCACCGCCGACCACGGCATGAACGCCAAGGCCGACGGCGCGGGCGCCGCACGCGTCGTCTTCCTCCAGGACACCCTGGACGGCAGCCTCGAACCGGGCGCCGCGCGCGTCGTGCTGCCCATCACCGACCCGTACACCGTGCACCACGGCGCGCTCGGCTCGTACGCCACCGTGCATCTGCCCGGCTCGGCGGACCGGGAGGCGGTGGCCTCCGGGCTCGCCCGGATCGACGGCGTGGACGAGGTGCTGACGCGCGAGGCGGCCTGTGAGCGGTTCGAGCTGCCGGGCGACCGGATCGGCGACCTCGTCGTCATCGCCGAGCGCAACACGGTCCTCGGCACCACCCCGGCCCGGCACGACATCTCCGGGTTCACCGAACCGCTGCGCTCGCACGGCGGGCTCACGGAGCAGAGGGTGCCGTTCCTCGTCAACGCGCCCGTCGAGGGCCTGCCCGCCGGACACCGGCTGCGGAACTTCGACGCGTACTGGGTGGGCACCGCCGTCGCCGCGGGCGAACCGCTGCCCGCCGCCTGAGCGAGGCGGGTCCCGCGCCCGCGCGCGCGGGACCCGCCGCTGCTCCAGTGAACGACCACTCACCCCGGAGAACGACCACCCCCCACGCATCCGTATCGGCACCGAGGACGAGGGACAGGACACCGCCATGGCCGACCTCGCACCACCGCAAGGCAGTTCACGGACCGTCAGGGGGAGCGTCGAAGCCACCCGTTGGCGCTGGCGGATCTTCGCCGTCACCTGGCTCGCGTACGCGGGCTTCTACTTCGTACGCCAGGCCTTCTCCGTCGCCAAACTCGGCATCCTGGAGGACCCTGCGGTGGGCGGCGTCCTCACCGAGCGGGTCCTCGGCGTCATCGACGCGGTCTATCTGGCCGCGTACGCGGTGGGCCAGTTCCTGTGGGGCATGTGGGCCGACCGGTTCGGGCCGCGGGTCGTCGTCATCGGCGGCATGGTCGGCGCGATCGTCGCCGCGTGTGTGATGGGGGTGAGCAGTGCGCTGCTCGTCTTCGGCGGCGCCATGGTCGTGCAGGGCCTCGCGCAGTCCGCGGGCTGGGCGCCGCTGTGCAAGAACATGGGCAGCTTCTTCCCGGTACGCCAACGGGGGCGCGTCCTCGGCCTGTGGAGCACCAACTACGCCTTCGGCGGGCTCGCCGCACCGCCGTTCCTCGGCTGGGTCGCCTACTCCCTGTTCGACAGCTGGCGGATCGCGTTCTTCGCGGGCGCGGCGACCCTCGCCGTCGTCCTGCTGCTGTTCGTGCTGCTGCAGAAGAACTCCCCGTACGACGCGGGGATCTCGGAGGCCGACGAGCCGGCCGCCGCGGCCGGGAAGCCCGTACCCGCTGTGCCACCGGAGCCGCCGGAGCCGCGCAGGACCGGGCTCGCGCTCTACCGGGAGACGCTGCGCGACCGGATGGTGCTGACGCTCGGCGCCGCGTACTTCCTCCTCAAGCCCGCCCGCTACGCGATCCTGCTGTGGGGGCCGGTGCTCGTCAGCCGGCGGCTGCCCGACATCGACAAGGTGGGCGCGGTCCTCATCCCGATCGCCTTCGGCGTCGCGGGAGTTCTCGCCCCGATCGTGGTGGGCTGGCTCTCGGACAAACTGTTCGGCTCGCGCCGCGTGCCGCCCTGCGTGCTGGCTCTTGGCCTGCTGACGGTGACGCTCGCACTGTTCATGCCGCTCACCGCCACCGGCAGCGTGCCCGTGATGATCGCCGTGCTCGCCGTCATCGGTCTCACCGTGTACGCCGCCGACTCGATGATCTCCTGCGTGGCGGCCGTCGACTTCGGCACCGACAAGGGGGCGGGCACGGCGGCCGGGCTCGTCAACGGCTGCGGTTCCGTCGGGGCCATCCTGGGCGGGCTGCTGCCCGGGTTCCTCTCCGGCGGTGTGCTGTTCACCTGCTTCGCGGGGGCCGCGCTGCTCGCCGGACTGCTGATGCTGCCGCACTGGAACCGGCTTCCGCGCGCGGCGAGTTGAGCTGAGCACCGCCCAACTTCCTCCCAGGCTGCCCTCGTTGCACCCCCGTCCGTACCGAGAGAGGTTTCCTCATCATGAGCGTCAACCAGGCCGACACCGTCGTCGTCGGCGCGGGCATCGTCGGACTCGCGCACGCCCTCGCCGCCGCCCGCCGCGGAGAACGTGTCGTCGTCTTCGAGCGGGACGACTTCGCCGTGGGCGCCTCCATCCGCAACTTCGGCATGATCTGGGCGGTGGGGCAGCAGCGGGGCGCGCTCTACCGTCGTGCCCTGCGGAGCCGGGAGATCTGGCTGGACATAGCCGCCAAGACCGGGCTGTGGGCCGAGCAGAGCGGTTCCCTGCACCTGGCCCACCGCCCCGACGAGGTGGCGGTCCTGGAGGAGTTCGTCGCCTGCGCTCCCGCCGCCCGTGAGCGGGGCGTCGCCATGGTGACGCCCCGTGAGGCCGTGGAGAGAAGCCATGTGGCCCGTCCCGAGGGGCTGTTGGCGGCGATGTGGAGCCCGACCGAGCTCAACGTGGACCCGCGGCTCGCGCTTCCCGCCGTCGCGGAGCACCTGGTCTCGGAGTACGACGTCGACATCCGCTTCGGTACGACCGTACGCTCCGTGGACCTGCCGACCGTGTCCACCACGGCGGGCGAGTGGCGGGCCGGGCGGGTCTTCGTGTGCGGCGGGAACGACTTCGCGACGCTCTACCCGGAGGTGTACGCCGACAGCGGTCTGGTGCGCTGCAAGCTGCAGATGATGCGCACCGGGGTGCAGCCCGGCGGCCGGCCGCTCGGCCCGATGCTGTGCGGCGGTCTGACGCTGCTGCACTACGCGGCGTTCGACGGCCTCGCGGCACGGGAGGCGCTCGCGGAGCGGATGGGCGAAGAGTTGCCGTACCACCGCGAGCACGGCATCCACGTCCTGCTCTCCCAGACCGCCGACGGCCGCCTGACGATCGGCGACAGCCACGCCTACGGCACGACGCACGACCCCTTCGAGGACGAGGGCATCAACGAGGCCGTACGCGACTACCTGCGCACGTTCGCCGACCTCCCCGACCCCCGTATCACCGAACGCTGGACCGGCTACTACCCGTCCCTGCGCGACGGCCGCACGGAACTGGTGGTCTCCCCGGAGCCGGGCGTGACGGTGGTCAACGGGGTCGGCGGGGCGGGGATGACGCTGTCGTTCGGGTTGGCGGAGGAGGTGGTGGCGGCGGCTCAATTTTGAGCCCCTCCGGCGATTGAGGAGGCCCGTCCGGCAGGACCTTCGGGAAGGGGCGGGGTGGGGAAAGAGAAGGCTCCGGCGGGAACCGGCCCGCCGGAGCCTTGATGCGCGCGGAGCGCAGCTCAGTACCCGATGCAAGCCGAATGCCACGCAGTGTAGAACTCGAAGACCTCCGGCGAGCACTCCGGAGGCCCGTACTGGGAAGCCTTCGCGCCGGTGTGCGGCAGATGCGCGTACGCCCCGACCCCGGGCCGGTTCACATGCAGCATGCCCGCCTCGAACCGCTCCACCGCCTCGAACGCCCGCGCCTGCGAGGCCGTGAACACGGTGCCGCTCATCCCGTACTTGACGGAGTTGGCGATCCGGATCGCGTCGTCGAATCCGTCCGCGTCGACGACCGCCAGCACCGGCCCGAACACCTCCTCCTGCGCCAGCTCACTGTCCCAGGGCACGTCCCGGATCACCGTCGGCTGGACGTAGCAGCCCTCCGGCAGTCCCGGCCGCACCTCGGGTCCGCCGCCGCACAGCACCTTGCCGCCGTCGCGCTGCGCGCCCTCGATCGCGGCGAGCGCGGCGTCCCTGCGTACGGTGTTCACCACCGGGCAGAGCTGCGAGGCCGGATCGTCGCCCGGGCCCACGCGCAGGCCCGCGACCCGCGCCACCAGGCGGTCCAGGAACCGGTCCCGCACCCGGACGTCCACGACGGCCCGGCTGGTCGCGCTGCACCGCTGGCCCGCCTGCCCGAAGGCGCCGTGCACCACCGCGTCCACGGCCGCGTCCAGGTCCGCGTCGTCGCACACGACCACCGCGTTCTTGCCGCCCAACTCCAGCTGCGTACGCAGGAGTCGGTGGGCGCCGCCGGTGTGGATGGCGGTGCCGACGCCGAGGGAGCCGGTGAAGCTGATGCCGGCGACGGCCGGGTTGGCGACCAGGGCCTCACCGGCCGCCACGTCGCCCTGGACGAGGTTGAGCACCCCGTCCGGCACGCCCGCCTGCTGGAACACCTCGACCAGGAGCGCGGACGTGAGCGGGGTCAGCGGCGACGGTTTGAGCACCGCCGTACAGCCCGAGAGCAGCGCGGGCGCCACCTTCCACATCGGGATGGCGAGCGGGAAGTTCCACGGGGTGACGAGTCCGACGACGCCGATGGGGCGGCGGAAGGTGTACGCGAAGGTGCGTTCGTCCTCGGCGGGTGCCGTCACGCCGCCGAGCCGCCGGGCCTGGCCGACCGTGAACTCCAGTACGGAAAGGGTCCGTTGGACCTCGCCGCGGGCTTCTGCGAGGAGTTTGCCCTGTTCCCGGGTGATGGCCGCGGCCACCTCTTCGGCCCGCGCGGCGAGCATCCGTCCGGCCTCGGTCAGGTGCGCCGCCCGGTGGATCGGGCCGAGCGCACGCCAGGCCGGGAGCGCGGCCGCCGCCGCGTCCACTGCCCGGTCGGTGTCCACGCCGCCGGACTCCGCGAACTCCCCGAGTACGTCGGAGAAGTCGGCCGGGTTGACGTTCTCCCGGGTGAGCCCCGACTCCGCCGGGGTCCATCGCCCGTCGACGAAGTTGAGCCGAAGGTGCTGTGCCACGTGTTGCCCTCCCCTTCGCTTGACCGCACCGGCGGGGCGCCGGGAGCCTCGGCCAGGCTCGCCCAGGGGCGGGGCGGCCACAATGCGTGATTGCCCAATGTCCGCGATAGCTCAGGGCTATTTCCCCTCCCCGCCCCTTCCCGAAATCCTGCGGAGCTTCGGGGCTCCGCCCCGGACCCCGCTCCTCAATCGCCGGAGGGGCTCAATTTGAGCCCCTCCGGGGGCACCTCACAGCGGTAGCTGGGGGAGATTGAGGAGGTCAGGAAACCCCCACCACCCGCCGCCGCCCCATCAGCTCCGCCAGGCCGCGCCGGGTCGCCGCGACCACGACGCGGTCCGATGAGCGCAGTACGTACCCGGGGTGCAGGTTCCAGACCAGGCCCGGCGGGCGTTCCTCGGCGTCGTCCTGTGGGGCCGCGAGGTCGGGGCGGCGTTCGGCCGGGTCGGCGGCGTCGAGGCCGATCACGCGCCAGCGGCCGGGCCGGAAGCTCTCCCCTACGGTGCAGCCCTCCAGGACCGGATGGCCCGCGACGTTCACGGCGGCGAACAGCAGCACCTGGCGTTCCACGGAGAGGGAGCCGAGGTTCTGCCGTCCCATCATGGCGCTGGCGAAGGCGGGCGCCGCGAGGTGGGTGCAACTTCGGCTCAGCGTCTGGGAGTTGGGGTGGGCCGAGCGCAGCGTACGGTTGACGACGGTGGCGAACTCGTCGTCGTACAGCCGCAGCGACACCTTCACGTCGGACTTCACCGAGCGGGCGTACAGGGCCGCTTCGAGGTTGGTGCTGTCGATGCTGGTCAGGGCGAGCAGGGTGCGGGCGCGCTCGATCTTCGCGGCCTCCAGGACGCCTTCCTGGGTGACGTCGCCGAGGACGACGGGGACCCGCAGCCGGCGCGCGAGGTCAACGCCGCGGGCCTCCGGGTCCTCCTCGACGCACACGACGGGGATGCCGAGCTCGAAGAGCCGCGCGAGGACACGGGTGCCGATCTTGCCGAGGCCGAGCAGCACCACGTGCCCGGAGAGCCGGCGCGGCGGTCGGCGCAGCGAGGACGCCGTACGGAACGTGCCGAAGGCTTCGAGTGCGGCGGCGAGCAGCACCGGCAGGAGCAGCAACCCGGCGAATCCGGAGAGAAGTTGGAGCATCCGGCGACTGCGCGGCTCGTCCTCGGCGGGGTCGCCCATGGCGAACAGGTCGAGCACGGTGACGTAGGTGGCGTGCAGCGGGCTGTAGTCCTGCGTCAGCCAGGTGGCCACGGCGAGGGCGAGTACGCAGACGAACAGGCCCGCGACGGTCCAGCGCAGGCGGCGGGAGAACAGCTGGCCGATGGGCGCGCCCCGCACCCGGCGCGGTGCGGCTTCGGGCCCGTTGTACTCGACGGTCTCCAGGACGACGGTGCCGCGTCCGGCGG
The DNA here is from genome assembly GCF_029968015.1 of Streptomyces luteolus. Classification (GTDB taxonomy): domain Bacteria; phylum Actinomycetota; class Actinomycetes; order Streptomycetales; family Streptomycetaceae; genus Streptomyces; species Streptomyces luteolus. Next base: position 56,939 of record NZ_JASCIS010000022.1, read on the forward strand.
CGGCGGCCACGGCGGCGTCGTCGGGCAGCAGCTCGCACTCCACGGTGCCGCCGCCCCGCTGTCCCGGGGCGTCGTCGGGGGGTGAGAGGAGGGCCAGGGTGCACAGTCCGCCGTCGGTGCGCTGTCCGCTGCGGGTGGGGGCGCGCTCGGCGGCGCGCAGGATCAGCCCGTCGACCTCGACGACCTTGCTGGTGGCGGCGATGGCGGTGGCGGCGAGTGCGGGCGCCGCGGTGTCGGCGTCGGACAGGACGGTGGTGGCGGCGTCGGCGGTGTCGAGGTCCGGGGACGCCAACGCGCTTGCCTGATCGAGGAGTTCGGCGAGGTGCTGGCCGAGCTTGCGGTTGAAGAGCCGGATGACGAGGCGCAGGTGCGGGTTGAGGCGGCGGGCGGTGAGCGCGGCCCTGATGTTGAGTTCGTCGTCGTCGTTGACGAGGGCGAGTGCCTCGGCCTGCGCGATGCCCGCTTCCAGGAGGACCTCGTCGGTCAGCTCGGACGCCTCGATGAGGGGCCCCGCGGGGTTGTCGGCGGGCTCGTCGTCGGTGGTGTTGCCCGCCGCCCGGCCCATGGCGGCGGTGAACCGTCCGAAGAAGGTGCTGGCCCGGGTGCGCACCGACAGCGGCTGGACCCGTCTGTCCCCGGTGGTCGGCACGACGAGGGTCACGCGCTGCCCGTAGACCTCGCGGATCTCCTCGGCGAGCCGCTGGCCGAGCGCGTCGTCACCGCACACAACCATGCGGGGCGCGGCGGAAGTTGACTGGGTCTGCTGCTGCGGTACGGATGACACGGAAGGCAAGAGTGCCCGAGAGGCGGTCGCGGTTCCAGGCCTCGGCGATCTTCGGCGTGGACGTTCTCGTACGGCGTATGGGTCGCTCCCGTACCCTCGACGGCATGAGTGATGCCCTGCCCCTGCTCCTGATCGCGCTCGGCATGCTGGCCGTCCTCTCCGGTTGCGCCTTGCTCGCGGTGCATGTGCGGCGCCGGGGTGCGGCGGGCGGTGCGGTGAGTGCCGCGATGGCCGCGTACGACGAGGCGTTCAAGGTCACGTCGTACGAGGCGCATGTGGAGGTGCGGGCGCAGGCGCGGCGGAAGAGTCCGCTGCTCGCGCCCGACGAGGAGTGGCGGCCCGTGGTCCGCCCGGCGGGGCCCACCGGTGCCCGTGGGCGGCTCCCGCGGCTCCCGCGGCGGGCGCGGTCGCGGCGCGGACCGTCGCGGGGGCTGCGCCGGCTGATCCGCCGTACCCGCTGACCGCCGCCTCCCCGGCCCCGAAAAGACCGCTGTCCACCCCCTACGCCCGGCACGGCACTCCGTGCCAAGATCTCCCGGAGCACGCACGACGCGGGACCCACGACCCGGGAGGCGGGAGTTCGGATGGCGCAGCACTGGGCGGACTTTCAGTACGAGATCTATCTGAACGGCATGACGGGGGCGGTGCCCCGGCTGCCCACGGATCTGACACGCCTGGAAGAGCTGGTCGAGCGGCGGCTCGGGCCCGGGCCCGTCGGCTACGTGGCGGGCAGCGCGGGCAGCGGCAGCACCGCCGCCGCGAACCGGGCGGCTCTGGACCGGCGCCGGATCGTGCCGCGGATGCTGCGGGACGTCCATGAACGGGAGCTGTCCGTCGAGGTGTTGGGGCGTTCGCTGCCCGCGCCGCTCGCGCTCGCGCCCGTGGGCGTCCTGTCGATCATGCACCCGGACGCGGAGTCCGCCGCGGCGCGGGCGGCGGCCGCGCAGGGCGTCCCGTTCGTGCTGTCCTCGGCGTCGAGCACGCCGATGGAGCAGGTCGCGGAGGCGATGGGCGACGCCGAGCGGTGGTTCCAGCTGTACTGGGCCAAGGACCGGGAGGTGACGAAGAGCTTCCTCGACCGTGCGAAGGCCTCCGGGTTCACGGCCCTGCTCGTCACCCTCGACACCCCGCTGCTCGCCTGGCGGCCACGCGATCTGGACCAGGCGTACCTGCCGTTCCTGCACGGTGTGGGCACCGCGAACTACTTCACCGACCCGGCGTTCCGGGCCGGTCTGGCCAAGCCGGTGCACGAGGACCCGAACGCGGCGGTCACGCACTTCGTGGGCATGTTCGCCGACCCGGCGAAGACCTGGCCCGACCTGGCGTTCCTGCGGGAGAACTGGGACGGCCCGATCGTCCTGAAGGGCATCCTGCACCCGGACGACGCGCGGCTCGCGGCGGACGCGGGCATGGACGGCGTGGTGGTCTCGAACCACGGCGGCCGCCAGGTGGCGGGTTCGGTCGCCGCGGCCGACGCCCTGCCGCGCGTGGCCGAGGCGGTCGGCGACCGGCTGACCGTGCTGTTCGACAGCGGTGTACGCACCGGGGACGACGTGTTCAAGGCCCTGGCGCTCGGCGCGCGGGCGGTGCTCGTGGGACGGCCGTACGCGTACGGGCTCGGCCTCGACGGTCAGGCCGGTGTCGAGCACGTGATCCGCTGCCTGCTCGCGGAGCTCGACCTCACCCTCGCCCTGACCGGGCACGCCGCGCCGGGCACGGTGTCGGCGGACGATCTGGAGACGGAGACCGCATGACCGACTCAACCGACGCGACCGCCTCATCCGCAGCCGCCGGGGAGCAGCACGTCCTGGCCGTCGTCCCCGCACACGTCGGCGGGCGCGCGGCCGGGTCCGGGTTCGCGGCCCTGCTGCCGGACCCGGCGAAGGTCACGGTCGTCGAGTCCGTCGACGAGGACCCGCGGGCGCTGCGCACCGCCCGCGTACTGATCACCGCGCTGGCCCCGGTGACGGCCGAACACCTCGCCGCCGCGCCGGAGTTGAAGCTGGTGCAGTGCTCCAGCCACGGCTTCGACTACGTGGACGTGGCGGCGGCACGCGACCGCGGCATACCGGTGTGCACGATCGGTTCGAGCGACGCGGAGAAGCGATGCGTCGCCGAGCAGACCTTCGCGCTGATGCTGGCGCTCGCCAAGCAGCTGGTCCCCGCACACACCGCCCTGGCCGAGGGCGACTGGGCCCTGCCCCGGCTGAAGCCGTCCCTGACCGAACTGTCCGGCAAGACCCTCGGGATCGTCGGCCTCGGGCAGATCGGGCAGGAAGTGGCGCTCAGGGGCCGCGCGTTCTCGATGGACGTGGTGTACGCGGGTCGCCGCCGCGCGGAACCCTCGGTCGAGGAGCGGCTCGGCGCCCGGCATCTGGACCTGGACGAGCTGCTGCGCACATCGGACTACGTGAGCCTGCACGCGCCGCTCACCGACGCCACCCGGGGCCTGCTCTCCGCGGAGCGCCTGGCTCTGCTCAAACCCACGGCGTTCGTCGTGAACACGGCGCGCGGCGCGCTGATCGACCAGGAGGCGCTGGCGGACGCCCTGGAGTCGGGCGCGCTCGCGGGCGCGGGCCTCGACGTCTTCGACCCGGAGCCGCCGCCGTCGTCCCTGCGGCTGCTCCGTGCCCCCAACGTGGTCCTCTCCCCGCACGTCGGCGGTGTGACCCGGGAGACGGTCGTACGCATCGCGATCGCGGCGGCGCAGAATGTGGCGTCGTACTTGGAGGGGAAGCGGCCTCAGGATGTCGTGAACTAGGGCGATATTTTCCCCTCCCCGCCCCTTCCCTAAAGTCCTGCCGGACGGGCCTCCTCAAGCGCCGGAGAGGCTGAAAAATCAGCCTCTCCGGCGCTTGAGGAGCGGGGTCCGGGGCAGAGCCCCGGCGCACAGCCCGCGAAGGGCTCACGTCAGGTCGAACTCGCCCTCGCGCGCGCCGAGCACGAAGGCCCGCCACTCCGCCGGGGTGAAGATCAGGGACGGGCTGTCCGGACTGCCGCCGTTGCGCATCGCGATGAAGCCCTCGACGAAGGCGATCTGCACGTCACCGCGTCCCTGGCTGCTGGACTGCCAGGCGGCGTCGCTGAGATCGAGGTCGGGCTTCTGCCAACTCGCAAAGGTCTGCTGGGCGGTGGTGCTCTCGGCCACGTCCGTGCTCCTCCCGGTACTGCCCGTTCGGTCTGCGGCCAGCCTAGCGAGCGGCGCGGTCGCCGGACAGGCCACGGAAGGAGGACCCTGAACCTCCCCACCGGATCCGGCCGGTCCGGCACGCCCAGCGCTCAACTCGTCGGCGGTTCCGCCCCGACCAGCCACATCGCGAAGAACTGCGAGCCGCCGCCGTACGCGTGCCCGAGTGCCTTGCGCGCCCCGTCGACCTGGTGCTCGCCCGCCAGGCCGCGCACCTGCAGGGCCGCCTCGGCGAAGCGGATCATGCCGGAGGCGCCGATGGGGTTGGTGGAGAGGACGCCGCCGGACATGTTGACCGGAAGGTCGCCGTCGAGTTCGGTGACGCCTGACTCGGTGAGCTTCCAGCCCTCGCCCTCGGCGGCGAAGCCGAGGTTCTCCAGCCACATCGGCTCGTACCAGGAGAACGGCACGTACATCTCGGCGGCGTCGATCTCGCGGCGCGGGTCGGTGACGCCCGCCTGCCGGTACACGTCGGCCGCGCAGTCCTTGCCCGCCTGCGGCGAGACGAAGTCCTTCCCGGCGAACATGGTGGGTTCGCTGCGCATCGCGCCGCCGTGCATCCAGGCGGGCGGCCGGGGTGAACGGGCCGCGCCCGCACGGTCGGTGAGGACCATCGCGCAGGCCCCGTCGGACGAGGGGCAGGTCTCGGAGTACCGGATCGGGTCCCACAGCATCGGGGACGCCTGCACCTTCTCCAGGGTGATGTCCTCCTCGTGGAGGTGCGCGTACGGGTTCTTCAGGGCGTTGCGGCGGTCCTTGTACGCGACGAGCGAGCCGACCGTGTCCGGGGCGCCGGTGCGCCGCATGTACGCGCGCACGTGCGGCGCGAAGAACCCGCCCGCCCCTGCGAGCAGCGGCTGCTGGAACGGCACGGGCAGCGAGAGCCCCCACATGGCGTTGGACTCGGACTGCTTCTCGAAGGCGAGGGTGAGCACGGTGCCGTGCACGCGGGCGGCGACCAGGCCCGCGGCGACGAGCGCGGTGGAGCCGCCGACGGAGCCTGCGGTGTGCACGCGGAGCATGGGTTTGCCGACGGCGCCGAGCGCGTCGGCGAGGTACAGCTCGGGCATCATGACGCCCTCGAAGAAGTCGGGCGCCTTGCCGATGACGACGGCGTCGATGTCGGCCCACGTCAACTCGGCGTCCTCCAGGGCCTTTTGTGCGGCCTCCCGGACGAGTCCGGCGATGGAGACGTCCTTGCGGGACGCGACGTGCTTGGTCTGGCCGACGCCGACGACGGCCACGGGTTCTTTCGACGACACGCTCATCGCGCCTCCCCCTCCAGTACGGCGACCAGGTTCTGTTGCAGGCACGGCCCGGAGGTGGCGTGGGCGAGGGCGCGGTCGGACTCACCGCGCTGGACGCGGGCGGCGGCCTCGCCGAGCCGGATCAGCCCGGCGGCCATCATGGGGTTGGCGGCGAGGGCGCCGCCGGAGGGGTTGACGGTCACCTCGTCGCCCAGCCGCAGAGCCTTGCGCAGGACGACCTCCTGCGAGCTGAAGGGGGCGTGCAACTCGGCCGTGTCCACCGGCCGCTGGAACGCCCCGGCCTTCTCGGCGGCCAGGCGGGCGGACGGCGAGTCGGTGAGGTCGCGTACGCCCAGCGAGTGCGCCTCGATGCGGTGGTCCATGCCCCGGATCCAGGCGGGCCGCTCGCACAGCTCACGGGCCCGGTCCCCGGCGGCGAGGATCACGGCGGCCGCGCCGTCCCCGACGGGCGGCACGTCCCCGGTGCGCAGCGGCCGTACGAGATAGTCCCCCTGCGGGCGCGCACCCCGCACCTGCGCATGGGAGTTGGCCAGCGCGGACTCGCGGCTGCGGGCGGCGACCCCGGCGAGCGCGGCCTCGTCCGTCTCCCCCGCGTCGATCAGCGCCTGCGCCTGGAGCGCCGCGAGCGCGACGGAGTCGGGCCAGAGCGGGGCCACGTAGTACGGGTCGAGCTGCCGGGTGAGGACGTCGCGCACGGGGCCGGGCGAGGACTTTCCGTACGAGTAGACGAGTGCGGTGTCGACCTCGCCGGTGAGGATCTTCACCCAGGCCTCGTAGAGCGCCCAGGCGCCGTCCATCTCGACGTGGGACTCGGAGATCGGCGGCCACGCCCCGACCCCGTCGAGGGCCATGGTGAAGGAGAAGGCGCGGCCCGCGAGGTAGTCGGAGGATCCCGAGCAGGTGAAGCCGATGTCGCTGGTCTTCAGGCCGGTCCGGGCGAGGACGTCGTGCAGGACGGGCATGAGCATCTCCACCTCGGAGTGCTCGTCGCTGGTGCGGGTGTGGTCGCTCTGCCCGAAGGCGACGATCGCGACGTCCCTCAGGGGCCCTGCGGCGGCCATCTAGATCAGCTCCTTGTACGTCTCGTAGTCGGCGTCGGGCTCACCGGTGGGCCGGTAGTGATCGGGATAGCGCCCGCCTTCCCGCCACACCGGCTCGACCCGGAGCCCCATCCGGACCTGGTCGTACGGAATCCCGGCGATGCGTCCGTGCAGGGCCAGGTCGGCGCCGTCGAGGGCGATATGGGCGTAGACGTACGGGACTTCGATGTCGAGATTCTTCGCCTTGATGTTGACGATGCAGTACGTGGTGACGGTCCCGGCGGGCCCGACCTCGACCTGTTCGTCCGTGGCGACGCCGCAGGTGGGGCAGGCTCCGCGCGGCGGCACGTACACCTTGCGGCAGGAGGGGCAGCGCTGGCCGACGGCGCGTTGCTCGGCGAGCGCGTTGATGTAGCCGGTCTGGGCGCGCCCCGGCGAGTAGGTGTAGTCGAGCCGCGCGGGCGCGACGATTCCGGTGACGGCGTCCTCGAACTCCCCGCCGTGCGGCCGAGGTTGGGCTTGCTGCTCGCCGTCGTACGGCTCGAAGCAGGCGATGTCCTTGATGGTGCCGGTCCGTTCGGCGGCCCAGCGGACGCGGACGCGCATCCCGGTGCGGACGCTGTCGGGGCCTTCGGCGTCGAGGGCGTGCAGGAGGGCGGTGTCGGCGCCGTCGAGTTCGACCAGGACCCAGGCGAAGGGGGTGTCGAGCGGCTGGCCGGGGCGCGGTTCGTGGTTCCAGGCCCAGGTGGTGACGGTGCCGGTGGCGCCGACCTCGACGAGGTCGCGTATCTCCTCGGCGGTCACCGGGTCGTACTCGACGGGCGGGACGAGCACCTTCCCCGCACTGGTCCGCACCCCGAGCACGGTCCGCTCGCGCAGTCCGGTGAGGAAGGCGCTCTGGACGGGGCCGAGGGAGCGGGTGAAGGGGAATTCGACGATGAGGGGGGCTTTGAGGACTTCGGGCACGCTCGTACTCCTTAAGGTGTCAGGCTCGCCGGTAGACGGGCGGCCGCTTCTCCGCGAAGGCCTTGGCACCTTCCTTGGCGTCCTCGGTCGCGAACACCGGCCAGCCGCGCTCCAGTTCGGACTTCAGCCCGTCCGTCTCGGTCATCTCGGCGGTCTCGTACACGGACGCCTTGACCGCCTCGACGGCGAGCGGCCCGCAGGCATTGATCTGCTCGGCGACTTCGAGGGCCTTGTCGAGGGCGGTGCCGTCGGGCACGACCTGTCCGATCAGCCCGATGGACGCGGCCTCGGCGGCGCTGTAGGGCCGCCCGGTGAGCAGCATCTCCAGCGCGTGCGTACGGGGGATCTGCCGCTGCAGCCGCACCGTCGAGCCGCCGATGGGGAACAGGCCGCGCTTGACCTCGAAGAGCCCGAAGGTGGCGGACTCCCCGGCGACGCGGATGTCGGTGCCCTGGAGGATCTCGGTGCCGCCGGCGACACAGTGCCCCTCGACGGCGGCGATGACGGGTTTGCGCGGGCGATGGTGCCGGAGCATCGCCTTCCAGTGCAGGTCGGGGTCGGCCTTGAGCCGGTCCCGGTACTGCTCGCCCGCCATGCCCCGGCCCGCGAGGGCCTTGAGGTCCATTCCGGCGCAGAAGTCGCCGCCCGCGCCGGTGACGACGACGGAGCGGATCCCGTCGTCCTCGTCGGCCTCGACCCAGCCGTCGTGGAGCCCGACGAGCAGGGGCAGCGAGAGCGCGTTCTTGGCCTCGGGCCTGTTGAGTGTGAGCACCAGGGTGGCGCCTTCGCGCCGTACGTCCAGGTGTTCCGTCCCACCGTGTTCCGTCCCACCACTTGGTCCCATGCGTTGGGTCCTCCCGTCTCAGACCTAGAACAGGTTGCAGGAGCCCGGGTCCCAGTTCAATAGCTTTCTGACAGACAGTCAGATTTCTTGACGCACCCCTTCCCAGTTGTGCCGGGCAACGCTCTAATGACGGCCGAGCCAACAACTTCCGGGGTCAGGAGGAGCGGTGGAGTACAACCTTGCAGACCTGTTCGAGTCCGTCGTCGACGTGGTGCCCGACCGCGAGGCGCTCGTGTACGTCGACCACCCCGGCACCGGCTCGGAACGCCGCCTCACCTACTCGGAACTCGACGCGGCCGCCAACCGCCTCGCCCACCACCTGGTCGACAGCGGCATCCGCCCCGGCGAGCATCTGGGCCTGCACCTCTACAACGGGGTCGAGTATCTGCAGACCGTGCTCGCCTGCCTCAAGGCCCGGATCGTGCCGGTCAACGTCAACTACCGTTACGTTGAGGAGGAGTTGGTCTACCTCTATCGGGACGCCGACCTCGCCGCGCTGGTCTTCGACGCCGAGTTCACCGAGCGCGTCGCCGCCGCCCTGCCCCGCACCGACAAGCTCCGCCACCTCGTGCGGGCGGGTACGGTCCCGGCGGGCGCACCCGACCTGGACGCCGTGCCGTTCGCACGGGCCGAGGCGACCGGCTCGCCGGAGCGGGGCTTCGGGCCCCGCTCCGCCGACGACCTGTTCATCATCTACACGGGCGGCACCACCGGCATGCCGAAGGGCGTGATGTGGCGCCAGGAGGACCTGTTCTTCGCGGGCCTGTTCGGCGGCGACCCGGCGGGCGAGCCGGTCTCGCGCCCCGAGGAACTCGCCGAGAACGTCGCCGCGGGCGGCAGCGGCATCACCTTCTTCCCCACTCCCCCGCTGATGCACGGCACGTCCACGCTCACCTCGTTCATCGCGTTCAACTACGGGCAGCGCGTGGTGATCCACCGCAAGTACGCGCCCGAGGAGGTGCTCCGTACGATCGAGCAGGAGAGGGTGTCCAGCGTCTCGCTCGTCGGCGACGCGATGCTGCGGCCCCTCATCGACGCGCTGAACGGCCCCTGCAAGGGCACCGACATGTCGTCGCTGTTCAGCGTCTCGTCATCCGGGGCGATCATGTCGGAGACGGTGCGCGCGGAGTTCCAGGCCCTCGTGCCGAACGTGCTGCTGCTCAACAACTTCGGCTCGTCGGAGTCCGGCTCCAACGGCAAGGCGACGGACGACTCCGGCCCCGGGAAGGGCTTCCGTCTGGAGGTCAACGAGCGTACGAAGGTGGTCGACCCGGTCACGTACGAGCCGGTGGCCGCGGGCGAGCCGGGGCGCCTCGCGCAGCGGGGGCACGTGCCGCTCGGCTACTACAACGACGAGAAGAAGACCGCCGAGACGTTCTTCCAGAAGGGCGGCCTGCGCTGGGTGCTGCTCGGCGACATGGCGACCGTCGACGAGGCCGGCATCGTGACGGTGCTCGGCCGTGGCTCGCAGTGCATCAACTCCGGGGGCGAGAAGGTCTATCCGGAGGAGGTCGAGCAGGCGCTGAAGTCGCACCCGGATGTGTACGACGCGCTGGTGGCGGGGGTGCCGGATGAGAAGTGGGGCAATCATGTCGCGGCGGTGGTGCAACTCCGTTCTGGTGCTGGGGAGTTGACTCTGGAGGCCGTCCAGGCCCACTGCCGCACCCATGTCGCCGGCTACAAGATCCCGCGCCAACTCGTCGTGACGGACCGCATCCAGAGGTCGCCCAGCGGCAAGGCGGACTATCGGTGGGCGAAGGCGGTGGCGGCGGAGGCGGACGGGGTGGAGTGAGGCCGACCGGGCGTTCCTTTTTCCCCTACCCGCCCCTTCCCGAAAGTCCTGCCGGACGGGCCTCCTCAAGCGCCGGAGGGGCTGAAAAATCAGCCCCTCCGGCGCTTGAGATGGGGGTCCCCCTGCTCGAGCGAAGCCGAGAGCTTGGGGGAGGGGGTCCGGGGGCTGGCCCCCGTGGCTGTCCGCAGGACTTTCGGGAAGGGGGGTAGGGGAAAGCCGTAGTCCCGGCCGATGGCCTCTTCGTACGGCACAGCAGACTGCGGCGACCAGTGGACGGGCACGGACGTCCTCAAGGAGGCGGGCATCCGGATCCGGGACCGCGTCAAGGGCTGAGGCTTCCCGGATGACACGCCCCGGGAGGTGCACTTGCGGGGGCGGACTTCCCGGGCCGCGGCTCGTGGTTCTGAGTACGACGACTCATGTGGCCGCGGCCGCACGCGGGTTGAATGAAGGCATGAGCAACTCCCAGCCCCGATCCGCCGCCCCTGCCGTGGGACCCGACGCCGCCGCCGATACCCGCATCGGCCTCGCCTGGGTGGGCCCACTGCTCTCCACGGCGGTCACACTGCCGTTGGCGCTCTTCGCGCACTTCCTCGTGGTCCTCGGCGCCTCCGGGGTCGAGGACCAATCGGGCTCGCCCGCCTCGCTGCCCATCGGGATCTTCCGCTACGGGCTGCTCGTGCCCTTCTGCCTGCTGTGGATCGCCTGGGCCCTGGTCCGCCACCCGGGCCTGTCCAACCGCCGCACCCTCTGCTCCTTCTCCGCCCCGCTCTCCGTCCTGCTGCTCGCCGTGGCCGTCCTCTCCTTCATGGGCTGACGCGCCCGGACCGTAAGTTCACCTGCCGCTCACCCCGATGTGGCCCGCCCGGTGGCAAGGTCCGTACGTGGAAGCGTACGGAACCGGAACGAGAACGGAAACGGGAACGGGAACGGGAGCGAGACCGGTGCGACGGGCGGCAGCAGTGCTTCGGTGCGTCGCCCCGCTGCTCGCCACCGCCCTCCTCGCGGGCGGATGCGCAGGGGACAGCACGGACCCCGGCGCCCCGGAGCGGGGACGGCCCGCGCCCTCGACCCGCCCCGCGCTCCCCCGCCTCCTCGACCCCCCGCCGCCACCGCGCCAGAAGCCCGCACTCCCTCCCTCCGGCCGGTCCGCCCCCGTGCTCGACCGCGTGCCGACGCGCGACCGCGTCGTGTTCCTCACCATCGACGACGGCATCGCGAAGGACCCGGAGTTCGCCCGTCTGATGCGGCAACTCCGGGTGCCGTTCAGCATGTTCCTCACCGACTCCATGGCCGGTGACGACTACGGCTACTTCGACCGGCTGCGGCGCGGCGGCAACCGCGTACAGAACCACACCCTCACCCACCCGAGCCTCGCCGGACTGCCGTACGCACGCCAGCGGGCCGAGATCTGCGGTCAACAGGACCGGATCCAGGAGGAGTTCGGTGAGCGGCCCACCCTCTTCCGTCCGCCGCGCGGCCGCTACGACCCCGCCACCCTGCGCGCCGTCGCCGACTGCGGGCTGCGCGCCTCCGTGATGTGGGGCGTCAACATGCAGCCCGACGGCCTGCGCTACGACAACGGCACCGACCGGCTCCGCCCCGGCGAGATCGTCCTCTTCCACTTCTTCCCGCCCGAACGCCTCGGCGGCGGGACCCTCACCGAGCTCACCGTGGAGCTGCTGCGGACGATCACCGAGCAGGGCTTCGCGGTGGCCCGGATCGAGGACTACGTCTGACCGCACGAAGATCACGTCACACGTCTTGACGCCCCCGCCCGCCCCCTGGATAACTGAACCCCAGCAGGGCAACCGAATGATCGGTCGCCCGATTCAAGTGGATTAGCCGTAATGGCTGGACCGTAATGACTGGTCCGTACTGGCTGGACCGAGATGGCTGTGGGACGGAGAAGCGCGATGACGGCAGCGGAACTCGACGCGGCGGAGCAGCTCGGCCCGGACGGCCTGCGCGCCCTCCAGCTGGAGCGGCTGCGCGCCACCCTGCGGCACACGTACGAGAACGTCCCGTTCTACCGCGCCGCCTTCGACCGGGCCGGCCTGCGCCCCGAGGACTGCCGATCCCTCGACGACCTGGCCCGCTTCCCGTTCACCACCAAGGCCGACCTGCGGGACAACTACCCCTTCGGCATGTTCGCCGTGGACCGCGACCGGGTGCGCCGCATCCACGCCTCCAGCGGCACGACGGGCCGGCCGACGGTGGTCGGGTACACGGACCGCGACCTCGACGTCTGGGCGGACGTCGTGGCCCGCTCGATCCGCGCGGCAGGCGGCAGACCGGGCCACATCGTCCATGTCGCGTACGGATACGGCCTGTTCACGGGCGGCCTCGGCGCGCACTACGGCGCGGAACGGCTCGGCTGTACGGTCGTGCCCGCGTCCGGCGGCATGACGGCCCGGCAGGTCCAGCTGATCCAGGACTTCCGCCCCGAGATCATCATGGTGACGCCGTCGTACATGCTGACGCTGCTCGACGAGTTCGAGCGCCAGGGCGTCGACCCGCGCTCCACGTCCCTGAAGGTGGGCATCTTCGGCGCCGAGCCGTGGACCGAGCAGATGCGCTGGGAGATCGAGGAGCGCTTCGCGATCGACGCCGTGGACATATACGGCCTGTCGGAGGTCATGGGCCCCGGCGTCGCCCAGGAGTGCGTGGAGACCAAGGACGGCCTGCACATCTGGGAGGACCACTTCTACCCCGAGATCGTCGACCCGCTGACCGGCGAGGTGCTGCCCGAGGGCGAACAGGGCGAGCTGGTCTTCACCTCGCTCAGCAAGGAGGCGATGCCCGTGATCCGGTACCGGACAAGGGATTTGACCCGCCTGCTGCCGGGCACGGCCCGCCCGTCGTTCCGCCGCATGGAGAAGATCACGGGCCGCAGTGACGACATGGTGATCCTGCGCGGGGTGAACCTCTTCCCCACCCAGGTCGAGGAGATCGTCCTGCGCACCCCGGGCGTCGCCCCGCACTTCCAGCTCCGTCTGACCCGCGAGGGCCGGCTCGACGCCCTGACGGTCCGCGCGGAGGCCCGTACGGAGACGAGCCCCGAGCAGCGGGTGGAGGCCGCGCGCTCGATCGCGGCGGCGGTCAAGGACGGGGTGGGCGTCTCGGTGGCCGTGGAGATCGTGGACCCGGAGACGCTGGAGCGGTCGGTCGGCAAGTTCCGCCGGATCGTGGACGAGCGCCCGAAGTAACCCCGTACGACGTTCCGGCAGACCGTGGACGAGCGGCTGCCCGTGACTCGTGTGAAGGTGCGGCGGATCGTGACCGAGCGGCTGCCGTGGCCCCTTACGAAGGTGCGGCAGATCGTGGCCGAGCGGCTGCCGTGACCCCCGTACGCGACCATGGACTCATGACGGAACCTGTGACCCCCTCAACCGCCCTGGGCCTGCGCGCAGTTCGGCTCGGCTCCTACTCCCGTGCCGAGCAGGTCGAGATCCTCGGCAACGACGACGACCCCTTCGGCGTCGCCGACACCGGCCTGACCTGGCTGCCCAAGGCGGTCCACTTCGGCATCAGGCTCGACGGCCGCCTGGTGGCGCACGCCGGTCTGCTGCGGTTGCCGGTGACGGTCGGGGACGAGGACCTGGAGCTGGTCGGCGTGGGCGGCGTCGCGGTCGCCGCCGATGTGCGGGGGCGGGGTCTCGCCCGGCAGGTCCTCTCGGCGGCGCTCGACCACGCGCGCACCATGGGGCCGCGGCACGCGCTGCTGTTCTGCCGCCCGCCGTTGGTGGCGCTGTACGGGCGGCTCGGCTGGCACATCCTTGAGCAGGACGTTCTGGTCGAGCAGCACACCGGGCCGGTGGTGATGCCGCTGCGCACGATGTGGACGGCGTTGCGGGAGGACGAGGACGGGAACGGCGTGCGGTGGCCCGCCGGGCAGCTGCGGTTGCGCTCGTTCCCCATGTGACGGCGTTGGTCCCGGCAGCTCAGCCCACCGCGTCAGGAGTCGGCATTCCCAGGAGGGAGAGGAACGCGCTCGCGGCGGGCGTGCGGCTGTCCCGGCTCCAGATGACGTACTCGACGCGGCTCGGGGCGTCCGTGACGTCGACGGTGGTCACGCCGGAGAGCTGGGCGACATAGCCGGACGGCAGCATCGCGATGCCGAGTCCCTGGCCGACGAGGCGGGCCAGGAAGTCGGCGTTGGTCACCTCGAAGGCGACATCGCGGCCGAGGCCCGCCGCGGCGAAGGCCTCGTCGGACTGGACGCGTCCGGCGGTCCTGGCCGGCAGGTCCACGAACACCTCGGTGGAGAGTCTGCGCAGGTCGACCCGCTGCTCATCGGCGAGCGGATGCCCCGGGGCGACCACGGCGACGAGCCGGTCCCTGGCCAGCTCGCGGGCGCCCACACCACGGGGCTCAGCACTGGTCGGCAGGCCGAGGAACGCCACGTCCAGGGCGCCGTCCCGTACCTGCTCGACGAACTCCTCGCTCGCGCCGACCCGCAGGCTGATGCGGACCTCCGGATACCGCTCGTGGAAGGCGCGCAGGGCGCTCGGGATGTCGACGGCGGACACGCTGGGGATCAGGCCCACGGCGAGGCGTCCCCGAACCTCTCCGACGGCGGCCGCGACCTCGGCGACGGCGCGCCCGGCGGCGTCCAGGCACTGCCGGGCGGCGGGCAGGAAGGCCGCCCCGGCCGCGGTGAGGCGGACGCGGCGGCTGGTGCGCTCGAAGAGGCGCGCCCCCAACTCCTTTTCCAGACGGGCGATCTGGTGACTGAGGGCGGACTGCACGACGTGGCAGCGCTCGGCGGCCCGGGTGAAGCTGTTCGTCTCGGCGACCGCGACGACGTACCGCATCTGCTGGAGGTCCATGCCTCCATGCTTTCATCTCGGATCGAGATGGATGAAGTGACGAACATGTGTTGGACTCATTGATCGGGGCGGGCGGAGACTTCGAGGCATGACCAGTTCATCCGCACTGAAGGTCTCCGGCGGCGGCACGGCGAGCGAAGCCGGAAGCAGCGGCGGCAGCGTCCGTTCCGGCGACTCCGGCGGTTCCGGCCGTGGGCGATCGCTCCCCCGCACGCTCCTGACCGCGCTCGCGCCCCTCGCCTGGGGCTCCACCTATGTCGTGACGACCGAGCTCCTGCCCGCGGGGCACCCGTTGCTCGCGAGTGTGCTGCGGGCGCTGCCGGCCGGCCTCCTCACCCTCGCGCTCACCCGGACGCTGCCGCGCGGATCGTGGTGGGGGAAGGCGGCCGTACTCGGTCTGCTGCACATCGGGCTGTTCTTCCCGCTGCTGTTCATCGCGGCCGAGCGACTGCCGGGCGGTGTGGCCGCGACGCTCGCGGCGGCCCAGCCGCTGCTCGTCGCACTGCTCGCCGTGGTGGTGCTGCGCGAGCGCCTCTCGGGGTGGCGCCTTGCGTGGGGCCTGGTGGGGGTGGCCGGGGTCGGCCTGGTGGTGATCGGGCCCGCCGCGGCGTTCGATCTCGTCGGGGTCCTCGCGGGGCTCGGCTGCGCCGGCGCGATGGCTCTCGGCCTGACGCTGACCCGGCGCTGGGGCCGCCCGCCCGAGGTGGGGCCGACGGCGTTCGCGGGGTGGCAGCTCACCGCGGGCGGACTGTTCCTCGTGCCGCTGACCCTGGCCTTCGAGGGCACGGCGCTCCCGCCCATCGACCTCCCGGCGGTGCTCGGCTACCTGTGGCTCGGTGTGATCGGCGGCATCGTGGCGTACGCCCTCTGGTTCCGCGGCGCGACGACGCTGCCCGTCACGTCTGTCGCGGTCCTCGTCCTGCTGTCACCGCTGGTCGCGGCGGTGTTGGGGGCGGTCGTCCTCGGCCAGACCCTGGGCTTGGTCCAACTCGCGGGCTTCGCGCTGGCGTTGGCGGCGATCGTGGCGGGGGCGCTGCCGGAGCCGTCACGGGGGCCAGCCCCCGGACCCCCGCTCCTCAAACGCCGGAGGGGCTGATTTTTTCCCGCAGCTCCCTCTTCAGGATCTTCCCGCTCGCGTTCCGCGGCAGCTCCTCCACGAAGACCACCCTCTTCGGGGCCTTGAACGCGGCCAGCGACTCGCGGGCGTGCGCGATGAGTTCGGCCTCGTCCACCGCACCGCGCCGTACGACCACCGCCGTGACCGCCTCGATCCACCGCTCGTGCGGCAGGCCGACCACCGCGACCTCGGCGACCTGCGGGTGGGTGTAGAGCGCGTCCTCGACCTGGCGCGAGGCGACGAGGACGCCGCCGGAGTTGATGACGTCCTTGACGCGGTCGACGACGGTGAAATAGCCCTCCGCGTCCCGTACCGCCAGGTCACCGGAGTGGAACCAGCCGTCGCGGAAGGCCTCCGCCGTCTCCTGCGGCTTGTCCCAGTAGCCCTCGCACAACTGCGGGGAGCGGTACACCACTTCACCCGCCGTGCCGTCCGGGACCGGCTTGCCCGACTCGTCCACGACCCGCGCCTCGACGAAGAGGACGGGCCGCCCGCAGGACTCCATCCGCCCCTCGTGCTCGTCGGGCCCGAGGACGGTGGCGAGCGGGCCGATCTCGCTCTGGCCGAAGCAGTTGTAGAACGCGAGCCCGGGCAGCCTGCCGCGCAGCCGCTCCAGCACCGGTACGGGCATGATCGAGGCACCGTAGTACGCCTTGCGGAGCGGACCCAGGTCGCGGGTGGCGAACTCCGGGTGGTTGGCGAGCGCGATCCACACCGTCGGCGGGGCGAACAGGCTGTCCGCGCGGCCCGCTTCGACCAGGTCGAAGACCTGCTGCGGCTGCGGGGCGTCGATGATCGTGTTCTCCGCGCCGACGGCGAGGTACGGCAGCAGGAACACATGCATCTGGGCCGAGTGGTACAGCGGCAGCGAGTGCACGGGCCGGTCGGCCTCGCCCAGGTCGAGCGCGTGGATCGCGGAGACGTACTCGTGCACGAGCGCCCGGTGCGTCATCATCGCGCCCTTGGGGTCGGCCGTCGTCCCCGAGGTGTAGAGCAACTGCGCCAGGTCCTCGGCGCCGGGCTGCGGACCGTCGTACGGAGCAGCCGCCGGGAGCCGGGAGAGGAGCGCGTCGTCGGCGTCGCGCAGCGCCAACGACCGTACGCCCTGCGGGAGTTGCTCGCACAGGTCGGGGTCGGTGAGGACGAGCGCGCTGCCGGACTGGCGGACGATGTACGCGAGGTCGTCGCCGGTGAGGTTGTGGTTGACGGGCACATGGACGAGCCCGGCCCGGGCGCAGCCGAGGAAGCCGATGAGGTACGCGTCGGAGTTGTGCCCGTAGGCGCCGACCCGGTCGCCGGGGCGCAGGCCCTGGTCGAGCAGCACGCGGGCCGCCCGGGAGACCGCGTCGTCGAGCGCGGCGTAGGTCCAGGTGCGGTCGGCGTAGCGCAGTGCCGTGTGGTCGGGGGTGCGGCGGGCGCTGCGCCGGAGCATCCCGTCGACCGTGTCGCCCCGCGCGCCGCCGTGCGCGGGGTTCTCGCCTCGTACGTCCGTCATGGCGTGATCCTCGGTCGCCGCGCGGCGGGCGGTCAAGACGCGGGGCGTGCCGGGTGTGCCGTGTCGGGCGTATCCGTCCCGGACCCTGTACCAACTGACCTACCGCTTAGTACGCTCAACCGGCCCTGCCCGCAGACCTGTTGGGAGCGCCATGCGAAACCGCCTGAGACGGCTCATTCTGTTCACCACCGCCCTGCTGTCCGTAGCCGCCACCGCGTCCCCCGCCCCGGCCGACGCCGGGAACGGCGGCGGGCGTGCGGAGCGGGCCTCGGGCGGCGGGCTGTCCGCGACGATCCGGTACACCGAGTACGGGATTCCGCACATCGTGGCCAAGGACTACGCGAACCTCGGCTTCGGCACCGGGTGGGCGCAGGCGAACGACCAGGTGTGCACGCTCGCCGACGGCCATGTGACGCTGCGCGGCGAGCGGTCGAAGTACTTCGGCGCGGAGGGGAAGCCCGACCAGTCGCTGTCGTCCGCGTCCACGAATCTCTCCAGCGACCTGTTCTTCCGCGGGGTGCGGGACGCGAAGACCGTGGAGAAGCTGCTCGACGTGCCTTCTCCGGTCGGTCCGGGGCGCGAGGTGCGGGAGTTGATGCGCGGGTACGCGGCGGGCTACAACGCCTGGCTGGAGCAGAACCGCATCACCGACCCGGCGTGCAAGGGTGAGCCGTGGGTGCGGCCGATCACCTCCCTCGACGTGGCCCGGCGGGGCTTCGCGCTCGCCGTGCTCGGCGGCCAGGGGCGCGCGGCCGACGCGATCACCTCGGCGCGGCCACCGACGGCCACGGACGCCGAGGCCCCCGCACCCGACCGGGACCAAGTCGCCGATGCCGCACGGGAGTTGTTCTCCGCACAGAACGCCGACATGGGTTCCAACGCGGTCGCCTTCGCGGGCTCGACCACGGCGAACGGGCGTGGTCTGCTGCTCGGCAACCCGCACTATCCGTGGCACGGCGGCCGCAGGTTCTGGCAGTCGCAGCAGACGATTCCCGGTGAACTGAACGTCGCCGGCGGCTCGTTGCTCGGCGCCACCTCCGTGTCGATCGGGCACAACGCGTCCATGGCGTGGAGCCACACCGTGGCGACGGGCGTGACGATGAACCTGCACGAGCTGAAGCTCGACCTGTCCGACCCGACGACGTACCTCGTGGACGGCGAGCGGCACCGCATGAAGAAGCGGACCGTCACCGTCGGCACCAAGGGCGGCGAGCAGGTCACGCGCACCCAGTGGTGGACGCGCTACGGCCCGGTCGTCACCTCGCTCGGCGCCGGCCTTCCGCTGCCCTGGACCAAGTCGACGGCGTACGCGCTGAACGACCCGAACGCCGTCAACATGCGCCTCAGCGACGCCGCTCTCGCGCTCAACAAGGCGCGCAGTACGAAGGAGGTCAAGGCGGCGCTCGCCCGTACGCAGGGGCATCCGTGGGTGAACACGATCGCGGCCGACAAGGCGGGGCACACGCTGTTCACGCAGTCGCAGGTGCTGCCGA
The DNA here is from genome assembly GCF_029968015.1 of Streptomyces luteolus. Taxonomy (GTDB): domain Bacteria; phylum Actinomycetota; class Actinomycetes; order Streptomycetales; family Streptomycetaceae; genus Streptomyces; species Streptomyces luteolus. The sequence goes on from NZ_JASCIS010000022.1 coordinate 75,757, forward strand.
GGATCACGGACGAGCTGGCGCAGCGCTGCTCGACGGCGCTGGGCGAGGCCACGTACCCGAGTGCGGGGCTCGCCGTGCTCGACGGCTCGCGCGGGGAGTGCGCGCTCGGCAAGGACCCGGACGCGCTGCAGCCCGGCGTGTTCGGGCCGAGCCGGATGCCGACCCTGGAGGACGCGCCGTACGCCGAGAACTCCAACGACAGCGCGTGGCTGACCAACCTGGACCGGCCGCTGACCGGGTACGAGCGGGTCTTCGGCACCGTGGACACGCAGCGGTCGATGCGGACGCGGGGCGCGATCGAGGACGTGGCGGCGATGGCGGACCGGGGTCGGCTCAGGGTGCGTGACCTGCAGAAGCAGCAGTTCGCGAACCGCGTCCCGGCCGGTGACCGCACCGCCGAGGACGTGGCGAGGGCCTGCGCGGAGCTGCCCGGCGGCAGAGCAACGGGCAGCGACGGCAAGGCAGTTGACGTACGGGCCGCTTGTGAGGCGATCGGCGCCTGGGACCGGACGATGAACCCGGAGAGTCGGGGCGCGCTGCTCTTCGACCGGTTCTGGCGGAAGCTGGTGGCGGGCGTTCCGGCGGCCGAGCTGTGGAAGGTGCCGTTCTCCGCCGCCGACCCGGTGCGCACCCCGCACACCCTCGACACCGCGCACCCCGGTTTCGCGCGCGCCCTCGCGGACGCGGTCGCGGAGCTGGACCGGGCGGGCATCGCGCCGGACGCGCCGCTGTCGGCACACCAGACGGTGGAGCGGGCCGGGGACCGGATCCCGGTGCACGGCGGCACGGAGTCGCTCGGCGTGTGGAACAAGCTGGAGCCCACATGGGACCCGGCCGCCGGTTATACGGAGGCGGCGCACGGCTCCAGCTACATCCAGGCGGTCGGATTCAACGGCAGCCGCTGCCCGGTGGCGCGCACGCTGCTGACGTACTCCCAGTCCGAGAACGCGAAGTCGCCGCATCTGAGCGACCAGACCCGGCTCTACGCGCAGAAGCGCTGGGTGACCTCGCGCTTCTGCGAGCGGGACATCCTCGCCTCGCCCGAGCTGAAGGTGGTGAAGGTGCGGCAGCGGTAGGCGGGGCGAGGGACCGTACGTGAGCGTCGAGTGGGGCCGGTTCGCCGGCCCCACTTATCTTTTGGCGCCCTTGGCGCCTTTGGCGCCTTTGGCGCCTTTGGCGCCGCACGTGCGCCACAAACGCTCGCATTGGCGCCATCGATGTGCCACTATGGCGTCACCGAGCCTCTCGCTCACCGACCTGCCGTCGTACGGAGGACCCCATGACGCAAGAGCCCATGACGCAAGAGCCCGCGACGCAAAAGCCCACGACCACCCCCGCCGACGTGACCGTCTTCCCCACGGAACGCCACACCGGCTGCCCCTTCGACCCGCCCGCCGAGCTCACCGCGCTGCGCGAGGAGCAGCCGCTGCGCCGGATGACGTACCCGGACGGGCACCACGGCTGGCTCGCCACCGGGCACGGCGTGGTCCGCGCGATCATGGCGGACCAGCGGTTCAGTGCCCGGTACGAGTTGCTGCACCTGCCGATGCCGGGCCTGGAGGGCGTCGAGATACCGCCCGCCGCGCCCGGCGACTTCACCGGCATGGACGCCCCGGACCACACCCGCTACCGGCGCCTGCTCACCGGCAAGTTCACGGTCCGCCGGATGCGCCTGCTCACCGAGCGGGTCGAGGAGATCACCGCCGCGCACCTGGACGCGATGGCCGCGCAGGGCCCGGGCGTCGACCTGGTGCAGGCGTACGCCCACCCGGTTCCGGCCCAGATGATCTGCGAGCTGCTCGGCGTCCCGTACGCCGACCGCGAGCGGTTCACCGGGCAGGTGGCGACCCTCTTCGACCAGCGCGCGAGCACCGAGGACAAGGGCGCGGCCTACGGCGCGGTCGAGTCGTACGTGAAGGGCCTCGCCGCCGCCAAACGGGCCGAGCCGACTGACGATCTGCTCAGCGACCTCACCGGGACCGACCTCTCCGACGAGGAACTGGCCGGTGTGGGCGGCCTGTTGCTCGCCGCCGGGCTCGACACCACGGCCAACATGATCGCCCTCGGCACGTTCGCGCTCCTGAGCAACCCCGAGCAGCTCGCCGCGCTCCGCGCCGAACCCGAACTCGCGGGCCCGGCCGTAGAGGAGCTCCTGCGCTACCTCACGGTGGCCGACCCCGCTGTGCGGACGGCCCTGGAGGACGTCGAGGTGGACGGCCAGGTCATCAGGGCGGGCGAGACGGTCACCCTCTCCTTCCAGGCCGCCAACCGCGACCCGGCGCAGTTCCCCGAGCCCGACCGGCTCGACCTGCGCCGCCGGGCCACCGGGCATGTGGCGTTCGGGCACGGAGTGCACCAGTGCCTCGGGCAGCAACTGGCCCGCGTGGAGATGCAGATCGCGCTGCCGGCCCTGCTGCGCCGCTTCCCGACGCTGCGTCTCGCGGTCGACCCGTCCGAGGTCCCGATGCGCGAGCAGAACAACATCTACGGCGTACGGAGCCTCCCGGTCACCTGGGACCGGGACTGAGCACGCGCCGGACGACAGAGGAGAGACGACAGAGGAGAGACGCCGGAGGAGAGACGCCAGAGGAGAGGAGAAAGACCATGGAATCCACCGAGCTCGCCGTCGACCGCGAGCGCTGCGCCGGATCCGGCATGTGCGCCCTGACCGCGCCCGAGGTCTTCGACCAGAACGACGAGGACGGCCGGGTGCTGCTGCTCACCTCGCGGCCGGGACCCGAACACCGCGCGGCTGCCCGGCTGGCGGCGGGGGTCTGTCCGGCGGCCGCCATCACGGTCAAGGGCTGATCGCCAGGAACACGAACGAGGCGAACAGCACCAGGTGCAGGCCGCCCTGGAGCAGCGTCGCGCGGCCCGTGACCACGGTCAGGATGCTCACCACCACGGTCAGGGCGAGCATCACCATGTGCGTCGGGCCTAGGCCGAGGACCAGCGGTCCTTCCATCCAGATGGAGGCGACGGCGATCGCCGGGATGGTGAGGCCGATGCTCGCGATGGCGGAGCCGTGCGCGAGGTTGAGGCTGACCTGGGTGCGGTCGCGCAGGGCCGAGCGGTGTGCGGCGAGGGTCTCGGGGAGCAGCACCATCAGGGCGATGACCACACCGACGAAGGCCTGCGGGAGTCCCGCCGCCTCCACGCCCGACTCGATGACCGGCGAGATGGTCTTGGTGTCGCCGACCACCGCGACCAGCGCGACCAGCAGCATGACGAGGCTGATCACCGTCTCCTTGTTCGTCGGCGGGTGGGCGTGGTCGTCCTCGTCGAGGACCTCGCCGTCGCGGGTGACGGGCAGGAAGTACTCGCGGTGCCGGACGGTCTGCATGGCCACGAAGAGCCCGTACACCGCGAGCGAGACGATGGCGGCGAAGGCGAGTTGGGCGCCGGTGAACTCCGGCCCCGGCTTGCCGGTGGTGAACGTCGGCAGGACCAGGCTGAGCGTGGCGAGGGTCGCCATGGTGGCGATGGCGGCGACCGTGCCCTCGGTGCTGAAGGGCGCGACGCCGCCGCGCCAGGCCCCGACGAACAGGGCGAGGCCGACGATGCCGTTGGCGGTGATCATCACGGCGGCGAACACGGTGTCCCGGGCCAGCGAGGACGTCTTGGCCCCGCCGTCGGCCATCAGGGTGACGATCAGGGCCACTTCGATGACAGTCACGGCGACCGCGAGCACCAGCGACCCGAAGGGTTCGCCGACCCTGTGCGCGACGACCTCGGCATGGTGAACGGCGGAGAGCACCGCTCCCGCGAGGACGAGCGCGACGAGCACCACCACGGGCCCCGGCAGGTCGCGTCCCCAGGTGAAGACGAGGACGACGACGGCGAGCAGGGGCACCACGATGGTGCCGACCTTGGTGAGGGGACCGGGTTGTGAAGCCATGAGCACACGCTCTCAGGCGTGCGCGTGATCCGCTGCCCGGATTGGCCCGACACGCGGGCTTCGTGAGGCAGTCCACACGGCTGTGACCAGCGGTGTCGTCGGCCCCGGCGCCGCGTCGGCGGTCCTCAGAGTGCGCGCTCGCGGCCCTCCCAGTACGGTGCGCGCAGCCGTCGTTTGTAGAGCTTGCCGTTGGGGTCGCGGGGCATCGCGGCGATGAAGTCGACGGACTTGGGCCGCTTGTAGCCGGCTAGGCGTTCCTCGCAGTGGGCGAGGATGTCGGCGGCCAGCGCGTCCCCGGAGGTGTGGTCCTCGGCGACCTCGACGACAGCCTTGACCTCCTCGCCCCAGTCGTCGTGCGGGATGCCGAACGCGGCGGCGTCGGCGACGGCGGGGTGGCCGAGGAGCACCGACTCGATCTCCGCCGGGTAGATGTTGACACCCCCGGAGATGATCATGTCGATCTTGCGGTCGCGCAGGAAGAGATAGCCGTCCTCGTCGAGGACGCCCAGGTCGCCCACGGTGAAGAAGTCCCCGATCCGGTTCTTCCGGGTCTTGGCCTCGTCCTTGTGGTACGCGAAGCCGCCGGTCGACATCTTCATGTAGACGGTGCCGAGTTCGCCGGGCGGCAGCCGGTTGCCGTCGTCGTCGAAGACCGCGAGTTCGCTGATCGGCCAGGCCTTGCCGACGGTGCCGGGCTTCTTCAGCCAGTCCTCGGCGGTGGCGAACGCGCCGCCGCCCTCGCTGGCCGCGTAGTACTCCTCGACGCAGCTCCCCCACCAGTCGATCATGGCCCGCTTCACATGGTCCGGGCAGGGCGCGGCGCCGTGGATGGCGTGCCGCATCGAGGACACGTCGTACCGGTCCTTGGTCTCCTGCGGCAGCGCGAGCAGGCGGTGGAACTGGGTGGGGACCATGTGCGTGTGCGTGCAGCCGTGCCGGTCGATGAGGCGCAGCATCTCCTCGGGCGTCCACTTGTCCATCAGGACGAGCGGGTGCCCGATGTGCAGCGACGCGCCCGCGAACTGCAGCACGGCCGTGTGGTAGAGCGGCGAGCAGACGAGGTGGACGTTGCCGTCGAAGGGCTTGACGCCGAAGATGCCGAGGAACCCGCCGAGGTGCGACTCCTCGGGGAGCTTCCCGGAGAGCGGACGGCGGATGCCCCGGGGGCGGCCGGTGGTGCCCGAGGTGTAGTTCATCACCCAGCCGAGGGTCCGTTCGGCGGGCGCGGACTCGGGCTGCCCGTCCAGGAGTCGGTCGTACGGACGGAATCCCTCGACCGTGCCGACCGCGTACCGCTGCCCCTCGGGGAGCTTCGCCTCGTCGGCGGCGGCGCGGGCGGCGTCGGCGAAGCGCTCGTGGGCGATGAGGACCTTGGCACCGGAGTCGGAGACGATCCAGGCGATCTCGGGGCCGACGAGGTGGTGGTTGACGGGGACCAGGTAGAAGCCCGCCTGGGCGGCGGCGAGGTAGGCGGTGAAGAACTCCACGCCGTTGGGGAGGACGACGGCGAAGGCGTCCCCCTTTTCGAGGCCGGCCTCGCGGAGGGCGTGGACCATCCGGTTGGCGGCGGCGTGCAGGCGGGCTGCGGACCATTCTTCCCCGTCCGGGGCGTGCAGGACTGTGCGGTCCGGGTCGGCGGTCGCTTGCGCCCAGAAGCCGTTGGGGTGGTTGGGCATTGCGGCATCCCTTCTGCCGGGTTCGTTTTGTGGCCGGGTGCGGGTGCGTCGTGGCTGGTCGCGCAGTTCCCCGCGCCCCTGAGATGGGCACTGCGTGCGCCATCTCCCGGGGAGGCGCGGCGGAGCCGCATGCCTCAGGGGCGCGGGGAACTGCGCGAGCAACCCCCACCGGCCCGCGGACGACGACGAAACACGTAACAGCGGCTCATCGGCCCGCAATCCGATTCACACGGTCAATCGCCCGCTCAAACCCCCGAGTCAGCTCGTCGAAGACACCCCGCACACTCCGCTCCGCGTTCATCCGGCCGACGATCTGCCCGACCGGAGTCCCGAGCAACGCCTCCACCTCGTACTTCTGGATCCGGGACACCGCCTCCGCGACAAGCAGGCCCTGGAGGGGCATCGGCAGGGTGCCGGGGCCCGCCGGGTCTTCCCAGGCGTCGGTCCACTCGGTGCGGAGCTGGCGGGCCGGTTTGCCGGTGAGGGCGCGGGAGCGGACCGTGTCGGAGGAGGTGGCCGCGAGGAGTTTCTCGGTGAGCTTGCGGGAGTGCAGGTCGGCCTCGGTGGTGGTGAGCCAGATGGAGCCGGTCCACACGCCCTGCGCGCCCAACGCCAGTGCGGCGGCGATCTGTTCACCGCTGCCGATGCCGCCGGCGGCCAGGACAGGGAGCGGGGCGACCGCCTCGACCGCGTCGGGGGTGAGCACCATGGAGGCGATCTCACCGGTGTGGCCGCCCGCCTCGTAGCCCTGCGCGACGACGATGTCGATCCCGGCGTCGGCGTGCTTGCGCGCGTGCCGGGCGCTGCCCGCGAGGGCGGCGACGAGGATGTCGTGGGCGTGGGCGCGCTCGATGACGTCGGCGGGCGGCGAGCCGAGGGCGTTGGCGAGGAGTTTGATCGGGTAGTCGAAGGCGACGTCGAGCTGGCTGCGGGCGACCTGTTCCATCCAGCCCGTGATGCGCCAGCCGGAGGCCTCCCCTTCGGGGAGTTCGGGTACGCCGTGCTTGGCGAGGGTGGCCCGGACGAACTCCCGGTGCCCGGCCGGGATCATCGCCTCGACATCGGCCTCCGACAGTGTTTGATTCCCTTTGGCTTCGACCTTCTGGGCGGGCATCACCACGTCCAGGCCGTAGGGCTTGCCGTCGGTGTGGGCGTGCACCCAGTCCAGGTCGCGTTTGAGGTCGTCGGGGGCGGTGTAGCGGACTGCTCCGAGCACGCCGAAACCGCCGGCCCTGCTGATCGCGGCGGCCACGGCGGGGAAGGGCGTGAAGCCGAAGATGGCGTGCTCGACTCCGAGTCTCTTGCTCAGCTCCGTCTGCATGCGCGCAGGATGCCGCAGCGCGTCGGCCGACGGAAGAGATTTTCTGATGCGGTGTCAGATTCTTTGTGTCGCATGCACTTCAGCCTCGCAAGCGTCCGTTCACGCGGGTGTTGCTGGCTCTCGATGTACTGGCGTACGACGGCCAGTGGTGCCCCACCGCAGCTTGGAGAGCCGGACCTTGGGCGGGTAGTGCACCAGCAGGTGAACGTGGCCTTCCTCGCCGTTGAACTGCTCAGCATGGCGTCCGGTGAATGCGCTGGCCGGCACCTGGTGACGAAAACCAAGTAGACATGAAGGTTGTGGACGATATGACGGTCAGTGCGTACATCAGGGATGGAATTCCATCATGGTGGCATAAGCCAAATTCTAGAGTGATCGCATGAGCGGCGAACTGGCATGGGAGAAGCGGAAGTTCGGGCACCGTGCCCGGCTGGCGCTGACTCCCGCACAGGTCCGGCTCATGGATGACCAGGCGCACGCGGCCCGCACGATGTGGAACTTGCTGCACGACTGGTGGACCATGCTCCCCAAGGAGCACCGTTCGCCGGCAGCTGCCGACGCGGCGATACGGCAGGCCCGCAAGGAGATCGACTGGCTGGAGGTGCTCTCCGCGCAGGCGGCGCAGGCGGTACTGAAAACGTATTGCCAGGGGTGGAAGAACTGCTGGGAAGGCCGCGCCGACGCACCCAACTTCAAGGCCCGCCTCCGGTCGGTGATGTCGGTGGACATCCCGCAGGGCCGGGACCTGAACATTGTCCGCGTGCACCGCCGCTGGGGCATGGTCAACATCCCCAAGATCGGGCGCGTCCGGTTCCGCTGGACCAAAGACCTGCCCGTGGGCAAGAAGGCGAACGTCAGCAACCGGATTACCGGCGCCCGTCTTATCAAGGACGCCCTCGGCTGGCACATCGCCTTCCGCGTCCAGACCGTCGAGCCCAAGCCTGAACCCCACACCGGACCCGAGGTAGGCATCGATGTCGGCGTCACCATCCCTCTCGCTCTCTCGGGACGGAAAGACGTACGACCACGACGCATGGCTGACCGCGAAGGAACAGGCCAAGCTGCTCCGGCTGGAGCAGCGGGCAGCACACCGCAAGACCTTCCGCAAGCACGGAGAGAAGATCTCCCGGCGCCTGCGGGCCACCTATGACCAGATCCGGACGCTTCGTGCGAGAGCCAAGCGCAGGCACCTGGACTGGCACAGCACCAGACCACCACGCAGATCGCCGCGAAGTACAGCGTGATCGTGGTGGAACATCTGGCCATCACGAACATGGTCAAGTCCGCCAAGGGAACAGTGGAGAGCCCCAGGAAGAACGTCGCCCAGAAGTCCGGCCTGAACCGCTCCATCAGCCAAGAGGCATGGGGTCGCACGGTCGAGCTGCTTACGTACAAGACCGCCCGCAACGGTGGCACCCTGCACAAGGTCCCCGCCCCCGGCACCTCCCAGCGATGTTCGGCGTGCGGCTTCACCACACCGGGCAGCCGGGAGTCACAGACCGTGTTCGTGTGCAAGAACCCCGACTGCCGCTGGTCCGGCAACGCCGACAACAACGCCGCCCGGAACGTCTTACACCTGTACCGGATGGGCCTCGTGCTCATCCCGGCTGCCGGGAGGGCAGTCGTCAGGCGCGCACGCCGCGTCAAGCCCGCCATCGCAAGGTAGGCAGGAATCTCCGCCGTTCACGGAGGAGAGCACTTCAACAGCACTGGTACATGGGCGCGATGGCCACACCGCGCACGGCGGGCCACACCGGCACCTGCCCTCACGCTGTCCGACCGCCCTCCCCGCGGGCGGTGGACTGAACCTCAAACCCCGGAGGGCTGAAGTCTGCGGTCAGGGCCGGCAAACTCAGCCCGTCCGGCGTTTGAGGACGAGCCCGCAGGGCGATCTGCGGTGCCGCTGTCCGCAGGACTTTCGGGAAGGGGCGGGTAGGGGAGAAAGAACGCCCCAGCCCGCCCCGACCTCAGTACTGCTGCGGAGGCTGCTGTCCATACGGCGCCTGCTGGCCGTAAGCCGGAGGCTGGGACTGCTGCTGGGGCTGCGGCGCGTAAGGCTGCTGCTGGGGCTGCGGCGCGTAAGGCTGCTGCTGGTACTGCTGCGGCGGCGCCTGCTGCTGGTACTGCGGCTGCGCCATCTGCGGCGACTGGTTGCCGAACTGCTGCCCGCCGTACGGCTGTTGCTGTTGTGGCGGAACCTGCCCAGCCGGCGGCCCCATCGGCACCGCATGGGCCGCGAGCGAGCTGCCCGCAGGGACGTAGTGCACCCGACCCGTCGGGTCAGGGACCTGCACATACCCGGCCGCCTGCAACTGCGCCCCGTACTTGGCGTGCTGCTTGCGGTGGTAGAACACCATCCCCACAGCCAGGCACATCGCGAAAACCCAGAAGGGGATCCAGAACACCGCCGCGTCCGCACCGTCCCGCATCAGACGCAGCAGCACCACGACCGTGATCGGGATGACCGCCAGGACGCGGCGCTTCTCGTTGTGCCGGCCGCTGAGGTCGAAGTGGACCTGCGTCTTGAGGAGTTCGGGCGCCTGCTGGGGCAGCGGCGGCAGCTGACCGCCGGCCGCCGCCTGCGGGAACTGCGCCCACGCCTGCTGCGCACGCTGCTGCGCCTGCGGCTGCGTGTCGGGGACCATCAGGAGCTGGGTGCCCTTGCTGACATAGCGGGCGTCGGCGTACTGGTAGCCGAACTGCTCACCGAGGTGGGCGAGTCGGGACAGCCTGCCCGCGGTCGCCCACATGCTGGTGACCTCCACGGGCGCTCCCTGCGCCATCAGCCTCACCATGGTGCGGATCTGGCCAGTGCTCACGGTTCTCCCTCCCCGGCGGGCAGACCTTGCACGTTCCGCCGTCGGGTCACCCTTTCACACCGGCCGGGCCGCCTCCGTCCCTGGTCAGTGCCCCAGAACGACCATCGCGGCATTGTGTCCCGGAATGCCGCTGACGCCCCCGCCGCGCACCGCGCCCGCCCCGCACAGCAAGACGTTGGCGTGCGCGGTCTCCACTCCCCAACGCCCGGTTCCCTCCTGCGCGTACGGGAACGACAGGTCGCGGTGGAAGATGTTGCCGCCGGGCAGCCTGAGGTCCCGTTCCAGGTCGAGCGGGGTCTTCGCCTCGATGCACGGGCGTCCCTGCGCGTCCTCGGCCAGGCAGTCCGCGAGGGGCTCGTCGAGGTAGGAGTCGAGCTGCGCGAGGGTCGACTTCAGGAGTGCGTCGCGGACCGCGTCGTGGTCGGCGGTGAACAGGCGGGCCGGGGTGTGCAGGCCGAAGAGGGTGAGGGTCTGACAGCCCTCGGCGGCGAGCTCCGCGCCGAGGATGGACGGGTCGGTCAGGGAGTGGCAGTAGATCTCCGAAGGGGGCGCGGTGGGCAGCCGTCCCGCGCTCGCCTCGGCGTACGCGGTGGCCAACTGCCCGTAGCCTTCGGCGACATGGAACGTACCGGCGAAGGCGCGGAGCGGGTCGACGGCACTGTCGCGGAGCCGGGGCAGCCGCTTGAGCACCATGTTGACCTTGAGCTGAGCGCCCTCCGCCGGGGGTTCGGGCGGGGTCTCGCCTAGCAGGGACGCCAGGGCCTCGGGTGAGGCGTTGACGAGGACGTGCCGTGCGGTGACCGTGGCCTCGGTGCCGTCGGGGGTGCGGTGGGTGGCCTCGGCGCGGCTGCCGTCGGTGTCGATGTGCAGCACCTCGTGGCCGGTGCGCAGGTCGGCGCCCGCGGCGCGCGCGGACTCGGCGAGTGCGTCGGTGAGCGCGCCCATGCCGCCGACGGGCACGTCCCAGTCGCCGGTGCCGCCGCCGACCACGTGGTAGAGGAAGCACCGGTTCTGCCGCAGGGACGGATCGTGGGCGTCGGCGAACGTGCCGATCAGGGCGTCCGTGAGGACCACTCCGCGGACCAGGTCGTCGTCGAAGTGCGCCTCGATCGCCGCGCCGATCGGCTCCTCGAACAGCATCCGCCAGGCCGTCTCGTCGTCGATGCGCTCGCGCAGTTCGGCCCGCGTGGGCAGCGGCTCGGTCAGGGACGGGAAGACCCGCTCGGCGAGCCGCGCCGTCCTCGCGTAGAACTCCTGCCAGGACGTGAACTCCCGGTCTGAGCCGGTGAGTTCACGGAAGCCCTCGCGGGTGCGCGCGGCCTGGCCGGTGATGAGCAGGCCGGTGTCGCGGCCGCCTCGGGTGACGGGTGTGTACGAGGACACGTCCCGCTTGCGGACCGCGAAGGACAGGTCGAGGTCCCGCACGATCTTCTTCGGCAACAGGCTGACCAGGTAGGAGTACCGGGAGAGGCGCGCGTCCACCCCTTCGAAGGCGTAACTGGAGACGGCGGCGCCGCCTGTGCGGTCGAGGCGTTCCAGGACGAGGACACGGCGTCCGGCGCGGGCGAGGTAGGCGGCGGCGACGAGGCCGTTGTGGCCGCCGCCGACGATCACGGCGTCATAGGCGTGGGCATCGCGAACGGGGGTGGGCATGGTTCTTCGTAACACGGGGGGTGGGCCGGGGCCAGGGGTGCGTAGCCCGGGTGCCGGGGGAGGGCGGGCGGTCACTGCTTGCGCTGCGCCGCGATCCGTCCGTACAGTGCCGCCGCCTCCGCGCCGCGCCCCAGCTGCTCCAGGCACTGCGCCTCGTCGTGGCGGGCGGCGAGGGCCTCGGGGTGGCCGGGGCCGAGGACGCGCTCGCGGGCGTCGGCGATCCGGTGGTACTCGGCGAGCGACTCGTCCCAGCGGCCGAGCCAGCCGTACCCGACCGCCACCTCGCGGCGGCTGACCAGGGTGTCGGAGTGGTCGGCGCCCAGGGCCCGTACGCGCGCGGCGCACACCTCCTGTGCCTCCGCCAGGGCCTCCTGCCAGCGGCCGAGGCGGCCCAGGTTGACGCCGATGCCGTGCCGGGCGCGGAGCGTCTCCGGGTGCTCGGGGCCGTGCGCGCGGGCGCGGTCGGCGGCCAGGTCGCGGTAGAGGGCGAGGGCCTCGGCGCTGTGGCCCAGGCGGCCGAGGCTGATGCCGACCTCGTAGCGCGCGGCGAGTGTGTCCGGGTGGTCGGGTCCGAGGGCCTGTCCGCGGCCCTCGGCGACCTCGCGGTAGCTCTGCAGGGCCTCGGTCCAGCGGCCCAACTGGCCCAGGGCGTACGCCACTTCGTACCGCGTGACGAGCGTGTCGGGGTGCAGCGGGCCGAGGATGCGGGCGCGGGCGTCGGCCACCTCGCCGGCCGTCCGGTGTGCCTCCTCCAGGCGGCCGAGGCGGCTGAGGTTGTAGGCGAGGTTGTGGCGGCAGCGCAGGGTGTCGGGGTGGTCGGGGCCGAGGCGCGGGGAGCGTTCACGGCCGGCGAGCACGGCCGAGTAGACCTCGTGCGCCTCGAAGTGCCGGCCCAGCTGGCCGAGTACGTAGGCGATCTCCTGGCGGGCGCCGAGCGTGTCGGGGTGGTCGGCGCCGAGGGCGCGTTCGCGGCCGCGGGCGACGTGCTCGAACTCGCGCAGGGCCTCGCCGGGGCGGCCGGTGCGGCTGAGGGTGAAGGCCACTTCGTACCGGCTGGCGAGGGTGTCGGGGTGGTCGGCGCCGAGGGCCTGTTCGCGTTCGGCGGCGACCTCGCGGTGCACCTCGACGGCCTCGTCCCAGCGGCCGAGGCGGCTCAGGCTGAGGCCCGCGGTGTGCCGGGTGGCGAGGACGGAGAGCAACTCCGGGGGTGCGGTGGAGCGTTCGGGGCGGCGGGGCTGTCCGGCGTCGGGGGTGCGGCGCCCGTCGATACGGGAGATCCACTCGCCGGTGAGGCCCGCGGCGGCGTCGAGCGGGACGGCGCGCAGGTCGACGGCGCCGGTGGCCTTGGGGCCCGTGGTCATGCCGCGGGTCCAGTCCGGCAGTTGGGCGTTGGCCTTCTGCGGTGCGGCCGGGCGTGGGGCCGGGTGGGCGAGGGTGCCGCCGCGGGCGGCTGTGATGCGCTGGGCGAGTTCGCGGGCGTCGCCGGGGCGGTCGTCGGGTGACTTGGCGAGCAGGTCGAGGACGATCTGCTCCAGGAACTCGGGGAGTTCGGGCCGGTGGCCGCGGGGCGGCTCGGGTGTGGTGTCGCGGTGTCCGAGGAGTACGGCCCAGGCGTCGCCGTGGTTGAAGGGCGGGGCGCCGGTGGCGATCTCGTACAGGACGCAGCCGAGGGAGTAGAGGTCGCTGCGGTAGTCGATCGGCTCGCCGCCGATCTGCTCGGGCGACATGTAGTGCGGGGTGCCCATGGCGATGTTGGTGCCGGTGAGCTTCGCGGTGAAGCCGACGTCGTGGCCGAGCCGGGCGATGCCGAAGTCGCAGATCTTCACCGTGCCGTCGGTGAGCCGCATGATGTTGGCGGGCTTCAAGTCGCGGTGGATGATGCCCTGGTCGTGGGTGTACGCGAGGGCGTGCGCGACCTGTTCGGTGACGTCGACGACGTCCGGCACGGAGAGCGGGCCCGGGCCGTTCTCGTCCATCAACTGGCTGAGGTTGCGGCCGTCCAGGAGCTCCATCACGAGGTAGAGCACGCCGTCGTCCTCGCCGAAGTCGTGCACGACGGTGATGCCGCGGTGCTGCAGGGCCGCGGCGACGCGGGCCTCGCGCCGGAAGCGTTCGCGCAGCACCTTGCCGATGCCCGGGTCGCCCTGCTGCGGGCCGAGCGACTTGAGGCACTTCACGGCCACATGCCGGTCGAGTGACTCGTCGTGGGCGCGCCACACTTCGCCCATGCCGCCGCGCCCGATCCGGTCGAGCAGCCGGTACCGGCCCTGGATCAGCCTGGTGTCCGCCATCTCGTGATATCGCCCCCGTCGTCGCCTCGCATCGCCCTCCCCGGCCCGTCCAGTATGGCTGCCTGTCCGCGGAGTTTGTACGGTGCGGGTCGGCTGCCGGGGCCGAGCCGCGCCATCGCCCGCAGGATGTGCTTGGGCGGCAGCTGCCAGCGCAGATGTGCGGGAACGCAGCGCAGAATGTTACCGGCGGCGCGCAACCGCAGGTCCACCACCCCCTGCTGGGGCGCGCGCCGACCGTACAACTCGTGGGCGTACGGGGGCAGTGCGGCGTACGCGAGGTTCGCCACGCGCCGCCAGAGCAGCTCGCGCGCGGGGACGAGGAGCGGCGGTGTGGTCGGGCTCCGCAGGAAGTCGTCCACCTCCCGCGCTTCTGCGCCGACGGCGAGTTGGGGCAGTTCGCGCGCGAAGTACGCCCGCATCGCGGCCCGGTCGGCGGGCACGTCGGCGGGGTCGAGGCCGACGAGGCGGGCGCTCTCGCGCTGTTCGTCGATGTACCGGTCGGCGAGGGGCGGGGTGAGCGGGAAGCCGGAGCGCCGCAGGACTTCGACGTAGCTGGCGACCTCGGCGCAGTGCACCCACAGGAGCAGCTCGGGCTCGTCGACGCGGTACACCTCGCCGGTGTCGGGGTCGGTGGCCTTGAGCCGGCGGTGGAGGCGGCGGATCCGGGCGGCGGCCCGTTCGGCGTCCCGGGTGGTGCCGTAGCTGAGGGTGCCGACGAAGTCCGCGGTGCGCAGCAGGCGGCCCCAGGCGTCCCGGCGGAAGTCGCTGTTCTGCAGGACGCCGCGGACGACGCGCGGATGCAGGGCTTGCAGGTACAGCGCGCGGACCCCGGCGATCCACATCATCGGGTCGGCGTGCATCTGCCAGGTCACGGTGTCGGGCCCGAAGAACCCGGGGTCCGCGCCCTCGCCGCTGCTCACGTCCCGCACGGTCGCGCACCTCCCGCCGCTCGTTACCCAGGGTAGGCCGGGCGGGGCGCCGGGCGGGAGGGGCGGGGTTCAGCCTCCGTACGGGTGCGGGTCGAGGTGGCTGAGCCGGTACGGGAACGCTTCGGGCATCTTGCGCCAGCCCTGGCCCTGGAACTGCACCGAGCACCACGAGCCGTCGGAGAACCCGATCTCGTGGCAGCCGCCGTGGTCGTCGCTGCGGTCCCGGATCCAGCTGACATGCCGCACGTCCAGGGACCAGCCGACCTCGACGCGGCGAGGGGTGCCTCGGAAGGACCCGGCGTGGGAGACGTGCACGAGCTGGAGGCGGCGGTCGGTGACCTGCATGACCGTGTCCGCGCCGTTCTTGGTGCGTGGGTGCAGGCCGCGGATGAGCTGCCCGGCGAGGCTGTCCCAGCCGCCGCTGAAGGGCTTGCCGGGGGGCTTCTTCTTGCCGTCGAACGGGTCCCAGGCCAGGTTGATGGTCGAGAGGATCAGGAAGACGTACGCCGGGGCCATGCACCAGCTGTACAGCGTGCGCCGCTCACCCCGCAGGCCGCGAGGGCGGCGGAATCTCCCGGGGCTCGGCGCCCGCATCGCCACGCAGGCCGAGTGCGCGCCACGCAAGACCTCACCCGCCGGTACCGCGACCCGCGCACGCTCGACCGCGACGCGCGTCCGGTCCCTTGCCCTGCCCACCTGAGGTCCTCCCCCGTCCACCTGGCGTTTTCACGGGGAATTCCATCACGTACAGCCCCGGATGGTCGATTCCGGTGCCAGGTAAGGGGGTTGGGAGGTGCGGTCAGGCTTCGAGCACCACGACCGCCTCGTCCGTGTACGCGAGAAACGTCAGCGTCTCGTGGAAGTAGAGGTCGATCTGGTGGGCGTCGTGGCTCGCGTAGCCGATGGCGACGTCCTGGCCTAGGCGGAGTTCGAAGTCGCCGCCGCGGGTGGAGAGGACGAAGCCGCCGCTGAGGGCGGGGGCCCAGATCGGGGTGCCGTCGAGCATGCGGGCGAGGTGGGCGGCGATCGGGTAGCCGTGGTCGGAGGTCTCGCTGACGGCTCTGTACTCCTCGGCGCCCAGGAGGAGTTGGTACGGGCCGTCGACCCCGGCGAGGCGGAGTTCGGTGAGGGCGCGGCTGACCGCGTCGGGGTAGTCGCGCGCCTCGGCCGGGAGGCTCACGACCGGGTTGGACGAGCAGGACCGCAACCCGTCGACCTGGGCGGCGGAGTACCCGTCGAAGATCGTGCGGTCCTCGACGTACGCCATGGTGCGCGCGGCGTCCTTCACGGGCTGCCAGTCGGAGTCCTGGGCGCCGCGGTCCACGTCGTCGACGGCGGCGCGGTCGACGGTGAACGGGACTCGGAGTTCGACCAGCGGTCTGCACTCGCGCAGCCGGGCGGTGACTCCGGGGGCGGGCGGGGTCATGTCGATGAGGTGGCCGGTGCCGACGGCGGAGAGCTGGGCGCCGCCGGCGTCGGGGACGTCGACGACGCGGCGGCCGGCGACGTGGCGGCGGAAGGTGCGGCGGGCCTCTTCCTCGATCTCGGCCCAGGCGGCCGGGGTGATCGGGGCGAGTTCGCGGTGCAGGTTGGTGACGGCGGGGGGCGTCATGGCGTTCCTTTCAGGCTTCCGATGCCGAGGGAGCCGCTGCGGACGGGCTGCGGGGCGGGCTCGGGTGCCTCGGCCGGTGCGGCGGGCTCGGCGAGTTCGACGGACTCGGTGGGCAGGACCGCCACGGCGGACGGGCCGGGGTCGGCGAGGGGGGCTCCGGCGGGTCGGGGCTCGGGGGCCCGCCCGGGCTCGGACGCGGAAGCGGAAGCGGAGGAGGACGGCGGGGCGGGGAAGTCCTCGAGCAGCTCGGCGCTGGGTACGAAGAAGAGGCCGCCGGTGACGGCCGTGGAGAAGTCGAGGATGCGGTCCGTGGTGCCGGGCGGATCGCCGATGAACATGTTGCGCAGCATCCGCTCGGTCACGTCGGGCGTGCGCCCGTAGCCGATGAAGTACGTGCCGAACTCGCCCTGGCCGATCCGGCCGAACGGCATGTTCTCGCGGACGATTTTCCGTTCCGTGCCGTCGTCGTCCTCGACCGTGGTGAGCGCGACGTGCGAGTCGGCGGGCTTGACGTCGTCGGACATCTCGACGTTGTCCGCCTTGCTGCGGCCGATGACGCGTTCCTGTTCCTCGACGCTGAGCGCGTTCCAGGCGGCCATGTCGTGCACGTACTTCTGCACGATGACGTAGGAGCCGCCCCGGAAGGGCGGGTCCTCGTCGCCGATGTAGACCGCGTCGTGGGCGGCGCCGCCCGTGGGGTTCTCGCTGCCGTCGACGAAGCCGAGGAGGTCGCGCGCGTCGAAGTAGCCGAAGCCGTGCACCTCGTCGACGACGGTGACGGCGTCGACGAGCGCGTCCAGGATCAGCCGGGCCAGCTCGAAGCAGAGGTCGAGGCGGCGGGCGCGCAGGTGGAAGAGGAGGTCTCCGGGGGTGGCCGGGGCGGCGTGCCGGGGGCCCTGAAGGGCTTCGAAGGGGTGCAGCTCGCGGGGGCGGGGCCCGGCGGCGAGGCGGTCCCAGGCGTCCGAGCCGATACCGGCGACACAGGAGAGGCCCTCGGCGGACTCGCGGAAGGAGACCGAGCGGATCAGCCCGGCCAGGTCCTGGAGCGTCTCGCGCACCGTGTCCTCGCCGCCGGGGTTCACGGTGGCGACCAGGAAGACCGCGGCCTTGGCGGGCGGGGTGATGACGGGTTGCGCTGCGACCATGGGACTCCCGTCGGAGAATGGCAGAGAACGTCGCCAAAGGGTGACAAAGCGGACCGATCGGTCGGCGCCAGCCTAGGTGCGGCCGACCGAGGGTGCAGCCCCGCGTACGCACCCCGAGGACCCCCGAGGCCCCCCGACCCCCGAGGACCGGACCGCCGGCCGGGGCGCCCGCCTTCGGGGGGCACCTCGCACCCGCACAGGGGCCCACCGCACTCGCACAGGGGCCACCGCACTCGTACAGGGGCCACCGCACTCGTACAGGGGCCACCGCACTCGCACAGGGGCAACCCCGCACCCGTACACGGAAGGGCTGAGAGTCTTGAGCATCGACGAGGAGCGACCGGACGTCCGGGAGCCCGAGGTGGGTCCCGCCCCCGACGGGCAGCCCGAGTTCCACCCGTACCACCACCCCGCCGCGGGCTGGGGCGCCGCGAAGAGCGTGACGTCGTTCCTCGTGCGCGAGCACGCGTTCGTGGACGGGCCACGGGCGATCATGAAGATGAACCACGAGCGGACCGGCTTCGACTGTCCCGGATGCGCGTGGCCCGACGACACCAAGGGCCTGCGTCTGGACATCTGCGAGAACGGCATCAAGCACGTCACCTGGGAGCTGACCCCGAAGCGGGTCGACCGCGCGTTCTTCGCCGCGCACACCGTGACGGAGCTGTTCGAGTGGAGCGACCACGACCTGGAGGACCAGGGCCGGCTGACCGAGCCGATGGTGTACGACCCGGACACCGACCACTACGTCCCGATCGGCTGGAAGGACGCGTTCGAGCTGGTCGGACGGCATCTGCGGGAGCTCGACGACCCGAACCGGGCCGCGTTCTACACCTCGGGCCGGCTCGGCAACGAGGCCACGTTCCTGTACCAGCTGATGGCCCGCGAGCTCGGCACCAACAACCTGCCGGACTGCTCCAACATGTGCCACGAGGCGAGCGGCCGGGCGCTCCGGGCCGCTCTGGGCACGGGCAAGGGGACCGTCGACCTCAAGGACTGGGAGTCCGCCGACGCGCTGTTCATCTTCGGCGTCAACGCGGCCTCCAACGCGCCCCGCATGCTGACGGCGCTGGCCGAGGCGTACCACCGCGGGGCGCAGATCGTGCACGTCAACCCGCTGGTGGAGGCGGCCGCGACGCGCACGATCGTGCCGCACGACTTCCTCGACATGGCCCGGTTCAAGACGACGAGGACGAGCACCCTCAACCTCCAGGTGCGGATCGGCGGCGACATGGCGCTGCTGCGCGGGATGGCCAAGGCGATCCTGGAGCAGTCGGCGCGGGACCCGAAGGCCCTGGACCCGGAGTTCATCGACCGGCACACCACGGGCTTCGACGCGTACCGCTCGCTCTGCGAGGCCACGTCCTGGGACGAGTTGGAGGAGCAGTCGGGCCTGAGCCGCGCCGACATCCTCGAGGCGGCACGCGTGTACGAGGAGGCGGACCGGTCCATCGTCAGCTGGTGCCTGGGCCTGACACAGCACGAGCACGGCGTCGACACGGTCCGGGAGATCGTCAACCTCCTTCTGCTGCGCGGCAATCTGGGCCGCGAGGGTGCGGGCCCCTCCCCCGTGCGCGGGCACAGCAACGTCCAGGGCAACCGCACCTGCGGCATCGACCACCGGCCCACCGAGGCGTTCCTCGACCGGCTCGCCGAGGTCTGCGGGATCGAGCCGCCCCGCGAGCACGGCCTGGACACGGTGGCCACGATCAAGGCGATGCGGAGCGGTGACGTGACGGTGTTCGTCGGCATGGGCGGCAACTTCGCCCTGGCGGCGCCGGACACGCCCGTCACGTACGAGGCGTTGCGCAACTGCGCGTTGACCGTGCAGGTCAGCACGAAGCTGAATCGCAGTCATGTGGTACACGGGAAGCGGGCGTTGATCCTGCCGTGCCTCGGCCGTACCGAGAAGGACCATCAGCGCAAGGGCGTCCAGCGGACCTCCGTCGAGGACTCGATGAGCATGGTGCATCTGTCGCTCGGCATGAGGCGGCCCGCGTCGGAGCATCTGCTCTCGGAACCGGCGATCGTCGCGGGCATGGCGCGCGCCGCGCTGCCGGAGAGCGAGACGCCCTGGGACTGGTACATCGAGGACTACGACCGCATCCGCGACACCATGGCCCAAGCACTCGACGGCTTCGAGGACTTCAACCGGCGGGTGCGGCTGCCCCTCGGCTTCCGCATCAAGCAGCCCGCCCGCGAGCTGGTCTTCCTCACCCCGTCGGGGCGCGCCGAGTTCTCCGCGGCTCCCCTGCCGAACGTCGTCCCCGAGCCGGGCACGCTCGCGCTGGGCACGATGCGCTCGCACGACCAGTGGAACACCACGATCTACTCCGACAACGACCGCTACCGCGGCATCAAGAACCTGCGCACACTCGTCTTCATGAACCGGGCCGACATGCGGGAGCGCGGTATCGACGAGATGGCGCCGGTGGACATCACGAGCACCGCGCGCGACGGCAGCGAGAGGTCGGTCGAGGGCTATCTGGCGGTGCCGTACGACATTCCGCGGGGCTGCGCGGCCGGATACATGCCGGAGATGAATGTGCTGTGCGCTCTCGGCGACTACAGCACGCAGAGCGATCAGCCGATCATGAAGCATGTACGGGTCACCGTCCGGCCCTCCGGGGGGAGTTGAGGAGGCGCGGCGCAGCCGCAGCCTTCAGGGGCGCGGGGCTGTGACAATTTGCGGCTACGCCGCGCGGGCGCGAGCAACCCCCACCAGCCCGCAGCCCGCGATGAGACCGCACGGGGCAGCCGGTCATCGGCCAGTTGCCCCGGTCAAGGCCAGCCTCGCGGCGGGCGTGCAGGAAAGCTGCGGCCGCGCTTAAGAAAACCTCGATGGACCCCGGGCCGCCCGTACGGAAGAGTCATGCGCGGCGGTGGGACGGCCGCCACCCCACCCATCGCTCTCCCCGTACCGGGCCGTGCCCTGCCCTGCCCGCGTGCGCGACGAGAAGGAGTCGAGCCGTTGAAGGCACTGGTCAAGGAGAAGGCCGAACCGGGACTGTGGCTCGCGGACGTGCCCGAGCCCGCCATCGGCACCGGCGACGTGCTGATCAAGGTGCAGCGGACCGGGATCTGCGGCACCGATCTGCACATCCGCGCCTGGGACGGCTGGGCGCGGTCGACGATCGCGGCGCCGCTCGTCGTCGGGCACGAGTTCGTCGGCGAGGTGGTCGAGACCGGCCGTGACGTGACCGGGATCGACGTCGGCGACCGCGTCAGCGGCGAGGGCCACCTGGTCTGCGGGACCTGCCGCAACTGCCTGGCCGGGCGGCGCCACCTGTGCCGCGCGACCGTCGGCCTGGGCGTGGGCCGCGACGGGGCGTTCGCCGAGTACGTGGCGCTGCCCGCGTCCAACGTATGGGTGCACCGGGTGCCCGTGGACCTGGACATCGCGGCGATCTTCGACCCGTTCGGCAACGCCGTGCACACCGCCCTGTCGTTCCCGCTGGTCGGCGAGGACGTGCTGATCACCGGCGCCGGGCCGATCGGCCTGATGGCGGCGGCGGTCGCGGCGCACGCGGGGGCCCGTAACGTCGTGGTCACCGACGTGAGCGAGGAGCGCCTCGAACTGGCCCGAAAAGTCGGCGTCAGCCTCGCCCTCGACGTGTCGCGGTCCACGATCGCCGACGGCCAGCGGCAGCTCGGCCTGCGCGAGGGCTTCGACATCGGCCTGGAGATGTCCGGCAACCCCGCCGCGATGCGCGAGATGCTCGCCAACATGACGCACGGCGGCCGGATCGCCATGCTCGGCCTGCCCGCGGAGGAGTTCGCCGTCGACTGGGCGCGCGTCGTCACCTCGATGATCACCATCAAGGGCATCTACGGCCGCGAGATGTTCGAGACCTGGTACGCGATGTCGGTCCTCCTCGAAGGCGGCCTCGACCTGTCCCCCGTGATCACCGGCCGGTACGCGTACACCGACTTCGACGCCGCCTTCGAGGACGCGGCGAGCGGCCGTGGCGGCAAGGTCATCCTCGACTGGACCGGCTGAGCCCGGCATCCCCTCGCGCCCTCAACTCCCCACTCCCCGAAGGACTTTCACCGTGTTCGAGAACGTACGAGACGACCTGCGCAGCACCCTCGACGAGATCACCGCGGCCGGGCTGCACAAGCCCGAGCGGGTCATCGGCACCCCGCAGTCCGCCAGTGTCGAGGTGACCGCGGGCGGCCGGCCCGGCGAGGTGCTCAACTTCTGCGCCAACAACTACCTCGGCCTCGCCGACCACCCCGAGGTCATCGCGGCCGGTCACGCGGCCCTGGACCGCTGGGGCTACGGCATGGCCTCGGTGCGCTTCATCTGCGGTACGCAGGAGGTGCACAAGGAGCTGGAGGCGCGGCTCTCGGCGTTCCTCGGCCAGGAGGACACGATCCTCTACTCCTCCTGCTTCGACGCCAACGGCGGTGTCTTCGAGACGCTGCTCGGCCCCGAGGACGCGGTGATCTCGGACGCCCTCAACCACGCCTCGATCATCGACGGCATCCGCCTCTCCAAGGCCCGCCGCTTCCGCTACGCCAACCGTGATCTGGCCGATCTGGAACGGCAGTTGAAGGACGCGTCCGAGGCGCGCCGCCGCCTGATCGTCACCGACGGCGTGTTCTCCATGGACGGCTACGTGGCGCCGCTCGCCGAGATCTGCGACCTCGCGGAGCGGTACGACGCGATGGTCATGGTCGACGACTCGCACGCCGTCGGCTTCGTCGGCCCCGGCGGCCGCGGCACGCCCGAGCTGCACGGCGTCATGGACCGTGTCGACATCATCACCGGCACCCTCGGCAAGGCCCTCGGCGGCGCGTCCGGCGGGTACGTCGCGGCGCGCGCGGAGATCGTCGCCCTGCTGCGCCAGCGCTCGCGCCCGTACCTCTTCTCCAACAGCCTCGCCCCGGTGATCGCGGCGGCGTCGCTCAAGGTCCTCGACCTGCTTGAGTCGGCGGGTGACCTGCGCGAGCGGCTCGCGGCGAACACCGAGCTGTTCCGCACCCGCATGACGGCGGAGGGCTTCGACGTCCTCCCCGGCGACCACGCCATCGCGCCCGTGATGATCGGCGACGCGTCGGTGGCGGGGCGGATGGCCGAGCTGCTCCTGGAGCGGGGGGTGTACGTGATCGGCTTCTCGTACCCGGTGGTCCCGCAGGGCAAGGCCCGGATCCGCGTCCAGCTGTCGGCGGCGCACTCCACCGAGGACGTGAACCGGGCCGTGGACGCCTTCGTCGACGCCCGGGCGCGGCTCGGCTGACCGGTTTGGGACAATCGGATACATGATCGAAGCGCGGCGGCTGCACATCCTCCGGGCGGTGGCCGACCACAGCACCGTGACGGCGGCCGCCGCCGCGCTCTACCTCACGCCCTCCGCGGTCTCCCAGCAGCTCACGGCCTTGGAGCAGGAGACGGGCCACAAGCTGGTCGAGCGGGGCGCGCGGGGTGTCCGGCTCACCGCGGCGGGCGAGATCCTGCTGACCCACACCAACGCCGTCCTCGCGCAGCTGGAGCGGGCGGAGGCGGAGCTGGCCGCGTACAGCACGGGCGAGGCGGGCACGGTGACGTTGGCCTCGTTCGCGACCGGCATCGGCCTGGTCGTCGGCCCGGCCCTCGGGCACCTCGCAATCACATCCCCCGGCATCCGGGTCCGCGTCCAGGACACCGAGGGCGACGCGAGCCTGCCGATGCTGCTCGACCGGCGGATCGACGTCGCGGTCGCGGTGGAGTACCGCGGCGCGCCCGGCGCGGACGACGACCGCATCACGCGCGTACCGCTCTACGCGGAGCCCTTCGACGCGGTGCTTCCGGCCACGCACCGGCTCGCGGACTCGGAGTGGATCCGGCTCGGGGATCTGGCCCAGGACACATGGATCGGCCCCTACCCCGGCAACCCGTGCCACGACGTGGTCGTCCTCGCCTGTGAACACGCGGGCTTCTCCCCGCAGTTCGAGCACTCATCGGACGACTTCCGCGCGGTGGTCGCCCTCGCGTCGGCGGGCGCGGGCGTAGCCCTGGTCCCGCGCTCGGCACTGCGCGGGGCGGACCTGGCGGAGGCGGCGGTACGCCCGGTGGACGCGGTGGCCCCGGAGCGGAAGGTGTTCGCGGCGGTACGGCACGGGGCGGAGGCGCATCCGCTGATTCGCCCGGTGCTTGACGCGCTGCGTCGGGCGGCTGCGGGCTGAGGCGCGCTCCTTTCCCCTCCCCGCCCCTTCCCGAAAGCTTGCAGCGGCTGACTGTCGGCTTACCCGCCGTCGTGGCTGGTCGCGCAGTTCCCCGCGCCCCTTTCGGGGCACGAAACTCACCGCCGTACCCGAGGCATCCCCAACCCGATCCAAGAGATGATCTCCCGCTGAATCTCGTTGTTCCCCCCACCGAAGGTGAAGATCACCGCGGACCGGTAGCCGCGCTCCAGCTCACCGTGGAGGACCGCCCCCGCAGACCCCTCCTTCAGCGGGCCCGCCGCAGCCACGACCTCCATCAGCCACGCGTACGCGTCACGCCGCGCCTCGGAGCCGTACACCTTGACCGCCGAGGCGTCCTGCGGGGTGAGCGTGCCGTTCTGGACGGCGCTCACCATCTGCCAGTTGAGCAGCTTCATCGCGTCGAGCTTGGCGTGTGTCCGGGCCAGGCGCTGCCTGACCCAGCCGAGGTCGAGCACCCGGCGCCCGTCGGCGAGCTTCGTGCCGGCGGCCCAGCGCTGGACATCGTGCAGGGCGCGGATCGCCATCGTGCCGTGCGCGGCGAGCGTGACGCGTTCGTGGTTGAGCTGGTTGGTGATCAGGCGCCAGCCCTTGTTCTCCTCGCCGACGCGGTGCGCGACGGGCACGCGGACGTTCTCGTAGTAGCTGGCCGTCGTGTCGTGCGAGGCGAGGGTGTTGATGACGGTGCAGGAGTAGCCGGGGTCCGAGGTCGGCACCAGGAGCATGGTGATGCCCTTGTGCGGCGGTACGCCCTCCTCGGGGACGGTGGTGCGCACGGCGAGCCACACCCAGTCGGCGGTGTCGCCGTTGGTGGTCCAGATCTTCTGGCCGTTCACTGTGTAGTGGCCGGTGGCCGTGTCGCCCTCGCGCACCGCCTTCGTCCGCAGCGCGGCGAGATCGGTGCCCGCCTCGGGTTCGCTGTAGCCGATGGCGAAGTCGATCTCACCGGCGAGGATCTTCGGCAGGAAGTACGCCTTCTGCTCGTCGGTGCCGAACTGCATGATCGTCGGGCCGACGGTGTTGAGCGCCATCAGCGGCAGCGGGACCCCGGCCTGCGCAGCCTCGTCGAAGAAGATGAACTGTTCCATCGGGGTCAGGCCCCGGCCCCCGTACTCCTGGGGCCAGCCCACGCCCAGCCATCCGTCGCCGCCGAGCCGGCGCACGGTCTCGCGGTAGAACCGCTTCTGCTCGGCGGGGTCCTCGTAGCGCGCGTAGGCCTGATCCGGTACGAGCTCCGCGAAATAGGCGCGCAGCTCGGTGCGCAACCGCTTTTGCTCAGGCGTGTATTCGAGGTGCACGGCCCCTCCAGACTCTCGCGGTCCTGCGGCGGCGCACACGGTAGAACGTGTTTCAAGAATAGGGAAGAGGCAGGCCGCACGCGTCAAGTCCCTTGCATCCGGGCGGTGTTGGGGTGTCGACCGCCCCAACTCCCGTACCACTACTGTGCGTAGTCGACGCTGACGCGAGCCTTATGTGGCGCCGAAGCGGCGTCCGTACCGACGGAACACGCTTACGAATGCCCTGAGCGGGAATGATGCCTTCGACACGGTCGCGCTCCCCCAGCTGACGGGGGGCCACAGGCGCCGGAGCAGCCGCCGACGCCACTCCCTTTTCGTCACTCCTCGTATAAGGAGCTGAGTCTTCCAGGTGGGCCATGAAGTTCTCTGAGCCGGCCTTCGGCCTCCAGCACCGCTCAGTGGGCGAGACACTCGTGCTCGTCCTTTACGGCGAGATCGACGCATGGGCCCATCAGGTACTGGCGCCACGCCTGACGGGTCTGCTCGTCGAACTGCCCTGGCGTGAAGTCGTCGTGGACCTCCGTCCGGTGACCTTTCTGGACGCGAGCGGGCTGCGGCTGCTCGTCCGCATCAGACGCCATTGCACGGCACGCGACGTCCAGGTGCGGCTTGTCCGCGGCATCCCCCGAGTCCGCCGCGTCCTGCTGCTCACCGGGCTCGAACCGTGCTTCTCGAACTGGGAGGCGCTGCCGCCCGAGCTGGACGCGCCACGCGAGCCGTGCGCCGCGTGCGGCGCGCCGCCCGGATCGGGCGCGGCGGGGCTTTCGAGCAACGGCGCGCACCGCACCATCCCTTGACGGGACTGACGGGATTGAGGGGACTGACGGGACTGACGGGATGTCACGCAGACCGAACCTCCGACGACCGACCCCGACCCCGACCCCGACCCCGACTCCCGAGGTTCCCCGCGTCAACCCCGCCACGCCGAGGCGGAGATGACCAACTCCGTTTATTTGCAGCGGAGTTAGGGGAGTAACGCCCACGGCACATCTCTTCACACAACCTCCTCCCGAGGTGTCCTGAAGACACCTTGTTCCGCCAACTCCCCGCGTCTAATACTGCGTTCAGCACTCGAGCATCAGGAGTCACAAGCGCACAGCTTGGCCCGATCGGTCGAAACGCTCGGGCACTGACGGGGGAAACTGATCAAGTGCGCGTGGTGCCGCGTCCGGCCAGACGCGGCGGCGCGCGGCGTGGTGTCACATCCCTCTGCCGCCTCTTGGTGCCTGTCAACCGGTGCCTGAGAAGGGATAGGAGGGGGAATGCCGACGCATGCAGTGAGCGCTGCCAAGCCGACGTATCCCGGCGTTTACGTCGAAGAGCTTCCCAGCAGTGCCCGCACCATCTCGACCATCACGACCTCGGTGACCGCGTTCGTGGGACACACCCGGCGCGGCCCGCTCAACGAGCCGGTGCGCATCACCAGCTTCGCCGAGTTCGAGCGCCGCTTCGGTGGCCTGAGCTCGCAGAGCGCCGTCGGCTACGCGGTGCACCAGTTCTTCGGCAACGGCGGCACCGTCGCCGTGATCGTCCGGGTCGCCAAGGCCCGCAGCGGCAAGGCGGCCTGCGTCACCCTGGAGTCCACCGAGGGCCGCAGCGAGTGCCCCGTCCTCGAAGTGCACGCCAAGGAACCCGGCCTCTGGGGCAACGGCCTGCGCGTCGCCGTCGACTACGACACGCCCTGCCCCGAGGAGACCTTCAACCTGCGCGTGTACGACGCGCGCGGCAGCGCCCGCGAGGCCTTCACCGGCCTGTCCATGGACGCCTCGCACGGCCGGTACGCACCCACGGTGATCAACTCCGGTTCCCGGCTGATCCGCGTGGAGGCGCTCGACGAGGGCCGGCCCGACCCGTCGGGTACCGTCTCCAAGCCATTCGGTCATGAACTCCCCGACCTGGCCGTCGACCTGACGGTGAAGATCGGCGAGGTGGAGCGCGAGTTCACGCTGTACGACCCGGACTGCGACGGCGAGGCGCCGTGCAACGTCACCGAGCTCGCCCAGCTCCTTGAGCGCAAGCTGCGGGCCCTGCCGGACGCGCCCGGCAAGCACGCCTTCGCGGGCGCCGAGGTCACCGCCTTCGGCCGCCGCGTCCAGGTCGTCGCGGGCTCCACCGACCCCGAGGACGTCGTCCGCTTCGTCGGCGAGTGCGCCAACGACCTGGGCCTCGAAGCCTCCGTCAATCCGCCCGTCTTCCCGCTGGAGGGCGGCGAGGACGGCGACCCGCCCGGGCCGCGCGACCTCATCGGCAGCGAGTCCGGCAAGACCGGCATCCAGGCCCTGCGCGACGAGCCCGACGTCAACCTCCTCGCACTGCCCGAGCTGGCCGCGTACGAATCGGTCGAGGACATCCTCACCGTCGTGTCGGCCGCGCAGCGGCTGTGCCAGGAGCGGCGGATCTTCCTGCTCGTGGACGCGCCCAGTACCTGGGTCAGCGTCGACACCGCGCGGGCCGGGCTCGCCGCGTTCGAGCCGGTGCGCGGCAACCACGCGGGCCTGTACTTCCCGCACATCCAGCTCACCGACCCGCTCACGGGCCGGCTGCGCTCCTTCCCGCCGTCCGGCGCCATCGCGGGCGTGTTCGCGCGTACGGACGCGGAGCGCGGCGTGTGGAAGGCCCCGGCCGGCACCGAGGCGCGGCTCGCGGGCGTGCACTCGCTCACGGTCAAGCTCACCGACCGGGAGAACGGCCTGCTCAACCCGCTGGGCGTGAACTGCCTGCGGACCTTCCCGATGGCCGGCCCGCTGGTCTGGGGCGCGCGCACCCTGGAGGGCTCCGACGCCCTGGACAGCGAGTGGGCGTACGTGCCGGTGCGGCGGCTCGCGCTGCACGTCGAGGAGAGCCTGCACCGCGGACTGCAGTGGGTCGTGTTCGAGCCGAACGACGAGAACCTGTGGCAGCAGATCCGCCTCAGCGCCTCCTCGTATCTGCACAACCTGTTCCGGCAGGGCGCCTTCAAGGGCGGCACGCCCCGCGAGGCGTACTTCGTCAAGTGCGACCACGACACGACGACGGACGACGACATCGCGAACGGAGTGGTGAACGTGCTCGTCGGCATCGCGCCGGTGAAGCCCGCCGAGTTCGTGATCGTCAAACTCCAGCAGACGGCCGGCCAGTTCGCGCTCTGAGACCTGCGGAACGAGCCTGCAGAACGAGCCCTGCAGAACGAACCCTGCAGATCGAGAAGGAATCCCGATGCCTGAGTTCACAGTCAACGCCCAACGATTCGATCCGTACAAGAATTTCAAGTTCCTGGTCCTGTGGGACGGTCGGACGGTCGCGGGCATCAGCAAGATCAGCCCGCTGAAGCGGACCACCGAGGTCGTCAAGCACCGGCACGGCGGCGACCCCAGCTCGCCGCGGAAGTCGCCGGGCCGCTCCGAGTTCGAGGGCGTCACCCTGGAGCGCGGCGTCACGCACGACCCCGAGTTCGACCGCTGGGCCAACAAGGTCTGGCAGGTCGGCGCCGGGCTCGGCTCCGAGGTGTCGCTCGCCGACTTCCGCAAGGACATCGTCATCCAGGTCCTCAACGAAGCCGGTCAGGTGGCCGTCTCGCACAAGCTGTACCGCAGCTGGCCGAGCGAGTACCAGGTGCTCGGCGAGATGGACGCCAACGCCAACGCGGTGGCGATCCAGTCGCTGAAGCTGGAGTGCGAGGGCTGGGAGCGGGACTACGAAGTCCCAGAACCGCAGGAGCCCTCCTTCCTCAACCCGGCCTGATAAAGGGCCGGTTGAGGTTTGAGGGAACGGCACCACCAGCACAGTCGGGGCGACGCGGTATAAGAAACGGGGGCGGGCAAGGTGAGCGCACAGGCCGCCGACCTCCTGGCCACCTGGGAGGCCGGTCTCGGGCAGGACGGCTTCGGCCGTGCCCTGCTCCTGCACCGCACCGCCCGCCCCGAGTTCGCCGGGGACAGCGGGGCGCTGCTCGCGCTGCCCGTCGGGGCGCGCGAGGCCGATCTGTTCGCGCTGCGCCGGGCTCTTTTCGGGGACCGTATGCAGGTGCGGCTCGACTGCTCCGCGTGCGGAGAGGACCTCGAATTCGACCTGGACGCCGGGGAGTTCGCCCGCTCTCCCGCCCCGGCCGACGACGGGGCGCTGAGCATCTCCGACGGCCCTTGGAAGGTGGAGTTCCGGCTGCCGGCCGTCGCCGATCTGGCGGCGGCGGCCCGGCGGCCCGACCCACGGCGTGCGCTGCTCCACAGCTGCGTGACGGCGGTCGTACGCGACGGGGAGCCGCTGCCCGTCGACTCGCTGCCCGCCGCACTGGAGCGGCGCGTCGCCGAGGCCGCCGAGGCCGCCGACCCGGCGGCCGACGTGAACCTCACGATCAGCTGCCCCGAGTGCGCCACGGCCACCCGCTCCGAACTCGACATCGCCTCCTACCTGTGGACCGAACTGGACGCCTGGGCCCGAGACGTACTTCTCGACGTCCACCTCCTGGCCACCGCCTACGGCTGGAGCGAACCCCAGATCCTGGCGCTCAGCCCGCTGCGGCGCCGCTACTACCTGGAGCTGTGCGCACCATGACCGACTCCACCGGGGCGTCCCGCGACCGTGACCCCGACTTCCTCGACCGGCTGCTCGCCCGGCACCGGCCGGCCGCTCCGGCGCGCCCCGGTGTCGTACGCGTCCAGCCACGCCTGGCTGGTCCCTTCGAGCGCGCCGAGGCGGTACGCGGGGGCGCGGAAGAGCCGGAGGGGACGGCACCTCTGTGGCCGACCGCAGCTCAACACCCCGCTTCGAAAGGGGAGTTGGGGGCACCCCTACGCGAAGTGCGGCAGTTGACCGAGCGGGAGCGGACCGTCGTCCGCACAGAGCGGGACCGCGCGGCGGAGCCCGCGCGGGAACCGCGCCCGGCGGCCCCCGCCGCCCTCCCCGCGCCGCTCCTTCGCCCCGCGGCCGCCGCCGCGCCCCGGCTGCGGCCCGTACCGGACGCGACACGCCGTACGGACAGCGACGCCGATTCGGCGGTCCGGCGCGACACGCCCGCGCCCGTCCGCCCCTCGGCCGCCGACCGCACCGCCACGCCCGGCCCCGCCACTCCCCTGCGCCCCAGCGGCGTCGACACGGCGGCCGCCCGGGAGGCCGTACGGCAGAGCGGTGCGCGACGCCGGGGGCAGCCCCCGGAGCAGGTCGTGCAGGTGCAGATCGGGCGCCTTGAGGTCACCGCCGGGGGGCAGGCGCCCACGGCCCGGCGCCCGGCCGCGCGGGAGCGGCGCGAGGCGACGGTGAGCCTCTCCGACTACCTGGCACGGGGGCGCGAGTGAACGACGCCGTACACGTACGCACGGTGGAATCCGTAGGGCACGAGGGACGCGAGGAACCGACCCCATGAGCAACGCACTTGCCATCGCCCACGTCACCCAGGCCCTGGCCCTGCTCATCGAGGCCAACCTGCAGCCCGAGATCGACATGGCCGTGAAGGTCGAGCCGCGCAAACCCCCGGCCGACCCGCCGACCGAGCCGACGATCACCGTGTTCCCGTACCAGGTCACGCCCAACACCTCGCAGCGCAACAACGACCTGCCCACGCGGGCCTCGGACGGCACGCTCCTCAAGCGGCCCGCCGCCGCGCTCGACGTGCACTTCCTGATCAGCGCGTACGGCGAGGAGAGCGAGCTCGTCGGACAGCGGCTGATCGGTTCGGTGGTGCGGACGCTGCACGAGATACCTGTCCTTCCCGCCGATGTCATCGAACTCGCCGGGGAGCGGCCGTACTTGGTCGGCAGCGACCTGGCCGAGGCGGTGCAGCGGGTGCGGTTCACGCCCACGGTCATGGACATCGACGAGACGTCCAAGCTCTGGGGCATGCTGCACCAGACGCCGTACACGCTGTCCGTGGTGTATCAGGCGGCGCTGATCTTCATCGAGGGGCGCGAAGTGCCGCGGTCGCCGCGGCCGGTGGAGCGGCACACCGTACGGGTGGCGCCGTTCGGGGCTCCGGGGGCGCCGGAACGGCCGGGGAGGTCCGGGCCGTCTCCCGAGCCGCCTTCCGGGCCGGCAGCCGCCGACACGCCCGAGGCCGAGGTTCCCGGGACCTCACCGGACGAGTCCGACACGCCCAGGAAGGCTCCGGCCACGGCTGATGCGCCGGCGAAGGCTCCGGCCAAGCGGTCGGCGAAGAAGGCCGCTTCCTCTTCCCGTGCCACCGGAGGCTCCCGTACGACCGGAGGCTCCGGTACGTCCGGCACATCTCGTACCCCCCGTCCCCCCCGTACCCGCAAGCGCGCGCAGTCCGACTCGGACACGGACCCCGGCACCGGCACCGGCACCGGCTCGGACGCGGAGAGCTGAGGCGAGGGCGTGGCGAATTCCGGGGCAGGTGAGGACATGGCGGCGGGCGGCAGCGGCGACTCGGCGCACATACGCGGCGGCGCGCTGCCGCTGACCGCCGAGATCGCCCGCGTACTGGCGCGCATCGACGCGCACGCGGCGCGGTCGGGCGGCCGCGACGCGCGGGAGGACAAGGGTCGGACCGGCGGGCTCACCGAAAACCCGCTCCCGGACACCACCCCCGCCGTGTCCACCGCCTCCGTGCCCCTCACCGCGCTCGCCACCTGCTTCGGGCTCTCCACGTTCGAGCGGGACCTCGTACTCCTCACCGCCGCCCAGGAGTTGGACCCGACCACGGCCGCGCGGTGTGCCGCCGCGAGCGGGGATCCGGAGCGGGCGTACCCGACGTTCTCCCTTGCGCTCGCCGCGCTGGCCGAGCCGCACTGGAGCGCGCTCACGCCGGTCGCGCCGCTGCGCCGCTGGCGGCTGCTCGACCTGGAGGACGACACCCGTCTGACGACCTCCCGGCTCCGGCTCGACGAGCGGATCCTGCACTTCCTGCTCGACTCGCCGTACCTGGACGCCCGGCTGCACGGCCAGTTGCGCCGCGCCCCGGTGCCGGACACGCTGCCGCCGTCGTACGACCTGGCCGCGAGCCGGCTCGCCGGGGCGTGGACGGCGGGGGCGCGGCCCGACACGCCGATGCTCGTGGAGGTGGTCGGCGGGGACCTGCGCAGCCGCGCCGACATCGCGGCAGCGGCGGCGGCGCGTTCCGGGCTAGGCCTGTACGCGATGGCCGCCGACGACATCCCGACGGACGCCGCCGAGCGCGACCGGCTCGCCCGGCTCTGGCAGCGCGAGGCGATCCTGCTGCCCGCGGCGCTCCTGGTCGAGGTCGGCGAGTTGGACCGGGACCAGCACGCGGCGACCGACGCGTTCCTCGCGGGCGCGGCCGTGCCGATGGTGGTGTCCAGCCCCGACCCCCGCCGCACGGAACAGGCGCGCGGCGAGCGCGTGACCGTGCCGCGCCTCGACGACGAGGAGCAACTCGGCCTGTGGGCGGGCGCGTTCGAGGGTGTGACGGACATGGACGAACACGAACTGCGGTCCCTGGTGGCCCAGTTCCAGCTGCCGCCGCATGTCGTGCGTACGGCCGCGTCGATCGTCGGTCGCGACACGCCGGGACTGACCGCGGACGACGCGACCGACCCCGCGCGACTCGCCTGGAACGCCGCCCTCGAAGAGGCCAGGATCGGCATGGACGAGCTGGGCCGCCGTATCGAACCGGAGGCGGGCTGGGGCGATCTGGTGCTGCACGAGCGGCAGACGAGTGTGCTGCGGGAGATCGTGGCGCACGTACGGCAGCGGGCGACCGTGCACCAGGAGTGGGGCTTCGCGGCGACGCTGCGGCGCGGCCTCGGTGTGACCGCGCTGTTCGCGGGCGGCTCGGGCACCGGCAAGACGCTCGCGGCCGAGGTGATGGCGAAGGAACTGGGCCTCGACCTGTTCATCATCGACCTGTCGCAGGTGGTGTCGAAGTACATCGGCGAGACGGAGAAGAACCTGCGCAAGGTCTTCGACGCGGCCGAACGCGGCGGCGCGCTCCTGCTGTTCGACGAGGCCGACGCGCTGTTCGGCAAGCGCAGTGAGGTCAAGGACAGCCACGACCGGTACGCGAACCTGGAGGTCAGCTACCTCCTGATGCGCATGGAGGCGTACCGGGGCCTGGCGATCCTCACCACGAACATGAAGAAGGCCCTGGACACGGCGTTCATGCGCCGCATCCGCTTCGTGGTCGACTTCCCGTTCCCCGCCGAGCACGAGCGCGCGGAGATCTGGCGCCGGGTGCTGCCGCCGCAGACCCCGACGAAGGGCGTCGACCCGGCCCTCCTCGCCCAACTCACCGTCGCGGGCGGCTCGATCCGCAACATCGCCCTGTCCGGCGCGTTCCTCGCCGCCGAGGAGGGCGACCGGCTGCAGATGCGGCACATGCTGGCGGCGGCCCGTACGGAGTATCTGAAGCTGGAGCGCTCCTTGACGCCGACGGAGGTCCGCGGATGGGTGTGAACGGTGCACATCGCGACAGGCCGGCCGAGCCGCGGGAGATCCGCGTCGACATCGGCGAACTGGTCCTGGACGGCTTCGGGCCGTCGGTGGACGCCGGGCGCGTATCGGCCTCGTTCGAGCGGGAGTTGACCCGTCTCGTACGCGAACACGGAGTGCCGCTCGCGGCCGACGGCGGCCTGTCCGTGGACGCGCTGTCCGGGCTCCCGCCGCTGCCGGCGGGGTTGTCGGCGCGCCGCCTGGGCCAGGAGCTGGCGCGCGCGGTGCACTCGGGGTTGTCGGGGCGCGGGGAGGTGGCACGGTGACCACGTCCGCATCGCAGGACGCGCAGGCGGCGGATCAGGCCGCGGCGGAACGCCGCCGCAAACGCAAGGAACGCGCCGCGAAGAACCGGGCGCCCGAGCCGAAGAACATCGTCAGCGGCGCGGGCCAGCCCCTCGACGCGGGCGTACGCCGGGAGTTGGAGGAACAGCTCGGCCACGACCTCGGCTCCGTACGGCTGCACACGGACCGGGACGCGGGCACGCTCACCGAGCTGCTCGGCGCGGACGCGGTGGCGGTCGGGCAGGACGTGTTCTTCGGCGAGGGCAAGTACCAGCCGGGCACGGAGCAGGGGCGTGCGCTGCTCGCGCATGAGCTGTTGCACACGATCCAGAACCCGCACGGCCTGGGTGCGCTGCGCGCGGGTCGTGACCTGGGCGCGGTGAGTCTGGCGCAGCAGGCGATCGAGCGGGAGGCGGAGTCGGCGGCGCAGGCGCTGGTGGAGCCCACGTCGACGGAGCGGGCCGAGGGGGACGGGGCGGCCGTCGACGTCGAGGAGGGCCAGGGCACTCCTGGGTGGCTGCGGTACGCGACGGTCGACGCGGACCGCAGTCGCGCCGAGCAGATCGACCCGTCGTCCCTGGTGGACCGCCTGGCGAACGACGTGGTGCGCTCGCTGCGCGGCGACCCGGAGGACCTGTCGAAGCGGACCCGCCGGCGGCTTGCCCGGCTGCCCGAGGAGTTCGTCGACGAAGTTCTCGTACGCCTCGAGAACCGGCTGCTCGGCTCGGAGCACGACCGGGTGCTCGACTTCATCGACGAGATCGAGGCGCAGGGCGAGCTGGGCGCCGACTCGGCGGAGTGGGCCGCGCAGGACGCCCCGGCCGTCGAGGCGGACACGGCGGGCGAGTTGCGGGCGGACCGTACCGCCGAGCAGGAGACGGCCGCGGAGTCGCAGGCCGAAGAGGAACGGCCGGACGCGGCGCCGGGCCCGGAGAAGGACCGGGCCGTAGCGGACGGCGCGCAGGGCAGCACACCGCAGAACGGCGGTACGCCGCGGAGCGGGAGCACCCCGCAGGGCGCGGATGCGCCGCGCGGGGGCGAGGAGGACCAGCGGGAGGAACGGCCCGACTCGGCGGCGGAGAGCGGCGGCGGCTCACGGTCACCGGAGCAGACCGGCGGCAAGCAGGAGCAGGGCGGCGAGCAGGGGGCCCAGGAGTCCGAGGCGCCCGATCAGGAGACGTCGGGCGGTGCCTCCAAGGGCGGCGAGCAGCAGGAGTCCGGCGCGAAGGACTCCCAGCAGAGCGGCTCCGACAAGGGCGGCTCGGGCAAGAACGGCTCCGACAAGGGCGGCAAGGACGACGCCGGCAAGGAGGAGAAGGCCGGCGAGCAGGGTGCGGAGCAGCCGGAGCAGCAGGCGGCGGAGGCAGAGAGCAAGGAGGAGTCGGCCGCCAAGAACCGTCCCGGCGCGGCCGACGCGCTCGCGGCGGGTCAGCGGGCGAAGGAGGAGGACAAGGCCGGGGCGAAGCAGCCGGAGGGCTCTCCCGCAGTGGGCCGGGACACTCAACTCCCGGGCAGGACCAGCAGGTTGGACGCCGTACGCAACCAGGACCTGCTGGACGACGAGGAGCGGGCGGACGAGGACCCGTTCGGGTCGGGCAGCGTCTCCGAGGTGGACGTCGGCGGCGCCGAGAAGAGTGCCTGGGACACCAAGCTGGCCCCGGAGGACTACCTGCCGGAGAAGGACCTCGACGTGTCCGGCGTGCCCACCGCCGACAAGATCGGCCCCGACTCGGCCAGTACGGCCCGGGCCCCGACGTTCCCTGCTCCCCCGCCGACCAAGGCCGAGAAGGTGCAGGCGGAGCGGGACGCGGAGGACGCCGAGGACGAGCAGGCCGAGGCCGAACCGGAGGCGGTGGAGGCGGAGGGGGCCGCGGAGCCCGAGCCGTCGGTCGAGACGGAGGGCGGCCCCGAGGGCGACGAGCGGGCGGGCTTGGAGGGCGCCGACCAGCGTCCTGGTCCGGGCTCACCGTCGAAGGACCCGAAGGACGGGGCCGACCCGAAGGACGGTCCGGCCGCCGCGCAGCGGGTGGCGCAGGAGGCACCGGGCAGGACGGAGGGCGGCGGCGAGGCCAAGGAGCCCGCGGCCAAGGAGGAGAAGGGCTCCCCGGCCGCGGGCGACAAGGCGGGGGCGGCCCCGGAGAAGGGTTCCCAGCAGGCGGCGGGCGGTACGGCGGCCGCCTCGGAGACGGCGGGCAAGGGCGGGGAGTCCAAGAAGGACGAGCAGAAGAACGACGGCCAGCAGAAGTCGGAGTCGGACCTCGCGTCCAAGGGTCAGGCCGAGCAGGGCGGCGGCGACTCGGCGGGCCAGGCCGACGGTAAGCAGCAGGACGACAAGTCCCCGTCCCCCGCACGGGATTCACATGTCACCGGCGGCTCGAACGGGGCCGAGACGGGCGGCGCGAGCAGCTCGGCGGAGTCCGGGGCGGCGCAGGGCTCGGGTGCCGAGAAGGAGACGCGGGCTGCGTCGCCCAAGGCGACCCCGAAGGAGTCGGAGCCCGCGCCGAAGGACCCACCGAAGCGTACGGCGCAGGAGACGAAGGCGCGTAAGGAAGAGCCGGCCGCGAAGGACGAACCGGCAGCCGCGTCGCCCAAGGCGGCCCCCGCGCCCAAGGCGCCGGGCGGCGGGGGTGGCGGGGGCGGTGGCGGTGGCGGTGGCGGTGGCGGTGGCGGTGGCGCCAAGGGAGCCGCTTCCGGCAAGGGCAAGAGCAAGGACTCGCCCCCGGCCCCGAACCTGTCCCAGGTGTCGCCGGAGGCCGGCCTGTCGTCGGCGTCAAAGCTGAAGCCGCACAGGGCTCTTGAGGCGATGGGCGGCGTGGGCGGTTCGGTGGACCGTACGGTCGGCGACGAGCACAAGAAGCTCGCCTCGGCGCCGCCGAACGTGGAGCGTCCGGCGGGCTCGCCGCAGACCTTGGAGGGGAAGCCGAAGACCGACGCGCCCGCCCAGTACAACGAAGACGCGGCGAAGAAGTCCGACGCGCCCAAGGACGAGAAGGCCGAGGTCAAGGGAGCGAAGAACCCCGAGGGCCAGATCGAGGCCGAGAAGATGGAGGAGCCCGGCGGCTGGGACACCTTCATGATGGGCCTGGGCTTCGTCGGCGGGAAGCTCGTGAACGGGATCGCGAGCGTTTTCGGCGCCGACGAACCCGTGGTGGACGAGCAGAAACTGGCCGCCAAGTTCGCCGGTCTGCCGACGGGGGACGACGCCCTCAAGGAGGCCAAGTCGGGCCAGGCGCCGGGCGTGGAGATGAAGGGCGCCGCGGACGACAAGGCCAACGAGCAGGGCGAGGCGGTCGACAGCAAGGGCCAGGAAGCGGTCGAGACCGGCCGGGACGACGCCGGCCGCTCGATGGGCGAGGACCAGGTCTACCCCGACGCGCCCAAGGAGCAGTTGAAGGCCAAGGTGCCGGGCGGCGAGGCCGGCAAGGGCGGGGTGCGTACGGGCAAGGCGTCGACGGGCGCGGTGCCCGCGGAGGCCGCGTCGAAGGTGGCCGAGCACGACCGGAAGGCCGAGTTCCAGGGGGCGTTCAGCAAGGGCGCGCAGGGCGTGTCCGAGGGGCGCAAGACCAAGGACCAGGGCTTCCGCGAGTCGGAGCAGAAGCAGAAACGGCAGGTCAAGACCGAGGTAGCGAAGAGCACCAGGGAACAGGCGGACGAGCGCGCGAAGGCCAAGGCCGAGGTCAAGACGGAGCGCGGCACGTGGCGTACGGACCAGGACGCGGAGCTCAAGAAACTCGGCACCAAGAAGTCGGAGCGCCACAAGAAGGCCCGTACGGACGTCGAGGACGAAGAGAAGAAGACCGACGAGAAGGCGAAGACGGAGGAGAAGGAGAACGACGGGAGGATCCAGAGGAGGGGCAAGCAGGGCGAGGACGAAGCCAAGAACCACACCAAGACCGCGGCGAACGAGTCGGGGAACTGGGTCTCGAAAGCCTTCGACTGGCTCAAGAAGAAGGTCATCGAGATCAAGAACAAGATCGTCGAGGCCATCAAGGCCGCTCGTAGGGCGATCGTCGAGAAGATCAAGGAGTTCAAGGAGCGGGTCGAGGGCTGGATCAACGCGGCCCGCAAGGCGATCGTCGAAGCGGTCAAGGAACTCATCAAGGACCTGATCGAGTTCGCGAAGAACCTGGTCAAGGCGATCGTCGAGCTGGCCAAGCGGATCTGGAAGCTCATCACGGACCTGGTCGCCGCGGCGATCGCGTTCGTCACCAAGCTCGCGGCTGCCCTGAAGAAGGCGATCACGGACCTGCTCGACCGAATCGCGAAGGCGTTGAGCAGCATCCTGAGCGTCCTGAAGAAGATGCTCATGGACGTGGTCAAGGCCGTTGTGGACGCGATCAAGACGGTCCTTGAGTACGCGTCCAAACTCCTGGGCGCCCTGGGCGAGTTCATGATGATCGCGGTCGACTTCATGTCGGACCCGGGCGGCTGGCTCAGCGGCGCGAAGAACTCGGCGGTGGACGGCGCGAAGAACCATCTGTTCCGCGAGGTCAAGTCCGCTGTGAAGGACTGGTTCCAGTCCAAGATCGAAGAGATCATCGGTGTCCCGAAGGCCATCCTGGACAAGCTCATCAAGGGTGGCTACAGCCTGGAGAAGATCGCCAAGGAGACCTGGGACGCGATCGTCCCGATGCTGCCCTTCATCATCGGCGAGATCGTCATCACGAAGGTGATCGCGAAGCTGATCCCCGGCGCGGGCTGGGTGATGGCTGTCATCGACGCGATCAAGACGGCGATCGGCGCGCTCAGCGAGATCCTGCGTGCGATAGGCGCGGTCATCGAGTGGCTGAAGTCGGTCCGCAGGGGCGGCGCCGGCGTGCTCTTCGCGAAGGCGGTGGCGGCCGGGATCGTGGCCCTCCTTGAACTCGCGTACGAGGCTCTGCTCAGCGGCATCGGCAAGTACGTCTCGAAGGTCGGCCGCCGCTTGAAGGGCGTGGCGCAGAAGCTCGGCAAGGACAAGGGCGGCAACGGGGAGAAGGGCAAGGACGGTTCGGGCGGGGACGACGACAAGGGTAAGAAGCCCGGCCAGGACGGAAAGGCAGGCGACAAGCCGAAGGACGAGAAGCCGACGACGAAGGACGGCAAGGGCGACCGCCCCGGCGACAAGGACACTCCGGCCAAGCCAGGCCCGTCCACCATGCCGCCCGGCAGGAGGCCCGCGTCGAAGCCGGACCCGAAGAAGCCGGCGCCCCCGAAGGACAAGGACGACAAGGGCGACGGCAAGAAGGACGCCCCGTCGAAGCCGGGCACGGACAAGAAGGACGACGACAAGCCGGACACCCGCCCGACCCCGTCCCCGAAACCCAAGCCGAAGCCGAAGCCGAAGCCGAAGCCTGACCCGGACACGAAGCCGAAGACGGACCCGGCTCCAGGAACAAAGCCGAAGGACGACAAGGGCAACCCGGACAAACCCAAGGACGACAACGACACGTCCACCCAGCCGAAGGACAAGGACGGCCCGGGCAAGCCCAAGGATCAGGACGGTTCAGGCAAGCCCAAGGATCAGGACGGTTCGGGCAAGCCCAAGGACAAGGACGCGCCGGGCAAGCCGAAGGACCAAGACGGCTCAGGCAAGCCCAAGGACAAGGACGGCGACAAGCCGAGCAAGCCGAAGGACAAGGACGGCCCCGGCAAGCCGAAGAACAAGCCGGGCACGAAGCCGGGCGTACGCAAGGGGCCTGGGAAGACAGGGCCGAAGCCGGGGAAGAGCGGGCCTGGGCGGCCAAAATCCAAGGAAGACAAGGACAGGAAGAAGAAGGAGGAGGACTCCAAGGAGTCTAAAGATGCGCGGCTGCGGAAGATCGTGGCCCGGATACGCCCGCTGGTGCGAACGATGCTGCGCCGGGGGGTTCGAAAGGGCATTCTCAACACGGCACTTGGAGGCCTACGACGGGCCTACCGTCTGACTGAACTTACTCTCGAGTCAGGGGCGGGCGCGGCCAAATCCATCACGGCCACGCTCAACCCGTCTGCCAGCGTCGAGGAAGCCGCTGAGGTCCTGCGGGCCTTGGAGATCGTCAGCCACGTGGAGAAGCGCATGGAGGAGGTGCTGGCGAAGCGGAATCGAAAGCTGACACAGAACGGCCCGATAGTGGATCCCGAGGAGGGCAAGGAAGGACCTGTATCCGTTCGAGATCGGGCCATGGTCGCAGACGAGGACACGGACGCCCTCAGCATTCACGCCGCCATGAAGCAGGCAAAGGAAGAGAATCGGGTGAACCGACGGAAAAGGACACCCGAGCAACGGGCGGAAGAGCAAGCCAACCAGCAGGGAGTTCAGCCCAAGAGTCTCCAGCTCGGAACCAGCTCGGTACAGCTTTCCATACTCAACCGCATGGGCGACCCTGGAGGAATCTGGAAGGCGGTCGACCCAGCGACCGACAAACTTTCGGAGGACGCAGCCACTTACGCCCAGCTCCTCGGCGGCCTGGCCAACGACATGGACCCCGGAACCTTCAGGAACACCATCACCGCAATCGAGAAGGGGAAATTCAGCACCCTTCCGAGAGATATCAACAGCACGAACGTGGCCCTCCTGGTGTTCATCCGAATGAGCGCCGAGGGCCAACGCCGTCCAGCCTCCGCGCATATCGCCAAATCCGAGTTCGAACGCCTCAAAGATCCCAAACGGGACACTCGCAAAGAGCTGGAATCCATTGCAGCACGCGGCCCCATGGTCGCAGAGGCAGCCAAACTCGCGTCGACTAAACTCGGACAGACGCTTCGCGACCTTTCCAACGTCGAGGGCGCGGACAAGAGGTTGGCTTTCGCCAAGCGTAGAACCCGAGGACTGGACAGACTCACTCCTGCCAACTACCGAGATGCACGCTCCGACCCGAAGGCCAAGAATCCGTGGAACCGGGAGGATCTGCGCGGGAAGACAAATGACGAACTCCGCGAAATCCTCGAAACCCCCCGCGAGCTCCTGCAAAAGCTGACGAGCTCCATCGAGCAATCCCTCGAAGAGCTGATGATCCCCGCTGATAAAGCAAAGGACCTAGCAGCCAGCGAAGTGGCGGAGAAGGTGGATGAACTCCTCGTCAGGTGGGGGTGGCTCGATGACAGCGATATCCGTAAGAAGTAAGAACAGAGAGGCAACAGCATGCCGAGGAGTCGCAGAATGATCCTCAAAGAGGGCGGAGAGCGCGCTTTCTCACTCCTCGCTGCACGCATGGGGTTCCAACGGGGTGATGAATCCAGGCAGCCATATCAAGACGGTGAAACGCTCACGGTCAACTGGGTGGTGGACGGCGACCTGCGGGTGACCGTGACCAACGACCAAATCAGCGAATCCACTTACCTTCAGGTCTTTGGCGGAGATCGGGAGAGCGTGGCGGACACCGCTGCAGCACTCGCCGATCTGGGCACCTTCAGCTACGAAGAACTCCTGCACACATACCGCACCGCCGAGGACGCCGAGAATCGCGCATCGAGCCTCGTTCGACTGGGCCTGGGCGCACCGCCGGCCAGAGATGAAGAGTTCAGTTCAGCCATCGCGGAGGGGTTGCAGTCACCCCAGAAGGAACTGCGCAATGCAGGACTGTGGGCAGCTTCCTACTACGCCCTTCCTGAATTTGCCCCGCTGATCGAGAAAATCGCATCTGCCGAGGATGACGATGACATCAGGGAGACCGCCGAGCTGATGCTTTCGATCTATCGCGAGAGGGGGCAAAAATGACCCGCTACGCCAACATCCCCAAACCCATCCGCTCCGGAATAGTCCTGGTCGACCCCGAGCTCGGCACCCCCCAACGCGTCATCGTGCTCCAGTTCAACCCGGACACCCTGGAGCGGAGCCTCTCCCCGCAGACCGCCGGTAGCGGAGGGGACTCCGGTGGGGGCGGGGCCGGATCCGGGGACCGTAACGAAGCCCTGCGCCTCAAGGGCCCCGCCCAGGAGACCTGGAAGTTCACCGCCGAGATCGACGCCACCGACCAGTTCGAGATCGCCGCGCCCGAAGGGATCCATCCCCAACTGGCCGTGCTGGAAATGCTCGTGCAGCCGACCTCCGCCCAATTACGTGAAGCCAGCCGGCAGACGAAGAAGGGGACCATCGAGATCTCCCCGATAGAGATGCCGCTCACCCTCTTCACCTGGGGGAGCAAGCGCGTCATGCCCGTGCGGCTCACCGAACTGTCCATCAACGAGTCCGCGTTCGATGTCAATCTCAACCCCATCCGGGCCTCCCTCAGCATCGGGCTCAAGGTGCTGACCGTCAGCGATCTGCCCATGGGGCACCGGGGTGCCGAGCTGTACTACGCGCATCTCGCGCAGAAGGAGCGGCTCGCCGGAGCAGCACGAACGACAGGCCTGGGCTCTCTGGGGCTCAACTCCGGTCACATAGGCGCGGGAAGGGGCTGACGGAAACAGCATGAGCACCATGGACGGCATCGAGCCTTACGAGAGCGCACTGGACGCGATACCGGGGGCCCACCCGTACCCCCGCAGCAGCCGCTACCACGACGCCGAGATAGGCGTGCACCGGCTGCCCGACGGGACCGAAGTCCGGTACGCCAAGCGCCGGTTGCTGCCGCCCCTCGAAGAGGACGAGACGCAGACGCACACCGTCAGCACCGGTGAGCGGCCCGATCTGCTCGGGCAGCGGTACTTCGGCGACCCCGGACAGTGGTGGCAGATCGCCGACGCCAACCCGGTCATCGACCCACGGGAACTCACCGACGAGCCCGGCCACGAGGTCGACATCCCGCTCGCCGGCCACTTCCCCCGAGGGGACCGACGTGGCTGAACTCAACGTCGGGCGCGGCCCCGTTCACATCACCCTGCACATGGGGCCGCAGCTCGCCCGCCCCGTGCCCGCCGAGGTCGCGGAGGCACTCCTCTCCGCGCAGATCACCGCCACCGCAGGGGAACGGAGCGGCTTCCAGCTCGCCTTCGACCTCACCAAGAACGGGCTGATCAGCCGAACCCTCCTCCCCCAAGGCTTCTTCGACCCGAAGACGCGGCTCATCGTCACCGTCACCGTGCGCGGCACCCCCGAAGTCCTCTTCGACGGGCTGATCGTGCGCCAGGAGGTCGGCGCCAGCAACCAGCCGGGGCACTCCACCCTCACCGTCACGGGTGAGGACCTCTGCCTCGCCATGGATCTGCAGGAGCGGACCGACAAGTACCCGAACCTGCCGCCCTCGCAGCGTGTGCTCAGTATTCTGCGGCGCTATTCCGGGTACGGGATCCGGCCCGACGTCTACGCCGAAAAGGTCACGCAGCCGCCGCGCGAGAACCTGCGGGTGCATTACCAGACCAGCACCGATCTGCAGTACATCAACGAGCTGGCCAAGGCCAATGGCTATGTGTTCTATCTCGTACCCGGGCCCAACCCCGGGCAGTCTTCCGCCCGTTGGGGCCCCGAGGTGCGCGTCGGCATCCGCCAGCACGCGCTGAACGTCAACATGGACGCCAACTCGACGGTCGACCAGCTGACGTTCGCGTACGACGGGACCGCCCGCGAGGAGCCG
The DNA here is from genome assembly GCF_029968015.1 of Streptomyces luteolus. Classification (GTDB taxonomy): domain Bacteria; phylum Actinomycetota; class Actinomycetes; order Streptomycetales; family Streptomycetaceae; genus Streptomyces; species Streptomyces luteolus. The sequence goes on from NZ_JASCIS010000022.1 coordinate 118,722, forward strand.
CAGGCGCGCTGGCAGGATCCGGGCACCCGGCAGTCCACTCCGCTCCCCCAGCCGTCGATCAGCCCGCTGCGGCCGCCGCTCGGGAAGCGGCCGACTCCGGCGCTGAGGCAGCGCAGGCTGTCCGGGACCGCCAAGTACCAGCCCGAGCAGGCCGAGGCCGAGCTGCTCGCCCGGGCCGCCACCTCCGCCGATGTGATCTCGGGGTCCGGATCGCTCGATGTGAACCGGCACGGGTACCTGCTGCAGCCGCGTCAGCTCGTCGGTGTGCGCGGGTCGGGGCGAGCGTACGACGGGGACTACTTCGTGAAGTCCGTGACCCACGTCCTGCGTCCCGGGTCGTTCCAGCAGAACTTCACCCTCACCAGGGAGGGGTTGGAGGCGCGCAGCGCCTACGTCCGCCCGTAGACCAGTAACCAGACACACCAGGAGCACCCCAGGATGGCCGCACCCAGTAATCGTTACGTCGGCAAGTTCCGCGGCCGAGTCGTTGACAACAACGACCCGCTGCACATCGGGCGGGTCACCGTCGAAGTACCGGACGTGCTCGGGGACGAGCCGTCGACCTGGGCGCTGCCCTGTCTGCCGTTCACCGGACCGCAGGCCGGACAGTTCGTGGTGCCGACGCCGGGGACAGGTGTGTGGGTGGAGTTCGAGCAGGGCGATCCGAGCTTCCCCATCTGGACGGGGTGTTGGTACGGCGAACAGGACGAGCTGCCGCCGGACGCGCTGCGTCTGGTGCAGCCCGATTCGCAGGTGAAGCCCGTCGTCGTACAGACGCCGGGGGCCCACAAGATCGTGATGAGTGATCCGGCAGGGCCCGATCAGGGGATTCTGCTGCAGGCGCAGGGGGGCGCGTACATCCGGATCACCAAGGAGACCGTGGTGATCGCCAACGGGGCCGGGGCGAAGATCACCCTTGATGGCGACCAAGTCATCCTCAACGACGGCCAGTTCAACGTCGCTGCGAAGCGATAGAGACGGGGGACGAAGAGACGTGTCCGGGACATCCGGGAATCTGCTGGGCGCCGGTGCGCTGGTCAGCTGTCCGCACGGCGGCCGCGCCGCAGCCACAACGGGGGCCACGGGCGTGCACATCAACGGCGCGCCCGTCGCCACCGCCGCGCACCCCTTCACCGTGACCGGCTGCCCGCACACCGTCGACGGCGTGCCGACGCCGTGCGTGACGGTGCGGTGGGCCGCCGAGGCGTCGGGGGTGACGGTCGACGGCGCCCCGGTGCTGCTCGACACCTCGGCGGCGCAGTGCCTGACGGCGGCGTTCGTGCCGCAGGGGCCGCCCGTCGTCCACAGCGCGCAGCGAGAGGTGAGCATCCGATGAGCGCCCGAAGCCGAGCCCGTACCCGCATCCGCAGTGACTGGGCGTTTCCCTTCCGGATCGACCGGCGGGGACGCACCGCGCACGCGGACCACGACGAGCACGTCCGCGACCTGATCGAGCAGGTGCTGTTCACCAGCCCCGGCGAACGGGTCATGCGGCCCGACTTCGGGTGCGGGCTGCTCGATCTGGTCTTCGCACCCAACAGCCCCGAGTTGACCAGCACGTTGGAGCTGTCCGTGCAGGCGTCGCTGCAGCGCTGGCTGGGCGAGCTGATCGAGGTGGAGGCCTTGGACGTGTCCGGTGAGGAGAACGTCGTACGGGTGAGTCTGACGTATGCCGTACGGGCCACCGGGACCGTTCGGGACGAGGTATTCGAGGGGAGGGCCAGGGCGTGACCAGCGCTACCACCAACCGCGCCACCAGCAACCGCCGGGCGCGGATCCGGGCCGCTCAGCTGAACGGCGTCGACGCGGTCGAGGTGAGCGACGACGGGCTCGTCCTGACCGTCACGTTCCTCGGGAAGGCGCCGCACGGCCTGTGCGCCGAGAACGTGCGGATCGACGGCGGCCGCCGGATCACCGACATCGCGGCCGTGGACATCAGCGTGGAGCGGGAGGAGGACCCGGAGCTCGACGACCGGCTCTACGTCACCGTCGACAAGGCCGGGGACACCTCCCGGTACCGGCTGTCGATCGTGGAGACCGATCCGTACGGGCGGCCGGGTGACGTGCCGTTCCGGGGGTTCGATCAGCGGTACCACAGCGCGGAGTTCAGCTTCCTGCCGGACTGTCCGACGCCGTTCGACTGCAAGGGCCGGCCGGAGGGCGAGCAGGAGTTTCCCGCCGCGCCCGTCGTCGACTACACCGCGCGTGACTACGACACGATCCGCAAGCTGCTGCTCGACCGCCTCGCGCTGACCACGCCGGACTGGGTGGAGCGCAACCCGGCCGACCTGGGCATGACGCTGGTCGAGCTGCTCGCGTACACGGGTGACCAGATCAGCTACCAGCAGGACGCGGTGGCGACGGAGGCGTATCTGGACACGGCGCGGCGGCGCGTCTCGGTGCGGCGGCACGTACGCCTGATCGACTACGCGATGCACGACGGGCAGGCGGCGCGGGCGTACGTGTCCGTGGAGACGGTCGGCGAGCACACGCTGCTGCCGGGGACGTACCGCTTCGCCTCCGTGGACGTGCGCTCGCTCGACCCGCACGACCGGCCCGAGCCGGGCACCGTCATCGACGACGGCGAGCTCGTGGACCTGGACGAGCGGGGCTCGGTCGAGGTGTTCGAGCCGGTCGCGGTGGACGAGCCGCTGCGGCTGCGGGCGGCGCACAACGCGATCCGGCTGTGGACGTGGGGCGGCGACGTGTGCGCGCTGCCGAAGGGCGCGACGGCGGCGACGCTGCGGGACGCGTGGCAGGACCCGGAGACCTGTGCGGAGCGCCAACTCGATCTGTGTGCCGGGGACTTGCTGGTCCTGGAGGAGGTCAAGGGGGCGCGGACCGGCACTCCGGGTGACGCGGATCCGCGTCATCGGCAGGTCGTGCGGCTCACCTCGGTGACGCCCGGCCTTGACCGGGTCGGGGATCAGCCGGTCCTGGAGGTGACCTGGGCGGTCGAGGACGCGCTGCGCTTCCCGCTGCGGCTGACGACGCTCGGCGGGCGGGACTGCGAGCCGGTGGAGGACGTGACCCTCGCGCGGGGCAACGTCTGCCTGGTCGATCACGGCCGGACCCTCGACTGGTGCGGGGACGGGATCGCCCAGGCGCTGGCGGTGCCGCACGACCCGGCGGTGGCCGGTGACTGCGCGCCGCCCGCGTTCGGTTGCGTGGACCGCTATGCAGGCGACACGGCCAATGCGACCGGTCGGCTCATCAACTCCCTTACGGACAGGGCGGAATGCGGCACCGCGCTCGTCGCCGACGACGTGCGGGAGCTGTTCGCCGTCGTCGGCGACGCGGCGGTCACCCGGGCCGGGATCGGCCTGGAGCGGGCGGGCACGCGCGCGGAGCGGGTGGTGCCGGGCACGGCGTACGGGCAGGCCGCGGCGCTCAGGACGCTGCTCGCCCAGTCCGTGTACCCGGGGCTCGTGCCGCGCTTCCGGCCGCGGCTGCCCCGCTCCCCCGTCGCGCAGGTCGGCCCGTACCCGGACCCGGCGCTCGTCGCGGCGGGTCAGGCGGACCGGCTCGCGGCGATCCCGGAGCGGCTGCGCGGGCGCCTGGTGGAGCTGTGGCGCAGCGCGCGGGACCGCGACGGGCTCGGGGACGAGGAGATCGACGAACTGACCGTCGTCTTCGGTCTGAAGGTCGTCGAGCGGTACGAGCTGCGCCGCCATCCGGTGCGGGCGCTGCGTGAACTCCTGTACCGGCAGGACGAGTTGCTCGCGAAGAAGCGGCGCAGGCTTGAGGTCCTCACGGCGCGGGCCCGCGCGGGAACGGTGCTCGACGGGCACATCGCCTGGGAGGTCGCGCACAGTTGGGGTCCCGCGTACGCGGCGGGCCTGCACCCCGAGGAGCCGGTGCTGCGCGGTCCCGCGAGCGCCGCCCTCGACCAGGACCCGCGGCGCGCGCTGCCCGCCGTACGGCTGCGGGACGGTGCGCACCTGTGGGAGCCGCGCCGCGACCTGCTCGGCTCGGGGCCGCGCGACCGGCACTTCGTGGGCGAGCTGGAGGACGACGGCCGGCTCGCGCTGCGCTTCGGCGACGGGGTGCACGGCGCGCGGCCCACGCCGGGTGCGCGTCTGGAGCTGCGCTACCGGCTCGGCGGCGGTTCGGGCGGCAACGTCGGCGCGGAGGCCATCAACCATCTGGTGATCTGCCGTGACCCGGACGAGGAGGCCGCGGGCGCGTCCGTTCCGGTGGCCGGGGTGCGCAATCCGCTGCCCGCGAGGGGTGGCGTGGAGCCCGAACCCCTGGAGCAGGTACGGCAGTTGGCGCCGCTCGACCTGCGGCGCACCCGGCTCCGCGCGGTGACCGCCGAGGACTACGCGGCGCTCGCCGCGGGCGTGCCCGGGGTGCAGCGTGCGGCGGCCGAGATCCGCTGGACGGGCAGCGTGCAGGAGGCGCACGTCGCGATCGACGCGCACGGCACGGGCACGCCCGGCCCTGAGCTGCTCGACGCGGTGGCGCACTCCCTGGAGGCGTACCGGCGGATCGGGCACGACCTGGTGGTGGGCCCGGCGCGGACGGTGCCGCTGGACATCGCGCTCACGGTGTGCGCGCTGCCGGGGCATCAGCACGGGCAGATCCTCGCCGAGCTGTACCGCGTGCTCGGCACCGGAAGGCTGTCCGGCGGGCGGCTCGGCTTCTTCCACCCGGAATCGCTGACGTTCGGCGAGCCGGTGCGGCTGAGCCGTCTGGTGGCCGCCGCGGCGGCGGTGCCGGGCGTCGAGAGTGTGCGGGTGACCCGGCTGAAGCGGCTGTTCCACGAGGAGCGCGGAGAGAGGGAGGACGGCGTGCTGCGGCTCGGCCCGCTGGAGATCGCCCGTTGCGACAACGACCCGGACCGGCCGGAGAACGGCCTCCTTGAGATAGCCCTGGGGGGTGCCCGATGAGCGAGTCCTGCTCCTGCGGCGGCGCGTGCGGCGCCGGCGGCCACGACGAGCGGCGGGCCCCGGTCGCCCCGCACAATCCGCCCGGCCGTACGGCCCTGAACTACCGGGTGGGGACGTACGGTTCGTTCCTGGCCGCGCAGGTGGACCGGCTCGCCTCGCCCGCGTACCCGGCGCTCGCCGGGCTCACGGTCCGGACGCCGGACGCCCCGGCGATCGGCCTGCTCGACGCGGCGGCGGTCCTCGGTGACCTGCTGACGTTCCACTCGGAGCGGATCGCAGACGAGGCGTATCTGCGGACCGCGAACGAGCACCGCTCCCTGGTGCTGCTCGGGCGTCTGGTCGGGCACCGGCCGCGTCCCGGTGTGGCGGCCTCGACGCATCTCGCGTACCGCCTGGACCGGGATCCGCGTGCCGAGTCCCTTCAGGTGCTCGTACCGCGCGGGGCGCGCAGCCACAGCGTGCCCGCCTCGGCGGAGGAGGACGCGCAGACCTTCGAGACGACCGAGGACCTCACGGCCCGATGGGACTGGAACGAGCTGAAGGTGCGTCGCCGCCGGCCGACGCTGCTCACCCCGGACGACCTGGAGCGCCGTTCCGAGCTGTTCGTGGAAGGCACGTCGACCCACCTCCAGACCGGCGACCAGTTGCTCTTCGTCTTCGGTGAACAGGCGGGCGGCGTACGGAAGTTGCTGCCGGTGGCGCGGGTGCGCGCGGACCGGGACGACGACGTGACGGCGCTCGCCCTGCCCCGCTCGGCGCCGCCCACGCTCCAGGAGCTGATCGACGAGGCGCAGCGCTGGATCGCGGCGCCGGAGGGCCCCGGCGAGCCGGGCGCGGAGCCTCCCACACCGGAGGTGCCCAACCCGCGTCCGATCAGCCGGTACATCGAGGACTTCGATGAGCAGGTGCTCGCGCCGCTGCGGGAGACGCTGCCGTCGGCGGGCACCCCGGAGCGGTTCGCGGCACGGCTCGCGGGCCCGGTCGAGCGGCTCGGCGAGGCGCAGGTGCTGGCCGGGGCGTACGAGGATGTCGCCGCGTGGTTCGCGCGGTTGGAGGCGGTCCTCGCCGAACTCGCGGAGCGGGCACTTGAGTTGGCTCCCGCGCAGCCGGTGGAGCGGGAGGAGGCTCCGGGGCCGCTGCGCGCCGAGTCCGCGGAGGGCGATCCGCTGGCCGCGCTCGGGCGGCTGCTTCCCGCGCTCAGCGGCAAGGCGGCACCTCGCGTGCGGACGACGGGAGGCGGAGTACCGGGCGCCGATCCGGTACGGCTGCTCGCGGCCCTGCACCCCGAGCTGCGGGGCCCGTTGCGGCGCGCGTGGCGGGGCGTGAAGGCGCCGGGGGCGGGGGCGCAACTGCTGCGCTCCGTCCTGGCGATGCGGGCGCGGGCGACGCCGTTCGGTGCGACCGCGCCGCTGAAGCCCGTGCAGGACGACCGGGGCCGGGTGGTGCGCACCGCGGACTGGCCGCTCACCGGGGCCGTCCTGACGTCGATGCGGGTCGTCTTCGACACGTCGGGGAAGGTGCCGGAGAAGGCCGAGTTCCAGTATGTCGAGGGTTCGGGCACGGACCAGCGCTCGGAGAACCTGATCGGCGCGCAGCCGGTGGAGTTCCCGCTCGGTCCCGGCCGGGTGCGGCTGTCCGCGCGGGCCGGGCAGGACCGTGAGCTGAGCTGGCTGGGGCGGCGGCCGACCGACTCGCAGGAGCCCGGCGTCACGGCCCGGCTACTCGCGGGCCTGCCCGAGCGCGGCCTGTTCGTGTCCCGGCCCGACGACGACGGCCATGTGCAGGTGCTGCTGCACAACGGCAGTACGGAGCCGCAGACGCTCAGGCCCGGCGAGTCACGGCAGTTCACGCACGGCGAGTACGAGGTGGCGCTCTCGTACACGGTGGGCAGCGCGCCCGCGAACGTGGAGATCGTGATCGCGACGAAGCCGGAGCCGCTGAACCGGAACGTGCTCCAGCTGGACTCCGTGTACGACCGGATCACGGTGGGCAGTTGGGTGGCGATCGAGCGGCCGCGCAAGGGCAAGGACCCGAAGGAGGGCGGCATCCCGGGCGACCCGAAGCTGAGGTTCGTGACGACGCAGGTCAAGGAAGTGCGCACGGCCGCGTACACCAACTACGGGATCACCGGCCGGGGCACGGAACTGGTGCTCGCGGACCCGTGGCTGGACGAGTTCGACGTCCTGCTCTCGCACATCAGGGACACCACCGTGCACGCGGCGGGCGAGGTGCTGCGGATGGCGGACGAGCCGCTCGGCGAGGACGTGCACGGCAACGAGATCGAACTGTCCGAGCTGTACGAGGGCTTGCAGCCCGGGCGCACTCTGATCGTGTCCGGTGAGCGCAGCGACGTGCCCGGGGTGACGGGCGTGGAGGCCACCGAGGTGGTCGTGCTCGACAGGGCGGACGCGGTGGCCGACCAGGTGCCTCCCGGCGGCACGCCGCACACCCGGCTCACGCTCACCACGGACCTGGCGTACCGCTACCGCCGCGAGACGGTGAAGGTGCTCGGCAACGTGGTGGCCGCGACGCACGGCGAGGGCCGGGACGAGCCGATCGGCAGCGGCGACTCGGACCGTACGAACCAGACGTTCGCGCTCTGGCAGTCGCCACTGACCTGGCTGGCGGCCGACAACCCCCTCGGCGCGACCCCGGTGTTGGAGGTGCGGGTCGACGGGGTGCTCTGGCACGAGGTGGACAGCCTCGCCGGACGCGGGCCGCGCGAGCGGGTCTACATCACCGGGTCCACCTCGGACGGGCGTACGACGGTGACGTTCGGGGACGGGGTGCACGGGGCGCGGCTGCCCAGCGGTCACGAGAACGTGCGGGCCCGCTACCGCTTCGGCACCGGCCGCGCGGCGAACGTGCCGCCGGACCGGATCACCCAGGCCGTGACACGCCCGCTCGGCGTCACCGCGGTCACCAACCCGGTTCCCGCGACGGGCGGTTCGGACGCGGACGGGCCGGGCCTGACCCGGCGCACGGTGCCGCTCGCGGTGGCGGCGCTCGACCGGCTCGTCTCCCCCGTCGACTACGAGGACTTCGCGCGCTCCCGTGCGGGCATCGGCCGTGCCTCGGCGCGCGAGCTGTACGACGGCAGGCGGCGGCTGCTGCACGTCACGGTGGCGGGCACGGACGACGTGCCGATCTCGGACGATGCCGATGTGCTGCGGGCGCTCAGGTCCTCGCTCTCGGAGTACGGGGACCCGCGGCTCGCGGTGCGCGTGGACGTACGGGAGCTGGTGCTGCTGCTGCTCGCCGCGCGGGTGAAGGTGGCGCCGGACCACACCTGGTCGGTGGTGGAGCCCCGGCTGAGGCAGGCGCTGCTGCGCCGACTCGGCTTCGAGGGACGGGAGTTGGGCCGGTCGGCCGCGCTCTCGGAGGTGCTCGCGACGGCGCACTCGGTGCCGGGTGTGGACCATGTCGACGTCGACGTGTTCACGGGCGTGCCCGCGTCCGCGACACCCGCCGAGCTGCTTGACCTGGTCCGCGAGCCCGGCGAGCCGCGCGCGGCCGTGCCCGCGCGCACGGCGACGTACGACGAGCGGGTGCACACGGTGCGCGAGGAGGGCGGCGAGACGCTCTCGTCCGTTTGCGAGCGGTACGGGCTGCCGCTCGCCGAGCTGCTCCGCCTCAACCCCGACATCACCGACACGCGCCGCCTGGAGAAGGGCCGCTCGGTGTACGTGTTCCGGGGTATCCGGCCTGCCCAGCTGGCGCTGCTCTCGCCGCTGGCGGCGGACACGTTGATTCTTACGGAGGTCAAGTAATGGCCCTGGATGGTCGGTTCGAGTGGGAGGTCATGTGATGTCCAGGGAACCGGACGGCCTCGCGGAGCTGCTTCCGCAGTGGCACCGGCTGCGGGACTCCACCGAGGGTGAGCCGCTGCGGGCGCTGCTCGCGGTCCTTGCGGAGCAGCTGGACCGGGTGCGGGACGGCGTGGAGCAGGGCTACGAGGACCTGTTCGTGGAGACGGCGGCGCCATGGGTGCTGCCGTACATCGGCGATCTCGTCGGGCATCGTTCCCTTCCCGGGTACGAGCGGGTCCTCACGACGGGCCTTCGGGGTTCGAGCCCGGCGGCTCTCGCGCGGGCGCTTGCGCCGCGCGCGGATGTGGCGGCGACGGTGGCGCACCGGCGGCGCAAGGGCACCCTGCACCTTCTGGAGGAGATCTCCGAGCAGGTCGCGGCGTGGCCGGCGCGTGCGGTGGATCTGTCCCGGCTCGTGGCCCACCAGCAGCCGGTGAAGCTGCTTGCCGACGGGGCGCCGCACCGGGCCGAGCGCGGCCGTCTCGTCGACCTGCGGGAAGGCGCCGAACTCGACCTGGCGGGCGGCCCGTTCGGGTCGACGGCCCGTACGGTCGACGTGCGCAGCGCCAACTCGACGCGGAGGCAGGGGAGTTCGAGCCCCGCCGGGGTGGCCCTGTTCGTGTGGCGGCTGAAGGCGTACGCGCTGACGTCGTCGCCCGCGTACTGCATCGACCGGGCCCGCAACCTGTACACGTTCTCGATCCTCGGCAACGACAGCCCGCTGGTGACCAAGCCGGTGCCGGAGCCGTCGCCCACCCACATCGCGACGGTCGACAACGTCCCGGCGTTCATCCACCGCCGCCAGCTGCACGACCGGCTCGCCGACTACTACGGGCCGGGCAAGAGCTTCGTGATCCGGCGCGACGGCGAGGACCGGCCGGTGCCGATGTCGGACATCGTGGTCGCGGACCTGTCGGACTGGCGCTACCGGCCGAAGCGCGGGCAGGTGGCGGTCGACCCGGAGCTCGGCCGGATCGCGTTCGGCTCGCGCTCCGCGCCCCGGCAGGGCGTGTGGGTGGACTACCACTACGCGTACGGCGCGGACATGGGCGGCGGCGAGTACGAGCGCACGCGGCCCGGACGGCCGGACGCGGAGTTCTACCGGGTGGGCCCCGACCAGCCGTACCAGCGCATCATGGACGCCTACCGGGCCTGGCAGCACGACCGCAGGGCCGGGCGGTGCGGTCCCGAGGGGATCGTGGAGATCACGCACAGCGGCGCCTACCAGGAGCAGCTGGACTTCGACCTCGATCCGGGCGACCGGTTCGAGCTGCGGGCCGCCGAGGGTACGCGGCCGGTGATCCGGTTGCTCGACTGGTACAGCAACCGGCCGGACGCGCTGAACATCCGGGGCCTGTCGGAGGACTGCGCCCCCGGCGAGCGGCCTCGGGTCACGCTCGACGGGCTGCTTGTCGCGGGGCGCGGGATCAACGTCACCGGGCCGGTGGGCGCGGTCGTCGTACGGCACTCGACTCTCGTACCGGGGTGGTCACTTGAGCCGGAGTGCGATCCGCACTCACCGGAGGAGCCGAGCATCGTCCTGGAGCGGACCACGGCCTGTCTGCAGGTCGAGGACAGCATCCTCGGCACGATCGAGGTGATCGGCGACGAGGTGTCCGAGGACCCCCTCGACATCCACATCCGGGACAGCGTCCTCGACGCGACGGGCAGCGACCGCGAGGCCCTGTCGGCGCCGGACTGCCGCCATGCGCACGCCGTGCTCCATCTGCATCGCTCGACGGTGATCGGCGAGGTGCACACACACGCGGTGGAGATCGCGGAGAACGCGGTGTTCACGGGGCGGGTGCACGTGGCCCGGCGCGGCATCGGCTGCGTCCGCTACTCGTACGTGCCGCCGGGCTCGCGCACCCCGCGCCGGCACCGCTGCCAGCCCGACCTGGCGGGCCCTTCCCCGGAGGAGGCGGCGCGGGTGCGCCCGCTGTTCGTCTCGGAGCGCTACGGGACGCCCTGGTACGGGCAGTTGGCGGACCGCTGCGCGCCCGAGATCCGGCGGGGCGCGGACGACGGGGCCGAAATGGGCGCGTTCCACGAGCTGTACCGCCCGCAACGGGAGGACAGCCTGCGCGCCCGGCTCGCCGAGTACGTGCCCGCGGGGGCGGACGCCGGGATCTTCTTCGTGACGTGAACCACGGGACCACGGGACATGAACCAACGGGACATGAACCACGGGACATGAACCAAGGACATGAACCACGGCCGCTCGACCACCGCGGGCTGCCCGCCCACCACCGACTCGCTGAACCGCACATTCCTGAACCAGGGGGACCCCCTTCATGCACGCTGACCTCTCCCGCTCCACGTTCCGGCCCGGCCGGCACTACTCCGCGGTCCTCGCCCAGCAGGGCCGCGTGCAGCTGGACGCCGACGCCAACGAGCAGGCCGCGATCCAGCTCCACCAGGCGCGCACGCTCGCCGCCGACCTGATCGGCCGGCACGGCGGGCCGCGCGAGAACGCGGGCTTCCACATCCACTTCCCGGGCGGCAACCGGGAGATCGACGACCTGGAGATCCACGGCGGCCGCTACTACGTCGACGGCATCCTCTGCGACGCCGACCGGCCCACGGACGGTGACGCGGTCCCGGACGAGGGGGACTCGTCCGACGCGGACGGCCAGGAGGGCGAGGAGGGCGAGGCCGGGCCGACGGTCTGGCACTACTGGGACCAGCCCGACGCGTACCGCGACCCGGAGCGGCCGGGCGACCGGCTGCCCACCACGTACCCGTACGTGATGTATCTGAAGGTGTGGGAGCGGTCCGTGACGGCCGTGGAGGACCCGGCGCTGCGGGAGGTGGCGCTCGGCGCGGCGCTGGTGGACACGGCGGCGCGCGCCAAGGTGGTGTGGCAGGCGCTGCCGCTGCCCGCTTCGGCGCTCGACCTGGACGACCCGGAGGGCGCCGACCCGGCCGAGGTGCGCTCCGCGTTCGGCAAGTGGGCCAGGGAGCAGGCGTCGACGGCCCGGTTCGCGGCCCGTGCGCAGCGGCCCGAGCACGCCGACGAGGACCCGTGCCTGGTGAAGCCGGACGCCCGCTACCGGGGCCCGGAGAACCAGCTGTACCGCGTGGAGATCCACGAGGGCGGCGCGGCGGGCGAGGCCACCTTCAAGTGGTCGCGGGAGAACGGCTCGGTGGTGTTCCCGGTGGAGGAACTCGACGGCACCTGGGTCGAGTTGGCCTCGCTCGGGCAGGACGACAAGCTGGATCTGGACGTGGGTGACCTGGTGGAGTTCGGGGACACCGCGTACGTGTCACGCCTGGAGCCGCTGCCGCTGCTTCGGGTGGAGGAGCTGGACCTGCCGGGGCGCCGGGTGCGGCTTTCGGGCGAGCCGGACGCGCGGGTGGGGCGCCGCCCGGAGCTGCACCCGTTCCTGCGCCGCTGGGACCACCGCGGGGGCGTGCGCCGCAAGGGCCGTACGGCGGCGTTGCGCGGCGGTGCCGTCAAGGTCGAGGAGGGCACGTGGCTGCCCCTTGAGGACGGCGTCGAGGTGTACTTCGAGAAGGGCGGCCGGTACCGCACCGGCGACTACTGGGCGGTCGCGGCGCGCACGGCGACCGGGGACGTGGAGTGGCCGGTGAACGCCGCCCGCAAGCCGCTGTTCGCCCGGCCCGCGGGCATCGTGCGGCACTACGCGCCGCTCGCGCTGGTCAAGGGCGAGCAGGAGCCGGTGGACCTGCGGCTCGCGTTCAGCGCGCTCGCCACCCGCAGCATCCCGCACGCGAGCGACGCGGAGCTCGCGGCGGAGGCGCGGGCACGGGACGAGGAGTACGCCGCGGAGAACGCGGCACCGTCCGGCATGAGCAGGTCGGAGACGACGGCCGCCGCGGAGGCTGCGGTCGACGAAGGGGGGCTGTGATGGCGAAACCGCTGTCCGCGGGGAAGATGGTGGAGATCCTGCGTGCCGAGGGCCTCACGGTCCACGAGGTGCGCAACTGGCGCCGCCACAACCGCAACCACAAGGGCCCCTGGGGTCCGGTGAACGGTGTGATGATCCATCACACGGCGTCCTCCGGCACCGAGGGCTCGGTGAACCTCTGCTACGAGGGCCGGGCGGGCCTGCCCGGCCCGCTGTGCCACGGCGTGATCGACAAGAAGGGCCATGTGCACCTGGTCGGCAACGGCCGCGCCAATCACGCGGGGCTCGGCGACCGGGACGTCCTGAACGCGGTCGTCGACGAGCGGCGGCTGCCCGCCGACAACGAGGCCGACATCGACGGCAACCGGCACTTCTACGGCTTCGAGTGCGTGAACCTCGGCAACGGCAAGGACGAGTGGCCGGCCGCGCAGAAGGAGGCCATCGAGCGGGTGTCGGCTGCGATCTGCCGGGCGCACGGCTGGAACGAGCGCTCGGTGATCGGCCACAAGGAGTGGCAGCCCGGCAAGATCGACCCGCGCGGCTTCACCATGGACAGCATGCGGGGGCGCATCGCGGAGCGGCTGCGCGGCGGCGGGGACGGCGACGCCCCGGACCCGAAGCCGGACCCGAAGCCGAAGCCCCGGCCGAAGCCCGAACAGCCCGCGGGCTACGCGGCGTTCCCCGGCAGCGGCTTCTTCCACGTGGGCCAGGTGCACCCGGTCATCGAGGCCATGGGCAAGCGCCTGGTGGAGGAGGGCTGCAGCCGGTACGAGGTGGGCCCGAGCCCGGAATGGACGGACGCGGACCGCAGGTCGTACCAGGCGTGGCAGCAGCATCTGCGCTTCAAGGGGAAGGACGCGGACGGCATCCCGGGCAAGGTCAGCTGGGATCTGCTGCGGGTGCCCAAGGTCTGAGATTCAGCCCCTCCGGCGTTTGAGATGGGGGTCCCCCCTGCTCGAGCGAAGCCGAGAGCTTGGGGGAGGGGGTCCGGGGGCTGGCCCCCGAGTCGGCACCT
>NZ_JASCIS010000023.1 GCF_029968015.1 Streptomyces luteolus
GGAGCCCCCGAAGCTCCGCAGGATTTCGGGAAGGGGCGGGGAGGGGAAAACGCAACGGAGCGGCACCCACGACCAGGGTGCCGCTCCGTCGACGTACGGTCGGAGTGATCAGACCAGCGCCCCGCCCGGCAGCTCCACCTTCGCGCCCAGCTCGACCAACTTCTCCATGAAGTTCTCGTAGCCCCGGTTGATCAGATCGATCCCGTGCACCCGAGACGTCCCCTGCGCGGCAAGCGCGGCGATCAGGTACGAGAAGCCACCCCGCAGGTCAGGGATGACCAGATCCGCACCCTGCAGCTTCGTCGGGCCCGAAACCACCGCCGAGTGCAGGAAGTTGCGCTGACCGAAGCGGCAGTCCGAGCCGCCGAGGCACTCGCGGTACAGCTGGATGTGCGCGCCCATCTGGTTCAGCGCGGACGTGAAGCCGAGGCGCGACTCGTACACCGTCTCGTGGACGATGGACAGGCCGGTGGCCTGCGTGAGCGCGACGACGAGCGGCTGCTGCCAGTCGGTCTGGAAGCCGGGGTGGACGTCCGTCTCCAGGGCGATGGACTTCAACTGGCCGCCCGGGTGCCAGAAGCGGATGCCCTCGTCGTCGATCTCGAAGGCGCCACCGACCTTGCGGTACGTGTTGAGGAAGGTCATCATCGTGCGCTGCTGTGCGCCGCGTACGTAGATGTTGCCCTCGGTCGCCAGCGCCGCCGAGGCCCAGCTCGCGGCCTCCAGACGGTCGGACAGGGCCTGGTGGTTGTAGCCGCCGAGCTTGTCGACACCAGTGACGCGGATCGTCCGGTCGGTGTCCATGGCGATGATCGCGCCCATCTTCTGCAGCACGCAGATGAGGTCCTCGATCTCCGGCTCCACGGCCGCGTTGGACAGCTCCGTGACACCCTCCGCGAGCACGGCCGTGAGCAGCACCTGCTCGGTCGCGCCCACCGACGGGTACGGCAGCCGGATCTTCGTGCCGCGCAGCCGCTGCGGGGCCGTCAGGTACTGGCCGTCATCCCGCTTCTCGATCGTCGCGCCGAACTGCCGCAGCACCTCGAAGTGGAAGTCGACCGGGCGGCCGCCGATGTCGCAGCCGCCGAGCCCCGGGATGAACGCGTGGCCCAGGCGGTGCAGGAGCGGGCCGCAGAGCAGGATCGGAATACGGGACGAACCCGCGTGCGCGTCGATGTCCGCGACGTTGGCGGACTCCACGTGCGAGGGATCGAGGACGAGTTCACCCGGCTCCTCACCGGGGCGCACGGTCACGCCGTGCAGCTGCAGCAGGCCGCGCACGACCCGCACGTCGCGGATGTCCGGGACATTGCGCAGGCGGCTCGGACCGCTGCCGAGCAGCGCGGCGACCATGGCCTTGGGCACCAGGTTCTTGGCGCCGCGGACCCGGATCTCGCCCTCGAGCGGGGTTCCGCCGTGGACAAGCAGTACGTCGTCAATGCCGTTGACGGTCATCTATCTCGCGTTCCGATAAGGGTGGGCAGGGGCCGAAGAGACAGGGTAATGGGCTCCTACCCCCTTCCCGTAAGGCCAAGGGCGGTCTCGTACGTCATGACTTCGCCACAACACGAACCGTGCCTTTTCCTGCGCATACGGTCACCGAAATCGGGCGCTCCCGACATGTGCGCGACATATGCGCGGGGTGTGCATCCCTGCGCTGTGAGCTGCGACGGCTCACATGGTGCCGCCCGCTCCCCACTGAGGGCGAAGATGCGGGATCATGTCTGCCATGACCGAGGTGTCCTCGCTCACAGGGCGGCTGCTCGTCGCCACACCGGCCCTGGCGGACCCGAATTTCGACCGCGCCGTCGTGCTCGTGCTCGACCACGACGACGAGGGCTCACTCGGCGTGGTCCTGAACCGCCCCACCCCCGTAGGTGTCGGCGACATCCTGGAGGGCTGGGCCGGTCTCGCCGGTGAGCCCGGGGTCGTCTTCCAGGGCGGGCCGGTCTCCCTCGACTCCGCGCTCGGCGTCGGCGTGATCCCCGGCGACGAGGAGACCCCGGCGGGCGGCACGCCCCGCACCGGCAGCAGGGACCCGCTCGGCTTCCGCCGCGTGCACGGCGCGATCGGCCTGGTCGACCTGGAGACCCCGCCGGAACTCCTCGCGGCGGCCCTCGGCTCCCTGCGTATCTTCGCCGGGTACGCGGGCTGGGGCCCGGGCCAGCTGGAGGACGAGCTGGCGGACGGCGCGTGGTACGTCGTGGAGTCCGAACCGGGGGACGTGTCGTCGCCGGTGCCCGAGCGGCTGTGGCGGGAGGTCCTGCGACGGCAGCGCAGCGAACTGGCGATGGTGGCCACGTACCCGGACGATCCGTCGCTCAACTGACCGGAGGCCTGGGTACCCTTGGCAGTTATGAGCACTCAAGAGCCCGAGCGCGGGGCAGGTACGGGGACCCTCGTAGAGCCGACACCACAGGTGTCGCACGGCGACGGCGACCACGAGCGCTACGCCCACTACGTCCAGAAGGACAAGATCATGGCGAGCGCGCTCGACGGCACCCCCGTCGTCGCACTCTGCGGCAAGGTCTGGGTCCCGGGCCGCGACCCGAAGAAGTACCCGGTATGCCCCATGTGCAAGGAGATCTACGAGTCCATGGGCGCCGGCGGCGACAAGGACAAGGGCAAGGACGGCAAGGGCAATAAGTAGCCCGTCCGGCGATTGAGGACGAGGCCGCAGGCCGAAGAGGGAGCGGGGTCTGGGGGCGCGCAGCCCCCAGTTTCCCGAGCCCCGGACGACGGCGTCCCGTGCGTGCTAGGCAAGACCGCATGACACTCGCCGACCTCATCCCGGCCCCCGCCACCGCCCGCAGCACCGCCGACATCTTCGTCCTCGACGAGTCGACCGTCATCGACGCCGCCCCCGGCACCGAACGCACCGCCCGCTGGCTGCGCGCCACCCTCGGCGCCGCCACCGGACTCCCGCTCGCCCCCGCCGCCTCCGGGGCCGACCGTCCCGCGATCCGCCTCCGGATCGCCCCGATCGCCCCCGCGGACCTGGGCGACGTACCCGAGGCGCACCGGCTGCACATCGACGCCGAGGCCGTCACCCTCACCGGCACCGACGCCGCCGGAGTCTTCTGGGCCGCCCAGACCCTGCGCCAACTCCTCGGCCCCGAGGCCTTCCGCCGGGCGCCCCTCGACCCCGGCCGGCGGTGGACCGTGCCCGGTGCCGTCATCGAGGACGCGCCCCGCTTCGGCTGGCGCGGCATGATGCTCGACGTGGCCCGGCACTTCCGGCCCAAGGACGACATCCTGCGCCAACTCGACCTGCTCGCCGCGCACAAGCTGAACGTCTTCCACTTCCACCTCACCGACGACCAGGGCTGGCGCATCGAGATCGAGCGCTACCCGAAGCTCACCGAGATCGCCTCCTGGCGCCCGCGCACCAAATGGGGCCACCGCGCCTCCCCGCTCTGGGAGGACCGGCCGCACGGCGGCTTCTACACCCAGGACGACATCCGCGAGATCGTCGCGTACGCCCGCGAGCGGCACATCCGCGTCGTCCCCGAGGTGGACATCCCCGGCCACTCGCAGGCCGCCATCGCCGCCTACCCGGAGCTCGGCAACACCGACGTCGTCGACACCTCCGCGCTCGGCGTCTGGGACACCTGGGGCATCAACCCGAACGTCCTCGCCCCCACCGAGGCCGTACTCCGGTTCTACGAAGGTGTCCTGGAGGAAGTCCTCGACCTGTTCCCCGCCGACACCTCGCCCTATGTGCACATCGGCGGCGACGAGTGCCCCAAGGACCAGTGGAAGCAGTCGCCCGCCGCCCAGGCCCGCATCAAGGAGCTCGGGCTCGGCGGCGAGGACGAGCTGCAGTCCTGGTTCATCCGGCACTTCGACGGCTGGCTCACCGCGCGCGGCCGCCGCCTCATCGGCTGGGACGAGATCCTGGAGGGCGGCCTCGCGCCCGGAGCGGCCGTCTCCTCCTGGCGCGGGTACGCGGGCGGCATCGCGGCCGCCCGGGCGGGCCACGACGTCGTCATGTGCCCCGAGCAGCAGGTCTACCTGGACCACCGGCAGGACGGCGGCGAGGACGAGCCGGTGCCGATCGGGTACGTCCGCACGCTTGAGGACGTCTACCGGTTCGAGCCCGTACCGCCGCAGCTCACGGCCGAGGAGGCCCGGCATGTACTCGGCACCCAGGCCAACGTCTGGACCGAGGTGATGGAGACCCGCTCCCGCGTCGACTACCAGGTCTTCCCGCGCCTCGTCGCCTTCGCCGAGGTCGCCTGGAGCTCCCTGCCGCCCGCGGCCGAGCGCGACTTCGCGGGGTTCGAGCGCCGAATGACCGCCCACCGGGCCCGACTTGACGCCCTCGGCGTCGACTACCGGCCACCCTCCGGACCTCACCCGTGGCAGCGGCGCCCCGGCGTGCTCGGCCGCCCGATCGAGGGAGCGCCCCCGAACGTGTGAGGCCACCGGTGACCCGCACGCCCCGGGGGTGCGGCCCTGGGAGCGTAGTTGCCCTCGCCGCCACCACGCGGCGCGCATCCGTCGCGCATGGCGCAAAACGTACGAACTGCTCCTAGCGGACCCCCTCGTCGGGCGGCCCGGAAGATGTGCCAGAGTTGCCACGTCCGGCCTGTGAGCACGTACCGTACGGCGCAGTAGGCAACACCCTGGCTCACTTGCTCGGCCGTAGGGAAGGGGCAGCCGGTTTGACCACGCACGCACCGCAGTCGCCGCAGGCGGCACAGGCTGCACATGCGGTGAAGTTGCCTGCCACGCTGGACGAGGCGGTGGCGGCGCTCACCGCCATGCCTGCCGCCGTGCCCGTGGCGGGCGGCACCGATCTGATGGCCTCGGTCAACTCCGGACTCCTGCGGCCCGCGGCCCTTGTGGGCCTCGGCCGGATCAGCGAGATCCGCGGCTGGCAGTACCAGGACGGGCACGCCCTGCTCGGCGCCGGACTCACCCACGCCCGGATGGGCCGCCCCGACTTCGCCGCCCTCATGCCCGCGCTCGCCGCCGCCGCCCGCGCCGCGGGCCCGCCCACCGTGCGCAACGCGGGCACCCTCGGCGGCAACATCGCCTCCGCCGCGCCGACCGGCGACTCGCTGCCCGTACTGGCCGCGCTAGAGGCCACGTTGGTCATCGCCGGACCCGGCGGCTCCCGCCGCGAAGTGCCCGTATCGCACCTGCTCGCGGGCATGGACATGCTGCGCGCGGGCGAGCTGATCGGTTTTGTGCGCGTGCCGCTCCTGCACGCCCCGCAGGTCTTCCTCAAGGCGACCGGACGCACCGGCCCCGGCCGCGCCACCGCCTCCGTCGCCCTCGTCCTCGACCCGGCGCGACGCGGTGTGCGCTGCGCGGTCGGCGCCATCGCTCCCATGCCGCTGCGCCCCCTGGACGCCGAGGACTGGGTGGCGTCGCTGATCGACTGGGACGCCGAACGCGCCCTCGACCCCCAGGCCCTGCACGCCTTCGGTGACTATGTCGCCGCCGCGTGTATTCCCGACCAGGCGCCGGACGGCACGCGCGAAGAACTGCCGCCCGCCGTACTGCATCTGCGGCGCACCGTCGCCGTGCTGGCCCGACGAGCACTGGGGAGGGCGCTGTCGTGAGCGACACCCATGGCAACACCGGGGGCGGTGTCGACCACGACGGCGGCGGCTGGCAGCCCACGCCGCAGGGCGAGTACGACGCCGACGCCACGGCGTTCGTGCAGATCCCCGAGGGCTTCGGCCTCGCCGACTTCGAGGAGAGCGGCACGACCACCCCGCTCGCCGCACCCGGCGGTTACGTGCCGCCGCACATCTCCGTGACCGGCGGCGCGGCCACCGACCCGGCCGCGACCAGCGCGTTCGTCGTCCCCACGATGGGCGCCGGTCCGGCACAGCCCGCCCCCGAGCAGGTCAGCTGGCCAGAGCCGCAGGGCGACTTCGGCGGGTACGGCGAGTACGGCGAGTACGGCGAGTACGGCGGGTACGCCGTCCAGGACCCGGCTCCGTACCAGGACCCGTCCGGGTATGCGCAGCAGCCGTACGAGGAGTTCACGGGGTACGCACCGCAGGCCCCCCAAGCCCCCCAAGCCCCGCAGAGCCACGACAACGTCACCGGGCAGTGGTCGATCCCGCTCGCGCAGGGTGAACTCCCGGACGAGTCGGGCGAGTTCACGCAGTCCTCGCTGATCGAGCAGTGGGGCGGCGAAGCCCCGGCGACCCTGCCGGGGGGCGCCCCGGCGCCTTGGGCGGCGAGCGCGCCGGAGCCCGCGCCCGAGCCGGTCGCGCCCGAGCCGGTCGCGCCCGAGGAGTCCCCCGCCGAGACGACGGCCGAGTTGGGGATCGTACGGGACGTGCCTCCGGTGGAGGCGGCCGCCGCGGCGGATGCGGTGGACGAAGTCCCGGCCGAAGAGGGCGAGTTGACCGCCGAGCCCCAGCCCGCGCCCGCGCCCGAGCCCGAGCCCGAGCCCGCACCCGCAGCGGAAGCCGACCCCGCGCCTGACCCGGACCCCGAGCCCGTACCTGAACCCGAGCCCGAGCCCTCACCGGAACCCGAGCCCGCACCCGAACCCGAGACGACCCCCGCCGTCAGCAGCACCCAGGAGCAGCCCGCCGTACCGCCGCACGACGAGCACCCGCTCGCCTCGTACGTGCTGCGAGTGAACGGCGTCGACCGGCCCGTCCCGGACGCCTGGATCGGGGAGTCGCTGCTCTACGTGCTGCGCGAGCGGCTCGGGCTCGCCGGGGCCAAGGACGGCTGCTCGCAGGGCGAGTGCGGGGCGTGCGCGGTGCAGGTGGACGGGCGGCTCGTCGCGTCCTGCCTGGTGCCCGCCGCGACCGCTGCGGGCAGCGAGGTCCGTACGGTCGAGGGGCTCGCCACCGACGGCAGGCCCTCCGACGTGCAGCGCGCCCTCGCCTGCGGGAGCGCCGTGCAGTGCGGCTTCTGCGTACCAGGCATGGCGATGACCGTGCACGACCTCCTGGAGGGCAACCCCGACCCGAGCGAGCGCGAGGCCCGGCAGGCGCTCTGCGGCAACCTCTGCCGCTGCTCCGGCTACCGCGGAGTCCTGGACGCCGTACGCGAGGTCGTCGCCGAGCGCCGCGCGTCCACCGCTGCCGAAGGCGAACTCGCGGGCGGGGAGGCACAGTCGACGGACACCGACGCCGCCGCACGGATCCCGCACCAAGCCCCGCCGGGCGCCGGCGGAGTCCACCCGCAGCACTTCCCGCACCAGAACGCCCAGAACGCCCAGAACGGCCAGAACCCCCAGAACGACCCGGACGCCCAGGACGGAGGAGCGGCGTGAGCAACGAAGGGGCCGCCACGGCGACCACCCGCGCCGTCAGCACCACGGCGCCCGCCGATGCGCCGCGGCCCGAGCACGGCCTGGGCGCGTCGCTGCAGCCCGCCGACGCGCAGGCCAAGACGGAGGGCACGTTCCCGTACGCCTCCGACCTGTGGGCCGAGGGCCTGCTGTGGGCCGCGCTGCTCCGCTCGCCGCACCCGCACGCCCGCATCGTCGCCGTGGACACCTCGGAGGCCACGGCGATGCCCGGCGTACGCGCGGTCGTCACCGCCGCCGACATCCCCGGCGACGCCGCCCACGGCCGCCGCGTGCACGACCGGCCCGTCTTCGCCGCGGATGTGGTCCGCCACCATGGCGAGCCCATCGCAGCCGTGGCCGCCGACCACCCCGACACGGCCCGTATGGCCGCGGCCGCGATCCAGGTCGAGTACGAGGTCCTGGACCCGATCACCGACCCCGAGCAGGCCTTCGCCGCCGAACCCCTGCACCCCGACGGCAACCTGATCCGCCACATCCCGCTGCGCTACGGCGACCCGGAGGCGGCGGGCGAGGTCGTGGTGGAGGGCCTGTACCGCATCGGCCGCCAGGACCCGGCCCCCATCGGCGCCGAGGCGGGCCTCGCGGTGCCGCGCCCCGACGGCGGCGTCGAGTTGTACGTCGCCTCCACCGACCCGCACACCGACCGCGATCTGGCCGCCGCCTGCTACGGCCTTGAGCCGGACCGCGTGAAGGTCGTCGTCACCGGCGTGCCCGGCGCCACCGCCGACCGCGAGGACCCCGGCTTCCAACTCCCGCTCGGGCTCCTGGCGTTGCGGACCAGCTGCCCGGTGAAGCTGACGGCGACCCGCGAGGAGTCCTTCCTCGGCCACGCCCACCGCCACCCCACGCTCCTCCGCTACCGCCACCACGCCGACGCCGAGGGCCGCCTGGTGAAGGTGGAGGCGCAGATCCTCCTGGACGCGGGCGCCTACGCGGACGCGTCGTCGGAATCCCTGGCCGCCGCGGTCTCCTTCGCCTGCGGCCCGTACGTCGTCCCGCACGCCTTCATCGAGGGCTGGGCGGTCCGTACGAACAATCCGCCCTCCGGCCATGTGCGCGGCGAGGGCGCCATGCAGGTGTGCGCGGCCTACGAGGCGCAGATGGACAAGCTGGCCGGGAAGCTGGGCCTCGACCCGGCCGAGCTACGCCTTCGCAACGTCCTCGCGACGGGCGACATCCTGCCCACGGGGCAGACGGTCACGTGCCCGGCGCCGGTCGCCGAACTCCTGCGCTCCGTAAGGGACTTCGACCTCCCTCCTCTCCCCAAGGACACTCCGGAGGAGGAGTGGCTGCTGCCCGGCGGCCTGGAGGGCGCGGGCGAGCCCGCCGCCATCCGCAGGGGCGTCGGCTACGCACTCGGCATGGTGCACATGCTGGGCGCGGAGGGCGCGGACGAGGTCTCCACGGCCACGGTCAAGGTGCAGGACGGCGTGGCCACGGTGATCTGCGCGGCGGTCGACACGGGCCAGGGCTTCTCCACGCTCGCGCGGCAGATCGTCCAGGAGACCCTGGGCATCGACGAGGTCCACGTGGCGTCGGTGGACACGGACCAGCCCCCGGCGGGCCCGGCCTGCCGAGGCCGCCACACGTGGGTCTCGGGCGGAGCGGTGGAACGCGCCGCGAAAATGGTCCGCACCCAGCTCCTGCAACCCCTGGCCGCCAAGTTCGGCATGTCCACGGAGCTGCTCCAGATCACCGACGGCAAGATCACGTCGTACGACGGAGTCCTGTCCACCACGGTCACGGAAGCCATGGACGGCAAGGAACTGTGGGCCACGGCCCAGTGCCGCCCCCACCCGACGGAGCCGTTGGACGACACCGGCCAGGGCGACGCGTTCGTGGGCCTCGCGTTCTGCGCGATCCGCGCCGTGGTCGACGTGGACGTGGAGATGGGCTCGGTGCGTGTGGTCGAACTGGCCGTCGCCCAGGACGTGGGCCGCGTCCTCAACCCGGCCCAGCTCAGGGCCCGCATCGAGGCCGGCGTCACGCAGGGCGTCGGCGCGGCCCTGACGGAGAACCTCCGCACCCCGAAGGGCCTGATCCGCCACCCCGACCTGACGGGCTACGCGCTGCCGACGGCCCTGGACACGCCGGACATCCGCATCGTGAAGCTGGTGGAGGAGCGCGACGTCGTCGCCCCCTTCGGCGCGAAGCCCGCCTCGGCGGCCCCGGTGGTCACGTCCCCGGCAGCGGTGGCGGGCGCGGTGCGCGCGGCCACGGGACGCGCGGTGAACCGGCTGCCGATTCGGCCGCAGGCGGCGGTTGTTCAGGAGGGGTGACCCTCCGGGCGGCGCGTAGGCGATCCGTTACGTCTCGTGCCGCCGTTCCGACCTCGACTCCGTCGACCATGGTCTTCAGGGGCTCGCCCATGAGTGGCTCCTTCCGGACTTCCTCAAGGCTGGGGCCGTCGCTGCTCCGGGATTCGTGGGCGGAGGCCGGTCGTGAGCAGGTTGTTGTGCCAGACCGTGCGCGTGACGATCCGTCCGGAGGGCAGCCTCGCTCGCGTACGGGATAGGTATCCGTGGGCCTCCAGCTCGCGCAGGGCGGCGGCGATCCGGACCTCCCCCTCGGCGAACCGGGCGGCCAGCGCCCTGATGCCGACCTCCGCGCCTTCGGGCAGCGACTGGATGTGCGTGGCGAGCCCGATCGCGGTGAGGGAGAGTTTGGAATGCTGCTCGGCCATGTGGTCGTTCATGACCGCGAG
Source organism: Streptomyces luteolus (assembly GCF_029968015.1). Lineage (GTDB taxonomy): Bacteria > Actinomycetota > Actinomycetes > Streptomycetales > Streptomycetaceae > Streptomyces > Streptomyces luteolus. The sequence continues at coordinate 10,002 of NZ_JASCIS010000023.1, forward strand.
CCTGCTGCGGCAACTGGCATATGCACAAGGCAAGTCGGGCCGCGTCACCCACTTGAGTGATCACTCGATCTCGGCCCAGACGGTCTTGGAGGGCGCCGCCTCGGGCGCGACACCCCAGCGCCGGGCGAACGCCCCGACGATCAGCAGCCCGCGCCCGCCCTCCGCGTACGGGTCGGGCGACGTGTCGACGTCTCGTACGCCCAACTCGTAGCGCGCATCCGTCACTTCGACCCGCAGGGTGCCGCCCGAGAGGCCGAGCCGCAGCCGGAAGTCCCGCCCCCGCACGCGCCCGTGCAGCGCGGCGTTGTTGGCCAGCTCGGCGACGACCTGCTCGGCGGCGTGCACGCTGTCGACGTGGCACCCCCACTCGGTGAAGTGCGCGACCGCGAGCCGCCGGGCGAGGCGCGCGCCGCGCGGGGTGGGAGAGAGCAGCACGGTGAAGTGCCGTGCGGGGGTGCTGAGTTGAGCGATTCGCTGCTCGATTTCGGAATTCACGTCACTCAGCGTGGCCACCCGTGCGTACGCTGCCCAGCAATTACGACGGTGCGTACGGATTCTGTCCCGCCGTTGTCCCGCGCTGTCCCGGCTGTCCCGGTGACGCGGGGGTACGACTGCGCGTTGTGGCGCGTACGGAATCACGGAGGTGGGGACGGGTGAGCGAGCAGGCGGACGAGGCGGGCTGGGATGTCGACCCGGACGACGAGATCGCGTCGGTGGTCGAGGAGTTCGGCCGCCAGCAGAGGTGGTGGCGAGAGCGGCGCGGCCTGCGCGTACCGGAGTTCGCGGAGGCGATCGGCTACGGCGAGGACCAGGTGCGGAAGGTGGAACGCGGGGCCCGCATCCCGCGCCCCGAGTACCTGGACAAGGCGGACGAGGTGCTGGGCGCGCAGGGCTTCGTCTCGGACATGAAGGAGACGATGCGGAAGGCTCGATACCCGAAGAAGGTAAGGGAGTTGGCCAAGCTGGAGGAGCAGGCTGTCGAGCTGATGCTGTACTGCAACCACAACTTGCATGGGCTTTTGCAGACTGAGGAGTACATGCGGGCGTTGTTCGGCATGCAGCAGCCCGCGTACGGCGCGGAAGAACTGGACCGGGGGGTCGCCGCCCGGTTGAGCCGCCAGTCGATCTACGGACGCTCGCCTGCTCCGGTCATTGGCTTCGTACTGGAAGAGGTGACGCTTCGGCGGCGGCTGGGCGGTAAGAGTGTGTGGAGCCGCCAGCTCGAACGGCTGCTTGAGCTAGGCAAGTTGAGTAGCGTCACGCTTCAGGTGATGCCGACAAGGGTGGAGGAGCACGCCAGTACGGAAGGGGGGATCGAGGTGCTGAAATTCGCTGATGGCACGGCGCTGGGGCGATCCCCTGGGGCATTCAACGGCCGCCCGGTGTCGGACCCGAAGCAGCTTCGTATCCTTGAACTGCGCTACGGACTGCTTCGTGCTCAGGCCTCCACGCCACGGGAGTCCCTGAACTTCATCGAGGAACTGTTGGGAGAGACATGACTGAGGATGGGTCCGAGCTGAAGTGGTTCAAGAGCAGCTTCAGCAGCAGCAGTGACATCAACGACTGCGTCGAGATCGCCACCACCCCCGGCACGGTCCACATCCGGGACTCCAAGGCCCCGAAGGGGCCGAGGCTTTCGGTCAGCACAGACAGCTGGGCAGGACTCGTCCGCTTCGTCAACGCTTCGCTGGGAGACGCATGAGCGAGCTGAAGTGGTTCAAGAGCAGCTTCAGCAGCAGCAACGAGTCCGGCGACTGCGTCGAAGTCGCCACCACCCCCGGCACCGTTCACATCCGGGATTCCAAGGCCCCGCAGGGGCCCACGCTGGCGGTCGGTGTGGACACCTGGGCCGGTCTCGTCCGCTTCGTCACCAGCTAAGTCATCGCCATGTCATCCTGATGCCAACACCCCTCCCTAGCTTGTGAGTTGCTTCCATTCACACTCCTAGGGGGAGATCAGGCCATGGCCAAGACCAGCAGGATGAGGCGGGTTCTCGGGGCTGCCGCCGCCAGTGCGGCGTTCGCGGCCGGGACGGTCGTCGCGTTCCCCGGGGCCGCGCAGGCCGCCGACGCGGACCGCTACTACATCCAGGTCGGCGGTACCGGACCGACGAAGCCCGCACCCGAGTGCACCTACACCTACGACCCCGCGAACGCGGCCCACCAGCTCGGGGACCGGGCGATCAAGGTGTGCTACCCGGCGTCGTGGGGACCGGTGATCGGCCCGACCGGTTCGCTCGTCGAACCGAACGGGAAGATCAACCCCGAGGCCCTCACCGCGCCGACGTACGACACCAGCGTGCGGATCGGTATCGAGGAGACGCTGAAGGTCGCCGAGGAGACGCACCGGGCGCACCCCGACGCGCAGCTCAGGATCGTCGGCTACTCGCAGGGCGCGCACGTCGCGGACGAGGTGCTGCAGAAGATCTCCCGCGGCGAGACCGGCATCCCGAAGGAGCAGGTCGACGGCAAGCTCTACGCCGACCCGATGCAGCCCGGCACCGGCTTCTTTGCGGTCGTCCCCAAGGGGATCGGCGTGCCCGGCGTCGCCACGTCGGCCGGCGCGGGTCCGACGGACTTCAACGGGATCCCCGTCACGCGGTACTGCATCAACGGCGACCCGGTGTGCGATGCCAACATCCTGAACGCCCCCGGCTACTTCGAGCTGCACCCGAACTACGCCGAGGGCGGCAACGCCATCGAGCGCACCATGACCGAGGACAGCCCCAGCGGCGTCCAGTGGCTCAACCCGGACGGCACGCCCGCCCCGCCGCGCGGCTGATCTAGAGGCTCCGGTCCCGCCCCCGCCTCCCCAGCGCATCCAGGACGCGGCGGATGCGGGACCGGCCCTCCTCCGTGACCGGGAGGTCGGTGGAGCGGGAGAAGAAGTCGCGGGCCGAGGTCAGGTCCTCCGTCGCCGCGCCGTACCAGACGAGTTGGTGGCGGATGGCGATCTCCGAGTCGGTGCCGGTCTGCTCGTCCAGGAGCGCGCGGGCGCGGCGGCGGAGGTCGGCCGCCGCCTCCGGGTGGCCGAGGTGGGCCTCGGCGGTGGCGAGGCGGTCGAGTACCGCTGAGTGCAGGGGGACGTCGCCGAGGCGGCGGGCCAGGTCCTCGGCCTTGCCGAGCGCGCCCGCGGCGTCGGCGGGCCTGCCCAGGTCGAGCTGGAGGCGGCCGAGGCGGAGCAGGGTCTTGCCGAGGAGGCGGGGGCTGCCGGAGCGCTCGGCGAGGGCGATGGCGTCGGTGTAGCGGTCGTACGCCTTGTCGTGCTCGCCGAGCTGGTGGTGGATGTCGCCGACGCGGGTCATCACGGAGCCCATCAGCCAGTCGTCGTGCTCCAACGAGCCGACCAGGCGGGCGACTTCGGCGAAGTGGGTCATGGACTCGGCCGCGTCGCCCTCCAGGTTGGCGAACGTGCCGAGTCCGGCCGAGGCGCGCGCCTGCTCGTGCGGGTCGTCGGCGCTGCGGCTGAGGTCGAGGGCCTGCGTGAACCAGCCGCGGGCCTCCTGGTAGCGGCCCTGAAGCCCGTACATGATGCCCATGCCCGTACGCAGGGCGGAGGCGAGGCGCTGCTCGGGGGAGTGGTCGGCCAGGGGGAGGGCGGTCTCCAGGGCGGTGCGGCACTCGTGGAAGCGGCCCTGGCGGGTGAGGTAGTCGACGAGGCCCTCGGCGAGCCGGCAGGCGTCGTCGGCGTGGCCCGCGGCGACGGACTGCCCGACCACGTCGACGAGTTCGGTGCCCGCCGCGTCCAGCCAGGCCGCGGCGTCCTCCCAGTCGGTGAACGGGCCGGTGTCGTGGGCGTCGGGGACGGAGGTGCCCCAGTCGCTGGCGCGGCGGGCGGCGGTCACGTAGAGCCGGAAGATCCCGGCGCGGGCGGCCGCCGCCTCGTCGGGGCGGCCGGCGGCGACGCGGCGGGCGTAGACCGCGACCAGGTCGTGCAGGCGGTAGCGGTCGGCGGTGACCTGCTGGACGAGGCTCGCGTCGGCCAGCTGCTCAAGGGCCTGCTCGGCCTCCGCGGGAGGCAGGCCGAGCAGGGCCGCGAGCGTGAGGCGGTCGAACTGCACGGTCGGGGAGAGCCCGAGGACCCGGAACGCGCGCTGCTCGCCGGGCGGGAGCTGCCCGTACGAGAGCTGGAAGGCGACCTCGACGCTGCGGTCCTCCACGGCGAGTTCGTCGAGGCGCCGCTCGTCGTCGGTGAGGCGGGCGGCCAGCGCCTCGACGGCCCACAGCGGGCGGTCCTGGACGCGGGCCCCGACGATGCGCAGGGCGAGCGGCAACCGGTCGCAGAGCGCGGCGAGTTCGCGTACGGCGGCCCGCTCGCGCTCGGTGCCCGCGCCGCCGACGATGCGGGTCAGCAGGTCCGCCGCCTCGTCGGGGGCGAGCGGTGCGAGGGAGATCCGGCGGTCCGCGTCCAGGCCGGTCAGGCGCTGCCGACTGGTCACCAGGACCATGCTGCCGGGCCCTGCGGGCAGCAGGGGGCGCACCTGTTCGGCGGCGGAGGCATCGTCCAGTACGAGGAGGAGTCTCAGCGAGGCCGTCGCCGCGCGCCAGGACGCGGCCAGCTCGTCCAGGTCCTCGGAGTCCTCGCCCTCGCCCGCGCCCACCGAGCGCAGCAGCCGCCGCAGCACGCGCTGCCGGCCCGCCGCCTCGTGGTCCTCGCGGTGGCCGTGCAGCTCCACGAAGAGGCAGCCGTCGGGGTACCGGTCCGCGAGGCGGCGCGCCGCGTGCACCGCGAGCGCGGTCTTCCCGATCCCGGCCATGCCGTCCACGGCCCGTACGGTGACCACGCCCGCGTCGGCGTCCGCGACGAGCAGGGCGATCTCGCGGTCCCGCCCGGCGAACTTGCCGTTGTCCACGGGGAGTTCACTGCGCCGCCGCCTGCGCGGAGCGCGCGCCGCGGTGGCGGCGTCCGTACCGGGAAGCCGGGAGCCGTCGCCGCGCAGCACCGCCTCGTGCACCTGCCGCAGCTCGGCGCCGGGGTCCACGCCCTGCTCGTCGACGAGGCGGCGGCGGACGGCGGCGTAGACGTCCAGGGCGTCGGACTGCCGGTTCGCGGTGTACAGGGCCCGCATGAGGAGCGCGGCCAGGGCCTCGTTGTACGGGTGTTCCGCGGCCAGCGCGTACAGCTCGCCCACCGCCTCCGCGTGCCGCCCGAGCCTCAGCCGTGCCGCCGCCAAGTCCTGTGCCAGTACGAGGCGTTGCTCGGTCAGCCGGTGCCGCTCGCCCTCCGCGAACGGGCCGGGCACGGAGGCCAGCGGCTCGCCGCGGAACAGGCCGAGGGCCGTGGACCAGGCGGCGGCCGCGGCGTCCAGGTCCCCGGCCTCGCGCGCGGCGCGCCCCTCGGCGGCGAGCTCCTCGCAGCGGACGACGTCCACCCAGGCGCCGCCCGGGGCGTTCGCAGGGGTGAAGCGGTAGCCGCCGCGGACGGTGACGAGCACGGATTCGGCGGCGCGGGCTCCCTGGCCGGGGGTGTCGAGGCGTTTGCGCAGCCGGTGGACGTAGACCGGGATCACCTTGGTGCCGGTGCCGGGGGGTTCGGAACCCCAGACGCCGTCGAGGAGTTGCTGCCGGGTGACGGTGCGGTCGGGGCGCAGGAGCAGGGCGGTGAGGAGGGCCTGCTCGCGGACCGGCCCGAGGTCCACGGGGGCGCTGCCGTGCCAGGCGTGGAGGGGGCCGAGGAGGGCTAATCGGAGTTGCGGGTTTGCATCTGCGTGTGCGTCTGCGTGTGCGTCTGCGTGTGCGTCTGCGTCGGCACCTGCGTCTGAACCTGCGTCTGAACCTGCGCCTGTACGTGCGTCTGCATCTGCGGATAACTCGCGCATGATCGCCACGCGGGCGAGTTTATAGAGCGGCGCGCTCGCTGCGGGGGCCCTCACAAGATCCGCCCGTACTTTTCCCCACCCCGCCCCTTCCCGAACTGGGGGCAGGCCCCCAGGCCCCCGATCCGAGGCTGTCGTTCGACTGCTGCGCCGTCGTTGCTGGTCGCGCAGTTCCCCGCGCCCCTATCGGGGCACGAAATCCCCCAGTTCGGGAAGGGGTGGGAGGGGAGAAGTACTGGGCGGCCAGCGGCCTACCCCCCAGCCGCGAACGACTCAAGCGCCACATCGAAGTGCCGCTTCGCCGTGGCCGATTGGGCGCTCGGGCCCGAGATCCACAGGTCGTACATCTTGCCGCCCTCGTCCCAGCTCAGGTCGTACGTCTTGCGGGGTCCGCCGTCCGCCGCCGTGCCGTCCCAGGCGAAGCTCCAGAGCGCGGCGGGGTTGCCGCCGTGGGTGGTCTCGGTGACCGAGCCGTCGCGGTAGCCGGGGTAGTCGTCCGGGCCGTCCTCGTGCGCCTGCCGCATGACCGCCAACGGGCCCTGGGGGTCCTGGGGTTGGGGGTGGAAGCCGAGGCGGAACTTCTTGCCGGGGGAGTAGTAGTACACGCGCGGCGCCTCGTAGGAGCGGGTGAAGCCGTCGGGGACCGCGACCTTGAAGCCCAGCGGGTCGGTGACCGTGCGGTACCCGGCGGGTGCCGGGTCGTCGGCGGGCGCGTCGGAGCCGCCGTCGTCCGGGGCGCCGTCCGCGTCGCCGCCGCCCGGCTTCTCCTTCTGGGTGGGCCCGGTCGACTTCGCCCCGTCCGGCGCGGCGGGGTTCGGGGACGCGTCCGGTACGCGGTCGCCCTTCGGGCTCTCGGCCGTCGGCGTCGGGTCGGCCTGCACCTTCCCGGCGGCCGAGGGGTCCCTGCCCTGGTCGCGGCCCGCGTACCAGAGCCCGAACCCCGTACCGCCCGCCGCGAGCGCCACGGCGAGGGCGGCCGCGAGGACGGCGGTACGCACCCGGGGGCGCCGGGAGGGCGGCGGCTCGGTCCGGGACGAGGCGACGAGCGGGTCGGCGGGCTCGGTCGCGGAGCCGGACGGGGACTGCGGGTCCCGCGGGGTCGGCGGCTGCGGTGCCCGCGCGGCCCCGCGGTGCGTGGGCGGCGCCGGGGGCTTCGCGGCATGGGCGAGGCGCGGGTCGACCGGGGCGCCGGCGCCGGCGCGCGCGCCGGCGGTGGCCAGCGGGGCGGTCGCGGCGTCCTCGGCCAGGGGCCAGAGCATCCGCTCCGCCTCGTCGAGGTCGACCCGGCGCTGCACGTCCCGCTCCAGGAGCCCGCGTACGACCGGGGTGAGCGGGCCCGCGGCGGCCGGGATGCGGATCTCGTCCATCACGACCGCGTGCAGGACCCCGGCGACCGAGTCGCGGTGGAACGGGGACTCGCCGTCGACCGCCGCGCACAGCAGCACGCCGAGGGACCACAGGTCGGACTCGGGGCCGGTGTGGCGGTTCGACATGCGCTCGGGCGCCGTGTACTCGGGCGAGCCGACGAACGAGCCGGTCTCCGTCAGCGTCGTCTGGCCCGCGACCTGCGCGATGCCGAAGTCGGAGAGGACCACGCGCCCGGTGCGCGCCTCGATCAGGACGTTGGCAGGCTTGAGGTCGCGGTGCTGCACACCCGAGGCGTGCGCCGCGCGCAGGGCGTCGAGCAGGGCGAGGCCGACCCGGGCGGCCTCGGCGGGGGAGACGGGTCCTTCGAGGGCGATGCGGTCGGCGAGCGAGCGGCCGTCGATCAGCTCCATCACGATCCACGGCTGGGCGTCGTGCTCGACGATGTCGTGCAGCACCATGATGTTGGGGTGGCGCACCTGGGCCACCGAACGGGCCTCGCGCAGGGTCCGCTCCCGCTGCATCTCCGCGTCCATGGACGGCAGTCCGTCGTCGACGTGGAGTTCCTTGACGGCGACGGCGCGGCCGAGCAACTCGTCCTGCGCACGCCAGACGGTGCCCATACCGCCGCGGCCGAGCCGTGCTCCGATGCGGTACCGGCCCGCTATGAGATCCCCCGTGCTTGCCATGCGCACATCATGCCGCAAGGCCCCGGTGCCCCCGGTGTGGCGGTGCCCGGGCCCACAGGCGACGATTCGGGGCGAGGCGGGCGAAGCGCTGCGACGCAGGGGGCGGGAGGAGTTTCCCGTTACCTGTGGGGCGTGCCGTTCGTGCAGGGTAGACGCAGGCCGGAAGGGGTAGATGAGCTTCATGCACACCGAAGGTGGAGATGCTGTGGAAGGTGCACAGCAGGCGCTCGTGCAGGGGGAGTTGTACGTACGAGGACAGGGGGAGTCGTACGTACGAGAAGGGGCCGCGGCGGACCCGAATCAGGACCCGAACCCGAACCCGGACTCGGACCAGGCCCCGGACCCCGTGCCGACCCTCCCCGCCACGCCCGTTGTCCTCCGCGGTGACGGGCTCGTCCTGCGGGAGTGGACCGAGGACGACGTGCCCGCGATGGCGGAGCTCTTCGACGAACCCGGGATCGCCCACCGCACCCCGCTCGCCTCGCCCTTCGACCTGGCCGCCGCCCGCGCCTACCTCGACCGGGCCCGCGACACCCGCGCCGACGGCACGCGCCTCCAGCTCGTCGTCACCGAGGACGGAGTGACGCCGCTCGGCGAGGTGCTGCTCGCCTCGCTCGGCGCGGAGCGCCCGGCCGGTGCGGTCACGCTCGGGTACGCGATCGGCGCCGCCCACCGCGGCCGCCGCCTCGCCCTGCGCGCGACCCGGCTGCTCACGGAGTACGCCCACACCACCCTTGGCCTGCGCCGGCTCCGGCTGCAGATCGAGGCGGACAACGCGGCCAGCACCGGGGTGGCCCGGGCGGCGGGGTACCGGCTCCGTGCCGACGTACCGCCGACCGAAGTGACGCAGAAGGGGCGTACGTACACGCTCCAGGTCTGGGAGCACGAGCAGGAGGCCGAGGCCGCTTCGCGGGCTGGGCGATGAGTTCGCGGGGTGCCCGGGGTCTACCCCCGTGAGGCGTGCGGGCGGACCCGCGCCACGTCGAAAGGCATCCCCATGAGCGCAATGAGTGCACAGCCGCAGAAGATCAAGACATGTCTCTGGTTCGACGGCCAGGCCGAGGAGGCCGCTGAGCTCTACACGTCGCTGTTCGACGACTCCCGCGTGACCCAGGTGCAGCGCTACAGCGAGGTCGGGCCGGGGGAGCCCGGCAGCGTCATGGTGGTCATGTTCGAGCTCGCGGGGACGGAGTTCATGGGCCTCAACGGCGGCCCCGAGTTCCAGTTCACCGAGGCCAGCTCGGTCTACGTCGACTGCGACGACCAGCAGGAGGTCGACCGGCTCTGGTCCGCGCTCACCGCTGACGGCGGCCAGGAGGGCCCGTGCGGCTGGCTCAAGGACAAGTACGGCCTGTCCTGGCAGATCGTCCCGCGCGTCCTGGACGAGCTGATCACCGACCCGGACCCGGCCAGGTCCGGGCGCGCGATGAAGGCGATGCTCGGCATGGGCAAGCTCGACGTCCAGGCACTGGTGGACGCGGCCGATGGGAAGTGACGCGCGAGTTCACGTATGACCGAACGGGACACCGGTGACCGAACGGGACACCGGCACCGGCATCCCGCTGGAGGCGGAGCACGAGAGCGGAGTGCTGCGCCGCCCGTACCGCGCGCTGAGCGTCGGCGCGATGCATCGTGACGCATGCCTTGCGCATCATGATGCACGCGCCGTACGCTGTGATGTATGAGAACCACGGTCGACCTCCCCGAAGACCTGATCCAGGACGCCAAGGAGCGGGCGGCGCGCAGGCGCGTCTCGGTGAGTGCGGTGATAGAGGATGCGATGCGTGCCTCGTTCGCGCGGGACGTCGCAGCCGCACGGAGCATCGTCAAGCTGCCGACGTACGGGACTGGCGGTGTGCGTCCCGGCGTCGATCTCGGCGACAACGGCTCGCTGCTCGACCTGATGGACGGCACCGAGTGATCCTCTGCGACGTGAACGTCCTCGTGTACGCCTTCCGCGAGGACGCCGAGGGCCACGAGGCGTATCACAGCTGGCTGGCCGAGCGGCTCAACGGCGAAGAGCCGGTGGGGATCAGCTCGGTGGTGACGAGCGGTCTCGTGCGCATCGTCACGCATCCGAAGATCTTCACGGAGCCGGCGCCCGTGTCGACGGCTCTGGAGTTCGTGGAGGCGCTGCGCGAAGCACCGGCCTCCGTCCCGCTGCGCGAGGGTGAGCGGCACTGGCAGATCTTCGAGCGCCTGTGCCGCAAAGTGGGAGCGCGCGGAAACCTGATTCCGGACGCCTATCTCGCCGCGCTGGCCATCGAGACCGGCGCGACGTTCTACAGCGCGGACCGAGGCTTCGCCCGCTTCCCCGGTCTCCGTTGGCGGCACCCCATGGACGAGGTCTGAACATGCCCGATCTCCAGGTGGACCTCGGGCCCGACCAGGAAGCCGCCGTGCAAGCACTCGCTCGCGCACGCCACTCCCGACCCTCCACGCCACCCATGTGACCCCAGTCCCACCCACGGTCGGCCGGGCAGAGGGCACCCCGATCCGTGAACCCGCACCGGTAAGGTGGCCCGGTTGTCATACGTAGCCGAGCGCCGCGCGCGCAGGAACCCCGACGGAGACCGTGACTACTTCGACCGCCGCCACCTCCAACCACCACCTCTCCCCCGCCTTCCCCGGCCGCGCGCCCTGGGGCACCGCGAACAAGCTGCGGGCCTGGCAGCAGGGGGCCATGGACCGGTACATCCAGGAGCAGCCGCGGGACTTCCTCGCCGTCGCGACGCCCGGCGCAGGCAAGACGACGTTCGCGCTGACCCTCGCCTCCTGGCTGCTCCACCACCACGTCGTGCAGCAGGTGACGGTGGTCGCGCCGACCGAGCACCTGAAGAAGCAGTGGGCGGAGGCCGCGGCCCGGATAGGCATCAAGCTGGACCCGGAGTACAGCGCGGGCCCGCTGAGCAAGGAGTACCACGGGGTCGCGATCACCTACGCGGGCGTCGGCGTGCGCCCCATGCTGCACCGCAACCGCGTCGAGCAGCGCAAGACCCTCGTGATCCTCGACGAGATCCACCACGCCGGTGACTCCAAGTCCTGGGGCGAGGCCTGCCTGGAGGCGTTCGAGCCCGCCACCCGCCGCCTCGCCCTCACCGGCACACCGTTCCGCTCGGACACCAACCCGATCCCCTTCGTCCAGTACGAGGAGGGCAACGACGGCATCCGGCGCTCCTCCGCCGACTACACCTACGGCTACGGCAACGCCCTCGGCGACGGAGTCGTCCGCCCCGTCATCTTCCTCTCGTACAGCGGCAACATGCGCTGGCGCACGAAGGCGGGGGACGAGATCGCGGCCCGCCTGGGCGAGCCGATGACCAAGGACGCCGTCAGCCAGGCCTGGCGCACCGCGCTCGACCCGCGCGGCGACTGGATGCCCAACGTCCTGAAGGCCGCCGACCAGCGCCTCACCGAGGTCCGCAAGGGCATCCCGGACGCGGGCGGCCTCGTCATCGCCTCCGACCAGGACTCGGCCCGCGCCTACGCCAAGCTGATCCGCGAGATCACCGGGACGAAGGCCACGCTCGTCCTCTCCGACGACACCGGGGCCTCGAAGCGGATCGACGACTTCAGCGGGAGCGACGACCGCTGGATGGTCGCCGTCCGCATGGTGTCCGAGGGCGTCGACGTGCCCCGCCTCGCGGTCGGCGTGTACGCGACGACGATCTCGACCCCGCTGTTCTTCGCCCAGGCCGTAGGCCGTTTCGTACGGTCCAGGCGGCGCGGCGAGACCGCCTCCGTGTTCCTGCCGACCATCCCCGACCTGCTCGGCTTCGCGAACGAGATGGAGGTCGAGCGCGACCACGTCCTCGACAAGCCGAAGAAGGACGGCGAGGAGGACCCGTACGCCGAGTCCGAGAAGGAGCTGGACGAGGCGAACAAGCAGGAGGACGAGGACACCGGCGAGCAGGACATGCTGCCCTTCGAGGCGCTGGAGTCCGACGCGGTCTTCGACCGGGTCCTCTACGACGGCGCCGAGTTCGGCATGCAGGCCCACCCGGGCAGCGAGGAGGAGCAGGACTACCTCGGCATTCCCGGGCTGCTCGAACCCGACCAGGTGCAGATGCTGCTGCAGAAGCGCCAGGCCCGGCAGATCGCGCACAGCCGGAAGAGGCCCGACGAGGACGCCGACCTGCTCGAACTGCCCGCCGAGCGCCGCCCGGTCGTCTCCCACAAGGAGCTCCTGGAACTCCGTAAGAAGCTCAACACGATCGTCAGCGCCTACGTCCACCAGTCGGGCAAGCCGCACGGCGTGATCCACACCGAGCTGCGCCGGGTGTGCGGCGGCCCGCCCAGCGCGGAGGCCACGGCGGGCCAGATCCGGCAGCGGATCGCCAAGGTACAGGAGTGGGCCACCCGGATGAAGTGAGCCGGGCTCCCGGGCAAGTGAGCCCGGGGGAGGGGCAGTTGGGGCCGCGCGCCCGCCCGGTCACCCCTTCCGGCCCGGCCGGTGGCGGCCGAGCGCGACCATGCCCGTGCCGACCGCCAGGGTCAGCGCACCGGCCCCGATGATCCACTGCGTACCGGAGTCCGGCTCGGGCAGCGGCTCGGCCGGCCCGCTGCGGGCCGCGACCACGGCGACCTTTGAGGGCGAGGCCGGGGCCGGGGCGAGCGGGCCGGAGGCGGCAGAGGCGGCAGAGGCGGCTGAGGTGGCAGAGGCGATTGGGGTGGCAGAGGCGGCTGCGGCGGGCGCGGCCCACAGGAGCGCACCGGTGGCGGCGGCGACGGCGACACAGGGGGCGGTACGGCGAAGCTTCATGTGCGGCGGCCTTTGCTGTGACGGCTCGGGAGCTGGAACGGCTCGGGTGCACCGGGGGTGGCACCGGCTGAGCGTCAACGTAATGTGCGTACGGCACCAGTGGCGGCCGCAAAGGTCCCCGGTCGCGCGCCAGAGGTCCCGAACCGGGCACGCCACCGGATGGCCAAGGTCCCCAAAGGCTCCAAAAGGGCATACCGCAACTGGCTCCTAAGGGGCATACCGCAACTGATCGACGCCGGTCCGTTGACCAGGGTGCCCGGATTCTGGACAAAGTCTTCCGCTGAGCGGGACGGGCTCGCTACTGTCCCCCGGAAACGCACACGCCCCGTGGCAACGCCGCCTCGGAGCGCAGCCGGTGCCGGGCGGCACGGGGCGAGCGCGCCCCGGACCGCCTCTTTTCGACTCACCTCTAAGGAGAGGGCGTCGTGACCGCGGAGACTTCCCAGACGCTCGACCGAGGCCTGCGGGTCCTCAAACTGCTCGCCGACACCGACCACGGCCTGACCGTCACCGAACTGTCCAACAAGCTCGGGGTCAACCGCACCGTGGTCTACCGACTGCTCGCCACCCTGGAGCAGCACACCCTGGTCCGCCGTGACCTGGGCGGCCGTGCCCGTGTCGGCCTCGGCGTGCTGCGCCTCGGCCGGCAGGTGCACCCGCTGGTCCGCGAGGCCGCCCTGCCCGCGCTGCGCGCCCTCGCCGAGGACATAGGGGCCACCGCGCACCTGACGATGGTCGACGGCGCGGAGGCGCTCGCCGTGGCGGTGGTCGAGCCGACGTGGACCGACTACCACGTGGCGTACCGCACGGGCTTCCGGCATCCGCTCGACCGGGGCGCCGCGGGCAAGGCGATACTCTCCGCCCGCCAGGGCCTGCTCAACGACCCCGGCTACACGCTCACCCACGGCGAGCTGGAAGCCGGAGCGAGCGGCGCGGCGGCACCGCTGATCGGGGTGACGGGCATCGAGGGCAGCGTCGGCGTCGTGATGCTGGCGGACTCCGTGCCGGAGCGGGTGGGGGAGCGGGTCCTCGACGCGGCGAAGGAGGTCGCGGACGCGCTGCGGTAGCCGCGGAGGGCCGAACCCCGGACCACGGTGCCGGGTCCCGCACGGACTAGATTGACCCCGTGCTCTCTCGCCTCGCCGCCCTCCCCCGCCGTACCGCTCTCGCCATCAGCGCCGTCCCCGTACTGGCGCTCGTCGGGGTGACCGTCTTCGCGCCGCTGCCGTTCGCCGTGGCGCAGCCGGGCTCGACCGAGGACGTGCTCGGCGATCACAAGGGCGAACAGGTGATCACCGTCGAGGGCGCGCCCACGCGGCCCACCAAGGGCAAGCTCCTGATGACGACGATCGCGGCGACGGCCCCGGACACGGAGGTCGACCTGGGCGATGTGGTCGACGCCTGGTTCCGCACCGACCGCGCCGTGCTGCCGCGCGAGGCGGTCTACCCGACCGGTGACACCACCGAGGAGATCGAGAAGCACAACCGAGGCGAGATGCGGAAGTCCCAGGACGACGCGGTCGCGGCGGCCCTGAACTATCTGGACGAGAGCCCGAAGGACGTACGGGTCGAGCTGCAGATGGAGGACGTCGGCGGCCCGAGCGCCGGACTCCTCTTCACGCTCGGCATCATCGACAAGCTGGACGGCGACGGCAGCGGCGGCGACCTCACGGGCGGCCGCACCATCGCCGGTACGGGAACGATCACCGCCGACGGCAAGGTCGGCCCGGTCGGCGGCGTGGCCCTGAAGACGCAGGCGGCGGGCCGCGACGGCGCGAGCGTCTTCCTGGTCCCGAAGCCGGAGTGCGCCGACGCGAAGTCCGAACTCCCCGACGGCGTACGCCTGATCCCGGTCACCACCCTCGACGGCACGGTGGACGCGCTCCGCGCGCTCGACAAGGGCGGCAAGGTCCCTAGCTGCTGACCGCCACCACACCAGGAACCCGCGGGGTAGCCAGCCTGAGCCCCAACTCGACGAGTAACCAGCCGAGTTGAGTGCGCAAGGGGGTACGCGGGACCGGACGGTAGGCGGCGGCTTGCAGTTCGGCGGCGCGCTGGGTGTGCAGGAGCAGGTGGGTGTGCGGGTCGATCGGGTTCATTCCGTGTCCTCCAAGGTGCGTGGCAGCGTATGCAGATGGAGCCGGACCTGGGCGGTGTTCGGGGCGCCCGGAGGTTCGTCCTGGTAGCTCTCGATGAGCGCGTGGATCTTGTCGTTGAGCTCGCGTGTCCGCTCGGGTGTGAGCCGCAGCTTGTAGTCGCTCACGTCGGAGGCGACGATCCACTCCTCGGGCCAGTCGTGCATGGTCCCCAGCCAGGTGGAGAGTTCCTGGGCGTGCAGGCTCGCGTTCTCGTGCATCAGGGTCGAGACGGCGCCCCGGGTCTCCGGGGAGGCGTCGAGCTTGATCGAGTCACCGATCCGGATGCCCTGATGGGCGGCCTTCCACCATCGCTCCCGCCCCTTGCCGTGCTCGGGCGCGTCCTCGACGAACCCGTACGCGGCGAGCTGGCGCAAGTGGTAGCTGGTCGCCCCGCTGGACTCGCCCAGTCGGTCGGCCAGTTGGGAGGCCGTGGCGGGTCCTTCGCGCAGCGCGACCATCAGTCGCACCCGCAGAGGATGCGCCAGCCCTCGCAGTGAACGCGGGTCGAGATCTCGGACGGTGTGCTCGTTCGGCTCTGCCATGCCCTGAGCGTAGCCATGCAAAGACTACGTTGCAACGCTTTCTTTGCAACGAACTCTTTGTGCGGTGACGGGCGCGCCCCGCCAACCCCCTACCCCTCCTTGACGAACCCCTCAGCCAACATCCAGTCCAGAGCCACCGAATGCGGGTCCTCCCCGCCCACGTCCACCCGGGCGTTCAGTTCGCGGGCCACGTCGTTGTTGAGCTTGGCCGTGATCGGGGCCAGGACCTCCGCGATCTCCGGGAACTCCTTCAGCGAGTCGGTGTTGATCTCGGGGGCGGCGTTGTAGTTGGGGAAGAACCGCTTGTCGTCCTCCACCACCGTCAGGTCCATCGCCTTGATGCGGCCGTCGGTCGTGAACACCTCGCCGTACGTGCACGTGCCCTTCGCGGCCTGCGTGTAGATGATGCCGGTGTCCATCTTGGTGATGTTGGCGGGCGGGATGCTCATCCCGTACGCCTTCTGCATGCCCGGCAGGCCGTCGTTGCGGGAGGCGAACTCGCTCTCCACGCACAGCGTGACCGCCTTCGGGTCGGACTTCGCGAGCGCCGCCACGTCCGAGAGCGTCCTCGTCTTGTACTTCTTCGCGTTGGCCTGGTTCATGGCGAGTGCGTAGGTGTTGTTCAGCTCGGACGGCGGCAGCCAGGTGAGGCCGTTCTTCTTGTCCGCCTCGCGCACCGCCTCCCACTGCTTCCGCGGGTCGTCGATCGGTTCGGTGTTGCCCTGGTACGTGATCCAGGCCGTGCCCGTGTACTCGTACATCAGGTCCGCGTCGCCGCTCTTGACCGCCTCGCGGGCGCCGATCGAACCCTGGATGCCGGTGCGGTCCAGCACCTTCGCTCCGGCCGCCTGCAGCGCGATACCGGTGATCTGGCCGAGGATCAGCTGCTCGGTGAACTCCTTGGACGTGACGGTGAGATCGGCGCCCTCCAGGGGCCGGCCCTTGCCCACCGTGCCCGGCTTGACGTCGTCGACCATCGGGGAGCCGCTGGTCAGCCCGCACCCGGCGAGCAGCGACGGGACCAGGACCGCGGCCGCCGCGAGACCGATCGCGCTCGTACGCCGCCTCATGACCCCACCTCCAGACCCCGTGGGCGCAGCAACAGCTCGGCGAGCGACGCCAGCCAGTCCACGAGCAGGGCGAGTGCCACCGTGAGGATCGAGCCGAGCACCAGGACCGACATGCGCTGGTTGGTGATGCCCGTCGTGATCAGGTCGCCGAGCCCGCCGCCCCCGCCGAACGTGGCGAGCGTCGCCGTGCCGACGTTCAGGACGAGCGCGGTCCGCACGCCCGCGAGGATCAGCGGTACGGCGAGGGGGAGTTCGACCTTGCGGAGCACGCCGAGCGGGGACATGCCGATGCCGCGGGCGGCCTCCAGGAGCGTCGGGTCGTTGGCCTTCAGACCGGCGATCGTGTTGGACAGGACCGGGAGGACCGCGTAGATCACGATGCCGAACAGGGCGGCCTTCTGTCCGATGCCCATCCAGATCACGAGCAGCGCGAGCAGACCGATCGCCGGGGTCGCCTGCCCGATGTTGGCCAGGGCCATCGCGACCGGGGCCGCCTTCCGCAGCGGCTTGCGGGTCAGCAGGATGCCCAGCGGGATCGCGATGATCAGCACGAAGAACGTGGAGATCACGGTGAGTTGGACGTGCTGGCGCAGGCGCAGCCACACATTGCCGTCGGCCAGCGCGTTCTCCGCGATCGAGTCGAGCTCGGCGTTCTGGAACCAGAGCCAGGTGATCAGCAGCACGATCGCCAGGACCGCGGGCAGGAACGTCAGCTTCTGCCAGGTGATCCGCGGCGGCTCCTTGGCGGGCGGCTCGGGCGCGGCCGCCTCCTCCGCCTCGCCGACGTCCCGGAACGGCACGCCCTTGACCTCGTGCTCACCCTCCGGCCGGGCGGGCGGCGTGGGGCTCGACGGTCCGCGGGAGGTGTTCACGCCCGCTCCTCCCCGCCTGTATCGGCGCCCTCCTGCTCGCGGTGGGTGTGCTCGGCGCGCTGCTCCTCCAGCTCGTGCTGGTGCTCGACCGCGTCCAGGCGGTCGGCCTCCAGGAGTTCGTGCACGGAGTTCATCAGCGTCTCCATGTCGACGACGCCCTCGTACGCCCCCCGCCGTCCCGTCACCGCGACCCGGCCCGCGTTGTCCGTGAGCACCGCCTCAAGCGCGTCGCGCAGGGTGGCGTCCCGGGTCACCGTGTCGTGGACGAGGGTGCCCGCGCGGGCGAGCGAACCGCGGGCGCGCATCAGGTCGCCGCGCCGCAGCCACTTGTACGGGCGGCCGCGCTTGTCCAGGAGCAGGATCTCGTTGGTGTTGCCGGAGCGGAGCTTGTTGAAGATGTCCTGCAGCGGATCGTCCACCGTCACCGTCGGGTAGTCCCGCACCTCCACATCCCGTACGCGGGTCAGGTTGAGCCGTTTCAGGGCCGCGCCCGCGCCGACGAAACCGGAGACGAAGTCGTCGGCGGGGTTGGTGAGGATGGCCTCCGGGGTGTCGAACTGGGCGATGTGCGAGCGCTCCCTCAGGACCGCGATCCGGTCGCCCAGCTTGATGGCCTCGTCGAAGTCGTGCGTGACGAACACGATGGTCTTGTGCAGCTCGTGCTGGAGCCGGATCAGCTCGTCCTGCAAGTGGTCGCGGGTGATCGGGTCGACCGCGCCGAACGGCTCGTCCATCAGGAGTACGGGCGGGTCGGCCGCCAACGCCCGTGCCACGCCCACGCGTTGCTGCTGGCCGCCGGAGAGCTGGCGGGGATAGCGGCCGCGGAACTCGCCCGGGTCCAGGCCGACGAGGTCGAGCATCTCCTCGACCCGGCTCTTGATCTTAGACTTGGACCAGCCGACCATCTTCGGCACCAGGGCGATGTTCTGCGCGACCGTCATGTGCGGGAAGAGCCCGGAGGACTGGATCGCGTATCCGACCTTGCGGCGCAGCTTCACCGGGTCCATGTCGGTGACGTCCTCGCCGTTGATGCGGATCCGGCCGCTGGTCGGCTCGATCAGGCGGTTGATCATCTTCAGCGTCGTGGACTTACCGCAGCCGGAGGGGCCGACGAAGATGACGAGCTCGCCCGCCTTGATCTCCATGTTGACCTCGTCCACCGCCGGGTTGGGGCTGCCCGGGTAGCGCTTGGTGAGGTTCTCCAGCTCGATGGTGGCGCCGGTGGTCGCTTTCGCCGTGGACGCGGTGGCCGTCGCCGTACTGGTCGCGGTCGCGGTCTCGGACACGGATTCAGGCTCGGAGTCAGGCACGGAGTCAGGCACGGAGTCAGGCACGGATCCCCCTCGGAATGGTCAGCCGTCCGATCAGGACGTACGCGGCGTCGAAAAGGAGCGCCAGGACGATGATCCCGAGCGTGCCCGCGAGCACCTGGTTCAGCGCGTTCTTGCTGCCCAGGGAGGCGATGCCGCGGAAGATCTCGTTGCCGAGGCCGGGACCCGACGCGTACGCGGCGATCGCGGCGATGCCCATCAGCATCTGCGTGGAGACCCGGATGCCGGTGAGGATCGGCGGCCAGGCCAGCGGCAGCTCCACCCGGAAAAGGCGTGCCACCCGCGACATCCCGATGCCCTTGGCGGCGTCCACCAGGGACGGATCGACCCCGCGCAGCCCGACGATCGAGTTCCGCACGATGGGCAGCAGCCCGTACAAGGTCAGGGCGATCACGGTCGGCGCGACGCCGAGCCCGACGATCGGGATGAGCAGACCGATCATGGCGAGCGACGGGACCGTCAGGATCGTGGAGGTCGTCGTGGTGGCGAGCGAGCCGGCCCAGTCGCTGCGGTACGTGACGATTCCGATGATCACGCCGAGCACCGTGGCCACGACCATGCACTGGAAGACCGCGCTGGCGTGCTGGTAGGCGTCGGTCAGCAGCTGCTGGTGCCGGTTGCCCAGGTAATCCCAGAAGTTCACCCCGTACACCTCGGCTCTTCCGTGTCGACTCAAACATCCTTACGGGAATGAAGCGACGCCGCCTGTTCCACCAGCGGGATGATCCGCAGCGGGACGGGGTTCTCCATGACGATCGCCGTGGCGGCCCGGACGATGCCATCAAAACCCACAACCCGGTCGATCACACGTTGGAGATCCGCGTTCGACCTGGCCACGAGCCGGCAGAGCATGTCCCCGCTGCCGGTCGTCGTATGCAGTTCGAGCACCTCGGGCACGGTCGCCAAGTGGGCGCGTACGTCGGCTCCCTGGCCCTGTTTGATCTCCAGGGTCGCGAACGCGGTGACCGGATAGCCGAGCGCGGCCGGGTCGACGTCCGGGCCGAAGCCGCGGATGACTCCGTTCGACTGAAGCCGGTCGAGCCGCGCCTGCACCGTGCCGCGGGCCACGCCGAGCCGCCGTGACGCCTCCAGGACGCCGATCCGGGGCTCCCGGGCCAGCAGCACGATGAGGCGGCCGTCGAGCTCGTCGACGGTGGGTCCGACCGGCTTTCCCAGAGACATGGCGTGGATCACACTCCCGGTAGTCATCCTGCACAGATCGTCCGGACATATTGGCGCTCCGCTAGGCACATTGACCAGAGGAGCAGCGAACTATTGCGCACCTTGTGGAACGGAGAGAACCTGCGAACATGACTGACACCACGCAGGTCACCACCCCCCACACCGCCCGGCAGGCCGACCCCTTCCCGGTCAAGGGAATGGACGCGGTCGTCTTCGCCGTGGGCAACGCCAAGCAGGCCGCGCACTACTACTCGACCGCCTTCGGCATGAAGCTCGTCGCCTACTCGGGACCCGAGAACGGCAGCCGCGAGACGGCCAGTTACGTCCTGGAGAACGGCGGCGCCCGGTTCGTCCTCACCTCCGTGATCAAGGCCGCCACCGACTGGGGCCGCTTCCTCGAAGCCCATGTCGCCGAGCACGGCGACGGCGTCGTCGACCTCGCCATCGAGGTCCCGGACGCCCGCGCCGCCTACGCGTACGCGATCGAGCACGGCGCCACCGGCATCGAGGAGCCGTACGACACCAAGGACGAGCACGGCACGGTCGTCCGCGCCGCGATCGCCACGTACGGCAAGACCCGGCACACCCTCGTCGAGCGGTCCGGCTACGACGGGCCGTACCTGCCGGGCTTCGAGGCCGCCGCGCCGATCGTGGAGCCGCCGGCCAAGCGGACCTTCCAGGCCATCGACCACTGCGTCGGCAACGTCGAGCTCGGCAAGATGAACGAGTGGGTGGCCTTCTACAACAAGGTCATGGGCTTCACGAACATGAAGGAGTTCGTGGGCGACGACATCGCCACCGAGTACAGCGCGCTGATGTCGAAGGTCGTCGCGGACGGGACGTTGAAGGTCAAGTTCCCGATCAACGAGCCCGCGATCGCGAAGAAGAAGTCGCAGATCGACGAGTACCTGGAGTTCTACGGCGGCGCCGGCGTCCAGCACATCGCCCTCGCCACCAACGACATCGTCGAGACGGTACGCACGATGCGCGCCGGCGGCGTCCAGTTCCTCGACACCCCCGACTCGTACTACGACACCCTCGGCGAGTGGGCGGGCGAGACCCGCGTGCCCGTGGAGACGCTGCGCGAGCTGAAGATCCTGGTCGACCGGGACGAGGACGGCTACCTGCTGCAGATCTTCACCAAGCCGGTGCAGGACCGGCCGACCGTGTTCTTCGAGATGATCGAGCGGCACGGGTCGATGGGCTTCGGCAAGGGGAACTTCAAGGCGCTGTTCGAGGCGATTGAGCGGGAGCAGGCTAAGCGGGGCAACTTGTAGGTCGGGGTTCAGGTGGACGTCGTCCGGGGCTCGGTCGATCGCCCTCCGGGCTCGTCCTCAAACGCCGGACGGGCTTGATTTCGGCCTTCGGCCTCGTCCTCAAGCGCCGGACGGGCTTGATTTGGGCTCGGCCTCAAGCGCCGGACCGGCTGGATTTGGGCTCGGCCTCAAGCGCCGGACGGGCTTGATTTGGGCTCGTTCTCTGGCTCTGAGCGGGCTGATTTCGTGGGCGAGGGCGACCTCGACGGCTTGGACGACTTCGAAGGCGAGGCCGACGGCGACGGGGAACGCGTGGCCGTCGGGCTCGGCTTCGGCGCCGGAGAGTCGGGGGCAGCCGGTCGCGTCGGCGCCGCAGGCTCCGGCGGCGGTGCCGTCGGCCCCCCGTGCATGTTCGCCGGGCCGCCCTCCGGGGGCTCGCCGAGGGCGTCCAGGGCCGCCGATGCGGAGGGCGCGAGCAGCGGTGAGAAGTGCGGGTTGACGCGCATCGCCTGCTGGAGGTGGCGGCGGGCCGCGCCGTACTTGCCGACCTCGCGCTCGATCTCGCCCCGGTGGTACGCGAACAGCGCGCTCATCGGGCCGTCCTTCATCGCCCGCGTCGCGTACGGCAGGGCCTTCTTGCTCTTGCCCGCGCGGTGCAGCGCCCAGGCGAGGGCGTCGCCGACCTCCCGGCCGGGCTGGCGCTTGTACTCGGCGGTCAGCCGTCGTACCGCCGCCTCCGGGTCGCCGTGGTCCGCCTCGAAGCGGCCGAGGACCAGGGCGTGGTTGACGCCGGCCTTGCTCTCCTCCTCGACCCGCGCGCGCAGCAGCTCGTACTGCGCCTGCGAGGCGGGCTCCATGCCGAGCGACTCGTACAACTCGCCCAGTTCCAGGGCGTATTCGGGGCGCGGCATCCTCGCGATCGCCGCCTGGTAGCTGATGGTCGCGTCCGAGGTCCGGCCGAGCGCGGCCAGCGCGCGGCCCTTGCCCGCCAGCGAGGCGTGGTGCTCGGGCTCGGTGCGCAGCGCCGCCTCGAAGTAGTTGAGCGCGGCGGCCGGCTCCCCGCGCTCGAACATCAGCTCCCCGAACCGGTGCTGGTACGCGGCCTGTTCGGCGGGCGTCTCCGCGAGGGCCGCCGCGTCCGACAGGATCGCCGCCGAGTCCTCACGCCAGCCGCGGTCCCGGTAGACCTGCGCGGTACGGGCCATCACGGCGCTGCCCGACCGCAGTTTCTGCAGCTTCTCCAGGGCCTTGCCGACCGCCTTGTGGTCGCCGACCCAGCCGTACGCCTCGATCAGCAGCGGGTAGAGCGTCCAGCGCTCCGGCGCCCTCGCCACCGCGGCCTCGCCGTACTTCTTCGCCGCGCGGTAGTCGTGCCGCGCGTTCGCGAGCACCGCCATCCCGGCCAGGGCCTCCACGTTGCCCGCCTCGCCGGAACGCGCCGCCAGGGACCGCTTCAGGGCCTCGTCGGCCTTCGTCAGATACGCCAGGTCGGCGGTCCTGCGGCCCTGCTCGACATAGGCCGAGCCGAGCACCGCCCAGGACTCCTCGTCGCCCGGATGGCGCCGCAGATGCGCCTCGCGGTCGCCGATCAGCGCGGCCAGATCGGGCAGCGCCGCCGGAACCCCCGCCCCGTACGCGGCCTGCGCCCGCCCCACCGGGCCGAGCGCGGGCGGCGGCGCGCCGTCCCGCAGCAGCGGTACGAGCGTGACCACACCGGCCAGGACCACGGCACCCGCGACCGAGGCGAGCAGCACCCGGCGCGGGGAGGAGGCCCGGCGCCGGCGCGGCGCCCGCGAGTCCTGACGCGCATCCTGATCGATCTCCATGGCGCACACTGTGCGTCAGAAAGTGGGCCCATACGACGAACGCATCGCGGCATGCGCCGGGCGACGCAGACGGGTTCACACCGATGGCCCCCGGTGCGACCCTTGGATCATGAACGGTGTCTCCGAGAGCAACCCCGGTCACCTCGTCGCCCGACTGCGCGAGGGCCTGCCCGCCGAAGCCGTCCTCACCGACCCGGACGTCACCGCCGCGTACGCGAACGACATGGCCAGCTTCTGCGAGGCGGGCGCCCCCGCCGTCGTCGTACTGCCGCGCACGGTCGAAGAGGTGCAGCACGTGATGCGCACCGCGACCGCGCTGCGCGTCCCCGTCGTCCCGCAGGGTGCCCGGACCGGCCTCTCCGGCGCCGCCAACGCCTCCGACGGCTGCATCGTGCTCTCGCTGACCAGGATGGACGCCATCCTGGAGATCAGCCCGGTCGACCGGATCGCCGTGGTCGAGCCGGGCGTCGTCAACGCCGCCCTCTCCCGCGCCGTGAACGAGCACGGCCTCTACTACCCGCCGGATCCCAGCAGTTGGGAGCAGTGCACCATCGGCGGCAACATCGGCACGGCCTCCGGCGGCCTGTGCTGCGTGAAGTACGGGGTCACCGCCGAGTACGTCCTCGGGCTCGACGTCGTCCTCGCCGACGGCCGCCTCCTGCGGACCGGGCGCCGCACCGCCAAGGGCGTCGCCGGGTACGACCTCACCCGCCTCTTCGTCGGCTCCGAGGGCAGCCTCGGCATCGTCGTCCGCGCCGTGCTCGCGCTGAAGCCGGAGCCGCCGCAGCAGCTCGCGCTCGCCGCCGAGTTCGGTTCGGCGGCCGACGCCTGCGCGGCCGTGTGCAAGATCATGGAAGGGGGGTGCGTCCCCTCGCTCCTCGAACTGATGGACCGTACGACCATCAGGGCCGTCAACGACCTGGCGCAGATGGGCCTGCCGGAGACCACTGAGGCGCTGCTCCTCGCCGCCTTCGACACCGCGGACCCGGCCGCCGACCTGGCCGCCGTCGGCGAGCTGTGCGCGGCCTCCGGGGCCACCGAGGTGGTGCCCGCCGACACCCACGCCGAGTCCGAACTCCTGCTCCAGGCAAGGCGGTTGTCGCTCACCGCGCTTGAGGCCGTCAAGGGCACCACGATGATCGACGACGTCTGCGTGCCCCGCTCCCGCCTCGCCGACATGCTGGAGGGCACGGCCCGTATCGCCGAGAAGTACGACCTGACCATCGGGGTCTGCGCGCACGCGGGCGACGGCAACACGCACCCCACGGTCTGCTTCGACGCCCAGGACCCGGACGAGTCCCGGCGCGCCCGCGAGTCCTTCGACGAGATCATGGCGCTCGGCCTGGAGCTCGGCGGCACGATCACCGGAGAGCACGGCGTGGGCGTCCTCAAGAAGGAGTGGCTGGCCCGCGAGATCGGCCCCGTGGGCGTCGAGTTGCAGCGCGGCATCAAGCGGACCTTCGACCCGCTCGGCCTGCTCAACCCCGGCAAGCTGTTCTGATCCCGGGCCTGTTCGGGCTTCCCGCCCGGCACCCGGCTCACTCGCCGTCCTTGGACTCGTCCGAGGGCCACGGGTCGCGCAGCCACAGGTCGTCCGCGGGGGTCGGCGCGAGCAAGTCCGCCAGGCCGTCGTCGATGCCGAGGTGGTCCGGCTCCGAGCCGGGCGGGACCACCCGCAGCGTCCGCTCCAGCCATGCCGAGACGGCCGCCGCCGGGGCCTCCAGGAGGGCGTCGCCGTCGGGCGAGCTGAGCGCCATCAGGACGACGCCGCGCCCGTCCATCTTCGTCGGCCACACCCGTACGTCCCCGTGGCCGCACGGCCGGAAGACGCCCTCGACAAGGAGTTCACGCGCGAAGGTCCAGTTCACCGGCTGCTCGGAGCCGACGTGGAAGGTGATGTGCACGGCGTACGGGTCGTCTGTGCGGTAGGTGAGCCGCGCCGGTACGGCGATGCTGCGCTCCGGGGACAGGACCAGCTTCAGTTCGAGTTCGCGTTCCACCATGGTGTGCATGTCGTGCCTCTCTTCCGCTCTTCCGCTTCGGGCGGGGCCGTGGAGCAGGCCCGCACGAGGAGAGAGCGCGCGGCCCGACGTTGCTTACGCGACTTTCCTAAGTTTTTTTCCGGGACTCTTCCCAGGCACCGAATGTGCCCGGAAAGTGGACGGAACGACGGGACCCGCCCGGTGCCCCCGGGCGGTCTGATAGATGTGGGACTTCCACAACACCCTCCAGACAGATACGGGACTACGGACGGACCATGAGCGCCCCCACCCCGGCCCCCGGCGACAGCAGCCCCACGAGTGGGTACTACCCGGACCCCTCCATCCCCGGATACATCCGGTACTGGAACGGCGCCGCCTGGGTGCCCGGCACCAGCCGCCCCGCACCCGCCGAGGGTGAGCCGATGCCGGTGCCGCCCGGGGGCGCCGAGCCCGCGCCGGGCGTCGTCCCCGAGCAGCAGGTCGCCCCGGCCGAGGAGACCGGCCCGATGTTCCTCGACGCGGGGCCCGCGGCCGACCCCGCCCTCGACGCGGCCCAGGCGTACGACCGGCCCGAGCAGCCCGAGCAGCCCGAGCCCGCCTCCGCCTGGCAGGCCGACGCCTCCCGGCAGACCGGCTTCGGCGCCGAGCAGGGCCGGGTCTCCTGGGGCGGCGAGCACGAGCAGCAGGCGGCGCAGGCGGCCCACGCCGCCCAGCAACAGCCCGTCGAGGAGCAGCAGTCCGCGCACCCCGGTCCGGCCCCGCGCACCGACGGCACGGTCACGATCCGCGCCCTCAAGCCGGGCCGCGCCCCGCAGGGCGAACAGCAGCAGCCCGCGGCCGACCCGGGCCAGGGGCAGCAGCCGCCCGCCGACGGCACGATGATGGTCCGCGCGGTCCGCCCCGGCCAGAACCCGCCCGGCCAGAACCAGCCCGGCAGCCAGAACCAGCCCGGCAGCCAGAACCAGCCCAGTCGGCCCGCCGAGCCGGGCACGATGGCGATCCGCGCGCTGCCCGGCCAGCAGAACCCGGTGCAGCCCACGCCGCCCCAGAACGCCCCGTCCGGCTACGGCTACCCGCAGCCCGCGACCCCGCAGCAGGGCGCCCCCGGCCACCCCGCGCCCGCCTCCGGTTACGGCTACCCGCAGCAGCAGTCCGGCGCCCCGGTCAGCTCCGGCGCGGGCGGCGGTGCCGCGTCCTGGCCGCAGCAGGTGCAGCACCTCGCGCAGGGGCCGGAGGCGGAGGCCGGCCCGGTCACCCCGTTCAAGCCGGTCGCCGAGGACCCGTTCCTCGCGGCCGCGCAGGCCCAGGCCGCGGCCCGGCCCGCCGGTCTCGGCAAGCGGCTCGCGGCCCGTCTGATCGACACGGCCGTCGTGGGCGGGGTCACGGGTGCCGTCGCGTTTCCGCTGGTGAGCAGCGCCGTCGAGCACATCGACGGCAAGATCCAGGAAGCGAAGCTGTCCGGCGTGGAGACCACGGTGTGGCTGCTCGACGGCACGACGTCCCTGTACTTCGGCATCGTCCTCGCCGTGCTCCTGGTCTTCGGCGCGCTGTACGAGGCGCTGCCCACGTCGAAGTGGGGCTTCACGCTCGGCAAGAAGCTGCTCAAGGTCGAGGTCCGGGACATCGAGGAGCACGTCGCCCCGACCTTCTCGGCGGCCCTGCGCCGCTGGCTGGTCTACAGCATCCCCGGCGTCCTGGTGATCGGCGTCCTCGGCGTGCTCTGGTGCACGTGGGACCGCCCGTGGCGCCAGTGCTGGCACGACAAGGCGGCCCGGACTTTCGTCGCCGGGTAAGAAACCAGCCTGTCCGGCGTTTGAGGACCAGGCCGCAGGCCGAGGAAGGGAGCGGGGTCTGGGGGCGCAGCCCCCAGTTTCCCGATCCCCGGACGAGGGCAAGGGAAGTACCCCGTTCAGCCCCCCGCGGATGCACACCGCAGGTGATCGCGGTCGACTCGGCAGCATGACCACTCCACCGCCGCCGCCCGGCCAGGGCCCTCCGCCGGACGACGATCCGTTCAGCAAGCCGCAGCAGCCGCCCGCGGGAAGCGGCGGTGGCTCCCCATACGACTCGCCGTACGGCTCGCCCCCGCCTCCTCCCGGTGGCGGCGACACCGGCGGCTTCGGTCCGCCTCCGCCCGGCGGGGGTCCGCCACCGCCCGGTGGAGGCCCGCCGCCCTACGGCGGTGATCCGTACGGCGGGGGTCACGGCGGAGCCGACCCGCTCGCCGGGATGCCTCCGCTGGCCGACAGCGGGCGCCGCACCCTCGCCCGGATCGTCGACATGCTCATCGTCGGCATCGTGGTCGCCCTGCTCTCCTGGGCGTTCGGCTGGACGAAGGTGGAGATCGACACCGCGGAGGTCGAGTACGGCACGACCTTCGGCCGATCGGTCCTCTCCGCGATCCTCTACATGGCGTACGACACCTGGTTCACGTCCAGGAGCGGGCAGACGCCGGGCAAGCAGCTGATGAAGCTGCGGACGGCGAATCTGGACAACGGGGCGACGCCGAGCCTGCAGACCTCGCTGGTGCGGGCGGCCGTGCTGTGGCTGCCGTTCGCGTTCTGCTGCTACTTCATCTGGACCGCGATCTGCGGCGGCTGGAGCTTCTTCGACAAGCCGTACAAGCAGGGCCTGCACGACAAGGCCGCGAAGACGGTGGTGGTCAGCACGGGCTGACCGAGAGCCAGGACACACGGCACGCCGACGGGCCCGCGACGGAAGGTGTCGCGGGCCCGTCGGCGTGCCGTGCGCGGGCCCGAACTCCGCTCCGGGGAACGGGAGTCGGAGAGCTCAGCTGCGCAGGGAGTGCTCGGTCACACGGGGCTCGGCGGCACCGGCCACAGGTCGTACGGCGAGGGGCTCCGGGCCCGCCACCGGCCGCTGCGTGGCTGCCCGCACCCGGGGCGCGGCGCCCGGCATCGGCACGGTCATCGCGACGAGCAGTCCGAGCGCGAGGGCGGCGACGGCGATCACGGCGACGCCGATGCCCGAACGCGTCTGGGAGAGCAGCAGCATGGCGAGGGTCGCGAAGACCACGGTGGCGGAACCGTAGGCGAGCTGTGCGGCGGTCGGGCGGGGCATGGCGAACTCCGTCGTCCTCTGGACAGCAGATGCGGGGGTGCGGTGAACGTCTCGGAAAGAGCAAGCACGCGGTCAACTCATGCTATTCCGCTGGATTCCCGAGCGAACAGCCGAGTAAGCGTGACCTTGGGCACGGCGGGCGGAGCGCCGAAGCATGAGGGGCGCACAGACTCACGCCATCGTCCACGCATCGAGACGAACGCGCCCCAGGGCGCCGCCTTCGTACGGCGGTTGGCGTCCGGATACCAGAACTCCGCCACCGCTTAACGCACTTGACCGGTTCAAGTCAAGGTCTGTCTTTTCGCGCGCAACTCCGGTCGAATGGCGTCACTTGTGACGCGGCACTGCGCCCGGATCCCTTTGACCCCCCATCCGCAGGCTCCGCAGGCGCGGTCGCGGGGGAGGACAGTACGAAGTGATCCAGAGGACCAGGTCCGGCAGACGCCGGACGTTTCGCGCTGCCGCCGTGGTGACGGCGCTCGCGGCGGTCGGCGCGACGGCGTCGGCGTACAGCATCGCCCAGGCCGACGACGACACGGGGCGCCGGTCGGCGGCCGGAGTCGAGCGCCACGACCCGGCGCCCGGCGACGGCCACGCGGGCCACGGCGAGCGGGACGAGCACGACCTGGAGGGCCCGTACAGCGAACGCCAGGAGCAGCAGCGTGAGGACGCGCTGAACCAGCTCATATCCGGCGAGGCCAAGGCGACCAAGCGCGGCGCCTCGAACGTGGTGAAGCTGGACGACGGCAAGTACGTGGAGCTCGGCCGGGAGAAGACCGACAAGATCTTCACGATCCTGGTCGAGTTCGGCGACAAGGTCGACGACACCACGATGTACGACCCGGACGGCCCGGACGGGCCCGAGAAGCCGGTCAAGAAGTACGGCGGCAAACCGGGACCGCTGCACAACAAGATCGCCGAGCCGGACCGCGAGGACGACAACTCCACGGCCTGGCAGGCGGATTACAACCGCGAGCACTTCCAGGACCTGTACTTCTCGAAGGACAAGAAGAAGCAGTCCGTGAAGAAGTACTTCGAGAAGCAGTCCTCGGGCCGCTACTCGGTCGACGGCGAGGTCTCCGACTGGGTCAAGGTCGACTGGAACGAGGCCCGTTACGGCTCCAACTACTGCGGCGACACCAACTGCGCCAACGTCTGGGACGCGGTGCGCGACGGCGTCAACCAGTGGACCGCCGACCAGAAGGCCGCCGGGAAGACCGACGCCGAGATCAAGGCCCAGCTCGCCAAGTACGACGAGTGGGACCGCTACGACTTCGACGCCGACGGCAACTTCAACGAGGCCGACGGCTACATCGACCACTTCCAGATCGTGCACGCGGGCGAGGACGAGTCCGCGGGCGGCGGCGTCGAGGGCGAGAACGCCATCTGGGCGCACCGCTGGTACGCGTACGGCACCGACGCCGGCAAGACCGGACCGGCCGAGAACAAGTCGGGCGGCACCGAGATCGGCGACACCGGCATCTGGGTCGGCGACTACACGATGCAGCCGGAGAACGGCGGACTCGGCGTCTTCGCCCACGAGTACGGCCACGACCTCGGCCTGCCCGACCTCTACGACACCTCCGGCAAGGGCGAGAACTCCACGTCCTACTGGTCGCTCATGTCCTCCGGCTCGTGGCTCGGCCGCGGCAAGGACAGCATCGGCGACCTGCCCGGCGACATGACCGCCTGGGACAAGCTGCAACTGGGCTGGCTGGACTACGACACGGCGAAGGCCGGCACCAAGTCGACGCACAAGCTGGGCTACGCCGAGTACAACACCAGGAACAAGCAGGCCCTCGTCGTCGAACTGCCGACGAAGGCCGTCACGACCACCATCACCAAGCCGGCCGACGGCACCAAGCAGTGGTGGAGCGGCCAGGGCGACGACCTCAAGAACACCCTGACCCGTACGGTCGACCTGACCGGCAAGTCCAAGGCCTCCCTGGACCTTTCGGGCTGGTGGGACATCGAGGCGAACTACGACTACGCCTACGCCGAGGTCTCCACGGACGGCGGCGCGAGCTACACCCCGGTCGACGGCACCGCCGACGGCAAGCCGATCCCGCGCGACGGCGGCGACAAGCCCGCCCTGACCGGCAGTTCGGACGGCTACAAGAAGCTGAACTTCCCGCTCGACGCGTACGCGGGCAAGAAGATCGACCTCCGCTTCCGCTACCAGACCGACGGCGGCACGTCCCTCAAGGGCTTCGCGGCGGACGGCATTTCGGTGACCGCGGACGGCGAGAAGCTGTTCTCGGACGACGCCGAGGGCGACGACAACGGCTGGACGAAGAAGGGCTTCGACCGCATCGGCGAGTCCTTCACCAAGGACTACCCGCAGTACTACATCGCCGAGAACCGCCAGTACGTGTCGTACGACAAGACCCTCAAGTCCGGCCCGTACAACTTCGGTTGGGCCAAGACGCGGGAGAACTGGGTCGAGCACTTCCCGTACCAGAACGGCCTGATGATCTGGCAGTGGGACACCTCGCAGGCGGACAACAACACCGGTGTGCACCCCGGCAAGGGCCTGCTCCTGCCCGTCGACGCGCACCCGAAGGCGGAGAAGTGGGGTGACGGGACGCTGATGCGCAACCGCATCCAGTCCTTCGACTCCAGCTTCAGCCGGTACCGCACGGACGCCCTCACGCTGCACAAGGACGGCGTCGCGAAGAGGATCCCCGCGCGCGCCGGGGTCTCCGTCTTCGACGACGGTCACTGGGTCTCGTACTACGACCCGGCGAACCCCACGGGAAGCGTGAAGGTAACTGACACCAACACTCGGATCGCGATCGTGAAGGAGCCGAAGAGCGGCGAGACGATCACGGTCCAGGTCGGCCCCCAGCAGAGCTGAGCCGTATTTTCGCAGGTCAGATACGTATCGGCCGTGACCCTCTAGCGGGGTCACGGCCGATCGTGTTTAGGTGCGTCCAGCGACTTCCTTATTGACGCAATGACCTACGCAACGACCTACGCAACGTCTCACGGGGGTGTGATGTGATGGCTGGAGGAGGCTTCAGCAAGCTGCCGGGAGGCAGCGTCGTAGTGGCCCTGACCCTGCCGAGCCCACTGGGCGAGCAGGGGCACGTACGGGTCCTCGTGCACGCCGCGAACCGGGCGCGGGCCCTGACCAGGCTCCGCAATCTGGGGTTGCGTGCGGTGTATCTGCGGGGCCAGACGGCTCCGCCGACGCCGGACGAGGTGACGGCGGTCCTGCACCACCCGGACGGCCTGATATGGCGCACGGCGCCGGATGAGGCGGATGAGCTGTGGCATCCGATCCGGGCACTGCTTCGGGGGGCGCGGGCGGCTTGATTCCCTGCCCCGAAAGGGGCGCGGGGAACTGCGCGACCAGCCACGACGGCGGGTCAGCCGAACGACAGCCGCTGCAAGCTTTCGGGAAGGGGCGGGGAGGGGATCAAACCACCGGCTTGCCCGCCAGCTCCACGCCCGCCTCGCGCAGCTCCCCCAGCGCCCGCTCCGTACTCGCCTCGGCGACCCCCGCGGTCAGGTCCAGGAGGACCTTCGTACGGAACCCCTCGCGGGCAGCGTCCAGCGCGGTGGCCCGCACGCAGTGATCCGTAGCGATCCCCACCACATCGACCTCCGTCACCTCCCGCAACCGCAGCCACCGCGCGAGCGGGGTCCCGTTCTCGTCGGCCCCCTCGAAGCCGCTGTACGCCGCCGTGTACGCGCCCTTGTCGAAGACCGCGTCGACCGCCCCGGAGGCGACCGCGGGGGCGAAGTTCGGGTGGAAGCCGACGCCCTCGGTGCCGGCCACGCAGTGCGCGGGCCAGCTCTGCGCGAAGTCCGGGTGGTCGGAGAAGTGGTCGCCGGGGGCGATGTGGTGGTCACGGGTGGCGACCACGTGCTGGTAGCCCGCACCGGCCGCCTGGCCGATCAGATCCGTGACCGCCGCGGCGACGTCCGCGCCCCCGGCGACCGCGAGGCTGCCGCCCTCGCAGAAGTCGTTCTGCACATCCACGACAATCAGGGCGCGGCGCATGATGGTGTCCTTCGGCTGGATTCTTCGGGTTCTTCGGATTCTTCGGGTTCTCGGGTTCTCGGGTTCTCGGGTTCTCGGGTTCTCAGGTTCTGCGGTACTTCGGATGGTTCTGGGGGGACGGCCCTTGCATTCCCCTTCTCTGGGGGTTCATGCGGGCGCTCAGGGCGAGACGTGCTCCGTGGGGATGACCGCCTCGCCGCGCGACAGCTGGGTCGCCGAGAGCGGCAGCAGGTCGCGGGCGGCCTTGTGCCGGGCCCGTACCGCGTCCAGCGGCTCGCGGGCCACCACCGCACCGCCCTTGACCAGCTCGACGAGCAGCTGCCGGTCGGCGAGCTCGGCGGGGATCGGCCCGGTGCCGACGACCTCGGCCTCGGCGACGCCGTCCTCGTCGAGGCGGCGCGCGGCCCACTTGCGGCCGCCGCGCGAGGCCTTGGACCCGAGCGACTTCTTCGCGACCGGTTCGAGCGGCGCCTTCGGGTCGGCGGACCTGGCCCGCGCCACCAGTTTGTAGACCATCGAGCAGGTCGGGTGCCCGGAGCCGGTGACCAGCTGCGTGCCCACGCCGTACGCGTCCACGGGCGCGGCGCCGAGCGAGGCGATGGCGTACTCGTCCAGGTCGGAGGTGACCACGATCTTGGTGTGCGTGGCGCCGAGCTCGTCCAGCTGCTGCCGTACCCGGTGCGCGACCAGCAGCAGGTCGCCGGAGTCGATCCGGACGGCGCCGAGCTCGGGCCCGGCCACCTCGACGGCGAGGCGGACCGCCTCGGTGACGTCGTACGTGTCGACGAGCAGGGTCGTGCCCCGGCCGAGCGTGTCCACCTGGGCGGTGAAGGCGTCCCGCTCGCTGTCGTGGAGCAGCGTGAAGGCGTGCGCGGAGGTGCCGACGGTCGGGATGTCGTAGCGGAATCCCGCGGCCAGGTCCGAGGTGGCCTCGAAGCCGCCGACGTACGCGGCCCTGGACGCGGCCACCGCGGCCAGCTCGTGGGTGCGGCGGGCGCCCATCTCGATCAGGCCGCGCCCGCCCGCGGCGGCGGACATCCGGGAGGCGGCCGCCGCGATCGCCGAGTCGTGGTTGAGGATCGACAGGATCACGGTCTCCAGGAGCACGCACTCCGCGAAGGAGCCCTCGACCCGCAGGATCGGCGAGCCCGGGAAGTAGACCTCGCCTTCCGGGTAGCCCCAGATGTCGCCCTGGAAGCGGTAGTTCGCGAGCCACTCCAGGGTGGGCTCGTCCACGACCCGGCGCTCGCGCAGGAAGCGGAGCACGCCCTCGTCGAAGCGGAAGTTCTCCACCGCGTCCAGGACGCGCCCGGTACCCGCGACGACCCCGTACCGGCGGCCCTCGGGGAGTCTGCGCGTGAACACCTCGAAGACGGAGCGCCGCTCGGCCGTGCCCGCCCTGAGGGCGGCCTGCAGCATCGTCAGCTCGTAGTGGTCCGTGAAGAGCGCCGTGGACGGCACGTCCACGGGCAGCCCGAGGTCCGCAGAATTCATGGCGTTCATGGCCCCACCATCCGTAGCCCCACTGTTCATGGACCTGGATGCTACCCCTATTTCGTCACTCTGACGATTTCTGGCGTCCGATGGTGACGCAGGCCCCGCCGCGCCGTGCCGTAACCCCTCCAGGGCAGAGCCGTTTGTGCGGGGAGGGGGCCCAAGTGGCAGCATGGGGCAGGTGAGTGTGGCTCCTGATGTGTCTCCCGTAGAGGTCCAGCGCCCCGAATCGGCGGAGGAGGTCTCCGCTGTCGCGGAACCCGACGTCCCCTGGGTCACGATCGTCCACAACGACCCCGTGAACCTCATGAGCTACGTGACGTATGTCTTCCAGACGTACTTCGGCTATTCGAAGGACAAGGCGCACAAACTGATGCTCGACGTCCACCACAAGGGCCGCGCCGTGGTCTCCAGCGGCACCCGCGAGGAGATGGAGCGCGACGTCCAGGCCATGCACGGCTACGGACTGTGGGCGACGATGAGTCAGGACCGCACCTGATGGCCGGCCACTTCGAACCGATCCCGGGCGGCGGCGCGGCCGTCGCGCTCGACGAGGTCGAGATCTCCATCCTGCGCTCGCTCGCCGTGCAGCTGCTCGAACTGATCGGGCCGGGCCCCGGCGGCGCCGACGGCGAGGGGGACCCGCTCGCCGACCTCTTCGCCGAGGGGCCGAGCGAACCCCCGACCGACCCGGTCCTGCAGCGCCTGTTCCCCGACGCGTACGGCGACCCGGAGTCCGTCCCGGACGACCAACACAAGGAGTACTCCGCCGAGTTCAGGCGTTTCACCGAGAACGACCTGCGTGCGGGCAAGCGGGAGAACGCCCTCGCGGTGGTGCGCTCCCTCGACGCGCTCACCGTCGGCGGCGAGCGCGGCGCCGTGCTGAAGCTGTCGGCCGACGAGTCCCGGCAGTGGCTCGGCTCGCTCAACGACCTGCGGCTCGCGCTTGCCGCCCGCCTCGACGTGATCGCCGAGGAGGACACGGACCTGCTGTACCAGCTGCCGGACACCGATCCGCGCAAGCCGATGGTGATGGCGTACCTCTGGCTCGGCGGGCTGCAGGAGACGCTCGTCGAGACGCTGATGCCCTGAAGTCCTGACTCAGGGCGACGCCCCGACATACATGGCAGATGCACTGATCTCGCGGCGAAACGGGCGGACCCGGCAGGTTCCGGGAGGGTACGTCCCGTATCGCTGGCGGTGATGCATCGATTACCGGACGCGATGTCCGAATAACGATCCCGTCACGCGTGCCCCCATCCCTGGCTGGTGGGGGTCTTTTCCCGTTTTGGGGCGTGACGTGCGTCACGTAAAGACCTCGTCAAGTCGTGGTAGGAATTCGCAACTTCCTTTCGGCCCCACCCCTGGCCGGACCGAAGAGCTGGCGCACCGCCAGTAACGCATGACGCACGTAACGCGTACGCCGCATGCCCCCGCGCATGCGTGCGGCGTGAGCACGACCCAGGCACCACCTGCTCCGGTCCGGATCAGGCACGTCCCAAGTCGCCGATCGGACAACGGCGTTCGCTCAAGCCCGCACTCCTGCCCTGCTGCCCCTTCTGTCGTGCAGCAGCCCGCGCCATCGAGGTATCGCATGTCACTCGATTCCATGACCGAATCCGTCGACAAGGCTGTCAGCGGATTCTTCGAGCCCGTAGCCGCCTGGCTGGGCGAGGTCGTCTTCTACTCCGTCCCGGTGGGCGGCACCGAACTGCCGCTCATCGTGGCCTGGTTGGTCGTCGCCGGACTGGTCTTCACCACCTGGTTCGGCTTCGTACAGCTGCGCAAGTTCAGACTCGCCGTCGACGTGGTGCGCGGGAAGTACGACGAGGCGGGGTCGGCCGGTGAGGTCAACCACTTCCAGGCGCTGACCGCGGCCGTCTCCGGCACCGTCGGCCTCGGCAACATCGCCGGTGTCGCCGTGGCCGTCAGCATCGGCGGCGCGGGCGCCACGTTCTGGATGATCCTCTGCGGTCTGCTCGGCATGGCCACCAAGTTCGTCGAGGTCACCCTCGGCGTGAAGTACCGCGAGGTGCACGCCGACGGCACCGTCTCCGGCGGCCCGATGCACTACCTGCCCAAGGGGCTCGCCGAGCGGTTCGGCCGCGGCGGCAAGGCGCTCGGCAAGGTGCTCGCCGTGCTCGCCTCGCTCGGCATCCTGTTCTTCGGCCTCTTCGGCGGCAACCTCTTCCAGGTCAACCAGGGCTACGCCCAGCTGGTCTCCGTGACCGGCGGCGAGAGCGGGGCCCTCGGCTCCTCCACGGGCGCGCTGTTCTTCGGTCTCCTGATCGCCGCGCTCGTCGGCATAGTGCTGCTCGGCGGCATCCGCTCCATCGCCGCCGTCACCAGCCGTCTGGTCCCCGCCATGGCAGGGCTCTACATCGTGGCCTGCCTCGTCGTGATCCTGGTCAACGTCTCCGCCGTGCCGACCGCCGTCGCGGAGATCATCGAGGGCGCCTTCAACCCCCAGGGTGTCGCCGGTGGTGTGATCGGCGCCCTGATCGTCGGCTTCAAGCGGGCCGCGTTCTCCAACGAGGCCGGTCTCGGCTCCGCGCCCATCGCGCACTCCGCGGTGAAGACCAAGCACCCCGCGAGCGAGGGCCTGGTGGCGCTCCTCGAACCGTTCATCGACACGGTCGTCGTGTGCACCATGACCGCCCTGACCATCGTCATCGCCCGACCGGACAGCTGGAAGGTCGGCAACGAGGAGGCCGAGGGCGTCACCATCACCTCCGACGCCTTCGCGACCGTACTGCCCTGGTTCCCGTACGTCCTGACGCTCGCGGTGCTGCTCTTCGCCATCTCGACCGTGCTCACCTGGGGCTACTACGGACTCAAGGCGTGGACGTACCTCTTCGGGCGCAGCCGGGCCAGCGAGATCACTTACAAGGTGCTCTACACCCTGTTCACGATGGCCGGTGCGCTGCTCACCCTGCAGGCGCTGATCGACATGGCCGACGCGGTCCTGTTCATGCTGGCCGTCTTCAACATCATCGGCCTCTACCTCCTGGTCCCCGTGGTCAAGCGGGAGCTGAACTCCTTCCTGGAGTACGTGAAGCGCCGCAAGGCCGGGATCGAGGAGCCGGAGCCCGAGGTCGACGCCGAGGCCGCCGCGCTGAAGCCCTGACCTGCCCGCGCCTTGTACGGGCCCGCACTCACCGCTCGCGGTGGGCGCGGGCCCGTACGCATGTCGCATGTCCGCCCTCTCCCGCCTCGTCCGCCGCGTCGAGAAGTGTTCGCTCAACGGACCCTCAAGACCGGATAACGATCCCGTTAAGCGCCTGGCCGGTATTGCCGCCGCAAGGGCGCTATGCCCCGTAATGCCTGTGGCGTCGGTCACTTAGAGCGATACGGAGGTCGTCGTTCGACGTGGTAAATCTTCACGATCGCTCGCGGTGCGCCACCCATGCGCCGCGAGGGCGCCCCGTCGGCCGAACGCCGATAGGCACAGCTCCAGCCACATCCGGGGGGATCGGGACCCGATCCGGGCCAGTACGACGTACGGCACGGATCGATGGAGAAAGGCGCACATCATGACCTCGGTGCAGGTCGACAAAGAGCACGACGGCAATGAGGCCGTGCACGGCGACGAGTCGCCCGAGGGCGGCGAGGGATACCAGCGCGGGCTCGGAGCCCGGCAGATCCAGATGATCGCGATCGGCGGTGCCATCGGCACCGGCCTGTTCCTCGGCGCGGGCAAGGGCATCCACAAGGCGGGCCCGAGCCTGATCCTCGCGTACGCCATCGCGGGCCTGGTCATCTTCTTCATCATGCGGGCGCTCGGCGAGCTCCTCATGTACCGCCCGGTCGCGGGCTCCTTCTCGGAGTACGCCCGGGAGTTCATCGGCCCCTTCGCCGGCTTCGTGACCGGCTGGACGTACTGGCTGTTCTGGGTCATCACCGGCATGACCGAGGTCACCGCCGCCGCCCAGTACATGCAGTTCTGGACGAGGAACGCCGACGGCTGGCTCGATCAGCCGCAGTGGGTGTTCGCCCTGATATTCACCGTCATCCTGTTCGGCGCGAACCTGATCTCCGTGAAGCTCTTCGGAGAGCTGGAGTTCTGGTTCTCGATGATCAAGGTCACCGCGATCATCGGCATGATCCTCATCTGCGCCGGCATCCTCACCATCGGCTTCTCCGACGCCGCCGACACCGCCTCCGTCGGCATGCTCTGGAACCAGGGCGGCTTCTTCCCCAACGGCATCGGCTCCACCCTCATGACCCTGCAGATGGTCATGTTCGCCTTCCTCGCCGTCGAGCTGGTCGGCGTCACCGCGGGCGAGTCGAAGGACCCGAAGAAGGTCCTGCCGAAGGCCATCAACACCGTGCCGTGGCGCATCGCCGTCTTCTACATCGGCGCCCTGATCATGATCCTCTCGGTCGTGCCGTGGTCGCATTTCCAGCCCGGCGTCAGCCCGTTCGTGGCCGCCTTCGAGAAGATGGGCCTCGGCGTCGGCGCCGCGATCGTGAACTTCGTGGTCCTCACCGCCGCGCTCTCCTCCTGCAACTCGGGCATGTACTCCACCGGCCGCATGCTGCGCCAGCTCGCCCTCAACGGCCAGGGGCCGAGGGTCTTCACCAAGCTGACCAAAAACGGCCTCCCGCTCGTCGGCACGAGCTTCTCGGCCACGCTGATGCTGGTCGGCGTCTGGATCAACTACGTGGACCCGGGCGAGGCGTTCAACTACGTCGTCTCCTTCGCCACGATCTCCGGCATGTGGGCCTGGATCATGATCCTGATCAGCCAGATCAAGTACCGCCGCAAGGCCGACCGCGGCGAGCTCCCGCAGTCCAGCTTCAAGGCCCCCGGCGCCCCGTACACGAGCATGTTCGCCCTGGCCTTCATCGGCCTGGTCATCGTGCTCATGGGCATCGACAAGGACGCCCGGATCTCGCTCTACGCGGCCCCGGTCTGGGCGCTCGTCCTCGGCGTCGGCTACCTCGCCATCCAGCGCCGCAAGCGCGCGGCCGCCCCGGCCCTGGAGGACAGCAAGAGCTGAACCGGCCGGACGGCCCGGCGGCCGTCTCAGCCGCCTTCGGCCGCCGTCTCAGCCGCCGTCTCTTCATCTCAGCTTCGTCTCAGTGGTCGTCTCACCAGATGGGCCGTGGATCTCGGATCCGCGGCCCATCTGCCTATCCTCATGCGCATGCTGACCATCACCCAGGCCCTGCACGACCAGATCGTCGCCCACGCGCGCGAGGACCACCCCGACGAGGCGTGCGGCGTGGTCGCCGGCCCGGTCGGCGAGGGCCGGCCCGAGCGCTTCATCCCGATGCTCAACGCGGCCCGCTCGCCCACCTTCTACGAGTTCGACTCGGGCGACCTGCTGAAGCTGTACCGCGAGATGGACGACCGGGACGAGGAGCCCGTCGTCATCTACCACTCGCACACCGCCACCGAGGCCTACCCCTCCCGCACCGACATCTCGTACGCGAACGAGCCCGGCGCCCACTACGTCCTGGTCTCGACGGCCGACGCCGACGGTCTCGGCGACTTCCAGTTCCGCTCGTACCGGATCGTGGACGGCGAAGTCAGCGAGGAGGAGGTCAAGGTCGTCGAGGCGTACTGACCGGCTTCTGTACGGCTTCTGTGCGGCTTCTTTCGTGGTCACAGGGGTTGCAGGGCCGTGAACGGTCCCGCATGGGCCCCTCGTGGCACCCGACGCTGTCCGAGTGGTGAACGAGAATCGTCCAGTATCCGAGATCACATTCCAGAACCCGGACCGGGAATCGATACGATGACCGCATGGTTTTCCACGACGTGAGTGACAAGACGCCGGGCATGCTGCTCGTGGCGCGCCTTCACGTCGACCTGTGCAGGCTCAACAGCGCCATCTGTCCACGCTGAACCCTGCCGCCGCACGGCCGCGGGCCGCGGCGCTCCGAAGCGCACCACCACCGCTCTTGCGCGTACTGCCGCGCGCCCACCGACCTGACTTCCTTCGACAGGAGCCCCAGCCATGGCCATCGAGGTCCGCATCCCCACCATCCTCCGCCAGTACACCGACGGCTCGAAGGCCGTCGAGGGCAGCGGGGACACCCTCGCCGAGCTCTTCACCGACCTCGAGTCCCGCCACTCGGGCATCCAGGCCCGCCTGGTGGACGAGGGCCAGCTGCGCCGCTTCGTGAACGTGTACCTGAACGACGAGGACGTCCGCTTCCTGGACGGCATCTCCACCAAGCTCGCCGACGGCGACAGCATCACGATCCTCCCGGCCGTGGCCGGCGGAAGCCACTGATGCGGTACGACTCGCCCCTGGCCGCCGTCGGCAACACCCCGCTCGTACGGCTGCCGCGGCTCTCGCCCTCCGACGACGTCCGCATCTGGGCCAAGCTGGAGGACCGCAACCCGACCGGCTCGATCAAGGACCGCCCCGCGCTCCACATGATCGAACAGGCCGAGAAGAACGGCCGGTTGACGCCCGGCTGCACGATCCTGGAGCCCACCAGCGGCAACACCGGCATCTCGCTCGCGATGGCGGCCAAGCTCAAGGGCTACCGCATCGTCTGCGTCATGCCCGAGAACACCTCGTCCGAGCGCCGCGAACTGCTCGCCATGTGGGGCGCGGAGATCATCTCCAGCCCCGCGGCGGGCGGCTCCAACACGGCCGTACGCGTCGCCAAGGAGCTCTCCGCCGAGCACCCGGACTGGGTGATGCTCTACCAGTACGGCAACCCGGACAACGCGGGCGCCCACTACGCCGGCACGGGCCCCGAGATCTTCGCCGACCTGCCCTCCATCACCCACTTCGTGGCGGGCCTTGGCACCACCGGCACCCTCATGGGCGTCGGCCGCTACCTCCGCGAGCAGAAGCCGGACATCAAGATCGTGGCCGCCGAACCGCGCTACGACGACCTGGTCTACGGCCTGCGCAACCTCGACGAGGGCTTCGTCCCCGAGCTCTACGACGAGTCGGTCCTCACCTCCCGGTTCTCCGTCGGCTCGCAGGACGCGGTGACCCGTACACGTGAACTCCTGCAGCAGGAAGGCATCTTCGCGGGCGTCTCCACCGGCGCGGCCCTGCACGCGGCCATCGGCGTCGCCCGCAAGGCGCAGACCGCGGGGGAGCAGGCGGACGTCGTGTTCGTCGTCGCCGACGGCGGCTGGAAGTACCTGTCGACCGGCATCTACACCGCCGAGTCGACGGAAGCCGCGGTCGAGGCCCTGCACGGCCAGCTGTGGGCGTGAGGTTCTGAGTGCCGGGCGGGTCCGGGTCGTCCCGGATCCGCCCGGTCACTTACTCCGCCAGATACCCGACCTGATCCCACAGCGCCGGGTCCACGATCCCGACCCGGCGCCGGAAGTCCCACAGCGGGACTTCCCGCAACTCGTCCGTCTCCAGGAAGCTCGGCCGCCCGTGCGCGTCGCCGACCGAACCCGGCGGCAGCGGGATCACTCCGGCCCGCTCGTCGTGGTACTTGCTGGTGATCTTCGCGACGACGGCCCGCTTACCGTGCACCGAAAGCACCAGACAGGGCCTGTCTTTTCCGCCGGGCCCGTCCTCGTACGGCACCGTCGCCCACCAGATCTCCCGCGGCTGCGGCCGCCGCTTCGGCAGCACACGCGGCCCGGCCGGCGGACGCGTACGACCCCCGGGCCTGGTACGGAAGCGCCCCCACCCGTCCGCGACCGCGACAACGAGGGCGACGGCCACGACAGCAGCGAGCGCGAGCCACCACGACGTGTCCATGCCCCGACCGTACCGGCGCCCCCCACTCCCTGCGACGCCCACCCCCACACCACCCGGCCCACGCCGCCCGATCCGGTGACAACGGTGGTGAGTTCCCCCACAACAGCCCGGCACGGAGGAGTGACGCGGGCTTTTGCGCCTTACGCTCGACTGACCGCACAACCCCCGTCCTTCCTGCCAGCACGGAGGTTCCCGCTCCATGAAGCTCACCGTCGTCGGCTGCTCGGGCTCGTTTCCGTCCGCGGACTCGGCCTGCTCGAGCTACCTCGTCGAGGCCGACGGCTTCCGGCTGCTCCTCGACATGGGCAATGGCGCCCTGGGCGAGCTGCAGCGCCACTGCGGTCTCTACGACCTCGACGCGATCTTCCTCAGCCATCTGCACGCCGACCACTGCATCGACATGTGCGGCTACTTCGTCGCCCGGTACTACCGGCACGAGGGCGGCCGCTGCGACGCGCTCCCGGTCTACGGTCCCGAGGGCACGGAACAGCGCCTGACCACGGCGTACGCGGACACCCCGTCCGCCTCGTCGATGAGCGAGGTGTTCGACTTCCACACGCTGAAGCCGGCCGCCTTCGAGATCGGCCCGTTCTCCGTGCGCACCGAGAAGGTCGCCCACCCCGTGGAGGCGTACGCGATCCGGGTCGAGCACGGCGGGAAGACGCTCACGTACTCCGGTGACACCGGCGTCTGCGACGGCCTCGACGAACTCGCCGAGGGCGCCGACCTGTTCCTCTGCGAGGCCTCGTTCACGCACGGCAAGGAGGACATCCCGGACCTGCACCTCAACGGCCGCGAGGCCGGCGAGACCGCACGCCGCGCGGGCGCGGGCCGACTCGTCCTCACCCACATCCCGCCGTGGACCGACCCGCGGATCAACCTGACGGACGCCCGTGCCGTGTTCGACGGGCCGGTCGAGGTGGCCAGGGCGGGCGCGGTCTACGAGATCTAGCCCGCGGGCCCCAGAAGTCAGGCGCGGAAGCCGCGGCCGCCCAGAGCCATCCGGTTCCAGGTGTGGCGGCGGCCGCGGATCGCCACCGAGTACGCGTAGAGCAGCTCCGGGTCGCACATGCCCGGGATGAACGAGTCACCGAAGTGATGGGCGTCGACGCCCACCTCCTTTGCGGTCAGGGCGAGTTGGGGCACCACATTCTGGTGCGCGCCCTCCTGGCTCGTACCGATCGCGCCCATCACCACCGCGCCCGCCCGCTGCACCGCCGCCACCGCGTCGGCCGCAAGCTCCCGCGTGACACCGGGCAGGGTGCCCGGCAGCGGCATGACCACACCGTCCGCGCCAGCCTCCACCAGCGACACAAGCCGCTGCTTCGTGACCCGCTCCGGATGGCCGGCGTGATGCATCTTGCCGCTCCACAGCGCCACGTCGTCCCCGAGGCCCGCGCGCAGCTCCTCCGTCACCCGGGCCATCCCGTCGAAGGAGCCGCCGGTGCCGGGGTTGGCGGTGATGCACAGCAGCGCGGCGCCCAGGTCGACCAGGCGCTTGGCGTGCTCCGGCCTGGCCCGCCGGATCTCCGGCACGTCCCCGGGCTCCAGGTTCACACCGACCGGCCGGCCCACGTACGCGGCGAGTTCCGTGAGCGAGGCGAACGTGCCGAGCCCCGGCAGCTCGAACCGCTCCCCGTCCCAGGCCCGCTCGATCAGGTTCAGTACGACGATGTCGGCGCCGAACGCCGACACCAGCTCCAGGTTGTGCACCCCGCGCCCGCCCGGCTCGGGGATCAGGGCGGCCCGCTCGGCGAACACCTCGCCGATCATCGTGCGGCCCTCGGCGGCGGCGACGGCCGCGGTGAGCTCCCGGCCGCGCAGCGCGGCGAGCCGCTCGCGGTCGAGGTCGAGGATGCGGGTGGTCATGGGGCGCTCCAGGCGATGGGCGTACGGGTCTGTCTCGACGCTAACCGGTCGAAAACGGCAAGGGCCCGGCCGTAGGTCGACTACGGCCGGGCCCTTCGTCCCGTTCGGCGAGAGCGGCTTCCGGTGAGAGCGGCTTTCGGCGAGAGCGGCTTCCGGTGAGAGCGGCTGAGGCCTACTTGGCCTCCGCCTTCTGCAGCTCGGCGAGCTCCTCGTCGGACTCGCGGCCCGGCGTCGGGAGGTTGAACTTCGTGATCGCGAAACGGAACACGAAGTAGTAGACGGCGGCGAAGCAGAGGCCGACCAGGGCCAGACCCCACGGGTTGGACGCGATGCCCAGGTTGAGGAAGAAGTCGATCGCTCCGGCCGAGAAGCCGAAGCCGTCCTTCATACCGAGGGCCCAGGTCAACGCCATCGAGACACCGGTGAGCACCGCGTGGATCGCGTACAGGACCGGCGCGATGAACATGAACGTGAACTCGATCGGCTCGGTGACACCGGTGACGAACGCGGTGAGCGCGAGCGAGAACATCATGCCGCCGACGACCTTGCGGCGCTCCGGGCGGGCGCAGTGCACGATCGCGAGGCAGGCCGCCGGGAGGGCGAACATCATGATCGGGAAGAAGCCGGTCATGAACTGTCCGGCGGTCGGGTCGCCCTGGAGGAAGCGGGCGATGTCGCCGTGCTTGCCCTCGAACTCGCCCGCCTGGAACCACGGGAAGGAGTTGAGCAGGTGGTGCATGCCGACCGGGATCAGCGCGCGGTTGGCGACACCGAAGATGCCCGCGCCGACCGCGCCCGAACCGACCAGCCACTCACCGAAGTTGTGCAGACCGGCGCCGAGCACCGGCCAGATCAGGCCGAAGACGATGCCGATGACCAGACCCGCGAACGACGACAGGATCGGGACGAGGCGG
Organism: Streptomyces luteolus; assembly: GCF_029968015.1. Classification (GTDB taxonomy): domain Bacteria; phylum Actinomycetota; class Actinomycetes; order Streptomycetales; family Streptomycetaceae; genus Streptomyces; species Streptomyces luteolus. The sequence goes on from NZ_JASCIS010000023.1 coordinate 53,893, forward strand.
CGGCCGCCGAAGAAGCCGGCCCAGTCGGGCAGCTTCGTACGGTAGAAGCGCTGGTAGAGCAGGGCGACGACGATGCCCATGACGACACCGCCGAGGACTCCGGCGTTGACCGGGCCGTCGACCAGGACCGCCTTGCCGTTGTCGGCGATGGCCGCGACCTGCTTGGCGTTCGGGTCGGTGAAGGTGCCGAGGACCTTGGAGAAGACCAGGTAGCCCGCGACGGCCGCGAGTGCGGTGGAGCCGTCCGACTTCTTGGCGAAGCCGATGGCGATGCCCACGGCGAACAGCATCGGCATGTTGTCGATCAGGGCGCCACCACCCGCCGCCATGTAACCGGCGATCTTGGTGATGAAGTCGGGGAACGAGGCCCGGCCCAGCATGTCGTCCTGGCCGAGGCGGATCAGCAGCGCGCCGGCCGGCAGGACCGCGACCGGGAGCATGAGGCTGCGGCCGATGCGCTGGAGCACGGCCATCAGGCCCGCGCCCTTCTTCTTGTCGGCCGCGGGTGCGGCAGCCGTGGACACAACTTCCTCCAGTGGGCATGGCGCCGCCAGGGGACATGTGGGGACGGCGGCGTCGCTCAGGGGACGCGGCCACAGGCCGCGTGGTCTACACCAATAGTGGTGTAGACCTGTTGTAACACGGTGAGCGCGGGATAAGGAACCCGTTCCCGGCCGCACTGCGATAACGAACGGGCATACATGACGAAGGGCCCGAATCGCCGCTCGCGATCCGGGCCCTTGGGGCTCAGCCGGGCCTGCCGTACGTCCGCACGTCCGCACGTCCGCACGACCGCACGACCGCACGACCGCACGGCCGTACGGCCAGTACGACCCGTTACCGGCCCCTCACTTGTAGTTCTCCCGGTCCATCTCCGCGATCTCCTCGTCCGACTCGCGCCCCGGCGTCTTCAGGTCGAACTTCGTGATCACGACCCGGAACAGCACGTAATACACCACCGCGAAACACAGCCCCACCGGGATGAGCAGCGCGGGCTTCGTCGCGAGATTCCAGTTCAGTACGTAGTCGAACAACCCCGCCGAGAACGTGAACCCCTCACGGATCCCCAGCGCCCACGTCACCGCCATCGACACACCCGTGAGCAGCGCGTGGATCGCGTACAGCGCCGGAGCGAGATAGACGAACGAGAACTCGATCGGCTCCGTCACACCCGTCACGAACGACGTCAGAGCCAGCGACATCATCATCCCGAACGTGACCTTCCGGCGCTCCGGGCGGGCGCAGTGCGCCATCGCCAGACAAGCCGCCGGCAGCGCGAACATCATGATCGGGTAGAAGCCGGTGGTGAACATGCCGGCGTCCGGGTCGCCCGCGAGGAACCGGAACACGTCACCGTGCACCTCCTCGCCGTCCGGCGGCGTGAAACTCCCGAACTGGTACCAGGCGAACGTGTTCAACAGCATGTGCATACCGAACGGGATCAAAGCCCGGTTGATCACCCCGAAAATGCCCGAACCCCAAGCACCCCAACTCGACAACGTCTCCGCGAACGCGTTGAACGCATCACCGATCGGCTGCCAGCCGTACCCGAAGACCACCGCGAGCCCGACGCAGATGAACGACATCAGCACCGGAATGAACCGCCGCCCGCTGAAGAAGCCCAGCCAGTCCGGCAGCCGCGTGCGGTGGTACTTCTCCCACACCTTCGCCGTGATCAGACCGACCACCACACCACCGAGCACCCCGGGATTCACCGCCTGCCCGGTCACATCGTCCTCGAACGCCTTGATCAGCACGTTGTTGAAGACCATGTACGCGACCACCGCCGCGAACGCCGTCGAACCGTCCGCCTTCTTCGCGAAACCGATAGCCACACCGACGCAGAACAGCAGCGCCATGTTGTCGAGGATGCCGCCGCCCGCACCCGCGAAGATCGCCGCCAGCTTGTCCCAGCCCAGACCGTCCTTGCCGAACACGTCGTCCTGCCCGAGCCGCAGCAGCACACCCGCCGCAGGCAGCGCCGCCACCGGCAGTTGCAGGCTGCGCCCCAGCTTCTGCAGGCCGCCCAGGACCACCTGCTTCCAGCTCTTGCCCGGCCTGGGCTTTGCCGCAGCGCTCTGCGAGCTCATGGAATCCCTCCCGGAACAAGGCGCGTTTGGCGGTCGTTGGATACTGGTGTAGACCAGTGCGGAGCAGCGACGCGCTGCCGAACACCCCAGCGGACACCGGTGATCGTCATCATTCGGTACCCAATGGGTCATCGCTCGCGAAGGTGCGCCAAACGTGGGTTACGGTGCACACCGGACCACGGTGGGCCGAACAAGCCCGTCACAACAGGGAGAAGGACATGGCCACAAAGGCTGAGAAGATCGTCGCCGGCCTTGGCGGCATCGACAACATCGAAGAAGTCGAGGGCTGCATCACCCGCCTCCGCACCGAAGTCATCGACCCCGACAAGGTCGACGAGGCCGCCCTCAAGGCCGCCGGCGCCCACGGCGTCGTCCGCATGGGCACCGCCGTCCAGGTCGTCATCGGCACCGACGCCGACCCCATCGCCACGGACATCGAAGACATGATGTGAGCCCACCCCGGCCAACCCCCGGCCAACCCCGGCACACCCCCCGAAGGCCCCGCACCCGCCACCGACCAGGCGAGCACGGGGCCTTCCCCCTGCCCGGCACGGGGCCTTCCCCCTGCCCGGCACGGGGCCTTCCCCCTGCCCGGCACAGGCCCCGCACACCGCGGGATAGGCTCGGCCCCATGTCTCGCTTCGACGGCCGCACGCCGCAACAGCTCCGCCCCGTCACCATCGAACGCGGCTGGAGCAAGCACGCCGAAGGCTCCGTCCTCGTCTCCTTCGGCGACACCAAGGTCTTCTGCACCGCCTCCGTCACCGAAGGCGTACCCCGCTGGCGCAAGGGCAGCGGCGAAGGCTGGGTCACCGCCGAATACTCCATGCTCCCCCGCGCCACCAACACCCGCGGCGACCGCGAATCCGTACGCGGCAAGATCGGCGGCCGCACCCACGAGATCAGCCGCCTCATCGGCCGCAGCCTCCGCGCCGTCATCGACTACAAAGCCCTCGGCGAGAACACCATCGTCCTCGACTGCGACGTCCTCCAGGCCGACGGCGGCACGCGCACCGCGGCCATCACCGGCGCGTACGTGGCGCTGGCCGACGCCGTCACCTGGGCCCAGGGCAAAAAGCTCATCAAGCCCAAGGCCACCCCCCTCACCGGCACCGTCGCCGCCGTCAGCGTCGGCATCGTCGACGGCATCCCCCTCCTCGACCTCGCGTACGAGGAAGACGTCAAGGCCGACACCGACATGAACGTCGTCTGCACCGGCGACGGCCGCTTCGTCGAAGTCCAGGGCACCGCCGAAGCCGAGCCCTTCGCCCGCGACGAACTCAACGCCCTCCTCGACCTCGCCGTCGCCGGCTGCGACGAACTCGCCGCCCACCAGCGCAAGGCCCTGGAGGCGACCATCACACCCGGCGCGGCAACCAACTGACCCCCCACACGCGTTCTTAGAGGTACGACACCAGCCCGGGCATGCGGCAACCCGCCGCACGCCCGAGCACAGCCTGGGAGGAACCGTTCATGGCTCCGCGCCGCCGACGTACCGCACGCATCGCCCTCGCCACCGCAGCAGTGGCCCTCGTGACGCCGCTCGCCATCGGTTGCAGCGCCGTCGACACGGCACTCGACTGCGTACGGACCGCCGACGCCATCGCGAACAGCGCAACCGATCTCCAGCAAGCCGTGGAGAGCGCCGCCGACAACCCCCTCGAAGCCGAGAAGGCCCTCGACAAGATCGACAAGAACCTCGGCGAGATCGGCGACAAGACCGACAACGCCGACGTCGGCAAGGCCGTCGACGACCTCAGCAAGTCCGTCGACGAAGTCCGCAAGTCCATCGAGAACGGCGACCCCCACCCCGACATCTCGGGAGTCACCGACGCCACCGGCGAACTCACCAAGGCCTGCAAGCCGTAACACTTCCGACCGGCCTCGCGTACGGGCGGGCGGTGACGGGCGGGCGGTGACGGGCACCTGGCGGGCCCGCCACCGCCCGCCCGTTCTTCGTACGTCGCCCACGCGCCTCGTACGGGCCGATAATCGACGCCATGACACGCCTGATCCTCGCCACCCGCAACGCCGGAAAGATCACCGAACTCAAGGCCATCCTGGCCGACGCCGGACTCCCGCACGACCTCGTCGGCGCCGACGCCTACCCCGACATCCCCGACGTCAAGGAAACCGGCGTCACCTTCGCCGAGAACGCCCTCCTCAAGGCCCACGCCCTCGCCCGCGCGACCGGCCTCCCCGCCGTCGCCGACGACTCAGGCCTCTGCGTCGACGTACTCGGCGGCGCCCCCGGCATCTTCTCCGCCCGCTGGGCCGGCCGCCACGGCGACGACACCGCGAACCTCGAACTCCTCCTCGCCCAGCTGTCGGACATCGACGAGCCCCACCGCGCGGCCCACTTCGCCTGCGCGGCGGCACTCGCCCTCCCGGACGGCACGGAGCGCGTCGTAGAGGGGCAGTTGCGCGGCACGCTGCGACATGAACCGGCCGGTTCGGGGGGCTTCGGCTACGACCCGGTCCTCCAGCCGGAGGGGGAGAGCCGGACGTGTGCGGAGCTTTCGGCTGCGGAGAAGAACGCGATCAGTCACCGGGGGGAGGCGTTTCGGGCGCTGGTTCCTGTGGTTCGGGAGTTGTTGGGCTGAGGCTGTACGACGAAGGGCGCCACCCGCTGGTGGCGCCCTTCGTGCGGTGGGCCCGGTGGGACTCGAACCCACGACACACCGCATCTAAAGCGGCGCCCTCTTGGCCAGCTGGGGTACGGGCCCGCAGCGCCATCTACCTTACTGGGCGCTGCGGGTCTCTGGTGCCCGAGGCCTGGCGTCGGCCTCCTCGACACCATGTACTGGTAATCGCATGACAGTTGGGGCAAAGCAACCGCAGGTTCTCGCGCCGGTCGTCACTCCAGTCGCCGTTGATGTGGTCAACCTCCAGGGTCATGGGTTTGCCCCGCCACTCGGGGCCGGTGCCGCACCTCGCGCATTCCTCGGGGACGCCGACCTCGCGGAGTGCGCGGCGCAGTCGGACTCCATTCGTCCGCACCCTGCCGTCGTGCCGCACCAGAACTTCCTCCGGCCGTTTGGCGTTGGGGGCCTTCTTGCCTCGCTGGTGCGCCTGACCCAGGAAGTGCGAGGTCGAGAGCCGCTCCTCGGCTATCCACTGCCACACCATTGCGCGTTGGCTCTCGTTGCTGGGGCGGCCGAGGTGGCTCAGCGTCTGGGCCAGTGACACCGACTCCGAGACCGCTGCGCGCAACTCTCCGCTCGTCGGCCGAGTGCTGCGTCGGGTGAGGCGGCCGTGGTAGCCGAAGTGTGAGACGTCGATACCGAAGTACTCGAAGCGTCGCAGCAGGTAGCGACGTAGCGTCTTATAAGGCCTCGTGCCGAAGAAGGCGATGACCTCGTCGATGTTGGAGCACTGTGCAGCGGCCTGGGCGAGAAGCTCGCGGGTGTACTGGATTCGGTCGCTCACCGCGCGCCCCCGTTGCGCAGCGCCTTGCCTCGACCCCGGTAACTGTCCGTTGTGGAATGGCAGTTGGGGCAGAGTATGCGCAGGTTCTCGATGCGGTTGTTCCGCCAGTTGCCGTCGATGTGGTCGACCTCTAGAGGCAGCGGTTCGCCGAGCCATTCCGGTCCCATGCCGCACAAGGCGCACCGCTCCTCCAAGCCGAGTTCGTGCATCGCCTCCTTGAGGCGGCGGCCGGATATCCGCCTGGCGTGCGGTGACGTCTGCTCGACCAGGACCTCTTCGGCGCTTCGGCGGCGGGCGTTGTGCCGCTGGTTCTCCGTGCGCGCCACGGGCGTGAAGTGCGAGGTGTCGATTCCGTACGCCTTGATCCGGCGGCCGATGTGGGTCTGGTGGCCGCCGACGAGTTCGAGTCCGAGATGGCGTAGCACGCCGCACACGCTCGTTGACGAAGCGACCGCCGCCTCAAGGAGCTCCCGCGTCCACTTGACTCCCTCTCGTTCGAAATGGGACGTGTCTACGCCCAGCTTCTTCATGCGTTCCGCTATGTAGCTCCGCGTAGAGCTCCGTGGGTCCACCCCCAACCGCTCCAACGCCTCCGTCCAGTTCCGCGCCCCCTTCGCCGCCTCCTCTAGGCGTTCCTTCGTGTACGGGCTGTTGTTCGTCCCCATCGGTTCCCCTCCCGTATCGACCGCGTGTTCGCGGTCTCGCACGGAGTAACGAACCGGTTATCGGACAGTTACGGCCGAAATGCGGAACGGCCCGCACCACTTGTTCGGTGCGGGCCGTTCCGTAAGAGGGAGGGGGAAGCCTCAGATGCCCAGGTCGCGGATGATCTTCGCTACGTGGCCCGTCGCCTTCACGTTGTAGAAGGCGTGCTCGACCTTGCCCTCCTCGTCCACGACGACCGTGGAGCGGATGACTCCGGTGACGACCTTGCCGTACAGCTTCTTCTCGCCGAAGGCGCCGTACGCCTCCAGGACCTGCTTGTCCGGGTCGCCGACCAGCGTGACCTTGAGGTTCTCCTTCTCGCGGAACTTCGCGAGCTTCTCCGGCTTGTCGGGGGAGACGCCGATGACGTCGTAGCCGGCGGCCGTGAGGGCGTCGAGGTTGTCGGTGAAGTCGCAGGCCTGCTTGGTGCAGCCCGGGGTGAGCGCGGCCGGGTAGAAGTAGACGATGACCTTGCGGCCCTTGTGGTCCGCGAGCGAGATCTCGTTGCCGTCCGCGTCGGGCAGGGTGAAAGCGGGGGCGGGGTCGCCGGGCTGCAGGCGCTCGCTCATCTTCGGTCTCCTCAGGAGGTGTCGGTACGTCCGGGCGTACGGGAGAGCGTAATGGGGGGTGCTGTGCGGTGCGTTCCGCGTGGAGCTGACAGACTGTCCATCAGGAACGGAAAACGATCACAATGGCGATCACGACGATCACGAATACACGGAGGCAGCGCGGTGTCGGATGCTCAGGCCAGGACCCCCGCTGAGATCGAGGCGGACATCAAGCGGCGGCGCGCGCAGCTGGCCGAGACGCTCGACGAGATCGGTGTGCGGGTGCACCCGAAGACGGTCGTCGGGGACGCCAAGGCCCGTGTCGCGAGCACGGTGGACCAGACGCTGGGCCGTGCGTACGTCTCCGCCAATCGCGCGGTGAGTGATGTGAAGTCGCAGTTCGTGGACGCCGAGGGTGCGCCGCGTCTGGAGCGGGTCGTCCCGGTGGCGCTCGCGGTGGTGGGTGTGGTCGGTCTGCTGGCCGTGGCCCGGCGCAGGCGGCGCTGACCCGGAGGGACACGGCGGGCCCGGGTGCGGGTAGGTTCGGGGTGTGAGCGCCAACAGCCAGGAACACCACGACAAGCTGCCCATCCGGATGCTGCATGACCGCGTCCTCGTCAGGACCGATATCGCGGAGGGCGAGCGGCGCTCCACGGGTGGCATCGTCATCCCGGCGACCGCGGCCGTGGGCCGGCGGCTCGCGTGGGCCGAGGTGGTGGCCGTGGGGCAGAACGTCCGCACGGTGGAGCCCGGTGACCGTGTGCTGTACGACCCGGAGGACCGTGCCGAGGTCGAGGTGCGGGGTGTGGCGTACGTGCTGATGCGTGAGCGGGATCTGCATGCGGTGGCGGCGGACCGGTTCGAGGGGTCGGAGGATTCGACGGGGCTTTATCTGTAGGTCCGTCTTGTAGCGCCTGTAGCGCCTGTAGCGCCTGTAGCGCCTGTAGCGCCTGTAGCGCCTGTAGCGCCTGTAGCTCCGGTGGTGCCGGTGGTGCCGCCGTCCGTGCCGGTGCCGTTGTCCGTCCAGCCTTGCGTGGGCCCGTCGGTCCGGCCCTGGGTCTGTCCCTGGGTCTGTCCCTGCGTCTCGCCCTCGATAGTGCCGGGGTCCTCGCCGCCGTCCGTGGGGCCGGGGTCGGTTTCCGGGGGAAGCAGCGGGGGGTACTCGGCGCCGGGTGCCAAGGTGAGGTCGAAGTCCTGTACGGGTCGGCCCTGAAGCGCGTCGCGGGTGAACTGGGCCCAGATGCGGGCCGGGTGGGCGCCGCCGTTGATGCGTGGCTCGCCGAGTGCGCCGTACAGCGGGGTCTGGCCGTAGGGCGGCTTCGGGTCCTGGCCGAGTACGGCGACGACGGTGGCGAGCTCGGGGGTGTAGCCGGCGAACCAGGCGGCCTTGTCCTCCTCGGCGGTGCCGGTCTTGCCCGCGGCGGGGCGGCCCGCGGCCTGGGCGGCGGTGCCGGTGCCGCCCTCGACGACGCCCCGCAGAACCGACGTGGTGGTGTCGGCGGCCTCGCGGCTGACGACCTGCCGCTTCTGCTCCTCGGGGAGTGCGATGCGCGCGCCGTCCTTGGTGATGCCTTCGACGAGGGTGTACGCGCCGTGCTCCCCGTGGTTCGCGAGGGTGGCGTAGGCCTGGGCCATGTCGAGGACGCTGGCCGTGGCGGGGCCGAGGGCGATGGAGGGGGAGGCGGTGAGGTCGGGGGTGGTGGCGGGGATGCCGAGGTCGATCGCGGTCTGCTGGACCTTGGCGGCGCCGACGTCGACGGCCATCTGCGCGTAGACGGCGTTGACGGAGAGGTCGGTGGCGGCGCTGACGGTGATGTCGCCGTAGGAGCGCTGGTCCTCGTTCTCCGGGGCGTAGCTGCCGCCGGACCAGCCTTCCACGGGCCGTTGGTTGGTGCCGTCGTAGACGGTGTTGGGGTCGATGGGGCGGCCGTCCTGGGTGGTGGAGCCGTGTTGGATGGCGGCGGTGAGGACGAACGGCTTGAAGGTGGAGCCGACCTGGTAGTCGCGGCGGGTGGCGTTGTTGACGTACTGCTTGGTGTAGTCGATGCCGCCGTACATGGCGACGACCTTGCCGGTAGTCGGGTCGATGGCGGCGCCGCCGGCCCGGACGTGGGCGTCGACCTTGCGGGCCTTCGGGTCGACCTGGGACATGAGCTGGTCCTCGACGGCCCGGACGAAGTCGTCCTGGCGGGGTTTCTGCAGGGTGGTGGTGATGCGGTAGCCGCCCTTGGCGAGGGTGTCGGTGTCGACGACGTCGTGTGCGGTGAGGTAGTCCTCGACGGCTTTGACGACGTAGCCGCGCTGGCCGGACATGCCGGAGGGGGCCTTGGCGGTGTCGGGGGCGGGGAAGTTCAGCGCCTTGCGGGCGGGGCGGGTGAGCCAGTCCTCCTTGACCATGCCGTCGAGGACGTAGTTCCAGCGGCCGACGGCGCGGAACTTGTTCTCGGGGTGGGCGGAGACGTCGTACGCGTTGGGGGAGTTGAGGAGCGTGGCGAGGTACGCGCCTTCGGCGACGGTGAGTTGCTCGGCGTCCTTGCCGTAGTAGGCGTGGGCGGCGGCTTGGATGCCGTAGGCGTTGCGGCCGAAGTAGCTGGTGTTGAGGTAGCCGAGGAGGATGTCGTTCTTGCTGACCTGACGGTCGAGTTTGATGGCGATGAAGAATTCTTTGGCTTTGCGGGTGAGGGTCTGTTCCTGGCCGAGGTAGTAGTTCTTGACGAACTGCTGGGTGATGGTGGAGCCGGACTGCTTGCCCTTGCCAGTGACGGTGTTCCAGGCGGCGCGGAGCATGGCCTGGGGGTCGACGGCGGACTCGGAGTAGAAGTCGCGGTCCTCGGCGGCGAGCACGGCGTGCTGGGTGTGTTTCGGGACCTGGCTGAGCGGGATGTTCTCGCGGTTGACCTCGCCGTCGCGGGCCAGGGGTGAGCCGTCGGCGTAGAGGTAGACGTTGCTCTGCTTGGTGGCGGAGGCGTTGGCGGGCGGGATGTCGACGAGGAGGTAGCCGGCGACGAGGCCGCCGCCGACGAGGAGGCAGAGCAGCAGGAAGGCGCCGAGGATCATGCGCCAGGTGGGGAGGATTCGCCGCCAGCCGGAGGCTTTGCGTCTGGCCTTGCGGGCTGCCTTGCGGGCTGCCTTGTGCTGCTGCCTGAACTGTCTGCGGGTGAGCTCCTGCCTGCCGTCCTCGGCCGGCTGCTGAGGCTCGTCGGGCTCGTCGCTCATGTCTTCCGGAACTCCCGTTTCGGCTGGATACATCCCCCGTACGACCTATTGGACACTGTTCCACCGCGATCGGGTCGCCTCGGCGGGGGCGCGCGCCTGTGACGGCACTGTGATCCGCCGCGCGGGTGAAAATCCGTGGCGGGGTTGTGCGGGCGGGGGCTAGGGTCGTGCGCTTTGGCCGGGGGCGTGGGTGAGGGGGTTCTGTGCGGTTGTACGTGGCGGTCGCGGCCGGCGGGTTCCGGCGCTATGCGACGTACCGGACGGCGACGGCGGCGGGTGTCTTCACCAATACCGTCTTCGGTCTGATCGTGGCCTACACCTATGTGGCCCTGTGGGACGAGCGGCCCGGCCTCGGTGGGTACGACCAGGCGGAGGCGGTCACGTATGTGTGGCTGGGGCAGGCGATGCTCGCGGCCTGTTCGCTGCTCGGGGGCGGGTTCGAGGACGAGTTGGTCGAGCGGATTCGCAGTGGTGACATCGCGGTGGACCTGTACCGCCCCGCTGATCTCCAACTGTGGTGGCTGGCGGGGGACTTGGGGCGGGCGGCGTTCCAGCTTCTGGGGCGGGGGGTCGTGCCGATGGCGGTCGGCGCCCTGGTCTTCGAGCTCGCGCTGCCCGCAGCGCCCGGTACGTGGCTCGCCTTCGTCTGCAGTGTGCTGCTCGCGCTCGTGGTGAGCTTCGCGCTGCGCTACCTGGTGGCGCTCTCGGCGTTCTGGCTGCTCGATGGGGCGGGGGTGACGCAGATCGCCGCGCTCGCCGGGATGTTCTTCTCGGGCATGCTGCTGCCGCTCAACGTCTTTCCCGGCGCCCTCGGTGAGCTGGCCCGCGCCCTGCCCTGGTCGGCGCTGCTGCAGGTGCCCGCGGATGTTCTGCTCGGCAAGCACACCGGGTTCGGGCTTCTCGGCGCGTACGCGTTCCAGGCCGCGTGGGCCGTGGTGCTGCTCGGTGCCGGGCGGCTGCTTCAGTACGTCGCGACGCGCAGGGTGGTGGTCCAGGGTGGCTGAACTCGTCCGGGAGCGGGGCCGGTTGCGGCACGGGGTGGCGGCGTACCGGCTGATCGCGGGGGCGTGGGTGCGGTCCACGATGGCCTACCGCGCCTCGTTCGCGCTGACGCTGTGCGCGAACTTCGCCGTGACGGCGTTCGACTTCGTGGCGATCCTGCTGATGTTCTCGCACGTCGACGCGCTTGGCGGGTTCACGCTCGGGGAGATCGCTTTCCTGTACGGCACGTCGGGCACCGCCTTCGGTCTGGCGGAGCTGCTGCTCGGGCCCGTGCAGCGGCTGGGTTCCCGGGTCCGCGACGGCACGCTCGACACGCTTCTGGTGCGGCCCGCGCCGGTCCTCGCGCAGGTCGCCGCAGACCGTTTCGCGCTGCGCCGCCTCGGCCGGGTCACGCAGGGGCTGCTCGTCCTCGGTTACGGCCTCGCCGTCATGGACGTCGACTGGGATCCGGTGAAGCTGCTGATGGTGCCGATGATGCTGGTGTGCGGGGCGGCGATTTTCGGGGCGGTCCTGGTCGCGGGCGGGGCCTTCCAGTTCCTGGCGCAGGACGCGTCCGAGGTGTCCAACTCCTTTACGTACGGCGGCAATACGCTGCTGCAGTACCCGCCGACCGTGTTCGCGAAGGAGCTGGTGCGCGGGGTGACCTTCGTGCTGCCGCTGGCCTTCGTGAACTGGCTGCCCGCGCTCTACATCCTCGACCGGGAGAACCCGATCGGGCTGCCCTCGTGGCTCGCGTTCCTGCCGCCGTTCGTGGCCGCCGCGTGCTGCGCTCTCGCGGGGCTCGCGTGGCGCGCGGGACTTCGTTCGTACCGCAGTACAGGGAGCTGAACCGATGGAACGCACGGACCCCACGGACCCCACGGACCCCACGGACCCCACGGACCCCACTGACCCCACGGACTCCACGGACGACTTCATCGTGCTCGACGGCGTCGAGAAGGTCTTCGACGTACGCCGCAAGACCGGGTTTCTGCGCCGTGAGCGGCGCGAGGTGCGGGCGGTGGACGGGATCTCGTTCAGCGTGCCGCGCGGCGAGATGGTCGGCTATATCGGGCCCAACGGCGCGGGCAAGTCCACCACCATCAAGATGCTCACCGGCATCCTCACGCCCAGCGGCGGTCGGCTGCGGGTCGCGGGCATCGAACCGGCGCGCGAGCGCACCCGGCTTGCCCGGCGCATCGGCGTGGTCTTCGGGCAGCGCACCACGCTCTGGTGGGACCTGCCGCTGATCGACTCGTACCGCCTGATGCACCGCATGTACCGGATCCCCGACGCCCGGTTCCGCGCCAACCTCGACCGCTGTGTCGAACTCCTCGATCTGGGCGCCTTGTTGGACGTTCCTGTACGGCAGCTCTCCCTCGGGCAGCGGATGCGCGGCGACATCGCGGCGGCGCTGCTGCACGACCCGGACGTGCTCTACCTGGACAAGCCGACCATCGGCCTCGACGTGATCTCCAAGGCGAAGGTGCGCGGCTTCCTGCGCGACCTGAACGCCGAGTCGGGCACGACGGTGCTGCTCACCACGCACGACCTCCAGGACATCGAGCAGCTCTGCAAACGCGTCATGGTCATCGACCACGGCCGTCTGATGTACGACGGGGCGCTGGCCGGGCTGCACGAGATCGGCGAGAGCGAGCGCACCCTCGTCGTCGACTTCGAGCACGAGCTGCCCGAGGTGAGCGTCGCCGGTGCCCGCGTGGTGCGGGTGGAGGGGCCCCGGCAGTGGCTGGCGTTCCCGGCCGCGGCCTCGGCGGCCCCGCTGGTCACGGAGCTGGCGTCGGCGTACCCGGTGGTGGACCTGTCTGTCAGGGAGCCCGACATCGAGGCCGTCATCGCCCAGATGTACGCGGACCGCTCCGCGCTAGGCTGATTCGTATGACCGACGAGTTGCCGGAGCTGCGGGCTTCGGACACGGACCGGGAGCGGGTGGCCGAGCGGCTGAGGGAGGCCGTGGCGGAGGGCCGGCTCGACATGGAGGAGTTCCAGGAACGCCTGGACGCCACGTACAAGGCGCGTACGTACGGCGAGCTCGAACCCGTGACGCGCGATCTGCCCGACCCCGCCGGACCGGGCCCGGCGCCCGCGCGGGCCTCGGGTTCGGGCGCGTGGGCGGAGCGGATCGGCGGTGCGGGGACCTCGGCGGGCGGGGTCGCGATCATGTCGGGCTTCTCGCGCAAGGGGATGTGGACCGTCCCGCGCCGTTTCAACTGCTTCGCGCTCTGCGGCGGCGGTGAAGTCGACCTGCGCGAGGCGAAGTTCGAGGCGCCGGAGGTCGTCGTCAACTGTGTCGCGATCATGGGCGGCGTCGATGTGATCGTGCCGCCGGGCGTCGAGGTCGTGGTGCGCGGCATCGGCGTCATGGGCGGCTTCGACGAGCGCCTCGGCGACGAACCGCCCGAGCCGGGCGCCCCGCGCGTGATCGTCACGGGGTTCGCGTTCTGGGGCGGGGTGTGCGTGAAGCGGAAGATTTCCCGGTCGGAGAAGCGGCGGCTCAAGGAGGAGAAGGACCGGCGCAAGGGGCTGGAGAAGTAGCCCGTCCGGCGCTTGAGGACGAGCCCGCAGGGCGATTCGGTGCGGTGGTCGAGGGTGCCCTTGACGACGACGTGAGCCGACCCCCGCCGGGGCTCACAGCTCCGCCGGGACCGACCCCCGCAGCGACGCCAGGTTGAACGCGTACGCCATCTTCTTGAAGCCCTCGTCGCTCGGGTGCAGGTGATCACCCGAGTCGTACGGCTCGCGCAGCTTCTCCGGGGCGTACGGGTCGCGGAGCGCGCGGTCGAAGTCCACGACCGCGTCGAACACCTTCCCGGACCGGATCTGCTCGTTGACCTGGCGGCGGACCTCGTCCAACTCCGGTGTGTAGCCCCGGTGTCCGCCGAACGGCATCAGCGTCGCACCGATCACCCGCAGGCCGCGCGCGTGCGCCTGGCGGGTCAACTCCCTCATGCCGTCGAGGATTTCCTCGGAGGAGGTCTGCTGCGGGTTGCGCAGGATGTCGTTGATGCCGAGGGCGATGACGACGGCCTTGACGCCCGTACGGGATAGTGCGTCGCGCTCGAAGCGGGAGAGGCCGCTCGGGTTGTCGGCGGGGCGGCCGAGGCCGTCGGAGAGGATGCGGTTGCCGCTGATGCCCTGGTTGAGGACGCTGTAGCGGGGCGCGCCCTGCTCGTCGCGCAGCCGGTCCGAAAGGACGTCCGTCCAGCGGGCGTTGGCGCCCATGGTGGAGCTCACGCCGTCGGTCAGCGAGTCGCCGAGCACGACCACGGCGCCCTCGGCCTCGCGGCTGAGCACGTCGACGGCGGCGAGGTAGCGCCAGTACGGGCTCTGCTGGGTGTACGCGTCGCCGCGCAGGTCGGAGACCCGGTCGCCGTCGGCCACGTAGCTGATCTGCCGGGCGTGCGGGTGGTACGTCACCGGGCCCGACGGGGTGGGGGAGAAGGTCGTCACGAGCAGGTCGGCGTCGTGCGGCACGCGCAGCCTGACCGGGTCGCTGACGACCCGGCCGCCCGGCTCGACGACCACCGAGTGGTTGCCGCCGAAGGACAGGCGGCGCAGGGTTCCGGCGGCCGCGCCCGGGGTGTTGGGGGCGGCCGCCAGGGCTATGGAGGCGTGCGTGATGGACAGCGGCGTACGCCCGTACAGGTTGGAGAGCGTGATGCGGGCGCTGCTGCCGCCGACGCTGGTGTGCACGACGTTGCGGATAGAGCGGCCCGCGAAGCCGGCCTCGGTGCGCGGCTCGGCGGCGGCGGGCGAGCTGGACCAGGTGCCTACCCAGGTGCCGGACGAGGCGGGGGCGGCGGAGCCCTGCGGGTGCCGGGGCCCGGCGCGCAGGTCGTCATCCCGGGCGTCGCCGGACACACCCACGTATATGGCCGCGGAGATCAGCACCACGACGGCCGCCAGGGCAGCCATTAGGGCATAGCCGTTACGCCTGGTCACGCGGCCTTTTTCTCCTCGGGCAGGGGAGCCCGGGGCTCCAGTTCGACTATCCCATTTTGCGACATGGGCCGGGAGGGCGCGCACGGCACCCCCTCCGTCTCAACAAGACGCCGGGAACTCGCGGTTCGTTCCAGGAGTAGGTCACGTAGAGGCAACGTCGGGACAATGAGACCGGGGATGACGTGGGGACGGTCGGACGGTGGAGCGGATGGAACGCAAGAAAGCCGAAGAGGCGGAAGAATCGGGTGAACGAGTCATGAGGGAGCATTCCCCGGTGAACGGTCACTCATCCGGCACGTCTGGTTCCGGCAGGTCCGGTTCCGGCACGTCTGGTTCCGCCACGTCTGGCTTCGGGGCCGATGGTTCCGGGGCCCCTGCTTCCCGTGGCGGCGGGTTCACGTACAGCGCCGCCGACGAGGAGAAGCGGCGCGGCGTGCGGCACATGAAGGCCACGGCGACCGGGCTTCTGCTGCTCGTCGCCCTCGTCTACGTCCTCGCCAAGTGGGCGCAGAGCTCCGGCGCGGGCGGCTGGACCGGGTACGTCGCGGCGGCCGCCGAGGCCGGCATGGTCGGCGCGCTCGCCGACTGGTTCGCCGTCACCGCCCTGTTCAAACGCCCGCTCGGCCTGCCCATCCCGCACACCGCGATCATCCCGAGCAAGAAGGACCAGCTCGGCGTCTCCCTCGGAGAGTTCGTCGGCGAGAACTTCCTCTCCGAGGACGTCGTACGGCGCCGGCTGCGCGGCGTCGGCCTCGGCTCCCGGCTCGGCGCCTGGCTCGCCGAACCCGAGCACGCCGACCGCGTCACCGCCGAGCTCTCCACCGCGCTGCGCGGCGCCCTCACCGTGCTGCGCGACTCCGACGTCCAGGCCGTCGTCGGCGAGGCCATCACCCGCCGCGCGGACGCCGTCGAGATCGCGCCCGGGCTCGGCAAGACCCTCGACCAGGTCGTCGCGGACGGCGGCCACCACCGCGCCGTCGACCTGGTCTGCGTCCGCGCCCACGACTGGCTGGTCGCCCACGGCGAGTCCGTGATGGACGCGGTCGAGGGCGGCGCCCCCGGCTGGACGCCGCGCTTCGTCGACCGCAAGGTGGGCGAGCGGGTCTACAAGGAACTGCTCCGCTTCGTCACCGAGATGCGGGACATGCCCGAGCACCCGGCCCGCGGCGCCATCGACCGCTTCCTCACCGACTTCGCCGCCGACCTGCAGTCCGACAGCGACACCCGGGCCCGCGTCGAACGCCTCAAGAGCGAGGTCCTCGGCCGCCGCGAGGTCCAGGACGTGATCGCCTCCGCCTGGTCCTCCGTACGCGCGATGATCGTCTCCGCCGCCGAGGACGAGCGCAGCGAGCTGCGCCTGCGGGTGCGCGCCGCCCTGCTCTCCCTCGGGCAGCGCCTGGCCACCGACCCCGAGCTGCAGCGCAAGGTGGACGGCTGGGTGGAGGACGCGGCGGTGTACGTGGTCACCACGTACCGCTCCGAGATCACCTCCCTGATCACCGAGACCGTCGCGGGCTGGGACGCCGAGCACACCTCGAAGAAGATCGAGGCCCACATCGGCCGTGACCTGCAGTTCATCCGCATCAACGGCACGGTCGTCGGCTCGCTCGCGGGCCTGGCGATCTACACGGTCTCGCGGGCGTTCGGGGCATGACCGTGCCCTCCTCCGCCCCGCACCGGGTCGCCGTCCTCGTCCGGCACGGCGTACTGCCGATGGAGCTCGGCCTGGTCCACCAGCTCTTCGGCTCGGCCCGCTCCGCGCGCGGCGAGCCGCTGTACTCCGTGGTGACCTGCGCGCTCACCCCCGGCATGATCCGTACCGACGCCGACTTCCCGATCCGCGCGGACCACGGCCCGCGGGCGCTCGCCGAGGCCGACACGGTCCTGGTGCCCGCCTCCCACGAGGAGGACGAGTCGTACGCCGACGGCCTGCCGCCCGCGCTCGCCGCCGCCCTCGACCGGATCCCTTCCGGCACCCGTATCGCCTCGATCTGCACCGGCGCCTTCGTCCTCGCCGCGCACGGCCTCCTCGACGGCCGCAGCGCCACCACCCACTGGCTGTCCACGGACCACTTCGCCCGTACGTTCCCCGCGGTCCGGGTCGAGCCCGAGGTGCTCTACGTGGACGGCGGCCGCGTCCTCACCTCGGCGGGCGAGGCCGCGGGCGTCGACCTGTGCCTGCACATGATCCGCTGCGACTTCGGCGCGGCAGTCGCCGCCGACGTCGCCCGCCGCACGGTCGTACCGCCGCACCGCGAGGGCGGCCAGGCCCAGTACATCCCGCGGCCGGTGGCGGAGCCGGGCGGGTCCTCCACGTCCGCAGCCCGCGCCTGGGCGTTGAGCCGACTTGAACAGCCCCTCACATTGCGGGAGTTGGCGGACCGCGAGGCGATGAGCGTACGTACCTTCAGCCGCCGCTTCCGCGAGGAGACGGGCCTGACCCCGATGCAGTGGCTGGGCAGACAACGCCTCGCACGGGCCCGGCAGTTGCTTGAGGAGACCGACCACACGGTGGACCGCGTGGCGGCGGAGTCGGGCTTCGGCACGGCGGCTTCCCTGCGCCAGCACTTCCAGGCTGCGCTGGGGGTGTCGCCCCGGGCTTACCGGGTGACGTTTCGGGGGCCGGGCGCGCCGGGGGAGGGTCGAAGGCCGTAGATCCTACGGCGGCCTCCGGGGGCGACACGCCCGGGAAGTGAAGGCAGTCGTTTCCCGTCGCGGGAGGCTCGAGACTGTGTACGGCCGCCCGGCGTGAAGTGCTGCTCTCTCCCCATCTCCCTTGGATCCAGGGCGAGTTGAAGATCACGTAGCGGCGTTCCCGTAACCACCCAAGCCACCCCGCACCATCACACACAGCGGATACGACCTAGATTGGGACACAGCGGAACCGGCCCCGGAGAGCAGCGGGAGAGGGAGACACACAGGTGATCTGTTACGGAACGACCGTCCTCGACCTCGCCGAAGACCTGGTGGACGCCTACGCCGAGGTGTTCTCCGCACCCCCGTGGAACGAGGATGAGGAAACCATTCAGCGGTTCCACTACCGCCTCCGCGGCGACACGGAACGCCCCGGCTTCCGCGCCGTCCTCTCCCAGTCCCGCACCGGCATCGACGGCTTCGCGATCGCCTGGCTGACCCCGCGCGCGCTCCCGGACACCCCGACGTACGCGAAGATCCTCTCCCAACTCGGCGAGGCCCGCGTCGAGGAACTCCTGGCCGGAGCCCTGGAGTTGGACGAACTCGCCGTCCGCCGCCACGCCCGCCCCCAGGGCCTCGGCCGCACCCTCCTCTCCGAACTCACCGCGGATGCACCGTCGGGCCGGGCTTGGGTCCCGATGTCCCGCGCTGCGAAGAACGCGGTGGCGAGCTATCAGCGCCTGGGGTGGAGGGAGGTTCCGCCTCTTCCGGGGGCGGGGAACGGGGTGGTGGTGTTGCTGTCTCCGGGGCATCCGGCTGTGGCGTAGCTCTCGCTCACGTGGGCGGGGCCTATCGAGCCTTCCGGTCCACGACCACCCACGAGGCCATCGCGACCCCACCGGCCACGATCCCGACGGCGGGCCACGCCCCGACCTTCTTGGCCAGCGGATGCGCGGCCCCGAATCCGGCCACGTACGCCGCGCTGAGCGCAGCGGCCACCTTCCCTCCGGCCTGTTGCTGCCACCCCCGCGCGGCGACGGCCCCGGCCGCGGCGAGGGCGACTCCGCCGAGGGGGCGCTTCTTGGTCCATCGGGCGATGGCGTATCCGCCCAGGAGTCCGGTTGCGGATGCGATGGTGGAGGTGGGGAAAGGCATAAGAGCTCCAGGCGCTGTGGGGGCTTATCGGGGCTAGCTGGGTGTGATGGACGAATACATCCAGGCATCGGCGGGGAGTTCGTACTTCAACCGCCAGGTGATGGCCATCGGCTTGCTCCCAGCGTGCTTGTCGTAGCTGGCCGGACCCAGCAACATCCAGGGCTGAGACTTTCCGATGTCGGTGTTCTTGTAGCGGCGCATGAACAACAGGACGTGGCTTCCCTGTTGTTCATGCCACTGGTATCGGAGGCCGGTTGGCGAGCTCTCAGACGTTTGATTCTGAGACTCCCAGTGGAACAGTGTGGGGCTCAGCGCGTAGTCCTTGTATCGGACCGTGGGTGAGAAGTCCTTATCGCTCTTCTCTAGAGTGATGAGAAGTGCGTCGGTCTTGAAGTCATCAACCCACTGAACCCCTTGGGCGAACGAGCCTGGCATCTGACCGCCGAAGCGGGCGACGCCGAGAGAAGCCAGAATCTCGGACCGGTTGTAGGAGCTGTGTACCTTCAGAGGTACGTGAGCGTGCGGTCCTTCCAGTGGGATGGGGAAGTGATCGAAGCGATCGAGCACGTACTTCAGAACCTGCCGCAACTCGTCACGAAAATCAGCCTGCTCCCGCAGCGATTCCAAACCCTGCTGGTAGCTGCTGAATCCGCCAGCCTTGTCCCACAGATTGAAGAACAGCATCCGGGCGTACGTCTGGTCCCGCGGTGACAGCGATTCGTAGTTGGGCGCATCGTCGTCTAGGAGGTGGAGGTACGCGTGGGCGCGCTCGGGGTCGTCTACGTGCAAGAAGGCGTGGATGCGTTTGAGGAGATCGGCTTCGCCAGCAGGACCCTGTTCGTCGAGAATGCGGGCCTTGCGCAGAATCGTGGTCCACGAGTTGCTGCTCTTGTAGAGCTCCTTGATCTCTCGGCGGCTCTCTCGCAGGTAGCTCTTGAGGTCGGGAGTGCTGTAGGCCCGGACTTCCTTCGCCAGGGTATTAACATTCGCCTTTATCTGGGTTCGAATGTTATCGAGGACGAGTTCCTTCGACTTCCCTTCAAGTAGGATCTGACATCCGGAAGGTAGTTGAGGGAAATCGCGCTCGATCTGGTTAATGAGGCGGTTGCGGGACGAGTTGGTCATCGCCCTGAACTGCTCCTCGAATCGGAACTCCGCCCGGTGCTGACCGATGAAGTCGAGGACTGTGAGAACTGGCTTATTGGCGGTGCGCCGAAGCCCGCGGCCGAGCTGCTGCAGGAAAATCGTCGCACTGTTGGTGGGACGCAGGAGCAGGAGCGTGTCTACGTCAGGGATGTCGAGACCTTCGTTGAACAGGTCTACGGAGAAGATCACCTGGAGCCTTCCGTCGCGAAGGTCGGCGAGTGCCTTGTCGCGAACGGTTTCCTTCGACTCGCTGTCCAGGGCGACAGCCTTGAACCCGGCTTGACTGAAGAACTCCGCCATGAAGTGCGCATGCTTCTTGTTCACGCAGAACCCAAGCGCGCGCATAGCTCCCGGTCGTGAGACCTTGTCCAGAATCTGCTTGACCACGATCCGCGCACGAGCGTGGTTTCCAGTGTAGAGATTCCCCAACTCGCTATCGCTGTAGGACCCTTGCTGCCAGCCCACCTGGGTTAGGTCCGTGCCATCCGGGATTCCGAAATAGTGGAACGGGCAGAGGAGGTCGTTCTCCAGGGCCTCCCACAAGCGCATTTCAGCCGCGATGCGACCTTCGAAATACAGGTCCTGAACGTTGAATCCATCAGCCCGCTCGGGCGTTGCCGTGAGACCGAGGAGCTGCTTTGGCTTGAAGTGCTTGATGATCCGCTCGTACGTCTGCGCCTTGGCATGATGAAACTCGTCGATCACGATGATGTCGAAGTGACCGGGTTCCAATTGCTCGAGGCGATCAGCGTTCAGCGACTGCACGCTGGCGAACACGTGCTGCCAGTCGCGGGGATCGGCGCCTCCATGAAGTAGCTCGCCGAACGATGCGTCCACCAAGACCTCTCGGTATGTCCTCAGGGACTGCCGGAGGATCTCCTTACGGTGGGCCACGAAGAGGAGGCGCGGATTGTTCCCATCGAACTTGCTACGCAGGTCGCGATAGTCCAACGCCGCCATCACGGTCTTGCCCGTTCCCGTGGCCGCGACCAGCAGGTTTTCGGTATGCCCGTGGATCTCACGCTCGATGCGGAGCCGCTCCAGCATGTCCTTCTGGTGAGGGAAGGGGCGCACTTCCATGCCGGACAGGCTGATCTGGGCGTCCTCCGAAGACCCGCCTCCACCGGCCTGCCACAGAGCCTGATCGAGTCGCTCCTCGTCGATGTCTGGGTTGTAGTCCTCGAAGCTGGTGTCGTTCCAGTACGCGTCGAAGGTTGCCTCGAACTTGCCGAGCACTGCGGGGGTGGCCACAGACGACAGACGTACGTTCCACTCAAGGCCGTCGAGCAACGCTGCCTTGGAGAGGTTCGAGCTTCCGACGTACGCGGTGTCGAATCTGCTGTTTCGCCGGAACAGCCAGGCCTTCGCGTGCAGCCGGGTCGACCTGATCTCGTAATTGACCTTTACTTCTGCGCCGAACTCCCGGACCAGGCGGTCGAGTGCGATGCGGTCCGTGGCGCCGATGTAGGTCGTGGTGATGACGCGAATCGGTACGTTGCGTCGCTTTGCGTCACGCAGAGCATCTTCGAGCACGCGGATGCCGTACCACTTCACGAAGGCGCAGAGCAGGTCGATGCGGTCCGCAGTGGCCAGCTCCGCGCGCAGCTCGGTGCCCAGACTTGGGTCGTCAGGGGAATTGGTGATCAGAGCGGTTTCTGAGAGCGGCGTTGCCGGGCGTATCGCGTACACCCCGGGCGCTTCCTGCTCAGCCAGGGCGAGGAGTTGCCGGGGACCATCCGCGATGAGACCGACTGCTGCGTCAACATCGGGGTCAGGGGCAGCGACGGCCAGCGACTCCATGATCTGGTTGGCCGCCGCCAGCCGTTTGTCGTGGGGGAGTTGAAGAAGTCTGCGCTGCGCTGCTTCCGCGATATGTCGGGCAAGCACGTGAGGTGATGACTCCGTACTCACCTCCGCGTCGATGGCCTTCCAGCCAGCGGCCTGTAGCTGCTCTATCTGGTTCTGCAAGCTGTGGGTGACCAGCTTCTCGTAGACACCTGCGGCCGGCTGGGTCGCGTCCCCCGTATCCACCACGTGTGCTCCCTCGTGCCAGGAATGGTTACGCCAAGTTCTAACAGGCGTCGCTGACAGCGTCGGAGGCAGTTGTGTTCCAGCCACGCCCATCACCAGGCTGGAAATGGGCGTGGCGCGGCAGAAGTTCGCCTGGTGTGGGCGGCTGCTCAGGCGGTTGGGGAGGGCGGTTCCGAGTGGCCTACCTGGTCAGGTCCGTCACCAGGTGCGATGGGATCCAGGTCCTCGGGGTCTTCGACTGCAGGGAGGCGTGCGCCTCGGCTCTCGGCGACTCGAAGCACGTCACTCAGGGCCTCAGTCAACCGGCATGCAAGGAAACGGAGTTCACCGTTCGGTAGCTTCGGGTCGTCGAGCATGTGAGTCGCGTGCGCGAGCAGATCCGATCCCATTCCAAGTTGCATAGCCTCGATGTTGTCCGCGACTCGTGACAGGTAGCCGGTTCCGTCCCCAACGAGGTAACACGGCCTCCCGTCCTCGTTGACCCACGGAAGCAGCCTGAGGGTTCCTGATGCGGTCATGATGCGCCCACCGCAACCCCGTGGATCACGCGAGGCCCAAGGTCAATGCCGTGCACCGCGAACCAAAGAACTCGTCGCCGACCACGTTGAAGTTGCGCCTCCCGCCTTACCTCGTGGGCCACGTAGTAAGGCCGGACCAGCCCCATCGCCTCGCCTGACAGGGCCGGTACGGGAAGCGGAGGGCAGCTAGGCCCGATGGGCGTTGGGCCGTAGGGGAGTCCGTCATGCGTAGCTCGATGACTGCCAGATGCCGGAAGTAACCAGCACAGCACTACTTCGAAGATCCGAGCGATACAGTGCGCCATGTCGACCTGCTTTCTCAGGTTGGCCATGCCCCCGGACCGGTCGCACGGTCGCGGGGGTCTTCGGTAGTCGCGTACGGACTGACCGTAGAGGCGCTGAGAAAGGAGAAGGGGCACAGTTTGTGCCCCTCGCGTTCAGGCCGCCAAGAGGCCGATTTTTACGGCCAGTTCGCTGGCCCTCCGCCGCTGTGCCGGACTCTTCGAGTCAGCCTCTTCCAGGACGATGCGGCGGGCATAGCCGTTGTAACGAATCGTCTCGGGTGCTGCTTCAAAGGCCTTATCGAGGGCCGCGAGCGCTGCCTCGGCCTGACCGTCTAGTTGGTAGCCGCGCGCTTCCTCGATACGGTGCCGGGCCCGCCGTGGGCGGGAAGGGATCGTTGTCGTGTCCGCTGCCGCAGCCTGCCGGACACTTTCCCCACCCGCGTGCAACTCAACTGCGACCGTTACGGCATGCGCCCCCATGACGGCCCTCGAGAACGACGTGACGGGGTGGAAGTAGTCGGCAGGCAGCCGGTCGGCCACCGCCCGTGCCGTGTCCCAGTAGCGCCAAGCCGTACCCGTATCGCCTCGACGCGCGGCGGTGTATCCGGCCTCGAATTGCAGGGCGCCCGCAATCGCGAGTACGTCAGGGGTGGCTTCCGGGAGCAGCGGCTCGAGGTAGCGCAGAGTCTCAAGGTTCACTGCGTCTGCAGCGTCGAAATGCGCGTGCCCGCTATCGCGGTGAGCCTGGGTTGCCAACCAGGCCGCAACTCCCAGAGCGTGCGGGTCTTCGGATTCCTGCGCGGCGATCAGGCTGCGCTCGACGACGCGCCACAGCAGCGATGAGTCGGGCTGGTAGGCGAGGAAGAACTGGCTCAGGCTGTAGACCTCTGCCAGCAGGCTCTGGGCTGCTCGGCGGTTGCCCGCCGAATCGGCCTGCCACGCAGCTTGTTGCGCGTCATGGATCAGGTCCGGCAGCAGAGCTCCGATGACGTCACGATGGTGTGGAGAGGAATGCCGAGCACCCCACGCGCGGGAGAGCCGCTCGCGAAGGTGAGCACGGGGTGGCGCCTCACGCCGAGAAGCCATGGGGTAGGTGTTGATGGCGTCGCGGACTTGGGGGAGGCGGGCGTGTCCAGGGCCGACGAACAAGTCAACGGCCAGGGACTGGTCGCCGGTCAGCTCCGCGAGCTCACGTACGCGCAGGGCTTCCGCGATACGCAACACCGCGGGGAGCTTCGGCATCTGGAGCCGTCCGCCCTCAACTTGCTTGACCCAGCTCGGAGATTTCCCTACTAGACCGGCCAAAACGGACCGGCTCATCCCGCGACGGGTTCGCAGAATCTGCATGCGCTGACCGAATGCGACCGGCTCCAGGAACGGGTCGGGGGTGGCGTCTGAAGACACGGACTTGCCCCTCTCTATGCAGCTCGTCATCGACAGGGTACGGGGATCGGTCCGTGCCCGGTGATCGCTTGAGGGGAGTGCCCGGGTGTACGAGGTTCAGTGCTCTGCAGCGCTGAACTTCGCTGCGCGCCCCAGGAGTTCGGGCGATGGTACGGGTGAGGGGGCCACCCTCAAGCTCCATGACACATCGAGTACGAAACCCCCGACCCACACCAACACCCCCCCTCAGGCGGCCACTCCACAGCCCGTCCCCGTGCGGCCAGCGTCGTCGCGTACTGCGGGAGCAGGGAGGTGTCCTCCGGTGAGGATGCCTCCGAGGCGGCGAAGGCCTCGTAGGAGGGGACCGTGGCTGTGACGATGCCGAGGTTGGGGGTGCCGGAGGCGGCGAGTTCGCGGAGGGAGGACTCTATGGTCGTCAGGTGGTCCTCGTGGGAGGGGTACTCCGAGGTCAGCGAGGGGTACGCCGTGAGGAGTTCGGTCAGTTCCGTGTTCGGCCAGTGCAGGACCGCCACCGGGAACGGGCGGGAGAGGGCCGCGCGGTACGTGCCCAGCTCGGCGCGGAGGCGGGCGATCTCGGCGCGGAGTTCCGTGGGGTCCTCGGAGCCGAGGGACCAGAGGCGCTTCGGGTCGTGCAGCTCGTCGAGGGGGACCGTGGCCGTGCTGGACTCGTCGGCCCTGATGTCCCACGTGTCGTGTTCCAGGGCCAGGAGGCGGCGGACGCGGTGGCGGCCCAGGAGGAGCGGCAGCGCGTCCGGCGGGGTCGGGCCCGTGGGGGAGATGAGGAGGGTGACCGCCTTGGTGAACACCTCGTGCGCCTGCTGGAGTTCGTCGTGGGATTCGAGGGCCTCCGCGGCGATCACCCAGGGGGACGCCTCGCGCGGGGCCGTCGTGCGGATGCCGTCGATGATCGCGCGGGCCTCCGCCTCGTGCCCGTACTCCCAGAGGTTCGACGCCTTCAGGGCGCGGATCAGGGACGGGTGCCTGGGCGTGCCGGCGAGCAGGTCGTCGTAGAGGGTCGTGGCCCGCTCGCGTTCGCCGGACAGCTCCAGGTGCGCGGCGGCGTGCAGGAGCAGCTGTTCGGCGTCCTCCGGGTACTGCGCCGCAGTACGCAGCAGGCGTTCGGCTTCGGCGGTGTGATCCGTTTCGGGGCGCATGGGGGACACCGTACTGCCGTGTCCGGGATCGGTGGAGGGCCGTTTCGGTTCCGTCGGGAGAGGCGCTGTGCCGGTGTGGCTCTGGTGAGTTGCGGGCGTACGGCTTATCCTCCGGCCCTCCGGGGACGAGGCCGGGGAGGAGGCGCCGTGCGGGAGCGGGTTCCGGTGGTCGTGCAGGGGGCCCGGCGGTCGGGGCTCGCGCGGGCCGCCTGGTGCGGGGGCGAGATCGCCGTGACCGTGGGTCTTGTGCTCCTGCTGCTCGTCGTACATCAGCTGTGGTGGACCAATCGGCAGGCCCGCGACGCCGCCGAGGAGAAGGTCGAGGCCCTGGAGGAGGAGTGGGGGCGGCCTGCCCGCCCGCAGGAGGAGACCGGGACCGTCGAGCCCACGCCCACCGGACCCGGGAACGCCCCCGCCGACGACCGCCCCGCCCCCCGCAAGCCCTCCCCGCCCCGCTGGGACCAGGCGTACGCCGTCCTCTCCATCCCGCGGCTCGGCGTGCGCGTGCCCGTCGCGGAGGGGGTCGGCAAGGCGGGCGTGCTCGACAAGGGGTACGTGGGGCACTACCCGCGGACCGCTCAGCCGGGGCGGCCCGGGAACTTCGCCGTGGCCGGGCACCGGAACACGCATGGCGAGCCGTTCCGGTACGTGAACCGGCTGCGGCCCGGCGACCGGATCGAGGTGAAGACGGCCCGAGCGGCCTACACCTACGAAGTGGACCGCACCCTTCCGCAGACCCTGCCGGGCGACGGCGGCGTCATCGACCCGGTGCCGCGCAGCGCGGTGCGGGCGGGGGCCGGGTACGAGGAGCGCGGGTACTACATCACCCTGACCACCTGTACGCCCGAGTTCAGCTCCAAGTACCGGCTCGTGGTGTGGGGGAAGCTGAAGTCCGTGCAAGCCGGGTGAGGCTCACGTCCGTGGGAAGACGGGTGAGGCTCACGTCCGTGCGAGCCGGGTGAAGCCCACGTCCGTACGAGCCTGGTGAAGCTCACCTCCGTACGAGCCGCCGGGTAAAGCCTCACCTCCGTACGAGCCCGGTGAAGCCCACGAGCTAGGCTCGATGGCCGTGATCAGACGTCCGCGCCGCCCCCATCTGCTCTGGCTCCTCGTGCCGTTCGTGCTCTACATCGGCGCGCTGCCGTTCGTGAACCGCGTCGAGCCGGTCGTGCTCGGGCTGCCGTTCTTCTTCGCGTGGATGCTGGCCGCGACCGTGCTCACCCCCGTCGCCGCCTACCTCACCTGGCGTGGCGACCTCAAGGCAAGGGCGGGGCGGTGAGCGCCGGGGCCGTCGCCACCTCCATCTTCGCCGTCTTCATGGTGCTGACCGTGGCGCTCGGGCTGCTCGCCGTGCGCGGGCGCGGCGGGCAGGGCGGGCTCGCCGAGTGGTCCGTGGGCGGGCGCAGCCTCGGGGCCGTCTTCATCTGGGTGCTGATGGCCGGCGAGAGCTACACCAGCTTCAGCTATCTCGGCGCGGCGGGCTGGGGCTACAACTTCGGGGCGCCGGTGCTCTACGTCGTCGCGTACATGTCCTGCGGATACGCCGTCGGCTATGTCGTCGGCCCGATGCTGTGGGCGTACGCGCGTGAGCACGGGCTCGTCGGGATCACCGACATGATCGCCCACCGGTACGGCAGGCCCTGGCTCGGCGCGGTCGTCGCCGTGCTCGCGACGGTGTTCCTGCTGCCGTACATCCAGCTGCAGATCACCGGCATGGGCGTCGTGGTCTCCACGATCTCGTACGGCTCGATCAGCCTGAACTGGGCCTACTTCCTGGCCTTCGCCGTCACCACCGGCTTCGTCGTGGTCAGCGGCCTGCGCGGCAGCGCCTGGGTGTCGGTGCTCAAGGACGTGCTCGTGATCGCGACCCTCGGCTTCCTCGCGATCTACGTCCCGCTGCACTACTTCGGCGGATACGGGGAGTTCCTCGACCGCGTCGTCGCCGAGAAGCCGGACTGGCTGACCCTGCCGGGCGCTGGGGACAGCGGGTACGGCACGGCCTGGTTCGCGAGCACCTCGCTGCTCAACGCCCTCACCGTGGTGATCTTCCCGACGACCGTGGCGGGCTACCTCGGCGCCCGGAACGCCGACGCGCTGCGCCGCAACGCCATCTGGCTGCCCGCGTACAACGTCCTGCTCTTCGTGCCGATGCTGCTCGGCATGGCGGCGCTCTTCGTGGTGCCGGGGCTGACCGGGGCGGACTCCAACCTGGCCCTCTTCAAGCTGGTCACCGATGCGCTGCCCGCGTGGGCGGTCGGGGTCATCGGGGTCGCCGCGGCGCTCTCGTCGATCGTGCCGATGGCGGTGTTCATGCTGGTCATCGGGACGATGTGGGGGCGCAGCGTGCTGTCGCTCGTACCGCGTCTGCACAGCCAGCCGCGGCAGAAGGCGGCCTCGCAGACGGTCGTCGTGATCGCGGGCACCCTCGCGCTGATCCTCACGTACGCGGCCCCCAACACCCTCGTACGGCTGTCGCTCATCTCCTACGAGGGGATGGCGCAGCTCCTTCCGATGCTGCTGCTCGGCCTGGTGTGGCGGCGGCTCAGCCTGGCCGGTGCGGTCAGCGGGCTCGCCGTCGGCGTGGGCGCCGTCTGCGCGCTGGTGTTCACCGGGAACGACCCGGTGTTCGGCGTGAACGCGGGGCTCGTCGCCCTGGCCGTGAACCTCGGCGTGGCCCTGGCGGTGACGTGGGCGCGGCCGGCGGACGTGGACGGGCGGGCGGACGCGGAGGTGCTGGCCTCGGATCCGGGTACGGCGGTTGTGACCTCGGGAACTTCCCGGGCCGGTTGCGCGTGAGTACCAGTAGCATCGACGGAGGATCCGACCGGAGAGGAGCGCGCCCCGTGACCGACGGCTTCAAGGCCTCGCGGCCCGTAGGCACGCTCCTCGCGCTGCTCGTCCTCGTCGTGCAGGTGCTGCTCGTCGACACCGGCAGCCTCTCCGCCGCCGTCGCGCTCGCCGCCTCCGCCGCGGCCGGCTCCGCGCTCGCCGTGTGCACGGTCCTGTCGGCGCGGGTCGCGCCCGCCGTGGCGCCCGCCCGGGTGCGTACGGCGATCCGTGACCGGGAGCAGAGAACCGCGTTCCTGCCGCAGCGTGACCCCGACGCCTCCGGGCGCACCCGCCCCCGAGCCCCGGGACGCCTCGTCCCGACGGCCGCGTAGGGGAACAAGGGGAACACCCGTAGTTCAAGGTCCCCCCTCTAGTTCAAGGTCCCTCTCGTGGGCCGTCATGCCGACCTTTCCTGACCGGTTTTCCGGTTTCCGGCACGACTTTCCGGCACGACGAGACCCCCGGAGGGCTCCCCACCCATGTCCGACCTCTTCAGCGGCTTCGCCGACCTGGTCGCGCGCCTCGCCGACCTGCTCCAGCCCCTGTTCCACGCCTCCGCGACGGCGGCGGCGATCGTCTTGTTCACCATGGCCGTACGCCTCGCCGTCCATCCGCTGTCGCGGGCGGCGGCGCGCGGGCAGAAGGCGCGGGCCAAGCTCGCTCCGCAGGTGGCCGAGCTGCGCAAGAAGCACGCCAAGAACCCGGAGCGCATGCAGAAGGCGATCATGGAGCTGCACGCCAAGGAGCAGGTGTCGCCGCTCTCCGGCTGCCTGCCGAGCCTGCTGCAGCTGCCCGCGTTCTTCCTGATGTACCACCTGTTCTCCACCGCCGAGCTCGGCGGCGAGCCCAACGCCCTGCTCGGCCACAGCCTGCTGGCCGCGCCGCTCGACGGCCGCTGGCACGACGCGCTCGCGGACGGCGGCGCGTTCGGACCGGCCGGTCTCGTGTACGTCGCGCTGTTCGCCCTCGTCGCGGCCGTGGCGACCTTCAACTACCGGCGTACGAAGCAGCAGATGGCGGCCAACCCGCTGCCCGCGCCGGGCGGCGAGGGGCAGAGCGTGCCCGGTATGGGGGTGATGGTGAAGTTCATGCCGCTGATGTCGTTCATGACGCTGGTGACCGTGGCGGTCGTGCCGCTCGCCGCCGCGCTGTACGTGGTCACGTCCACGACGTGGAGTGCGGTGGAGCGGGCCTGGCTGTACCGGGACGTGCCGGGCGGGGCGGGGGCGGTCGCGCCCGCGATGTAGGGGTTTGGGGTGCCGGACTGTCCTGTGAGCGTGGTTACCGGTCCGTCATGTGAACGCGGTATTGCGGACTGGACGCAGACCTTGGAGGATCGGCCAAGCTTCCGATGGCCGCACCCCATCGGCGCCCACCAAGTGGACCACCAAGTGGACCAGGGGAGTGTGAAGATGAAGCTGCTGCGAGTCGGAACGGTCGGCGCGGAGCGCCCGGCGCTGCTCGATGAGGGCGGCGTCCTGCGTGACCTGTCCGGCCTCGTCACCGACGTGGACGGAGCCCTGCTCGCCGACGAGGCGGCGCTGGCCCGGGTCCGGGACGCGGCCGCCGCCGGCACGCTGCCCGCGCTCGACGCCGAGGGGCTGCGCGTCGGGGCGCCGCTAGGACGGATCGGCAAGGTCGTGTGCATCGGGCTGAACTACCACGATCACGCGCGCGAGACCGGCGCCGCGATCCCCGAGGAGCCGATCGTCTTCTTCAAGGCGGCGGACACGGTGGTCGGCCCGAACGACACCGTGCTCGTACCGCGCAAGTCGGAGAAGACCGACTGGGAGGTCGAGCTGGCCGTCGTCATCGGCAGGACCGCGCGGTACGTCGACACCGCGGAGGAGGCCCTGACGCACGTCGCGGGGTACGCGGTGGCGAACGACGTGTCCGAGCGCGAGTTCCAGATCGAGCGCGGCGGCACGTGGGACAAGGGCAAGAACTGCGAGACGTTCAACCCGCTCGGCCCGTGGCTCGTCACCGCCGACGAGGTGGCAGAGCCGCAGGCGCTCTCCCTCAGGCTCTGGGTCAACGGCGAACTGAAGCAGGACGGCACGACGGCCGACCAGATCTTCCCGGTGGGCGAAGTGGTGCGGTACGTCAGCCAGTTCATGACCCTGTACCCGGGTGACGTGATCAACACGGGTACGCCTGCGGGCGTCGCGATGGGGGCGGCGGAGCCTAAGCCGTATCTGCGGTCGGGGGATGTGGTCGAGCTGGAGATCGAGGGGCTCGGGCGGCAGCGGCAGGAGTTGGCTGACGCGTAGGCTGGGTGCCCCGAAGGGGGTGCCATGACCGTTCCGCAGGCCGAAGTGACGCTCGATGAGTTCGACGTGATGGACGCTGCTGTGCCGGAGGGTCTGCACGTCGAGCTGATCGACGGGCGGCTGCTCATTACTCCGGCTCCGGACGGTGACCATGACGAGAACGTCAGGTCTGTCGCGGACCAAGTGCGGGCGCGCCACCCCGGACTGCACACGTACCAGGCGCGAGGTCTGGCCGTGCCCGCTCGCCGGACAGGCCGGGCCCGCGTGGACGGTGCGGTTGCCCCCCTGGGCTACTTCCGGGGGCAGCCGTCCTGGTCCGACCCCTCGGGGGTGCTCCTCGTCGTCGAGGTGACGTCCGGACGCGAGCAGGACGCCGAGGTCGACCGCACCGACAAGCGCGACGCCTACGCCCAGGCCGGGCTGCCGGTCTACCTCCTGGTCGACCGCCACCGCGGCGAGGTCGTCGTGCACTGGGACCCCGAGGGCGGCCGGTACCGGCTCAGGTCAGAGGCTGTCTTCGGCGCGAAGCTCGCCCTGCCCGAGCCCTTCGACTTCGACCTCGACACCACCGAGCTGGCCTGACGCTCAGCTCAGCTGGACCGTCACACCCTCCCGGGCCGACCTCCGCGCCGCCTCCAGAACGTCCAGCGCGTCCGCCGCCTCGTGGGCCGTGACCGGGTTCGGGGCGCCCTCGGTCAGGGCGGCGGCGATCGCGGCGTAGTACGCGGGGTAGTCGCCCGGCAGGGTCGGCTCGGGGCGGCCGCCGCCGGTCAGCGGGGACTCCCCGGAGCCCACGCGGCCCCACATCGACTCGCCCTCCACGCCCCACGGCTCCTCGCCGCCGGGCCGCAGCCCCTCGCGCAGCGCCGCCTCCTGGGGGTCGAGGCCGTACTTCACGTACCCGGCGCGGGAGCCCAACACCCTGAAGCGCGGGCCGAGTTGGGCGGTCGTGGCGGAGACGTAGAGGTGCGAGCGGACGCCGTTCGTGTGCGTGATCGCGAGGAACGTGTCGTCGTCGGCCTCGGCCCCGGGGCGGCGTACATCCGACTCCGCGTACACCGAGGCCGCCGGGCCGAACAGCATCAGGGCCTGGTCGACGACGTGGCTGCCCAGGTCGTAGAGGAGCCCGCCGATCTCCTCGGGGGCGCCGGACTCGCGCCAGCCGCCCTTGGGCTGCGGGCGCCAGCGCTCGAAGCGGGACTCGAACCGCTGGACGTCGCCGAGTTCGCCCTCGGTGAGCAGCTTGCGCAGGGTGCGGAAGTCGTTGTCCCAGCGGCGGTTCTGGAAGACGGAGAGCAGCAGGCCGCGCTCGTCCGCGAGGTCGGCGAGTGCTCGGGCCTCGGCCGCGGTGCCCGCGAGCGGCTTGTCGACGACGACCGGCAGGCCCGCCTTGAGGGCGGCGGTCGCGATCGGTACGTGGGTCTTGTTCGGCGACGCGACGACGATCAGGTCGAGCTCGTCGGCCCGCTCCCACAGCTCGTCCGCCGAGGCCGCGCAGCGCAGTCCGGGCCCGAACTCGGCGCGGGCCTGCTCCTGGCGCTCGGGGTTCGACGTGACGACGGTGTCGAGCGCGAGGCCCTCGGTGGCGGCGATCAGCGGGGCGTGGAAGACGGAACCCGCAAGTCCGTATCCCACGAGGCCGACACACAGAGGAGCCGCGGCCGAGGGCGTCGGGGAGCCCTGGGAGGAGTCCTGGGAGGTCATACGACCACTTAAGCAACGGTGTTGCCAAAGTGCAAGCGGGGCGGAGAATGGCCCTGTGAGCCGTACCGACCCAACCTCCTCGCCGCCCGACGCCCCCGTCCCGCCGCGCCCCGCGGCAGACCTCCCCGCCCTCCGTACGCGCAACGCCGCACGTGTCCTCGACCTGCTGCGGACGGCCGGGGGCGGGGGGATCAGCCGGCTTGAGCTGGCCGAGCGGACCGGGCTCACGCCGCAGGCCGTCAGCAAGATCACCGCGCGGCTTCGCGGGGAGGGGCTCGCGGCCGAGGCCGGGCGGCGGGCGTCGACCGGCGGCAAGCCGCGGACCGTTCTGCGGCTCGTGCCCGGCGCCGGCAGCGCCGTCGGGCTGCACCTCGACCGGGACGCGCTGACCGCCGTCGCCGTCGACCTCGCAGGCACCCCGCTCGCCGAGCGCCGCGCCCCCCTGGCCTTCGCGTCCGGCGCCGAAGCGGTGGTGGACACCGCCGTACGGGAGGTCTCGGCGCTGCTCGAAGCGTGCGGGGCCGCGCCGATCGGGGTCGGGGTCGCCCTGCCGGGGCCGCTCGACCATGCCACCGGCGTCCTGCACCGCCTCACCGGCTTCCCCGAGTGGGACGGCTTCCCGCTGCGCGACACGCTCGCCCGCCGGCTCGGGCTGCCCGTCGTCGTCGACAAGGACACCAACGCCGCCGCCCTCGGCCTCGCCCTCGCCGGGGCCACCGGTTCCGCGCACGGCTC
The DNA here is from genome assembly GCF_029968015.1 of Streptomyces luteolus. Lineage (GTDB taxonomy): Bacteria > Actinomycetota > Actinomycetes > Streptomycetales > Streptomycetaceae > Streptomyces > Streptomyces luteolus. Next base: position 86,686 of record NZ_JASCIS010000023.1, read on the forward strand.
GTTCGCGTATCTGCACCTCGGTACGGGGCTCGGCGCCGGGCTCGTACTCGGAGGTGCGCTGCATCGCGGGGCGCGGACCGGCGCGGGTGAATTCGGCCACCAGGTCGTGCAGTTGGACGGCCCGCGCTGCGGCTGCGGCAACCGGGGCTGCGTCGAGGCGCTCTGCCTCGCCGCCGTCGCCGCACACGCCCCGGACGAGGCCGCCCGTGTCCTCGGCGAGGGCGCGGCGAACCTGGTGGGCCTCCTCGACGTCGACCTCGTCCTCCTCGGCGGCCGCACGATCGACAAGGACCCCGAGCGGTACGTACGCGGAGTCGCCGCCGTGCTCGGGCAGCGCGCCCGGCGTGCGGGCGGGCCGCCGGTCCCGGTCCGGGCGGCCGGCGGCGACCGCACGGTGGCCGAGGGCGCCGCGCAACTGCTCCTTGCCCCGCTGTTCGGCCGCGCGGGGAGTTGACCGGGTCCGGCAAGGCGGCGTGCGCCGACGGAGGGGGATCGGGACGCCGATCAGCCGTACCGCGTCGTGGCGGTGCGGCCCCCTCGCGCGCGCGTGGCAGCGTCTGGGGGTCCGCCTCCGCGATCAGCAAGGGGTCTCCGCATGCGACTCGTGCGACTGACGCGACGCACGCCGTTCACAGGGTTCACACCGTTCACAGGGTTCACACGGTTCACAGGGTTCACAGGGTTCACCCGGTTCACGCGACTCACCTGCCTGCGCAGCGCTCTCGCTCCCGGCGCCACGGCCGCCGCCCTCGCGGTCGTCTCGGTGGCCGCACCCGCCCCCGCACCCGCTGCCGCGTACGAGCGGGCCGAGACGGCCAGGTCCACCGTGGCCGTGGCCCGCGGGATGACCTGCGACGACGAGGACAGCGCGGAGTTCCCGGTGACGAGCCGCCTGCACGGCGGGCCCGACCGGTTCCACCCAGGCGACGGGCCGCGGGGCTTCGAGCTCGACCTCGTCAACGAATCGGAGCGGACTTGCGGCGCGATCCACCCGGTCGTCGTCCTGCTCGACCGCGAACGCACCCTGCGGCCCGCGCAGCTGCGCCTGGAGTTCCGCGACCCGGACGGTCACTGGCACGACGTCCGCTTCGAGCGGACCGAGCAGGACGAGAACGTGGGCGTCTTCGACGGCGGCGGCGAGCAGCGCGGCGACCACCGCTTCGCCGGCTTCTCGCTCGCCCCCGGCGCCTCCCTCACCGTCCCGGTGCGCCTCGCGTTCACCGCCGACGCGGGGGAGAACGAGGTCACCGCGCAGGTCGCCGTGGTCCAGCGCCGCGACGCCGACGGGGACTGGGTCGGGCAGTCCGGCGCGTACCTGTTCACGGTCGGGGCCGAGCGCGCGTCGGACGGTGGGGCGCGGTGGCCCTCCGAGCTGGCCGAGACGGGGGCGCGGCAGGGGTGGGGGACTGTGGTGTACGGGGTCGCCGCGGGAGTGCTGGTGGTCGGGGGTGCCGCCCTGGTTCTGGGCGCGCGGAGACTCCGGGGGCGTGCGGCGCGCGGCTGACCCGCACCCCTTGCCTAGAGTTCCTCCGTGGACTACCCCAGCGAGCAGCGGCCCGGTGCCCCCGTCAAGGCGGGCGTTCCGGAGCACGGACGGATTCCCAAGTACTACGCGGTGAAGACGCAGATAGCGTCCCTGCTCGACGAGTTGGGGGAGGGCGGCCTCCTGCCCACCGAGCGGGAGCTGACCGCGCTGTACGGCGTCGCGCGCGAGACCGTGCGGCAGGCGCTGCGGGAGCTGCTGCTCGAAGGGCGGCTGCGGCGGGCCGGCCGCGGCACCGTGGTCGCCGGGCCCAAGCTGGAGCAGCCGCTCGCCCTCGCCAGCTACACCGAAGGCGTACGGCGGCAGGGCCGCACACCGGGGCGGACGCTGATCTCGCTCGACCGCTTCCCGTGCCCGGACGCCCTCGCCGACGAGATCGAGGCCGAGCGCGGCGAGCCCGTCTGGCACCTGGAGCGCGTACTGCTCGCCGATGACGAGCGGGTGGGCCTGGAGAGCACGTACGTGTCGGTGGCGCGGGTGCCGCGGCTCGACGTGGACTTCGACCCCGACTCGTCCTTCTACGCGTATCTGCACGAGGCGTTGGGCATCGGCTTCGGCGCCGCCGACGAGCGGATCGAGACCGTGCTCGCCACCCCGCGCGAGGCGCTGCTCATCGGCACGCCGCCCGCGCTGCCCATGCTGCTCATCCACCGGGTCTCGCGGGACATCGAGGGGCGGCGTCTGGAACGCGTACGGACGTTGTTCCGCGGGGATCGCTTCAGCTTCACCACGCAGCTGGCCGCCCGTAACTGACACGCGACCGCCACCGTCCGAACTGCCGTGGCGCAACGGGTTGTTCGGGCATTCCGGGCTTCCCGACCCGCAGTTTTGATAACGAGAAGATAACGGGTCTAGGCCAAGTTTGGGTGCTCGTTCACCTTCCCGTCGCTCGACCGTCCGGAACGCGACACCGCTCACCAGGACCGTCGACGGCATGAGAGTCGTAGTCGTAGGAGCCGGCGTGGTGGGCACCATGCACGCCTGGCAGGCAGTGGAGCGCGGCCATGAGGTCGTGCAGATCGAGCGCGAGACCGAGGCCCGCGGAGCCTCGCTGCGCAACTTCGGACAGATCTGGGTCAGCGGCCGCGCGGGCGGCGAGGAGCTGGAGACCGCGCTGCGCGCCCGCGAGCTGTGGGAGGGCATCGGCGCCCGCGTGCCGAAGCTCGGCTTCCGCGCCAACGGCTCCCTCACCCCCGTACGCACCGCGGCCGAGATCGCCGTCGCCGAGGCGGCCCTGGCCCGCACCGACGCGGCCGACCGCGGCTACAAGCTGCTCACCCCGACCGAGGCCCGCGCGCTCAACCCGGCCCTGCGCGGCGAGTTCGAGGCCGCCCTGTACTGCGAGCGGGACGCCGCCGTCGAGCCGCGCACCGCCCAACTCGCCCTGAGGGAAGCCCTGTCGGCCTCCGGCCGCTACACCTTCCTCGGCGGCCGCGAGGTGCGCGAGGTCATCGGCGAGCGCGCTGTCCGCGACGACCACGGCGACGTGCACAGCGGCGACGCCGTGATCCTCTGCACCGGCGCCTGGCTCGGCGGCCTCGTCCGCGAGCTGGCCCCCGACCTGCCGGTGCGCCGCGTACGCCTGCAGATGATGCAGACCGACCCGCTCGGCGAGCAGCTCACCACCTCGATCGCCGACGCCGACAGCTTCCGCTACTACCCGGCGTACCAGTCCGAGGCCCTCGACGCCCTCAACGCCGGACAGGCCCAGACGCCCACCGCGGCCGCGCACAAGATGCAGCTGCTCATGGTGCAGCGCAAGGACGGCGGGCTGACCATCGGCGACACCCACGAGTACGAGCACCCCTTCGCCTTCGACGTCGTGGAGGAGCCGTACGAGCACCTCAAGCAGGTCGTCGAGGGCTTCCTCGGCCGCCCGCTGCCCCGCGTGCGGCATCGCTGGGCCGGGGTGTACGCGCAGTGCACAGACACCTCCCGCGTCGTCCACCGCCAGCAGGTGCGCGACGGGGTGTGGCTGGTCACCGGGCCCGGCGGGCGCGGCATGACCTGCTCCCCGGCGATCGCCGAGAACACCGCGAACGAGATTGGCTGGTGAGGAAGTTGACCATGAGCACGTTTGAATCCCGCCTCGTCGTCCTGGACATGGCCGGCACCACCGTCGCCGACGGCGGCCTGGTCGAGCAGGCCTTCTCCCGCGCCGCCGGACAGCTCGGCGTCGAGCCCGGCTCCGCGGACCACGAGCGGAAGCTCCAGTACGTACGCGACACCATGGGCGAGTCGAAGATCACGGTCTTCCGGGCGCTGTTCGGCGCCGAGGACCTCGCCCAGCGCGCCAACACCGCCTTCGAGACCGCGTACGGCGAACTCGTAGAAGGCGGCCGCATCGCCCCGATCACCGGCGCCCGCGAGGCGATCGAGGAGCTGCGCGCCGACGGCCGCACCGTCGTCCTCACCACCGGCTTCGCCCGCGTCACCCAGGACGCCATCCTCGGCGCCCTCGGCTGGCGCGACCTGGTCGGGCTTACCCTCTGCCCGGCCGACGCGGGCGGCCGCGGACGCCCCTACCCCGACATGGTCCTGGCCGCGCTGCTGCGCACCGGCGCCGCCGACGACGTCCGCGAGATCGCCGTCGCCGGAGACACCGCGTACGACATGCGCAGTGGCGCGCGCTCCGGTGCCGGGGTCGTCGCGGGCGTGCTCACCGGCGCCCACGACAAGGACGCGCTGCGGGCCGCCGGTGCCACCCACGTGCTCGGCTCGGTCGCCGAACTGCCGCTGCTCCTGCGGGAGTCCGGGCGATGAGCGGCGGCGACGTCGGCGGCGGGGTCGGCATCCGCTTCGACGGGGTGAGTGTCGCGTACGGCTCGCACACCGTCCTCGACTCCCTCGACCTGACCGTCGAGCGCGGCGAGGTCATGGCGCTGCTCGGCCCGTCCGGCTCCGGCAAGACCACCGCGCTGCGGGCCGTCGCCGGGTTCGTGACGCCGGTCCGGGGGCGCGTCCTCATCGGCGACCGGGACGTCACCGACCTGCCGCCGCACCGCCGCGGCGTCGGCATGGTCGTGCAGAGCTACGCGCTCTTCCCGCACATGCGCGTCGAGGACAACGTCGCCTTCGGCCTCAAGGCCCAGAAGGCCGAGAAAACGGCGATACCCGGGCGGGTGGCGGAAGCCCTGGAGATGACCGGCATGGCCGCGTACGCCAAGCGGTACCCGCGCGAGCTCTCCGGCGGCCAGCAGCAGCGCGTCGCCATCGCCCGCGCGCTCGCCATCCGGCCCGGCGTGCTGCTCCTCGACGAGCCGCTGTCCGCGCTCGACGCTCAGCTCAGGTCCGGCATGCTCGCCGAACTCGCCAGCCTGCACCGCGAGTTGCCCGACGTCTCCATCCTGTACGTCACCCACGACCAGGTCGAGGCGCTCACCCTGGCCGACCGGATCGCCGTCATGGACAAGGCGCGGTTGCGGGACTGCGGTACGCCACAGGAGCTGTACCGGTCTCCGCGTACGGAGTTCACGGCTTCGTTCGTCGGCAACGCGAACCTGCTGCCGGTGCGGGTCGGGTCCGGCCAAGTGCGCCTGGGTGAGGCCGAGTTGACGGTCGACACGGCGGGTGTCGTGGCCGGGGCGACGGCCACTCTCTGTGTACGGCCGCACCTTGTGGGGCTCGGCGAGGGGGCCAACGCGTTGCGCGGGACCGTTGCCGAGGTGCAGTGGCGGGGGGCCACGCATCGGCTGTACGTGGATGTCGCCGGGCAGCGGGTGAAGGCGGATGTGCGGGAGTTGCGGGTCCCGCCTGCCCTGGGGGAGCAGGTGGTGCTGCACTTTGCGCCCGAGGATGCGGTGTTGCTGTCCGCGGGGGTGAGCGATGAGTAGTCCGGCTGGACCCCTGACCGAATCGCGCCCGGCACGTGGGGCTGTGCCCGCCCGTTCCGCCCCGCGGAACAACCGCCCACAGAGGTGGAAAGGCAGGAAAGGCACAGGATGGTGGGCGTTGCCGCCCGTGCTCGGGCTCGCGCTCGTCTTTCTCTATCCGCTCGTGCTGCTCGTCCAGCAGTCGTTCACGCCGCTCGAAGGCGGGACCTCCGTCCAGCCCTACGTGGACGTGTTCGCCGATCCCGCGTTCCGGGAGGCGCTCGGGACCACCGTGTGGCTGGCCGTCGGGGCGACGGTCGGGTGTCTGGTGCTCGGCTTCGTGCTCGCGCTCGTCATCGCGTTCGTGCCGTTCCCCGGGGCGAAGGCCGTCGCCCGGTTCGTGGACGTCTTCCTGTCCTTCCCGTCGTTCCTGATCACGCTCGCGCTGCTCTTCGTGTACGGCACCGTCGGCATGGCCAACGGGATGTGGACGGACGTCACGGGCGCGGCGAGCGGGCCCTTCCAGTTCCTGACCACCCCCTGGGGCGTACTCCTCGCTGAGATCACGTACTTCACGCCGTTCGTGATGCGGCCGCTGCTCGCCGCGTTCTCGCAGATCGACACCGCGCAGATCGAGGCCGCCTCCTCGCTCGGCGCCAAAGCCCCGCGGATCGTGCGGCAGATCATCCTGCCCGAGGCGCTGCCCGCGCTCGCCGCGGGCGGCAGCCTCGTACTGATCATGTGTCTCAACGAGTTCGGGATCGTCCTGTTCACCGGGGCGAAGGGCGTCACCACGCTGCCGATGCTCGTCTACAGCAAGGCGATCCTGGAGTCGGACTGGACCGCCGCCTGTGTCGTCGCCGTCGTCAACGTGGTGATCTCCGTGAGTCTCTACGGCCTGTACCGGGTGGTGAGCCGTCGTGTTGGTGCATAGCCGCAAGGGCAAGTGGACGCTCTGGACGCTGTTCCTGGTGCTCTTCGTGCCGCTGTTCGCGCTGCCGCTGCTCGTGATCGTCGCCGCCTCGTTCGCCACCAACTGGTCCGGCGCCTTCCCCTCGGGCCCGACCTTCGAGAACTACGCCTCGGCCACCCGCGGCGAGTCCCTGCGGGCGCTCACCACCAGCCTCGTCACGGCCCTGGTCGCCAGCCTGCTCGCGCTCCTCGTCGGCAGCTGGGCCGCGCTCGCCGCGCACGCCTTGTCGAAGAAGGGCAAACGGCTCCTTGACACCCTGTTCATGCTGCCCGTCGCCGTGCCCTCGGTGGTCGTCGGCCTCGCCGTGCTCGTCGCGTTCTCGCAGCCGCCGTTCCTGCTCAACGGCACCCGCTGGATCGTGATCCTCGCCCACGCCATCCTCGTCACGGCCTTCGCGTACCAGTCGGTCTCGGCCGCGATCGTCCGCCTCGACCCGGCCTACGAGCAGGCCGCCGCGTCCCTCGGCGCCCGGCCCTCGTACGTCCTGTGGCGGGTGAAGCTGCCGCTGCTCCTGCCGTCCCTGAACGCGGCCGCCGGGCTCTGCTTCGCCCTGTCCATGGGCGAGTTGAGCGCCACGATGATGCTCTACCCGCCGGACTGGATGCCGCTGCCCGTCCGCATCTTCACCGCCACCGACCGCGGCTCCCTCTTCACCGGCTCCGCCGTCGCCGTGGTCCTCATGGGCGCGACGCTGCTCGTCCTGCTCGCGGTCTCCCGCGTCCGCACCCGTGCCTCGTACCGCTGAATCCCCGTGCTGAATCCCCGTAGCCCGTACTGCTGAACCCCGTAGAGAGAGTCGAAACGTCATGCGCATCAAAGCCATAGCCGCCGTCACCGGCAGTCTCGTACTCGCCGGTTCCCTCACCGCCTGCGGCGGCGCCGCCTCCGCCGACGAGAAGGTCGTCACCGTCTACAGCGCCGACGGCCTCAAGGGCGAGAAGGGCGACGGCTGGTACGACAAGGTCTTCAAGGACTTCGAGAAGAAGACCGGCATCAAGGTCGAGTACGTCGAGGGCGGCTCGGGCGAGATGGTGCAGCGGGCGCTGCGCGAGAAGTCCAACACCCAGGCCGATGTCATGGTCACCCTGCCGCCGTTCATCCAACAGGCCGACAGCAAGGGCCTGTTGGCGCCGTACAAGCCCGCGGGCGCGGAGCAGGTCAGCGGCGCCGACAAGGCGGCCGACGGCAGCTGGACCGCCGTCGTCAACAACTACTTCTCCTTCATCCACAACAAGAAGGAGCTGAAGCAGCCCCCGGCCACCTGGGAGGACCTGCTCGACGCCAAGTACAAGAACAAGCTCCAGTACTCCACCCCGGGCGTCGCGGGCGACGGCACCGCCGTCCTCATCAAGGCCATGCACGACTTCGGCTCCAAGGACAAGGCCATGGCCTACCTGAAGAAGCTGCAGGCCAACAACGTCGGCCCGTCCTCCTCCACGTCCAAGCTCGCGCCCAAGACCGACAAGGGCGAGCTGCTCGTGGCCAACGGCGACGTGCAGATGAACTTCGCGCAGTCCAAGTCCATGCCCAACCTCGGCATCTGGTTCCCGAAGTCCGCGAAGCCCGGCAGCAAGCCCACCACCTTCGCCCTGCCCTACGCTGCGGGCCTGGTGAAGGGCGCCCCGCACACCGAGAACGCCAAGAAGCTCCTCGACTTCATGCTGAGCGAGGAGGCCCAGAAGCAGGTCAGCTCGGTCGGCGGCGGCTTCTCCGCCCGCAAGGACGTGAAGGCCACCGACGCCAACGCGATCGCCCTGACCAAGCTGATGGACGGCGTCGAGGTCTTCCGGCCGGACTGGGCGGACATCGAGAAGAACCTGCCGTCGTACGTGGACGACTGGAAGGCGGCGACGGGCAGCTGACCGTGCGTACGGGGGAGTGTCCGCAGGTCGAACGGGGCGGGCCCGCGCCGGGCCCGCCCCGTTACGCTGACGGGGTCCGGACAGTCCCTTCCGGCCATGTACGGCACGTACGGCCCACCCGGTGCAGAGCGGAGAACAGTCCCGTGGCAGAGCGCAAGCCGATCGAATCCTGGCTCACCGACATGGACGGAGTCCTCATCCACGAGGGCGTGCCGATCCCCGGTGCGGACGCCTTCATCAAGCGCTTGCAGGAGTCCGGCAAGCCCTTCCTGGTGCTCACCAACAACTCCATCTACACCGCCCGCGACCTGCACGCCCGGCTGCGGCGCATGGGCCTCGAAGTGCCGGTCGAGAACATCTGGACCTCCGCGCTCGCCACCGCGAAGTTCCTCGACGACCAGCGTCCCGGCGGCACCGCCTACGTCATCGGCGAGGCCGGTCTGACCACGGCCCTGCACGACATCGGCTACGTCCTCACCGACTCCGACCCCGATTACGTCGTCCTCGGCGAGACCCGGACGTACAGCTTCGAGGCGATGACCAAGGCCGTCCGGCTGATCAACAACGGCGCCCGCTTCATCTGCACCAACCCCGACGAGACCGGCCCCAGCCTTCAGGGCCCGCTGCCCGCGACCGGCGCGGTGGCCGCGCTGATCACCAAGGCGACGGGCAAGGACCCGTACTTCGCGGGCAAGCCGAACCCGCTGATGATGCGCACGGGCCTGAACGCGATCGGAGCGCACTCCGAGACCAGCGCGATGATCGGGGACCGGATGGACACGGATGTCCTGGCCGGACTGGAGGCGGGTATGCAGACCTTCCTGGTCCTGACGGGCCTGACCAAGCAGTCCGAGGTCGACCGCTACCCGTTCCGCCCGTCGAAGATCGTCGACTCGATCGCTGACCTGGTCGAGCGGGTCTGAGCCTCCTCAATCGCCGGAGGGGCTCAAAATTGAGCCCCTCCGGCGATTGAGGAGCGGGGGTCCGGGGGCGGAGCCCCCGAAGCTCCGCAGGATTTCGGGAAGGGGCGGGCTGGGGAAGTAACACCCGACTGGCCCACCCCAGCAGGCCGCCCCCCGAGCCCCGGCAGAGCCTCGAACTATGCGCCGACTCGCCCCCACCCTCTGCCTCACGGCCCTCCTCACCCTCACCCCCGCGGGCCCCGCCGCCGCGGACCCGGGCGTGACGACCGACCCGTCGAGTGCCGTCCCGGGCGGCGAGCTGCGGCTCACCGCCACCGGCTGTGACGGCAAGACGGCCGCGGCCAAGTCCGAGGCGTTCGTCGCCGACGGCTCCCTCACCGTCGGCGGCAGCGCCCGCGACAGGGAGGGCAACGTCCTGGCCGGCGAGGTGATGATCCGGTCGACGGTCACCGTCGGCACGTACCAGATCTCCGTGACCTGCGACGGCCAGGAAGGCAAGGCCAAGGGCAGCTTCACCGTCGTACGGGAACAGCCCAAGCCCAAGTCCCAGCCCAAGTCCCAGCCCAAGCCCAAGTCCAAGCCCGCCACGTCCCCCCACGCCTCACCGACCGCGCCGAGCCGCGCCGGGGGCGGCGGCACCGCTGCCATGGCCGCCGACTCCGACGACGGGCCCGGCCTGAGGCACGCCGTGATCGGCGGAGTCCTCGCCACCGCGGCCCTGCTCGCCGTGACCGGGCGGATCCTGCGCCGACGACGCCGCCACCATTAGGGCCTGGACGCCGTGTCCGAGGCGCGCCCACGTTCCGCCCGGCTGGTCACCGCCGCGGCCTGGCTGCTGCTCCTCGTCGGCCTGTGGCTGTGGGGGCGCGAGCTGAGCATCCTGCCGGGTCTGCCCGGCACCGGTGACGTGTCCGCCGCCGGAGTCCGACTCCCGCCCGCGCACGACCCGTTGCCCGCCGTCCGCCCGCACCGCGTCGACATACCGGCGATAGGCGTGCGCGCCCCCGTCGTCGAACGCGGCCTCGACCAGGACCTGGCCATCGCCCCACCGCCGTACGACCGGCCGGGCGTCGTCGGCTGGTACGCGGGCGGCACCCGGCCCGGCGCCGCGGGCACCGCCCTGTTCGTCGGCCATGTCGACACCACCTCGGACGCCGCTGTCTTCTACGACCTGAGCACGCTGAAGCCCGGCCAGAAGGTGCGGGTGTCCCGCGCCGACGGCTCGCTCGCCGAGTTCACCGTCGAGGACGTCCAGGTCCTCCAGCGCGACGACTTCGACGCCGTGCAGGCGTACGGGGAGCGTCGCGAGGGCCGCGCCGAGCTGCGCCTGATCACCTGCGGCGGCACTTTCGACCGGGTCACCGCCAGCTATTCGTCCAATGTGGTGGTCTCCGCCTACCTGACGGGGACCGGGCCCTGACCCGTGCCGTATGCCAGGATTGGGAGCCCGAACAGCCCGAGGGGGAGTGGATGTACGGCAGCGAGGACCACCGCACCAGCAGGTCTGCCGGGCGGGGGTGGAAGGCATCGGCGGCGGCCGTGGGGGCGGCGCTGCTGATCGTGGGATGTTCGTCGGACGGCGGCGAGGCAGAACCGGATCCCAGCGGCTCGCAGGTGCAGCAGCAACCCAAGGCCAGCGACCCGTACTGGGTCGACCCGCAGGGGAACGCGGCCCAGCAGGTCGCCGAGTACCGCCAGGACGGCAACGACGTCGACGCGCGGCAGATCGAGAAGATCGCGAGCCAGCCCGTCGCCGAGTGGATCACGGACCCCGACAACGCGGCGGCCGAGACCCAGGCCCGCGAGCACACCGAGGCCGCGACCAAGGCCGACCGGGACGCACTGATCGCCCTCTACAACATCCCGCACCGCGACTGCGGCCAGTACTCCAAGGGCGGCGCCGCCGACGGCAACGCGTACCGGACGTGGATCGACAGCGTGGCCAAGGGCATCGGGGACCGGAACGCCACGGTCATCCTGGAGCCGGACGCGCTCCTGCACGTCGTCGACGGCTGCACGCCGGGCGAGTTCCACGGCGAGCGGTTCGACCTGCTCAAGGGCGCCATCGAGAAGCTGAAGTCGCTGAAGAACACCAAGGTCTACCTGGACGGCGGCAACCCCGGCGGCCCGAAGCCGGACGACCTCTACCAGCCACTGAAGTCGGCGGGCATCGACCAGGCCGACGGCTTCGCGGTGAACGTGTCCAACTACTACGGCACCGCCGAGTCCACGGCCTTCGGCAAGGAACTCTCGATGAAGTTCGGCAACAAGCCGTTCGTCATCGACACCAGCCGCAACGGCAACGGCCCCTACACCGAGGGCGATCCGGACGAGCGCTGGTGCAACCCGCCCGGCCGCGCCCTCGGCGAGGCCCCGACCACGAAGACCGCCGACGCGGCCGTGGACGCGTACCTCTGGATCAAGCGCCCGGGTGAGTCCGACGGCGAGTGCAAGGGCGGCCCGCCGGCCGGGCAGTGGTGGCCGGAGTACGCGCTGGGGCTCGCGAAGGGTGCCAAGTAGTCCTGTTCGTACGTGAGTTGAGGGCGCCCCTGGACCGAACGGCCCGGGGGCGCCCTCGTCGTACGCGTACTACTCGGGAACCTCCACCCACACCGCCTCGCTCGGGCGGCCCTTCTCGTCCGTCACGAACAGCATGTACCAGCCGGGCTGCACCAGGTTCTTGTTCTTCGGGACCGTGACCGTCACCTTGTCGCCCGAGGTCTTCAGGCCCAGCTCGATGGAGCGCTGGTCGATGTCGGTGACGTGCGTGGACGCGCTCGGCTTGATCAGGCGGGCCTTCTTCAGGCTCTTCGCCTGCCGGGACTCGAACGTCGCGGAGGAGCCGCGCTCGATGGTCTCCTCGCCGCCCGTGAGGACCGGCCTGGTGCCGTTGTAGAGGTACGGCGGCGTGTAGATCTCGATGCGCTGCTCGAACTTGCCCGGCTTGGTGTCGGCATCGTCCGAGAACAGCGAGTCCGAGCCGAACACCACGACCCGGCCGTCGGGCAGCAGCAGCGAGCCCGAGTGGTAGTTGCGGCCCACCAACGGGTCGGCCACGCGCCGGAGTTCCTCGCCGCCCGGTGCAAGCATCCGGGCCTGAAGGATGTTGGAGCCGCCGCGGCCCCGGTAGTCCTCGGAGCCGCCGGTGATCAGGACGCTGTCGTCGGGGAGGATCGAGGACTGCGGGTAGCGGGTGCCCTTGTCGAGCGACGGGCCGTCCTTGAAGACCGGGGTGTCGGCCTTGAGGTCGATGATCCGGGTCTTCTCGCTGGACTTCTCGGACTCGCCGACGCCACCGCCGCCGATCACCATGAACCGCTCGTCCTGCGCGGGCGGCAGCATCACGGTGCCCGCTGTCTCCATCAGCTTCGGGTCGCTGAGCCCCTTGACCTTGGTGAACTCGTTGGTGTCGAAGTCCCAGATGCCGGGGTCGCGGCCCACGTCGTCCGGCCCGTACCCGGCGTTGGCGCCCGAGTAGAAGAGCTTGCCGTTCGGCAGGATGAACACCGCCGGGTACGTCGGGAACTGCCGCTCCTGCGGGACGTACTCCCACTCCTTGGTGTCCGGGTCGTACACCTCGTTGCGGTCGCCCGGCACGATCTGGCCGATGTCGTCCAGGCCGGACAGGGCGAGGATCCTTCCGTCGGAGAGCGTGGTGAGCGTCGGGTACCAGCGCGCCTCGTTCATCGGGTCGACCTTGATGTACTTCTCGGCGACCGGGTCGAACTCGTAGGCGTCCTTGATCCCCTGGAAGTCCTTCTTGTCCAGGGCGAGCTTCTGGGCGATGCCGTACGTGTTGCGGGCGTCGGCGCCCTTGAGGCCCTGCACCCGGTAGTTGTCCTCGGTGCCGGTCTCGTACTTCCTGCCGCTCTTCTGCGCCTCGACGTACACCCGGCCAAGGCCCGGGTCGTTGCGCACGAACGCGCCCGTGGCCTTGTCGAAGACCTTCTTCGCGCGCTCCACGACCACCGGGTCCTTGGAGACGAAGGTCTTGCCGTTTTCCTTGCCGGTGAAGCGGGTGCCGGCGGGCAGCGTGATCGGCTCGTCCGGGTTCTCGTTGTGCACGATCATCAGGCCGCCGGCCTTGGTGACGTCGCCTTCGAGCTTCTCGTACCGCTTCGTGCCGCCCGCCACCAGGAGCTTGCCGTCCGGGAGCTGGGTGTGGCCGGTGCAGAACAGGTCGTTGGGCGTGGGGATCTTCTTGAAGGTCTGCTTGACCGGGTCCCACAGGATCGTGTCGAACTTCTTCGCGTCGAAGTTCTTCTCGTTGTTCCCCGAGCCCGCGACGAGCAGGATCTTGCCGGTGTGCAGGACGGCCGCGTGGATGGTGTTGAGCCGGTACTTCTCGGGGATGTCGACGAGGTCCCAGTGCCCGTTCTCGGCTTTGTACTCGGGCCTGTTGATCTTGTACTGGTGGTACTGCTCGGAGCCGAACCGCCAGAGCCACGGGCCGTTCATGCCGGCGAGGGCCACGACCACCGCCGTGCCTATCGCGAAGCGGCGGGCGCGGCGGCGGCCGGTGGAGCGGTCGTTCATTTCTTACGTCCCCCAAGAGCGATCTGTATGGTCTCGTCGGCAGCGGCCCAACTCGGCTTGTGGTGCGGCGCATGCACACCCGGAAGCCGCGGGTCGGGCGGTACGGGCTGCGCAGGTTCCTGCGGTACGACGACGGGTTGCCGGAGCGTGTCCCCGGGCTGCGGCTCGGGAGCGGCCGAACTGCGGCCTGCCGCCGCCGACTTGCGGCGCTTCTTCTCCTGCCGCCACATGTACCGCCACGCGAAGATCGGCGCCGCTGTGATCAGCAGCGCGAACGAGGCCCAGGTGATCATCGCCGGGTGGGCGTGGTCGTACACGAATGCGGCCGCGATCGAACCGGCGAAGACCAGGATGAAGAACAAGTGGATCCGGAAGGTCCCGAACAGCGTGTCCGGGCTGGCCGACTCGCCCTTCGGGGTCACCACGAACTTGGACTTGCGGCGCAGCACCGCGTCCATCAGGGAGCGGGCGTAGATCGGCGCGGACAGCGCGGACATCACCATGCCCGCCACACCGCCGGAGCCCTCGGGTTCGTGCGGGGAGACGTTGTGCCGCCGGTTCCAGACGTACAGGCCGATCTGCAGCGCCGAGGCGTTGCCGTACAGCATCAGCCAGATCGTCGGGTCGATGTTCACACCCGAGGCGCCGAGGCCCAGGAACAGGGCGCAACTCAGCGCCGCGAGGATCCAGTTGAGGGCCGACATCGGGTAGAAGATGATCATCATCGTGTAGTTGAAGAGCTTTCCCGGAGGCAGGGAGTACCAGCCCTTCCAGTACTGCTTGAGGATCGTCTCGTACGTCCCGCGCGACCAGCGCAGCTGCTGCGTGAAGAAGTCCGTCCAGGCGTTCGGGCCCTCGCCGACCGCGAGGACGTCGGGGGTGTAGACCGACTTCCACTTCTTGCCGGTGGCCGGGTTCCGGTGCCGGTGGATCTCGAAGCCGGTCGCCATGTCCTCGGTGATCGAGTCGTACAGGCCGCCGATCTGCTTGAGCGCCCGGATGCGTACGGCGTTGGAGGTGCCGACGAACATCGGCCCGCCGTAGCGGTTGCCCGCGCGCTGGATCAGGGCGTGGAAGAGGAACTGCTGGGACTCGGCGGCCTTGGTGACGAACGTGTCGTAGTTGCCGTAGACCTGCGGGCCGATGACGAAGCCGACGTCCGGGTCGCGGAAGAAGCCGAGCATCCGCTCCAGGTAGTTGGCCATCGGGACGTGGTCGGTGTCGACGGAGGCGAAGTAGTCGTAGGCGTCGCCGTGCGCGTCCAGCCAGGCGTTGTAGTTGCCGTGCTTGGTCTTGGCGCGGTGCGGGCCCTTCTTCTGGTTCCACTTCTCGACGCCCTTGCGGGAGAAGTGGTGCACGCCCAGGCGCGCGCAGACCGCCTTCACCTCCGGGTCGTCGCCCTCGTCGAGCAGCCAGACGTGCAGGAGCCCGCGGTGCCGGATCTTGACCGCGGCCTCCAGGGTCTTGGTCACCATCTCGATCGGCTCCTTGCCGGGCACGAACGAGGTGAGGAACGCGACGCGCGTGCCGGTCTCGGGCACCACGGGGACCGGGTCGCGGGCGACGAGCGTGGCGTGCGCGTTGGACAGCACGTTCATGCAGCGGAAGAACTCGATCAGACCGATCGAGACGAGCATGACGACGTCGAGGTGCTCCAGATACGCGTTCGGTACGTAGTCCCGCTTCGTCCAGTGCTCGGGCTGAAGGAGCCAGGCGAGCAGGACGAGGGAGAGCAGTGGTGCGGCGCCCAGCATGAGGGCCGCGCGTATGCGGTGCGGCTCCTGGGAGAGCAGCGAGCGGTAGCGCACCTTGTACGGCTTGCCGGGGTCGGGCTGCGTGAGGGGACCGGCGAGCCGGCTGTAGTGCTCGTAGTCGTAGCGCGGCAGCGATTTCTTGAGGCGCCGGAAGCCGCCCGTCCGGTGCGAGAGCACCCGCAACTGGGTCGTCCGGGACGCGTCGGAGTCGGGTCCGGCGCCCGTAGGCGTCGACGTCATGAGTCATCCCCCCGCACGCGGGTCGGTCCCCGCGTGGTCGTCGGTCCTGGTCACCGCTCGGTCCCCCCTGAACCCCGCGGTCGCATCAGTGGCGGGCCACCGGTCGTTGAGACGTCGAAAGCCCGCCCGCGGTTCGCCCGGTCAGCATGATGCCCGCCCGAACTCAACTCCCGCACACCGTCCATCACATGGTGTTCACGAATTACGCAAGCGTTCTACGTCCGCATCATGATCGCAAGATGGGAACCTGCCGGTTAGCGATCATTTGCGCGCTTTGCGTGAGGAGTTGAAGCTTCCGCTTGCCCGCGCGCCCCCGCCGAGGCGAGCCGCGTGCGGAGGTTTCCGAAGTGCTCGCGTACGGCCTGCTCGGCCCGGAACGTGTCGCCGGAGCGGACCGCGTCGAGGATCTCCCGGTGCTGGCGGAAGGTCACCTTCGGGTCGTGCGGAATGTCCACGAGGTCGGTGCGTACGCGGTGGAACGCGTCCCAGAACGCCTCCAGGACCTCGCCGAGCAGCGGGTTGCGCAGGCAGCGGTAGAGGGTCGCGTGGAAGGCGCGGTCGGTCTCGGCGGCCACCGTGCCGACGGCGGCCTCGCTCTCCATCCGGTCCACGAGCGCGTCGAGTTCGGCGAGGTCGCTCGCCGGGACCTGGCCGGCGAGCCGCGCGAGCAGCCCGGTCTCCACGGCCTCGCGCAGTTCGAGCAGTTGGAGCAGGCTGTCCTCGCCCCGGTAGTGCCCCGCGACGGTACGGAACGCGAGGCCCTCGATCATCGGCGCCATCGACATCGCTCCCACGTACGTGCCGAAGCCGTGCCGGATCTCGACGATGCCCATCGCCACCAGCGCCTTGAGCGCCTCCCGCACGGAGTTGCGACTGACGCCGAGCAGCTCCATCAGTTCGGGCTCGGTGGGCAGCGGGGCGCCGGAGGGCAGCCGCTGGTCGATGATGAGCTTCTTGATCCGCTCCTGTATGTCGCGCGCCATGGGCCAAAGGTATCCGGCGCGTGGCGGGGCGGGGGCGGTGAGGTGTCTGGGGGGTGCTCAGGGGGTTTCGGAGGGGGGCGTGGGGGGTGCGTGGGGGGCGTGGGGGTGCGCGTGCACGACGAAGGCCCCTCGCTTTCGCGAGGGGCCTTCGGCTGTCGGTGCGCCGCCAGGGACTCGAACCCCGGACCCGCTGATGCTGCGTTCATCCGGGGGGTAACCCCCGGACCCCCAGCCGCCAGTGGGGTGCCGCAAGATCCCGGTGTATGACGAAGGCCCTCCGCTGGAGCGAAGGGCCTTGTCTGTCTGTGCGCCGCCAGGGACTCGAACCCCGGACCCGCTGATTAAGAGTCAGCTGCTCTAACCAACTGAGCTAGCGGCGCCTGCTGACCTGGAGAACTGTACCGGATTCCGGAGGGTGCCCCTGACCACCCGGTGACCATCCGGTGATCATCGGGTCGACCGGCCGACGGGGCCGTGGGTGGCCCGCCCTGGGCGGCGTACAGCATTCGGACCGTCAGCATGCGATTCGGATGGACAGTTGAGAAACTGACCGTCGTGCAGCAATGCGGACATTCAGGGCCGGGGTATGAGCCGGGAACGCAGCCGGGATGTGAGGCGAATCGCATCGCGATCCGTGCGTCCCGTGCGCCCCGCACGCCTGATGCGGCCTATCGGTACAAGAACCTCAGGGCGGCGGCGCAGACCCCGGCCCCCGGCACGGCTCTGCGCTATCCCGGCGCTGCGGCATTCGGCCCTGGCGCCCGCAGCCCGTACGTCGCCCAGCTCGGCCGGCTCCTCGTCCAGCGCGGCGGCGGCCCCTTCTACCGCTCCGGGCCCTCGCCGGTCTGGGGTGAGGCGGACCGCAGGGCGACCCAGGCCTTTCAGCGGGCCCAGGGCTGGACGTCGGACGAGGGCGGGGCGGACGGGCTGCCGGGGCCGCTGACCTGGGAGTACCTGGTCCTGGGGAAGGGCCGGGACATCCCGGGGCCGGGTGGCGGCTCGGGGGGCGGGGGTACGGAGGCGGGGGCGGCGGCCGGGAACGTACCCGCCTATCCCGGCAGGGGCGCGTTCCGGCCCGGCCGGTCGAACGCGCATGTGGAGCGGCTCGGCCGACAGCTCGTACAGAAAGGGTTCGGCAGGCACTACCGCCGGGGCCCGGGACCCGACTGGGGCGAGAGCGACCGCCGCGGCGTCGAGGACTTCCAGCGCGCCCAGGGCTGGCGCGGCGGCGCGGCGGACGGCTACCCGGGGCCGGAGACGTGGCGGCGTCTGTTCCTTCCCTGACCTGGGGAAGCGGGTGGCGGGCGCCGGGCGGCGGGTGGCGGACGGGGAGGGCAGGGCGGCACGGACGACGGACGGATGACGCGGGTCGGCAGGGCAGCAGGTCGGCAGTACGCAGCACGGTGCAGGTGGGACGGCAGCACGGCGTAGGACAGCAGTACGGCAGGACAGCGGTAGGCGGCACGGCGGAGGTGCGGAGGTACCGATGGGATCCACGACCGGCATGAGCGACAACGCCGATACGACCGGCCCCACGGACGGGACGGGCCCCTCCGAGCCCCCCGCAGGGGCGGTCCCCGCAGGGGCGGCCCCCGCAGCGACCGCCCCTGCCGAGCCGACTGCTGCCGAGCCGACCGCTGCCGAGCTGGCCCTTGCCGAGCCGACGGCTGCCAAGCTGGCCCTTGCCGAGCCGACCCCTGCCAAGCTGGCCCTTGCCGAGCCGACTGCTGCCGAGCCGACCCCTGCCAAGCCTGCCCACGCCAGGCCCACCCCCGCCGAGCCGATCCCTGCCAGCCCCACCCCCGCCGAGCCGACGGCTGCCAAGCTGGCCCTTGCCGAGCCGACCCCTGCCAAGCCTGCCCACGCGAGGCCCACCCCCGCCGAGCCGACCGCTGCCGAGCCGATCCCAGCCAGGCCCACCCCCGCCAGGCCCACCCCCGCCAGGCCCACCCCCGCGAGGCCCACCCCCGCCGAGCCTGTCCGCGACCAGCCTGTTCGCGACCAGCCCCCGCGGCCGCACCGGGCGGGCGGGAGCCCCGGGCCCACCGCGGGGCCCACCCGCACTCCCCGCCTGATCCAGACCGAGGCGACCACCGAGATCCCCCTCCACCTCCTCTTCCGCGACGACTCGCCCTCGCCCTCCGTGCCCCTGCCGCCCACCGTCGTCGGCCGCAGGCGGGGTACCGGCGAGCAGCCGCGGGCGGGCGCGGGTGCGGGCGCGGGTGCGGGGCGGCCGGTGTTCGGGCCCTCGCCCGCGCGGGCTGCGGTGCCGACGCGGGTGGTGGTGCCGGTCGAGGTCACCGAGTGGCGCGGGCGGTCGTGGGCGGGCGCCGCCGCGGTTGCCGCCGGGTTCACCGGTCTCGCCGGATGTGTGGCGCGCGGCTGGTGGGCGGGGGTGCTGCCGGCGTTCGCGGTGCGGCTCGCCCGGCTGCCGGAGCAGCTCGGCGCGGGGCTCGGGCCCGCGCAGTGGGCGGTGCTCGCCGGGTCGGGCGCGCTGTCGCTGTTCGCGTTCGGCGGGCTTGGGCGGGGGCGGGTCGGCCGGGCGTGGGTGCTGTCGCTGTTCGGGCGCTACCGGGGGAGTGTGCGGCGTACCGGCCTGGTGTGGATCAACCCGCTGTTGAAGCGGCGCCGGGTCGACGTACGGCTGCGGCACTGGCGCAGCGAGCCGCTGCCCGGCGTGGACGCGCACGGGGTGGCGCTGCGCGTGGAACTGCTCGTCGGCTGGCGGATCAAGGACACGGCGCGGGCGGCGCTCGGCGTCGACGATCACGTGACCCATCTGCGCGAGTGCGTGGAGGCCGCGCTCGCCGGGGTCCTCTCGCAGCTGCCGGTGGACGCGCCCGCGAGCGGTATGGGCGGGGCGACGCTGCGCAACGCGGAGGCCGTCGGCGACGCGCTCACCCGGCGGGTGGCCGCGGACGCGGAGGCGGCCGGCATCGAGGTGTTCGCGGTCCGGCCGACGCGGATCGACTACGCGCCCGAGGTGGCCGAGTCGGTACGCCGCCGCCGGCTCGCCGCCCTGGAGGCCCGGGACCGGGACACGGCGCTGACGCAGCTCGTCGACTCGGTGGAGGACACGGTCACCCGGCTCACCGTGCGCGGCCTGGTCGAGCTGGACGACGGCGAACGCAAGGCGCTCGTGAAGGATCTGACGATGGCGTTCTGCACCCAGGCAGGGGTAGGGGCTGGTGCAGGGGCGGGTGCGGGCCAGACCGGGGGGTGAGCCCTCCGGGGCAGGTGCCTCCGTTCCGTTGTCCGGAATCCGCCCCTCATTGGTATGGACATGTTCAACTGCCGACCATAATCTGTGACTTGGTCTAGACCGCAGCACTGCGCACGGCTCGTAGAACTTCCCCTCGTTCTCCAGGAGCACAGGAGCAGCAGCATGCGAAAACGGATGTACGCGGCAGCGGTGGGCATCGCCACCGTGGGCGCCTTCACCTTCTCCACAGGTGGCGCCAGCGGCCACGGCTACACCGACTCCCCGATCAGCCGGCAGAAGGTCTGCGCCAACGGGACCGTCACCGGCTGCGGTCCCATCCAGTACGAGCCGCAGAGCGTCGAGGGTCCCAAGGGATTCCCGGCCGCGGGGCCCGCCGACGGCAAGATCTGCTCGGCGGGGCTCGGGCAGTTCGACTCGCTCAACTCGCCGACCAAGCCCGGCGGTGGCGCCTGGCCGACCACCAAGGTGACGAGCGGGGGCAGCCAGAGCTTCCGCTGGCAGTTCACCGCCCGGCACTCCACGACCGACTTCAAGTACTACATCACCAAGAACGGCTGGGACGACAGCAAGCCGCTGACCAGGGCCGCTCTGGAATCGGCGCCGTTCTTCACGGTCCCGTACAACAACCAGCAGCCGCCCGCCACGCTCGAACACACCGGGCAGCTCCCCGGCGGTAAGTCGGGGCACCACATCATCCTGTCCGTCTGGACGATCGCCGACACGGGCAACGCCTTCTACGCCTGCTCGGACGTCACGTTCTGACGCCTTACCGCGCCGGGCCCTTCCCCTGGGGTGTCTCCCCCTCGGCCCGGATGTCCGTACCCTGCGCGCGCCGCACCCCCATGACGCGGCGCGCGCAGGCGGGACCGTAATGCCTCTCCTCTTCTGACGGTCAGTCAATTATGGTGCGGCGCCATGGGGATGACCGGTGCCAGGACCGTTTCCGAGCTCGTGCGGGCGCAGTGGGACGACCACCGTCCCGGGCTCCGCTGCGAGGACCGCGTACTCACACACCACCAGCTCGCCGCCGGGGCGGCCGCGCGGGCCGCGCTGCTCGTGGACCTGCTGCCGCCCGAGGCCGAGCCGCATGTGGGTGTACTGCTCGACAACACCCCCGAGTACCCGCTGTGGTTGAGCGCCGCCGCGCTATCGGGCGCGGCCGTCGCCGGGATCAACCCGACGCGGCGCGGCGCCGAACTCGCCCGCGACATCCTGCACACCGAGTGCCGCGTCCTGCTCACCGAGCGGACCCATCTGCCCCTCCTCGACGGCCTCGAACTGCCCGGCGTACGCGTCCTCGTGACGGATTCCGAGGAGTACGAGCAGCTGCTCGCGCCCTATGCCGACGCCGCCCCCGGCGACGCCGTGCTCGCCCCGCCGGACCCCGCGCGCCGCATGCTGCTCTACTTCACGTCCGGCTCCACCGGCGCACCCAAGGCCGCGATCTGCACCCAGGGCCGGCTCGCCGCCGCCGGGCGTTCCCTGGCCGGGCAGTTCGACGTGGGCCGGGACGACGTGCACTACATCTGCATGCCGATGTTCCACGGCAACGCGGTGATCGCCGACTGGTCCCCGGCCCTCGCGGCGGGCGCCTCGGTCGCCCTGCGCCGCAGGTTCTCGGCCTCCGCCTTCCTGGACGACGTACGGGCATACGGGGCCACGTACTTCACGTATGTCGGCCGGGCCGTGCAGTACCTCCTGGCCACCCCCGAGCGGCCGGACGACCGGGACAATCCGCTGCGCCTCGGGTTCGGCACGGAGGCGGGCGCGGTGGACGCGGCCCGGTTCGCCGAGCGGTTCGGGGTGCGCCTGGTGGAGGGCTACGGCTCCTCCGAGGGCGGGGCCGCGATCCAGCGCGCCCCGGGCACCCCGCCGGGCGCGATCGGCCGCGCGGCTGAGGGCGACGACCTGGCGGTGGTCGACCCGCGGTCCGGCGAGGAGTGCCCGGCGGCGCGCTTCGACGGGGCGGGACGGCTGCTCAACGGGGCCGCTGCGATAGGGGAGTTGGTCAACCGGGGCCGCAGCCCGTTCGAGGGGTACTGGCGCAATCCGGCGGCCTACGCGGACCGGGTGCGCGGGGGCTGGTACTGGACCGGGGACCTGTTCTTCCGGGACGTCGAGGGCTTCCTGTACTTCGCGGGGCGGCAGGACGACCGGCTGCGCGTCGACAGCGAGAACCTCGCCGCCGCCATGATCGAGAACATCCTCGCCCGGTACGAACGGGCTGCGGCGGTCGCGGTCTACGCGGTGCCCGATCCGGTGGCCGGCGACCAGGTGATGGCGACGCTCGCCCTCGACGGCGGCCCCTTCGACCCGGACGACTTCGCCGGGTTCCTTGCGGCCCAGGCCGACCTGGGCCCGAAGATGCTGCCCCGCTTCGTCCGCACGGTGCGGCGCATGCCGGTGACGGCGACGAACAAGGTGCACCGGGTGGCGCTGCGCCGCGCGGGCTTCCGCTGCCCGGACCCGGTGTGGTGGCGCCCGGACACGGAGGTGTCGTACGAGCCGCTGACGCCGGCGGCCGAGTCCGCCCTCCTGGAGCGCTACCGGGAGCAGGGGCGGGAGGGGCTCCTCGACCTTTCGTGAGGGCGGTCACACCTGGCGCTTGAGGGGGTGTGGGTGGCGATGCCCCCGCCAACGACAACGTGCGCCGCCAGGGACTCGAACCCCGGACCCGCTGATGCTGCGTTCATCCGGGGGGTAACCCCCGGACCCCCAGCCGTCCGCCGGGTGCCGCGAGATCCCGGGGTATGACGAAGGCCCTCCGCCGGAGCGAAGGGCCTCGTCTGTCGGTGCGCCGCCAGGGACTCGAACCCCGGACCCGCTGATTAAGAGTCAGCTGCTCTAACCAACTGAGCTAGCGGCGCCTGCTGACTCGTAAATAATACCCGGCGCCGAAGGGTGCTTCGGACCACCCGCCGGGGCGGTCAGATGGCGAGCGAGAGCAGCACCGGCGCCGCGCTGCGGTTCAGGGACTCGGCCGCGGCGCGCAGGCGGTGGGCGCTCTCGATCGGCATGGACAGGGCCAGACAGCCGACCGAGGCGCCCGCGGTGATCGGGACGGCCGCGCAGACCGTGCCCACCGCGTACTCCTGGAGGTCGACGATCGGGACCGTGGGCGGCTGGGAGTCCAGTCTGCTGAAGAGCAGCCGCTCGTTGGTGATCGTCTTCGAGGTGAGGCGGGCCGGCTTGTGGCGGGAGAGGTGGTCCCGGCGGCCGTTGATGTCCAGCTGGGTGAGCAGGCTCTTGCCGACGGCGCTGGCGTGCGCGGCGGAGCGGAAGTCCACCCACTCGTTGACCGCGGGGGCGTCGGGGCCCGCGGCGTACTGCGTGATCTTCACTTCGCCGTCGATGTACCGGCTGATGTAGACGGCGGCGCCGACCGTGTCGCGCAGGCGGTCCAGGGTGGTCTGGAGCTGGTTCTTGATCGCGTCGTCGTGCGCGACCGTGGAGCCGAGCTTCGTGAACGCGTCGCCCGTGGTGTACGCGCCGTCGCTGACCTGGCGGACGTACCCCTCGCGGCGCAGCATCAGGAGCAGTGCGGAGAGCGCCCTGGGCGGGAGGCCCGTCAGGCGTGCGATCTCCACGTCGGTGACGCCGGCGGGGTGCCGGGACACGGTTTCGAGCACACGCAGGGCGTGCTGCACCGAGTGGTACGGCGCGGTCGACTCTGGCTTCAGCGCCACGGTATCCCCCTGCATGGACCGGTTCCGGACAGCTGGGCTCCGTACCACGATAGCCGCCAAGGGCCGTCTGCGGAGGGGCTGTTGGCAACTTTCATGGCGTGATCCAGCCCCTGTACGGCGCCACAAGCAGGAACGCGCCACAATGGCATATGCCAAGGTCAATGCCGTGATCCAAAAGCGCCGAAGGGCCCCGCCGGACGCACGGTCGGCGGGGCCCTTCGGCAGGGGATACGCGGGTACTAGAGCACCGCGCTCAGGAATTCCCGGGTGCGCTCGTGGTCCGGGTCGCCGAACATCTTCTCCGGGGAGCCGGACTCGATGATGCGGCCCGAGTCGAACATCAGGACCTGGTCCGAGATGTCCCGGGCGAAGTTCATCTCGTGCGTGACGCAGAGCATGGTGATGTCCGTGGTGTGCGCGAGATCCCGCAGCACGTCCAGGACACCCGCGACCAGCTCCGGGTCGAGCGCCGAGGTGACCTCGTCGAGAAGGAGGACCTGCGGGCGCATGGCGAGGGCGCGGGCGATCGCGACGCGCTGCTGCTGACCGCCGGAGAGCTGCGTCGGGTAGGCGTCGCCGCGGTCGCCCAGGCCGACCAGGTCGAGGAGTTCGCGGGCCCGCTGCTCCGCCTCGTCCTTGGACATGCCGAGGACGTGCACCGGGGCCTCGGTGATGTTGCGCAGCACCTTCATGTTCGGGAAGAGGTTGAACTGCTGGAACACCATGCCGATGTTCTTGCGGACCTCCCGGATGTGCCGCTCGCCGGCCGGGACGAGCTTGCCGCCCCGCTCCTCGTGCGTGAGGTAGTCGCCGCCGACCTTGATGGTGCCCTCGTCGGGCTTCATCAGGGTCATCAGGAGCCGCAGGATCGTGGTCTTGCCGGAGCCGGACGGGCCGATCAGGGTGACGTGCTTGCCGGAGTCGACCTTGAAGTCCAGCTCGTCGAGCACGGTGTTGCTGCCGAACCGCTTGGTGACCTTGTCGAAGCGGATCAGCTCGCTGCCGTCGACCGCCGGGTTGGCGGTCTCCTTGCTCGTGCTCTCGGTCGGGTTGGTGGGGGTGCTGTCAGCGGACAAGGCGACGCTCCAGGGCTCGGAGAAGAAGGGAGGCCGGGTAGGCGATGACGATGAAGGCGATACCGACGACGACCAGCGGTTCGACCATCTGGAAGGTGATCGAGCCGAACTGCCGTGCCTCGCCGAGCATTTCCAGTACGCCGATCGTGGCGATCAGCGGCGAGTCCTTCAGCATCGCGACGACGTAGTTGCCGAGTGCCGGGACGACGCGGCGGATGGCCTGCGGCAGGATCACCGCGATCCAGGTGCGCGAGCGCGGCAGGCTGAGCGCGGTGGCGGCCTCCCACTGGCCCACCGGAACACCGTCTATGCCGGCGCGGTACACCTCGGCGGTGTACGTCGAGTAGTGCAGGCCGAGGCCGATGACACCGGTGGTGAGCGCCGAGAAGGTGATGCCCCACTCGGGCAGCACGTAGTACAGGAAGAACAGCTGCACGAGCAGCGGGGTGTTGCGGATGAACTCGGTGATCGCGGTCACCGGCCAGCTCACCACCTTGAGCGGCGAGCGCTGGGCCATCGCCCAGACCAGACCCAGGGCGAACGCGACGATCACACTGAGCGCCAACGCCTGGAGCGTGACGATGACGCCGTCCCAGAAGAACGGCATGAACTCACTTACTGCGGACCAATCCCACTGCATCAGGCACCACCCGATCCGGCACTGGCCCCGCTGGCCGCCACGTCGTTCGTCTGTCGGAGGGAGAACTTGCGCCGCTTGGGCGGGGCCTGCCCGATCCCCGCCTTCGCCTGCCGTTCGAGGACCCGCATGCCGCGGGTCAGGACGAAGGCGAGCACGAAGTACATCACCAGGACGACGGTGTAGACCGGAGCGCTCTGGCCGGTGGCGTTACGTACGAGCTGCGCGCCGAAGCTGATGTCGCCGACACCCAGGATCGAGACCAGGGCGGTGCCCTTGAGCAGCTCGATCAGCAGGTTGTTCAGCGGCGGGATCATCTCGGGCCAGGCCTGCGGAAGGATGATCTTCCGCAGCGACTGCGCGGGCGTGAAGCTCAGTGCGATCCCCGCCTCGCGCTGAGCGGGCGACACCGCGGCCACGGCACCGCGGACGATCTCGGAGCCGTACGCCCCGTAGGTGAGGCCCATCGCGAGCACCGCGGCCCACATGGGGACGAGCTGCCAGCCGAAGCCGATCGGCAGCGCGAAGAACACCAGGAACATGAAGACGAGCGCGGACGTGCCGCGGAAGATCTCGAAGTACGCGCCCGAGAGGAAGCGCACGATCCACAGCCGGTGGGTGCGGGCCAGACCGATGACGAGGGCCACCACGCCGCCGAGCGCCGCGCTGTAGACCGTCAGCTGGACCGTGACCCACAGTCCCTTGATGAGGAGCTCCCAGAGCCCAGGAGTGATATCGCTCATGGCTTGCACTTCTCCTCGGCACGGATGGTGGTCATCTGGTCCTTGGTGAAGCCGAACGGCCGCATGATCTCCAGGAGTTCACCGCTGCGCTTCAGTTTGTGCAGCTCACGGTTGAACGCGTCCCGCAGAGTCGTCTCCGGGCTGCGGAAGGCGAAGCCGCCGACATCGGTGACGGGCTTCCCGTCGACGTACGGCTGGACCTCCTTGGTCGCCTCGACCTCGGGGGTGTTCGCCTGCTCGACGACGTTGCGCACAGTCACCGCGGTGCCCACGAACACGTCGATACGGCCCTGCTTCACGGCCAGCAGACCGGCGAGCTGGTCGGGGTAGGTGCCGACCTCCTTCACACCGGCCTCCTTCGCGTACTCGATCTCCGCGTACCCGACGCCGGTCGCCATCTTGGCGCCCGTCCGCGCGATGTCCTTGTACGTGCGCAGGCCCTTCGGGTTGCCCTTGCGCACGATGAACGCGTCCTTCATCTGGTACTCGGGGTCGGCGAAGATGACCTGCTCGCAGCGTTCGGGGTTGATGTACATCCCGGCCGCGACCACATCGAACTGCAGCGAGTTGAGCCCGGTGATCAGCGAACCGAACTCGATGGGGAACGGCTCAACCTTGTCGACGCCGAGCTCCTTGAAGATGCGCTTCGCGATCGCGGGCGAGGAGCCGGTCATCTTGCCGTCGCTACCGATGTAGCTGTACGGCTGCTCGCCCGCGAGCCCGAGACGCACGGTCCCCTTCGCTCGCAACTGCTCCAGTAGGTGCCCTCCGTCACCGGTGTCCGCGGTGGCCACACGGCTGCATCCGGTGGCCGCGCCGACGGCGCCCACCGCACCCAGCGCTGCCGCTCCTGTGAACAGTGAGCGACGGCGGAGCCCGCTTGTCCTTGTGCTTCCTGAGTTGTTCCCCTGTGGTGGAGCCATGGGCGCGCGGCTACCCGACTGGAGAGAAGATATGCCGATCGTTTTCAGTCCTTGACCTGGACGGACTGCTTCCGTTGCGCTGGTCGGCCGAGTGGCTCTGCTCCGTCCGTGTTGCCCGGACTCCGGCCGTTCTCACGCAGGTCCGGGACGTGGGCGGTCAGTGTCCGGGGACGTACCCGCGCTGCTTGTCGAGCACGTTCGGGAGCGGCTTTCCGGCGGCCCACTGCTCGTACAACTCCACGAACTGCTCGCCGAGTTCGTCCCGCCAGCCGACCACGTCACCGCTCATGTGCGGCGAGACCATGACCTCCGGCAGGTCCCACAGCGGGCTGTCGGCGGGCAGCGGCTCCTCCTCGAAGACGTCGAGCGCGGCGCCCGCGATCCACCGCTTGCGGACCGCGGCCACCAGGTCTGCCTCGACGACGAGCTGTCCGCGCCCCACGTTGATGAAGCGCGCCGAGGGCTGCATGACGCCGAAGCGCCGCGCGTCGAACATGCCGCGGGTCTCGTCGGTCAGCGGTGCCACCGACACCACCCAGTCGGCGCGGGCGAGCAGCCGGTCGAGCTCGTCCTGGCCGTGCACACCGGAGCGCGCGGTCCGGCCGACGAGGGCCACCCGCAGGCCGAGGGCCTTCAGCGTCCTGGCGATCGCCTGCCCGATCGGCCCCGAACCGACCACGCACGCGCGCGTGCCGCCGACCCGCTGGGTCTCCCGGTGCTGCCAGACGTGCTCGCGCTGCAGCTCCCAGGTGCGCGGCAGCTGCTTGGCGAAGGAGAGCACGAGCCCCGCCACGTACTCGGCGATCGGCTGGTCGAAGACGCCCCGCGCGTTGGTGACGACGGTGTCCGACTCGACCAGTTCGGGGCAGAGCAGGTGGTCGGCGCCCGCGCTCGCGGTGTGCACCCAGCGCGGCCGCGGGCCCTCGCCCGGCCAGGCGTGCCGTACGGCGTGGGAGCTGAAGTCCCAGACGAGCAGCACGTCGGCGAGAGGGAGCCGCTCGGCGAGGGTCGACTCGTCCGCGTGCAGGATCCGGGCGCGCCCGGTCAGGCGGCCGAGGCGCGGCGGCGGATCCGCGTCGAGGACGAGGAGGGTCGGCTCGGAAAGGGCCGGTTCGGACATCGCGGCGAAACCGTTCGGCAATGCGTTTCCGCTTCCCTTGAGGAGGTCGGCCGACACGCGGCCCGTGCGTCGGAGATGCGCGGATTGACCACGCTGGCACCGGAACCTACCTTCGTCAACAAGGGCAGTTATCCACGCCCCTCGTGACCCATCGGGTCTGCTCGTCATCTGTCCCGACGTCCCGGCGAGCGCCGGACCTCATCGCTCCACATTCCCGGCCCCCGGCCGGCCCTCCATCATCTTTTGCCGCCTTCGCGCCTTCGCAGAAACAGGGCCTGTCATGGACGTCTCCTTCCTGGGTGGTCCCCACCCGCAACGTGGCATCGGCATCGTCGCCCCTTTTGACTTCGCCCTCGACCGGGAGCTCTGGCGCTGGGTTCCCGACGAGGTGTCCCTGCACCTGACCCGGACTCCGTATGTCCCGGTGGAGGTGAGCCTCGACCTCGCGCGCCTGGTGAGCGAGCATCAGACGCTGCACGCGGCGGTGCACGCGCTGAGCGCCGCCGAACCCGAGGTACTCGCGTACGCCTGCACGTCCGGCAGCTTCGTCGACGGCATCGCCGGCGAGCGCACCATGAGCGCGGCGATGGAGACGGCCGGAGGGGTCCCGGCGCTCACCACCTCCGGTGCCCTGCTCGAGGCGCTCGCCGAGCTGGACGCGCGGCGCATCGCCCTGGTCACCCCGTACACGGCCTCGGTGACCCAGGCGCTTGAGGACTATCTCGCCGAGGCGGGCATCACCGTCGCCGGCCAGACCGGGCTCGGCCTGACCCGGCACATCTGGAAGGTGGCCTACCGCGACATCGTCGAGATGGCCCGGTACGCGGTCCCGCGCGAGGTCGACGCCCTCTTCATCAGCTGCACCAACCTGCCCACGTACGACGTGATCCCGCAGCTGGAGGCCGAGCTGAGGATGCCGGTCATCTCGGCCAACCAGGTCACGATGTGGGCCGCGCTGCGCCGACTGGGTACCAGTGCGGTGGGGCCGTACCAGACGCTGATCGACGAGTCGGCGCGGCGCACGGTGCGGGCGGAGGTACCGCTCGCCGACGCGCCGAGGCCGGACGCCCCGGCGCCGGCCGGTGTGGCCCCCGAGCAGCAGCTGTCGGAACCGCCGGGCTTCGCGGAGCCCCCGGTGTTCCCGGAGCCGCCGGTGTTCCCGGAATTCCCGGGCGCCGAGTGACGTGCCGGGCGCCGGGTACCCGTGCCCGGCGCCGGCACCACTCGCACACCGAGCAGCACGGAGGACGCAAGCGATGACCGCACTCGGATTCCTCTACCCGGGACACTCCGCCGAGGACGACTACCCGCGCATGGAGCAGCTGCTTGGCAGTGACATCCGCCTCGCCGTGATCCACACCGACATCGGCGAGGACGCCCACCGGGTCGACGCGCTCCTGCGCATGGGCGCCCCCGAACGGCTCGCGGCGAGCGTCGAGGAGCTGCGGCTCTCCGGCGCGGAGGCGGTGGTGTGGGCCTGCACCTCCGGCAGCTTCGTCTTCGGCTGGGACGGCGCGCACGAGCAGGTCAGGGACCTGGCCAAGTCCGCGGGCCTGCCCGCGTCCAGCACGTCCTTCGCCTTCGCCCACGCGGCCCGCGAGATCGGCGCGGAGCGCGTCGCGATCGCGGCGACGTACCCGGAGGACGTGGCCGAGCACTTCGTCTCCTTCCTGCGGGCGGCCGGCATCGAGGTCGTCGCGATGCGCGGCAGCGGCATCATCACGGCCGCGGAGGTGGGCACTTGGGGGTACGCGGAGGTCCTCGCCCTCGCCCGCGCGGGCGACCACCCCGACGCCGGGGCGGTCCTCCTCCCGGACACGGCCCTGCACACCGCGGCCCACGTCCGCGACCTGGAGAAGGAACTGGGCAAGCCGGTCCTGACGGCCAACCAGGTCACGGTCTGGGAGGGCCTCCGCCTGGCGGACCGCAGGGTGAACGCCCCGGCTCTGGGGGCGCTGTTCACGCGGGAGCCGATCGTGCAGATGCCCGGCTAGCCCCTGCGGGCAGTCGCTCCCCCTTCGACTGACCCGCCGTCGTGGCTGGTCGCGCCCCGCGGCGGAGCCGCCAATGTCACAGCCCCGCGCCCCTTAAGAACCCGCCCCTCCGGGGCAAAATCAGCCCCTCCGGCGTTTGAGGAGCGGGGGTCCGGGGGCGGAGCCCCCGAAGCGCCGCAGGCTTTCGGGAAGGGGCGGGATGGGGGAATAAAGCGGAGGCCGACTCCTGTTAGCTCCGGGTGCACACCCACGTACGTACGCAACGCAGGAGGCACTCCGGTGACCACGGGAATCCACGGCACCCCGCAGGGGGAGGCCCCCGTACCCCTCTCCGTACTCGATCTGGCCACAGTCGGCGCAGGCCACACCGCCACCGACGCCCTCCGCACCGGAGCAGACATCGCCCGTCTCGCCGAGAGCCGCGGCTTCCACCGCTACTGGGTCGCCGAACACCACTCCATGCCCGGCGTCGCGTCCAGCAGCCCCGCCGTGATCCTCGCCCATCTCGCCGCCCACACCAGCCGCATCCGCCTCGGCTCGGGCGGCGTGATGCTGCCCAACCACGCCCCGCTGGTGATCGCCGAACAGTTCGGCACCCTGGAGGCGCTCGCCCCGGGCCGCGTGGACCTGGGCCTCGGCAGGGCACCCGGCACCGACGGCGCCACCGCCGCCGCCCTGCGCCGCACCGACAGGCTGAACGAGGGCGCCGACGACTTCCCCGATCAGCTCGCCGAGTTGACCCGGTTCCTGGACGACGACTTCCCCGAGGGGCACCCGTACGCCCGGATCCACGCGGTCCCCGGCCCCGTGCAGGCCACCTCGCCCGGCGGAGTGCAGTCCACGGACCGCCCCGCCATCTGGCTGCTCGGCTCCTCCGGGTTCAGCGCCCGCCTGGCCGGAATGCTCGGCCTGCCCTTCGCCTTCGCGCACCACTTCTCGGCGCAGAACACGGTGCCCGCGCTCGACCTCTACCGCGAGTCCTTCCGGCCCTCCGCCGTACTCTCCGCCCCGTACGCCCTCATCGGGGTCGCCGCGCTCGCCGCCGACGACGAGCGGGAGGCCCGCAGGCAGGTGCTCACCGGCGCGCTGTCGATGGTCCGCCTGCGCACCGGCCGGCCCGGCCTCGTGCCGACGCCCGAGGAGGCGGAGGCGTACGACTACAGCCCGATGGAGCGGGAGTTCGTCGACGGCTGGCTGAAGAACGTCGTGCACGGAACGCCGGACGAGGTCCGCACCGGCCTGGACGACCTGCGGAAGCGCACCGGCGCCGACGAGCTGATGCTCACCGCCAACGCCCACGGCGGCGCAGCCCGCGTGCGCAGTTACGAACTCATCGCGGACGCCTACCGGTTGCCGAAGCTGTAGCGGACTGGGGGCGGCCCCTACGCTCCCGCGCGCAGCGCCGCGATCCGGTCCGGTGCCACCGCGCGGGAGTAGAGCCAGCCCTGCCCCGTGTCGCAGCCGATCCGCCGAAGCCGCGCCGCCTGCTCGGCGGTCTCCACACACTCCGCGGTCACGGTGAGCCCCAGCTTGTGGGCGAGCTGCACGAGCGCCTCGACGATGGTCTCGTCGGCGGGGTTCGCGTGCCCGCGCCCGTCGCCCGTCTCGTACTGGAAACCGCGGACGAACGAACCGTCCAGCTTCAGTACGGAGACGGGGAGCCGGCTTAGATAGGCGAGGTTGGAGTAGCCGGTGCCGAAGTCGTCGATGGCGATGTGCACGCCCATGTCGCTGAGCTCCTGAAGGGCCTGCAGCGGGCGTCCGGCCGAGCCCATCACGGCGGACTCGGTGAGCTCCAACTGCAGGAGTCCGGGGGCGAGCCCGGTCTCATCGAGGATCTGGGCGACATCGGCGACCAGGTCGGAGTCCCAGACCTGGCGCACCGCGACGTTGACGCTGACGAAGACGGGCGGCAGGTCGGGGCGCTCCAGCTGCCAGCGCCTGGCCTGCCGGCAGGCGGTGCGCAGGACCCAGCGCCCGAGCTGCACGATCGAGCCGTCCTCCTCGGCCAGTGCGATGAACCGATTCGGCGGCAGCGTGCCGAACTGCGGGTGGTGCCAGCGCACCAGCGCCTCGACCCCGCGCAGCGCCCCGTCCGCGAGCCCCACCAACGGCTGGTACTCCAGGGCGAATTCATCCCGGTCGACGGCCGGGCGCAGCGTGGAGGACAGGGCCTGGCGGGTCATGCGGTGCGCGTTGCGCTCCGGGTCGAAGAGCGTCCAGCGGGCCTTGCCGTCCTCCTTCGCCCAGTACAACGTCGTGTCGGCGGCCTGCATCAGAGCTGTCGCCCCCGTGCCCGCCGCGCGCCGCTCGACGACCCCGATGGACGCGGAGAGCGAGAGCCGCTGGCCCGACAGGTCGAACGGCCGCTGCAGCGCGTGCAGCACCTGCTCGGCGAGGTCGGCTACCTGGTCCGTGCCGGTCGAGTCCTCCACGAGCAGCGCGAACTCGTCCCCGCCGAGCCGGGCCACGAGCGGCGCCCCGCTCCTGCCGTACGCGACCCGGTCCGCGCAGCGCGTGAGGCGTTCGGCCACGGCGGCGAGCAGCCGGTCGCCGGTGCGGTGCCCGAGGGTGTCGTTGACCGCCTTGAACCCGTCGAGGTCCAGATAGCAGAGCCCGATCCGACCGGTACCGCTCTCCTCGTACGCGGCCGCCTCCAGCGCCGCCGCGAGCCGCTCGAAGAACAGGGTGCGGTTGGGCAGCCGCGTCACCGGGTCGTGCATCGTCACGTGCCGCAGCCGCGCCTGCAGTTCGCGGCGCGCGCTGACGTCGGCAACCGCGAGCAGCACTCCGCCGCTGTCCGGCATCGGCGACACGGTGACCTGCGCCCACAGCGAGTGCCCCTCGGGGTGCTTCAGGCGCCGGGTGCAGCGCAGCCTGGCCTGCCGCCCGCGCAGCACTTCGCGGTACGTGTGCCACGTACGGGCGTCTGAGGCGAGGTCCACCAGGTCGGCGGCGACCTGGCCGGTGAGCTCGTGGGCCGGGGTGCCGACCAGGGCGCCGAGCGCGTCGTTGGCCCGGCTGACCAGGCCCTCGCGGTCGACGACGGCGAGGGCGAGGTGGGCGGCGTTGAAGGCGGCCCGGTAGTCGCGCAGCTCGGCGTCGGTGCGGTGTCCTTCGGACGGTGGCGGTGGCGGTGGCGGTGGCGGTGGCGGTGGCGGTTGCGGTTGCTTTTGCGGTGCGGGGTGGCCGGAAGCCGTCGGGGAGTTACGCTCCGTGACGCTTTGAGGTGCTGTCACGGTCTGAGGGGGTGCGCCGGTCGGCTGCGCGGCTCGGGTGGCCGCCGTCGCCGTGGTCGCCGGCCCTTCGGACGTTCCGCTCACCGCTCGCTCCCGCAGGGCAGTTGGTTCTGGTACAGGTCTGGTCGGTCGGCCGGAAAGTGTGCCGATCATAGAGGCTGGTCGGAGCGTCGATCCAGCTCCGCCACGGTACCGAGTGGTCCGGCGGGGGATGTTCCGGATTCCCTTGCGGGGTAGGCCCGTTGACGTCTGATCGTTTCTGTCCGGACCGGTCCGGCTCTGACATCCGCTGACGTGAGTCGACTGTTTCCCTGGCGCGCTCGCTCACGCATCGTGACTGTCTGTGAGCGCCCTCCGGAGAGCCCACTCACTCGACCGGTGCACTGAAACAGGGCGAAGTGTAATAAAACGTCGCAGGGTGGGTGGGGTGTACCGCCGTCCCACCCGGAGGTCGACGTGCCGCGTCAGCACCCCCTCGGGGGTCACCCTCGTGAAGGGGGGCCCTCGCCCCGCGCGCGCAGCGTCGCGGCCGTCCTCACCTCGCTCGCGGCACTCGCCGCGACCTCCCTGGTGGCGGGCCCCGCGAGCGCAGAACCGTCCGCGGACCCCTGCGCCCTGGAGCGCACCCCGGCGCACCACTCGGAGGGCCTGGACACCTGGAACACCGCCTACCCCAAGCCCGAGCGCGAGCTCGACGCCGTCATGGTCTTCCTGTCCTTCCCGGACCACCGGCCCAGCCTCGACCCCGAGGAGCTGGCCGCCGACCACTTTCCGGCCACGAGCCGCTTCTTCGAGCGCGCCTCGTACGGCCGCTTCAGCCTGAACGCGCACCCGCAGCGGCAGTGGACCGAGATGCCGCACAGCTCCGACGCGTACGCCATAGAGCGCGACTGGGACCCCGGCCACCGCAGGGCCTACCTCCGCGACGCCCTCGCCGCCGCCGACCCGAAGGTGGACTTCGGCAAGTACGACATCGTCTACTTCGTCGCCGACCCGGACGCGCCCGGCGTCGACTCGGACGCCACGAAGGTCGTCAACTTCGACCGGCCGCTGCGCGCCGACGACACCGACATCCGCCGCGTCGTCACCGTCTTCGAGCAGCACCCGCCGGACCGGCACGTCCTCGCCCACGAGACCGGCCACGTCTTCGACCTGCCGGACCTCTATCACCGGCCCACGGACGGCAAGGGCGACTGGGACACGTACGTCGGCGACTGGGACGTGATGGGCAGCCAGTTCGGCCTCGCGCCGGATCTGTTCGGCTGGCACAAGTGGAAGCTCGGCTGGCTCGACCCGGAGCAGGTGCGCTGCGTGCAGGGCGACGACGACCGCCTGGTCACCCTGGAACCGCTGGCGGCGGCCGTACCCGAGGGCCGCACCGGCGGCACCCGCCTCGCGGTCGTCCGTACGGGCCGGGACTCGGTGATCGCCATCGAGGCCCGCAGCTCCACCGGCAACGACCGGACGACGTGCACCGAGGGCGTACTGCTCTACCGCGTCCGCAACGAGCCGGCCTCCGGCGCGGGCCCGGTCGAGGTGATCGACGCCCACCCCGACACGCAGGCCTGCTGGGAGGACTCGGTCTACCCGCCGCTCGCGGACGCCCCGGTGAAGCTGGGGGAGCGCTTCACGGTGCCCGGGGAGTCGCTGGGCGTGGAGGTCCTGAACCGGTCGCGGTCGGGGGCTTGGACGGTGAAGATCACGACGTAGGCTCACCGGTGCGGTTGCGGTTGCGGTTGCGGTGGCACGGGGTTCCGGGGCCTTCACGGCGGCGTCCCGTCGTGGAGGGGGTGTGGGTGGCGGAGCCCCCACTCGCGCGGCGAAGCTGCGCAATAACGACGTTGGCGGGTCATCTTCGCGCTTTCTGCGAAGATGACCCGCCAACGACAACGTGCGCCGCCAGGGACTCGAACCCCGGACCCGCTGATGCTGCGTTCATCCGGGGGGTAACCCCCGGACCCCCAGCCGTCTGTTGGGTGCCGCAAGATTCAGGAGTATGACGAAGGCCCTCCGCCGGAGCGAAGGGCCTTGTCTGTCTGTGCGCCGCCAGGGACTCGAACCCCGGACCCGCTGATTAAGAGTCAGCTGCTCTAACCAACTGAGCTAGCGGCGCCTGCTGACGTCGTAGACCCTAGCATCCTGGTCGGCGGGAGGAAAAATCGATATGCGGACCGCTGCACCGGCCATCGCGCGGGCCACGCGGACGCTCGCCCAGAGCAGCGCCTCGGGTCCCGGGAGCCACGGATCGCGGGTGTCGGGGGCGACCAGCCAGCGGGAGCCGAGGCGTTCCGCGGGGGCGGTCTCGTCGGGCGGGGCGAGCGGCGGGACGGTCACGGCGTCGCCGGTGCCGTGACAGAGCGGGGCGGGCACGGCGGGGCTCCACTCCTCCCAGGCGAGCAGCGACGGCAGGCGCTGCGCGGTGCCGGGGGCGGCGAAGATCAGCATCCGGCCGCGGTGCGCGGCGACCGGGCCCGACCCGGGGCCCTCGTCCCAGAGCCGGTCGAGCATCCGGCGCCCGAAGACGGCGGGCACGCTCACCACGTCGAAGGCGGAGCCGCAGGGCAGGACGACCGGGGCGTGCGGGCGGGACCCCCAGAGCGCGAGGGTGCTGCGCGGGTACGCCGACGCCGAGGCGAGCCAGCTCGCGCCGTCGACGGTGACCAGCGCGGCGTGGTCGAGCAACGGCGCCTGGGCCGGGGTGCTCGCGGCCGTGGCGGTCGTCGCGGGGGTGGGTTCGCTGAGGTGGCTCTGCCGTGCGCTCATGACCCAACATCTACCGGGAGCGACTGTTCCATTTCGGTGGGTTGCCGGAAACGGGGACAGGTCGGGGCGGTATGGAGTATCTTGCCCGGCGGCATATGCCAGTTGGGCTTGTGGGGTGGCCTGGCCTGTGGACGACTCGGCCTACGGCCGGGCATACATAAGGGACCAGCCGCTCGGGGCTCAGCGCGCTCAGTGCTCAGGGCTCTGCGCGCTCAGGTCTCAGCGCTCAGCGCCGGAGCGCATCAGCTCCCGGCCGAACTCGACCATCTTCTTCGCGTAGTCCTCGGTCCAGTCCGCGCGTTCGGCGATCGCCGCCATCGTCAGCCGGTCGAAACGGCGGGGGTCGGCGAGCTGGGCCGCCGCGATCGCCTGGAACTCCACCGAGCGGTCGGTGGCCGTGCGGAAGGCGAGCGTCAGCTCCGTCGCCCGCGCGAGAAGTTCGCGGGGGTCCTCCATCGATTCGAGGTCGAAGAAGTGCTCCGGGTCGGCGGCGGCCTCCGTCGGCTCGAACAGCAGCGGTGCCGGTCGCAGCCGCGGCTGTACCCGCTCGGGCTCCGCCATGCCTGCCTCCTGTGCGTACGTGTGCTTCGGTCCGGGCGGTTTCGCCGGGCCGTCTTCCATTGTCCAGCCGTCCGCAAGACCGCCTCGTCCGAACGGCTCGCGCAGGCGTGCTCCGGGGGTGGCCTGGGCGCGGTACGGCACCCGGTGTCCGGCCAGGTGGGAGAGGGCCGCGTGGTTGGCCTCCCACTGACGTGGGCGGGTGCCGGGGTGCCGGGGTGCCGGTCACGGTTGCCAGGTCACCCGGTGTTCGGCCAGGTGGGAGAGGACCGCGTGGTTGGCCTCCCAGCCGTCCGGGAACTTCACCGTGACGCCCAGCTGCACGGGTTCGGTGGACGGATGCTCGTCCAGGAGCTCGGTGACGCCCGCGCGGCACACCACGACGCAGGCCTGCCGGTGCCGGGAGGCGAGCACGCAGAGGCGGCCCGTCTCCAAGTGGAACGCGGTGGCGTCGGGGCGGCCGGAGAGCGGGTGCAGGACGACCGTCACGTCGTACTCCCGGCCCTGGAGGCGGTTGGCGGTGTCCACCGTGACGCCTGTGACCGCCAGTTCGGCCAGGGCGGCGCGGACCGCCGCGGCCTGGTCGCGGTGCGCTGTGCCGACGGCGATGCGGTCGGCGGTGAGCGGCGCCGGGTCGGGGGAGCGCTCGCTGACCGTGGCGCCGCCCCGGTCCAGGAGGCGGCGGACGACCTCGGCGACCGCCCGCACGGCTTCCGGGTCCGTACGCGGAGTGCGCCGCGCGGGCAGTTCGAGCAGGCCCCAGCCGGAGGCCGCCGCCTCGTCGAGTACGCGGTCGGGGCCGCTGCCGTCCGACGGGACCCCGAACGACAGGCTCCGGTCCCCGTGGTCCGTGCCGGAGCGGAACCGGGTGTACGGATAGAACGCGTCGCTGACCAGCGGCGCGGCCGAGGCGGGCAGCCGCCAGGACACCGGAAGGCGGTGCTGCGGCAGCTGCGGGTTGTGCGCGAGCAGCGTGGACACCGCGCTCGCCGACGGGTCGTACGAGAGACCGGCCCACTGCTCGCTGCCGACGATCGAGAACGGGTCGAGCTGGCCCGGGTCCCCCACGAACAGCGCCCGCTCGAAGAGACCGGCCACGGCGAGCAGCGCGTCCGACCGCATCTGGTACGCCTCGTCCACGATGGCGTGCCGCCAGGGCTCGACGTTCTTGACGTGCGCCCACTTCGCGGCGGTGGAGACCACCACGTCGAGCCCAGCCAGATCGGCGGCCTTGGTCGACTTGCGTACGTGCTCCAGCTCGTCCAGCGCCTTGTCGTACGGGTCGGCGTCGCTGCTGTGCAGGCGGCCCACCGGGAGGCCCGGTTCCTTCTCGGCGAGGCGCAGGACCAGGTCGTCCACCTGGGCGTTGGTCTGCGCGACCACCATCAACGGGCGGCCCGCCGCGGCCAGTTCGAGCGCGGCGTTGACCACGAGCGTGGACTTGCCCGCGCCCGGGGGCGAGTCCACGACGACGCCGCGGGCCTCGCCGTGCAGCGTGTCGTGGAGGATCGCCGCGGTCGCGCGGGCGGCCTCGGCGGACGGGTCGAAGGCGGCGCCCGAATCGCGCTCAGGGATACGGGTCACAGCACGTCCTCCGGGGTCACCGGATCGGGGGCCTCGGCGCCCTCGCCCGGCGGGCCGCCATGGGTCCAGGGGGTGTCCTCGGGGTCGGGGAGCGACGGGCCGCCGCGCGGCGCGTGCTCGAAGAGCGTCCAGACGATCCGGTCGCCCTTGACCGGCACGGAGCCTTCGTCGGGCTCCTTGCCGCGGCCCATCTTGTCCAGGACGCGCAGGACCACCGCGCCCTCCTCGTCGTACCCCACGAACTGGGCGCTCTGCGGTTTGCCCGCCAGCGTGCGGTAGACCTTCGCGCGCTCGGCGAGGTGCGGGCTGTCGTCCGTGCGCAGCGTGACCAGGGGGCGCGGGCTCGGGCGCTTGCTGTCGGTGTACGCCATCACGACCTCGGTGACCTCGCCGCCGAAGGCCTCGCCGGACAGCCTCCGGCCCGCCATCACCAGCGGGTCGTCGAGCGCCTCCTGGGCTTCGAGGCGGGCCTGGGCGGTCTCGCGCGTGGCCAGCTTGTTGGCCGCCGTGACCGCGTCGTCCAGGCGGGGCTGCGGGGGTTCGCCGGCGAGGACGCGGTCGCGGTGGCCGGTGTACGACCAGCGGTCCCTGGTCCAGCGCTCGGCGGCGCGCTCGCCCTCCGGCAGGGCGGCGAGCACGTCGAGGCCGCGCCAGACGGCGTCCCAGGTGGGGCGCGTACGGCTCTCGACCAGGGTGGCGATCTCGCGCTCCGCGGCGGTGAGTTCGGCCAGGTGGCGGTCGGCTGACGGGCCGTCCTCCGCGGCGGACAGCGCGGAGCGCGCCCGGTCGAACCGCTCGATCGCCGGGGCGAGGAGTCTGTTGTCGAACGCCGGGTCGGTGGCGGGGCCCGCCGGTGGGCAGAGCAGCTGGCCGGCGGCGTCCCGCGCGGTCTCGGCGCGCAGCGCGGCCGCGGCGCCCGAGCCGCCACCGTCCGAGCCGCCACCGCCCGAGCCGCCACCGCCCGAGCCGCCACCGCCCGAGCCGTCGGCGGCCGGGTCGATCCAGGCGAGGAGTGCGCCCAGGTGCTGGTCCTCCAGGCTGGACTGGCCCGTCGCCCAGTGGCGGGAGAGCAGCTCCGTCATCGCGGCGATCAGCGTCGAGCCCGGCACGCGCGCCCGCTCCGCGAAGTGCGTCAGCCAGCGCCCGAGCAGCGGCACGCGCGGGGGCGCCGGGTACGGGCTGTCCGGGTCCTGCTCGGCCGTACGCCGGAACCGCATGGAGCGCCCGAGGAGCCGTACGAACTCGATGCCCGCGCGGCTCGGCAGGATCAACTGCGGTGCGTCCGCGCACAGTTCGGTCTCGACCTTGACGCGCTTGCCGGTCTCCGGGTCGGTCTCGGTGCGCTCGGCGGGCTCGGTGGCGTCGGCGAACGAGTCGACGTACGGCAGGAGTTCCTCGGCGAGGTCGGCCAGGAACGCGAAGCGCAGGTCGCGGTCGCGGGGCTGCGGCACGCAGAGCAGCCGGGGCCGGTCGCGGTCCGCGCCCACCAGGGCACCGAGGGGCGCGCCCGCCTCGCCCGCGGTGGTGAGCGGCACGAACACCAGGGGGCGGGCGGCGAGATGGCGGTGCCGGACGGTGGCGAGCGGTTGGGCGTGGCCCGACTCGACGGCCTCCATCCGGGCCAGGGTGTGGATCAGCGACATGCGTCTCGCCCTTCCGTACGCGCGCGGGGTGCGGATCCGGTCGTACGCGCGCGGGGTGCGGTCGGCTCCTTGCGAGCCTCCTTGCGGACCCGGGGTGCGGTCAGCACGGGACCCCCTTCAGCGCCTGGCTGCGCAGCGCCGCCGCCCGGCGGAGGGCCGCCACCGCCGGGTCGTCCGGATCGCCCGCCTCGCCGCGCGCGGCCGCGAGGACCGCGTCGACCGTGGTGAGCGCGCCCAGGTCGCCGCGGACCGAACGGCCGAGCACGGTCACCTCGCCCTCGCCGCGGGAGCGGTCGCGGCAGTGGAACGCCAGCTCGCAGGCGGCGAGGCACTCCGGTGCGTACGCCGCGGGCACCGACTCGACGGCGCGGCCCAGCTCGTCCGGAGAGCGCTCGACGTCGAACGTCACGCCCTCGGGCAGGGCCGCCGCGATGTCCTCGATCCGGGTCAGGCGGCCCAACTGGCGGCGGGTCACGGAGAGTTGCTTGCGGACGTCCACCGCGGCGGCCGTCGGCTGGTTGGAGAAGTCCTTCGGGCAGACGAGCAGGACCTGGTGGCCGACCGGGGGAGCGGGGTCGAGGTGGGCGGCGACCTGCTGCAGCGCGAGCGCGTACACCGCGGCCTGGCGGGCGGCCGAGCCGACCTTCGCGGGGTCCGCCGCACCGTCGATCATCGGGAAGGACTTGATCTCCACGACCGTCCAGCGGCCGTCGGGGTGCACCACCACCGCGTCCGGCTCCAGGAACGCGGGCGAACCGGCGACGTCGAGCACCAGCATCGGGTGGTCGAGCAGCGTCCACGCGCGCGTGGCGGAGGCCTCGCGCAGGGCGAGAGCCGTACGCGCGGAGCGGCCCTCGGGTCCGGCCGCCGTGAGGTCCGGGGTGTGCACCTCGGACCTCACGGCGGCCGTCTCGGCACCGTCCGAGGGCGCGGGCGCCGGGCCGCCGCCCAGGTGGGCGTGGACCAGGCGGAGCAGCTCCGCGCCGCCGTCCGCCTTCACCTTCGCCTCGAAGGCGTTGCCCCGCACGAAGGCGAACTGGGACTGGCCGAAGCCGGAGGGCGAGCCGAGTGCCTCGGCGAGCGCCGACTTGTCCACGCCCGCGCCGTCGAGCAGGGCGCGGCGGCGGCAGCCCGGGTTGGCGGCGAGGGCGGCCAGCGCGCGGGCGTCGAGCGCCTTGGCGCGGACCGCGGGGCCGCGCAGCTCGGCGAGCCGCTGCCGCAGCGGCGCCGCCCGCGCCGTCGGGTCCGTCGGCGGTACCGCTGCCGTCGGTACCGCGCTGTTGGGGTATTCGCTCACCTGCCGAAGTCTCGCACCCGGGACTGACAACCGGGGAACGCATCCCGGACAAGCCCGTACGGAAGCGGGATTTGACCCCCGGGACCCAGGTCGACGAGCAGGGCCGGGGCCGGTACGCGAACCCGCCGGGTCCGGGCCCGTTCGAGGGGAAACGGCAGGTGCGCGATGATGGAGAGAGCCGGGCGGCCTGTCAGGAAAAGTCCGTGCTGTGCCCGTACGCCGAACCCTGGAGAACCCCTCATGGCCCCGCGCATCCTGCTGGCCCGCCACGGACAGACCGAGTGGTCGCTGTCCGGGAAGCACACCGGCAGGACGGACATCCCGCTGCTCGACGAGGGCAGGCGCGGCGCCAAGCTGCTCGGTGAGCGGCTGCGCCGCGCGCCCTGGAGCGGCCTCCCCGACGTAGAGGTGCGCACGAGCCCGCTCGTCCGCGCGCGGGAGACCTGCGACATCGCCGGCTTCGGCGACCGCGCGCGGGAGTGGGACACCCTCATGGAGGTCGACTACGGCGCCTACGAGGGCCTCACCCCCGCCGAGATCCACGCGACCCGCCCCGGCTGGGTGCTCTGGCGCGACGGCGTCCCGGAGGGCGAGACCCTCGACCAGGTCGCGGCGCGCGCCGACGAGGTCGTGGAGTGGGCCCGCTCCGCCGACCGAGACGTCCTGGTCTTCGCGCACGGCCACATCCTGCGCTCCATCGGCGCCCGCTGGCTCGGCCTCCCCGTGGGCTTCGGGGCCCGAATCCGCCTCAGCCCGACGTCGCTTTCGGTTCTGGGGTGGGCGTACGGGGAGCCGGCGATCGAGGCGTGGAACGAGACGGGGCACTTGGAGGGGTAGGCGGGTTGGGCGGCTTCCGTGGTCGGTTCCGCACCGTCGACTCGGTCACCGTCGATCGCCCTCCGGGCTCGTCCTCAATCGCCGGACGGGCTGGATTTTGTCCCCTCCCCGCCCCTTCCCGAAATCCTGCGGAGCTTCGGGGGCTCCGCCCCCGGACCCCCGCTCCTCAAGCGCCGGA
>NZ_JASCIS010000024.1 GCF_029968015.1 Streptomyces luteolus
CCCCCCCCACCCCCCCCCCCCCCCCCCCCCCCCCCCCCCCCGCCCCCCCCGGGCCCCCCCCCCCCCCGGGGGGGCCGGGGGGCGCCCCCCCCCCCCCCCCCCCCCCCCCCCCCGCTCCCGTGCCGACCCGGCGGGCGGACCCGGCCCGAGGCCGGGCCGTGTCCGCAGACCGGGTCGTGTCCGCTGCCGAACCGTCCCCGCTCAGTCGTCGTCGCCGACCGCCGAGCGCACCACGTCCGGCCTGTTGGTGATGATCCCGTCGACGCCGTACCCGGCCGCGCGCCGCGCGTCCGCCGCCTCGTCGACGGTCCACGTGTAGATCTCCAGCGGCTTGCCGTGCGGGCCTCTCATCGCGTGGATCGCCGCCACGTACGACCGCGAGATCGTGGTGTGCCGCGCGTTGATCTGGTCGACGAACGTCGCGTACTCCGGCAGCTCAGCGACCGAGGGCGTAC
Organism: Streptomyces luteolus; assembly: GCF_029968015.1. Taxonomy (GTDB): domain Bacteria; phylum Actinomycetota; class Actinomycetes; order Streptomycetales; family Streptomycetaceae; genus Streptomyces; species Streptomyces luteolus. The sequence continues at coordinate 456 of NZ_JASCIS010000024.1, forward strand.
CCAGGAAGCCCTTCTTGATGTCGGGTCGCAGCGCGTGCACCTTGCGCATGCTGTCCGCGTTGAAGCTCTGCCACACCAGCTTGCTGCTGACGTGCCCGCGGTCGAGCCAGCCCGTCTTCTCGAGCACCCGCAGCGTGTCCTGCTCGATGCCGGGGTACAGCTCCGGCTTCTTCACCTCGAGGACCAGCTTCTGGTTGTTCCGCTCGACCCGGTTCATGTACTGCTCGAGCGTCGGCACGCGCTCGCCCTTGTACTTGGCGTCGAACCAGCTGCCCGCGTCCAGCTTGGCGATCTCGGCGGAGGTGAAGTCCGCGACCTTCCAGGGAGCGCGGTCGGGGAAGACCTCCTCGACGTTCGTCGTCCGCTTCAGGTTGTCGTCGTGCATGACGACGAGCTCGCCGTCCTTGGTGCGCTGCACGTCGTTCTCGACCCAACGGAAGCCCATGTCCCGGGCCTTGTCGATGGCGGCGAGCGTGTTCTCGGGGGCGTACGCGGAGGCGCCGCGGTGGGCGACGACCAGCGGGCCGTCGGTGTCGGCGGGTGCCTGAACGGCGTTCGTGGTCTGCGGAGCGGCGGCGTGGGCCGTGGTCGTGGGGAGCAAGAGCGCGCCGACTCCCAGTAGCGCTGCGGCTGTTGCTGCTGCGGGACGTGCGTACACGTGGACTCCTCGGGTCGAGAGAGCGCGGACCGGACGAGAGTGACAGTCGATGACTAACAAGGGGCAGGCGCCGGATGGACACAGGTTGAACGGAGTTGCCCCGAGACAGCCCGAACACGCCCATGCCGCCGGATTCTTTGCCGAAAAATCGCTCGTACGTTTGTCGGTGCGCTCTAATCTCTGCTCAATCACTCGCTCTGAGAGGGTGATTGCACGGGGGCTCGCAGGTGATACCAAGTCAATTCAGGTGGAGGGGCTGCCACGCATGCAGGGGACGGTCGACGGATTCAGTTACGGGCTCGTCACGCCCGTGGTCGCGTACCTGATGGCCTGCCTCGGCGGTGCGCTGGGCCTGCGCTGCACCACCAGATCGCTGCTCGTGGAGAACTCCTGGCGGCCGGGCTGGCTCGCCCTCGGCTCGGCCGCCATCGGCTCGGGCATCTGGACCATGCACTTCGTGGCGATGATGGGGTTCGCCGTCGAAGGGGTCCCCGTCCGGTACGACGCCGCGATCACCTTCGCCAGCCTGGGCCTCGCCATCGTGATGGTCGGCATCGGGATCTTCATCGTGGGCTACCGCGGGGCGACGGTCATGGCGCTCTTCACGGGCGGCACCATCACCGGTCTCGGCGTCGCCTCCATGCACTATCTGGGCATGGCCGGAATGCGCCTGCAGGGCTCCCTCCGGTACGACACGTTCACCGTCTCCCTCTCTGTGGTGATCGCCGTCGTCGCGGCCACCGCCGCGCTCTGGGCCGCCGTACAGGTGCGGGGCTTCCTGTGGAGCCTCGGGGCCAGCCTCGTCATGGGGCTCGCGGTGACCGGCATGCACTACACCGGCATGGCCGCGCTCGACGTGCACCTGCACGGCTCCGGCAGCCTGCCGGCCGGTGACCCGCCCGCCGAACTGCTCGCGCCCATGATGATCGGCCCGCTCGCCTTCCTCGTTCTGGCCGGCGTGGTCGTGATGTTCGACCCGCTGATGGCGACGGGCGCCGACCGGCAGCGCGCGGAGCAGAGCCCGCGCCCCGGCCCCGCGCTCGTGCCCCGCCCCGGCATACCGGCCCACGGACCAGGCTCCGACGCGGCCCGGGGCCGCCCGCCCCGCCGCCGCACGTTCGTCCCGGCCCCGCCGCGAGGCCCGCGCTCCCGCCTCGACCGGTGATCACCGGTCGGCCGTCCGTACGCCTGTGACCAGGCAGGACGGCGGCTCAGGGCCGAATGCGGGGCCGGTTGTCAGTGGGGAGTCGTACGGTGGTTCTCATGCGGCCCGTATCCAAGATCGAACGCACGGTGGCGCCCTTCGAGGTCGTCAGCCCGTACCAGCCCAGCGGTGACCAGCCCACCGCCATCGCCGACCTCGACCGACGCGTCCGCGCAGGCGAGAAGGACGTCGTCCTGCTCGGCGCGACCGGCACCGGCAAGTCCGCCACCACCGCGTGGATGATCGAGAAGCTGCAGCGCCCCACGCTCGTGATGGCGCCGAACAAGACGCTCGCGGCGCAGCTGGCCAACGAGTTCCGCGAACTCCTGCCGAACAACGCCGTCGAGTACTTCGTCTCGTACTACGACTACTACCAGCCCGAGGCGTACGTCCCGCAGTCGGACACCTACATCGAGAAGGACTCCTCGATCAATGAGGAGGTGGAGCGCCTGCGCCACTCCGCCACCAACTCGCTGCTCACCCGGCGGGACGTCGTGGTGGTCGCCTCCGTCTCCTGCATCTACGGCCTGGGCACGCCGCAGGAGTACGTCGACCGCATGGTCTCCCTGAAGATCGGCGACGAGATCGACCGCGACCAACTCCTGCGCCGCTTCGTCGACATCCAGTACACGCGCAACGACCTCGCCTTCACGCGCGGCACCTTCCGCGTCCGCGGCGACACCATCGAGATCTTCCCGGTGTACGAGGAACTCGCGGTCCGCATCGAGATGTTCGGGGACGAGATCGAGGCGCTCTCCACCCTGCACCCGCTCACCGGCGAGGTCATCAGCGACGACGAGCAGCTGTACGTCTTCCCGGCCTCCCACTACGTCGCGGGCCCCGAGCGCATGGAGAAGGCGATCACCGGCATCGAGAAGGAGCTGGACGAGCGCCTGGCCGAGCTGGAGAAGCAGGGCAAGATGCTGGAGGCCCAGCGCCTGCGCATGCGCACCACGTACGACCTGGAGATGCTCCGCCAGATCGGCTCCTGCTCCGGCATCGAGAACTATTCGATGCACTTCGACGACCGCGACCCCGGCACACCCCCGCACACCCTCCTCGACTACTTCCCGGACGACTTCCTGCTCGTCCTGGACGAGTCCCACGTGACCGTCCCGCAGATCGGTGCCATGTACGAGGGCGACGCCTCCCGCAAGCGCACCCTCGTCGACCACGGGTTCCGGCTCCCCTCCGCGCTCGACAACCGCCCACTGAAGTGGGAGGAGTTCCAGGAGCGCATCGACCAGACCGTGTACCTCTCGGCCACCCCGGGGACGTACGAGCTCTCACGCGGGGACGGGCACGTAGAGCAGATCATCCGCCCCACCGGCCTGGTCGACCCGGAGGTCGTCGTCAAGCCCACGGAGGGGCAGATCGACGACCTGGTGCACGAGATCCGCACCCGCGCGGAGAAGGACGAGCGCGTCCTCGTCACCACGCTCACCAAGAAGATGGCCGAGGACCTCACGGACTACTTCCTCGAACTGGGCATCCAGGTCCGCTATCTGCACAGCGACGTCGACACCCTGCGCCGCGTCGAGCTGCTGCGGGAGCTGCGCGCGGGCGAGTTCGACGTCCTGGTCGGCATCAACCTCCTCCGTGAGGGCCTCGACCTGCCCGAGGTCTCCCTGGTGGCGATCCTCGACGCCGACAAGGAGGGCTTCCTGCGCTCAGGCACCTCCCTGATCCAGACCATCGGCCGCGCGGCGCGCAATGTCTCCGGCCAGGTCCACATGTACGCGGACAAGATCACCCCGGCGATGGAGAAGGCCATCGACGAGACCAACCGGCGCCGCGAGAAGCAGGTCGCGTACAACAAGGCGAACGGCATCGACCCGCAGCCGCTCCGCAAGAAGATCAACGACATCGTGTCGGCCATCGCCCGCGAGGAGGTCGACACGGAGGAGCTCCTCGGCTCCGGCTACCGCAAGGCCAAGGACGGCAAGGGCGCCAAGGCCCCGGTGCCGTCCCTCGGTTCGGCGAAGGGGCAGGACGCCGCGGCGGGCACGTCCGCCAAGTCGCGCAAGGCGGCCAAGGGGAAGGCCGAGCAGGTTCCCACGGACCGGCCCGCGGCCCAACTCGCCGAGCAGATCGAGGAGATGACCGACCGGATGCGCGCCGCGGCCGCGGACCTCCAGTTCGAGGTCGCCGCCCGGCTGCGTGACGAAGTGTCCGAGATGAAGAAGGAACTGCGTCAGATGAAGGAGGCGGGCCTCGCCTGAGACCGGTGAGGAACGCCTGAGCACGCCGCCGCACCCGGCCGGAGCCGACCGGCCGGCCGGGGTCGGCGGGATGTGTTGCAAGAACGCCACAAAGCGCTGTCCGGACTGCGGTGCTGTCAGTGGCACTGCGTAGGGTGCTGAGCAACCGCACTTGGGGCGGTTGGTCGTTGGGGAAAGGTTCGAGAGGGGACAGCGCGTGTCGGTCAACATGACGAAGGGGCAGGCGATCAGCCTGCAGAAGAATGACGGGGGCACCCTGACCGCGGTGCGCATGGGGCTCGGCTGGCAGGCGGCGCAGCGCCGCGGCCTGTTCGGCTCCCGGACCAAGGAGGTCGACCTCGACGCGTCGGCGGTCCTGTTCGCCGACAAGCAGCCGGTGGACGTGGTGTTCTTCCGCCACCTCGTCAGCGACGACGGCTCGGTGCGGCACACCGGTGACAACCTCGTCGGCGGCGTCGGCCAGGGCGGGGACGACGAGGCGATCCTCGTCGACCTGCAGCGCGTCCCGGTCCACATCGACCAGATCGTCTTCACGGTGAACTCCTTCACCGGACAGACCTTCCAGGAGGTGCAGAACGCCTTCTGCCGCCTGGTGGACGAGACGAACGGCCAGGAGATGTCCCGGTTCACGCTGGACGGCGGCGGCCAGTACACCGCCCAGATCATGGCCAAGGTGCACCGCACGGGCTCCGGCTGGTCCATGACGGCCCTCGGAACCCCGGCCAACGGCCGTACTTTCCAGGACCTGATGCCGTCGATCCTGCCGCACCTGTAAGCACACCCGTACGCGTCAACTAACGTACTGGCGGCGGCAGTTGAGGGCGGAAGTTGAGGCAGGCAACGGGCGCCGGTCTGACTGTGACGCCTGCAGAGGTGACGCCTGCAGAGGTGACGCCTGCAGAGGTGACGCCTGCAGAGGTGACGCCTGCAGAGGTGACGCCTGCAGAGGTGACGCCTGCAGGCGTGACGGCGGCAGACGTGTCGGCGGCAATTGAAGAAAAGCGCAACGAGGGGAACGAAGGCGATGACGGCCGAGCTGGTCAGGGGCCAGAACCACGTACTGCCCCAGACCCGACTGGAGATCCGGGTGTCGGCCGGCCGACCGATCGTGGCGGGTGCGACGCTCAGTGACGAGCAGGGCAAGGTCCGCGGAGCCGACTGGGTGGCGCACCCCGCGTCCCCCGGTGTGCCGGGCCTCGAGGTCTCCAAGCAGGCCGCAGCCGACCATCGCCTCGCCGTGGACCTCGGTGCCCTGCCGCCCGGCGCGGAGCGGGTCAACATCCTGCTGGCGCTGCCCGTCACCGACGGCTCCCAAGTGGCCGACGGCGGGGGAGGCCCGGTCAGGTTCGGCGCCCTGGCGGCCCCGTTCGTCGCGGTGACCGGGCTCGATGGCTCAGAGATCGCCAGCTACACGATCACGGACCTGGACGCGGAGTCCGCCGTGGTGGCCCTGGAGCTGTACCGCAGGCAGGGCGCCTGGAAGGTGCGCGCCGTGGGCCAGGGGTACGCGGGCGGGCTGGCCGCGATGCTCACCGACCAGGGGCTGCCGGACGGCCCGGCGCTCGCCGCCGAGATCCTGGACGCCGTGGCGAGCGGTGTGGCCCGTTCCGTCGCGGCGCCCCCGCAGCGCACCGCCGAGGGCGACCGGGTACGGCAGGCCGCGCCGCCCGCGCAGGAGACCCACGGCACGGCGGCCGCTTCGTCCGCCAACTCCCCGCACCCGGCTACGGCTTCCGCTCCTGACGGTCATGTGGCGCAGGCGCAGGCGCCGTCTCCGGTGCAGACCGGCCCGGCAGCGGCGGGCCCGGCGACCGGCCCCGCGCCGACCGGTGACGGCGGAGTCCCGCACCAGCCCGCGCCTACCCCGTCCTCCGCCGCACGTACGCCCGTCCGCTCCGACGAGCAGGGCGGCCGACCCGACGGGCACACCCAGCCGACCCAGGACCGCGTCGACCAGCCCGAGCCGCAGACCGCCACGACCGCCACCCCGGCGTCCACCGGCGGTCCCGTCGACTACACCCACCCCGCTCGTCGTACGGCCGCGCCGCCCGCGCCGGCGCCTGCCCCGCAGTCCGCGCAACCGGGCGCGCCCGCGCGGCCCGTCGCAGGTGACGCGACCGGCTGGTCCATGGAGGAGCGGCTCTACAACCAGGTGTGGGGCATGTTCGAGGACCTGGCCCGTACGGCCGCCGCGTACCGCAGTGCCGTGGACTTCGCCGAGTCCCGTATGGAGCAGGAGCTCGACCAGGTCCTCACCGACCCGCGCAGCCGGATCAGCGGGCAGGGCGACGCCGCGCGTGAGGCGGCCCGTGCCAAGCAGGCCAAGCTGGTCGAGCAGGCCAGGGAGGTCCTCGACCGGGACGTCGCCCAGCTCTCCGCCGAGGCCGATGTGGTCGAGCCCGCCCTGCCGCCGTCCTTCGCGGCCTGGGACAACCCGGTCTGGCACGCGTACCGCGTCCCGATGGAGGCGCCCATGGCGCTGCGCCTGGGTGACCTCCATCTGCCCGAGTGCGCCGATCTGCGGATCCCGATGCTGATCAGGCTGCCGCTCGAACGCGGACTCTGGATCGACAGCGGACGCACGTCCTCGTCGGCCACCGCGTCCCTGGCCGACAGCGAGGAGACGCGCGGCCTCGCCATGGACACGGCGGTGGCGCACGCGGCCCGGCTGCTCGCCGTGTACCCGCCCGGCGACTTCGCGGTGCATGTCATCGACCCCGCGGGCTCGGCGGCCGGATCGCTCGCTCCGCTGCGTGACTCGGGTGTGCTCGCCGATCCGCCCGCCGCAGGGGCGGCAGGGGTGTCCGAGGTCCTGGCCCGGCTGACGCGCCGGGTGGATCTGGTGCAGATGGCGGTGCGGGCGCGCGCCACGGACTCGCTGCCGCCCGATGTGGACACGGCCGAGCAACTGCTGATCGTCAACGACTTCCCGCACGGTTTCGACGACCGTGCCGTGACCCAGCTGCGGTACCTCGCCGACGAGGGCCCGGCGGTGGGCGTCCACCTGATGATGGTCGCCGACCGCGAGGACGCCGCGGAGTACGGACCGATCCTCGACCCGCTGTGGCGCTCGCTGCTGCGGCTCACGCCGGTGCCCGATGACCACCTCGCGGACCCGTGGGTCGGCCATGCCTGGACGTACGAGCCTTCGCTCACCCCGCCCGGCAGTGAGGTGCTGAGCGACGTCCTGGCCCGGGTCGCCGACGCGCGCAGAGCCTGGGGACGTTGAGATGGTCAAGGCGGGTTTTGCTCACGACCCCCATCGCAAAACCCCTCTGACCTGCACGTTTGGTTTGTGCTTTACTTCACTCTTTACCTTTCCTTGGTAATTCGCGTACTCTTCATCTCGCGGAGGGGAGTACTCCCTGAATGCGGCGTTCCCGTCAATACGGATCTGGGCCAGGTCCCGGGGCGTCGGCCCGCCGAGCGTTCGTGAGAGCGGCGCCTCGGGTGGAAGAGACCTCCGGCAGCGACGACGCTGGTGTTTGTGCCGTTACGTACTGCCGGAGGCGCAGTGGATGTTTCCCTGACCCTATGGGTCCTCACGATCGTGGGCCTGTGTGCCCTGATCGGTGCTGACTTCTTCATCGGGCGCAAGCCCCATGACGTATCCATCAAGGAAGCCGGAATCTGGACGGTCGTCTGGATCGTTCTCGCCGCGCTCTTCGGGCTCGGCCTGCTGATCTGGGGCGGTGGACAGCCCGCGGGCGAGTTCTTCGCCGGCTTCATCACCGAGAAGTCGTTGAGCGTCGACAACCTCTTCGTCTTCGTACTGATCATGGGCAAGTTCGCGGTGCCCTCGCAGTACCAGCAGCGAGTCCTGCTCGTCGGCGTCCTCATAGCTCTCGTGCTCCGCGCGATCTTCATCGCCGCCGGTGCCACGATCATCGCGAGCTTCTCGTGGGTGTTCTACATCTTCGGCGCGTTCCTGATCTACACCGCCTGGAAGCTGATCCAGGAGGCCAGGGCCGAGGAGGAGGACGAGGAGTGGGAGGAGAACAAGCTCCTGAAGGCGGCCGAGAAGCGCTTCGGCGTGGCCGACCGCTACCACGGCACCAAGCTGTGGATCGAGGAGAACGGCAAGAAGGTCATGACGCCGATGCTGGTCGTCATGCTGGCGATCGGTAGCACCGACGTCCTCTTCGCCCTGGACTCCATCCCCGCGATCTTCGGCCTGACCCAGGATCCGTACATCGTCTTCACCGCCAACGCCTTTGCCCTGATGGGTCTGCGGCAGCTGTACTTCCTCATCGGCGGACTGCTGAAGAAGCTGGTCCACCTGAGCTACGGCCTGTCGGTGATCCTCGGCTTCATCGGCGTGAAGCTGGTCCTGCACGCACTGCACGAGAGCGGTGTGCACGTACCGGAGATCTCCATTCCGTTCTCCCTCGGCGTCATCTGTGCCGTGCTGATCGTCACCACGATCACCAGCCTGATCGCCGCGAAGAAGCAGGAGGCCCAGGAGGCCGCCAAGAGCGCGGACCTGCCGGGCGGCGAACAGTCGGAGGCCAAGCAGCTCAAGGCCGAAGACGGTTCGGTGAAGTCCGAGCGTTCGAAGGACGACATAGAGGCCTGACGGCCACGGCCGGCGCGACAGTCGGTCGGCGCGACAGTCGGTCGGCGCGACAGCCGGCCGGCGCGTCCGGCGCACGAGAACGGTGACAGCCCGTCTCCGCCCCGCAGGGGGTGTAGACGGGCTGTCGCCGATCTGTCGACGCGACGCGAGAGCGTCGAGCCATGACCTCGTACGCGACACAGCTCCCCGTCCGGTTCCTCCACGTCGTCCGCGCCCGACGCCTCACACCGCGCATGGCCCGCATCACCCTCGGCGGCGCCGACCTCGCCGACCTCCGCCTCGACGGCCCCGACCAGCAGGTCAAGCTGTACTTCCCGAAGCCCGGCCAGGACCGCCCGCGCCTGCCCGAAGCCGGGGCCGGAGGCGGGGATCCGATGCGCTGGTACGAGGGGTTCCACGCGATCCCCGAGGCGGAACGTCCCTGGATGCGCAGCTACACCGTGCGCGCGCACCACCCGGTGGACGCGACGATCGACATCGACTTCGTGCTGCACAGCGACGGCGGGCACGGCGACGGCGGGCACGGCGCCTGCGGGCACGGAGACAGCGGGCATCGAGATGTGCTGCACGGTGACGCGGGCGTGGGCCCCGCCACCCGCTGGGCTGCCCGGGCACAACCCGGCGACGTGATCGGCATGTTCGGCCCATCGGCCCACTACTCGAAGCCGGTCCCGCTCGGCATCGCCAACTGGACGCTCCTCGCCGGGGACGAGACGGCGCTGCCCGCGCTCGGCACGATCATCGAAGCCTTGCCGGAGGGCGCCAAGGCGGTCGCCTGCATCGAGGTTCAGGACGCGGCCGACGAGCAGCAGTTCACGACCCGCGGCGAACTGACCGTGCACTGGCTGCACCGGGGCGAGACCCCCGCCGGGCACGCGGGCCTGTTGCTCGGCGCGATCCGGAGCGCCACCTTCCCCGAAGGCTCCGCCTACGCCTGGCTGGCCGGTGAGGCCGGTGCCGTACGCGCGCTGCGTCGCCATCTGGTGGGGGAGCGGGGCATGGCCAAGAAGGACGTCGACTTCGCCGGGTATTGGAGACTGCGTCTCACACAGGACGACGCCCCCACGGCAGACGACCTGGCCGACGCCCAGGAGCTTCTCGCACAGGCCCAGGCACAGGCCCAGGCACAGGCCAAGGCGCAGGCGCAGGCCAAGGCGCGGACCCAGACCCAGGCACAGGCGCAGAACTAGGCAAAGGCCCAGCGAGGGGCCCGGGCTCAGGGGCGACCCCGTAGGGGCGGCCGGTGGCGGGAGACGGGAGACGGGAGACGGGGGACGGGCGTCGGGTGGCGGGTCGAGCACCCTCACACCAAAGCCGCCGCCTCCCGCACGGACAGCTTGCTCCCGCGCGCATGGGCCGCTTCGTAAGCCGCGGACCCCAGGGCCGTGCGCAGCTCGGCCTCGGCGCGCGACCGTATCTCCGCCGCGTCGGGGAACGGCCTGAAGCCGAAACTCCCGCTCAGCCCATATCCGTCGTACGCGCCGAGCAGCCGCGCCCCGTCCGCGCCCGCGCCGAGCCGTGACTTGGCCCAGGCGGCGACGAGGAACTGGTCGGCGACGAGCCACGGCGCGACCAGGTACGCCACGCTCTCCATCCGGCGCACCGCCCGCCCGACGTGCTCCGCGGCCTGCTCGAACCTCCCGTCCAGACAGTCCAGCCACGCCCGTTGCCCCGCGAGCGCCCCCTCGAACAGCGCCGACACCCCGCCGGGCAGGGACCGCTCCAGCTCCAGCAACTCCTCTCGCGCTCGATCGGTCCGGCCCGAGGCGCCGTAGTGCTGCACGAGCAGCAGCCGGGCGGTGCTGACCGGCTCGCCACCGAACCGGTCCGCCTCTCGCGCCGCCTCGCGCAGCAGCCCTTCCGCCTCCTCCCGCTCCGTCCCGTCGCCCGCGATCCGCAGCCGTACATCCGCCAACCGCGCCTTGAACAATGGCACTTGATGGTGCGCCCCGATCCGCACGGCCTCCGTCATCGCCCGCTCGAGGTCCACGGCCGCCTCCGCGTACCGCCCCCGGCGCGCGTGCTCCTCGCCCCGAGCGGCGAGCGACTCGGCGATGCCCCACGGGTTGTCGGCCCGCTCGAAGTGGCCGAGGGCCAGGTCGGCGTCGCCTGCCGACGGTTCCGGTGCCTCCGGACGGTCGTGCGCCAGTCGCGCTCGCATCAGGTACGTGAACCCGAGCTCCCAGGCGTGCGCCTGCCGCCAGCGCTCATCCAGGGCCTCGATGTCCCGCACGACCGCGTCCATCGTCTCCTCGACATCCGCGAACTCGCCCGTCATCAGCCGCGCGAAGTACCACACCGACCCGGGCTGGCGGCTGACCTGCGGCATCCCGGAGCGGTACGCCGCCACGACCCGACGCATGTACGCCTGCGTCTCCGGCCGCGCGAGCGCGTCCGCGTCTCCCTCTGGACTGGTCGCCTGCACGAGGAGCCGGATCCCGCGCCGCGCCTCCCACAGCTGTTCCTCGTCCCAGGGCGGCGGGCGGTCGGTGCACCGCTCCTCCAGCGGCACCGCGACCCGAACCGGATCCTCGAAGGGGTCCGGGCCCAGCGCGGCGACCGCCGAGGACCAGATACGGGCGTCCGCCTGGTGGCCCCGCAGCTGCCAGAACCAGCTCATCGACAGCGCCAGGCACAGCCCGTCCTGCTCCGACCCCAGCTCGACCGCGGTACGCAGAGCTGTGCGTACGTTGTCGTGCTCGCGCTCGAACCGCCGCAGCCGGCCCACCTGCCGCGGCCCGCGCAGCTCCGGTTCGCCGATGCGCATCAGCTCCCGGTACGCGGTGAGATGCCGTCGTACGACGGACTCCCGCTCTCCGGCCTCGGTGAGGCGCTCGGTGGCGTACTCGGCGACTGTTTCGAGCAGCCGGTACCGCATGCCCTCGTAGGCGTATGGAGTTGTCGTCATGTCCGTGCTCCAGAGCTCGCCCTCCTCTCTTTGGGGTGCATCGGTTCCATGGCGTGCGTCGGTTTCCTCGGCTCCCGGTGGTGTCGCCACCACGAGGGACTTGTCGACCAGGGACGCGAGCGTCTCCAGCGTGCCCGCGCCGCACACTTCCTCCGCCTGCTCCACGGTGCAGCCGCCCGAGAAGACGGAGAGCCGCCGCAGCACCGTCCGCTCGGCCTCGTCGAGCAGGTCCCACGACCAGTCCACGACGGCGCGCAGCGTCTGCTGCCGGGGCAGGGCCGTGCGGCTGCCGCTGCCCCGGCCGAGCAGCCGGAACCGGTCGTCCAGCCGGTCCGCCAGTTGTCGTGCGGTGAGCAACCGCAGCCGTGCGGCGGCCAGTTCGACCGCCAGGGGCAGGCCGTCGAGCCGGAGGCAGATCTCCGCGCAGGCGTCCGGATCGTCCTGGACGCGGAAGCCCGGCCGCGCGGCCGCACCCCGAGCGGCGAGCAGCCGAAGCGCCACGTCCTGCGGCAGCGGCTCGACGGGCCGCACCGCCTCCCCGGGCACTCCGAGCGGCTCCCGGCTGGTTGCCAGGACGGTCACCTCGGGGCACTCGGTGAGCAGCGCGTGCACCAACTCGGCGGCGGCGCCCACCAGATGTTCGCAGTTGTCGAGGACGAGCAGGAGCCGTCGACGTCGGCAGTGCTCGACCAGTTGCGCCAACGGGTCGCGGGGCGCGGGCTGCAGCTCCTCGGCGGACGCACCGGGGCCGCGCACCGTCGTCTCGCGGGCGCCAAGGGCCGTGAGCACCGCCTCAGGGACGGTCTCCGCATCACGTACGGGCGCCAGCTCGGCCACCCATACGCCGTCCTGCCACACCTCCTTCCCCGCTGTCTCGTGCCCTGTCCGGGCCGCCTCCGTCGCCAGTCGCGTCTTGCCGACACCGCCGGGGCCGAGCAGCGTGACAAGTCGCTGCTTCTGCAACTCCCCGGCGAGGAGCAGGAGTTCCGACTCGCGGCCGACGAAGGAGGTGAGGGGAGCGCGAAGGTTGCCCGGAGCGTGCGCCCCGGGCGCGGGGGAGCGCGACGGGTGGCCAGTGGACGGAAGCGCCGCCTCCGGGCTCCCGGAAGCCGATCCCGGACCGTCGCCGGCGCCTGGCGACGGCCGAAGCAACTCGGCGTGCAGCGACCGCAGTTCGGCACCCGGGGATGTGCCCAGCCGCTCGGCAAGTCCGGCCCGTACCTCCTCGTAGCCCGCCAGGGCCTGGGCGGTGCGCCCCGTGGCGTGCAGGGCGCGCAGCCACAGTGCCTGCAGCGGCTCGTCGAGCGGGTTCTCGGCGGCCGACGCGGTGAGTTCTCCCAGCGCCGCGTCCGCCTGGCCCAGGGCGACCTGCGCTGCCAGCCGGTTGCGGTGTGCCGTGTCGCGCAGCCGCTCCATGCGTACGGCCAGCGGGTCCGTCGCGTGTCCGGGGAGGTCGAGCAGCGCGGGCCCGCTCCAGAGGGCGAGTGCCTCGTCGAACAGCGCCACCGCGCGTGCGGCGTCGCCCGCTGCGGAGGCGGCCGCCCCCGCTGATGCGAGCCGTTCAAAACGGTGCAGGTCGATGTCGTCGGGATCGGCGGCCAGCAGATAGCCGCCGGGCGCCGAGGCCACCGTTGTGTGCCCGAGCGTGCGCCGCAGCCTGCCGACCAGCGCCTGCAAGGCCTTCACCGCGTCCGCCGGCGGCTCTTCGTCCGGGCCCCACACCTGGGCGATCAGCTGCCCCACGGTCACGCTTCGACCGCAGTCGGCGGCCAGAGCGGTCAGCAGCGCGCGCAGCCGTGCGCCGCCCGGCGAGGCCTCCTCGCCGTCGGGGTGCAGCACGCGCGTGGGGCCGAGTACGCGGTAGTGGGGAGTCACCCGACCATTGTCCAAGCTGCACGGAGGTGCCGCCCACGGCGCCGGGAGGCCTCACCGCACGCGGCGGCACGCGCTCGCCAGGGGCTTCTGACCGCACGAGAGGAACAAGCACCGCGCGTGTGCGTCACCGAAAGCAGCGCACACCACTCCGGAAGCGCCGTGACGCCCCGCTGCAGCGAGCCCGCCGCCGCGGAACCGTACCGCCGCCCGCGCCCGGCCCAGCGCCTCACCGCCGCGGTGTCCGAGCGACAGCCACAGCGTGTACGCCGTGAACCCGAGCGTCGCCCGCAGCAGCCCCGCCAAGGCCGACTCGTCCGCCGGGCCCTGCGCCCCACCCGCTGCCAGGTGCGCGGCGAGGACTGCCCGTTGGCGGGGCCGATGTCACGGTCGCCGGGGCACCGGGCACGCCCAGTTGCCCGATCGACGCCAGGGTGCGTCCCAACCATGCGGCGAGAGCCCCGGGTGCGACTGCCGAATCAACCACTACAGGGTGGGCGTTCTCGACGAACTCCACCACGCGCGCGTGCGTGGCGTCGATGTCGTGCCAGAAGCCGACAGCGGGTTCGGGCGGGGTGACGGGACGGGCCAGGGGGAGGCCGGCGATGTAGGCGGCCCGGTCGAGGGTGTGGGCTCGTGCCATGTGGCGGCGCTGCCAATCCTCAGACGCCGCCTGGGTCTTGACGACCCACCGTCCCTCGGTGGTGTAGAGATCCCACACCCTCCCGGAGCTGCCTCCGCGCAGCGCCCGCGCAGCGACAGTCCTCCCTGGGGACGACGACGCCCCGCCACGGTGTGACGGGGCGGGTCGGGGGTCGGGGCTCGGCCGGAGGTCTACCAGCCGCGCTCGCGCCACTCCGCCAGGTGCGGCCGCTCGGCGCCCAGGGTGGTGTCGTTGCCGTGGCCCGGGTAGACCCAGGTCTCGTCGGGGAGCTGCCCGAAGAGCTTGGTCTCGACATCGTCGATCAGGCTCACGAACGCCTTCGGGTCGTTGTGTGTGTTCCCCACACCCCCCGGGAAGAGGCAGTCGCCGGTGAACACATGCGGGTGACCGTGCGGGTCGTCGTAGACGAGGGCGATCGAGCCCGGCGTGTGGCCCACCAGGTGGCGGGCGGTCAGCTCGACGCGGCCCACCTTGATCGTGTCCCCGTCCTCGACCGGAACGTCGGTCGCCACGGGAATGCCGTCCACGTCGAAGCGCCCCGCGTACGTGCGCGCGCCGGTCGCGGTCACGACCTCCTGCAGTGCGCCCCAGTGGTCGCCGTGCCGGTGCGTGGTGACCACTGACGTGATCCCGCTCGGGCCGATGAAGTCGAGCAGCGTGCCCGCCTCGGCCGCCGCGTCGATCAGGAGCTGCTCGCCGGTACCCCGGCAGCGCAGCAGATACGCGTTGTTGTTCATGGGGCCGACGGCGATCTTGGAGATCATCAGGTCCGCGAGCTCGTGCACGTCCGCGGGTCCACCGACCTTCACCGCTCCGCTGTACGTCATGGATTCACCCTACCGAGCAGGAAGTGCATGCAGCCTAGGGACCGGGCTGCCTACGGACCGGACTGCTTCCCGTACTGCCTACAGAGCGGGCAGAACGGGAAGCAGTCCGCCGTCGCAGTCCAGGCCCGCGCCCTCGCGGCGGCCGGCGAGCCAGCCCAGCAGATCGGCGGAGGGGCCGATCACGGAGATGACGTCGCCGTCCTGGCGGCCGGTGGTCCACTGGCCGCCGTCGGTGGCGGTGACCGCGATCTCCGGCACGGTGGAATTGCCGGAGAAACGGTCCGCGAGGAACGTGATCTCGCGCCGCGTGAAGTCCGCCGACAGGTCCTCCAGCTCGTAGCCGATGTTCAGGTCGACGTGGTGCAGCTCCACCTCGATCAGACGCCGGAACGGCACACGCGAGGCGGTGTCGGTCACGCCGTTGCGCAGCTCCACGGTCCGCGACCAGTCGGCGTCGACGGAGGTAGCCTCCAGGAACCGCTCCGCGCTCTCGCGCAGGTCGGCCAGCTGCTCCGGCTGCGGTCGCGGGGCGTCCCGCTCGATGTCGCCGTCGCGGTCGGCGGCGCTCGCGTACATGGGACGACCCGCGAGGACGTTCACCAGGGCGTCCGCGTTGCGGGACACGTGGGCCAGGACGTGGCCGCGGGTCCACCCCGGAAGCCGTGACGGCGCGGCGACCGCCGCGTTGTCCAGTTTGCCGACCGCGGTCAGGAGCCGATCGGTCGCTTCGCGTAGGGACTCCAGGTCACGCACATGATCACTCATGGCTCCGACGATAGCCCCGGCACTCGTACGGGTGAAGCCGCCGGACCGTGACCGTAAATCGAATGCGCGTGCTATAGCCTGGGTCGAGGCACTCTTGGACTGTTGGAATGCGAAGCGGTGCCGAGGAGTTTCAAGCAGTGCAGTCCTTCGCTGTGGCGGCCCCCATAGTCTGTTGAGACGGGGGCCCCGCCCCCGCTTCTCTAGTGAAAGGTGCGGACCGGCGTGGCCGACCGTCTCATCGTCCGTGGCGCGCGCGAGCACAACCTGAAAAATGTCTCGCTCGACCTTCCGCGTGACTCGCTCATCGTCTTCACCGGTCTGTCCGGCTCCGGTAAGTCCTCGCTGGCGTTCGACACGATCTTCGCCGAGGGCCAGCGCCGGTACGTGGAGTCCCTCTCCTCGTACGCGCGCCAGTTCCTCGGCCAGATGGACAAGCCCGACGTCGACTTCATCGAGGGCCTCTCCCCGGCCGTCTCGATCGACCAGAAGTCGACCTCGCGCAACCCCCGCTCCACGGTCGGCACCATCACCGAGGTGTACGACTACCTGCGCCTGCTCTTCGCGCGCATCGGCAAGCCGCACTGTCCCGAGTGCGGCCGCCCCATCGCGCGCCAGTCGCCGCAGGCGATCGTCGACAAGGTCCTGGAGCTCCCCGAGGGCAGCCGTTTCCAGGTGCTTTCGCCGCTGGTGCGTGAGCGCAAGGGCGAGTTCGTCGACCTCTTCTCCGACCTCCAGACCAAGGGCTACAGCCGCGCGCGTGTGGACGGGCAGACCATCCAGCTCTCCGAGCCGCCCACGCTGAAGAAGCAGGAGAAGCACACCATCGAGGTGGTCGTCGACCGCCTCACCGTCAAGGACTCCGCCAAGCGCCGCCTCACCGACTCCGTGGAGACCGCCCTCGGCCTCTCCGGCGGCATGGTCGTACTCGACTTCGTCGACCTCCCCGAGGACGACCCCGAGCGCGAGCGGATGTACTCCGAGCACCTCTACTGCGCGCACGACGACCTCTCCTTCGAAGAGCTCGAACCCCGCTCCTTCTCGTTCAACTCGCCCTTCGGCGCCTGCCCGGACTGCACCGGCATCGGCACGCGCATGGAGGTCGACCCCGAGCTGATCGTGCCCGACGAGGACAAGTCCCTCGACGAAGGCGCCATCCACCCCTGGTCGCACGGCCACACCAAGGAGTACTTCGGCCGCCTCACCGGAGCCCTCGCCGACGCCCTCAGCTTCAGTGCGGACACCCCCTGGGCGGCGCTCCCGCAGCGCGCGAAGAAGGCCCTCCTCAACGGCCACAAGACCCAGATCGAGGTCCGCTACCGCAACAGGTACGGCAGGGAGCGGGTGTACACCACGCCCTTCGAAGGCGCCGTCCCCTTCGTGAAGCGGCGGCACAGCGAGGCCGAGAGCGACGCCAGCCGCGAGCGCTTCGAGGGGTACATGCGCGAGGTGCCCTGCCCCACCTGTGAAGGCACCCGCCTCAAGCCGATCGTCCTCGCCGTCACCGTGATGGGCAGGTCGATCGCCGAGGTCTCCGCCATGTCGATCGCCGACTGCGCGGACTTCCTGGCCGAGCTGAAGCTCAACGCGCGCGACAAGAAGATCGCCGAGCGCGTCCTCAAGGAGGTCAACGAACGGCTGCGCTTCCTGGTCGACGTCGGCCTGGACTACCTCTCCCTGAACCGCGCCGCGGGCACCCTCTCCGGCGGCGAGGCCCAGCGCATCCGCCTCGCCACCCAGATCGGCTCCGGCCTCGTCGGCGTGCTCTACGTCCTGGACGAGCCCTCCATCGGCCTGCACCAGCGGGACAACCACCGGCTCATCGAGACCCTGGTCCGCCTGCGCGACATGGGCAACACCCTGATCGTGGTCGAGCACGACGAAGACACGATCAAGGTCGCGGACTGGGTCGTCGACATCGGCCCCGGCGCCGGTGAGCATGGCGGCAAGGTCGTCCACAGCGGCCCCTTGAAGGAGCTGCTGAACAACGCCGAGTCGATGACCGGCAAGTACCTCGCGGGCGAGAAGGCCATCCCGATCCCCGACATCCGCCGCCCCGCCGACCCGGCCCGCCGCCTCACGGTGCACGGCGCCCGGGAGAACAACCTGCAGGACATCGACGTGTCGTTCCCGCTCGGTGTCCTCACCGCGGTCACCGGAGTCTCCGGCTCCGGCAAGTCGACGCTGGTCAACGACATCCTGTACACCCACCTGGCCCGTGAGCTGAACGCCGCCCGCAACGTCCCGGGCCGGCACACGCGCGTGGACGGCGACGACCTCGTCGACAAGGTGGTGCACGTCGACCAGTCGCCCATCGGCCGGACGCCGCGCTCCAACCCGGCGACGTACACCGGAGTCTTCGACCACGTCCGCAAGCTGTTCGCCGAGACCACCGAGGCGAAGGTCCGCGGATACATGCCCGGACGCTTCTCGTTCAACGTCAAGGGCGGCCGCTGCGAGAACTGCTCGGGCGACGGCACGATCAAGATCGAGATGAACTTCCTGCCGGACGTGTACGTCCCGTGCGAGGTCTGCCACGGCGCGCGGTACAACCGCGAGACCCTGGAAGTGCACTACAAGGGCAAGTCCATCGCCGAGGTCCTGGACATGCCCATCGAGGAGGCGCTCGGCTTCTTCGAGGCCGTCCCGACGATCGCCCGCCACCTCAAGACGCTCAACGAAGTCGGCCTGGGGTACGTGCGGTTGGGCCAGTCCGCGCCCACCCTGTCCGGCGGTGAGGCGCAGCGCGTCAAGCTCGCGAGCGAACTCCAGAAGCGCTCCACGGGCCGCACCGTGTACGTCCTGGACGAGCCCACCACCGGCCTGCACTTCGAGGACATCAGCAAGCTGATCAACGTCCTGTCCGGACTGGTCGACAAGGGCAACACGGTCATCGTCATCGAGCACAACCTCGACGTGATCAAGACAGCCGACTGGGTCGTGGACATGGGCCCCGAAGGCGGCAGCGGCGGCGGCCTCGTCATCGCCGAAGGCACCCCGGAGGAGGTGGCGGGCATCCCCGCCAGCCACACCGGCAAGTTCCTGCGGGACACCCTCGGGTCGGACCGGGTCAGCGACGCGACGGTGCCCCCGGCCCGTAAGCGCACCACGAAGAAGGCGGTGAACAGCACGGTGGCGGCCAAGGCTCCCGCCAAGAAGACCGTCACAGCGAAGGCCGTCACAGCGAAGACCGGCACAGCGAAGGGCGCCGCCAAGAAGACGGCCAAGGCCACCGCCCCGGCCACGGCCCCGGCCAAGACGGCGGCACGCACGCGTAAGGCCTGACGAGACCCGGCCCCGCCGGGGGGACCCCGGCCCGCCGGGAACCCGGGCCCCAGCCGGCCCGTAGAGGCGACGCTCGCCGGACGGACTCCACCCAGGTCCGTCCGGCGAGCGACCTCCCCGACGGACTCCACTCGGGTCCGTCCGGCGAGCGAGCACCCCGGCAAGGGCTGCGGCACGGGGCAGGACCGTCCCCGAGGAATGGCCCCGGCAACTAGCCGTTTTCGACACCGGCCGTATCGACAACCGGCCGTAATCGACAACTGGCCGTAATCCACGCGCAGTCGGAGCAGGCGCCCCCTACCGTGGGCCCATGCGCAACCCGGGGAGGCATGTCGAGAGAGCCGCAAGAGGAATCGCCGCCTTCGCCCGCCACCCCCTCAAGGACCGCCCCGACGAGTCCTGGCTCGTGCGCCGCTGGCCCGACCTCACAGCCACCTGCGTCGCCACCGTCTTCTTCTGGCTCTCCCTGACCCCCTCGCTCGTCCCCAGACCCTGGTACCTCCAAGGCGTCATCGGAGGCATCACCGCAGCCATCGGATACGCCGTCGGCTCCACCCTCAGCACCCTCTTCCGCGCCCTCGTCCGCAGGCGGCCGAGCGAGCCCGCCCGCGTCCGCTGCTGGCAGGCCTACTGGGTGCTCAGCCCCGTACTCGCCGGATGGCTGCTCGCGGAGAGTGCGCGGATGCAGCGCCAACTACGCGCCCTCCAGGGCCTGCCGCCCGCCCTCACCTGGGACTCCGCGCTGATCGCGCTGATGACCGTGGCGATCGCCCTGCTCGTCCTCCTCCTCGCCCGACTGATCCGCCTCGGCTCCAGCCGGCTCATCCACGGCCTCGGCCGACTGCTCCCCAGGCCCGTCGCGGTCGGCCTCGGGCTGCTGATCAGCGCCCTGCTCGTCACCGTCGGCATCCGTGACGTCGTCTTCGACCGCGGCATCATCGACGTCGCCGACCGCATCGCCCAGGCCACCAACTTCGGCACCAAGGACGGCATCCACAGGCCCACATCCCGGTTGGTGTCCGGAGGCCCCGAATCGCTGATCCGCTGGCAGGACCTCGGCTTCCA
Source organism: Streptomyces luteolus (assembly GCF_029968015.1). GTDB lineage: Bacteria > Actinomycetota > Actinomycetes > Streptomycetales > Streptomycetaceae > Streptomyces > Streptomyces luteolus. The sequence continues at coordinate 20,499 of NZ_JASCIS010000024.1, forward strand.
GGGGCGGAACTTCACCGGCTCCAGCCTGAGCGCCGCCCGCATCTCGGCGTACACCGGCCGGCCCGCGAAAAGCCCGGTGCGCGTCTACATCAGCTCCTCCGCGCCCGAGGCCTTCAGCGAGGACGAGGACGAGCCGTTCCAGGCCCAAGCGCAGCTCGCGGTACGGGAGTTGAAGCGGACCGGAGCCTTCGACCGCGAGGTGCTCGCCATCGCCGGAACCACCGGGTCCGGCTGGGTCGACGCCACCGTGGCCGAGTCACTGGAGTACATGTACGGCGGCGACACGGCCATCGTCGCCGTCCAGTACTCGTACCTGCCGAGCTGGGTCTCCTTCCTCGTCGACAAGGAGAAGGCCGGGCAGTCCACGCGCGCCCTCGTTGAGGCCGTACGCACAGAGCTCGACGCGCTGCCCGAGCGGCAGCGGCCCCGGCTGGCCGTCACCGGCGAGAGCCTCGGCGCGTACGCCATCGAGGACTCCTTCGGCAGCGTCGACGCACTCCTCGGCGGCACCGACGGCGCGCTCCTCATCGGCACCCCCCACTTCTCGCCCGTGTCCCAGGAGCTCCGCGCCCGCCGTGACGAAGGCAGCCCTGTGTGGCGGCCACAGTTCGAAGACGGCAGGAATGTGCGCTTCGCACAGTTCCCCGAGAAGGATCTGCGACGCCCGCCCGCCGACTGGGGGCATCCCCGCGCGGTCTATCTGCAGAACGCGTCCGACCCGGTCGTCTGGTGGTCGCCCGACCTGCTCCTCGAACGCCCGCAGTGGCTGGACCAGCCCCTCGGGCCGGACATCACGCCGGAGATCGACTGGTTCCCGTTCGTGGGCTTCTGGCAGACGACCGTCGACATGGCCGTCTCGTACGGCGTGGACGCACCGCACGGACACCGCTATGGCGCCGGATCCGTCGACGGCTGGGCCGCCGTCCTGCCGCCCGACGGCTGGCGGGAGCAGGACACCGAGCGGCTGCGCCGGCACCTGGAGGCCCGGAAGTCCCCGTACTGACCCGCCGGTCCCGGTACCGACCAGCCGGTCCCCGTACTGACCCGCTGGTCCACGTACTGACCCGCCGGTCCCCGTACCGACCAGCCGGTCACCGTGCAGACCGCCGGTCGCGTACTGACCCGCCCGTCACCGTACTGATCTGCACCGGTATCGTCGCTTGCGTCACCGGCGCCCTACCGCCGACCTCACCGACACCCTGACCAGTGGAGACCCCATGCCCGGCAAGGCCGCTGCCCGTCGTACCGTCCTGAAAGGCGCGGCCCTCGCGGGTACGGCAGGTCTCGGCGTCGCGGCCTGCTCGACGGAGTCCAAGGTCGGGCACGCCCAGAACCCCACGCCCACCGCGCCCGTCGACCTCGGCGACGCGGAGGCGGTGCCGGTCGGCGGCGTGAAGCTCTACCGCGAGCAGCGCCTGCTCGTGACGCGCTCCGCCGACGGCGAGTACAAGGCGTTCAGCGCCCAGTGCACGCACGCCGGCTGCGTCCTCGACAAGATCGAGAAGGACGAGGGCAACTGCCCCTGCCACGGCAGCAGGTTCGACATCCACACCGGCAAGGCCCTCAAGGGCCCGGCCACCGTGCCGCTGCCGAAGGTCCCCGTGCGGACCGAGAAAGGCAAGCTGATCGCGGGCCCGGAGGCCTGAGGCGCACCACGGGCGCTCACTCCCAGTCCCACCCGATCCCCAGCAGCCCCGCCCGCACCTCCGGCTCCACCAGGTGCACGAAGCGGTGCCGCCCGCTCAGCGTGAGGTCCTCCAGGCCGCTGCGCCGCGCCGCCGCCGAGTGCTGGGCGAAGCGGTGGCAGCGCACCGGCAGCGCCCTCGGATGGAAGCGCACCTGCAGCGCGTACTGCCCGCCCGTAAAGCTGAAGCCACGGACGTACTCGCTGCTCGCGCCCGCAGTGCCGTCCTCGAACGCGTAGTGGAAGAGATGGGTGTCGCCGGTCCGCAGCCGGGTGTCGAAGAGCAGCTCGGCGAGCAGGATCCCCGACGCCTGGTGCCAACGCACCCTCCCTGTACGGCAGTTCTCGATCGCCCTGACCTTCACCCGGTCCGGGGCACACCCCGGATCGCCATGGTGGATGGCCATATATCGGTCCACGCCGTCGTGGTGGGCGCGCACTATGTGCTGTGAATCGCGGCCGAGCAGCTCCCGGCGCGCGCCGATCCGTACGCGCTCCTGGTGGCCGACCGTGTGCAGCCCGCCGTCCAGGGGCAGCCCGAGGCCGCCGAGGAGCGTCTCGATCACGCCGGAGACATCGACGAGCGAACGGTACGAGCGGGTCGGCGGCCGCTCCGCCCCGGTGTTCAGGTCGAGCAGCCTGAGCAGGGACTCCTCCGGCAGCCGCAGCACCTCCTCCAGGGCACGGACCGCGCGCAGCGACTCGGGGCGCTGCGGTCTGCGGGCGCCCTGCTGCCAGTAGCTCAGGCTGGTGACACCGACGTGCACCCCCTTGCCCGCCAGATGGTGCCGCACCCGGTGCAGGGGCAGGCCCCGTACGCTGATCGCCGCGCGCAGGGCGACATGGAACGGGCCGCTGCGCAGGGCGGAGGCCAACTCGGCCGCCTCCGGGGAGTTTTCACCGGCGCTCCGCATGGGGCACCCCTCCTTGTGAACGTTCACGCCGACCGTGTCGCCGAAGCGCCTGCTCGTGCGCTCGCTGCCTGGTCGCCGCGGGGGACGTGTTCACACTCGTACGCCCCCGTTCACGTCCCGTGCCACCCCGCATTGAAGCGGGTTGACCTGCTCCGGACAACACCTGATGCTCCTGCACAGCGTCCGGACGCGCTCCTCCACTCCCCACCCCTGCTCAGGGAGGAACGCGATGCGCAACCGAAAGAGACGGCTGCTCGCCGCCGCAGCGATCGCGGCGACGGCCGTCCTCACCGCCCCCACGGCCCACGCAGACCCCACCACGACCAGCGGGACCCCCACCCGCGCCACCGCCCCGGCCGACGACGTCTCCGCGCTCGCCGCGGGCCGCCTCGACATCACGATGCAGGCGCAGCAGAAGTCCAACTGGTGCTGGGCGGCGGCCGGGAACACCATCGCCGCCTACCTGGGCGAGAACTACTCGCAGAACCAGTTCTGCAACGCCGCCTTCAACCGGCAGCAGGGCCCCGACTGCCCCAACAACCAGGCCACGCTCGGCAATGTGCAGACGGCGCTGCGCTGGATGGGCGTCAATCCCGGCTCGTACGTCAACGGCTGGCTGCGCTACCCCACGGTGCAGAGCGAGGTGAACGCGGGACGGCCCGTGGAGACCCGCATCCAGTGGTCCAACGGCGGCGGCCACATGCACGTCCTGTACGGCTACGACGACGCGAACAGCTGGGTCTACTGGGGCGACCCCTGGCCCTCCAGCGACCGCTACAACTGGGCCTCGCACGACTGGTACGTGAACAACGGCACGTTCTCCTGGACCCACTCGCTCTACCGGATCGGGGCGTGAGCGCGATGAGCCGACCCGTACGCCTGAAGGCCGTGCTCGCCGGTACGGCGGCCACGCTGCTGCTCGGCCTCGGCGCACCGCACGCGGTCGCCGAGACGCCCGCCCGGGACGAGGCCCCGTCCGCCGCCGCCCGCTCGGCCGCCCACAGGGCCGCCGATGCGCCCGGCACCCGGGCCACGCTGTCCCGCTTCTTCGCCCGCGAGGGAACCGTCACCGTGCGTGCGGCCGAACCGCGCATCAAGGGTGAGGCCGTTCCCGTGTACTACTTGGCGCCTGATTTCGTCGCCGGAAAGAAGGGCGCCCCGGTCGCCCGCCGGGAGTTCCTGGCCAGCAAGGCTGTGTCGTCCGACGGCCAGGAGGCGTCCCTGTGGACGGTGGAACAGGGCGGCACCTGGAAGGTGGTGAACATCGCCACAGGGGACGACGAAACGCACTACGCGCGCGTGGGTGCCGAAAAGCTCCCTGGAGGCACCGTCTTTCATGAGCCGCAGATCAACGCCTGGTACGTGACGCGGCACGCGCGCGTGCTGCCCCTCGACCGGGACGCCGTCCGCGCGATCGGCGCCGACGGAACCTCACTGTCCGCCTACCGCGGCCGAGTTGAGCGCGCGTACGGCGACAAGCTCCCCGGCTCCCCGTACGCGAAGTCGGGCAAGGCGGGCGGCTACGCACCGCGGTCCGAGCCCGCCGCAGGCACGCGGGCCCAGCCCGCCGCACCCGCCCAGGCCCAGCCCGCCGCAGGCACGCAGGCCCAGCCCGACGAGGCCTCCGACCCCGCCCTGACCGTGGCCTCCACCGCCGCCGGCCTCGGCGCGTGCGTGGCCCTCGGCCTGACCGTCGTACGCACCGTACGGACCCGCCGTCGGGCAGCCGAGACGGCCTAGCGGCCACACGACCAGCACGAGCCGCCACCCCCCGAGCGATGCCGCCCGCACCCGTGGGCGGCATCGCGGTGCCCGGCCCCGGCTGTCAGTCCCCGCCAGTAGGGTGAGAGTCATGGCTGACCCCTCCACCTACCGCCCCAAGCCGGGACAGATCCCCGACTCCCCGGGGGTCTACAAGTTCCGCGACGAGCACCGCCGGGTGATCTACGTCGGGAAGGCCAAGAGCCTGCGCCAACGGCTCGCCAACTACTTCCAGGACCTGGCGAGTCTGCACCCGCGCACCCGCTCGATGGTCACGACCGCGGCCTCCGTCGAGTGGACCGTGGTGACCACCGAGGTCGAGGCGCTCCAGCTCGAGTACACCTGGATCAAGGAGTTCGACCCGCGGTTCAACGTCAAGTACCGAGACGACAAGAGCTACCCGTACCTCGCGGTCACCCTCAATGAGGAGTATCCGCGGGTCCAGGTCATGCGCGGCGCCAAGAAGAAGGGCGTGCGCTACTTCGGCCCGTACGGACACGCGTGGGCCATCCGCGAGACGGTCGACCTGATGCTGCGCGTCTTCCCGGTGCGCACGTGCTCGGCGGGCGTCTTCAAGAACGCCGCCCGCACCGGCCGCCCCTGCCTGCTCGGCTACATCGGCAAGTGCTCGGCCCCCTGCGTGGGCCGTGTCACCGCCGAGGACCACCGTGAACTGGCCGAGGATTTCTGCGACTTCATGGCCGGCCGTACGGGCGCGTACCTCCGCCGCCTGGAGAAGGAGATGGCGGCCGCCGCCGAGGAGATGGAGTACGAGCGGGCGGCCCGCCTGCGGGACGACATCGAGGCCCTCAGGCGCGCCATGGAGAAGAGCGCCGTCGTCCTCGCCGACGACACCGACGCCGACCTGATCGCCCTCGCCGAGGACGAGCTGGAGGCGGCGGTGCAGATCTTCCACGTCCGCGGCGGCCGGGTCCGCGGCCAGCGCGGCTGGGTCACCGACAAGGTCGAGGCCGTCACCACGGGCGACCTGGTCGAGCACGCGGTGCAGCAGCTCTACGGCGAGGAGAGCGGTGACGCCGTACCCAAGGAGGTGCTGGTGCCCGCCCTGCCGGACCCGGTGGCGCCCGTGCAGGCGTGGCTCGCCGAGCGGCGCGGCAGCGGCGTCGGCCTGCGCGTGCCGCAGCGCGGCGACAAACGCGCCCTGATGGAGACGGTCCAGCGCAACGCACAGCACTCCCTCGTCCTGCACAAGACGAAGCGCGCCTCCGACCTGACGACCCGCTCCCGCGCCCTTGAGGAGATCGCCGCCGCGCTCGACCTGGACAGCGCCCCGCTGCGGATCGAGTGCTTCGACATCTCGCACCTCCAGGGGGACGACGTCGTCGCGTCGATGGTGGTCTTCGAGGACGGCCTCGCCCGCAAGAGCGAGTACCGCCGCTTCCAGATCAAGGGCCGCGTCGGCGACACCCAGGTCTGGCACGGCGAGGGCCAGGACGACGTCCGGTCGATGCACGAAGTGATCGCCCGCCGCTTCCGGCGGTACATCGCGGAGAAGGAGAAGACGGGAGAGTGGGCCGAGGAGGCCGAGGCCCCCGAGGACTCCCTCACCGAAGAGGACGGCCGCCCGAAGAGGTTCGCGTACCCGCCGCAGCTCGTGGTCGTGGATGGTGGAAAGCCGCAGGTCGCGGCGGCCAAGCGGGCCATGGACGAGCTGGGCATCGACGACGTCGCGGTGTGCGGCCTCGCCAAGCGCCTGGAGGAGGTCTGGCTGCCGGACGAGGACGACCCGGTGGTCCTGCCCCGCTCCAGCGAGGGCCTCTACCTGCTCCAGCGCGTACGTGACGAGGCGCACCGTTTCGCGATCGCCTATCAGCGAAAGAAGCGGGCCAAGAGGTTCCGGGCGGGGCCGCTGGACGCGGTGCCCGGCCTGGGAGAGACGCGCAAGCAGGCACTCATCAAACACTTCGGTTCCGTGAAGAAACTGCGATCCGCCACAATTGAGCAGATCTGCGAGGTCCCCGGGATAGGCCGCAAGACGGCCGAGACGATCGCCGCGGCCCTCGCCGAGGCGGCCCCGGCCGCCCCGGCGGTGAACACGGCGACCGGAGAGATCATTGAAGAAGAGGCACCCGTGACGGCGGAGGCCGCACAGGCACCCGCGGGCGCCGTGGAGAGACGGGGGCAGGACACATGACAGAGCGCGAAGAAGACGGAGCACAGGTGAGTACGGGAACGGGCACCATCGAGCCCGCCGCGGAGGCCATCCCCGAACTGGTGATCATCTCCGGGATGTCCGGCGCGGGCCGCTCCACGGCGGCCAAGTGCCTGGAGGACCTCGGCTGGTTCGTGGTCGACAACCTGCCGCCCGCGCTGATCCCCACCATGGTGGAGCTCGGCGCCCGCTCGCAGGGCAACGTGGCGCGCATCGCGGTCGTCGTGGACGTGCGCGGCCGCCGCTTCTTCGACAACCTGCGCCAGTCCCTCGCGGACCTGGAGGCCAAGAACGTCACCCGGCGGATCGTCTTCCTGGAGTCGTCCGACGACGCCCTGGTGCGCCGCTTCGAGTCGGTGCGCCGCCCGCACCCGCTGCAGGGCGACGGCCGCATCGTCGACGGCATCGCCGCCGAGCGCGACCTGCTGCGCGAGCTGCGCGGCGACGCGGACCTGGTGATCGACACCTCCAGCCTGAACGTCCACGAGCTGCGCGCCAAGATGGACGCCCAGTTCGCCGGTGACGAGGAGCCCGAACTCCGGGCCACCGTCATGTCGTTCGGGTACAAGTACGGCCTGCCGGTCGACGCCGATCTGGTGGTCGACTGCCGCTTCCTGCCCAACCCCCACTGGGTCCCGGAGCTGCGCCCGTACACCGGTCTGAACGAAGAGGTCTCGGGCTATGTCTTCAACCAGCCCGGCGCCAAGGAGTTCCTCGACCGCTACACAGAACTGCTCCAGCTGATCGCGACGGGCTACCGCCGCGAGGGCAAGCGGTACGTCACCATCGCCGTGGGCTGTACGGGCGGCAAGCACCGCTCCGTCGCCATGTCGGAGAAGCTCGCCGCGCGCCTCGCCACCGAGGGCGTGGAGACCGTGGTCGTCCACCGGGACATGGGGCGCGAGTGAGTCCCCGTGCCCGGCGGGTCCGGATCGCCCGGATCAGCCGCAGGCGCTCCGCCCAGCCGCCCAAGGTCGTCGCGCTCGGCGGCGGCATGGGCCTGTCCGCCTCGCTCGCCGCGCTGCGCCGGATCACCGGCGACCTGACGGCCGTGGTCACCGTCGCCGACGACGGCGGCTCCAGCGGCCGGCTCCGCGACGAGCTGGGCGTGCTCCCGCCCGGCGACCTGCGCAAGGCCCTGGCCGCGCTCTGCGGGGACGACGACTGGGGCCAGACCTGGGCCCGCGTCATCCAGCACCGCTTCCAGTCCAAGGGCGAGCTGCACGAGCACGCGGTCGGCAACCTGCTGATCGTCGCCCTGTGGGAGCAGCTCGGCGACCACGTCCAGGCCCTCGACCTGGTCGGCAAGCTGCTCGGCGCGCACGGCCGGGTGCTGCCCATGTCCGCCGTGCCGCTGGAGCTGCAGGCGCTGGTCAAGGGGCACGACCCGGAGCGCGCGGAGGACGTGGACACGGTCCGCGGCCAGGCCAACGTCGCGCTCACCCGCGGCGAGGTGCAGTCCGTGCATCTCGTACCGCACGACCCGCCCGCCGTGCCCGACGCCGTCGCCGCGGTCCTGGACGCGGACTGGGTGGTGCTCGGCCCCGGCTCCTGGTTCTCCTCCGTGATCCCGCACCTGCTCGTGCCGGAACTGCTGGAGGCGCTCACCGAGACCAAGGCCCGAAAGGTCCTCTCGCTCAACCTCGCACCCCAGCCCGGAGAAACCGAAGGCTTCTCACCGCAGCGTCATTTGGAGGTTTTGGGACGACACGCCCCTAAACTCGCCCTGGACGTGGTGCTGGCCGACGAGGCCGCCGTGCCCGACCGCGACAGCCTCACCGACGCCGCCAAGCGTCTGGGGGCGGCGGTCGAGCTGGCGCCGGTGGCCCAGGCCGCCGGCTCTCCGAAGCACGACCCGGAGCTCCTGGCCGCCGCGTACGACCGTATTTTTCGGATGCATGGAAGGATCGGCCCATGGCGATGACGGCAGCGGTGAAGGACGAAATCTCCCGGCTTCCCGTCACCCGGACCTGCTGCAGAAAAGCAGAGGTCTCGGCGATTCTTCGGTTCGCGGGCGGGCTTCACCTGGTCAGCGGCCGCATCGTGATCGAGGCGGAGCTGGACACCGCGATGGCGGCCCGGCGGCTCAAGAAGGACATCCTGGAGATCTTCGGGCACGGCTCGGAGCTCATGGTGATGGCCGCGGGCGGTCTGCGCCGCGGCTCCCGCTATGTCGTACGCGTGGTGGCCGGAGGTGACCAACTGGCGCGCCAGACCGGCCTGGTGGACGGCCGCGGCCGCCCGATCCGCGGACTGCCCCCGCAGGTCGTCTCGGGTGCGACCTGCGACGCCGAGGCCGCCTGGCGCGGAGCGTTCCTGGCGCACGGCTCGCTGACCGAGCCGGGCCGCTCCTCCTCCCTGGAGGTGACCTGCCCGGGGCCCGAGGCGGCGCTCGCGCTCGTCGGCGCGGCCCGCCGGCTCTCCATCGCCGCGAAGGCCCGAGAGGTGCGCGGCGTGGACCGCGTCGTCGTCCGTGACGGTGACGCGATCGGCGCGCTGCTGACCCGGCTCGGCGCCCACGAGTCGGTGCTCGCCTGGGAGGAGCGGCGGATGCGCCGCGAGGTCCGGGCCACCGCCAACCGCCTGGCCAACTTCGACGACGCCAACCTGCGCCGCTCCGCCCGCGCCGCGGTCGCCGCGGGCGCCCGCGTGCAGCGCGCCCTGGAGATCCTCGGGGACGAGGTGCCGGAGCACCTCGCGGCGGCCGGACGGCTGCGCATGGAGCACAAGCAGGCCTCCCTGGAGGAGCTGGGCGCGCTCGCCGACCCGCCGCTGACCAAGGACGCGGTCGCGGGCCGCATCCGCCGCCTCCTGGCGATGGCCGACAAGCGCGCCCAGGACCTCGGCATTCCGGGTACGGAGTCGAACCTGACGGAGGAGATGGCCGACAACCTGGTCGGCTGACCGACCCGCTGACCCATCGCACGTAAAGCCGTCGGTGTCCGGAAATTTCCGGACACCGACGGCTTTTGCGCGCTCCGCGCGGAACCCGGACCCGGACCCCGGCCGAGTCGTCCGCCGAGGCCGGACGCGTCTCACAAGCTGAGCGGGTTCGTCGTCCTGGGCCGAAGCTTTTTTTACCGGCACGAGGTGTCACTCGATGTTGTCGACGCCACATTGACAAACGAGCGTCCTGACGCTCAGAACGAGCCGCCAACCCTGCGGAGGCACCCTCCGGATGACCCCCGGAATGGCTACCTCCGGAGCCGCGAACGCGCGTTGTGCAGGCCTCGCGCGGTAGTTACGGGGCGTGACAGTGGAGGTGTCGGAGGCACCCTCGACGGGCACTCAAATGAGGGCGCTTCCGCCCGTCTGATGGGCCAAGCGCTTACTTCCCCGCCCTGCTGACTCTGAGTGACGAACGGAGGGCCGTATCCGCAAACACGGTGCGGGCCGCCGCAACTCGTACGGACCCTGTCGATGTCACTCGAACGTCTCAGGAGAGGTAGGGTCGGAGGCGGTCGGGGACATCCCATTCAGCTCGCCGGCGCACAGACCGGCGTACCAACGAGGAGATCGGTTCGTGACGATCCGCGTAGGCATCAATGGCTTCGGTCGCATCGGCCGCAACTACTTCCGGGCGCTCCTGGAGCAGGGCGCGGACATCGAGGTCGTTGCCGTCAACGACCTGGGTGACACCGCGACCACGGCCCACCTGCTGAAGTACGACACCATCCTTGGGCGCCTCAAGGCCGAGGTCACCCACACCGAAGACACCATCACCGTCGACGGACACACCATCAAGGTGCTGTCCGAGCGCAACCCCGCGGACATCCCCTGGGGCGACCTGGGCGTCGACATCGTCATCGAGTCGACCGGCATCTTCACGAAGAAGGAAGACGCCGCGAAGCACATCGCCGGTGGCGCCAAGAAGGTCCTGATCTCGGCTCCGGCCAAGGACGAGGACATCACCATCGTGATGGGCGTCAACCAGGACAAGTACGAGCCGGCACAGCACCACGTCATCTCCAACGCCTCCTGCACCACCAACTGCGTGGCGCCGATGGCCAAGGTTCTCGACGAGAACTTCGGCATCGTCAAGGGCCTGATGACGACCGTGCACGCGTACACCAACGACCAGCGCATCCTGGACTTCCCGCACAAGGACCTGCGCCGCGCCCGTGCCGCCGCGGAGAACATCATCCCGACGACCACCGGTGCCGCCAAGGCCACCGCCCTCGTCCTGCCGCAGCTCAAGGGCAAGCTGGACGGCATCGCCATGCGCGTCCCGGTTCCCACCGGCTCCGCCACGGACCTGGTCGTCGAGCTCACCCGCGAGGTCACCAAGGACGAGGTCAACGCCGCGTTCAAGAAGGCCGCGGACGGCGAGCTCAAGGGCTTCCTGTACTACACCGAGGACCCGATCGTGTCCTCGGACATCGTCAGCGACCCGGCTTCCTGCACCTTCGACTCCTCCATGACGATGGTCCAGGAGGGCAAGACGGTGAAGATCCTCGGCTGGTACGACAACGAGTGGGGTTACTCGAACCGTCTGGTCGACCTCACCACCTTCGTCGGTGGCCAGCTCTGACCCGGACTTGATTCGGACAGGCATCTCGATGTGAGCTACGGGGCTCGGGCAGCGTGATCTTTCGCGCCGCCCGGGCCCCGTAGCTTGTTTGCTCGGAAGCTTTCAAGGAGTCCCTGAGAAATGAAGACGATCGACGAACTTCTCGCCGAAGGCGTCGCCGGTAAGCGGGTATTCGTCCGCGCCGACCTGAACGTGCCGCTGGACGGCACCACCATCACCGACGACGGCCGTATCCGCGCCGTGCTGCCGACCGTGAAGGCGCTCGCCGACGCGGGCGCGCGGGTCGTCGTCGCCTCCCACCTGGGCCGCCCCAAGGGTGCCCCGGACCCGGCCTTCTCGCTCGCCCCGGCCGCCGCCCGGCTCGGTGAACTCCTCGGCGCCGACGTGCAGTTCGCCACGGACACCGTCGGCGACTCCGCCAAGTCCGTCGTCGCGGGCCTCGCCGACGGCCAGGTCGCCGTCGTCGAGAACCTGCGCTTCAACGCCGGCGAGACCTCCAAGGACGACGCCGAGCGCGGCGCCTTCGCCGACCGGCTGGCCGCCCTCGCCGACCTGTACGTGGGCGACGGCTTCGGCGCCGTGCACCGCAAGCACGCCTCGGTGTACGACCTCCCGGCGCGGCTCCCGCACGCCGCGGGCTACCTCATCGCCAAGGAGGTCAGCGTCCTCAAGAAGCTCACCGAGGACGTCAAGCGCCCGTACACCGTGGTCCTCGGCGGCGCCAAGGTCTCCGACAAGCTTGCCGTCATCGACGAACTCCTCGGCAAGGCCGACCGCCTCCTCATCGGCGGCGGCATGGCGTACACCTTCCTCAAGGCCAAGGGGTACGAGGTCGGCATCTCCCTCCTCCAGGAGGACCAGATCCCGGTGGTCAAGGAGTACATGGAGCGCGCCGAGAAGAGCGGCGTCGAGCTCGTCCTCCCGGTCGACGTCCTCGTCTCCACCGAGTTCCCGGACCTGAAGACCAAGGCCCCGGCCGACTTCGACACCGTCGACGCCGACCGGATCCCCGCGGACAAGGAGGGCCTGGACATCGGCCCCAAGTCCCGCGAGCTGTTCGCCTCCAAGATCACCGACGCCGAGACGGTGTTCTGGAACGGCCCCGTCGGAGTCGCCGAGCACCCCGACTACGCTGGCGGCACGACGGCCATCGCGCAGGCCCTGCTCGACAGCAAGGGCTTCACGGTGGTCGGCGGTGGCGACTCCGCCGCCGCCGTCCGCAACCTGGGCTTCGACGAGTCGAAGTTCGGCCATATCTCGACCGGTGGCGGTGCCTCCCTCGAATACCTCGAGGGCAAGACCCTGCCGGGCCTCGCCGCACTGGAGGACTGACCCTTAATGACCACGCGTACGCCCCTGATGGCGGGCAACTGGAAGATGAACCTCAACCACCTCGAGGCCATCGCCCACGTCCAGAAGCTCGCCTTCGCGCTCGCCGACAAGGACTACGAGGCCGTCGAGGTCGCCGTCCTTCCGCCCTTCACCGACCTGCGCTCCGTGCAGACCCTGGTGGACGGCGACAAGCTCAAGATCAAGTACGGCGCCCAGGACATCTCGGCGCACGACTCCGGTGCGTACACCGGTGAGATCTCGGGCCCGATGCTGTCGAAGCTCAAGTGCACCTATGTGGCCATCGGCCACAGCGAGCGCCGCCAGTACCACGACGAGAACGACGAGATCTGCAACGCCAAGGTGAAGGCCGCCTACAAGCACGGCATGACCCCGATCCTGTGCGTCGGCGAGGGCCTGGACATCCGCAAGGCCGGCCAGCAGGTCCAGTACACGCTGACTCAGGTCGAGGGCGGTCTCAAGGACGTCCCCGCCGAGCAGGCCGAGTCCGTCGTGATCGCCTACGAGCCGGTGTGGGCCATCGGCACCGGCGAGGTCGCCACCCCCGAGGACGCGCAGGAGGTCTGCGGCGCGATCCGCGGCAAGCTCGCCGAGCTGTACGACCAGGAGCTCGCCGACAAGGTGCGCATCCAGTACGGCGGTTCGGTGAAGGCCGGGAACATCGCCGCGATCATGGCGCAGCCCGACGTCGACGGCGCCCTCATCGGCGGTGCGGCGCTCGACGCCGACGAGTTCGTCAAGATCGTCCGATTCCGCGACCAGTGAGTCCGGGAACCGACCGGGACTGAGTATGCGGTAGCGACGTAACGTCGTACCCTTGCGGGGTCCGAGGCTTGCTTTTCTGAGCTTTCCGCTCATTCACGCGAGACTCGGGCCCCGTCGTCGTACAGATACCGAGGAAGTTGGTCCAGCCGTGGTTATGGGGTTCTCGATCGCCCTGCTCGTCTTCAGCGGACTCATGATGCTTTTGGTGCTGATGCACAAGGGCAAGGGCGGTGGCCTCTCCGACATGTTCGGTGGCGGTATGCAGTCCTCCGTCGGCGGCTCCTCGGTCGCCGAGCGCAACCTCGACCGCATCACCGTCGTGGTCGGTCTGCTGTGGTTCGCGTGCATTGTCGTGCTCGGCCTGCTGATGAAGCTCGACAGCTGACGCTTTATCGTCCTACCGGTTGACGCGGTATTGCCGTACGCCTTTTATAGGCGGCTTATTATGGCCGTGCGTCTCCGGGGTGGGGGTGTAACTCCAAACACTGGACGCGCGTTGGGCCTTACGTAGACTGGGGCACCCGCGGCACGGCCGCCGGTGAGCAACGCTGTGCAGCACTGTTACGCAGGGAGTTACGACCGTGGCAAGTGGCAACGCGATCCGTGGAAGTCGGGTCGGAGCGGGGCCGATGGGCGAGGCCGAGCGGGGCGAGTCCGCGCCGCGCCTGCGCATCTCCTTCTGGTGCTCCAACGGGCATGAGACACAGCCGAGCTTCGCCAGTGACGCGCAGGTCCCCGACACCTGGGACTGCCCGCGCTGCGGATTCCCGGCCGGCCAGGACCGGGACAACCCGCCGGACCCGCCGCGCACCGAGCCCTACAAGACCCACCTCGCGTACGTCCGCGAGCGGCGCAGCGACGCGGACGGCGAGGCCATCCTCGCCGAGGCACTCGCCAAACTGCGCGGCGAGATCTAGGAATTGAGAGCGGCCGGACACCCCCGAGGGTGTCCGGCCGGACTGCTTTCCGAGGTCTGTTCTCCCAGGTCGGAGCCGCGCCGCGGCCGATTGTCAGTGGCCTCCTCTAAGGTCTGCAAGTAGCTGACCAAAAGGGGGAGTTGGCGTGGTCGAGGGGGTAACGGACGCCGCGGGGACCGCGGCAGCCGCGGCGGAGCGCGCGCCGTCCTGGCGCGGGGGATTCGGTCGGCTGTGGTCGGCCGCGATCATCTCCCGCTTGGGTGACTCGCTGCGTATCGCCGCTCTGCCGCTGCTCGCCACGACTCTCACCGACGAACCGACGCTCGTGGCCCTCGTCACCGCCTGCGGCTATCTGCCCTGGATCCTTTTCGGCCTGATCGGCGGAGCGGTCGCCGACCGGGTCGACCAACGACGCGCCATGTGGGCCGTGGATCTCCTACGAGGACTGCTGATCGGCGGTTTCGCCGTGGCCGTCGCCTTCGGCCAGGCGACGATCGCGCTGCTCATGATCCTCGCCTTCGTCCTCACCACCCTCCAGACCCTCTTCGACAACGCGGCCACGGCCCTGCTCCCCGCCGTCGTCGGCCCCGAGGCCCTCGGCAGCGCCAACGCCCGCCTGCAGACCGGCCAGATGCTCGTCAGCAGCTTCCTGGCCACGCCCGCGGTGCCCCTGCTGCTCGCCGCGGGAATCGCCGTGCCCTACGCCGCGAACGCCGCCACGTATCTGCTCGGCGCCGCACTGATCGCCTCCCTGCGTACGGCACCGCGCGAGCGGGCGGCACCGCTGAGCGGGAGCGGCCTGCGGGCCGACATCGCCGAAGGAGTGCGGATCCTGTGGCAGGACCGGGCGCTGCGCGGCCTGTGCCTCGCGGCCACGTTGTGCAACGTCGGCGTCGGCGGGCTCATCGCCACCCTCGTCCTGCACGTCACGGGATGGCTCGACGCGAGCGCGACGGCGTACGCCCTCTGCCTGTCCGCGTACGGCGTGGGCAGTGTCGCCGCCGGGCTCTGCGCCAACCGGATCGGGCGCCGCGTGGGGCGGTTGCGGAGCATCTTCCTCGCGGGCCTCGTGCAGATCGTGCCGCTGCTCGCGATCGGGACGATACGCAGCGTCTGGGCCGTCCTGCTCGGGCTCGTGGTGTTCGGCTTCATGGGCATGGTGTGGAACGTCAACCAGGTCACGCTCATGCAGCAGCGCAGCCCCACCGATGCGATCGGCCGGATCAGCGCCGCCTTCCGCACCCTGTCGCTCGGCGCCACCCCGGTGGGCGCGGCACTCGCCGGTGTCGCCGCCTCGGCCTGGGGGCTCAACACCCCGGCGCTGCTTGCCGCCGCGCTGTTCGTGCTCTCCGTCGCCGCGCTGATACCCGCGCTCAAGTCCCCGGTCACCGCTCCTTAAGTCGGCCGACAGGGGACAGACAGCTCATACCGCTCGCTGATCAATTAGGTTGGAGGGGCAGCGGGGAAGTTGCAGGCTCAGGTAGAGAGAAGGCTGAAGTCCGAGATGAACGCAGCAAGCCGCACCAGGCTCAATCAGTTGCCGGAGTGGACGGCGCTCGGAAAGCACCGTGAGCAGCTGGGCGAAGCACATCTGCGGGAACTGTTCGCCGCCGACCCGCAGCGAGCCGAGAAGTACACGGCGCAGGTGGGCGGCCTGCACCTCGACTACTCCAAGCAGCTGGTCACGGACGAGACCCTTGAGCTGCTCCGCGAGCTGGCCGCCGCGACCGATGTCTTCGGCCTGCGGGACGCCATGTTCCGCGGCGAGAAGATCAACACCACCGAGGACCGCGCTGTTCTGCACACCGCGCTGCGCGCCCCGCGAGACGCCGTGATCGAGGTCGACGGGGAGAACGTCGTGCCGAAGGTGCACGCCGTCCTCGACAAGATGAGCGCCTTCGCCGAGCGTGTCCGCGCCGGTGAGTGGACGGGCCACACCGGCAAGCCCATCAAGAACGTCGTGAACATCGGCATCGGCGGCTCCGACCTCGGCCCGGCGATGGCGTACGAGGCGCTGCGGTCCTTCGCCGACCGCGATCTGACGTTCCGCTTCGTCTCCAACGTCGACGGCGCCGATCTGCACGAGGCCGTACGGGACTTGGACCCGGCCGAGACGCTGTTCGTCATCGCCTCGAAGACATTCACCACGATCGAGACGATCACCAACGCCACCTCCGCGCGGAACTGGCTGCTCACCGGTCTGCAGGCCGGGCAGGACGCCGTGGCGAAGCACTTCGTGGCGCTGTCCACGAACGCCGAGAAGGTCGCCGAGTTCGGCATCGACACGACCAACATGTTCGAGTTCTGGGACTGGGTCGGCGGCCGCTACTCCTACGACTCGGCGATCGGCCTATCCCTGATGATCGCCATCGGGCCTGCGCACTTCCGCGAGATGCTCGACGGATTCCGCCTGGTCGACGAGCACTTCCGCGCGGCACCGGCGGAGTCCAACGTCCCGCTGCTGCTCGGCCTGTTGGGGGTCTGGTACGGAGGGTTCTTCGACGCCCAGTCGCACGTGGTCCTTCCGTACTCGCACTACCTCTCCAAGTTCACCGCGTACCTCCAGCAGCTGGACATGGAGTCCAACGGCAAGTCGGTGGACCGCGAGGGCAACCCGGTGGACTGGCAGACCGGGCCGGTGGTCTGGGGCACGCCGGGCACCAACGGGCAGCACGCGTACTACCAGTTGATCCACCAGGGCACGAAGGTCATCCCGGCGGACTTCATCGGCTTCGCCAAGCCGGTCGGCGATCTGCTGCCCGGCCTGGTCGCGCAGCACGATCTGCTGATGGCCAACTTCTTCGCGCAGACACAGGCGTTGGCGTTCGGCAAGACGCCGGACGAGGTGCGGGCGGAGGGTGTGCCCGAGGAGCTGGTCGCGCACAAGACGTTCCGCGGCAACCACCCGACGACCACGATCCTCACCGCCGAGCTGACTCCGTTCGTGCTCGGGCAGCTGATCGCCCTCTATGAGCACAAGGTGTTCGTGCAGGGCGCGATCTGGAACATCGACTCGTTCGATCAGTGGGGGGTCGAGTTGGGGAAGGTGCTGGCGAAGCGGGTGGAGCCGGCGTTGACGGAGGGGGCGGATGTGGAGGGGTTGGACGCTTCGTCCCGGGCGCTTGTGGCGAAGTACCGGTCGTTGCGGGGGCGTTGAGACTGCACGCAGGTAGGGGCGGGGCTGGGTTTTCTTTCCCCAGTCCCGCCCCTTCCCGTAACTGGGGCTCCGCCCCAGACCCCGGTCCTCAAACGCCGGACGGGCTGATTATGCCGACGCCGGGGGGTACAGATCCCGTGGCAGTTGCGAAGCCGCCGCCGCGTCCAGGAGCCACAGCGTGCGGGAGCGTCCGCGGGCGCCCGCTGCCGGGGCCTGGATCTCGCCCGCGCCGGACAGCGCGATGGCCACGGCCTGTGCCTTGTCCTCGCCCGCCGCGAGCAGCCACACCTCACGGGCGGAGCGGATCGCGGGCAGGGTGAGCGTGATCCGGGTCGGCGGCGGCTTGGGGGCGCCGTGCACACCCACCACCATCCGCTCGGTCTCGCGCACCGCGGGCAGCTCGGGGAAGAGCGACGCCACATGGGTGTCGGGGCCGACGCCGAGGAGCAGCACGTCGAAGGACGGGGCCTCCGAGTGGTTCTCCGGCTGTGCGGCCTTGGCCAGTTCGGACGCGTACGCCTCGGCCGCGGTGTTCGCGTCGATGCCGAACGGGCCGTCCGACGCGGGCATCGCGTGCACGCGGGCCGGGTCGAGCGGCACCGAGTCGAGCAGCGCCTCGCGGGCCTGCGTGACATTGCGGTCCGGGTCGCCTTCCGGCAGGAACCGCTCGTCGCCCCACCAGAGGTCCAGGCGGCTCCAGTCGATGGCGTCCCGCGCGGGGGACGTGCCGAGCGCGGCGAGCAGGCCGTTGCCGTTGCGACCGCCGGTGAGGACCACGGACGCCGAGCCGCGGGCGGCCTGCGCGTCCACGATCTTCGTGATCAGGCGGGCCGCGGCTGCCTGGGCCATGAGTTCCTTGTCGCGGTGGACGACGAGCTGCGGAGCCGTACTCACTTCGACGCCGCCCTCGACGTACCGGATTCCGAACCCGAACTCGCCTTCTTCGCCGGGGACTTGGCCGCCTTCTTCGCACCCGAAGAACCCGAGCCCGAACCCGCACCCGCACCTGAACCCGAACCCGAGCCCGAACCCGAACCCGAACCCGAAGCAGCCTCCGCCGGCGACGCGGCCGGCGGGGCCGACTTCGGCGCGTCCGCCTCCGCGAGCCGGTCGACGCCGTACTTCAGCGCCGACGCGTAGGTGTCGTCCGGGTCGAGGCGGCGCAGCTCCTCGGCGATCAGCTCGGCCGTCTCGCGCCGCTTGAGCGCCACCGCACGGTCCGGCTGGCCCTGCACCGAGAGCGTCGCCAGGGAGCCGTCGGCCCGGTCGAGCACGATCGGACCGCAGTCGGTGTCCAGACGTACCGAGGTGAGCCCCGGACCGCTGGACAGCGAGCGGGTCACCGGCACCGAGAGCCGGTCGGCCAGCCACATGCCGAGCAGCTCACAGCTCGGGTTGAACTCTTCGCCCTCCACCTCGGCCGCCGTGACCTGGCAGGTCACCTGGTCGAGAGCGGCGGCCAGCATGGAGCGCCACGGGGTGATCCTGGTCCACGACAGATCCGTGTCGCCGGGCGTGTACGTCTCCGCGCGGGAGGCCAGCTCGTGGATGGGCTGCTCCGCCGCGTACGTGTCGGTCACCCGGCGCTGGGCGAGTGCGCCCAGCGGGTCGTTCGCCGGGTCGAGCGGCGCGTTCACCGGCCACCACACGACGACCGGGGCGTCCGGGAGGAGCAGCGGCAGGACCACCGACTGGGCGTGGTTGATGACGTCGCCGTAGAGGCGGAGCACGATCGTCTCGCCCGTACCGGCGTCGGCACCCACCCGCACATCCGCGTCCAGGCGGGACGACGTGCGGTCACGAGGGGAGCGCGCGGCCCGCTTGATGACGACGAGGGTGCGCGAGGGGTGCTCGCGCGAGGCCTCGCTGGCCGCCCGCAGGGAGTCGTAAGCGTTCTCCTCGTCGGTGACGATGACCAGGGTGAGCACCATGCCGATGGCGGGGGAGCCGATGGCGCGGCGGCCCTGGACGAGGGCCTTGTTGACCTTGCTGGCCGTGGTGTCCGTGAGGTCGATCTTCATGGCCGACGCCAGCTCCGTCCGTCTCGTTCGAGCATTTCGTCCGCCTCGACGGGGCCCCAGGTGCCCGATGCGTACTGCGCGGGCTTGCCGTTCCTGTCCCAGTGCTGCTCGATCGGGTCGAGGATGTTCCAGGACAGCTCGACCTCCTCGGTGCGCGGGAAGAGGTTCGAATCGCCCAACAGCACGTCCAGGATGAGCCGTTCGTACGCCTCGGGGCTGGACTCCGTGAAGGACTCGCCGTACGCGAAGTCCATGGAGACGTCCCTGACCTCCATCGATGTGCCCGGCACCTTCGAGCCGAACCGCATCGTGACACCCTCGTCCGGCTGGACCCGGATGACCAGGGCGTTCTGCCCCAGCTCCTCGGTCGCGGTGTGGTCGAAGGGGGAGTGCGGGGCGCGCTGGAAGACGACCGCGATCTCGGTGACCCGGCGGCCGAGGCGCTTGCCGGTGCGCAGATAGAACGGGACGCCCGCCCAGCGGCGGTTGTCGATCTCCAGCTTTATGGCGGCGAACGTGTCGGTCTTCGACTGCTGGTCGATGCCGTCCTCTTGGAGGTAGCCGATGACCTTCTCGCCGCCCTGCCAGCCCGCCGCGTACTGCCCGCGGACCGTGCCCTTCGACAGGTCCTTGGGGATCTTCACCGCGCCGAGGACCTTGGTCTTCTCGGCGGCGAGCGCGTCCGCGTCGAAGGAGGCGGGCTCCTCCATCGCGGTCAGGGCGAGCAGCTGGAGCAGGTGGTTCTGGATGACGTCACGGGCGGCGCCGATGCCGTCGTAGTACCCGGCGCGGCCGCCGATGCCGATGTCCTCGGCCATCGTGATCTGCACGTGGTCGACGTACGACCGGTTCCAGATCGGCTCGAAGAGCGTGTTGGCGAAGCGGAGCGCCAGGATGTTCTGGACGGTCTCCTTGCCGAGGTAGTGGTCGATACGGAAGACCTGGTCGGGCTTGAACACCTCGTGCACGATGGCGTTCAGCTCCTGGGCGGAGGCCAGGTCGTGCCCGAAGGGCTTCTCGATGACCGCGCGCCGCCAGGAGTCCCCGCGCTGGTCGGCAAGGCCGTGCTTCTTCAGCTGCTGGACGACCTCGGGGAAGAACTTCGGCGGCACCGACAGGTAGAAGGCGAAGTTGCCGCCCGTGCCCTGGGCCTTGTCGAGCTCCTCCATCGTCGACTTCAGCGTCTCGAACGCCTCGTCGTCGCCGAAGTCGCCCTGCACGAACCGCATGCCCTGGCTCAGCTGCTGCCAGACCTCCTCGCGGAACGGCGTCCTGGCGTGCTCCTTGACCGCGTCGTGCACCTCCTGCGCGAAGTCCTCGTCCTGCCACTCGCGCCGGGCGAAGCCGATCAGCGAGAAGCCCGGCGGCAGCAGCCCCCGGTTGGCCAGGTCGTAGACGGCAGGCATCAGCTTCTTACGGGACAAATCGCCCGTGACGCCGAAGATCACCAGGCCCGACGGCCCCGCGATACGCGGGAGCCGTCGGTCCAGTGCGTCACGAAGCGGGTTGGCTCCGTCGACAGTGGGAGACAAGATCAGCCTTCCGAAGGGGCGAGGCGCTTGAGCTCCGCCTCGGTCGACTTGAGCAGGTCGATCCAGGACGCCTCGAACTTGTCGACGCCCTCGTCCTCGAGCAGCTGCACGACCTCGTCGTACGAGATCCCCAGCTTCTCGACGGCGTCGAGCTCGGCGCGGGACTGCTCGTACGTGCCCGCGACGGTGTTGCCGGTGATCTGCCCGTGGTCGGCGGTCGCCTCCAGGGTGGCCTCCGGCATGGTGTTCACCGTGTTCGGCGCGACCAGGTCGTCGACGTACAGGGTGTCCTTGTACGCCTTGTCCTTGACGCCCGTGGACGCCCACAGGGGGCGCTGCTTGTTGGCGTTGGCCTTGTCCAGGGCGGCCCAGCGGTCCGAGGAGAAGACCTCCTCGTACGCCTCGTACGCGAGCCGGGCGTTGGCGAGGCCGGCCTTGCCGCGCGCGGCCTTGGCGTCCTCGGTGCCCAGGGCGTCGATGCGCTTGTCGATCTCCGTGTCCACGCGGGACACGAAGAAGGACGCCACCGAGTGGATCAGCGAGATGTCCAGGCCCGCGGCCTTGGCCTTCTCCAGACCGGCCAGGTAGGCGTCCATGACCGCGCGGTACCGCTCAAGGGAGAAGATCAGCGTGACATTGACGCTGATGCCCTTGCCGATGACCTCGGTGATCGCCGGCAGGCCGGCCTTGGTCGCCGGGATCTTGATCAGCGTGTTGGGGCGGTCCACCAGCCACGCCAGCTGCTTGGCCTCGGCGACCGTGGCCGCCGTGTTGTGCGCCAGGCGCGGGTCGACCTCGATCGAGACGCGGCCGTCCTTGCCGCCGGTGGCGTCGAAGACGGGGCGCAGGATGTCGGCGGCGTCGCGCACGTCGGCCGTCGTGATCATGCGGACGGCTTCCTCGACGGTGACCTTGCGGGCCGCGAGGTCGGCGAGCTGCTGCTCGTAACCTCCCCCACTCTCGGCTTCGCTCGAGCGGGGGGACCCCCACCCGCCGGAGATCGCCTTCTGGAAGATCGACGGGTTGGTGGTGACGCCCACGACGTGCTGCTGGTCGATCAGCTCGGCGAGGTTGCCGGACGTGATCCGCTTGCGCGACAGGTCGTCCAGCCAGATCGCGACGCCTTCTTCAGAGAGGCGCTTGAGTGCGTCTGTCATGGAAATTGCATCTCCTGCTTGTGATGAGGGGTGAGTCGTGGTGTCAGCGTCAGCGCTGCGCGGCCGCCACGGATTCCTTCGCGGCGGAAGCCACGGCCTCGCCGGTGAAGCCGAACTCCTTGAAGAGGACCTTCGCGTCGGCGGAGGCGCCGAAGTGCTCCAGGGAGACGATCCGGCCGGCGTCGCCGACGTACTTGTGCCAGGTCAGACCGATACCGGCCTCGACCGCCACACGCGCCTTGACCGACGGCGGCAGGACGCTGTCGCGGTACTCCCGCGACTGCTCCTCGAACCACTCCACGCACGGCATCGACACGACACGGGTCGGGACGCCCCCGGCCTGGAGCCGCTCGCGCGCCTCGACGGCCAGCTGCACCTCGGAACCCGTACCGATCAGGATGACCTCGGGCTCGCCGCCCTCGGCGTCGAACAGGACGTAACCGCCCTTCGCGGCCTCCTCGTTGCGCTCGTACGTCGGCACACCCTGGCGGGTGAGGGCGAGACCGTGCGGGGTGCCCTTGCCGAACTCCTTGGTGTAGCGCCTCAGGATCTCGCGCCAGGCGATCGCGGTCTCGTTGGCGTCCGCGGGACGGACGACGTTCAGACCCGGGATCGCGCGCAGCGAGGCGAGGTGCTCGACCGGCTGGTGCGTCGGGCCGTCCTCACCGAGGCCGATGGAGTCGTGCGTCCACACGTACGTCACCGGCAGGTGCATCAGGGCCGACAGGCGGACGGCGTTGCGCATGTAGTCGGAGAACACCAGGAAGGTGCCGCCGTAGATACGCGTGTGGCCGTGCAGCGCGATGCCGTTCATGGCGGCGGCCATGGCGTGCTCGCGGATGCCGAAGTGGATCGTCCGGCCGTACGGCTCCGCGCCCGGCAGCGGGTTGCCCTCGGGGAGGAACGAACTCGTCTTGTCGATCGTGGTGTTGTTGGAGCCCGCGAGGTCGGCCGAGCCGCCCCACAGCTCCGGCAGCACCGCACCGAGCGACTGCAGGACCTTGCCCGAGGCGGCACGCGTCGCGACACCCTTGCCGGTCTCGAACTCGGGGAGCTTCTCCTCCCAGCCGGCCGGGAGCTCGCCCGCGTTGACGCGGTCGAACTCGGCGGCGCGCTCCGGGTTGGCGGTGCGCCAGGCGGCGAACCCCTTCTCCCACTCGGCCTTCGCCTGCACGCCGCGCTCCAGCGCCTCGCGGGTGTGGCCGATGACCTCGTCGGAGACCTCGAAGGACTGCTCCGGGTCGAAGCCCAGGACCCGCTTGGTGGCGGCGACTTCCTCGTCACCGAGGGCCGAGCCGTGCGCGGCCTCGGTGTTCTGCGCGCTCGGCGCCGGCCAGGCGATGATCGAACGGGCCGCGATGAACGACGGCTTGTCCGTGACGGCCTTCGCGGCCTGCAGCGCCTCGTACAGCCCCTTCGGGTCCAGGTCGCCGCTGGGCAGCTGCTCGACGCGCTGCACGTGCCAGCCGTACGCCTCGTACCGCTTGAGGGTGTCCTCGGAGACGGCCGTCTCCGTGTCGCCCTCGATGGAGATGTGGTTGTCGTCCCACAGCATCACGAGGTTGCCGAGCTTCTGGTGGCCCGCGAGGGAGGACGCCTCGGCGGAGATGCCCTCCTGCAGACAGCCGTCACCGGCGATGACCCAGATCGTGTGGTCGAACGGGGACTCGCCCGCGGGCGCCTGAGGGTCGAACAGACCGCGCTCGTACCGCGCGGCCATGGCCATGCCCACGGCGTTCGCGACACCCTGGCCGAGCGGGCCCGTGGTCGTCTCGACGCCGGCGGTGTGGCCGTACTCCGGGTGGCCCGGGGTCTTCGAGCCCCAGGTGCGGAACGACTTGAGGTCATCGAGCTCCAGGCCGTACCCGGCCAGGTAGAGCTGGATGTACAGCGTCAGCGACGAGTGCCCCGCGGAGAGGACGAACCGGTCGCGGCCCACCCAGTCGGCGTCCGCGGGGTCGTGCCGCATCACCTTCTGGAAAAGGGTGTACGCGGCGGGCGCGAGGCTCATGGCCGTACCGGGATGGCCGTTACCGACCTTCTGTACGGCGTCGGCGGCCAGGACGCGGGCGGTGTCAACGGCCCGCTGGTCCAGATCGGTCCACTCGAGATCTGTGGTGGTCGGCTCGGTGCTCACCCTGGGTCAGGGCTCCTCTCCACATGCTCTACATGTCGAACGTCGTCGCCGAACGTCGTCGTCCGCCGTCGTATGTCGTCGACTCACGGCGCCGTCGTGCGCCGGTCGCTGTCGAGCCTACCGCCGCGCGAGCGTGCATCTTTTCGACTCGTCCCAGACTGCCGGGGGTCTGTCACCTTCGCCTCCCGAGCCGTTCACCGGCGGTGCGCCACAGGGCCGTCGGCGGGCGCCGGACCAGCGTCGCGGCAACCGGCCCAACACGACCGACCCCCGCGAAGAGCCGGGTATGGCCTACGTCTACAGTGGCGTGGTACGCGCGAGCCTTTACCGGGTCTTCATGTTCAGGTGACACCCACGGTCGGCTTGCTGGGAGTCTCTGTCAGGGGTGTGCGTGACGGCCGTTGAATCCCGTCCAACAGGCGGGGGCACCGCCCGTGCCGAGGGCACGGCGGGTGAGCTCGAGTCCGAGGGCGTGGCGAACTCCGGCCGTCGGCCGATCCGTCCCCTCGTCATGGGGTTCGTGGCACTGACCAAGCCACGCATCATCGAACTGCTCCTCATCACCACGGTCCCGGTGATGTTCCTCGCCGAGCAGGGCGTGCCCAACCTGTGGCTGGTCCTCGCGACCTGCTTCGGCGGCTACCTCTCCGCGGGCGGCGCCAACGCCCTGAACATGTGGTACGACCGGGACATCGACGCCCTCATGGAGCGCACCCGGAACCGCCCCCTGGTCACCGGCCTGATCAGCCCCACCGAGGGCCTGGTCTTCGGCGTCGCCCTCGCCGTGATCTCCACGGTCTGGTTCGGGCTCCTCATCAACTGGCTCTCCGCCGCGCTCTCGCTCGGCGCGCTGCTCTTCTACGTCGTCGTCTACACGATGATCCTCAAGCGCAGGACCGCGCAGAACATCGTCTGGGGCGGCATCGCCGGCTGCCTCCCGGTCCTCATCGGCTGGTCCTCGGTGACCAACTCGATGTCCTGGGCCGCGGTCATCCTGTTCATGGTGATCTTCTTCTGGACTCCGCCGCACTACTGGCCGCTGTCCATGAAGGTCAAGGACGACTACGCCCGCGCCCAGGTCCCGATGCTCCCGGTGATCGCCTCCAACAAGGTCGTCGCCAAGCAGATCGTCCTCTACAGCTGGGTCATGGTCGGCATCTCGCTGCTGCTCCAGCCGCTCGGCTACACCGGCTGGTTCTACACCGCGGTCGCGCTGGCCACCGGCGGCTTCTGGCTCTGGGAGGCGCACGCGCTGCAGGCCCGCGCGAAGGCGGGGGTGACGGGCGCGAAGCTCAAGGAGATGCGCCTGTTCCACTGGTCCATCACGTACGTGTCGCTGCTGTTCGTGGCGGTCGCGGTGGACCCGTTCCTGCGCTGAGCCACTGACTCTCGTACGCCGGGCGGCTGCCCCTCAGCCGCCCGGCGTCCGTGTGTCAGGGGCCATTGCCGCGCCCGAATACCCACAAGTAGCATCGGGGTATGGCAGACACCAAGGTCGAAGAGAAGCCCGCGGACGGGCGCGCGGAGCGGCAGGCGGCGAAGCTCGCCAAGGAGATCACCGCCTTCGCGAAGGCGCACGGCGGCGCCGAGGCGCAGATCGCCTACCTCGGGGAGCGCGGCTCCCGCATCGTCCTCGTCGGTGAGGACGGCGGCTGGGGCGACCTCGTGGCGCGTACCGACGCCGTGGCGCGCAGGGCGGTGGAGAAGTCCGGGCTCACCGTCCACGAGGACTTCGACGGCGAGTTCGCGGCCAAGGTCGTCACCGGTCGGTACGAGTGGTCGCGCATGGCGGGCCTGCAGGTCGGGGGCCCGAGCAACACCTGAGACCGGGTTCACCCGTTAGGACTGTTGACGGAAGACGGTCCACGCACGGGAGCCCGGATGATCGAGACACCGCCCCTGGTGGACCAGTGCTGCCACGGGGTGCTGCGTACGGAGCTGGGCCTCGGCACCTTCGAGGCCCACCTCGGCCGGGGCGAGGGGCCGCCCGCCCCCGGCACCACCTTCTTCGACACCCAGACCGGGTTCGCGGTGCGCCGCTGGTGCCCGCCGCTGCTCGGCCTCGAACCGCACTGCCAGCCCGCCCGCTATCTGGCCAGGCGCCGCGAGCTCGGCGTGATCGAGGCGGGCCGCCGGCTGCTCCGGGCCACCGGCATCGGCACGTATCTCGTCGACACCGGGCTGCCCGGCGATCTGACCGGGCCGCCCGAACTGGCCGCCGCGGGCGCCGCCGAGGCCCACGAGATCGTCCGCCTCGAACTCCTCGCCGAGCAGGTCGCCGACACCTCCGGCACCGTCGAGACCTTCCTCGCCAACCTCGCCGAGTGCGTCCACGGAGCCGCCGCGGGCGCCGTCGCCTTCGCCTCCGTCGGGGGCGCGCACGGCCTCGCCCTCGCGCCGCAGCCGCCGGACGCCGGGGAGGTGCGCGGCGCCGCCGACCGCTGGCTCGCCGGGCGCCGCGTGGGCGACCGCCTCACCCATCCCGTACTCCTGCGGCACCTCGTCTGGATCGCCGTGGCCTCCGGTCTCCCGCTCCAACTGCACGCGGGTACGGGGGATCCGCAGCGGTACGTGGGGGAGTTCGCGCGGGCCACGGCCGGGCTCGGCACGGATCTGGTGCTGCTGCACGGCTACCCGTACCACCGTCAGGCCGCGCACCTCGCCGGGGTGTTCCCGCACGTCTACGCGGACCTCGGCCCCGCGGTCGTACGGAGCGGGGCGCGGGCGGCGACGCTGCTCGCGGAGATCCTCGAACTCGCCCCGTTCGGCAAGCTGCTGTTCTCCAGCGGCGCGCACGGCCTGCCCGAGCTGCATGTGGTCGGGGCCCAGCTGTTCCGGGAGGCGCTGGGGCGGGTGCTCGGGGGGTGGGTGGCCGAGGGGGCGTGGTCGCGGGCGGACGCGGATCGCGTGGCGGGGTTGATCGCGTCGGGGAACGCGCGCAGGGTGTACGGGCTGAGCTGATTTCTCCTCAATCGCCGGAGGGGCTCAAAATTGAGCCCCTCCGGCGATTGAGGAGCGGGGTCCGGGGCGGAGCCCCGTGGCGGTCAGACCGTCGACAGCTCCGGGTCCGCCTGGGACGGGATACCCGGTTCCGCGCGCGGGCGTTCGTGCAGGGCCAACAGGACCCGTACCACCGCGATCCACACCAGGCACGAGCCCAGCATGTGCGCGCCGACCAGGACCTCGGGCAGCTCCGTGAAGTACTGCACGTAACCGATCACGCCCTGGGCGAGCAGGATCAGGAACAGGTCGCGGGTGCGGGCCAGAGGGCCGCGCGGGGCGTCGACCGCCTTGAGCACGAACCACAGCGCGAAGGTCAGCGAGACCACGATCCAGGCGAGGACCGCGTGCAGCTTGGACACGCCCTCCCAGTCGAGGCCGATGGCGCCGATGTCCATCCGGGGTACGTCGCTGGAGTCACCGGCGTGCGGACCCGAGCCCGTGACCACCGTGCCGATCGCGACCAGAAGGCCCGACGCGACGATCAGGCACCACACCAGCTGCCGCACGGCCTTGCCGACCAGCGGACGCGGCGCGGCGTCCCCCTCGCCCTCGCCGGTGCGCACCCACATCAGCGTGGCGACTGTGATCAGCGTCGTGGAGAGCAGGAAGTGCGCGGCCACGGTGTACGGGTTGAGGCCCACCAGGACGACGATGCCGCCGAGGACCGCGTTGCCCATCACGATCCAGAACTGGGCCCAGCCGAGCCGGGTCAGGCTGCGGCGGCGCGGCTTCTGCGAGCGGGCCGCGATGATCGCCCAGCCGACCGCCGCGCACAGCACGTACGTGAGCATGCGGTTGCCGAACTCGATGACGCCGTGGACGCCCATCTCGCTGGTCGCGGTGAGGGAGTCGGCGGTGCACTTCGGCCAGGTCGGGCAGCCGAGGCCGGAGCCGGTCAGCCGGACGGCGCCGCCGGTGACCACGATCACGCAGCTCATGACGAGGGCGGTGAGCGCCGCGAGCCGGGCCGTCCGGGTTTCGGGAGTCCAGCGCTCGGCGATGAAGGCGAGCGGATTGCGCGCGGCTTGAGCCAGGTCGGCTCGGGTCAACTTCGGCACGCGCACCATCGTAGAGGGGGCCTTGTGCATCGGTTCACGAGGGGTTCACGAGGGGGAGCGAAAGCGGACGGTCTACTCCCAGCGGAAGAACCGGGCCGCCGCCCCCAGGCCGAGGACCGCCCATACCGCCAGCACACCCGCCGCGCCCCACGGCATCGACGCCCCGTCCCGCAGCACGTCCCGCAGCCCGTCCGAGAGCGCCGAGATGGGCAGCAGACCGAGCACGGACTGGGCCGCATCCGGGAACTTGTCGAGCGGCACGACCACGCCGCCGCCGACGAGCAGCAGCAGGAACACCAGGTTCGCGGCGGCGAGCGTGGCCTCGGCCTTGAGCGTGCCGGCCATCAGCAGGCCGAGCCCGGAGAAGGCCGCCGTACCGAGGACCAGGAGCAGCGCCACGGAGAGCGGGTCGCCGTGCGGGGACCAGCCGAGCGCGAGGGCGATCGCCGTGAGCAGCGCGATCTGCAGCACCTCGGTGACCAGGACCGACAGCGTCTTCGCGGTCATCAGGGCCCAGCGCGGCAGCGGCGAGGCGCCGAGCCGCTTGAGCACGCCGTACCGCCGCTCGAAGCCGGTCGCGATCGCCTGGCCCGTGAAGGCCGTCGACATCACGGCGAGCGCGAGCACGCCCGGCGCGAGGAAGTCCACGGCCTCGCCGCTGCCCGTATCGACGATGTCGACCGTGGAGAAGAGGACCAGGAGCAGCGAGGGGATGACCACTGTGAGCAGCAGCTGCTCGCCGTTGCGCAGCAGCATCTTCGTCTCCAGGGCCGCCTGCGCCGCGATCATCCGCCCGACGGGGGCCGCTCCCGGCTTCGGCGTATACGTACCGGCGCTCATCCGCGCAGCTCCTTACCGGTCAGCTCCAGGAAGACGTCTTCAAGGGTGTGCCGCTCCACCGAGATCCTCTCCGGCATCACGCCGTGCTGGGCGCACCAGGACGTGACGGTGGCGAGCAGCTGCGGGCCGACGGTGCCGGTGACGCGGTACGAGCCCGGGGTGAGCTCGGCCGCCGCGCTGTCCGTCGGCAGGGCCTTCAGGAGCGAGGCCACGTCGAGCCCCGGGCGGCCGGTGAAGCGCAGGGTGTTCTCGGCGCCGCCCTTGCAGAGCTGCTCGGGGCTGCCCTGGGCGACGACCCGGCCCGCGTCGACGATCGCGACGTCGTCCGCGAGCTGCTCCGCCTCGTCCATGTAGTGCGTGGTGAGGATGACGGAGACGCCGTCGGCGCGCAGCTCGCGGACCAGGTCCCAGGTGGAGCGGCGGGCCTGCGGGTCGAGGCCCGCGGTCGGCTCGTCGAGGAAGACGAGCTCGGGCCGGCCCACCACGGCCATCGCGAGGGCGAGCCGCTGCTGCTGTCCGCCGGAGAGCCGCCGGTAGGCCGTACGGCCGCAGGAGCCGAGGCCGAGACGCTCGATCAGGGCGTCCACGTCCAGCGGGTGGGCGTGCAGCTTCGCCATGTGGCGCAGCATCTCGTCGGCCCGGGCGCCGGAGTAGACGCCGCCGGACTGCAGCATCACGCCGATCCGCGGGCGCAGCGCGGCGGCCTGCCTGACCGGGTCGAGGCCGAGGACGCGGACCTGGCCCGCGTCCGGCCTGCGGTAGCCCTCGCAGGTCTCGATCGTGGTGGTCTTGCCGGCGCCGTTCGGGCCGAGTACGGCGGTGACGCCCGCGTGGGCCGTGAGGTCGAGGCCGTCCACCGCGGTCTTGGATCCGTACCGCTTCACCAGGCCGCGCACCTGGAGGACGCCGCCTGCGACGGGCTCTTCATGCATGCCGGGAAGTCTAGAGAGGGCTTCCGCGTGCCCGGTACGGGGCCTGGTGGCTTCCCACCACGGACAGGCCGCGCAGACCGCCGGGCACCGTGGAAACACACAGAAATTAGGTGAACCTTAGTGATCGAGGCCACCGGCGAGGGGTTCGGGCGCGGCTTTACGGAGCCAGAGGAATTACGCAACAATGGCGTTGTGAAAAACGTTGGCGAGGCTCCGCAGGAGGAACTCGCGACCGGTGAGCGCAGTACGCGCAACCGCGTCGCGCGCTCCATCCTGGACCACGGACCGTCCACCGTGGCCGAGCTCGCAGGCAGGCTCGGCCTCACCCAGGCCGCGGTGCGCAGGCATCTCGACGCCCTGGTCGCCGACGACGTAGTGGCACCCCGTGAGCAGCGGGTCTACGGAGCGCGCACCCGAGGCCGCCCGGCCAAGGTGTTCGCCCTGACCGACTGCGGCCGGGACGCCTTCGACCAGTCCTACGACAAGCTCGCCGCCGAGGCGCTGCACTGGATCTCCCAGTCGGCCGGCGGCGGGGAACTCGGGGACGCAGCGGTCGCCGCCTTCGCGCGCGCCCGGCTGGTCGCCACCGCGGAGAAATACCGCGAGCAGCTGGCCGCCGTGGCCCCCGAACAGCGGGCGGAGACCCTGGCCCGGGCACTCACGGCCGACGGGTACGCTGCTACGGCGCGTAGCGCGCCCCTCCCGCAACGGGGCGAGCAGCTGTGTCAGCACCACTGCCCGGTCGCCCATGTGGCCGAACAGTTCCCGCAGCTGTGCGAGGCGGAGACGGAACTCTTCAGCCATCTGCTCGGCACCCATGTGCAGCGACTGGCCACCATCGCCCACGGGGACGGGGTGTGCACCACCTTCATCCCCCGCGTCGAGACCGTCTCGCCACAGCAAGAACCGAAGACCACCACAGCATCTGCAAGCACGGCCGGGAGGAACCCCGCATGACGCTCCCCATCGAGGAGACTGCTCACCCCGAGCTGGAGGGCCTGGGCAAGTACGAATACGGCTGGGCCGACTCCGACGCGGCCGGTGCCGCAGCCAAGCGCGGCCTGAACGAGGCCGTCGTCCGCGACATCTCGGCGAAGAAGAACGAGCCGGAGTGGATGACCAAGCTCCGCCTCAAGGGCCTGCGCCTGTTCGACAAGAAGCCCATGCCGAACTGGGGCTCAGACCTCTCCGGCATCGACTTCGACAACATCAAGTACTTCGTGCGGTCCACGGAGAAGCAGGCCACCTCCTGGGAGGACCTGCCCGAGGACATCAAGAACACATACGACAAGCTCGGCATCCCCGAGGCGGAGAAGCAGCGCCTCGTCGCCGGTGTCGCCGCGCAGTACGAGTCGGAGGTCGTCTACCACCAGATCCGTGAGGACCTGGAGGAGCAGGGCGTCATCTTCGTCGACACCGACACCGCGCTGAAGGAGCACGAGGAACTCTTCAAGGAGTACTTCGGCACCGTCATCCCCGTCGGCGACAACAAGTTCGCGTCGCTGAACACGGCCGTCTGGTCCGGCGGATCCTTCATCTACGTGCCGAAGGGCGTGCACGTGGAGATCCCGCTCCAGGCCTACTTCCGGATCAACACCGAGAACATGGGCCAGTTCGAGCGGACGCTGATCATCGTCGACGAGGACGCCTACGTCCACTACGTCGAGGGCTGCACCGCGCCGATCTACCAGTCGGACTCGCTGCACTCCGCGGTCGTCGAGATCATCGTCAAGAAGGGCGCCCGCTGCCGCTACACGACCATCCAGAACTGGTCGAACAACGTCTACAACCTGGTCACCAAGCGCGCCGTGGCGTACGAGGGCGCGACCATGGAGTGGATCGACGGCAACATCGGCTCCAAGGTCACCATGAAGTACCCGGCCGTCTACCTGATGGGCGAGCACGCCAAGGGCGAGACCCTGTCCATCGCCTTCGCGGGCGAGGGGCAGCACCAGGACGCCGGCTCCAAGATGGTCCACATGGCGCCGAACACCTCGTCCAACATCGTCTCCAAGTCCGTGGCCCGCGGCGGCGGTCGTACGTCGTACCGCGGTCTGGTCGAGATCGGCGAGGGCGCACCGGGCTCCAAGTCCAACGTCCTCTGTGACGCCCTGCTCGTCGACACCATCTCGCGCTCGGACACGTACCCGTACGTGGACGTCCGCGAGGACGATGTCTCCATGGGCCACGAGGCCACCGTCTCCAAGGTCTCCGAGGACCAGCTCTTCTACCTGATGAGCCGCGGCATGACCGAGTTCGAGGCCATGGCCATGATCGTGCGCGGCTTCGTCGAGCCGATCGCCAAGGAGCTGCCGATGGAGTACGCACTGGAGCTCAACCGGCTGATCGAGCTGCAGATGGAGGGCGCGGTCGGTTAAGGCACCGGCCGCGGGGGCCGGGCGGTGCTCGACCGGCCCGGCTCCCGCTCCTCGATCGCTCGCTGATCGACCCTCGATCCGAAGCAGCTACACGTCTTGATCCAAGAAAGTGAGCACTACGACAGCCATGGCTGAGGCTCAGAATCTCCCGGTGGGTTCCACCACCGCCGGCTCGGTCGCAGTGGCCGCCGAGTCCACCGTCGCGACGCGCATGAGCGCGCCCCCGTCGTTCGACGTGGCCGACTTCCCGGTCCCGCACGGCCGCGAGGAGGAGTGGCGCTTCACGCCGCTCGACCGCCTCAAGGGCCTGCACGACGGCACCGCGAAGGCCGACGGCGCCCTGAAGGCCGAGATCGACGCGCCCGAGGGCGTCACCGTCGAGTCGGTCGGCCGGGACGACGCCCGCATCGGCAAGGCGGGCACGCCCGTCGACCGCGTCGCCGCGCAGGCGTTCTCCTCCTTCGAGAAGGCCACCGTCGTCTCGGTCCCCAAGGAGCAGGTGCTCGACCAGCCCGTGCGCGTCACGCTGCACGGCGAGGGCGGCACCACCTTCGGGCACACCGTCTTCGACGTCGGCGCCTTCGCCGAGGCTGTCATCGTCATCGACCACACCGGTGACGCCGTGCGCGCCGCCAACGTCGACTTCATCGTCGGCGACGGCGCCAAGGTCACCGTGGTCTCCGTGCAGGACTGGGACGACACCGCCGTCCACGTCTCCCAGCACAACGCCCTGGTCGGCCGCGACGCCACCTTCAAGTCGGTCGTCGTGACCTTCGGCGGCGACGTCGTCCGCATCCACCCGCGCGTCAACTACGCGGGCCCCGGAGCCGAGGCCGAGCTGCTCGGCCTGTACTTCACGGACGCCGGCCAGCACCAGGAGCACCGCCTCCTGGTCGACCACAACGTCCCGCACTGCAAGTCCAACGTCACGTACAAGGGCGCCCTCCAGGGCGACGACGCGCACGCCGTGTGGATCGGTGACGTCCTCATCGAGGCTGCCGCCGAGGGCACCGACACGTACGAGATGAACCGCAACCTGGTTCTGACCGACGGTGCCCGGGTCGACTCCGTGCCGAACCTGGAGATCGAGACCGGCGAGATCGTCGGCGCCGGCCACGCCAGTGCCACCGGCCGCTTCGACGACGAGCAGCTCTTCTACCTGATGGCCCGCGGCATCCCGCAGGTCGAGGCCCGCCGCCTCGTCGTGCGCGGCTTCTTCGCCGAGCTGGTCCAGCAGATCGGTGTCCCGGACATCGAGGAGCGCCTCATCGCGAAGATCGAGACGGAGCTGGAGGCCACCGTCTGATGGCGGGCTTCGTACGCGTCTGCGGCCTGAGCGAGCTGGAGGAGGACACCCCGAAGCGGGTGGAACTCGACGGCACGCCGATCTCCGTCGTCCAGACCGAGGGCGAGGTGTTCGCGATCAACGACATCTGCTCGCACGCGAACGTCTCCCTCTCCGAGGGCGAAGTGGAGGACTGCCAGATCGAGTGCTGGCTGCACGGCTCCGCGTTCGACCTCCGCACCGGCAAGCCGTCCGGCCTACCCGCGACGCGCCCCGTCCCCGTATACCCCGTAAAGATCGAAGGAGACGATGTACTCGTCTCCCTCACCCAGGAGTCCTGAGGCACCCATGGCAACGCTTGAAATCCGAGACCTGCACGTCACCGTCGAGGCCGACAACGCCACGAAGGAGATCCTCAAGGGTGTCGACCTGACCGTGAAGCAGGGCGAGACCCACGCCATCATGGGCCCGAACGGCTCCGGCAAGTCGACGCTCGCCTACTCCCTCGCGGGTCACCCGAAGTACACGATCACCTCCGGCACCGTCACGCTCGACGGCGAGAACGTCCTGGAGATGGAGGTCGACGAACGCGCCCGCGCCGGCGTCTTCCTCGCGATGCAGTACCCGGTCGAGGTCCCGGGTGTCTCCGTCTCCAACTTCCTGCGTACGTCGGCGACGGCGATCCGCGGCGAGGCCCCCAAGCTGCGCACCTGGGTGAAGGAGGTCAAGGAGGCCATGGAGCGCCTCAACATGGACCCGTCCTTCGCCGAGCGCAACGTCAACGAGGGCTTCTCCGGCGGTGAGAAGAAGCGCCACGAGATCCTCCAGCTGGAGCTGCTCAAGCCGAAGATCGCGATCCTCGACGAGACCGACTCCGGCCTGGACGTCGACGCGCTGCGCATCGTCTCCGAGGGCATCAACCGCGTCCGTGAGAACGGCGACGTCGGCACCCTCCTGGTGACCCACTACACGCGCATCCTGCGCTACATCAAGCCCGACTACGTCCACGTGTTCGCGGGCGGCCGCATCGTCGAGTCCGGCGGTGCCGAGCTCGCCGACCAGCTTGAGAACGAGGGCTACGACAAGTACGTGAAGGGCGGCGCAACGGCGTGACACAGCAGCTGCCGGGCCTCCTCGACACGGAGACGCTCCGCAAGGACTTCCCGATCCTGGATCGGGTGCTCCACGACGGCAAGAAGCTCGTCTACCTGGACAACGCGGCGACCTCCCAGACGCCGCGCCAGGTGCTCGACGTGCTCAGCGAGTACTACGAGCAGCACAACGCCAACGTCCACCGCGGCGTGCACGTCCTCGCCGAGGAGGCCACGGCGCTGTACGAAGGCGCGCGTGACAAGGTCGCCGAGTTCATCAACGCCCCGAGCCGCAACGAGGTGATCTTCACGAAGAACGCCTCGGAGTCGCTCAACCTCGTGGCGAACATGCTCGGCTGGGCCGACGAGCCCTACCGCGTGGACAGCGACACCGAGATCGTCATCACGGAGATGGAGCACCACTCCAACATCGTTCCCTGGCAGCTGCTCGCGCAGCGCACGGGCGCGAAGCTGAAGTGGTTCGGCCTCACCGACGACGGCCGCCTCGACCTGTCCGACATCAACGAGATCATCAACGAGAAGACGAAGATCGTCTCCTTCACGCTGGTCTCGAACATCATGGGCACGGTCAACCCGGTCGAGGCGATCGTGCGCCGCGCCCAGGAGGTCGGCGCGCTTGTCTGCGTCGACGCCTCCCAGGCCGCGCCGCACATGCCGCTCGACGTGCAGGCGCTGCAGGCCGACTTCGTCGCCTTCACCGGCCACAAGATGTGCGGCCCGACCGGTATCGGCGTGCTGTGGGGACGGCAGGAACTCCTGGAGGACCTGCCCCCGTTCCTCGGCGGCGGCGAGATGATCGAGACCGTCTCGATGCACTCGTCGACGTACGCCCCCGCGCCGCACAAGTTCGAGGCGGGCACCCCGCCGATCTCGCAGGCCATCGGCCTCGGGGCGGCGGTGGACTACCTCTCCTCGATCGGCATGGACAAGATCGCGCAGCATGAGCACGCGATCACGGAGTACGCCGTCAAGCGTCTCCAGGAAGTCCCGGACCTGCGCATCATCGGCCCCACCACGGCCGAGGACCGCGGCGCCGCGATCTCCTTCACGCTCGGCGACATCCACCCGCACGACGTGGGCCAGGTCCTCGACGAGCAGGGCATCGCGGTCCGCGTGGGCCACCACTGCGCGCGCCCGGTCTGCCTGCGGTACGGAATTCCTGCGACCACGCGAGCGTCGTTCTATCTGTACTCCACTCCGGCCGAGGTGGACGCCTTGGTCGAGGGCCTGGAGCACGTACGGAACTTCTTCGGCTGAGGCCACGGAAACGCCGAGGACAAGGGAAACAGAGACGGACAGGGCTGACTGGTGAAGCTGGACTCCATGTACCAGGACGTGATCCTGGATCACTACAAGCACCCGCACGGACGCGGTCTGCGCGACGGCGACGCCGAGGTGCACCACGTCAACCCGACGTGCGGTGACGAGATCACGCTCCGGGTGAAGTACGACGGCGAGCGCATCGCGGACGTCTCGTACGAAGGACAGGGCTGCTCGATCAGCCAGGCCAGCGCGTCCGTGCTGAACGAACTGCTCGTCGGCAAGGAACTGGCCGAGGCGCAGCGGATCCAGGAAGTCTTCCTGGAGCTGATGCAGTCCAAGGGCAAGATCGAGCCGGACGACACGATGGAGGAGACCCTGGAGGACGCGGTCGCGTTCGCCGGAGTCTCCAAGTACCCGGCACGGGTGAAGTGCGCTCTGCTGAGCTGGATGGCGTGGAAGGACGCGACCGCCCAGGCATTCGGCGAGGACCGCGAGACCACAGCGAGGAAGACCGCATGAGTGACAACGAGACGGCCACGTTGAAGCCGGCCTCCGAGGAGGAGGTCCGCGAGGCGCTGATGGACGTCGTCGACCCCGAGCTGGGCATCGACGTCGTCAACCTGGGCCTGATCTACGGCATCCACGTCGACGACGCGAACATCGCGACGATCGACATGACCCTGACGTCGGCGGCCTGCCCGCTGACCGATGTGATCGAGGACCAGGCCAAGTCGGCCACCGAGGGCCTGGTCAGCGAGCTGCGCATCAACTGGGTCTGGATGCCGCCGTGGGGCCCGGACAAGATCACGGACGACGGCCGCGAGCAGCTGCGCGCGCTCGGATTCAACGTCTGAGCCACCACCGCGTACGCGTACGTACGAAGAGGCCCCCGGAGCGAGCTGCTCCGGGGGCCTCTTCGCGTGCTCAGCCCTGGTACGGGGCCGGAGCGGGCGCCGGTGTCAGCGGGACGCCCGCCGCCTGGGCGAGGGTGACGTCCAGGCTCTCCTTGCGGATGCGCTGGTCGACGTAGAGCAGGCTGACGGCGAGCTGCGGGAACAGGGCCGTGACCAGCTGGCTGACCAGGGCGCCGATCATGATGAAGAACATGAACACGCCCATGGTGGCGAAGACTTCGGCGGGTTCGGGGTTCGGGCCCATGGCGCCGGCGGTCGGCATCGCCGAGAACATCCCGATCATGTTGAACGGGATCTGGATGAAGTACCCGGCGACGCCCGCCATCAGGTAGACCAGCAGCGAGATGCCGAAGATCCGCCACCAGGAGCCGCGCACCAGACGGGTCGAGCGGCGCAGCGCCGTGACCGGTCCCGCCGACTCGAAGACGGCGACCGCGGGGGCGAGCGAGAAGCGCACCCACAGCCACATGACCAGCGGCAGCAGCGCGAGCAGCCCGAGGAACCACAGCGCGAGGACCGCCCCGGGGTTGCTCTGCTCGGTGTACGAGACGACCGTGACGACCAGGCCGACGCCGAGGAACAGCAGGAACGGGATCGCCACGATCAGCGCCGTGAGCAGGCCGGTGCCGATGACGGCCGGAACGCGCGCCATGGTGCGGCGCCAGACCGTGCCGAAGGCCGAGGGCCGCCCGAGCACCGCGTCCTGCAAGGCCGCCGGGCAGACCGCGGAGACCATCGCGGACGCGACGAGCATCGCGATCAGCGCGAACACCCAGACCGAGATGCCCGCGACGATCACCGGCAGGGTGTCGGACCAGAGCGGCTCCCCGTACTCCGAGCTGTCGACGAAGGCGCGGAAGTGGTCGCCGACGAACACGTACGCCAGGCCGAGGGCGAGGACGACGGCGATCAGCGCGCCGCCGTACGCGATCAGGGATATCCCGAACAGTGCGCGCCAGCAGCGGCCGACCGTGGCGAACGTGCCGCCCAGGACGTCGCCGAGCTGCAGCGGACGCAGCGGGATCACGCCGGGCTTCGGCGCGGGCGGCAGCCCCCAGGCGAACGGGCCGGGACCGGGCGGCGGATACGGTCCCGGGCCGTACTGCGGGTACTGCGGGTACTGCGGATGCTGTCCGTACGCCGCGTACGCCCCGTCCGGCGGCGGTGCCTGCGGCGGCTGCTGCTGCTGTGGCGGCGGTGCGTCCTGCGGCGGTGGTGCGTCCTGCGGTGGCTGTTCCGCTCCTCCGGAACCGGCCGCCTCTTCCGGCTGCTCGGCCCCGCCCCGCCCCTTGTCCATCGACATGCGTCTCGCTCCTGTGATTCGTCCCCCTGGACCGGGACACGGTAGCCGGTCCCGCTCCGGCAGGAACGAGCGACCGTTCTGTGTACGCACGTACACAACGTTATGTACGCTGGTACACATGGGATACGGACTGCTGGCCGCGGCCATCGCGGCGGAGGTGGCCGGGACGACGGCCATGAAGTACAGCGAGGGCTTCACGCGCCTTTGGCCCTCGCTCGCCACGGTCGCCGGCTATCTGCTCGCCTTCACCCTGCTCGCACAGACGCTGAAGACCATGCAGGTCGGCACCGCGTACGCGATCTGGGCCGGGGTCGGCACGGCCGCCGTCGCCGTCATCGGCATGCTCTTCCTCGGCGAGTCCACGAGCCTCGCCAAGATCGCCGGGATCGCCCTGGTGATCGGCGGTGTCGTGCTGCTCAATCTGGGCGGGGCGCACTGATGGCCGGGCGCAGGTACGACCCCGAGCGGCGCCAGCGGATCATCGACGCCGCGATCCGGGTCGTCGGCGCCAAGGGCATCAACGGCCTCAGCCACCGCACCGTCGCCGCCGAGGCCGATGTGCCGCTCGGCTCGACCACGTACCACTTCAAGACGCTCGACGACCTGATGGTGGCCGCGCTGCGGCAGACCAACGAGGGCTTCGCGAAGGTCGTACGGGAACACGGCGGCGCCCTCGCCGACCCGGGCGCCGACCTCGCCGCCGAGCTGGCCCGGCTCACCGGCGAGTGGCTCGACGGCGACCGCACCGGCGTCGAGTTGGAGTACGAGCTCTACCTCGCGGCGCTGCGCCGCCCCGCGCTCCGGCCCGTCGCCGCCGAGTGGTGCGAGGAGGTCGGCGCCCTGATCGCCCGCCGCACCGACCCGGTCACGGCCCGCGCGACCGCCGCCATGCTCGACGGGATCTGTCTGCAGGTGCTGCTCACGGGCGGCGCGTACGACGAGGAGTACGCGCGGGAGATGCTCGCGCGGGTCATCGAGGGGGCAGAGGGAGATCGAGCGGGCAAAGGGAG
Source organism: Streptomyces luteolus (assembly GCF_029968015.1). Classification (GTDB taxonomy): domain Bacteria; phylum Actinomycetota; class Actinomycetes; order Streptomycetales; family Streptomycetaceae; genus Streptomyces; species Streptomyces luteolus. The sequence goes on from NZ_JASCIS010000024.1 coordinate 59,696, forward strand.
CGGGGCCGCGACCGGACGGTGAGACCGGTTCGCCTCGGCGGGGCCGCGCCGGTTAGGTTTCCTGTCATGACCGACACGACTTCCCGCACCACCGGCGCCGTCGCCGCCGGCCTCGCCACCATCACCGCCGACGGCACCGTTCTCGACACCTGGTTCCCCGCCCCCGAGCTCACCGCCGAGCCGGGCCCGGCCGGAACCGAGAAGCTCACCGCCGACCGCGCCACCGAACTGCTCGGCGAGGGCGCCGCCCAGGCCATCGGCAAGGACGCCCGCCGCGGCGTCGAGATCGTCGCCGTCCGTACGGTCATCGCGTCCCTCGACGACAAGCCGCTCGACGCGCACGACGCGTACCTGCGCCTGCACCTGCTCTCGCACCGCCTGGTCCAGCCGCACGGCCAGAACCTGGACGGCGTCTTCGGCCTGCTCTCCAACAACGCCTGGACCTCGCTCGGCCCGGTCGCCGTCGACGACCTGGAGACGGTCCGCCTGAACGCCCGCGCCGAGGGCCTGCACCTCTCGGTCACCTCGGTCGACAAGTTCCCGCGCATGACGGACTACGTCGCTCCCAAGGGCGTGCGCATCGCCGACGCCGACCGCGTCCGCCTCGGCGCGCACCTCGCCGAGGGCACCACCGTCATGCACGAGGGCTTCGTCAACTTCAACGCCGGCACGCTCGGCACGTCGATGGTCGAGGGCCGCATCTCCGCGGGCGTCGTCATCGGTGACGGCTCGGACATCGGCGGCGGAGCGTCCACCATGGGCACGCTCTCCGGCGGCGGCAAGGAGCGCATCTCCATCGGCGAGCGCTGCCTGATCGGCGCGGAGGCGGGCATCGGCATCGCGCTCGGCGACGAGTGCGTGGTCGAGGCCGGGCTCTACGTCACGGCGGGTACGCGGGTGACGATGCCCGACGGGCAGATCGTGAAGGCCCGCGAGCTGTCCGGGGCTTCGAACATCCTGTTCCGCCGCAACTCCACGACCGGTGCGGTGGAGGCTCGGCCGAACAATGCGGTGTGGGGCGGGCTGAACGAGGTTCTGCACTCCAACGACTAGTTGTTAGGGCGACTTGCGGGTTCCGTTGACTCGGTTGCCGTAAGTCGCCCTTCGGGCTCGTCCTCAAACGCCGGACGGGCTTTTTATCGGCCTGCGGCCTCGTCCTCAAACGCCGGACGGGCTGGATTTGCCGGACGGGCTGAATTTGTGGCCCCGTACGCCATCACCAGCCGAGCCGTCCGCCCCTCGTCCGCCGCCCGCAGCGGTGCTCGTACCGGGCCCGCGGGCAATCCCAGTGCGCCGAGCAGGGCCTTCGCTGTCACCGCGCCGGGCAGGCCGTCCGCCATCATCAGCTCCATCAGCGGCAGCGCGAGCCGCTGCAGCAGCGTGGCGCCCGCCGTGTCACCCGCGTCGAACGCGTCCAGGATTGCGCGCAGCTCCGCGGGTACGACGTTCGCCACCGTGCTGATGTACCCGGCGCCGCCGACCGCGTACAGCGGCAGGATGAACTCCTCGCAGCCCGTGTAGTACGCCAACTCCGTGCGCGCCAGGACCTTCTGCGTGCCGAGCAGGTCGTACGCGCAGTCCTTCACGCCGACGATCCGCGGGTGCTCGGCCAGGCGCAGCATCGTCTCCGGTTCGATGCGGGTGCCGGTGCGGCCCGGGATGTCGTAGAGCAGCACCGGGAGGCCCGTGGTGTCCGCGACCGTACGGAAGTGCTCCTCGATCGCGTCCTGCGGGGGCTTGCTGTAGTACGGCGTGAGCAGCAACAGGCCGTCCGCGCCCGCCTGTTCGGCCTGCCTGGCCAGCTCCTTGGCGTGCGCGGTGTCCGCGCTGCCGACCCCGGCCACGATCGAGGCCCGGTCGCCGACGGCCTCCCGGACCGCGCGGATCAGCCGGGCCTTCTCGGCGTCGCTGGTCGTCGGGGACTCGCCGGTGGTGCCGGACAGGACGAGGCCGTCGCAGCCCTCGTCGACGAGCCGCACGGCCAGCCGCCCGGCGCCCTCCGGGTCGAGGGCGCCGGAAGCGTCGAAGGGCGTGATCATCGCGCAGAGGGCGCGGCCGAGGGGCGAGGCTGAGGTCATGCGTGCAGTCTCGGTACGCGGTGGCACGGACTCCACTTAATTCTGCTTCAGGGTACGGGTAAGCGGTGCTACACCCAGGGTGACCCCTCGCCGTGGCGGGAGCGGGCGTGCGGGGAAGCGGGGCCAGCCGGTCCGAAGGGACGGTCGAACGCGCTTGACCTCAACCGAAGTTCAAGTTCGAGCATGGTGATCACGGCGCCACCCGGGGCCGTGCCCGTATCCACAGGGAGGTCACCATGTCCGTGCAGCGCAGCATCCTGCCCGACCCGCGCAGGGGCGGGGTCGGCGTCGTCCTCTCCAGTACCTGGGCCGTCCGCACGCCCGAGGGGCAGAAGGCTGCCGTCGAGGCGATCACCAAGGCCTGGGAGAGCCGGGAGTGGCCGCACGAGGGGCTGCTCTCGTACAGCGTCTACACCGGAACTGACGGCTCCACGCTGCTGCACTACTCGCAGTGGCGCGACCTCGACGCCTACGAGGAGTTCTCCGCCGCCGCGGGCAACGGGCGGGACGCGCGGAACGCCGACATCGACGCCGCCGTCCCCGGCATCGAGCGGCTCGGGCTGCGCACGTACGAGCTGTACCGAGGGCGATCCCTGAACGACGAGGCCGACCAGGCGCGCGTGCCCGGCTGCGTCGTCATCGTCGACGTGCCGTTCGTCGGGCCCGATCCGCAGCGGCAGCGCGAGTGGGTCGACCTCGTCTTCGCAGCGCTCGACAGCGACGAGCCCCACCCGGGCGGCATCTCGGCGTCCTTCCACACCAGCCTCGACGGCACCCGGGTCATGAACTACGCGGAGTGGGAGAGCGAGCAGGCGCACATCGAGGCGCTCGCCGCCCCCGGCGACGGCATCGGCTCGGCCACCGAGGCCTGGCACCGGGTGCAGCACCACCCGGGCCTCGCGGAGGGAGGCGGATTCAAGCGGTACCTGCCCGCCGTGAGCCTCAGCAACGGGTAACGAGGGGCGGGGTGCGCCGTTCCGGGCGCCGCACCCCGCCTCACTCCCGCGTCACCCCCCCGCCTTACGGCCGGAACCGCAGCACCTGCGGGTCGTGGTCGCTGTTCTGCCGCGCGAACTCGGCGTTGATGTGCACGCTGTCGTACGCGAACCGACCGACCCCCGGGCTCGTCAGGATCTGGTCGAGAACCTGGGAGTTGCCCTGGTAGACGTACGAGTAACGCTCCGCGCGCGGAAGGGACTTGACGGCCGCCTTCAGTGCGCCGCCGGCCGTGAGGGTCTCGGTCGTGGCCGAGAACTCGAAGTCGTTGATGTCACCGAGCACCACGACGTCCGCGCTCTTCTGCGCCTTCAGGACCTTCTTCACGAACGCGTTGACCGACGCCGCCTGCAGATGCCGCTGCTTCTCCGAGGAGCGGTTCGGCGGCTGGTGGTGCGAGACCAGCGACTCGTCGCCGCCCTTCGAGCCGAAGTGGTTGGCGATCACGAAGACCGTACGGCCGCGGAAGACGAACTCGCCGGCCAGCGGCTTGCGGCTGTTCTCCCACGCCGCGTCCGTCGGGTCGATCCGGCCGGGTGAGTGGGTCAGCGCGGCACGGCCCCGGCTGCGCACCACGTCCGTACCGGTCGTCGCGTCGCCGCCCGGCCGGTCCCTGAACGCCACCCGCTCCGGGTTGAAGAGGAACACCTGACGGATGTTGCCGCCCGGCTCACCGCCGTCCTTCTTGTCCTCCGGGTCGATCGAGCGCCACTCGTACGCCGGGCCCCCCGCCTTCGCGATCGCCGCCGTGAACTTCTTCAGCGTCTCCTCGGCGGACACCGTGCCGTCGTCCGTCGCGCCGTTGTCGTCCTGGATCTCCTCCAGGGCGAGGACGTCCGGGCTCGCCAGGTTGGCGACGACGGCCTGCGCGAGCGCGTCGAACTTCTCCTGCGGGTCCTTCGGGTCCAGGTTCTCCACGTTGTACGTGGCGACCGCCAGCTCGTCCGCGCCCTGCCTGCGGGTCTTCTCGCGCGCCAGGCCCTTGCCGGTGACCTCGCCGAGCGTGCGGGCCGTCAGCGTGTAGCCGCCGAACTGGTTGAAGTCCAGGGGCCCTTCGGTCGTACCGGACAGCACATCCCCGACGTCCGCCCTGGGGAACGGTTTCTCCGCGACCGGCGTCAGCGACTGGATCTGCAGCCGTCCGGTGTTCTGCGCCGCGTACGAGCCGTACACCGTGCCGCCGCGCCGACTGCGGTTCTCGTCCGGCTTCACCGTGATCCACAGCTCGTGGTACGGGTCGGTCGCGCCGACCACCCGCGAGGAGCCGACCGAGACGTTCATGCCCTCCAGGGACTCGTAGAAGTCCAGGGCGTACGCCTCCGGGTCGAGCGCGAGCTTGTTGATGCTGCCGCCGTCCGCCGGGTCGCCCTTCGGGGTGTACGCCGAGGGCACGGCGTCCGCGTCGATCCGCCGCGGCTTCGGCACCGCGCCGCCCGAGGACTCCACGGCCACCGTCGGCTTGGTGATCTGCGTGACCGACTGGTTGCCGGAGTCGGCGCCGCCCGGCACGTACTCGCTGACGGTGCCGGAGACCCGTACGACGTCACCGGGCTTGACGGTCGGCGTGGTCGAGCCGGTGTGGACGAAGACGCCCTCGCTCGTCGCCGGGTCGCCGTCGGGCGCGGTGTCCTGGATCCAGAAGCCGCGCGCCCCGTACGTACGCACCCCCGTCACCGTGCCCGGCACGTCCTTCACCCGCTCCCCGGCCAGCGGGGAGAGCCGGGTGCCGCCCTGGACGTCGTGCACACGGATCTCCGCGGCCGAGGCGGACGAGGTGGTCGAGACGGTGATCAGGCCGGCCGCAAGCGCGGTGGCGAGCACGGCGGCGACGGCGGTGGATCTGCGGGATATACGCGAGGGCATCGTCGGACTCCAGAAGGTGTCAGATGGGGGGTGAGGAGTTGCACAGGCTCTCTACGCGCGTCAATCTCTTGTGTGGCCAAGGGAGTTGTCAAGGCTCGGCCGGTGTACGCCCGTCGAAGGAACGTCCACGTACCCATGAACCGGGCTGCTTGGGTGGAAATCCGTCTACGCTGGGAGCCGCCAAGCCCTGACCGTCCGAGGAGAACCACTCCATGTCCCCAGAACGCCCCACCCTGCCGCCGGTGCGGCTGAACTCCGAGGCGGAACTGGCGCGCGACGCGCTCACCGTTCCGCTGCTCGCCCGCGCCGTGCGGCTCGCTCGCTGGGCGGGGCCGGACACCCGGGTCGGGGCGGGCGGCGAACTCGCCGACGAGCAGCTCCCCGAGGCCGCCGCACTCCTCGGGTACGCGGCGGACGACGAGGACGGGCCCGGATACGCGAGCGAGGCGTGGCGCGTGGCCGTCGACACCGGCCTCGTGGAGATCACCGAGGAGGCCGAGGAGGCCGAGGAGGCCGAGGAGGCCGGGGAGTCCGGGGAGGGCGACGGGGACGAGCCCGAGGCCACCGTCACCCAGGGCGAGGAGCTCGCCCTGCTCACCTCCGGCTCCCCGCAGGACGTCCTCTCCATCTGGCTCACCGCCCTCGACACGGTCCTCGCCGACGCCGCCGTGCCCGACCTGGACGACCTCGTCGGCGCTCTGGAGGAGGGCGGCGAGATCGACCTCGACAGCCTGGGCTGGGACCCGGAGGCGGAGGCCGAGTTCCTGGAGGGCGTCCTCGGCAACCTCTATCTCCTCACCGTCGCCGAGGACGCCCCGGCCGACGCCCCCGTGCCGCTGCCCGCGCTCGCCGCGTCCATGATCGTGCCGGACGACATGGGCGAGCCTTCCGACGACGTCCTGGAGCAGGTCTCCGACGCGATGATGCGGCTCGACGACCAGTTCCGGCTGCTCGAACCCGTCGGGCTCGTCGACTTCACCCCGGTCGACGAGGCGCTGATGGCCGAGGCCGGCGAGGAGCCCGCCGAACTCTCCCCGGACGAGGAGGACATCAGCCGCTACGGCATGGTCCGCCTCACCCCGCTCGGCCTGTACGGCGTGCGCTCCCGCATGCTGGACGCCGGGATCGACGCCCCGGCGGTCGGCGACCTCGCGGACAAGGGTGCCGACGTCCTGCTCGCCGCGACCGCCGACTTCCCCGAGGGCGCCGCGCGCGCCGAGACCGAGCTGTGGCTGCGGCAGCACCAACCGCTGCCCGCGGCACGGGAGTTGCTGGGTGCCGCCCGCGGCGGCGACGAGGACGCGCCGCTGCGCCGGCTCCGCTGCCAGCAGGCCCTGTCCCTGGTCGGCGGGGAGGCCGAGCCCGCGCTCCGCGAGGTCCTCGACGACCCTGAGCTCGGCGGCCTCGCCCGCGTCTGGCTCACCGAGCACGGCGCCGCCGACGTACCGCCGCCCTCCGAGGCGATGATCTACTGGCTGACGATCGACACGGTCGCCGCGCAGCTCGCGGCCGAGGGCAACTCGGAGGAACTCCAGGGGCTCGTCGAGGGCTTGGCGCAGCAGCACGGGGGGTTCTTCGACACGGCCTGGCGGGTGGACCACCCGGCCACGGCGGATGTGCTGGAGGCGATGGGGCGGCTGCACCCCGACAAGAAGGTAGCCAAGGAGGCCCGCAAGGCAGCGTTCAAGGCGCGAAGCGCCGGCCGCTAGTTTTTATCGTTGTGGGCAGTTGTTCCGCAGGGCGATGGGGGTCCCCCCTGCTCGAGCGAAGCCGAGAGCTTGGGGGAGGGTGGGCACAACCCCCGGCGCCGAGTGCGCTGAACGACGAGTTCAGCCCCGGCGCCGGGTGCCGGTTCATGTCCGCAAGTGAGAAGCCCCGTTGAGGTCCAACACCGTCCCCGACGCCCACTCCGCCTCCGGGGACGCGAGCCACCGCACCGCCGCAGCGATCTCCTCCGCCGCCCCCACCCGCCCGAACGGCGACTGCGCGCGGATCGCCTCGCCCTCCGCGCCCTCAAGGCGCCCCGCCACCCGCTCCGTCTCGAAGAAGCCCGGCGCCACCGACGCGACCCCGATCCCGTACGGCCCGAGCGACACCGCGAGCGACTGCCCGAGCGCGTGCACCGCCGCCTTCGTCGCCCCGTACGCCGGATGGTCCGGCTCGCCCCGGAACGCGCCCCGCGAGCCGACGTTGACGATCCGCCCGCCCGTGCCCTGCTCGATCATCCGGCGCCCCGCGAGATGGCTCAGGTTCGCCGTGGCCAGCAGGTTCACCGCGACATGCTGCTGCCACTGCGCCGCCCACTCCCCGTACGAGGTGTCCGGCAGCGGATGCCGGACGTTGACCGCCGCGTTGTTCACCAGTACGTCGATCCCGCCGAGCCCCGTGAACGCCTCCTCGGCGACGCGTGCCGCTCCGGCAGGGTCGGAGATGTCACCGCCGACCAGGACGTGCCCCTCGCCCTCCAATGACGCGAGCGTCGCTTCGGCTTCCGTACGGCGGGAGTTGTAGTGCACGGCGACCCGGTCGCCGTGCGCGGCGAAGGCCTGGGCGACGGCGCGGCCGAGCCCGCGGGAGGCCCCGGAGACCAGGACGCGGCGGCGGCCGGTGGCAGGCAGGTTCATGAAAGCGGCTCTCCAGACGTCGGGCGGTGTTCAACCGCCGTTTATACGCGGCCGTGACCCTGAGCCCGCAGCCACCCCGCTCGGACACACCTGGATCCACCGCTTCGGGAGAGACGATGCCGCTCAGCCGCAGGGAATTCACCAGACGCTCCGCCGTCGCCGGAGCGGGGGTCGCCGTCGTCGGCACCGCCGGGGTGCTCGCCACCACCGACGGAGCCCTCGCCACCCAGGACGCCGCTGAGACCGCGGAGGCGACCGCGAAGGACGACGGCCCCGGCTACGGCCCGCTGATCGACGACCCGGCCGGAATCCTCGCCCTGCCCGCCGGGTTCTCGTACCGCGTCATCACCCGCACCGGCGAGACCCGCCTGGAGACCGGCGAGTTCACGCCCTCCAACCACGACGGCACCGCCACCTTCGAGGGCCCGCGCGGCGCCACCCTGCTCGTCAACAACCACGAGCTGAAGGGCCCGCGCGCCGACTGGGACCACCCGGTGCCGCTCACCGAAGGGCTCGTGTACGACCCGGCCGCGGCCGGCGGCTGCACGGTCGTCGAGGTCCGCCGCGGCGGCGAGGTGGCCGAGTGGGTCGGGATCGCCGGTACGTCCACCAACTGCGCGGGCGGGCGCACCCGTTGGGGCACCTGGCTGACCTGCGAGGAGAACTCCGACCGGGCCGGTGAGAACGGCATGACCAAGGACCACGGCTATGTCTTCGAGGTCGATCCCCTGGACCGCCGCGCCAACCGCCACCCCGAGCCGCTGAAGTTCTTCGGCCGCTACGACCACGAGGCCGTCGTCATCGACCCGAAGCGCGGCCACGCCTACCTCACCGAGGACGACGCCGAGCCCAACGGCCTGTTCTACCGCTGGGTCCCGCCGAAGGGCTTCGAGCACGGCCGCGGCAAGCTCCGCACCCTGGCCGACGGAGCCGGTGTGCTGCAGGCGCCCCAGTGCTACGACTCCGGCGGCCGGTTCGTGGACGACCTCTCCCGCGCCACGAGGATCGGCACCGTGTACGGCGTGGACTGGGTCGACGTCCCGGACCGCGACGCCCGCACCACCCCCGTACGGCAGCAGTTCGCCGACGACGAGGTCACCCGTGGCCGCAAGCTCGAAGGCATGTGGTGGGCGGACGGCGGCGCGTACCTGGTCTCCTCGTACGCCCGCGACGAGAGCCCCGGCAAGCCGCACGACGGCCAGGTCTGGTTCTACGACCCGCGCCGCCGGACGATCACCCTGAAGGTCCTCCTCGGCGTCAACCCGGACCCCTCGAAGGACGGCGCGTTCGACGGCCCGGACAACATCACGGTCTCCCCGTACGGCGGCCTGATCATCTCCGAGGACGGCGAGGGCGTGCAGCACCTCTTCGGCGCCACGGACCGCGGCCGCACGTATCCGATCGCGCGCAACGACCTCAACATTGGTACGGATGCGGAGCCGGAGTACAGCGAGTTCACCGGCGTCGTCTTCTCGCCCGACGGGCGCACGCTGTACGCCAACATCCAGGAGCCGGGCATCATGCTGGCCATCACGGGGCCGTGGAAGCGCCAGCCCCGCTGAGCCGGATGCGTCCCGGCGAAAAACCCTTGGCGCCCCGACTGCCGTTCCTCCTAAGGTAATTCTCGTCCAGGTGCGAAGGCAGGACCTACTTCCGCTGATAACGGGGAGGTCGCGGGTTCGAATCCCGCCGCCGGTACTCATACCGGTGTAGCTCAGGGGCCAGAGCACCTAATGTCGGTTCCGCCGGCCTGAACTCTGGACACCACAACTTCATGCATGTCCTGCACCTCCCGGTGCGCGGGCTGCGGCTACTTCCTCTCAAGAATTCACGCCGCCGCCACTCTTGAACTCGGGAGGCCAAGGCATCGGTGAGCCCGGTGCGTAGGCAACGGTTACTTCTTTGATCGAAGGGTTGCGGGTTCGAGTCCCGTCATCGACTCCGGGTCGGTGTAGCTCAACTGGGTAGAGCATTCGGATAGTCCGTCGCCGCTTCTGAACTCGGGCTCTGCCGTGCCGTCAGCCTCCCCCTGATTCCGTATCTCTCTTACGATCTCTCACGCATTGAATTCGGGGGAATTCTCATGGCGCGTTTCAACACCCGCAACTCCGGCCCGCGCGGCACCTCGCGCGTGACGTCCACCGGCCGCACCCTCCGTACGTACGAGGGTGGACGCGGTACCGAGCGGGACGCACGCTCCGAGCTCTTCCTTCTGTCGATCGCCAACTTCGTGGCCCAGCAGACCTTCTACGAGGACGGCGCCGCGCGCGACGACCGCTTCGCGCGGCTGGTGCGCCGTCTCGCGATCGAGGACCCGGAGTGGACCGCGGGCCTGCTCGCCTGGCTGCGCGGCGAGGGCAACCTGCGTACCGCCGCCCTCGTCGGCGCCGCCGAGTACGTCAAGGCCCGCCTGGACGCCGGGGTGTCCGACGGCCCGTCGAACCGGCAGGTCATCGCCTCCGTGCTGCGCCGCCCGGACGAGCCCGGAGAGCTGCTCGGCTACTGGACCGCGACGTACGGCCGCGCCGTTCCGAAGCCCGTCAAGCGCGGCGTCGCGGACGCGGTGCGCCGGCTCTACCACGGCAAGTCGCTGCTCAAGTACGACACTTCGAGCAAGGGCTACCGCTTCGGCGACATCCTGAACCTCGTGCACGCCGCGCCCGACCCGGACAAGCCGTGGCAGGGCGACCTGTTCCAGTACGCGCTCGACCGGCGGCACAACCCGGACACGGCCGTGCCGCCCGCCTCGGTGCCGGTGCTCGCCGCGCACCGCGCGCTGATGGCGCTGCCCGTCGCCGAGCGGCGCGCCGTGGTCACCGCGCCCGACGGGCCCGAGCGGCTCGCCGCGGCCGGGATCACCTGGGAGGCGCTCGCGGGCTGGCTGCAGGGGCCGATGGACAAGGCCGCGTGGGAGGCCGTGATTCCATCCATGGGCGCCATGGCGCTCGTACGGAACCTGCGGAACTTCGACGAGGCCGGGGTCTCGGACGAGGTCGCGCAGCGGGTCGCGGCGAAGATCTCCGACCCGGCCGAGGTGGCGCGCTCGCGGCAGTTCCCGTTCCGGTACCTGGCCGCGTACCAGCACGCACCGTCGCTGCGCTGGGCCTACCCGCTGGAGCGGGCGCTCGGGCACTCGCTGGCCAACGTGCCCGCGCTGCCCGGCCGCACCCTGATCCTCGTCGACCGGTCCGGGTCGATGTGGGGCCGCCTGTCGGAGCGTTCCGAGCTCAACCGGGCCGACGCCGCCGCGATCTTCGGTACGGCGCTCGCGATGCGGGCCGAGTCGGCGGAGCTGGTGCAGTTCGGCTCGACCAGCTCCTCGGTGACGTGCCGCAAGGGCGAGTCGGTCCTCAAGGTCCTGGAGCGCTTCGGAGACCTGGGCGGCACCGACACGACCACGGCGGTACGCCGATTCTACGGCGGCCACGACCGGGTGCTGATCGTCACCGACGAGCAGTACGCGTACAGCGCGCTCGGCGACCCGACCGAGCAGGTCCCGGCGGACGTGCCCGTCTACACCTGGAACCTCGCGGGCTACCGCGCGGGCCATGGCGAGTCGGGCAAGCTGAACAGGCACACGTTCGGCGGGCTCTCGGACGCGGCCTTCCGCATGGTTCCGCTCCTTGAGCGGGGCCGGGACGCGGACTGGCCGTGGGTGGCGTGAGCGATGCCTGACGACGAGGGTCCGTCCGGCCACGGGGGTCCGTCCCGCCACGGGGGGGGGGCGGGACGGGCCCTCGGCTTGTGCGCCGCGCGTCAGAGGGTGAGGCTGCGGATCAGCTTGTCTCGCCGGAAATCCCTTGATTCGACGGTGAGTTCACCGCCCTCGCCGACCAGGAGCCGGAGGCCCTGCGACTCGGCGCCGGACAGCGCCTCCTCGCCGCCGTTGCCGTCCGGGCCGAACATGGTCTGGATGAAGCCGGTGTTGACCACGGTGAACCCGGCGGGGTCGCCGCCTTCCACGACCTTCTTCGCGGCCCAGTCGTCGCGGTTCAGGTCCCAGTGGGTGTGGCCGGAGAAGAACACCACGTTGGGGTGGCGGCCGAGGATGGTCAGCAGCTCGGTCTCGTCCACGAAGTCCTGGTCGTAGAAGCGCGCCGCGTCAGGACCCGTCGTACCCGAGACGGTGCCCGGCAGTACGTGGTGGCTGAAGACCAGGACGTGCGGCTGGTCCGCGTGCGCCGCCAACGCGCCGTCAAGCCAGTCGAGTTGGGAGGCGCCCAGGGTGACGAACGGCGGGCTGGTGCCGTTCACGGCGGGCGCCGTGGTCCCGATGAAGAGCAGCGGCAGCCCGGCGGCCGTGGTCTGCGAGTACACGTCCGGCATGCCCGTGTACTGCAGGAACCGCTTGACCTGGGTGTCGAACGGGTCCGCGTTGTACTGCTCGTGGTTGCCGAGGGCGGCGAGCACCCGGTCCGGGTGGCTGTGGTCGGCGAGGGTCCCGTACAGATCCTCGTACTGCGCTTGCGTGCCCTGCGCCACCAGGTCACCGGCGATCACCAGGGCGTCGGAGCGGCCGAGTGCGGCGAGGTTGTCGAGGGCGCGGCCGAGGTCGGCCAGATCGCCCTGGACGTCGCTGATCACGTCGAGGGTCGCGGCCGCGGCGGGTCGGGGGCGGGCGGCGGCCTGCGCGGCGGTGAGCCCGCCGAGCGGAATCGTGGCGAGCGCGAGACCGCCCGCCGTGAGGATGCTTCTGCGGGTGGGGGGAGTCATGGGCGGCAAGGTAACTCGCCCTGGGTGAAGGGTCGTTGGACGGAACGTTGCGGGTTGTTGGACTCGCCGCGAGGAGCCGCGGAGGGGCGGCACCGGCAACGGATGCGGCGCCCGGTCGGCAGGCGGACGATGGAAGGGAGGGGCCGGCCGCGGGCGCGGCCGCGCCGACGACGACCGACTCCGTGACGTCCGTACGAGCAGAACGGAGGGCGTGATCATGATCGAGGTCAAGGCGGTGGAGAAGCCGGACGAGCGGCGGGACTTCCCGCGCGGTCACCTCGAAGCGGTCCATCTGACAGGGCTCGACTTCGCCGTGGGCACCTTCGAGCCCGGCTGGCGCTGGTCCGAGTCCGTGGCCCCGCTCGCGGGGACCGACAGCTGCCAGATCCACCACAACGGCTATGTCGTACAGGGCCGGATGCGGATCCGGATGGACGACGGTGCGGAGGCCGAGGTCGGACCGGGCGATGTCTTCGTGTTGCCGCCCGGGCACGATGCGTGGGTCGTCGGTGACGATCAGGTCGTGCTGTACGACTTCGCCGGTGGTATGGCGCAGGACTACGCGAAGCCGTCGAGCTGAAACGGCCGCCCGACCGGGCTTCCCCGGGGCACACGACAGGGCGGCCACGCTTTCGTGACCGCCCTGACGCGCACGGCTGCCTGCGTACGGATGCCTGCGTACGGATGCCTGCGTACAGCTGCCTGCGTACGGCTGCCTGCGTGCGGCTAGAGCGCCTGCGCCGCGGGCTTCACCATGCCGCGGACCGTGCGGGACTTCACGAACTCGCCCATGCCCGTCATCTCCCACTCGCCGGAGAACTGGCGGATCAGCTTGGCCATCATCACGCCGGTCTGCGGCTCGGCGCCGGTCAGGTCGAAGCGGACCAGCTCCTCGTTCGTGGCGGCGTCGATCAGGCGGCAGTAGGCCTTCGCGACCTCGTTGAACTTCTGGCCCGAGAACGAGTTCACCGTGAAGACCAGGCCGGAGACCTCCTGCGGGAGGCGGCCGAGGTCGACCACGATGACCTCGTCGTCCCCGCCGCCCTCACCCGTGAGGTTGTCGCCGGAGTGCTTGATGGCGCCGTTGAGGATGGCGAGCTTGCCGAAGTAGCAGCTGTCGACGTGGTTGCGGCTCGGGCCGTACGCGATGACCGAGGCGTCCAGGTCGATGTCCTTGCCGCGGAACGCGGGCTCCCAGCCGAGGCCCATCTTGACCTGCGAGAGCAGCGGCTTGCCGCCCTTGACCAGGGACACCGTCTGGTTCTTCTGCAGGCTGACGCGGCCCTTGTCCAGGTTGATCTTGCCGGTGCCGGGGGCGTTCGGACCGCCGGCCGGGGCCGGGGGAGCGGGCGGCGGAGGCGTCTGCGCCATCGCACGCGCGGGCTCGGGCGCGGACGGGGCGGGCGGGGCCGCGGGAGCGGGCGGCGGGGTCTGGACGGGCGCGGCGACCGGGGCGGCGGGGGCGGCCGGCTCCTCGTCGACGGAGACGCCGAAGTCGGTGGCGATGCCGGCGAGGCCGTTCGCGTACCCCTGGCCGACCGCGCGGGCCTTCCACGCGCCGTTGCGGAGGTAGATCTCCACGACGACGAGCGCGGTCTCGGCGCCGAGCTGCGGCGGGGTGAAGGTGGCGAGGGTGGCGCCGCCGTCCGCGTCCCGGATGGTGGCCGTGGGCTCGACGCCCTGGAAGGTCTGGCCCGCGGCGTCCGGGCTCGCGGTGACGACGATCTTCTCGATGCCCGCCGGGACCGCCGAGGTGTCCACCGTGATCGCGTCGGGCGCGGAGCCGCCGCCCGAGCGATAGGTGACACCGGGGCCCGAGGGCTGGTTGTAGAAGATGAAGTCGTCGTCGGAGCGCACCTTGCCGTCGGCGGTGAGCAGCAGGCCCGATACGTCGAGCCGCACCGGGGCGGCGACGTCCACCGTCACGCGCGCGGCGGAGAGAGGGATGTTCGAGCCGGGGGTCATAGCTGTCATGCCCCAGGTAACGAACGACCCCGCTTTACCGTTCCCTTACTCCGGCAGGTTTCACCGGCCCGATGCGGAGCCGTGACCCTCGCGGGTCACGGGCCACGGCCCCCGGAACGGATCAGTCCGGTACGACCACCGTCTTGCGCCCCGCCCCGGACGCGAAGTGGTCGAGCGCCTCCGGGTAGCGGGAGAGCGGGAGACGGTCGCTGATGAACACCTCCGGGTCGAGCACGCCCCCGGCGAACAGCTCCGCCGCCCGCTCGTAGCTGTGCAGGACGGCCATCGATCCGGTGATGGTGATCTCCTGGTTGTAGATCCGGTACGGGCTGATCGTCGCCGTCGTCGCGTAGTCGGCCACGCCGAACTGCAGGAACGTGCCCGCCTTGGCGACCCGGTCCAGGCCGTCCTGGATCGCGGCGCCGTTGCCGGTCGCGTCGACCACGATGTCCCAGCCCTGCGGCCGGTCAAGCTCGTCGGCGCTCGTGGCCGCGCCCGTGACGCCCAACTGCCGTGCGGTGGCGAGGCGTTCGGGGTTGACGTCGAGGACGTCGACGCTGGCCGCGCCGGTGCGCTTGGCGAGCTCCAGCATCATCAGGCCCATGGTGCCGGAGCCGTAGATCAGGACGTGGGCGCCGAGGCGGGCGCGCAGCACGTCGTAGCCGCGTACCGCGCAGGAGAGCGGTTCGATCAGGGCGGCGTCGGCGGTGCGGACGTGCTCGGGCAGGCGGACGCAGTTGGCGACGGGGGCCACCGCGTACTGTGCGGCTCCGCCCGCGGTGGAGACGCCGATCGCCGCCCAGCGCTCGCAGAGGTTGTTGTGGCCGGTACGGCAGTAGCGGCACTCGTAGCAGTAGAGCGACGGGTCGACCGCCACCCGGTCGCCGATCCGCAGCTCGGTCACCTCGCTGCCGAGGCCGACGACCGCACCGGCGAACTCGTGGCCCGGCACGATCGGCAGGGAGGGCGCGAACTCGCCCTGGAGGATGTGCAGATCCGTGCCGCACAGGCCGCAGGCGGCGACCTCGACGACCACCTGGCGGGGGCCCGGCGCGGGGTCCGGGACCTCGGAGACAGTGACCTTGCCGACGGACTCGATGACGGCTGCCTTCATAGGGCGGCTCCCGGGTTCATTTCACGGCTCCTAGCGACAGGCCCTGGACCAGCTTGTCCTGGGCGGCGAAACCGGCGGCGAGCACCGGCAGCGAGATGACGAGGGACGCGGCGCACACCTTGGCCAGGAACAGGCCCTGGCTGGTGATGAAGCCGGTGAGGAAGACGGGCGCCGTCTGGGCGACCACACCCGTGAGGACCCGGGCGAAGAGCAGCTCGTTCCAGCTGAAGATGAAGCAGATCAGGGCCGTGGCCGCGATGCCGGGCAGCGCGATGGGGGCCACCACGCGGCCGAGGACCGTCGGCAGCCTCGCTCCGTCCACCCGCGCCGCCTCGATCACGGCGACCGGCACCTCCGCGAGGAAGGACTGCATCATCCAGACGGCGATCGGCAGGTTCATCGAGGTGTAGAGCAGGACGAGCAGCCAGATGTTGTCGAGCAGCCCGGCGTTCTTCGCGAACAGATAGATCGGCAGCAGGCCCGCGACGACCGGCAGCATCTTCGTCGACAGGAAGAAGAACAGGACGTCGGTCCACTTCTTCACCGGCCGGATGGACAGGGCGTACGCGGCCGGCAGCGCGAGCAGCAGGACGAGCAGCGTCGAGGCGAGCGAGGCGACCGTGGAGTTGATCAGCGCGGGCCAGGGGCTCGCCCCGCCGTCGAGGCCGAAGAACTCGCGGTAGCCGTCGAGGGTGAGGGGAGCGGCGACGGAGGGCGGGTTGGTGGCCGCGTCCTGCTCGGAGTGGAAGGACGTCAGGCCCATCCACGCCAGCGGCAGGGCGAAGGCGAGGGCGGCGAGCCAGGCGAGGACGCCGAGGCCCGAGCGGCGTATCCGTACAACGAAGGTCGTGCGGGGCGCGTTCATGCGCGGGACACCTCCTCACGGAACAGGGACGACACCACGCGCAGCGCGAACGTCGCGATGACCAGGGAGCCGAGGACGACGAGGACGCCCGCCGCGGAGGCGAGGCCGTTCTCGTGGGCCTGGTAGAAGGACTGGTAGACGGTGTAGGGCAGGTTGGCGGTGCCCAGGCCGCCGGAGGTGATCGTGAAGACGGCGTCGAAGTTCTGCACGATGTAGATCGATCCGAGCAGGGCGCCGAGTTCGAGGTAGCGGCGCAGGTGCGGCAGGGTCATATGGCGGAAGATCTGCCAGTTGCCGGCGCCGTCGATGCGGGCCGCCTCCAGGAGTTCGGGGGAGCGGCTCTGCAGTCCGGCGAGCAGGATCAGCATCATGAACGGCGTCCACTGCCAGATCAGCGAGGCCTCGATGGCCATCAGCGGCATGGTCGACACCCAGTCGGGCTGCGGCCCTCCGACGAGGCTCAACAGGCCGTTGAACAGGCCGTATTCGGGGTTGAAGAGCACGTGCTTCCACAGCAGCGCGGCGGCCACGGGCACGAGCAGGAACGGCGCGATCAGCAGCGTACGGACGAGGCCGCGGCCCCGGAACGGCCGGTCGAGGAGGAGCGCGAGGCAGAGCCCGAGGACCAGGCTCACCAGGACGACGGTCGCGGTGAGGGCGATCGTGGTGAGGACCGAGCGGCGCAGGTCGGGGTCGGTGAGGACCTCGGCGTAGTTGCCGAGTCCGGCGAAGCCGCGGGCCTCGGGATAGAGGGCGTTCCAGTCGAAGAAGGAGATCACCAGGGTGGCCACGAACGGCAGTTGGGTGATCACGATCATGAAGACCAGAGCGGGGAGCAGCGGCGCCCGCGTGGCCCAGGCCCGCAGCCGGACCGGGGGAGTGGCGGCGCGCGGCGCGGTCGCCGCGCGGGTGACGGTGGTGGTGGTCATCGGCCCTCGTACTCCTCGGAGATCTTCTCGGCGAGCCGCTGCGACGTCGCCAGGGCGCTGTCCACGGACTGGCGGCCCGCGATGGCCGCGCTGATCTCCTGCGAGACCTGGGTGCCGAGGTCGGTGAACTCGGGAATGCCGACGAACTGGATGCCGGGCGCGGGCCGCGGCTGCACGCCCGGGTCGCGCGGCCGCGCCGAGGCGATGGCGTTCCGCGTCACCTCCTGGAAGGCGGCTGCCTCCCGCCGGTACTCCGGGATCTCGTACGTGGAGGCCCGCTTGCCCGCCGGTACGTTGGCCCAGCCGAACTTCTCGCCGACGAGCCGCTCGTACTCCTTGCCCGAGGCCCAGGAGATGAACTTCCAGGCCTTGTCCGGATTCGGGGACGCCTTCTGCAGGCCCCAGGCCCAGGTGTAGAGCCAGCCGGAGGACTCCGTGCGCACGACCGGCGCCGGTACGTATCCGACCTTGCCCTTGACCGGGGACTTCGCCGCCTCCAGGGAACCCGCGGCGGCCGTGGCGTCGTACCACATGGCCGTCTTGGACTGGGTGAGGTTGTTGAGGCACTCCGCGTACCCGGACTGGGCGGCGCCCGACTGGCCGTGCTCGCGCACCAGTCGGACGTAGAAGCGCGTGGCCTCCTTGAACTCCTCGCTGTCCAGGCGGGCCGTCCAGTCCTTCTCGAACCAGGTGCCGCCGAAGGTGTTGACGACGCTGGTGAGCGGCGCCGTCAGCTCGCCCCAGCCCGGCAGCCCGCGCAGGCAGATGCCCTTCATGCCGGGTTCGGCGCGGTCCACCTTCGCGGCGAGCTCGGCGACCTGCTGCCAGGTGGGCCGCGCGGGCATGTCCAGGCCGTGCCGGGCGAACACGTCCTTGCGGTACATCAGGAAGGACGACTCGCCGTAGAAGGGCTCGCCGTACAGCTTCCCGTCGTCGCCGGTGAGGGACTGGCGCATCGGGGGCAGGATGTCGCCCTGGTCGAAGCGGGTGTCCTTGCGTGCGTACGGGCCGAGTTCGCGCAGCCAGCCGTTCTTGGCGTAGATCGGTATCTCGTAGTTGCTGAGCGTCGCCACGTCGTACTGGCCCGCCTGGTTGGCGAAGTCCTGGCTGATCTTGTCGCGGACGTCGTTCTCCGGGAGCACCGTGAAGTTCACCTTGATGCCGGTCTGCTGCGTGAAGTGGGCGGCGGTGAGCTTCTGGAGCTCCATCATCTGCGGGTTGTTGACCATCAGTACGTCGATGGAGTCACCGGAACCGGTCCCGCCGGCTCCGGTCCAGCAGCCGGAGAGCAACAGCGCGCCTGCGGCGGCCGCGGCGAGCGGGGCGCGCGGCTTCCTTCGGCTCTGGGTTCGCATGAACGCTCCTCGGGTGTGCGGGTGTGCGGGTGTGCGGGGGTGCGGGTCAGACGCGGAGGACCTGGGGCCCTTGCAGGGCGTAGCGCTGGGCCTCGGCGGCGGGCAGCTGGGTGTCCGTGACGATCGCCTCGAACTCGCCGATGTGCGCGAACCGGCAGAAGCTCACGGCCCCGAACTTGGTGTGGACCCCGGCGAACACATGCCGCCGGGCCGCCCGCATGGCCTGCCGTTTGACCTCGCTCACGGCGGGATCGGGGGTGGTGAGTCCGTGCTCGCGGGAGATGCCGTTGGCCCCGATGTACGCGAGGTCGACGACGAAGCCGGAGAGCATCCTGGTCGTCCAGTGGTCGACGGTGGCGAGAGTGCCGGGCCGCACCCGGCCGCCGAGCAGCAGCACCGTCGTGTCGTTCGCCGCCTCGGCGAGGGCGTTCGCGGTGGCGAGCGAGGCGGTGAGGACGGTGAGGGGGCGGTCCGTCGGCAGCGCTTCGGCGATGAGCTGCGGGGTGAAGCCCTCGTCGACGAAGACGGTCTCGGCGTCGCCGAGCAGATCGGCCGCGGCGGCCGCGATCCGGCGCTTCTCGGGTACGCGCATGGTGGTGCGGTACGCCAGGGTCGTCTCGAAGCCGGCGCTCTCCACGGGGTACGCGCCGCCGTGGGTACGGCGGACCAGGCCGTGGTCCTCCAGGGCGCGCAGGTCGCGGCGGACGGTCTCCTTGGCGACGCCGAGCTCGGCCGCGAGGGCCGTGACGTCGACGCTGCCGGCGCGCCGGGCGGCCCGGACGATCTCCCGCTGGCGTTCCTCGGCACTCACGGGTGGCTCCTCTCCTCGGACGGGGGTGCCCGTTCGGGCGCCCTGAGGAAAGTTCTACCGGGCGGGGCGGGGTGGGGGCATGTCCGGGGTGGGGCGGAACGTGCCCGCTTCGCAAGCGCCGGAGGGGCTCAAAAATGAGCCCCTCCGGCGATTGAGGAGCGGGGGTCCGGGGGCGGAGCCCCCTGGGGGTGACCGTTCGTGCCCGTACTGTGCCCGGTTTCTGCCCGCCCGGCAGGGCGCCCGCTCGGGCGTCAGCGCGGCCACATGGGCGGGCTCGTGCAGAAGGGGCCGCCCAGGTGCGCGTGGTCCGGGTCGGAGTCGTCCAGCTCGCCCTGCTCGGCGACGAGCTTCTCCGCGTACCGCTCCGAATCGTCGCGCGGCTCGTACCCGAGTGCGCGGGCGCTCGAAAGGTCCCACCACAGGCGGGAGTTGGCGGACGAGCCGTACACGACCGTGTGTCCGACCTCCGGCGCGGTCAGCGCGGCGTGGAAGAGCCGGGCGCCGTCGGCCGGGCTCATCCAGACCGACAGCATCCGCACCGACGTCGGCTCGGGGAAGCAGGAGCCGATCCGCACGGACACCGTCTCCAGGCCGTGCCGGTCCCAGTAGAGCTGCGCGAGGTCCTCGCCGAAGGCCTTGGAGAGGCCGTAGTACGTGTCGGGGCGGCGCGGCGTGTCGACCGGGATCAGCGGGTCGCCGGGGCGCGGGCGCGGGGTGAAGCCGACGGCGTGGTTGGAGGAGGCGAAGACGATCCGCCGCACGCCCTCCTCGCGGGCCGCCTCGTACAGGTGGTAGGTGCCCTCGATGTTGGCGCGCAGGACGTTCTCGAACGAGGACTCCAGCGAGATGCCCGCCAGGTGGACGATCGCGTCCACACCCCGGACGGCCGCGCGCAGGGCGTCCTTGTCGGCCAGGTCGGCGGTGATCGCGTCCGGCGCGCCCTCCACGGGGACCAGGTCGAGGAGGCGCAGCTCGTACCCGTACCGCGGAAGCAGCTCGCGCATCAGCGTGCCGACGCCGCCCGCGGCGCCGGTGAGCAGGACGGTGCGGGGCGCGGCCATGAACTCTCCTCCATCGGACAGGCAAACAAACGCACAGACAGTCATTCACATGCTCGGACAAGCTGGGAAGTGCGACTCGGTGACGTCAAGACCGGCGCCGAAGTGGGTGGTTGACGGATTCTACTGATCCCTGACCGGCGTCGCCCGCCGCCTTAGCGTGGTCGAGTTCAGAAATGTGGACAGCGATCAGAATCGCGAGGGAGAGCCCGTGACGTCAGCCCCGCTCGCCGCCCGACTCCGCGTCCCCAGCGGGCCCTTGTTCTTCCCCGTCACCGCGTTCGGGCCGGACGGCGCGGTCGACCTCGACGCGTTCCGTACGCACGTGCGCGCCGGGATCGAGGCGGGCGGCGCCGCCGTCTTCGCCTGCTGCGGCACCGGCGAGTTCCACGCGCTGACCCCCGAGGAGTTCCGGGACTGCGTGGCCGCCGCCGTCGAGGAGGCGGGGGAGGCAGCGGAGGCCGAAGGGGCAGCGGAGGCCGAAGGGGCCAGGGAGGCCGGGGGGCGCGTGCCCGTCGTCGCGGGCGTGGGCTACGGCACGGCCCTCGCGGTGCGGTACGCCCGCCTCGCGGAAGAGGCCGGAGCGGACGGCGTCCTCGCCCTGCCGCCGTACCTGGTCGCCGCCGAACAGGCGGGCCTCGTACGGCACTTCACCGCGATCGCCGACGCCACCGCGCTCGACGTGATCGTCTACCAGCGCGACAACGCCGTGTTCACCCCCGCCACCGTGGTCGAACTCGCCCGCCACCCGAGGATCGTCGGCCTCAAGGACGGCCGCGGCGACCTCGACCTGATGCAGGGCATCATCAGCGCCGTCCGGGTCTCCGGCAACAAGGACTTCCTCTACTTCAACGGCCTGCCCACCGCCGAGTGGACCCAGCTGGCCTACCGCGCCCTCGGCGTCACGCTCTACTCCTCGGCGGCGTTCTGCTTCGCCCCCGAGACCGCGCTGGCCTTCCACCGCGCCCTGAACGCCGGTACGCCGGAGGGCGAGCGGCTACTCGTCGAGCTCCTCGACGGCTTCTACCGGCCCCTGGTCGCCCTGCGCGACTCGGGCCGCGGATACGCCGTCTCGCTCGTCAAGGCCGGGGTGCGGCTGCGGGGCCTGGACGTCGGGCCCGTACGGTCACCGCTGACCGAACCGGACCCGGGCACGGTCAAGCAGCTGGCCCAGCTCATCGAACGCGCCCGGAGCTGACCGACGGGACGCCTGCCGGCCAAGGCGGCGCCGCGTGAAGACGTCCGCCTTCCTCTATCCCTGGGACGTGAACGGCGACCCGGAGGCCGCCGCGCGCCTCGTCGACCTCGGCGTCCAGCAGGTCATCCTCGCCTCCGCCTACCACTCCACCCGCGCCCTCACCCCCCGCCACCCGCGCCACCGCGTCGTCACGGCCGCGCACGCCGCCGTACTCCACCCGCCGGGCCCGCCGTGGCAGGGGCGGCGGCTGCGGCCGTACCCGGCGGGGGACTGGGCGCCCGGCGACGCCTTCGCCGAGGCCGCCGCCGCCCTCGCCGACGCGGGGCTCGACGTCCACTCCTGGGTCGTCCTCGCCCACAACTCCCGTATGGGCGCCGACCATCCGGACACCTCCGTCGTCAACGCCTACGGCGACCGCTACCCCTGGGCGCCCTGCATCGCGCAGCCCGAGGTCCGCGCGTACGTCACGACCCTGGCCGCCGACTCCGCCGCGCGCCCCGGCGCGCTCGGCACCGAGCTGGAGTCCTGCGGCTGGTACGGGCTCGCCCATCTGCACGCCCACGACAAGACCTCCGGCGTCCCCCTCGGGGACGCCGCGCAGTACCTGATGTCCCTCTGCTTCTGCGCCGCCTGCGCCCGGGGGTACGAGGACGCCGGGCTGTCCGCCGGGCGGCTCGCGCGCTCCGTACGCGACGCCCTCGCGCCCGTGTGGCGCGGCGAGACCGGCGAGGGCGCGACGGTCGAGCGGCTCCTGGGCGCCGAACTCGCCGCCGCCACCCTGGAGTTCAGGGGCCGTACGGCCCGTACGCTGCAGGAGGACGCGAGCGCGGCGGTACGTGCGGCGGCGCCCGCGGGCTTCCAGGTGCTGCTGCACGCCGACCCCGTTCCGTACCACTGCGGCGCCAACGCGGGCGTCGAGCCGTCTCATGTGCTCGCGGTGGCGGACGGGGTGGTGGTGCCGTGCACGGGCGGGCCCGCCCTGCTCGCGCCGTTCGCCGCGGCCGCCCCACCGGGGACGGTCCTCGCCGCCAACCTCACCGTGGTGAGCGGCATGGGCGGCGCACCCGGCACCCTCGCCCGGGACGCGGAACGCGCCGCCCGCGCGGGCGCGACGGAGCTGCGGCTCTACCACGCGGGCCTGGCGTCGGACGCGGACCTGGCGGAGGTACGGCGGGCGCTGCGGAGGTAAGCCGTCCGGCGCCCACCGATGAGTCCGGGGCTCGGCGGCGGTCCACCCTGAGGAGACCCGACCGGAACAAGGAGCGCGCGATGGCAGACGACACGACCACCGACGGCATGCCCGACCTCACGCCCCAGGCGCGAGTCGTCGCCCGCCTCGCCGAGCAGGTCGACGACAGCCGGCTCGGCGATCCCACGCCGTGCCCGGAGTACGCCGTACGCAATCTGCTCGGCCACCTCACGCAGCTGGCCGTCGCGTTCCGGGACGCCGCCCGCAAGGACTTCGGGCCGACCACCGACACCGACCCGGGCAGCGGCGTCCCGGACATCGGCGAGGACTGGCGGGCCGAGCTGCGGGGCGCGCTGAGCGAGCTCGGGGAGGCGTGGCGTGATCCGTCCGCGTGGGAGGGGGAGACGCGGGCGGGCGGGGTGACGCTGCCGGCGGAGGTGATGGGGCTTGTCGCGGTCGACGAGCTGGTCGTCCACGGCTGGGACCTGGCCCGGGCGACCGGCCAGGACTACGCCCCGGACCCGGAGTGCCTCGCGGTGACGTACGGGTTCCTGGACCAGTCCCGGGCGCCGGAGGATCGCGGCGAGATCTTCGGCCCGGTGCTGGAGGTGCCCGCCGGGGCCCCGCTCCTCGACCAGGTGGTCGGCCTGGCGGGGCGCCGCCCCGACTGGCCTGCGGCCTGATTTTCCCCACCCCGCCCCTTCCCGAAAGCTTGCAGCAGCTGTTGTTCGGCTGCCGCGCCGTCGTGGCTGGTCGCGCAGTTCCCCGCGCCCCTGTCGGGGCACGTGAATTCAGCCCGTCTGGGGGCACCTCCCGGCCGGAGGCTGGGGGAGTTTGAGGACGAGCCCGCAGGGCGATCGACGGTGCCCACGTCGACGGTGCGGGACCGACTACCCGAGTGCCGCCCGCATGACCGCCTCCGCCACCGGCGCCGCCAGCCCGTTGCCGCTGACCTCCGAGCGTGCCGCGCCCGAGTCCTCGATCAGGACCGCCACCGCGACCTGCTTGCCGGAGGCGTCCTCGGCGTAGGACGTGAACCAGGCGTACGGCGTCTTCGAGTTGTTCTCGCCGTGCTGGGCCGTGCCCGTCTTGCCGCCGACCGTCAGGCCGTCGATCCGGGCGTTGGAACCCGTGCCCTTGTCCACCACCGTCTGCATCGCGGACGTCAGCTGCTCGGCCGTGCGCTCGCTCACCACCCGGTGCGAGGACGCGTCGGAGAGGTCCTCAAGGGTCGAACCGTTCCCGTCCGTCACCTCGGACACCATGTGCGGGTCGACCAGCTCACCGCCGTTCGCGAGGGCCGCCGACACCATCGCCATCTGCAGCGGCGTCGCCGTCACGTCGAACTGGCCGATGCCGGACAGAGCCGTCTGGGCCTTGTCCATCCCGGCGGGGTAGACGCTCTCGGAGGCGCGCACCGGCACGTCCCGCTCGTCGTCGTTGAAGCCGAACTTCTCCGCCGTCGCCTTCACCTCGTCCGCGCCCAGGTCGGCGGCCAGCTTCGCGAAGACGTTGTTGCAGGAGTACTGCAGGGCCGTGCGGAGCGTGGCGTCCTCGCAGGGCGCCGACGCGTTCTCGTTGCGCAGCACCGTGCTCGTGCCGGGCAGCGTGTACGGGTCGGGGCTGTCGGTGCGCTCGTCGACCGAGTTGTACAGCCCGTTCTCCAGCGCGGCCGCGGCCACCACCAGCTTGAACGTGGAGCCCGGCGGCAGCGGCTGGCGCAGCGCCCGGTTCACCATCGGCTTGTCCTCGTCCCCGGTGAGCGCCTGCCACGCCTCCCCGTCCGCGGACCCGCTGATCTTCGACGGGTCGTACGACGGGGTGGAGACCATGCCGAGGATCTCGCCCGTGCCCGGGTCCATCGCGACGGCAGCGCCCTTGGTGTCCCCGAGCGCCTCGTAGGCCGCCTTCTGCACCGCCGGGTCGAGGGTCGTGACCACGTTGCCGGGGTCGGCGTGCTTGCGGGTGACCGCGTCGACCGGGCTCTTCAGGCGGTTGTCGGTGCCGTCGAGGACGTCCTGGTAGATGCCCTCCAGCTGCGTCGCCCCGTACACCTGCGAGCTGTAGCCGGTGACGGCGGAGTAGAGCTTGCCGTCGGTGTAGGTGCGTTTGTACGCGAGGTCGCTGCCTGTCGTCCTCTCCGAACCGGTGACCGTGTCTCCGGCCACCACGATGTTGCCCAGCGGGTACGCGTACTGCTCGATCGCGTCCCGGCGGTTGTGCTTGTTGTCTGCGAGCGCCTCGCCGTCGTAGAACTGCACCCACGTCGCCCTCAGGAGAAGGGCGAGCACGAGCAGCAGCGAAAAGACCGAAGCGCGCCTGATCGTCTTGTTCATCCCACAGAGGTGACGCGTCAGGCAGCGACTGATGTTCCCTTTCGGGCGGGTTTCTCAGGAAGTCTTCATCCGCGCTGGTCCCGCGCCCCGCCCACCACACCCGCCTCGTACGCCGCGATCACCGCCTGGGTGCGGTCCCGCGCACCGGTCTTGGCGAGGACCGCCGCCACGTGCGACTTGACCGTCGCCGGGCCCACGTCCATGCGGCGGGCGATCTCCGCGTTGCTCAGGCCGGTCGCCATCAGTCGCAGCACCTCGCCCTCGCGCTCCGTCAGCCGCCCCACCCACCCCGGGGGCGCCGCGCCGGCCTGCGCGTGCGCCGTCGCCAGGGCCCGTACGGCCGCGGGAAACAGCAGCGAGTCCGACGTGGCGACCAGGCGCACCGCCTGCACCAGCTGGTCGGGCTCGGCCCGCTTCAGGAGGAACCCGGAGGCGCCGGCGCGCAGCGCGCCGTACACGTACGCGTCGTTCTCGAAGGTCGTCACGACCACGATCCGCGGCGGGGCCGCGAGCGAGCCGAGGATCTGCTCGGTGGCGCGGATGCCGTCGATCTCCGGCATCCGCACATCCATGAGGACCACGTCGGGCCGCTCCGCGCGCACCACCGACACCGCCTCCGCGCCGGTCGCCGCCTCCCCGACCACCTCGATGCCGGGCTCCGCGTCGAGGATGACCCGCAGCGCGGTGCGCACCATCCGCTCGTCGTCGGCGAGCACGACGCGCAGCGCCGCCCGCCCCGCGCCTGCCGGTACCGGCGGTGTGGTCATGGGAGAGCCTCCACAGGGAGTCGTACGTCCAGGGTCCAGGTGCCGTCGGCGGCGCCCGCGCGGGCCGTGCCGCCGGGCAGCCGGGCGCGCTCCTCGATGCCGCGCAGGCCGCGCCCGCCGTCGCTTCGCGGCTTCACGGGCGCCGTGCCGGGATTGGTCAGGACGAGGCTCAACTCCTCGTCCTTCAGGGCAAGTTGGACCGTGACCGGGCCTCCGTCGCCGTGCCGGAGCGCGTTGCTCAAGCCCTCTTGCACGATGCGGTACCCCTCGCGGCCGACGAGGGCGGTCAGGGCCGCCAGGTCTCCCTCGACCTCTGCCGTCACCGTCAGACCCGCCGCGCGCGTACGGGAGAGCAGTCCGTCGAGGCCGTCGGCGAGGGTCGGCGCGGGCAAGCTGGTCGCGTCGTCGCCCGTCCGCAACAGGCCGAGCACCGCGTCGAGTTCACCGACCGTACGGCGGGTGGTGTCCTCGATCGCGGCGAGCGCCTCGCGGACGAAGCCGGGGTCACTGTCGAGCACCCGGCGGGCCGCGCCCGCCTGCAGCGTCACGGCGCTGAGGGCATGGCCCACCGAGTCGTGCAGCTCCCGCGCGAGCCGGTTGCGCACGGCCAGGTCGGCGGCGCGGGCCTCCGCCCGCGCGAGCCGGTCCGCGGGCGTCGGCCCGAGCAGCGACGGCGCACACCGGGCGAGCAGGCCCGCGGCCGCGGCGGCGCAGGCGGCGAGCGGCACGGCCACGGCTTGACTTGCTCCTTGGGCTGAAGCCCGAGGATTCTGGACTTCTCTCCCGAAGTCTGCCCCGCTAGGCGGTGCAGACTTCAGGAGGGAACCCGTGGCTTCCTGCTTCGTTGCACTGTGCCAGAAGAGGTTCTGGTCTTATCGGCGCTCCACAGGCTGATGCCGCCAGTCCGGCGGCCCTTTTCACGTTGCGTGCGGAGTTGGTGTCCCGGTCCAGGACGGTTCCGCATGCGGGGCAGGTCCATACGCGGACGTGCAGGGGCTTGGGTCCGTCTACATGGCCGCAGTGCGAGCAGGTCTGGCTGGTCGGCTCGAACCGGCCGATCTTGATCAGGGTCCGTCCGTAGCGTTCGGCCTTGTAGACGAGCATAGCCACGAACTGTGCCCAGCCCGCGTCGTGCACACTCTTAGCCAGCCTCGTGCGCGCCAGACCGTTCACCGCCAGGTCTTCCACTGCGATCGCTTGGTTCTCGCGGATCAGCTTCGTGGACAACTGATGGTGGAATTCACGGCGCGCGTCGACGACCTGGGCATGGGCGCGGGCGACCTTCCGGCGGGCCTTCTCCCTGTTTCGGGATCCCTTCTGCTTGCGGGACAGCCCCCGCTGGGCCTTCTTCAGCTTCTTCTCCGCGCGGCGTAGGAATCGCGGAGAGTCGACCTTTGTGCCGTCGTCGAGGATCGCGAAGTGCGTCAGGCCCAGGTCGATGCCCACGCTTTGGCCGGTGTCGGGCATGCGCGCTGCGTCGGCAACCGGGTCGGTGTCGATCACGAACGAGGCGAAATACCTCCCGGCAGCGTCCTTGATCACCGTGACAGATGAGGGCGCCGACGGCAGGTGTCGCGACCACTGCACCTTGACCGCACCGATCTTCGGCAGGATCAGCCGCCCGTTGTTGGTGATTGACCAGCGGGCGTTGGCGGTGAACCGGATCGACTGCCGCGCGTCCTTACGTGACTTGAACCTTGGCGCCGCCAGCCTGGGGCCTTTGCGCTCGCCCTTGAGGGAAGCGAAGAAGTTCTTGTAGGCCGACTCGGCATCACGCAGGGACTGCTGGAGCACCACCGCGGACACCTCGCCGAGCCAGGAGCGGGTCTCGGTCTGCTTGGCCTGGGTGATCAGGCGCGTGGACAGCTCTCCAGCCTTCGGGAACGGCAAGCCCGCCTCGCGCGCGTCCTCCCGGGCCCGCACGGCGTCGTTGAATACGACCCGTGCACACCCGAATGCCCGCGCCAACAAGCCGCGTTGGGTGTGGTTTGGGTACAGACGAAAGCTGTACCGAAGCTGCATGCGAGCAACCGTACGCACATACGGCAGTGAGTATGAGCTGCAGATCAGAACGGATCGACACTGCTCCCGTTGAAGTGTGTACGTCGGCCTTTACGACCGCTTTCCTGTGCAACGTGTTCATGGGTGATCAAATGGAGATGCGGGTGGGCAGGCGAGGATCGCCGACGGCCTGGAGGGCCCGGCCGAGGCTGGAGACCCGTAGGGGCGGACGCGGGCGCGGAAACGGTGTGCGAGGTCATGCCTCCACGCTCCCGGCCGGGCCGCCGCCGCACGTCCTGCCCGAAGACGAACCGCCTCCGCCGCGCGGGGGAGGCCGGGTGAGGCCGTACGCGGAGGGCTCAGTCCAGGCGCAGCACGTACTCGGGGATCTCGGCGCCGCGCGCGTGCGCGTACCCGCTCTCCCGTGCCGTCACCGCGAAGCCGCACTTCTCCAGGACCCGGAGCGAGCCCACGTTGTCGGCGGCGGCGCGCCCGTACAGCGGACGCTCCGGGACCTCGGCGATCAGGGCGCGCAGGGCGGCCGTCGCGATGCCGTGGCCCCAGAAGGCGCGGTCGATCCAGTACGTCACCTCGCGCTCGCCCGGCTCGCCGTACACCACGGCGCTGCCGATCACGTCACCGTCGACGAGGACCGTGCGCGCCACGGCGGTGGAGGTGCGGATACCGGTCCAGTGGTCCTGGAACAGGTCCCAGTCCGCGGTCCTCGGCGAGGTGAACGCGGCGACGCGGGCGGACTCGGGGTCGTTCATTAGCCGGTAGAAGACGGGCAGATCGCTGTCGTGGACCGGGCGCAGCGCGACTGCATAGGCGGGCCGATGCATCAGAGCCTCCGGGTGGCGAGTGTCAGCCGGTCACGGGCGTCGAACAGCGCGTCCTTGATCATCTGCTCGTGCCCCGGCGTGAGCCGCGCCACCGGCACCGAGCAGCTGATGGCGTCGCGCGCGGGTGTGCGGTACGGGATCGCGACGCCGAAGCAGCGCAGGCCCAGGGTGTTCTCCTCGCGGTCCACGGCGAAGCCCTGCTCGCGGATCTGGTGCAGCTCCTCGATCAGCTTCTCGCGGTCCGTGAGGGTGTTCTCGGTGAGCGGCGCGAGCGTCTCCGGCAGCATCTTGCGGACCTGCTCGTCGGTGTGCGTGGCGAGCAGCGCCTTGCCGAGCGAGGTGGAGTGCGCGGGCAGCCGGCGGCCGACGCGCGTGAAGGGCCGCAGATAGTGCTGGGACTGGCGGGTGGCCAGATAGACGACGTTGACGCCGTCGAGCCGGGCCAGGTGGATGGTCTCCGAGGTGTCGTCGGAGAGCCGGTCGAGCGTGGGCCGGGCGGCGGCCACGACCTCGTCACCATCGATGTACGAGGTGCCCACGAGCAGAGCCCGCACCCCGATCCCGTACCGCGTGCCCGTGGCGTCCGTCTCCACCCAGCCGAGCTCCACGAGGGTGCGAAGCAGCATGTAGAGGCTGGACTTGGGATAGCCGACGGCCTCCTGGACCGCCGCGAGGGAGTGCATTCCGGGCCGGCCTGCGAAATACTCGAGCAACTCCACGGTCCTAACCGCGGACTTGACCTGCGCCCCACCGCTGGCCTCGGCAGCCGACATCGCCCTTGACCCCTTCGTTCGCCTGGACATAGCCTCCGACTCCACCATTCACCCTCGGAGACGTCGTTCACCATAACGAACGCCCTGGTGGGTGGGGCCACGTCGGCGGTAATTCCCTCCGGCAATCACGTGGCGGCACCAACAGTCACATCTGGTCACACCAGGAGGAACCGGCCGTGGCAGCATCCCCCGCCCCAGTCTGGAGTGTCGATCCCCGAACGGGGAAGCCGCGCGAGCAAGTTGCGGTGGAGGCCACCCCCGCAGAGGTCGACCAGGCCGTGCGGACCGCCCACGCCGCACGCGCCGCGCTCGCCCCCCGGGACGTCCGCGCCGCGTTCCTGCGCACCGCCGCCGACCTGCTCGACGAGCGCGCCGAGCACGTGATCGAGGCCGCCGACGCGGAGACCGCCCTCGGCCCCGGCCGCCTCACCGGTGAACTCGCCCGCACCACCTACCAGTTGCGGTCCTTCGCGGACGTCGTCGACGAGGGCGCCTACCTCGACGTGCTGATCAGCCGCGCCGACGCCACGCAGACCCCGCCCTGGCCCGACCTGCGCCGCTACAAGGTCCCGCTCGGCGTCGTCGCCGTCTACGCGGCCTCCAACTTCCCGCTCGCCTTCTCCGTGCCCGGCGGCGACACCGCGAGCGCGCTCGCCGCGGGCTGCCCCGTCGTGATCAAGGCCCACCCGGACCACCCCGCCACCGCCGAACTCTGCGCCGACGCGCTGCGCCGCGCCGCCGAGCGGGTCGGACTGCCCGGCGACGTCGTGCAGTTGGTGCACGGCTTCGAGGCGGGCGTGGAGCTCGTACGGCATTCGCTGGTCGCGGCCGCCGGATTCACGGGTTCGGTACGCGGCGGCCGCGCGCTGTACGACGCCGCGGCCGCCCGCCCGCACCCGATCCCCTTCTACGGCGAGCTGGGGTCCCTGAACCCGGTCGTGGTCACCGAGGCCGCGGCCGCCGAACGGGCCGAGGAGATCGGCGCCGGACTCGCCGCGTCCATGACGCTCGGCGTCGGCCAGTTCTGCACCAAGCCGGGACTCGTCCTCGCCCCCGCGGGAGAGCCCGGCGACCGCCTGGTCAAGGCCCTCACGCACGAGGTCAGCGAGGTCGAGGCGGGCGTCCTGCTCGACCACCGGATGCGCGGGGCGTACGTCGACGGCGTGCGCGCCCGTGCCGAACTCCCCGACGTGGACGCCCCGGTGACCCCCGGCGCGGGCGGCGAGCACACCGTCGGCGCGGGCTGCCTCACCGTGCCCGCCTCCCGGCTCGCCGCCGAGGGCGCGCACGACCTGCTCCTGGAGGAGTGCTTCGGCCCGGTCACGGTGGTCGCCCGGTACGCGGACGCCGCCGAGGCCACCGCCGTACTGTCCCGGCTCCCCGGCAACCTCACCGCGACACTGCACCTCTCCGCCGCCGAGTCCGCGGGCGGGAGCGACCGGGGTGCACAGCTCCTCGCCGAGCTCACGCCGCTCGCCGGGCGCGTGCTCGTCGACGGCTGGCCCACGGGGGTCGCGGTGGCCCCCGCCCAGCATCACGGCGGCCCGTACCCGGCGACGACCTCCACCTCCACCTCGGTAGGCGCCACGGCCATCGAGCGCTGGCTGCGGCCCGTCGCGTACCAGAACACCCCCGAGGCCCTGCTCCCGCCCGAACTGCGCGACGACAACCCGCTCGGGGTGCCGCGCCGCGAGCAGGGGTGAATCTGTTGCTGCTCCCTGAACTGCCCTTCCCCCTGCGGGAGTTCGGGCCCGACGGAGGCTGGTCGTACGAGAACGGCGTGCTCACCGGCCGTGCGGGCGCCGGGCAGGACCGCTTCGTGCCGCCCGGCGGTGCCGCGCTCGCCCCGGCCTCCGACGCGCCCCGGCTGCTCGGCGCGCCCGAGGGCGACTTCCAGCTGATCGCGCGCGTACGGGCCGAGCTGCGGGCGCCGGGAGACGCGGGCGTCCTGTATCTCCACGTCGGCGAGCGCGAGTGGGCCAAGCTCTGCCTGGAACTCTCCCCGGACCGGCCGTACGTCTGCACGGTCGTGACCCGCGGCTACTCGGACGACGCGAACGCGTTCGAGGTTCGCGGCGAGTATGTCTGGCTCCGCATCGCGCGTACGGGGAAGGTGTTCGCGTTCCACGCGTCGGTGGACGGCGTGCGGTGGACGTTCGTCCGCGTCTTCACCCTGGGCGAGGAGCGGGCGGCCCGCGCCGCGCTCGTGGGCTTCATGGCCCAGTCCCCGAAGGGGGAGGGGTGCGGGGTGCGGTTCGAGCAGGTCCGTTTCCGGGAGTACGGGCTGGGGGCGCTGCGGGACGGGTCGTAGGCCGCGGGCGCGATTCTCCCCTCCCCGCCCCTTCCCGGCTGTGTCGATATGCGGCTGGCGCCGCGTGGCCTGCCGGACGGGCCTCCTCAAACGCCGGAGGGGCTGAAAAATCAGCCCCTCCGGCGTTTGAGGAGCGGGGTCTGGGGCGGAGCCCCAGTTCGGGAAGGGGCGGGGAGGGGAAGAATCAGCCCGCGGCGAGCCGAGTGAACGTCGCCCGGTACGCCGAAGGCGTCAGCCCCGTGCGCCGCTGCACATGCTGGCGCAGCGAGTCCGCCGTGCCGAGACCACAGGCACGGGCAACCTGCTCCATCGGCAGAGACGTCGTCTCCAGCAGCTCCTTCGCCCGCTCGATCCGCTGATGCAGCAGCCACTGCAGCGGACTCACCCCGGTCTCCGCGTGAAAGCGCCGGCTCAGCGTCCGCACGCTGACCCCCGCATGCCGCGCCAGCTCGGCGAGCGTGAGCGTGCGGTCCAGGTTTCGCATCGCCCACCCCCGGGTGTCCTTGCAGACGTTGCCCCGCTCCGCCGGCAGCGGCGTCTGCGTGAACTGGGTCTGGCCTCCCGGCCGCACCGGCGCGACCAGGGCGAGCCGGGCCACCGTGTTCGCCACCGCGGCCCCGTAGTCCGTACGGATCATGTGCAGGCACAGGTCGATCCCCGCCGCGTACCCCGAGGCCGTCATGACCTGCCCGTCCTGGACGTAGAGCACATCGCCCTGCACGTCCACCGACGGATAGCGGCGCCGCAGCTCCGCGGCCAGGCCGTGGTACGTCGTCGCCGCGCGCCCTTCGAGCAGCCCCGCCTCGGCGAGCACGAACGCCCCGCTGCAGATCGACGCGATCCGCTTGCCCGCGGCCTCCGCCGCGCGCACCGCCGCCACCACGCGCGGGTCCGGCGCGTACCGGCGCCCGGTGCCCGCGACCACCACCGTGTCGGCCTCCGCCACGGCGTCCAGGCCGCGCTCCACGCGCAGTTCGAGTCCGCCGGACGTGACGATCGTGCCGGGCTCGGCGGTGCACACGACCAGCTCGTAGCCCGGACCCCCGCCCACCTCGACCTTCTCGAAGAGCAGCTCCGGCACGGACAGGTTGAACATCGACACGGGCGAGGGCGCGATCACCGCGACCCGGTGCGGCAACGGCATGGCCAGAACCTCCGGACGTATGGCATTCAAGCCACTACTCTACGCCCGCGGAGATCGACAAGCTGAGCGCATGGCAGTCACCACCGATCGGCCCGAACACTCCGACTCCTCCCAACAGCCGCTGAAGCAGGGGCAGTTGGAGCCCGGCCGGGCCACGACCTCCCCGGCGCTCACCCTCCTCGCCGCGCTCCTCGGCTTCGCCCTGATCACCCTGGACGCGTCCATCGTCAACGTCGCGCTCCCCGCCATCGGCGACGCACTCGGCGGCGGCATGACCGGCCTGCAGTGGGTGGTCGACGCGTACACCCTCGCCTTCGCCGCCCTGATGCTGTCCACCGGCGCCTTCTCCGACCGGGCCGGCGCCGGCCGCGCCTACGGGATCGGCATCGCCCTGTTCACCGCCGCGTCCGTGGCCTGCGCACTCGCCCCGAGCCTCGGCCTGCTCATCGGCGCCCGCGTCGTCCAGGGCATCGCCGCCGCCGTCGTCCTGCCCGCCTCGCTCGCCCTCGTCCGCCAGGCGTACGCCGACGCCACCGCGCGGGCCCGCGCCGTCGCGCTGTGGGCGGCGGGCGGCTCCGTCGCCATCGCGCTCGGCCCGGTCGCGGGCGGCGCCCTCACCACCGCCTGGGACTGGCGCGGCATCTTCCTCGTCAACCTGCCCCTCGGCGCGGCCGCCCTCGCTCTCCTGGTCCGCGCCCCACGCACCGAACGCCGCCCCGCGCCAACCCCCCTCGACCTGCCCGGACAGCTCACCGCCGTCGTCGCCCTGACCGCGCTCACCTTCGCCGTCATCGAGGGCGGTACGACCGGCCTCGTCTCCGGCGCCGTGGCGCTCGCCGCCGGTGCGCTCTTCCTGTACGTCGAGTCGCGTCAACCGCACCCGGTCGTCCCGCTCGACCTGTTCCGCGACCGGTCCGTGGCCGTCCTGATGGCCGCGGGCGCCGCGTGCAGTGTCGCGTTCTACGGTGTGACCTTCGTCTTCAGCCTGTTCTTCCAGCAGGTGCAGGGGCGTTCGGCTCTGGAGGCCGGGCTGATCTTCCTGCCGATGACCGGTCTGATCGCGGGCACCAACGTCGTCGCGGGCAAGCTGGCCGGACGGTACGGTCCCCGGCTGCCCATGCTCATCGGCCAGGCCCTGGCGAGCCTCGGCTTCCTGCTCGTCCTCCCCGTCGACGCCACCACACCCGCCCTCCACCTCGCCCTCCTCCTCGTGCCGCTCGCCCTCGGCTGCGCGCTGACCATCCCGCCGCTGACCGCCGCGATGATGGAAGCCGTCCCCGCGGAACGCGCCGGCGTCGCGGCGGGCGTCCTGAACTCCGCCCGCCAGGTCTCGGGCGCCCTCGGCATCGCGACCTTCGGCGCACTCCTGGCCGAGGACTTCCTGCCGGGGCTGCGGGTGAGCATGCTGATCAGCGCGGGGCTGCTCGCGGTGACGGGAGTGGGCACGCTTCTTCTCCCCTCCCCGCCCCTTCCCCGCTGTGCCAATATGCGGCCGGCGCCGCGTGGCCTGCCGGACGGGCCCCCTCGATCGTCGGCGGGGGAGAACTCAATCCCACGCGACCGAGAGTGACTTGGGCGACCAGTGGATGAGGGTCGGAGACATCTCCACCGGCCCGCCCGCCGCCAGGCGAAGCGACGGCAGGCGCCGTGTCAGCAGGTCCAGCGTCGTGTGGAGCTGCGCGCGGGCCAGGCTCGAGCCCGGGCAGGCGTGTGGGCCGTGGCCGAAGGCCAGGTGGTGGGTGCGCGGCCGGGAGGGGGCGTACGTGTCCGGGTCCGCGGTCAGGGACGGATCGCGGTTGGCCGCCGCGTACGACACGAACAGCGAGGCGCCGGGCGGGAGTTCCGTACCGCTCAACGTGACCGGACGGGTCGTGAGCCGGAAGAAGCCCTGCACGGGCGACCCCCACCGGGCCGCCTCCTCGACGGCCTCCGGGATCGACTCCGGATGCGCGCACAACCGCTCCCACAGCGACCGCTCCGCGAGCAGCCGATGCACCACTGTGCCGATCAGCGCCGTCGTCGTCAGATGGCCCGCGGCCAGCAGGTTCTGCAGGTTGGACACCACCCGGGCGAGCAGCTCGTCCGACAGCGCGCCCGCGTCCGGCGGGGCGAGCGCGCGGGTCAGCTCCGAGATCAGGTCGTCGCCGGGCCGCTCGCGCCGCCGCACCACGTGCCCGGCGAGCAGCCGCTGCAGCGCCACCACGTCCCGCGCCGCCCGCACCTGCGCGTCCACCGGCAGCGTGCGGAACAGCAGGGCCTCCGCCTGCCGGCTGCCGCGCAGCGCCACCTCTGTCTCCGCCTCGTCCAGGCCGTAGAGGCGGCAGATCACCTCGGCGGGCAGCGGCCGCGCGTACGCCTCCATCAGCTCGGCCCCGCCCCGCGCCGTGAACGCGTCGATCAGCGAGCCCGCCCGTGCCGTCACGAACTCCCGCACCGCCGCCACGCGCGGCGCCGAGAGGCCCCGTACGACCGGAGCGCGCAGCTCCTGATGGGTCTCGCCGTCCGAGGACAGCACCACGGGCCCGCCACCAGGCCCCTCGGCGAGCACCGCGAGCGCCTCGGGCGCGGGCCGGGCGGGGGGCCGCAGCGCACGCGCCGAGGAGAAGTCCTCCGGACTGCGCAGCACCTCCCGCACGTCCTTGTAGCGCGAGACCAGCCAGGCGTCCCACTCCGGTACGAAGGTGAGGCCCGGGGTGTCGCGGGCGCGCGCGTACAGCGGGTACGGGTCGCGCGCGAGCGTGTCGAGTGCGGCCCTGTGCTTGCGGTGTTCCCCGTGATCGGTCATCGGGCCATCCTGCTCGGCCCGTCCGCCGGGCGACAGAATTGGTTTCGGCCACCGCGCGCCCCTCTGCGAGACTCCGGCCATGCTGACCATCAGAGACGCCGGGGAGCGGGACTGGGACCGGATCTGGCCGTTCTGGCAGCGGATCGTGAGCGCGGGGGAGACCTACTCCTGGGACCGGGACACCCCGAAGGACGCGGCCCGGGCCCTCTGGATGCCGCCCGGCGCGCGGGTGTTCGTGGCCGTCGACGACTCCGACCCGGACACCGTCCTCGCCTCCGCGTCCGTGAAGCGGAACTACGGCGGACCGGCCGCCCATGTCGCGGGCGCCGGGTTCATGGTCGACCCGGCCCACACCGGCCGCGGCATCGGGCGCCGCCTGGCCGAGCACGTACTCGACGCGGCCGCGAAGGACGGGTACGAGGCGATGGTGTTCAACGCCGTGGTCGAGACCAACCCGGCGCTCGACCTGTGGCGCTCCCTCGGCTTCGCCGTCGTCGGCACGATCCCGGAGGCCTTCGAGCACCCCACGCGGGGGCGGGTCGCGCTGTACGTCATGC
Organism: Streptomyces luteolus; assembly: GCF_029968015.1. Taxonomy (GTDB): domain Bacteria; phylum Actinomycetota; class Actinomycetes; order Streptomycetales; family Streptomycetaceae; genus Streptomyces; species Streptomyces luteolus. The sequence continues at coordinate 95,970 of NZ_JASCIS010000024.1, forward strand.
ACCGCGCGCTGTGACGCGGGAATGCGCGGTCCCGGTGCCACGTTGACCACCCCGTACCGCCACCCCCGTACGGAGAAGAGAAGCAACACCATGCGCGTCGAGATCTGGAGCGACATCGCCTGCCCCTGGTGCTACATCGGGAAGGCCCGGTTCGAGCAGGGCCTCGCGACCTTCGCCCACCGCGACGCCGTCGAGGTCGTGCACCGCTCCTTCGAGCTCGACCCGGACCGCCCCAAGGGCGACACCGCCCCGGTGATCGACATGCTGGCCCGGAAGTACGGCCGTACCGTCGAGGAGGCCCGCGCCATGGAGCAGCACGTGGCCGAGAACGCCCGGGCCGAGGGCCTCGGCTACCGCACCGAGGGCCGCGACCACGGCAACACCTTCGACATCCACCGGCTGCTGCACCTGGCCAGGGCGCGCGGCCGCCAGGACGAGCTGCTCACACTCGCCTACCGCGCCAACTTCGCCGAGGAGCGCTCCGTCTTCGACCCCGAGGTGCTGCTCGCCCTCGCCGTCGAGGCCGGACTCGACGAGGCCGAGGCGCGGGCGGTGCTCGCCGACGAGGACGCCTACGCCGACGCGGTGCGTGCCGACGAGCGCGAGGCCGCCGAACTCGGCGCCACCGGCGTGCCGTTCTTCGTCCTCGACCGGCGGTACGGCGTCTCCGGCGGCCAGCCCGCCGAGGTGTTCGCCCAGGCCCTGGAGCAGGCGTGGGGCGACCGGGCCCCGCTGACCGCCGTCACCTCCGTCACCTCTGACGGAGACAGCTGCGGCCCCGACGGCTGCGAGGTTCCGCAGGTCAAGGGCGACGTATAAGCACCGCTTGGGGCCACCCCGTAACAACGCGCAATGGACGAGGGGTTGGGCCGCGGCGCAGAGTAGGGACATGGAGAGCCTCTCGGGTGCGGCCTTCGCACCGCAGACGACGTATCTGAACACCGCGAGCAGCGGCCTGCTCCCCGCCGACGGCGTCCGGGCCGTCCAGGACGCCGTCGTGGCGATCGCGGCCGGGCGCGCGGGCGACATGTTCGCCGACGTGGAGGCGGCGCGCGCCGCCTTCGCCCGGATCGTCGGCGTCCCGGCGACCCGTGTGGCCGCGGGCGATTCCGTCGCCGTCTACACCGGCCTGATCGCCGCGTCCCTGCAGCCGGGCGCCGAAGTCCTGCTCCCCGAGGGCGACTTCAGCTCCCTGGTCAACCCGTTCCACGTCCGCGGCGACCTCAAGGTCCGCACCGCCCCGCTGGAGAGCCTCGCCGAGGCCGTCCGGCCCGGCACCGCCCTGGTCGGGTTCAGCCTGGCCCAGTCCGCGGACGGCCGGATCGCCGACCTCGACGCGATCCGCGCCGCCGCCCGCGCCCACGGCGCCCGTACGCTCGTCGACGCCTCGCAGTCCGCGGGCTGGCTGCCGTACGACGCCTCCGGCGACGACTTCACCGTGGCCGTCGCCTTCAAGTGGCTGCTCTGCCCGCGCGGCGTCACGTTCCTGGTCGTGCCCGACGACCTCGGCTCGCTCACGCCGATCCTCGCGGGCTGGGTCGCGGGGGAGGAGCCCTGGGACAGCTGCTACGGGCCGGTCCGTGAACTCGCCCACTCCGCCCGCCGGTTCGACGTCAGCCCCAGCCTCCTGTCGTACGTCGGGGCCCGGCACGGCCTCGACCTGATCGAGCGGATCGGCGTCGAGGCGGTCCACGCCCACGACACCGCGCTCGCCGACCGGTTCCGGGAAGGGCTCGCCCGGCTCGGCCACGAACCCGTCCCCGCGCCCGGTTCCGCGATCGTGTCGGTCCCCGGACTCGGCTTCCGCCAGGAGGAGCTGAGCCGCGCGGGCGTCGAGGTCTCGGACCGCGCGGGCAACCTGCGGGCGGCGTTCCACCTGTACAACTCGGGCGCGGACGTGGACCGGCTGCTCGACGCGCTCGGCGGCTGAACTCCTCTGCGACTGAACTCCCCTGCCGTATACGACGGTTGGCCCGGCTCCCTCAAGGGGAACCGGGCCAAGCGTCACATCACTTACGTCACCGCGAAGGGCTCACCGTACCGGGGTGAAGTCCCTGGCGCCGATGTACTCGGGGCGCCGGATGGGTGCCGCGAAGGGTTCCTGCGCGGTGTTCTCCACACTGTTGAAGACGAAGAACACATTGCTCCGCGGGAAGGGAGTGATGTTGTCCCCACTGCCGTGCATGGTGTTGCAGTCGAACAGCACGGCCGAACCGGCGCTGCCGACCCACTGTGCGATCCCGTACTCGTCCGAGAGCTTCGTCAGCGCCTCGTCGGAGGGGATGCCCGCGTCCTGCATCTGCAGGGAACGCTTGTAGTTGTCCTTCGGAGTGGCGCCCTCGCAGCCGAGGAAGGTGCGGTGCGAACCCGGCATGAGGAGCAGGCTGCCGTTGTACGCGTAGTTCTCGGTGAGGGCGATGGACACGGACACGGTCCGCATGTTCGCGAGCCCGTCCTCCGCGTGCCACGTCTCGAAGTCGGAGTGCCAGTAGAAGCCGGAGGCGCCGAAGCCGGGCTTCACATTGATCCGTGACTGGTGGATGTAGACGTCCGAACCCAGGATCTGCCGGGCTCGTCCGACGACGCGCGGGTCCGCCGCCAGCTTGGCGAAGACATCGCTGATCTTGTGCACCTCGAAGAGGGAACGGATCTCCCCCGAGCTCTTCTCCACGATGGAGCGCTCATCGGCACGCATGGCGGGGTCCTGGGTCAGACGGTTCAACTCCGCCTGGTAGACGCCCACCTCGTCCCCGGAGACCAGCTCGTCGACCTGGATGAATCCGTCCCGGTCGAACGCCGACAGCTCCGCGGCCGCGAACGGCCCCTCCGTACCCGGCTCGGACCAGATGACTGGGTCCTCGCGCTCGGTGAGCACCTCGGCGGTGCCTCGGGTCGGGTACAGGTCTGCGGTGCGTTCGGGTGCGGTGGTCATGGTGTTGCCTGCCTCTCCTCTCGTACGGCCCTGTTCGGGATGTACCCGGCCGCCGCACCCCGCCCCCGAGGCGGGGTGCGGCGACCGGGAGTCAAGGGGGGCTGTTCAAGCCCTGCTGTCAGCCCTCGTCCGGCTCGGTGAGCAGCGGGTACACGCCGTTCTCGTCGTGGTCCTCGCGGCCCGTGACGGGCGGGTTGAAGACACAGATGCAGTGAAAGTCCTCCTTGATACGCATCGTGTGCTTCTCGTGGCCATTGAGCAAGTACATGGTGCCGGGCGTAATGGTGTATTTCTCGCCCGTCGTGTCGTCGGTCAGCTCCGCCTCGCCCCGGGTGCACACGACGGCCTCGATGTGGTTGGCGTACCACATGGACGTCTCGGTGCCCGCGTAGAGGATGGTCTCGTGCAGCGAGAAGCCGACGCGCTCCTTGGCGAGCACGATGCGCTTGCTCTCCCAGGTGCCCGAGGCGGACTTGACGTGCCGGTCGGTGCCTTCAATGTCCTTGAACGAACGGACGATCACGGTGAGTTGGTTCCTTTTCTCTTACGTACGTACAGCTGGGTGAGGGACGCGCTCAGGCGGTCTCGCGTACGGCGCGTGCCAGGGTGCGCAGACCCTCGTCCAGCTCGTCCGGCGTGATGGTGAGGGCGGGGAGCAGCTTGACGACCTCGCTCTCCGGGCCGGAGGTCTCGATCAGCAGACCCAGCTCGAAGGCGCGCTTGGCGACCTTGCCGGCCCGGCCCTTGTCGCGGAACTCCAGGCCCCAGACCAGGCCGCGGCCCCGGTACTCGACGGTGGCCTCGGGGTGCTCGCTGCGGATCGCCTTCAGGGCCTGCTCGACCTGCTCGCCGCGGGCGAGGGTCTGCTTCTCCATCTGGCCGTCCGCCCAGTAGGCGTCGAGCGCGGCGGCCGCGGTGACGAACGCCGGGTTGTTGCCGCGGAAGGTGCCGTTGTGCTCGCCCGGCTCCCACACGTCCAGCTCGGGCTTGAACAGGGTGAGGGCGAACGGCAGGCCGTAGCCGGAGATGGACTTCGAGACGGTGACGATGTCCGGCACGATGCCCGCCTCCTCGAAGGAGAAGAACCCGCCGGTACGGCCGCAGCCCATCTGGATGTCGTCGACGATGAGCAGCATGTCCCAGCGCTTGCACACGTCGGCGAGCTGGCGCAGCCATTCGGCGCGGGCCACGTTGATGCCGCCCTCGCCCTGCACCGTCTCGACGATCACGGCGGCGGGCTTGTTGAGGCCCGAGCCGGAGTTCTCGAGGAGGCTCTCGAACCAGATGAAGTCGGGGGTGCGGCCGTCGAGGTAGTTGTCGAACGGCATCGGGGTGCCGTGCACCAGCGGGATGCCGGCGCCGGCGCGCTTGAAGGCGTTGCCGGTCACGGCGAGCGAGCCGAGCGACATGCCGTGGAAGGCGTTGGTGAAGGACACGATCGACTCGCGGCCCTTGACCTTGCGGGCCAGCTTCAGCGCGGCCTCGACGGCGTTGGTGCCCGTCGGGCCCGGGAACATGACCTTGTACGGCAGGTCACGCGGGCGCAGGATCGTGTTCTGGAACGACTCCAGGAAGGCGCGCTTGGCCGTGGTCGACATGTCGAGGCCGTGCGTGACGCCGTCCCGCTCGATGTAGTCGATGAGGGCGCGTTTGAGGACCGGGTTGTTGTGCCCGTAGTTGAGCGAGCCGGCTCCGGCGAAGAAGTCGAGGTACTCGTGGCCGTCCTCGTCGTACATGCGGCTGCCCTGCGCGCGGTCGAAGACCGTCGGCCAACCGCGGCAGTAGCTGCGCACCTCCGACTCCAGGGTCTCGAAGACGCTCAGGTCCGGCTGGGTGATGGTCACAGCGAATCTCCTCCTGGGAGATATAGGCGTGGGGGGTCCGAGTGGATGGTCAGGACTGACGGATGGACTGCGGGCCGCTCGGGGCGGTCCGCCTGCGGATCAGTACGGCAGCGGCCCGATGCGGTAGAGCACCTCGGGTTCGTGGCCGCCGTCGGGGAACTGCTCGGCGCTGAACAGCACCTCTCGTGCGAGGTCGGCGTCGTGGCGCTGTGCGAACGAGGTGAACAGGCGCTGCGACGGGATGTTGTCGGGCGAGATGGTGGTCTCCAGGGACCGGAGCCCGTGCTCCTTCGCGACGCGCTCGGCGAGGCCGTCCAGCATCGCGGCGGCGAGCCCGCGTCCACGCTGCGACGCGTCGACGGCGACCTGCCAGACCAGGAGGGTCTGCGGGCGCTCGGGCCTGATGTATCCCGTGATGAACCCGACCGCTTCCCCGTCCGCGTCCCGTGCGATCACCGAGGTGCCGGCGAAGTCACGGCACCACAGCAGGTAGCTGTACGAGGAGTTCAGGTCGAGGGTCTTCGAGTCACGGGCGATACGCCAGAGTGCGGCTCCGTCCGTCACCTCCGGGGTGTCGAGCCGCAAGTCCCCCGGCATTTCGCGAAAGGCGGTACGGGCACTTGCAAGGTCTGCTTGTGCGGCTGTCATGCATATTGAATTTACCGACCGAAAAAAGAAATTGCATCGCGAGGAGGGGTTACCTGAACGGGCTTGATGTGTTATCACGCGGGCGTGCGCGCTCGCGCAAACAGCCCGCTGGATGCCCTTATTTGTCCGGATATTCTGGGGCATATCGCTCCGCGTGTGGCGTCGGTCACAAGCTGGAAACCCTCACGAGATCTGCCCGAATTACGTCGTTTGGCGTTCGCAAAATTTTTGCGTTTAGGACCGGGGAAAGCGGGCAGAAGAATACGGGAAGCTGCGCTCGAAAAGCAGCTCCCCGCATTCGTGAATACGACATTGATTTATGGCCCCGGAAGATTTCGAAGCCGGAGGCCCAAGCGCTGCTGCCCGATTCTTGATGCGAATCTTGATGCGAAATTGACGGGCAACCTGAAACGCTACTCCCAGGCGGATGTCACCGCACGCCGAGCGGCCTCCAGGTCCACCGTGAGCCCCGCCTCGCCGAGCGCGGCGCCGAGTGCCGCCAGGCTCGCGTGCACCGCGCCACGCGTCGCGTCCGGACCGTAGTGGTTGACCCGGATCATCTCCTTGGCCAGCGCCCCTCCGCCCGCCACCAGGGGCAGCGCCGGGTCGGCCGCGAGCGCCCGCGCCACCAGCTCCGAGGCGTCCACGCCCGCCGGGGCGCGCAGCGTCGTCGCCACCGGCGCCGCGTCCCGCGCCTCGTGCACGTACGGCTCCAGGACCCCGAGCGCCACCGCGCCCGCCCGTGTCGCCGCCGCGGCCGTCGCGTGCCGGGCCGTGACCGCGTCCAGGCCCTCCGACTCGATCCGCTCCACGCAGGCCTCCAGGGCCAGCATCTCCAGCTGCGCCGGGGCGTGCAGGAGCGCCTTGCGGCCGCCGTCGATCCAGCGCGCCTTCCAGTCCAGGAGCGAGAGGTACGAGGCGCGCGGCGCCCGCGGGTTCTCCTCGAACCGCTGCCAGGCGCGCTCGCTCACCGACACCGCCGAGACCCCGGCCGGGCCGCCCATCGCCTTCTGCGCGCCGATGATGCACAGGTCCACGCCCCAGGCGTCCGGCAGCACCGGCTCCGCGGCGATCGAGGCCACCGCGTCCAGGTAGAACAGCGCGCCGTGCTCCCGGACCACCTCGCCGATCTCCGCGACCGGGTTGGTGTTGCCGGTCGCCGCCTCCGCGTGCACGAGCGAGACGAAGTCGATCTCCGGGTGCTCGGCGAGCGCCTCCCGCACCTGGTCGGCGGTGACGGCCGTGTGGAACGGCACGGCCAGGTCGATCACGGTGGCGCCGCAGTCCCGCAGCCAGTTGCCGAAGGTCTGGCCGTACGGCCCGGTCACCACGTTCAGCGCGGTGGAACCCGGCCGGGCCCCGGAGCGGATACCGGCCTCCAGAGGCAGCAGCGCCTCGCCCTGCATGATCACGACGTCCTGCTCGGTCCGCATCAGCCGCGCCACCCGCTGCTCGATCGCGGCGAAGTGCGCGGGGGTCAGCGGAGCCAGGTCGAGAAAGGGGTGCGTCACGGTGGTGCTCTCTTCTTGACGGTCCTGCGGCCCCGCGGAGGGTCCGCGGGACCGCTTGACGTGTTCTTGTCCGGGTGCCGGTCCGAGCGTACCGAGTGGGTTCTACGCTCGGGACATGAGTGATTCAGGGGTGCTGAGGGTCCGGGGGCGGGTGCTCGTCGGGCCGGAGGACGTACGGGACGAGCTGTGGGTCGTCGGCGGGCGGATCAGTTTCACGCGGCCGCCGGGGGCGGACGACGTCACCACCGTCGAGGGCTGGGCGCTGCCCGGCCTCGTCGACGCGCACTGCCATGTGGGCCTCGACGCGCACGGCCCGGTCGACGCCGGGACCGCCGAGCGGCAGGCCCTCACCGACCGGGACAACGGGACCCTGCTGATCCGGGACGCGGGCTCGCCCTCCGACACCCGCTGGATCGACGACCGCGAGGACCTGCCGAAGATCATCCGCGCGGGCCGGCACATCGCCCGCACCAAGCGCTACATCCGCAACTACGCCCACGAGATCGAGCCGGACGAGCTGGTCGCCTACGTCGGCCAGGAGGCGCGGCGCGGCGACGGCTGGGTCAAGCTCGTCGGCGACTGGCTCGACCGCTCCACCGGCGACCTGGGCTCCTGCTGGCCGCGCGCCGAGGTGGAGGCCGCGATCGCCGAGGCGCACCGGCTCGGCGCCCGCGTCACCGCGCACTGCTTCGCCGAGGACTCGCTGCGGGACCTGGTCGAGGCGGGCATCGACTGCATCGAGCACGCCACCGGGCTCACCGAGGACACCATTCCGCTCTTCGCCGAGCGCGGCGTCGCCATCGTCCCGACCCTCGTGAACATCGCGACCTTCCCGAAACTGGCGGCGGGCGGCGACAGCAAGTTCCCCATCTGGGCCGACCACATGCGCCGCCTGTACGACCGCCGCTACGACACCGTGCGTTCCGCCTACGACGCCGGCATCCCCGTCTTCGTCGGCACCGACGCGGGCGGCGGCCTCGCGCACGGCCTCGCCGCCGCCGAGGTCGTCGAGCTCACAAAGGCCGGCATCCCGCCGCTGGCCGCGCTCTCCGCCACCACCTGGGGCGCCCGCGACTGGCTCGGCCGCCCCGGTCTCACCGAGGGCGCCGCCGCCGACCTCGTGGTGTACGGCGAGGACCCGCGCGCGGACGTACGCGCGCTCGCGGCCCCGCGCCGGATCGTGGTGAACGGCAACGTCGTGGGGTGAGCCCGCAGCGGGTTCAGGGGGCGCGGGGGCGCGCGTGGCGTCGGGTTGACGCACCCGTGCCCCCGCGCGCCCACGACTCGTTGCGCACCTTTCACCACCCCGCGGGACCCTTCCCGTACGACAACTCCCAGGTCCGGCAAGGGGCGTGACGCGGGAGGCGGAAGGGAACGCACGTGCCGGGGGATTCGAAAACGAGGGCGGAAACCCCACTTTGGAGTGAAGTGACCCCATGTCGCTGCCGGTTCACTCCGTGTGCGTAACGATGCCGGGGTCCGGGCCGCCGACGCCGTACGACTGTCCCCGTACGGCGGCGTCAGCGGCCCCTCGTCCCTGAGCGCTCGCGCTCAATTCTCGTGGGGGTTCCACCACCGTGAACAGCAACACCTTCCGCACGCCCGTGCCGTGTCCTCGGCGGTCCCGGCGGTCCCGGCGGATCGCCTCCATCGCGGCCGCGACGGCGCTGGCCGCAGGACCCACGGCCCTCGCCGGGGCCGTGCCCGCCCATGCCACGGGTGGCGACGGCAAGGCCAGTGCGGTCGTCCTGCGCGCGGGACTCGACGTCTCGCTGCTCAACAAGTCCGTGAACGTGCCGGTCCGGGCCTCCCTCAACGAGGTCAACGCGCCCGCGTCGGCGGAGAAGACCGCGCTCACCGTCGACGTCGACGGCATCGACCAGGGCCGCCCGTTCAGCATGGTGCGCGCCGAGGCGGCCTCCGCGAAGGCCACCGCCGACCGGCACAAGGCCGAGGGCCGTACGCACCTCACACGGGCCAAGGTCCACCTGCCGGGGCTGCCCGGGCTGCCGCTGATCGAGCTGGAGAACGTCACCTCGAAGGCGGTCTGCGTGGCGGGCGGGCAGCCGGTCGCCGAGGCCGACGTGGTGGGGTCGGTGACCGTGCTCGGCAAGAAGGTCACGCTCTCCGCGGCAGGACCGACCCGCGTGGACGTGCCCGGCGTCGGCGAGGTCCGCCTCGACCTGGCGAAGACGCACACCACGTCCCGTACGGCCGCGGCTTCCGCGCTCGAACTCAAGGTGTCCGTCAACCCGTTGAAGCTGAACGTCGCCGAGGTCGACGGGACCGTCACCCTCGCGGGCGCCACCTGCGAGGCCCCGACGCCGCCCGCGAAGCAGCCCCCGGAGGAGCAGCCGCAGGAACAGCCGAAGGAACAGCCGAAGGACGAGACCCGCCCGCAGGCGGCAACGAAGCCGCAACACCTCGCCGAGACGGGCGGCGACTCCACGACGCCGTACGTCGCGGCCGGCGCGGTGCTCCTGCTCGCCCTGGGCGGCGGCGCCCTGTACGTGGCCCGCAGGCGCGCCTGAGGACGTGGGGGAGAGGCGGCCGCCTGCCCTGTGCTGCCTCTCCCTCACCCAGGTGTCGCCGCGGCGGAGCGCGAAGCCGAGGTCGCGCAGGTGGGGGCGAAGCCGAGGTCGCGCAGGTGGGCGCGGCACCCCGGCCCTGGCCCGCGGGCGCGCCTGAGGACGGGGGGAGGCCGCGCCTGCCCTGTGCTGCCTCTCCCTCACCCCGACGGTCAGCGTCCGGTCGACAGCAGCGTCTTCTCCAGTGCCCGTAGCAGCCGGTTCGTCGTCTCCTGGTCTCGTACCGCGAGGCGGAGCCAGTCCGGGTTCAGGCCGGGGAAGGTGTCGCCGCGGCGGAGTGCGAAGCCGAGGTCGCGCAGGTGGGCGCGGAGGTCGGCCGCCCCCGTGACGCGGAGCAGGACGAACGGGCCCTCGGCCTCGCGCACCGCCGTGACCTCCTCGAACTCCGCCAGGCCCGCCAGGAGATGGGCCCGGTCGACGGCGATCGTGCGGGCCGCCGCCTCCGCCTCCGCCAGCGCCCGCGGGGTCATGCACGCCTCGGCCGCCGCGAGGGCCGGTGTGGAGACCGGCCACAGCGGCTGGGCCCGCTCCAGGTCCGCTACGGTCTCCGGCGCGGCCAGTACGTAGCCGATGCGCAGGCCCGCGAGCCCCCAGGTCTTGGTGAGGCTGCGCAGTACGACCAGGCCCGGCACGTCCGTACGGTCCGCGAGGGCCTCGCGCTCACCCGGCACCGCGTCCATGAACGCCTCGTCCACGACCAACGTCCGCCCAGGGCGGGCGAGTTGAGCGATCGCACCGGCGGGGTGCAGCACCGACGTCGGGTTGGTCGGGTTGCCCACCACCACCAGGTCCGCGTCATCGGGCACCGCCGCAGGGTCGAGCCGGAAGCCGTCCTCCGCGCGCAGCAGCACCCGCCGCACCTCGTGCCCCGCGTCCCGCAGCGCCGCCTCCGGCTCCGTGAACTGCGGGTGCACGACGACCGGCCGGCGTACCCGCAGCGCCCGCGCGAGCAGCACGAACGCCTCCGCCGCGCCCGCCGTGAGCAGCACCCGCTCCGGGGCGAGGCCGTGCCGCCGGGCCACCGCGGCCCGCGCCGCACGGCCGTCGGGGTACGCGGCGAGGGATGTGAGGGACGCGGCGATGTGCTCGCGCAGCCACGAAGGCGGCGTGTCCGTACGGACGTTGACCGCGAGGTCGGTCAGCTCCGCGCCGTCGTCCCTGACCTCCGCGTCACCGTGGTGCCGCAGGTCGTGGCCGTGGGCGGGCAGGCGCTCAGTGTGCTTGTGCATGTCTTTCCCGGGGGTCGTGCGGGGTGGTGGCCTCGTGGTGGTGCCGTACCAGCAGGTCGAGCAGGGCCGGGTCCGGGCCGACGACGTCCGCCGTGCGCACCTCGGCCTCCGGGTGCGCCTCCGCCCAGCCCTCGGCCTGCGCCCGCACCCGGTCCGGCAGGGCGCCGTCGAGCAGGAAGTACGGCAGCACCACGATCCGCCGCGCCCCGAGCCGTACGCACCGGTCGAGCCCGCTCGGCACGTCCGGCGCGGCCAGCGACACGAACGCCGTCTCCACCCCCGCGTACCCGCGCCCCTCCCACAGCAGCCGCGCCACCCGGTGCACCTCGGCGTTGGCCTCCGGAGCGGTGGCACCGGGGCCGACCAGGAGCACCGTGACCCCGGCCCGGTCTCCCGGCGTGCGCGCCGCCCCGGCGTCGAGCGCCGCCTCCACCCGCCGCTCCAGGACGTCGAGCAGGACGGGATGCCCGCCGAGCAGGGGCCCGTACGCGTACGAGAGCCGGGCGGGATCGAGGGCCGAGGCGACCGCGCGCTCGGCGTGCGGCGCGGGGGCGAGCGTCAGAGGTACGACGGTCGGGCGGGCCGTGCCGTCGCCCATCAGGCCGGACACCTGCTTCAAGTGGCCGCCCGCCACCGGGAGTTCGGGACTGTGGCGGCCGAGCGCGTCGACGAAGGCGCGGAGCGCCTCGGTGCCGTCGTCCGCGACGAGCAGTACCGGCCGGGCGGCGGCCGATTCGGTCTCAGGTGTGGTCACACGGTCTCCTCGGGGAGGGGGCGGTACGGGAAGGAGTCGGTGTGCGCGAGCGCGCAGGTCGCCCGGGCGGGCCCGCCCTCGGGGCTCGACCTCCGCTTGGGCACGAGCAGCCGGCCGCCCGTGGCGAGCGCCGCGGCCTCGGCGACGGACGGCGTGCCGACGGCGGCGAGCACGGCGCCCGCCGGGTTCGGGACGGCCACCCGCGCCAACTCGGCCGCCGGGTACGTCAGGAGCGGTACGCCGAGCGCCCGCGCTGCCCCGACGACGCCGGGCTCGCCGCCCTTCGCGTCCACCGTCGCGAGCGCGCCGAGGCCGGACTCGGGCCGGGCCGCCTCGCGCAGCACGGCACGCACCACGCCGAGCACCTCGTCCAGGGGCACACCACGGGCGGCACCCACACCGGCGATCAGCGCACCGGAGCGTGGCGGCGTGCCGGAGCGTGGCGGCGTGCCGGGCATGGGCGGCTCCTCTCGGTTCGAACAGCGCGGGCGGACACGTACGGGGCAGGTGTGACCAGGAGATATCAGGTGTGTCGCAGGCCGGAGGGACCGGGTCCATCCGCTAGCAAGACCCCATGGCGGTGATCGTCGCGCTCGGCGCGTTCCTGATGACGCTGGTCGGCGGCTGGGCGGCGCAGCGCGTCACCGACCGCAGGCACCTGGTGCTCGGCTTCGCGGGCGGCCTGATGCTCGGCGTCGTCGGCCTGGAGCTGCTGCCGGAGGCGTTGGAGGCCGCGGACGGCGAGATCCACGGCGTGCCCCAGGCGCTGCTGCTGTTCGTCGGCGGCTTCCTCGTCGCCCACGTCGTGGAGCGGCTGCTCGCCGTACGACAGGCCGCGCACGGCTCCGACGAGCGGGTGCCGCAGGTCGGGCTCACCGCGGCGGCCGCGATGGTCCTGCACAGCCTGATGGACGGCGTCGCGCTCGGCGCGGCCTTCCAGTCGGGCGGCGCGATGGGCCTGACCGTCGCCCTTGCCGTCATCAGCCATGACTTCGCGGACGGCTTCAACACGTACACGATCACGAGCCTGTACGGGAACGCCCGGCGCAAGGCGCTCGCCATGCTGTTCGCCGCCGCCGCGGCGCCGGTCGTGGGGGCCGCGTCCACGATGTTCTTCACGCTGCCCCAGGAGTTCCTCGGCAGCTATCTCGGCTTCTTCGGCGGCGCGCTGCTCTATCTCGCGGCCGCGGAGATCCTCCCCGAGGCCCACCACGACCACCCGGCGGTGCCGACGCTGTGCTGCACGGTGGCGGGCGTCGGCTTCATCTGGCTGGTGGTCGGCGCGGCGGAGTGAGCGCGCGCGGCTCCTCATGACGGTACGACTCCCCGCCCGAACCCGACCCGGCCGCGCGGGCCCTCGACCACGGCCCGGAGGTACGGCCGCGGGGCGCTCGTGACCCGTGGGGCGGCCGCACCGGCGCACAGCGCGTCCAGACCGGCCCGTACCGCCTCCGGATCCGGGTGGCCCGCCTCGAACGACAGCAGCGGCAGCACCGGAAGGCCCCGCTCCGAGGGGTGCACGGCGGCGCCCCAGTCGAGCAGGAACGGCAGCAGCCTTTCGGGCCCCGGCAGCGTCAACCGCCAGGCGAGGGAGGAGCCGTCGGAGGCGCGCCGGGCCATGGACACCGGCTCGCCCGGGTCGTACCCGCGGGCCCGGGCGTACGCGACCCGCTCCGCGATGCCGTCGACCCGGGCCGCCCAGGCCACCAGGCGGGGCCCGTCGAGCGCGTCGATGCCGAACCAGCGCGGGCCGCGCGGGGCGGGCTGCTCCTCGTCGGGACCGACGATCTCCAGGTACGCCCCGGAGCCTGGGGCCCGTCGGCCCGTAAGGATCGGGGAGACGGGCCCGAGCCCGTACAGGAAGTTCCGGGTGCCGTACCCGAGGTGGCGGCCGCCCTCGGCCGGGGCCACCCCGGTCGCCGCCGTGACCTCGGCGACGGTGTGGTCGAGGTCGGGGGTGGCGAGGACCAGGTGGTCCAACTCGGCTGCGGGGCTCACGAGTTGCAGCTTGCCACGAATCTGCGGGCCACGTCCGGGGCGGCCGCCCAGTGGGTGTGCAGATAGCTGGCGTGCACGCCGCCCCGCACGAAGCCCTCCACCCGGCGTTCCGGAAGGTGCATGCCCCAGGCGGGCGTCGGGCCCGCGCCGGGCTCGATCACCGTGCGGTGGAACTCGTGCCCGCGCAGCCGTGTGCCCGTCGCCGCGAGCGAGCTGTCCGACACGGCGACGGCCTCCCGGTACCCCAGCGTCAGCCGCTCCGACATGCGCGCCTCGGCGTCGAGCACCCCGCACATCGGCTTCCCGTCCAGGGACTTGGCGAGGTACAGCAGACCGGCACACTCGGCGGCCACCGGCGCCCCGCTGAGCGCGAGGTCCGCCACGGCCTTGCGCAGCGGTTCGTTGGCGGACAGCTCCGGCGCGTACACCTCAGGGAAGCCGCCGCCGATCACCAACCCGGCCGTCCCGTACGGGAGTTGCTCGTCGTGCAGCGGGTCGAACGGCGCGACCTCGGCACCGGCGGCGGTGAGCAGCTCGGCGTGCTCCGCGTACGAGAACGTGAACGCGGGCCCGGAGGCGAGCGCGACCAGCTTCCCCGGACCCGCGACGGGCTCCAGGCCGGCCGTCGGGTCCCACGGCGCGTCCGGCAGGGCGGGCGCGGTGCGGGCGAGGGCGAGCAGTCCGTCGAGGTCGCAGCCCTCCCGTACCCGCGCGGCGAGCGCGGCCACCGACTCCAGAGCCTCGGCCCGCCGCTCCGCCACCGGCACGAGCCCCAAGTGCCGTGACGGCGCCTTCACTTGGCTCTCCCGGCGCAGCGCCCCGAGCACCGGCACCCCGGACTCGCCGAGCGCGTCCCGCAGGATCTCCTCGTGCCGGGCCGAGCCCAGCTTGTTGAGGATCACGCCCGCGAGCCGCACCTGAGGGTCCCAGGACGCGAAGCCGTGCACGAGCGCCGCCACCGAGCGGGACTGCGACGAGGCGTCCACGACCAGCACGACGGGCGCCTTGAGCAGCTTCGCGACCTGCGCCGTGGACGCCAGCTCGCCCTGCCCGACGGCCCCGTCGTACAGCCCCATGACGCCCTCGACCACGGCCAGGTCGCAGCCCGCCGAGCCGTGCGCGAACAGCGGGCCGACCAGGCCGGTGCCGCACATGTACGCGTCGAGGTTGCGACCGGGGCGGCCGCAGGCGAGCGCGTGGTAGCCGGGGTCGATGTAGTCGGGCCCGACCTTGTGCGGGGAGACCGCGAGCCCGGCCTCGGCGAAGGCCGCCATCAGTCCGGTGGCGACGGTGGTCTTGCCGCTGCCCGAGGAGGGCGCGGCGATGACCAGACGCGGTACGGAGGTCACGAGGCGGGGCCCCTCTGAAGCTGGTGGTCCGACATCACCACTCGATGCCTCTCTGACCCTTCTGGCCCGCGTCCATCGGGTGCTTGACCTTGCCCATCTCCGTCACCAGGTCCGCGAAGTCCACCAGCGCCCGCGGCGCGTTCCGCCCGGTGATCACCACGTGCTGCTGCCCCGGCCGGTCCCGCAGCACCGAGACGACCTCGTCGACGTCGATCCAGCCCCAGTGCATCGGGTACGCGAACTCGTCGAGCACGTACATCCGGTACGTCTCGGCCGCGAGGTCGCGCTTGACCTGCTCCCAGCCCTCCAGGGCCTTCTCCTCGTTGGAGGAGTTGTCGCCCTGGAGGTCGCGCTGGACCCAGGACCAGCCCTCGCCCATCTTGTGCCAGTCGACGGTGCCGCCCTCGCCGGAGGCGCCGAGCACCTTCAGGGCCCGCTCCTCGCCGACCTTCCACTTCGCCGACTTCACGAACTGGAACACCCCGACGGGCCAGCCCTGGTTCCAGGCCCGCAGAGCGAGCCCGAACGCGGCCGTCGACTTGCCCTTGCCGGTGCCGGTGTGCACGGCGACGAGCGGGCGGTTGCGGCGCTGGCGGGTGGTGAGCCCGTCGTCGGGCACGACGGACGGCTGTCCCTGAGGCATCAGGCGGCCTTTCTGGTGGAGGAGTTGGCGGGTACGTCACGGAGGTCGCGGACGAGTCCGGCGATGTTGTCCGCGCGCAGCTCGTCGAGGGTGACCGCGCTGCCGCCGAGGTTCCGCGCGAGCTCCGCGGCGAGGCCGAGCCGGACCGGGCCCGCCTCGCAGTCGACCGTGACGGTCGCGACGCCCTCGGCGGCGAACAGGCCCGCGGCCCGGGTCGCCCGCGCGACCGGCTCCGGCCCGCCGGTGGCCCGGCCGTCCGTGACGACGACGAGCAGCGCGCGCCGCGCCGGGTCGCGGAGCCGCTCGACGCGCAGCACGTCGTGCGCCTTCAACAGGCCCTCCGCGAGCGGCGTCCGGCCGCCCGTGGGCAGCTGCTCCAGGCGTGCGGCGGCCGCGTCCACGGACGACGTGGGCGGCAGCGCCACCTCGGCGCCCTTGCCCCGGAACGTCACCAGGCCCACCTTGTCGCGCCGCTGATACGCGTCGAGCAGCAGCGAGAGCACGGCGCCCTTCACGGCGCTCATCCGCTGCCGTGCCGCCATCGACCCGGAGGCGTCCACCGCGAACAGCACGAGGTTGCCCTCACGCCCCTCCCGCGTCGCCTGCCGCAGATCGTCCCGGCGCACCACGAGCCCCGCACCCGACCGCCCGCGCGCGTGCTGGTGCGGCGCCGCGGCCTGCACGGTCGCCGCGAGATGCAGCTTGCCGAGCGCGCCCCGCGGCCGCCGCGCACCCGTCGTACGGCCGTGCTCGGTACGGGCCCGCGAGCGGCGGCCCGCCGCGCCCGCACCCGTGCCGGGCACGGTGAGCAGCTTGGCGCGGAACGGCTCCGTCGCGGCGACCGGCGCCTGCTCCGGGGCGGGCGCCGGGGCGGCCTGGGGCTCGCGGTCCTCCGGGGCGTCCTGGGCCTCGCCGCCCTGCGGCGGCACCTCGGGGCCGCCCTGCGGGGGCTGCGCGCCACCGCCGGGCCCGTCGGGGTCACCGGGTCCGTCAGGGTCACCGGGCCCGTCGGGCTCGGGCTCGGGGTCGGGATCAGGGTCCTGGCCGTCGTCCTCGGGGCCGCCGAACTCCTCCAGGGTCTCGTCGAGCTTGTCCTCGTCGAGGCCGGGCGCGTCGAAGGGGTTGCGGCGCCTGCGGTGCGGCAGGGCGAGCAGCGCGGCCTGCCGCACGTCCTCGGCGAGCACGTCCTCGCGTCCGGCCCACGCCGCGAGCGCCGTCGCCGTACGGGCCATCACGATGTCCGCGCGCATCCCGTCGACCTCGAACGCCGCGCAGGTCGCGGCGATCTGCCGGAGCGCCGCGTCCCGGAGCCGCACGGACGGCAGCAGCGCACGCGCCGCCACGATCCGCTCCCGCAACTCGGCCTCGTCGGCGGCGAAGCGCGCCGCGAACTCCTCGGGCCCGTCGTCGTACGCGAGCCTGCGCCGCACCACCTCGACCCGCTGGTCCGGTTCCCGGGACGCGGACACCTCGACGGTCAGGCCGAACCGGTCCAGCAACTGCGGCCGCAGCTCGCCCTCTTCGGGGTTCATCGTGCCGACGAGCAGGAACCGCGCAGCGTGCCGTACGGACACGCCCTCGCGCTCCACGTACGAGGCGCCCATCGCGGCCGCGTCGAGCAGCAGGTCGACCAGGTGGTCGTGGAGGAGGTTGACCTCGTCGACGTAGAGGATGCCGCGGTGCGCGTCCGCGAGCAGGCCGGGCTCGAAGGCCTTCACGCCCTCGGACAGCGCCCGTTCGATGTCGAGGGCGCCGACGAGCCGGTCCTCGGAGGCGCCGACGGGCAGCTCGACCATCCGTGCGGCCCGGCCGTCCGCGGCACCGGACTCGTGCGGCCCGTCCGGGCAGTTCGGGTCCGGCGCGGCCGGGTCGCAGGAGAACCGGCAGCCGGAGACGACGGACACCTCGGGCAGCAGCGCCGAAAGGGCGCGTACGGCCGTGGACTTGGCGGTGCCCTTCTCACCGCGCACGAGCACGCCGCCCACGGCCGGAGAGACGGCGTTGAGCAGCAGCGCGAGCCGCAGATCGTCCTGGCCGACGAGGGCGGTGAAGGGGTAGGGGGTGTTCAAGGGGTGGCCTCCTGGGACGGAGTGGGTTCGGGGGGCTGGGGCGGAGCCCCAGGAGGGACGAAGGGGAGGGACGAGGGTGCCCCACCCTCGATCAACCGCAACAGCCCCTCCGTGTCCGCGTGTTGCTCGATCAGATCGCCGAGCCGGTCCAGCTGCTCCTCGCGCAGCGCGCCGAACGACGTGTCGGGCGCGGGGACGAACCGCCGCCCCGCCGCCCGCGCGACCTGACGCAGGAACGCCCGCCGGAACCCGTCGGACTCCAGGGAGCCGTGCCAGTGCGTGCCCCACACGGCGCCGACGCGGCAGCCGTCGAGGAACGGCTCACCGCCGTCCACACGGGCCACGCCATGGTGGATCTCGTACCCCTCCACCCGCTCGCCGAGGGCCGAACCCACGGGCCGGGCCAGGGTCTTCTCCCGCTCGAACCGCACCCGTACGGGCAGCAGTCCGAGCCCGTCGACCGCACCGGCGCGGGACTCCACGTCGTCCTCGATGTGCTCGCCGAGCACCTGGAAGCCGCCGCAGATGCCGAGCACGGGGCGGCCCTCGGCGGCGCGGCGGGCCAGCGCGTCCGCGAGGCCGCGCTCCCGCAGCCACCCGAGTGCCTTGACGGTGCCGCGCGTTCCGGGCACCACGACCAGGTCCGCGTCGGCCAGCTCCTCGGCCCGGTCCACGAACCGCACGACGACACCCGGCTCGGCGGCGAGCGCGTCCACGTCCGTGAAGTTGGACATCAACGGCACGGCGCACACCGCGACCCGCAGCACGTCCTCGCCGACCGGCGGCGCGACGACGGACTCCCGCACGGCACCGCGCAGCGACACCCGCAGACCGTCCTCCTCGTCGATGCCGAGCCCGTGCGCGTACGGCAGAACTCCGTACGTACGCCGCCCGGTGAGCTTCTCCAGCATGTCGAGCCCGGGTTCGAGCAGGGTCACATCGCCGCGGAACTTGTTCACCAAGTACCCGGCCACCAGGGCCTGATCGGCCTCGCTCAGCAGCGCCGTCGTACCGAAGAAGGACGCGAAGACACCGCCCCGGTCGATGTCGCCGACCACCACGACCGGGAATCCCGCGGCGCGCGCGATGCCCATGTTCACGATGTCGGTACGCCGCAGATTGATCTCGGCCGGGCTGCCCGCGCCCTCGCAGATCACCGCGTCGTACGAGCCGCGCAGCTGCTCCAGGCAGTCGGTGACGGTGCCGAGCAACTGCTCCTGCCGCCCGCCGTGATACCCGCGGGCGGACATCTCACCCACCGGCTTGCCCATCAGGACGACCTGGCTGGAGCGGTCGCCGCCGGGCTTGAGCAGCACCGGGTTCATCAGCGCGCTCGGCTCGACCCGGGCGGCCTGCGCCTGCATGGCCTGCGCACGGCCGATCTCGGCACCCTCGCGCGTCACGAACGAGTTCAGGGACATGTTCTGCGCCTTGAACGGCGCGACGGACACACCCTTACGGGCCAGCCACCGGCAGATCCCGGCGGTGACGACACTCTTGCCCGCGTCGGACGTGGTCCCGGCAACCAGTAGACCGCCACTCATGACGTCATTCCTCTCCACCGCTGTGGGTTGGGCACAGCCCCCGGCTCCGGGCGCCTTGAAGCCAACGCCCAGGCGGAACGCCCGACCGCACACACGCCCAGAGCAAGCCAACCAACCCGCCTGGAAAGCCGAACAGCCCGTTCAACATCGCCGACTTGAACCGCACCCCCGGAGGGGTTCAGCACGGGCCGATGCTCAACCCGCCCCCCGTACGACAACGTCCCCCCGAGCCGTACGCCCAACGCCCCCGCGAACGACGCCTCCACGGGCCCGGCGTTGGGACTGGGATGCAACCCGGCGTCATCCCGCCACGCCCGCGCGGCGGCGCGCGGAGAGCCCCCGGAGAGCACCGCCAGCGCCGCGGTGAGCCGCGCGCCCGGCCACCCCGCCACATCGTCAAGGCGAGCCGACGCCCACCCGTACCGCCGATACCGCCGCGACTTGTGCCCGACCATCGCGTCCAGCGTGTTCACCGCCCGGAACGCGACGAGGCCGGGCACGCCGCCGACGGCGCCCCACACGAGGGCGCCGACGACCGCGTCGGAGGTGTTCTCGGCGACGGACTCGACGACGGCACGCGCGATCCCGTCCGCGTCGAGCGTCTGCGGGTCGCGGCCGCACAGATGGGGGAGGCGCTCGCGGGCGGCGTCCACATCGCCCGCGGCGAGCGCGTCGCCGATGGCGCGGGCCTCCCGGCCGAGCGAGGTGCCGCCGACGACGGCCCAGGTGGCGGCGGCGGTCAGGGCGACGGAGGCGGTGGGGGAGCGGCGCACGGCGGCGGCGGACAGCGCGGCGGCCCCCACGGCACCGCCCACGCAGACGGCGGTGTGCAGGGCGCCCCACCCGCGGTGGTCCCGCCACAGCACCCGCTCGACGGCACCCGCAGCACGGCCGAACGCGGCGACCGGATGGCCCCGGCGGGGATCGCCGAGCAGCAGGTCACCGAGGAGGCCGGCGGCGGCGCCGTACGCGAAGACGCGATCGGCACGCACGCTTCAGGCCGCCGTCACGCCTCGAAGGAACGGGGAACGTCGGGTACTCCGCGTACCCGAAGTGCGGGTCGTACTCGGCGTACGAGAGGGGCCGGAGCCGCGCATGGCGTTGTTGTCCTCACTCAGGGTCCGCGCCCTGGTTCGACGTGAACGGCGGCGAGAGTTCCTGGCTCCCCGGGTTCGTGAAGACTCGAACCCCGGTGACAGTGGCGGGACCGCGCCGGATTCGCACCGGCTTCCTCTTCTGACCGCCGTAATGGCTCGGGCAGTCCACCACGCCCGACAACGCCCGTCAACTCCGCTTTGACCTGCGGCGGAAGAGTGTGCGGAGGCCCACAGGGAACCGCCCCGCACCGGCCGTCGAAGAGGCTGGTGCGGGGCGGTGCGGGGCGGTGCGGGGCGGGGCGGGGCGGTGCGGGGCGGTGCGGGGCGGTGCGGTGCGGCGAGGTGGCCGGTGTCAGACGACGATCAGGAAGATCCCGTACGACACCGCCGCCGCGCACAGTGCGAAGCAGGCGTACGCGCCCGTGCGGGCGAGCGGCGCGGAGCCGCCCTGAGCGGTGGCCGCCTCCTGCTTGGAGAGGCCGACGATGCCGAGGGTGAACAGCCCCACCAGGGCGACCGTCGCCACGAGGCTGACGCCGAAGACGGAGCCGAGCGCCGCCCAGTCGATGTCGATCATGCGTGTTCCTTAGCTCGCTGGTCCGGTCGCCGGATCAGACGGTCGCACCGGCGGGCCGCGCGGACTCCGCGGCGGCACCGGCCTGGGCCGGGATGGTGGGCTTGGCGTCCGCGTCCACTGCCTCGGCGGGAGGGCCGGGCACGGGCGGGGTGACGACGGCGAGGGCGGAGGCCACGACGCCCGCGGGCTCCGAGCCCGCAGGGGTCTCGGCGCCGGGGGCCGGGCCGTCGGCCTCGTTGACGTTGTGGTGGTCGACGACCTGGCGGCGCGAGATCAGCCAGATCGCGGCGCAGGACACGACGAGGAAGACCGCGACGGCGGCGACGCCCCAGCCGCCCTGGCGGGCCACGAACTCGGCGCCCGCGGCGACCAGTCCGGCGGCCGGCAGGGTCAGGCCCCACGCGACGAACATCCGGGTCGCCGTCGACCAGCGCACGACGCCGCCCTTGCGGCCGAGGCCCGAGCCCATGACGGCGCCGGAGCAGGAGTGCGTGGTGGAGAGCGAGAAGCCCAGGTTGGACGAGGCCAGGATGACCGCGGCGGCCGAGGTCTGGGCGGCGAAGCCCTGCTGCGGCTGCAGGTCGGTGAGGCCCTTGCCCATGGTGCGGATGATGCGCCAGCCACCGAGGTAGGTGCCGAGGGCGATGGCGAGACCGGCCGAGACGATGACCCAGACCGGCGGGTTGGAGCCCGGCGCGAGGGCGCCACCGGCGACGAGCGCCAGCGTGATGATGCCCATCGTCTTCTGCGCGTCGTTGGTGCCGTGCGCGAGGGAGACCAGACCGGCGGAGGCGATCTGCCCGGCGCGGTAGCCCTTGGCGCTCGACTGCGCGCCGGCGTTCTTGCCGAGCTTGTACGTCAGCCGCGCGGCGAGGAACGCGGCGATACCGGCGACGAGCGGCGCGGCGACCGCGGGGATCAGGACCTTGGTGACGACGACGCCGCCGTTGACCCCGCTGAGGCCGATGGACGCGACGGTCGCACCGATCAGACCGCCCATGAGGGCGTGCGAGGAGCTGGACGGCAGACCGACCAGCCAGGTGAGCAGGTTCCAGAGGATGGCACCCACCAGGGCCGCGAAGATCACTTCGGGCTGGATGCCGTCTTCTCTGACAAGTCCGCTGGAGATCGTCTTGGCGACCTCGACGGACAGGAACGCTCCGACGAGATTCAGCACGGCGGACATGGCCACCGCGGCCTTGGGCTTCATTGCGCCGGTCGAGATGGTCGTGGCCATCGCGTTGGCGGTGTCGTGGAAACCGTTCGTGAAATCGAACACGAGAGCTGTCACGATCACAATCGCGAGCAGCAGCGTGATGTGTTCCATTTACCCAGGCAATCGTTCGACGTCAGTGGCTTGTGGAACGTAGGCAACCTGGGTGAACGGAAAGTGAACTGGGGCAGGCTGCACGGTGTCCCGGGTGGGCTGCTTGTGGGCAAGGTTCCGGCGGCACCCGTTCCGGTCCCGTCCGGCCCCCGCCGCAAGGCCCGGAATCCCGGCCTCCGGAGGGCCGTCGCGCACCGCCTGGGGAGGGCGGCGAACCGGTCGAAGAGATCCTGATCACGTGGCGTCCCCGCCCCGCCTCCCCGCGCTCCTTTGGCAGGATCGGCCCATGACGGAACGGACAAGCGACACACAGGAGTTGGCGCAGGCCTGGGCCGAGCTCGTGGCCACCGCCCGCCGCACCGCCGACACCGGTCTCGTCGTCGGCACCTCGGGCAACGTCTCCGTACGCGTCGGCGAGCTGGTCCTGATCACGCCGAGCGGCGTCCCGTACGAGCGCCTCGCCCCCGAGGACCTGGTCGCCGTGGACCTCGACGGCCACCAGGTCCGCGGCACCCTCAAGCCGACCAGCGAGCTCCCGCTGCACCTCGCCGTGTACCGCTCCACGCCCGCCGGGGCGGTCGTGCACACCCACGCCCTGCACGCGACGGCGGTCTCGACGCTGGTCCCGGAGCTGCCGCCCGTCCACTACATGACGGCGGACCTCGGCGGCCCGGTCCGCGTCGCCCCGTACGCCCTCTACGGCACGCCCGAACTGGCCGCACACATGCTGGAGGCGCTGCGCGGCCGCACCGCCTGCCTGCTCCAGAACCACGGCGCCGTCACCTACGGCGCCACCCTCGACCAGGCCTACGACCGCACAGCCCAGCTGGAGTGGATGAGCCGCCTCTGGCTCACCGCGCACGCCGTACCCGGCCACACCCCGAGCCTGCTGAGCCCCGCCGACGTCGCCGCGGCCGGGCGGCAGCTCAAGGGGTACGGGCAGTGGCGCTGAGGCGTACGGGTAGCGGCGCTGAGGGCTGAGGGCCACGGGCAGCGGTGCTGAGGCGTACGGGCAGCGGTGCTGAGGCGAGCCCGCGAGCGGCGCACGCCGAGTGGCCCGACTCCCTGTCCCCGCCGACACTGGAGCGCATGCGCCCCGCAACGGCCGCCGCCGCGGCCCTCACCGCCGTCATCGGTGCCGGCGCGGCCGCCGTGGCGGCCGGACGGTACGCCAGCGACGCCGCGCTCAAGGCGCGCCCCGGCCGTCCGCTGCCCGGCGACCCCAAGCTCACCGTGCACCAGGCCGACGGCGACCGGATCACCCTCACCCGCTCCCTCGCCGCCCTGCGCCCCGGCACGTACGGCCTCGGCGGCGACGACTCCCACGCGATCGTCGGCCCGGTCCTCGACGGACAGGCCCCGGCCGCCGACGCCGTCGTACGCCGACTCGTGCGCGTCACCCGCGGCCGGCTGGAACCCGGTGCCAAGGTCCGGCTCACCCCCCAGGTGCACATCGGCAACCCGCGCGACGCCCTCGGCCTCGAGCACGCCGACGTCGACATTCCCGGCGAGCTCGGCGGCCTGCCCGCCTGGTTCGTGCCCGGCGGCCGCGACACCTGGGTGATCACCGCGCACGGGCTCGGCACCACCAGAGAGCACCCCATGGTGGTGATGGACCTCCTGCACCGGCTGCGGCTGCCCGTCCTCGACCTCGCCTACCGCGGCGACGCCGGCGCCCCGCGCCAGCCCGACGGCCTCGGCCACCTCGGCGACAGCGAGTGGCGCGACCTCGACGCCGCCCTCCGCTACGCCGTGCGCTACGGCGCCGAACGCGTCGTCCTGTACGGCTGGTCCACCGGCGCCACCATGGCCCTGCGCGCCGCCAACCACTCCGCGCTCCGCGACCGCGTCAGCGGCCTCGTCCTGGACTCCCCGGTGCTCGACTGGGAGCTCACTCTGCGCGCCCTCGCCGCCGCCCGGCACACCCCGGCCCCGCTCCTCCCGCTCGCCGTCCGCGCCGCCCAGGGCCGCACCGGCCGCACCGGAGACCGCGTCACCGAGGCCGCCGAAGCCGCCGCCCTGAGCGTCCCCACCCTGCTCGTGCACGGCCCCGACGACACCCTCGCCCCCTGGCGCCGCTCCCGCGAACTCGCCGATCGCCGCCCGGACCTGGTCTCCCTGTACGCCGTCCCGGAAGCCCCGCACGCCGCGATGTGGAACGCCGACCCGAAGGGGTACGAGGAGACCCTGCGCCGCTTCCTGACCCCGCTGATGTAGGACCCGTACGACCTTCCGGCGGGCGCGTCAGCCCCTGGGGGCGTCTCCCGAGTCATTCCTGGTGCTGTGCCCGTACGTGCCGCATTTCCCGCGCCCGGAGCGGGACGGCCAAAGCGGGCACAACCACCGGCAACGGACGCCAACTCGGCATCCCGTTTGGGCTTTCGAGCCCCGAGCGGGAAGACTGCCCCCCGTGACGTCCCGTACCCCGCGCGACTCCAGGCTCAGACTCGTCGGCCCCCGCACGCTCGCCACCGCCCCACGGGCCGTGGCCGAACGGCGCGCACGGCGCTCGGCGCCACGCCCTCCCGAGGGCACACCGGCCCCCGCCGTGCTCGCCCGGATGGCCCGCGCCGAGCTCGCGGGGGCCGCCCGGATCGCCCGCTGGGCCGACAGCGTGCCCGGCCGTGACTCCGGCATGCGCCCCGGCTGCGCGGGCACCCTCACCGAGTCCGCGGCCGAACGGGCCGCCGCCGACCTCGGCTTGACGGCACGTCAGGCCCGCGCCGACTGGGACGCCGCCCGCCTCGCCGGACTCGTCGAGGTGCACGGCGGTGGCGACGCCCGCCCCGGCTGGCGGCTGCGGGCCTGGGACCGCGACGACTCCGCCGTACTGCGCGGCTGGGTCGCCCTCTTCGACGCCTGGTCCCTCGTACGGCCCGCGCCGGACGAGCACGCACCCGCCGCCGTCGCCGAGGCCATCGAGGCCATGCCGCAGGTGCTGTCGCTGCTGCAGCTCTCCGCGGGCCCCGTCCCCGTACCGCAGCTGCTCGACCTCCTGGAGCAGCGCGTCACCGAACTCCGCGACGAGCGCTGCGAGATTCCCTTCGGACCGCAGCCCGCGCCCGCACCCGCGCCCGCGCCCGCCGAGGCTCCGCTCTCCCCGCTGCTCGACTGGGCGCTGCGCGGACTCGCCCGGGTCGGCGCGCTCACCCTGGACGAGGGCCACGCGACCCTTACGCCGCTGGGCAGCTGGGCGGTCTGGGTCAAGCTGGAGCAGATCATCGTCGCCGCCCAGAGCCCGGCGGGGAACATCGAGCACGCCGCCGAGGAGATGCTCCGCGGCTGCGCCCGCCTCCGCCCGAACGCGGCGCGCGCCGAGTACCGCGCCTGGCTCGCCGCCCGCCCCGTCGGCAGCGCCGTCACCGAACTCCTCGACGCCGCCCGCGGCGACGACGCCCTGCTGCGCGGCCTCGCCTTCGAGGCGCTGCGCGTCGTCGGCCCGCCCGCCGAGCCCGACGTACGCGCCGCCGCGTCCGAACCCCCGCTGCGTCCCTACGCGTTGATGTGGCTCGCAGAGCAGGAGGGCGCCGACCCCGAGGACGTGCACACGGCCCTCACCCGCCAGGAGTCGACCTGGCTCTGGGTGGACACCGCGGCCGCGGTCGCCGACCACGGCGAGTCCGAACTCCTCGTGCGCCACCTGGAGTCGGCGATCCAGCCGACCGTCCCGGCCCTGCTCCAGGAGGTACGCGCGGTCGGCCACCCCCGTACGGTCCAGGTCCTGGTGGCCCTCGCGGCCGCCCACCCGGACCCGGCCCTGGCGAAGGCGGTCCGCAGGGCGGCGTTCCAGGTGCATACGGGCGGGGCGTAAGCCTCCGGCGCCGATCACCCATACTGCGGCACCGTCGTGGGCTGCCGCCCCCGGACCCTTCGTCGTCAGGGTTGCGCGCCGTCGTGGCTGGTCGCGCCCCGCGGCGGAGCCGCAAATGTCACAGCCCCGCGCCCCCAAGAAAGCCCCTCCGGCGTTTGAGGAGCGGGGTCCGGGGCGGAGCCCCGCAGCCGACGGCAGTCTTTAGGGAAGGGGCGGGGAGGGGAGGAAATCCAGCCCGTCCGGCGCTTGAGGACGAGCCCGCAGGGCGATGCGACGGCAACCGAGTCGACAGCAACCGCACCCTCACCGGAACGTGTTGCAGCGCCCCATGTCCCCGTACCGGAACCCCTCGTAGAACCACTGCTGCCGCTGCTGCGCCGACCCGTGCGTCCAGGACTCCGGCGTGACCCGCCCCTGGAACTTCTCCTGGATCCGGTCGTCGCCGACCGCCGCCGCCGCGTCCAGGCCGTCCCGGATGTCGGCGTCGGTCAGCTCGGTGATCAGCGGCCTGCCGGTCTGCGGGTCGGGTGTGCGCGTCGCCTGCCGCGCCCACACCCCCGCATAGCAGTCCGCCTGCAGCTCGACCTTCACGGCGTTGCTGCTCGCGCCGGTGCGCCCGTCCTGCGCGCGCCCGAGCGTCCCCATCAGGTTCTGCACGTGGTGCCCGTACTCGTGCGCCACCACGTAGGCCTGCGCGAACGGGCCGCCGCTTGAGCCGAACTTGGACCGCAGCTCCTCGAAGAAGCCCAGGTCCAGAAAGACCTTGCGGTCGCCGGGGCAGTAGAACGGCCCGACCGCCGACGTCGCGTTGCCGCAGGCCGTGCCCACCCGGCCGGTGAAGAGCACCGTCTGCGCGGGCGTGTAGCGGGCCTGGCGGCGCTGGAACTCCTGGCCCCAGAAGTCCTGGACGCTGTTGACCACCGCGACCGTGCGGCAGTCCTCCTCGGTGTTGGCGTCCTCACCCGTCAGACACGACTCCCGCACCTGCGAGGCGCTCGACGACGACACCGAAGGCTGATCGTTCTCCGAGGTCAGCCCCAGGTTGTCCGGCCCGACCCCGAAGAACAGGCCGAGCAGCAGCGCGATCACCCCGGCCAGACCGCCGCCGATCGTGGCCTTGCCGCCGGGGACCCGGCTGCGGCGCACGTCCTGGACCTCCGACGTGTCGAGCCGGGCATCGTCGTCGAACTGCATGCGGGTACCACCCTCTGCTCCTCGCCGGGGCGGCCACCCCGCCGCCCTGCGCCTACGCCTGCGCCGAGTATCTGGCAGTTCATCCCGCTCTGCCCCTCGACGGCGGCCACGGGGCCGAACGGGGGAGCCCCGTCCGAGCCCCCGCGCCGTCGGCACACCCCGCGGCTACGCTCTGCGCCTGATCCGGGACGGAAACGGGGGAGACGTGACCACGGCGGCACCGGAGACCAGCACGCGGGAGGCCGAGCGGCCCCCGGAAAACCGGGCCCCGCACCCCCGCCGCACCACCACCCGACTGGTCCTCCCCCTCCTCCTGACCCTCCTCGCCCTCCCCCTGACCGCCGCCCTCCACCAGGCGCGCCCGGCGCCGTACGGAGACCGGCTCACCGTGCACGCGCCCTCCGCCACCACCGCCGCGCAGAGCCGAGAACCGGCACTACAGAAGAAGGGCCGAGAACCGGCACTACAGAAGAAGGGCCGAGCCGTCGTCGCGTACGACACCGACAGCGGACGACCCCGCTGGACGTACACGCGCGACGGCCGCCGTCCGCTCGTCGTGCTGCCCGCGCCCGGCCACGCCTTCACGCTCTGGGACGACGGACTCGTCACCGATACGGAACGCCGCACCGGCCGTGCCGTGCGCTGGCACCGGGCCATTCCCGCGGGCGCCGACTGGCTGCGCACCCCGGACGCCCGCGGCGGCGCGGGTGTCCTGCGCCCGCTCGACCGCGAGGCCGCCATGCTCGCCGTCGTCACTCCGCGGCGCATCACCGCGTACCGCACCGTCGACGGCGACCTGCGCTGGGTCCTGCCCGCCCGCACCGGCTGCGCCTTCCGCCCCGCCCGTGCCGTGCGCCACGGCGGCGCCCTGCTGGTGGCCCAGCCCTGCTCCGACCCGGACATCCCCTGGTCGGAGCAGATCCTCGCGGTCGACGACCTGGGCCGTCTCGTACCCGGCCGCAAGCCCCTCGGGAACGCGCTGCCCGGGGAAGCGAGGGCCGCGGCGGCCGGCGGGAAGGCGCCGGGAAAAGTGCTTGCACACCCCCGTTAGAATTGCCGTATGGCCATTCTCCTCGCGCATTAGACGGCGTAGACCGCGCGCCCCAGCCCCGTCCGCCGTCCCTTCCTTCCCGCCTGGAGTCTGTCCGTGATCACCGCAACCGGCATCGAGCTGCGCGCCGGCGCCCGAGTCCTGATCGAGAACGCTTCCTTCCGTATCGCCAAGGGCGACCGCATCGGCCTGGTCGGCCGCAACGGCGCCGGCAAGACCACGCTCACCAAGTGTCTGGCCGGTGAGGGCCAGCCCGCCGGCGGCACCATCAGCCGCTCCGGCGAGGTCGGCTACCTCCCGCAGGACCCGCGCACCGGCGACCTCGACATACTGGCCCGCGACCGCGTCCTGTCCGCCCGCGGCCTCGACGTCCTCATCCGCAAGATGCGGGAGAACGAGGAGCGGATCGCAAACGGCCAGGGCGGCACCCGCGACAAGGCCCTCAAGCAGTACGAGCGCCAGGAGACCGAGTTCCTCACCAAGGGCGGGTACGCCGCCGAGGCCGAGGCCGCCACCATCGCCGCCGCGCTCGGCCTGCCCGACCGCGTGCTCGGCCAGCCGCTGCATACGCTCTCCGGCGGTCAGCGCCGCCGCGTCGAGCTCGCCCGCATCCTGTTCTCGGACGCGGACACGCTGCTGCTCGACGAGCCCACCAACCACCTCGACGCCGACTCCATCGCCTGGCTGCGGGACTATCTGAAGACGTACCGCGGCGGCTTCATCGTGATCTCCCACGACGTCGACCTGGTCGAGACGGTCGTCAACAAGGTCTTCTACCTGGACGCCAACCGCTCCAACATCGACGTCTACAACATGGGCTGGAAGCTCTACCAGCAGCAGCGCGAGGCCGACGAGAAGCGCCGCAAGCGCGAGCGCCAGAACGCCGAGAAGAAGGCCGCGGCGCTCAACACCCAGGCCGACAAGATGCGCGCCAAGGCCACCAAGACCGTCGCCGCGCAGAACATGGCCAAGCGTGCCGACCGGCTCCTCGCGGGCCTGGAAGAGGTGCGCCAGAGCGACAAGGTCGCCAAGCTGCGCTTCCCCGAGCCCGCGCCCTGCGGCAAGACCCCGCTGACCGCCGAGGGCCTCTCCAAGTCGTACGGCTCCCTGGAGATCTTCACGGACGTCGACCTGGCCATCGACAAGGGCTCGCGCGTCGTCATCCTCGGCCTCAACGGCGCGGGCAAGACCACGCTCCTGCGCCTCCTCGGCGGCGCCGAGAAGCCCGACACCGGCCAGGTCGTCGAGGGCCACGGCCTCAAGCTCGGCTACTACGCACAGGAGCACGAGACGCTCGACCCGGACCGCACGGTCCTGGAGAACATGCGCTCGGCCGCGCCCGACCTGGACCTGGTCCAGGTGCGCAAGACGCTCGGCTCGTTCCTCTTCTCCGGGGACGACGTGGACAAGCCGGCCGGAGTCCTCTCCGGCGGCGAGAAGACCCGCCTCGCCCTCGCCACGCTCGTGGTGTCGTCGGCGAACGTCCTGCTGCTCGACGAGCCCACCAACAACCTCGACCCCGCCAGCCGCGAGGAGATCCTCGGCGCGCTCCGTACGTACAAGGGCGCCGTCGTCCTGGTCACGCACGACGAGGGCGCCGTCGAGGCGCTGCAGCCGGAGCGGATCATCCTGCTCCCGGACGGCGTCGAGGACCTGTGGGGCGCCGACTACGCGGACCTGGTCGCCCTCGCCTGACCAGCTGTGGGCCCGCCTCGCTGT
>NZ_JASCIS010000025.1 GCF_029968015.1 Streptomyces luteolus
GGGGCGCCCCCCCCCCCCCCCCACGACGGCGATTTCACGGGCACACTCCGGGCAGGCCCGGCGCGGAGACGACGACATGCGACCAGTGTGCCCCGGACCACTGACAGCCGTGCCACCGACAGCCGTGCCACCGGCAGTCCCCGCGTCGGCCGCGGTCACCGCCGCGTCACTGCGGGCCGTCGCTCGCCTTCCGCAGGGCCGCGATGCAGGCGCCGATGGAGCGCTGCAGCTCTTCGAGGCGCTGCACCATGTCGTCCTCGTAGATGTCGTCGGCGTCGTCGAGGGTCAGTTCCTCGAACACCTTCGTCGCCTTCTCCAGGCTGCTGTAGAACTTCGAGCGCCGTTCCTGGACGCGCAGTTCGGGGTCGCCCTCGACGGCCTGCTCCACGGCCTGCGCGGCGAGGTCCTTGACGGTGCCGTACGCCTCCGTCGTCCACGCGCCGGCCTCTTCGCCGTCGTCGAGCTCGTCGAGCAGGGACAGGTGGCGCTCGGCCTCCTGGCGCAGCTCGGCGGGCGCCTGAAGCTTCTGGCCCGCCGGGGTCTTCAGCTCGCCCTGCTCGGCGATCTGCCGCACGAACCCGATCCGGTCGGCCGCCTTCGCCTCCTGCGCGACGGCCTTCTTGAGGACGTCGGTACGCGCGATGTCGCGGGCCAGTTCGGTCTGCAGCGCCGGGTCCTCCTTGATCCGGTCGAGCAGCGCGGCGCGCGCGGCCTGGGCGGTGGAGGGGTCGGCGAGGATCGCGGCGCGCAGCGCGGTCGGGTTCTCAGCGACCTCCAGGGCCTTGGTCGGGCGGATGCCCTCGGCCTCGGCGGCGGCGGTGATGGCGGTGCCGCGCACGGACGTGGCGCTGTTGCGGGAGACGTAGTAGGAGAGCCAGACGTCCGCGTCCGGGAGTTCGACCTCGGCGCCCGGTTCGAGGGCCTCGAACTGCGGGACGAGACCGTCGTCGGCCGCCGCGTCCCAGGCCTTGTAGAAGCGCATGACGCGCTCCGCGGAGCAGCCGGCCAGCTCACCGAACCGCTTCGCGGACACCTTCGGGGTCTCCCCCGCCGCCTGCCCGCCGGGCCGCACGCTCCGGGCCACCTTGAGGGCGAAGGTCCAGCCTCCGGTACGGGCGTACACGCCGAACTCTTGGGCGTCGCGGGCGATGCGCTCGTCCAGGTCGTCGGAGGCCTCGGAGCCGTCGGAGGTGTCGGAGCCGTCGGAGGTGTCGGAGCCGTCGGAGACCTCGGAGGCGTCGGAGCCGTCTGAGGCGTTGTCCTCGTCCGTCCCCGGGGCCCACTCCGCGCCCGCGATCAGCTCGGCGTCCGTGGCGGTGACCGGCTGCTCCGCGGGCTCGGCCGCGGCCTGGCGGGGCACGTCTGCCGTGCTCTGCCGCGGGTCGACGGGTGCCGGGTCCGGCGTGGCGGGGACGGTCGCTACGGTCACAGGGAACGCTCCTGGCGGTATTCCGACGTACAACGAACAAAGCACGCATCTTATGCGCACCGGGTTGACGCGGACCCGCGTGGACCCGCGCGGACCCGCGTACGGCCGTCGAAGTGGCGCCGGACACGTGTCCTAGACTCGCAGCACCCGAAGCAGGAGCGAGCCCAACAGATGCCATCCGCCGTGCAGGTCCCGCCGGACGAGTGCGCCTTCGATCACGCCGCGACGCGACGCAACTGGCAGCGGGCGCGGCTGCGGGCCGGGTCGGCGCTGCCGCTGGTCGTCCTGCTGCTGCTCGCGACCCTGACCGTGATGGGGCTGCTCGGCGACCGGCACGGATCACCTCCGATGTGGATGCGGATCGCCGGGTTCGTCTGTCTCGTGGCGGCGCCGTTCGTGTTCGCGGCCGCCCTGTACTCGCTCGGCCCGGTGCTGCGGCTGCGCCGGATCCGACGGGTGCTGCGCGCGTACCCGTGGGAGTACCGCGCGGCCGTACGCCCCTGTCCCGGCGTCAAGGACGTGATGGCGCTGCCCGTCCAGCTGCGGGCGGAGCCCGATGGGGAGTGGTCGAAGGCGATGCGGGCGATCAACCCGCTGCAGCGCAAGCGCTGGACGGGCGTGATGGAGCAGGGCGCGTGGTTCGCGGGCGACCCCGAGTTCGGCGGGGTCATCGCCGAGCCGGGCGGCCGGGAGCTGATGACGCTCGAACGCGGCAGCCGTACGCCCCTGGAGGAGTACCGGGCGATCGCCCGCGACAAGGAGCGGATGGCACGCGCCAAGCGGGCGGGCCTCGCCTCGCTCGGCGCGGGACTGCGCGGCTGAGCCCGCCCCCCCAGCCCCCTGAGTTCCCCCCACCCGGCACCGAGCCGGTTCACCTCATCCGAAGGAGCAGTGCGTGAAGACGCAGGTCCCCCTGCCATTGGCCAAGTACGCGTTCGACGACGCCGCGACCCGTGAGCTGTGGTCGAAGTCGTTCCGCTTGACGCTCGTCAACTTCCTGGTCAGGGCTGCCATATGGGTCGCTCTCCTGGTGACGGCGATGGTCGGGCCCGACCGGGACGGCGGCCAGGTCGTCACCGGTCTCGCGGCCTTCCTGTCGATGATCACCGCGTTCCTGCTGATCCGCCCGGCGCGCAAGCTCCAGTGGACGCTGCTCGTCGCCCGCGTCCTCAAGTCCGGTCCGTGGCGCACCGTCACGGCGGTACGCCGTGCCGATGTGAAGTTGCCGTCGGGTGTGGCCGTCGAGCTGCTGTTCGGTGACGGCGACGGCGACGGCGACGGCGACGGCGAGGATGCCGGGGACCCCGTTGACGGGCCGGTCGGCAAGGAGTCGCGGGTCGTGGCCGCGCGGACCTGGCGGCGCCGGGTGCCGTGGCCGGACGAGGCGAGCCAGAAGTGCTGGGTCGTGACGAGCGAGGACCCCCGGCTGCCGTCCGTGCTCGCCCGGCCCGGCGGCTTCGATCCGCTGACGCTGCATCGCGTGCGCTGAGCCCTCCGGGCCACCCCGCCGAGCGTGCCCGCGGTCGGCGAGGGCCGGACGAAGGCGACGCCCGGGTCCCCGCGGAGTCCCTACGCCCCGTCCTCGCCCGTACGACGTCCGCCGCCGCGGACCCGGCTTCCGGCCGGTGTTCCGCGGCGGCGCAGTCGTGTCGGCCCGCGGGAGCCCGAGCCGTTGCCGGACTGCAGAGGGTCGACGGGCCCGCCCGTGCGGTGTTCGAGGTGGATGCCGTGGAAGACGAGCCGCGTCAGGCTGAGCGCGATGAGCGCCTCGGCCCAGTAGAACGCGGCGTAGTCGAGCACGCAGCCGTTGGGCGGGGAGCCGGGCGCCGCGTTGCGGAGGCCGACCAGGGCGAACAGGCTCGCCGCCATCCAGCCGAGCGCGGGCCAGACGAGGCCGCGGCGCTGGCCCACGACCAGCCAGCAGGCGACGGCCACCGCGAGGGCGATCGCCCACATCGCGGCGATCATGAACCAGGCCATGATGAACGTGGACCGGGAGCGCTTGACGGTGCCGTCGATGCTCGCCACCGCGTCGTCGTACGACGTGCCACCCGGGTCGATCGCGAAGTTCGGGTCCTCGTCGCGGTAAGTGAGGGCGATCGGCACGGCGTCCTTGCCGGTGGTGGTCGCGGTCAGCGCCAGGTGGGTCTCGTACCGGTCGAAGGGGTAGTCGGACGGGGTGCCCGCGGAGAGGGTCAGCTGGAACTCCCTGCGCCAGACCGGGCTGTCCTTGTCGAACCTCAGCTCGTCGTGGTCCGGGTCGTTGGTGTAGATCGCCACGTTCGTGTTCGGGCTCCCGACCGGGTCGGCGTACTTGCCGCGCGCCCGTGCGAACAGTTGCAGGGTCATGCGCCGGTCGCCGGGGCTGGTGCGCTGCACGGTCACCTCGACGTCGAGGCGGTCGTCCTCGCGGTGGGCGCCGACGTGCACGGGTCGCTGGCGTACGGAGCGTTCGTCGAAGTAGAGGCCGACGCCCGTGCCGAACAGGGCGAGCAGCACGACGAGGCCGATGAGGGCACCGCGCCAGGGCAGCTCGGCCGTGCGGCGGCCGGCCCGTGCCGCGGCGGGCAGCAGGGCGCGCGCACTGCGTACGGGGCGCCGTCGCGCGGGCGGTGACATGGCACGATCCTCAGCGGTCCGGCGGGCACACGCCGCGTGGGAGCACCCAGGTGGGCCTGGCCTGTTCCGGCAGGAGGTGCCGCGCCCGGTCTCGACCGACCCCGCGAGTTCCGGCAGCATGGCGCGGAGTCCGAGCCGCTCCGCCCCAGAAGGCAGGTGCCCCGATGCTCGATCGCTCTCCGAATCTCGCCCTCCTCGCCGAGAACGCACGGGAACGCCTCGGTGATCACGAGGCGCTGGTGTACGACGGCCGTGTCCATCGCTCCGGCCCGCTGTTCGAGCGGGCCACCCGGGTCGGTACGGGCCTGACCGGCCTCGGCGTCGCGCCAGGCGACCGGGTCGTCGTCCTGACCGCGAACTGCCCCGAGGTGACGCTCACGTACAACGCGATCTGGCGGGCCGGCGGGGTGGTGACACCGGTGATGTTCCTGGTGGGGCCCGACGAGCTGGCGCACATCCTGGTCGACTCCGGCGCCCGGGTCCTGATCACCAGCCCGGAGCTGCTGCCGACGGTCGCGGGGGCCGCGCCGCGCGCGCCGGAGCTGCGGCATGTGGTGGTCATCGGCGCCCCGGACGGCCCGGACGCCCCGGACGCCCCGGACGGCCCAGACACCCCGGACACCCCGGACGCCCCGGACTCCGGGACGCCGTCGCTGCCGCCGCACCTGCACGTCTGCTCGTTCGCGGACGTCGAGGCCGCGGCGGCCGGTCATCCGGTGGCGCGCGCGGCGGACGACCTCGCCGCACTGCTCTACACCGGCGGTACGACGGGCCGGGCGAAGGGCGTGATGCTCAGCCACGGCAACCTGCACGCCTGCTCGCTCAGCACGCACACCGCCGCGCAGGAGACCGTCGAACCCGAGGGCCCGGGCCGGACGCTGATCCCGCTGCCGCTCTCGCACGCGTACGGTCTGATCGTGACGCTCGTCGGCTGGCACGCCCTGGAGCCCCAACTGGCCGTGCTGCAAAGGTGGTTCGACCCGGCCGAGTGGCTCGACCTGGCGCAGAGGCACCGGGTGCACCGCACCACCCTGGTACCGAGCATGATCCAGATGCTGCTCGCACAGCCCCTCGACGAGGCCGACCTGAGCGAGCTGCGCCATGTCGCGAGCGGCGCGGCACCGCTGCCGTACGAGGTGCGCGCCGAGTGGGAGCGGCGGGTGCCGGGGAGCCGGATCCTGGAGGGGTACGGCTGTACGGAGTCCGGTTCGGTCATCGCCACCACCCGGCCGGGGCGGGTCAGGCCCGGCTCGGTGGGACAGCCGCTGCCCGGCTACGACATCGAGATCCGGGACGAGCAGGGCCGCGCGGTCCCGGCGGGCGGCGACGGCGAGATCTGTGTGCGCTCGGCCGGGGTGACGGTCGGGTACTGGCAGGCGCCGGAGCTGACCGGGCAGACGGTGCGCGACGCGTGGCTGCACACCGGGGACATCGGCCGGTTCGACGAGGACGGCTTCCTGTACGTGGTCGACCGCAAGAAGGACCTGATCCTGCGGGGCGGGTTCAACGTCTACCCGCGCGACGTCGAGGACGTCCTCGTCACCCACCCGGAGGTCGCCGCGGCCGGGGTCGTGGGCCGCCCGGACGCCCGCCTCGGCGAGGAGGTCGTGGCGTACGTGACGCTGCGCGGCGACCGGGCCGTGCCTGCGGAGGAACTGGTGGCGTACGCGCGCGAGCATCTGGCGGCGCACAAGTATCCGCGCGAGGTGCGGGTGGTGGGGCAGCTGCCGCTGACGAGCGTGGGGAAGCTGGACCGGAAGGCGTTGCGGAGGTTGTACGTCTCGGGCCAGTGATTCTTTCCCCCTCCCCGCCCCTTCCCGAACGCTTGCAGCAGCTTCGGGGCTGCGCCCCCGGATCCCGCAATGTCGTTCGACTGCCGCGCCGTCGTGGCTGGTCGGGCGGTTCCCCGCGCCCCACCGGCCTCACCAGCGACAACTACGCGGGCCTGGTGTTCTGGGACGCCGAGACGTGGATGTTCCCGAGCCTGCTCGCCCTCGACCCCGAACTCGCCCGCTCCGTCGTCGACTACCGCTACCGCACCCGCACGGCAGCCCGCGCCAACGCCCGCAAACTCGGCCACTCCGGCCTGTTCTACGCCTGGACCAGCGGGGCGAAGGGCGATCTGTGGAAGGAGTGGGCCGCGTCACGGTGAGCGAGGGGGCGCCCGCGATCCTCAAGAACCGCCGCCCGGACCTCGAACCGACGGCGAACCTGGCCCGTTGCCGCCCGGTGAGCGGCAGCACGCCCGAGCCCGGCCGGTACGCGGAGGCCGCCGTCGACGGCAGCGCGGCGACGGCGTGGGTGCCCGAGGCGCGCGAGGGCAGCCTGCGTGTCGACCTGGCCCGCCCCGCCACCCTGCGGCGTGTCGGCATCACGTGGACCGAGCCGCGCCCCGCGTCGCACCGCGTGGAGACCTCCCTCGACGGGCGGCACTGGCAGCGGGTGACCGTCGCCCCGGACTCGGGTGACCTGGCGCAGAACGTGGTGGCACGCCATGTCCGCGTGACCGTCCGGGGCACGTCGGGAGGCTCGGGAGGTTCGGGAGGTTCGGGAGTCGAAGACAGGCCCGGCATCGGCGAGTTGCGGGTGGAGTGACACCGGTTCGACGACAGGGCCGAGTACGTGCCGGGCGCCTCAGGAGGCGTCCGGCACGTACTTGTAGCCGACGCTGCGCACCGTCACGATCCGGCCGCGGTGCTTCGGGCCGAACTTGCGGCGCAGGCGGGCGATGTGGACGTCCACGGTGCGGCCGTCGCCGACGTGCCCGTAGCCCCATACGTGACCGACGAGGTACTCCCTGGAGTACACGCGGTGCGGATGCCCGGTGAGTTGGGCGAGGAGCTCGAACTCCAGGTAGGTCAGGTCGAGTTCGCGCCCGTCGAGCACGGCGACGCGCCGTTCGGCGTCGAGGCGCAGGGCGTCGGGCGGGGTGTCCTGCGGAACGGGGGTGCCGGCGGGGGCGACGGCGTGCGGCTCCGGGCGGATGCCGCTGCGCGCGAACAGCTCCGTCGGATCGGTGCCCGCCGGGAGCAGGACCAGATATCCGACGAACTCGCGGGCGTCCTCACGTACGAGCCGGAGGTGGCGGGTCGGCTGCGGGACACGGGGAGCGACTGGGGCGGTGGAGCGGCTGGGTGCGGCCGTGGTCATGGCTTCTCGATTCGCTGGGTCCGGAGGGAAGGCAGTGGTGCGGAGCAGGGGTGCCTCAGTCGCGACAGCACGCGCAGCGGACGGCGCAGACGGCGCTGGCGACGCGACGGAAGTCGACGTGCCGACGGCGTACGAGCGGCTGCTGGTCGCGTGACATGGCGTCCCTACTGCGCGTCCTCGCGGACCCGCGTCGAAGTGCCGGTGGCCGGCGCCCGGCCACTCTTTCCTATCAGAGTAGTAGGAAATAGCCCGGCGCCGCCAGTGGGGCGCCGCCAGTGGGCGATAATGCGGGCATGCGCATCTCAGCCAGAGCGGACTACGCGGTACGGGCGGCCCTGCAGCTCGCGGCCTGCACGGACACCGGCCCCGTGAAAGCCGAGACGATCTCCACGGCCCAGGAGATTCCGCACAAATTCCTTGAAGGCATCCTCAACGACATGCGCCGCGGCGGCCTCGTCACCAGTCAGCGCGGCGGCAACGGCGGCTACCGCCTCGCGCGGCCCGCCGCGGAGATCAGCGTCGCGGACGTGATCCGCACGGTCGACGGCCCGTTGGTATCGGTACGCGGCGTACGCCCGCCCGAATTGTCGTACTCCGGACCGGCCGAGTCGCTGCTGCCGCTGTGGATCGCGCTGCGCGCCAATGTCCGGCAGATCCTCGACGGCGTCTCCCTGGAGGACGTCGCGTGCGCCGGACTGCCCGCCGAGGTCGCGGAGTTGGCGGAGAATCCGTCGGCGTGGACGAACCCCTGAGCAAGGCCCGCGTGTGGCACTCTCTCGCGACACGCCTCTGACCTGCCGCTTCCCGGATAGCAAGACGAATCTGTCCATTTGCTGAACACCCGCTTGCCCGTAAGGCAGTTCACGGCCACTATCCCTACCAATCCAGTGGGAAAACTAGGGAAGGTACGTGCCGTCGTGAGAACGCTCATCCTCTTGGCCCTCGCCGGGCTCGGCGCCCAACTCGTGGACGGCAGCCTCGGCATGGCCTATGGCGTCACGTCCACCACCCTGCTCCTCGCCTTCGGCACGAACCCGGCGGCCGCGTCCGCGACCGTGCACCTCGCGGAGATCGGCACCACGCTGGCCTCCGGCGTGGCGCACTGGCGCTTCGGTAACGTCGACTGGCGTGTCGTCGCGAAGATCGGACTGCCCGGCGCGGTCGG
Source organism: Streptomyces luteolus (assembly GCF_029968015.1). GTDB lineage: Bacteria > Actinomycetota > Actinomycetes > Streptomycetales > Streptomycetaceae > Streptomyces > Streptomyces luteolus. The sequence continues at coordinate 8,364 of NZ_JASCIS010000025.1, forward strand.
CGCGTTCGCCGGCGCCACCGTCCTGTCCCACCTGTCGACGGAGCTCGCCGAGCCCGTGATGGCGCTGATCCTGCTCGGCCTCGGCGCGTACGTCCTGACCCGGTTCACGTTCCTCGGCCTGCCGACCGGCAACCTCAACAAGCCGCTGCGCAAGCGGTTCCTGTCGCCGCTCGGGGTGGTCGCGGGCTTCCTCGACGCCACCGGAGGCGGCGGCTGGGGCCCCGTGGGCACCCCGGCGATCCTGGCCAGCGGGCGCCTGGAGCCGCGCAAGGTGATCGGTTCGGTCGACACCAGCGAGTTCCTCGTCGCGGTCGCCGCCAGCCTCGGCTTCCTCTTCGGCCTCGGCTCCGAGGGCGTCGACCTGGCGTGGGCGGGCGCCCTGCTCATCGGCGGCCTGATCGCCGCGCCGATCGCCGCGTGGCTCGTCCGGCACGTACCGCCGCGGCTTCTCGGCTCCGCGGTCGGCGGCATCATCGTCCTCACCAACATCCGTACGCTCCTCAAGAGCGACTGGCTGAACGCCTCGGACGCCACGCAGTGGGCGGTGTACGCGCTCATCTACGTGCTGTGGGCCGCGGCCGTCGCCCACTCCTTCCGCGAACACCGCAAGCAGACCCGGATCGCTCCCGAGGCGAGGACGGACGCGAAGGCGGACAAGGGGAGGGACATAGGGACGGACACGGGGACGGATGCGCAGACGGATGCGGGGACGGCGCCGGAGACCGCGGCAGTCCGCGCCGAGGGCTCATCGGCACAGACCGAGGTGGCCGCACGGACCGGCGGCGGCAACTCCGCCTGACCCAGGGCCCGCACCGTCCCGGTCCTCTCCCCCCACACACCCAACACCACGGAGGTCCCCGGCCACCGGCTGCGCGCCATCGGCGACCACTACCTCAGCGGCACCCCGCCGCCCCTCACCCTGCGCGCCTGATCACCGGCGCGCGAGCCGCCCGGTCGTCGTTCTTCTGCCACCTCCCGCGCTGTACCTGTCTTGATTTCTGCTGGTTCGCACTTCGCCGAACCGGTTACATGGGGCCCGCCGGGTGCGTTCTCGCTCGCCATGCACGAGAAATTCGTCAGAGCGATGAGCCGCCGGCGTCCGTACACGCAGGCAAAGGCTCCTGCGGACACGCAGGGAAGGGTCCTTGGCCATAACTCACCGGCATATGCGGCTCGCCGCGAAGGGCCTTCTCGCGTGCCTGCCCGAGTTTCCACGGCCATGGAATGTCGACGTGCTCTGCCAGGAACTGGCACGCATCGGCGGCCGTCCGCTGACCCTGCACTCCGTCGACCTCCCGGAATTTCCTTTCGGCATGTGGATCGACGACGGACGCGGCGACCGCATCCTGTATCGCTCGTCCGCCACCGGATATCACCGGGACCACATCGTGCTCCATGAGATCTGTCATCTCCTCGTCGCCCGCGAACGGCACCCGGCGGTACGGCGGGTCGTGCCGCCGCCCGACGGCGACCGTCCGGCCGTCGCCCTGCGCGCGGCCGACCGGCCCGCCGCGCCCGCGCCGCTGCTCGCCCACAGCCCCGCCGAGGAGGAGCTCGCCGAGACCTTCGCCTCGCTCGCCCTGAAGCGGGCCGGCCGACTGCGTCCCCGTGACGTGAGCCCGGTCGAGCAGCGCGCGGCCGAACTCCTGGGGGCCACCCGTGCATGACGTGCCCGCATGGGTCGAGACGATGCGCGGGGTGGTCCTCGCCGTCGTATGGACCGTGCTCGTGCTGCGCATACCCGCACTCCGCCGCTCCGGCCAACGGCCGGTCTGGGCCGTGCTTCTGGTGCTCGCCGCCGGATCGCTGCTGATCCAGGCCCAGGTGGGCGCCTGGGTCGACGAGGTCACGGGCGTGCCGAAGGCCGGCGAACTGGCCGTGACGCTGATCGCGCTCACCGACTTCGCGGTGGTGTGGTGGTTCGCCCTCACCCTGCGCGCCGTGGACCGGCCCACACCGCCCTGGCTCCGCCGCGCCCCCCTCGGCTGCGCCCTCGTCACGGCGGGCGCCGCCTTCCTCTTCTTCGTCCTGGCCGACGAACAGGACCGGTACGGCGAGCAGGCGCACGGCTGGTGGGTGGCGTACGCGCTCGTCTGGGTCGGATACGGCCTGGTCACCGCGGTCGGGGCGGCGGCCGTGTTCTGGCGGTACGGGCTGCGCATGCTGAGCCCGACGCTGCGCGCCAGCATGCTGCTGCTCGCGCTCGGCACCAGCGCCGAGGTGCCGTACCTGGTGATCCGCGGCCTGCGCTGGTTCGAGCCGGACGCCTCGCCCGCGCTCCAGCTCGCCGGGTTCTGGTGCTCGTTCGCGCGGTTCGTCCTGGTCGCGCTCGGCTGCTCGCTGGCGGCGATCGACCCGCTGCGGAAGGCCTCACTGTTCTACTACCGGCGCCAGCGGCTCTTCCGGCTGTGGCGACTCCTGCGGCAGGCCACTCCGGAACTCCTCGTCGTCACGCCGCAGTCACGACTCTCCGATCTGCTGACATTCCGCAATTCCTGGGAGTTGCTGCACCAGCGGGTCATCGACATTCGCGACAGCATCATTTTCCTGCGCGACGGCTGGGCCTCCGAGGAGCTGCTGCGGGAGGCCGCGCGGCATATCCAGGAAAGCGAACTCAGGGAGCGCGAAAGGCTGTTGGCCACGGCCTGCTGGATCGAGGCGGCCCGTCGGGACGCCTTGGCCGGTGAGCCGCGCCGCCACGAAGAGGTGCATTCCGGGCTGCTTCCCGAAGTGCATGGCTCGGAGTCCACCATGCCGCGCGAAATCACCTATCTCGTACGCCTCTACCGATTCCTGAGTTCCCGTCATGTTTCGGAGTTCGCCGCCCGAATTCGACAGCAGCCGCAGGACGCGGCGTCGGGCTGACCCAGAGCCAGGGAGGGAGCGCGGATACGGGGCTGCAAGCTCTTACGCAGGCTTGCACAGGGCGGGGATGCACCCTTCGCCCTGAATGCCCGCCCCTACACCGCCATTCCACCGCCCCATCCTGCCCGGAGGGTTGACCTCTCCTTCAAACCGGGACTAACTTCGGCGCCGCACGAGGCATTTCGTTGCAAGATCTTGCAGCAGGATTCACCACACACCGATGGGGCCGTGGCGCGTCGGCTCTCCCGCCGAGGAGGGTTGCATGGCTCATCCCGCACGATCGATGTTCCGCAGGCCTGCCTCCCTTCGCCCCCACAGAGAAGGAACCCCATGAGCAAGCTCAGCAGGTCCCTGGTCGCCGCGGCCGCGGCGGGCTCGGCCGCTCTTCTGGGCGCCGCCGTACTACAGCCCGCTAACGCGAGCCCCGCCCCCGCCCCCGCCGCCGAGTCGAAGGCGAAGGCGAAGGCGAAGGCGAAGCCGAAAGCGAAGGCGCCCAAGGCCGCCGCGGGCAAGGACGTGATCGCCAACCTATGGTCGTGGAACTGGAAGTCGGTGGGCGCCGAGTGCACCGACGTCCTCGGCCCCTCCGGCTACGCCGCCGTGTGGGTGGCGCCGCCCGCCGAGTCGATCGCCCAGCCGGACGGCAACTGGTGGGATGTGTACCAGCCGGTCAACTACGAGTTGAACAGCCGCTTCGGCGACAAGGAAGCCTTCGCCGCGATGACGAAGGCGTGCGACGACGCCGGGGTGAAGGTCTACACGGACGCCGTCGTCAACCACACCGCGGCCCTGACCGGCACCGGCTACGGCGGCACCCAGGTCACCGACAAGTACCGGCCCGCGATGTACCAGCGCGGCGACTACAACGTCGATGTCTGCGACCGCACCATCAGCAACTGGAACGACAAGTGGGAGGTGCAGAACTGCGAACTGCTCGGCCTGCCGGACCTGAAGACGGGCAGTGAGGCGGTCCGATCCAAGATCGCCGGGTATCTCAACTCACAGATAGCGCTTGGCGTTTCGGGCTTTCGTATCGACGCGTCGAAGCACATGCCGGCGGCCGACCTGGAGGCGATCGTCGGCAAGCTGGACACGACGTCGGACGGCTCGCGCCCGTACGTCTTCCACGAGGTGTTCCCCGGTCCGACGCCCGCGCCCGACGAGTACTACGGCAGCGGCAAGGTGCTCGACTTCTCCGCCGCCGACCGGCTCAAGTCCGCGTTCCAGGGCGACATCGCGTCCCTGAGGGACTTCGGGAACGGGCAACTGCCCGCCGACAAGTCGGTGTCGTTCGTGACCAACCACGACACCGAGCGCGAGGGCCGCCATCTGTCCTACAAGGACGGCGACACGGCGGTGCTCGCCAATGTCTTCCAGCTGGGCTGGAAGCACGCCGACCCGGCGGTCTACGCGGGCTTCACGTACGAGAACAAGGACGCCTCGCCGCCCGCGAACGGCGACGGTTTCGTCACGGACACGGACTGCGGCAACGGCGCCTGGTACTGCCTGGACCGCGACCCGCGGATCACCGGCATGGTGGGCTGGCGCGTGGCCGTCGGCGACGCCGATGTCACCGACTTCCAGTCGCCGCAGGGCAACGTCATCGGTTTCGGCCGCGGCGGCAAGGGCTTCGTCGCCGTGAACAACACCGGCGGCGCGGTGACCGCCGAGTTCAGCACGCAGGTGCCCGACGGCACCTACCGCGACGTGCTGAGCGGGGAGGCCGCCCGCGAGGTGACCGTCTCCGGCGGCAAGGTGAAGGTCGAGCTGCCCGCGAAGTCGGCGGTGGCGTTCCACCCCGGCACCAGCTGACCGGCCCGACCCCGCGAGCAGTGGCCGCCGCACCCGCACCGGTGCGGCGGCCACAGGCGTCACAGGTGTCACTCATGTCACTGGCGTCACTGGCGTCACTGGCGTCACTGATGTCACTTCGCGTACAACTGCGCCTGCGGCACGACCTGTTGCTCCTGCCCCGGGCTGGACCAGAGCAGTTTCATGTGAGCCTCGCCGCTCTGCTCCGCGTAGTCGATCCTGACCGAGTGCCGGGTGCCGGCCTTCAGGGCGACCTGGGCCTTGTCGACGCGGGGGCCGTGCGGGTCCCAGGCGTCGATGACCAGTTCCCCGTCGATCCACACGCGGGCCCGGTCGTCGGAGACGGTGGTGAGGGTGTACGTCTCGGTGCGGCGCGGTTCGAGTGCGCCGGTCCAGCGGATGCCGAAGCCGTCCGACGGGATGGCGGGGTGGGGTGAACCGGTGTACTTCCAGGCGTGGTTGACGTCCGAGTCCGTGCGCGTGACCTTCGGCTTCCCGGTGAGCTCAGGGTTGTCGAAGATCTCCTGCCTGAGGCCCTTGCCACGGCCCTCGGGTGCGGTGGGGCCAGGGTCGACGGCCAGTTCCACCACGGTCGCGGTGGGGTTGGTGGCCTCGCCGGACGGCGTGAGCGCGTATCCGTCGGCGGTCTTCTCGACCGCCACCTTCTGATCGGAGCCGAGCACGCGCGCCGACTTCACCTCGAACGCGGTACGCGCCGTGAGGTGCAGCGCGCCGCCCGGCTCGGGCCACTCGGTGACCGCCGCGTACAGCTTGTCGCCCTTGCGGCTGACCGCTCCCCAGGCGGGTTCCTCGACGAGCCCCGCGTACCGCGCCCCGTACACCGCCTCACCCTGCCCGTCCGCACGCAGCCAACTGCCCATCTCCGCAAGGCGGTTCAGGGACGGCTCCGGGATGCGGCCGCGGGCGTCGGGGCCGACGTTCAGGAGGTAGTTGCCGCTGCGGGATGTGGTGGCCAGGAGGTTGCGGACGAGAGTGGTGGAGGACTTCCAGTTCTCGTCGTAACGGGCGAAGCCCCAGTGGTCGTTGAGCGTCATGCAGGACTCCCAGAGCTGGCCGTCGACCGGTCCGTCGGGGATCTCCTGCTCGGGCGTGCCGTAGTCACCGTCCACGACACGCCGTTTGCCGACCCGGTTGTTGATGACCAACTCCGGGTCCAGGCCGCGCAGATAGGACTCCAGGCGCTCGCCGTCCTTCGCGGTCCACGGGTTGTGCGGCCGGTCGGTGTCCCACTCCCCGTCGAACCAGAGCAGCGCCGGGTCGTACGCGTCGACCAGCTCCTTGAGCTGGGCGTACATGCGTTTCTCGTACTTCGGGAAGGTCGCCGGGTCGGGGAAGTCCGGGTCGTGCCAGTCCCAGATCGAGTAGTAGAAGCCGAGCTTGATGCCCGCGTCGTCGGCGGCCTCCTTCAGCTCGGCGAGGATGTCGCGGCGCTGGTCGAAGGCCGAATGGTCGCGCAGATTCCAGGAGTTGACCCGCGTCGGCCACATCGCGTAGCCGTCGTGGTGCTTGGCCGTGATGACGATGTACTTCATCCCCGCGCTCTTGGCCGCCGCCACGACGGCCTTCGCGTCGAAGTCCGCCGGGTCGAAGGTCGCGGCCTGCTTCTCGTAGGCGTCCTTCGGGATCCCGCACTCGCGCTGGATCCACTCGGCGTTGCGGCAGACCGTCCCGTCGGGCCGGGTGTACTCGCCCTCCAGGTTGGAGTAGGCGCCGAAGTGGATGAACATGCCGAAGCGGTCCTGCCGGAACCAGCTGGTGCGGTCGGCGGTGAACGGGTCGTCGGTGGCGTGGTCCGTGCCGGGTCCCGGCGCCGACCGGACCGGTGCCGGTGCCGCGCCGGCCGCGGGCAGTGCCGAGGCGGCGAGCGCGGCGGTGAGGAGCAGGGTCAGTGCGGTGACTCTTCGCCTGGTGCGGCTGCGGGATGTGCGCATGGGGCGGCTCCTGTATGCGTCTGCGGGCGACGGAACGCTTCCGTGTGCGGCGGATCGCTTCCGTGTGCGGCGGATCGCTGGGGAACGTAGGGACGAATACATCGGATGTCAACGGGGCCAACCGGCCATCGTCTCCGAGGAGTTGCGTGCCGGGCTGCTCATCGCTCCGATGTTTCCCTCACGCTCGCCCTGAACCAGACGCGCTCACACCGTCGGCAGCCGCTTCCTGATCCCGTCGAAGTGGCGCCGCATCGCCTCCGCCGCCCGCGCCCCGTCCCCGGCCCGCAGCGCCGCGACGATCTCGGCGTGCTGGGCGCAGGTGCGGTGCGGGTCCTGGTGGTCGTCGGCGAGATCGTCGCGGACCTGCCGCATCGCGGCCCAGAACGCGTCGAGCACCTCGCTCAGGAGGTGGTTGCCGAGCGAGCGGTAGAGGGCCAGGTGGAAGGCCCGGTCGGTCGCGGCGTCGACGGCGCCGCCCGCCGCCTCGCCCTCCATCCGCCGTACGAGATCGTCCAGTGTGTCGAGGTCGTCGGCGGGCACGGTCGCGGCCACCGTGGCAATCACGCCGGACTCCAACGCCTCGCGCAGCTCCATGAGTTCGTACAGGCTCGGCTCGCCGCGCCGGTGCCGGACCGCGGCGCGAAAGGCGATCCCGTCCACCAGCGGGTCGAGCGAGAGCGAGCCCACGTAGGTGCCGAAGCCGTGCCGGATCTCGATGACGCGCACGGCCTGCAGCGCCTTGAGCGCCTCGCGTACGGAGTTGCGGCTCATGTCGAGCAGCGCGGACAGCTCGGACTCGGTGGGCAGCGGATCGCCGGGGCCGAGCTTCCGGTCGAGGATCAGCTGCCTGATCCGTGCCTGTGCCGTCTCGCTGAGATTCCCTCGCGCCATCTTCCGTTTCCCCTGCCTTCAGCTCTTGACCTGCCACGTACACGCCGGTCTATGGTGACCCGACATGGGACATCCTACGTCCTACGTCCTGTCGTTCGGCTGGTCCGTACGACAACTCCGTACGACCAGCCGTACGGCCAATCCGTACCGCTCGTCGTTCCGATCCGTTCCCGGGAGCCACCGCCATGCCCCTCGCCTCGCCTCTCACAGGCGTCGTCCCGCCCGTCTGCACCCCGCTCACGCCGGAAGGCGAGGTCGACACCGCGTCCCTGGCCCGGCTCGTGGAGCATCTGATCGCGGGCGGGGTGCACGGGCTGTTCGCGCTCGGCTCGACCAGCGAGGTCGCCTACCTCACGGACGCGCAGCGGGCCACCGCCCTGGAGACCGTGGTCGCCACCGCGGCCGGACGCGTCCCCGTCCTCGCGGGCGTCATCGACACCACCACCGCCCGCGTCGTCGAGCACGCCCGCACCGCCGCCCGGCTCGGCGCCGACGCGCTGGTCGCGACCGCGCCGTTCTACACCCGCACGCACGCCAAGGAGATCGCCGGCCACTTCCGCACGCTGCGGGCCGCCGTCGACCTGCCGTTGTTCGCGTACGACATCCCGGTCGCCGTGCACAGCAAGCTGACCCCCGGCCTCGTCCGTGAGCTGGCCGAGGACGGCACGCTCGCCGGGCTCAAGGACAGCAGCGGCGACGAGGGTGCGCTGCGCCGGCTGCTCGTCGGGCTCGGCGGCCGCGAGGGCCGCGCCGCCGGTCCCGCGCCCGGCTTCGCCGTGCTCACCGGCTCCGAACTGACCGTCGACGCCGCGCTGTTGGCGGGCTGCGACGGTGTGGTGCCGGGCATCGGCAACGTGGACCCGGCCGGGTACGTACGCCTCTACGACGCCGCCCGCGCCGGCGACCTGGAGCTCGCCGCCAAGGAGCAGGAGCGGCTTGTCGAGCTGTTCGGGATGGTGGACTGCGGTCCCGAGTCGGACATGGGGCGCAGCTCGTCCGCGCTCGGCTCCTTCAAGGCCGCGCTGTGGTTGCTCGGCATCGTCGACTGCCGTGCGACCGCGCGCCCGCAGATCCCCCTGGACGACGACTCGGTGGCCGAGGTGGCGGCGCGGCTGCGCGGCGCCGGTCTCGTGCCGGTGCGATGAGGCCCTCCCGCGAGCGCGCCCCGGGGTCCGTCGTCGGCCTCGACCTCGGCGGTACGAAGATCGCCGCCGCGCTCGTCGCCGCCGACGGCACGGTCCTGGCCCGCCACACCCGGCCGACCCCGGCCACCGAGGGTGCGCGCGCGGTCCTGGACGCGCTCGCCGCTGCCGCGACGGAAGTGGCGTCCGGCGCCGAGGCCACCGCCGTGGGCGTGGCCGCCGCCGGGGTGATCGACCCTGTGAGCGGAACGGTCACCGGGGCGACGGACACGATCAGCGGCTGGCGCGGCACCCCGCTCGCCCCCGCCCTCGCCGCACGCCTCGACACCCCCGTGGCCTGTGACAACGACGTACGCGCCACGGCCGGACCGGAACTCGCCGCGCTGCCTGAGGGCTCCTCGCTGCTGTATCTGGCGGTCGGAACCGGAATCGGTGGTGCGGTCGCCGTCGACGGCCGGATGGCGCACGGTCGTCTGGGCGTCGCCGGGCACCTCGGGCATCTGCCGAGCCCGGAGGCGGACGGCGTGCCGTGCAGTTGCGGCGCCGTCGGCCATCTGGAGGGGGTGGCGGCGGGGCCCGGCGTCACGGCCCTGTACGAGCGGCTCTCCGGGTGCCGCGCCGAGCGGCTGCAGACGGTCGCGGCGCGGGCCGACCGAGGGGATGCCGCCGCCGCGGAGGCCATCGCGGTCGGGGCGCGAGCCGCGGGCCGCGCCCTCGGCGGTCTGGCCAACGCGCTCGGTCCCGACCGGGTCGTGGTCGGCGGCGGCGTGACCGGCCTCGGCCCGCGCTACCTCGACCCGCTCGCCGCGTCGTTCGCGGCCGAGCTCCTCGCCCCACTGAGGCGGTTGCGCCCTGAGCCGCCTCGCTTCGGCGCGGATGCGGCCGTACGAGGGGCGGCTCTGCTCCCCTCCACGGCACCGCTGCACCACCCGGCCTGACGACCGGCCGCCACCTGCACCCCTGTCCCAACCCCCTGTCCCCCTGCCCCATCTCCTGTCCCACCCCCTGTCCCACCCCCTCTGTCCGGAGTGACCATGACGGCATCGCCGTACCCACGAGATCCGCAGACCTTGCTCGACGCCCTCGCCGGACGGCTGATCGTCTCCTGTCAGGCGCCGCCCGGTGACCCGATGCGGGATACCGATGCCCTCGTCCTGCTCGCCCGCTGCGCGCACGCGGGCGGCGCCGCCGCGATACGGGCCAATGAACCGGAGGCCGTCGCCGCGATCCGGGCCGAGGTGGACCTGCCGGTCGTCGGCCTCTGGAAGGACGGCGACACGGGCGTCGACACGGGCGTCGACACCGGTGTCTACATCACGCCGACCGTCCGGCACGCCCTGGCCGTCGCCGGAGCGGGCGCCGACGTGGTGGCCGCCGACGCGACGGACCGGCCACGCCCCGACGGCTCGGCCTTCGCCGAGCTCGTCGCCGCCGTGCACGCGGCCGGTGCCCTGGTGATGGCCGACGTGGCCACCCACGCCGAGGGCCTCGCGGCCGCCGCGCAGGGCGCCGACCTGATCTCCACCACCCTGTCCGGCTACGCCCCCGGCTCCCCGCGCCAGGCCGGTCCCGACCTCGGCCTGGTGGCCTCGCTCGCGGCGGCCGTGTCCGTACCGGTGGTCGCCGAGGGCCGCCTGCACACGCCCGAGCAGGCCGCCGAGGCGCTCGCGCGCGGGGCGCACAGCGTCGTCGTCGGCACCGCGATCACCGCGCCGACGGCCCTCACGCGGCGCTTCGCCGAAGCCGTCGAGGGCCGCACGCCCCGCCCCTGACCTCCGTATCCCCTCAGGTCCCGCACATCCCGAGTTCCGCCCGCACCTGTCCCGGCCGACCCGGTCGTCTCGACGGCGAGACGATCCGGCACTCTGGAGTAACCGTGTCCCACACCGCCCCACCCCGCCCGCTCCCCTGGTACCGCGAAGTCAGCCGTACGCAGTGGAAGTCCTTCGCCGCCGCCTGGATCGGCTATGTCCTCGACGGCTTCGACTTCGTCCTGATCTCCCTCGTCCTCACCGAGATCAGCGACGAGTTCGGCCTCAGCACGGTCCAGGCCGCCAGCCTCGTGTCCGGTGCGTTCATCACGCGCTGGCTCGGCGGTGCGGTGCTCGGCGCGCTCGGCGACCGCTACGGCCGCAAGCTGTCCATGGTCCTGAGCATCCTGCTGTTCTCCGTCGGCACGTTCGCCTGCGGCTTCGCCTGGGACTACACCAGCCTGTTCGTGGCCCGCCTCGCCATCGGCATGGGCATGGCCGGCGAGTACAGCGCCAGCGCCACGTACGTCATGGAGAGCTGGCCCGCCCGCGTCCGCAACCGGGCCAGCGGCTTCCTGATCTCCGGCTTCTCGGTCGGCTCGGTGCTCGCCGCGCAGGTCTACAACTGGGTCGTGCCCACGCTCGGCTGGCGCTGGATGTTCTACCTCGGCCTCATCCCGATCGTGATGGCCCTCTGGATGCGCCGTGCCCTGCCCGAGGCCGCCGAGTGGACCGAGGCCGTCGGGGAGCGGGAGGCGAAGCCGAACCCGTTCCGGCCGCTGTTCGCCGACCGGACGCGGGCGAGCGTGAACACGGTGCTCGCGGTCGTCGCGACGGTCTCCCTGTTCGCGGTGTTCACCCCGCTCGGCGCGGGTCTGGTGCCTCTCCTCTCGGTACTCGCCGGGCTCTCGCTGGCCGCGTTCGCCGTGCAGTTGGGCGGTCGGCGCGGCTGGCCGCTGTATCTGGCGATGATCGTCACGGTGTTCTTCGCGTTCCTCTACACCTGGCCGATCCAGGCCCTGCTGCCCACCTACCTGAAGACCGACCTCGGGTACAGCCCGGACCAGGTCACGGACGTCCTGTACTTCGCGGGCTTCGGCACGATGGCGGGCTGCTGGCTCGCCGGGTTCGTCGGCGACTGGATCGGTACGAAGAAGGCGTACGCGTTCACGCTGCTCGCGTCGTTGGTCTTCGTGTTCCCGGTGTTCGCGGTCCAGGACGACCTGCTGCTCCTCGGCGCGCTGCTCTTCGTGCTGCAGGCGTTCAGCTTCGGTATCTCGGGCCTGCTGCCCCGCTACATCGGCGGACACTTCCCCACCGAGGTACGGGGTGCGGCGCTCGGCTTCACGTACAACGTGGGCGCTCTCGGGGGTGCCGTCGCGCCGGTGCTCGGTGCGCAGTTGGCGTCCGGCATGGACCTGGGGCAGGCGCTCGCGGTGCTGACGTTCGCGGGCACGGTCCTGGTCGTCGTCCTGGTCGGCTTCGACGTGCCGGGGCGACTCGGCCGGCTCACCGACCCGGACAGTGTGCCGGACCACCTGGCCGAGTCGGCCGCTCAGGCGCCCGCGGGCATACCGGAGCGGCAGCCGCAGGCAGGCTGACCGTCCGCCCCGCGAGACGGTGTGTGCCACACCACACCGCCAAAGGCATACTGTCGCCCGCCAGTTGATCACGCGAGGCACAGAGCCAGGCCAGGCACAGGGGAGAAGCCGATGACGGACACGACGACGGACCACGGCAGCGCGCAGACGGGGCGGTCCACCGACCCGCTCGACCCCCTCGTAACCATTGCCCCCATCACCCCCATCACCCCCATCACCTTCAAGCCCCTGATCGCGGTGACCCCCGCCTGCGCCGAGCAGGCGGGGGCCGCCGAGGCCCGGCTCCAGGAGGCGCTCGCGGAGGCCACGGAGCCCTCCGGTACGTCCGGGGCGTTCCGTTTCGGTCCGGTGCAGGCGGCGGCGAAGGAGCTGCCCGGGGCGTCGATCGTCCGGATCATCCCCGGCTTCGCGCTGCAGGAGCAGGCCCCCACGCACGTCATGGTGCTCACCCTCAAGCAGGCGGTGCGCCAGGCGCTGTCCCTGCCGCTTGGCGACGAGGCGTTCTGGGAGCGCGTCGAGGAGACCCTCACGGGCGCGTTCATCGGCCTCGGCGACCAGCTCGACGCCCCGCACCTGGTCCTGCACGAGACGGACGAGGGCACGCGGTACGACTACCACCTGCTGTTCGTGCTGGAGGACGAGGAGACCGAGGGGTTCATGTACGTGGTCGCGTTCTGCGTGCACGTGACGGTGGGCCTCGACCGGGAGCAGGTGTTCGGCCTGTCGGTGACGGACCCGGCGCCGTTCACGCTGGGCCTCGACGCGCTGTGCGTACGCCGACCGATGGCCTGAACCGCCGCCCGGCCCAACTCCGGGACTACGGTGACCGGATGGAACAGCGCATCAGCCTGATCACGCTCGGCGTCCGCGACCTGGCCCGCTCCCGCGCCTTCTACGAAGCGCTCGGGTGGCGCGGCCAGGAGGTCCAGGAGACCGTCTTCTTCCAGGCGGGCGGGCAGGGCCTGGTCCTCTGGGGCCGCGAGAAGCTCGCCGCGGACTGCGGGGTCGAGCCCGCCGAGGCTCCGGACGGCCCGGGCTTCGGTGGCATCGCCCTCGCCCACAACGTCCGCTCCGCGGCGGAGGTGGACGACCTGCTCGATACGGCGCGGCGGGCCGGGGCGCGCGTCACGAAGCCGGGCACGCTCTCCGAACTCGGCTTCTACACAGGTGTCTTCCTCGACCCGGACGGCCACGCCTGGGAGGTGGCCCACAACCCGGGCTTCCCGCTCTCAGCCGACGGCTCCCTCACGCTCCCGGACATGACGCCGGACACCGACTGACCGCTCCCTCGGGCCTGGCGCGGCGCAGCGCGGCGTAGCGTTCACTTTGCATCTGCAACCTTCCTCGCCAGTCGGGGCGCCCGACGACTGCGGGACCTTGGACGCGAGCGCCTGCAACAACGCCGAGAGCGTCGGCACAGCCATCGGAGTCGGGCTCGTGATCGTCCTCTGGGCGGCCGTCGACATCATCCCGGGAGTGACGTACGCCATCTACCGCCTGAGCCGCAGGCACTGACCCGCCAACTCCGCCACCGACCCGCCGCAAATCCAGCCCCTCCGGCCTTCTTTCAGCCCCTCCGGCGCTTGAGGAGCGGGGGTCCGGGGGCGGAGCCCCCGCAGCCGACCGCAGGTCTTTCGGGAAGGGGCGGGGAGGGGATAAAAAAGAGCCCGTCCGGCGATTGAGGACGAGCCCGCAGGGCGATCGACGGCGCCCCGGACCGACGGCCCCCGCACCCCCCGCACGCCCACTCCAGCAAAAAGCCGCCGCATTTCGGGCGATCCCCCGCGTCGCCCGAAATGCGAACGGCCCCGCCGGACCGGGCCCCACAGGGATCCGACCGGCACGCGCTGAGTATAGTTGGCTGTGAGCCAGTCAACGCAGGAGTTACAGGATGTCTCCGCGAAGCGCAGCGGTCAACGAGGAATTGCGGCGCAGGTCCCGCGAGCGGCTCCTCGACGCGACGGTGACCCTCGTGGACGAGCGTGGTTACGAGGCGACGACACTCGGTGACATCGCGGATCTGGCCGGTTCGGCCCGCGGCCTGATCTCGTACTACTTCCCCGGCAAGCGACAGCTCCTGCAGTCCGCCGTGCACCGCCTGATGCACCTCACCCTCGAAGCCGCCCTGGAGCGCGAGCCCCGTACCGACGACGGACGCGAGCGCCTCGCCCGCGCCATCGACGCGATCCTGGGCCTCGCGCAGGACCGCCCGCTCCTGATGCGCACGCACATGGCGGGCATCCTGCAGGCCGAGGGATTCGTGCAGTGCCCCGAGCAGCAGCGGCTCGCGGAGCTCCTGAGGGACACGGTGCGGCGGTACGGCGCCGACGACGTGGACGTCGAATACCCGTTGCTGCGCGCCCTGTTGATGGGCGCCGTGGTCGCGGTGCTGCTGCCGGGTGCGCCGATGCCCGCGGGCACGCTCCGCGCCGAGCTGTTCCAGCGGTACGGGCTCGACTGGAAGTCCGGCTTCCCGCCGGGCGAGAAGCCGCCGGGCGGCCACCGTTCGACGACGCAGGCCCCGGTGGGCGGCGCGAGGCCGCACACCGGGGCGACGGGCGAGCCGACGATCGTGCCGCGGCCCGCCGATGCCCGTCAGACGGGTCGGACGGAACAGCTGGACCGGCAGGTTCCGTCAGATCAGATGGTTCCGTCAGATCAGATGGTCCCGTCGGATCAGTCGAAGTAGTCGGGCTGCGTCTGCACGTTGAGCTCGCGCATCCGGACACGCTCGGCCGGGTCCGTACGCCGGTCGTTGATCTTCAGTACGTCGAAGCCCTTGGCCATGTCGTTGGAGTAGATGTGGCCGTTGTAGTAGTACGCCGACCACGAGCCGCCCGTCTGGATGGCGTCCGTGGAGAGCGGGCCGCGCTCGAAGTACGCGATCTCCTTCGGCTTGGCCGAGTTGGTGAAGTCCCAGACGGAGACGCCGCCCTGGTACCAGGCCTGAACCATCAGGTCCTTGCCCTTGACCGGGATCAGCGAGCCGTTGTGGGCGACACAGTTCTCGGTGTCCGCCTGGTGACGCGGGATCTTGAAGTAGCTCTTGAAGACCAGCTTGCGGTCGTCACCCCTGCCCTTGATCTCGTAGATGCCGTCGGCGCCGCGCTCCGGTCCGATCTCCGCGTTGCAGGTGGCCGCGCCGCCGCCGCCCAGCTCGTCGGTGAAGACGACCTTGTTCGCCTTCTGGTTGAAGGTCGCCGAGTGCCAGAACGCGAAGTTCACGTTGTCCTGCACCTGGTCGATGACCTTCGGTTCCTCCGGATCCTCGATGTCGAAGAGGATGCCGTCGCCCATGCACGCGCCCGCCGCGAGATCCTTGGAGGGCAGCACGGTGACGTCGTGGCAGCCGGTGGTCTTCGAGACGCCCGGGTTGGTGGGCCCGCCCGGGTTGCCGCCGCCGTCCTCGCCGTCACCCGGGAAGAGCACCGGGAAGCCGACGACCTTGGCCTTCTCGGGCGCCTTGCGCGGCACCTTGATGACGGAGATGCCGTCGTGCGGCGGCTGGCAGTCGGGGAACGTGGCGCTCGGCGAGTACGAGGAGACGTACACGTAGACGTTCTTGCGCTCGGGCACCAGGGTGTGGGTGTGCGAGCCGCAGGCGGTCTCGACGGCGGCGACGTACTTCGGGTTGCGCTTGTCGCTGATGTCGAAGACCTTCATGCCCTCCCAGGACGACTTCTCGGTCGCCGGCTGGGTCGTGCTGTTGCAACTGGAGTCGCTGCGCGAGGAGTCGGTGGACAGGAACAGCAGGTTCCCGGAGACCGACACGTCGTTCTGCGAGCCGGGGCAGAGCACCTGGGCGACGGTCTTCGGCTTCTTCGGGTTGCTGATGTCGAAGACGCGGAAGCCGTCGTAGTTGCCCGCGAACGCGTACCGGCCCTGGAAGGCCAGGTCCGAATTGGTGCCCGGCAGCGCGTCCTTGGGGGTGTTGCCGAGATGCTCGATGTTGTCGGAGTGGACGATCTCGTCCTGGCCGGGTATCTCGCCGCTCTTGATCGCCTTCTCGGCCTCGGCCTGTTCGCTCTTGGAGACCTCGCGCTTGGTGGGCGCGTCTCCCGGATCGGGGGTCGCCGCGGCAGGTCCTGCCGTCAGCAGTGCCGCGGCCAGCCCGGCGGCCGCGGTGAAAACGCCCAGGCGTCTGCGTCTCGCTCGGGGTTCGTTCAACAGGGTCACTGCGTCCCCTCCCTTGTCGCCGTTCACAGTTGAACGGTTCACGGACACCGGCAGTATCGTGCTCGCCATGCCCATATCAACAGATGGCAACGTACTTGTAATGGAAGTTTTTGATCATCCACATAAGGAAACGTGCTAGGACGGTCTCGATCGACGGCCCTTCTTCACCGGGCCCGCACACCCTCTCGTCTCATCCGACAACACGTGTGCCACTGGAGGCAGTTGTGCCGAACCGCCGCAGACCGATGCGCTCCCACGTGCTCACCGCCGCCGCAGCGGTGGCCCTCATCGGCCTCGCCCTGACCGGATGTGACGCCTCTTCGGCGAACGACAAAGCGGCCGGCGAGGGCGCCGGCAAGGGCGGCCCGTCCGTGATCGCCCCGGGCAAGCCCGGCGAGGAGAACGAGCGGCTCTCACCCGAGGAGGCCGCCGCCAAGAGCGACGACGACACCCCCAATTCGGCTGACTTCACCTACGCCGAGATGATGATCGAGCACCACGCGCAGGCCCTGGTGATGACCGAACTCGCCCCGGAGCGCGCCAAGTCCGCCAAGGTGAAGGGCCTCGCCGAACGCATCGCCGCCGCCCAGGGGCCCGAGATCGACGCGATGAAGGGCTGGCTGAAGAAGCACGACGCCCACAAGCGCGAGGACCAGGGGAAGGGCGAGGGGAAGAGCGAGGGCGAGCCCGGTGGTTCCCACGGGCACGGGGATGACCACGGTGGCGGTCACAGGGACGGCCACGGTGACGCCCCGATGCCCGGCATGGCGAGCGAGGCGCAGCTCAAGACCTTGCGCGCGGCCAAGGGCGCGGCGTTCGACGAACTGTTCCTGAAGCTGATGATCACGCACCACGGCGGCGCCGTGACGATGGCCACCGACCTGCTGGCCGAGGGCAACAACATCCGGATCGAGGAGATGGCCAACGACACGGTGGCCCAGCAGACCGCCGAGATCAACCGGATGCGCGGCATGTCCTGAGCCGCCCGCGAGCGGCGCCTCAGGGCCTTTCGAGGGTTCCTGAGGAGGGCCGCGCGTGCACCTCCCCCCGCAGGGGCGGCGGTGGGATGCTGGAAGCACCCGGGGCACCACCTCTCGGAAGGAGCCGCCGTGCTGCATGTCGCCGTCGTCGGATCGGGCCCGAGCGGGGTCTACACCGCCCAGACCCTGGTGGCGCACGCACGGTCCGGGAACCCCGGCGAGCCGGGTGCAGCGGCGCACGGCGAGGACGTCCGCGTCGACGTGCTCGACCGGCTTCCGTGCCCGTACGGCCTGGTCAGATACGGTGTCGCCCCGGACCACGAGAAGATCAAATCGCTGCAGAACAATCTGCGCACCGTCCTCGACGACCCGCACGTACGCTTCCTCGGCGGCGTCGAGGTCGGCCCCGGCCGCCTCTCCCCCGCACAGCTCCTGGAGCTGTACGACGCGGTGGTGTACTGCGTGGGCGCCGCCACCGACCGGCAGCTGGGCATCCCCGGCGAGGACCTGCCGGGCAGCTGCTCGGCCACCGAGTTCGTGTCCTGGTACAGCGCCCACCCGGACGCCACCGCGAACGGCTCCCCGCAGCATGGTGTGCCTCACCGTGGCCGTTCCTTCGTACGGGATGTGCGCTCGGCCGTCGTGATCGGTGTGGGCAACGTCGCCGTGGACGTGACCCGCATCCTCGCCCGCGGTGCCGACGAGCTCCGGCCCACCGACATGCCCCAGGCCGCCCTCGACGCGCTGGCCGGGAGCGCGGTGCGGGACGTGCACATGGTGGGCAGGCGCGGCCCCTCGCAGGCCAAGTTCACGACGAAGGAGCTGCGGGAGCTCGGCACCCTCGCGGACGCCGAAGTCCTCGTCGATCCGGCCGAGTTGGCGCTGGACCCGGCCTGCGCAGACCCGTCGTCGCTGCCTGCCGCGAACCGTCGCAACGTAGAAGTGCTCAAGGGCTGGTCCGAACAACCACCGCACGGGAGCGGAGCCGGGAGCGGGTCCGATTCCGGGTCCGGGTCCGGGCCCGATGCCGGGTCCGGGTCCGATTCCGGGTCCGGAGCCTCAGTCGAGGCGACCCGCAGGATCCATCTGCGCTTCTTCCTCCGGCCCGTCGAACTCCTCGAAGCGGAGGGCCGGGTGGGTGCGGTGCGGTTCGAGCGGACCGTGCCGGACGGGGCGGGCGGCGTCCGGGGCACGGGCCAATTCGAGGACATCCAGGCCGAGTTGGTGCTGCGCTCGGTCGGCTATCGGGGGGTGCCCCTGGAAGGGATGCCGTTCGACCCCGCGTCGGGCACGGTGCCGCACGAGGCGGGCCGCGTGCTGCGCGCGGGGCACGTCTCCCCCGGTGAGTACGTGGCGGGCTGGATCAAGCGCGGCCCCACCGGAGTGATCGGCACGAACCGGCCCTGTGCGAAGGAGACGGTCAACTCCCTTCTGGAGGACGCCGCCGCACGCCCTCGCTCGGTCCGTGACCGCGTGGACGACCCCCTCACCGCCCTGCGCGCCCTCGGCCTCCGCCCCGTCGAGTGGTCCGGCTGGGAGTCCATCGAACACGCGGAAGCAGCCCTCGGAGCCTCCCTCGGCCGCGGCCCGGTGAAGATCCCGGACTGGGAAGGGCTGTTCGCGGCGGCACGCGAGGGCGCGGGCAACGGCGACTAGCGACACCGCAGCCCGAAGACCGCCAGGACAGCACGCCGTAAGGCGGTTGGAGGCCGCGGCCGAGGGGTCAGGCTCCGCCGAGCCGGTCCGTCTGGCGCGCGGCCGCGTCGAGGACGCTGTCGAGGAGTCCGGGGAAGAGCGCGTCCAGGTCGTCGCGGCGCAGGCCGCTCATCTTGGCCGTGCCCCGGTAGCACTGCCGGATCACGCCGCTCTCGCGCAGCACCCGGAAGTGGTGCGTGGTGGTCGACTTGGTCACCGGCAGTTCGAAGTACGAGCAGGCCAGTTCGTCCTCGCAGCAGGCCAGTTCGGTGACGATGCGCAGCCTCATCGGGTCGGAGAGTGCGTGCAGCACGCCTTCGAGGCGGATCTCTTCGAGCGCGGGGTGTTCCAGCGTGCGGCTGCCGGCCGTGCTCTTCGTGGCGGGGGTCACTGCGGCTCCACTCCATCGTCCCGGTCGTCCGGACGTTCTCGGAACCTCATTGTACGAGAACTCTCGTAGTTTGACAGTTCTCGTACTACGGTGGGTATCGTACTAACGAACCGGCGCCGCCCCCGCGGCGCCGGAAACCGTCCACGAATGGAGTTCCGCCGTGAGCGCCCTGTTCGAGCCGTACACCCTCCGCTCGGTGACCATCCCCAACCGTGTATGGATGGCACCCATGTGCCAGTACTCGGCGGAGGTCTTCGGCCCGAACGCCGGCGTGGCCCACGACTGGCACTTCGCGCACTACGGCGCCCGCGCCACCGGTGGCACCGGGCTGATCCTCCTCGAGGCCACCGCCGTCAGCCCGGAGGGCCGGATCAGCCCCTTCGACCTCGGCATCTGGAACGACACCCAGGTCGCGGCGCTGCGCCGGATCACCGAGTTCCTCAAGGCACAGGGCACCGTGCCCGGCATCCAGATCGCGCACGCCGGCCGCAAGGCCTCCACCGAGCGCCCCTGGGTGAACCGCGGCGCCCCGGTCGGCGCCGACGAGCACGGCTGGCAGCCGCTCGGCCCGAGCCCGGTGGCGTTCCGGGACGACCACCCCGTACCGAGCGAGCTGACGGTCGACCAGATCCAGTCGATCGTGGGGCAGTTCGCCGACGCGGCCCGGCGTGCCCTCGACGCCGGCTTCGAGGTCGTCGAGGTGCACGGCGCACACGGCTACCTCATCCACGAGTTCCTCTCCCCGCACTCCAACCAGCGCACCGACCAGTACGGCGGCTCGTACGAGAACCGCACCCGCTTCCCCCTCGAAGTCGTCGACGCCGTACGGGCGGTGTGGCCCGAGGACAAGCCGCTGTTCTTCCGCGTCTCGGCCACCGACTGGCTGGACGAGGGCGGCTGGACCGCCGACGACACGGTGCGCTTCGCGCAGGACCTGAAGGAGCACGGCGTCGACCTGCTCGACGTCTCCTCCGGCGGCAACGCCACGGGCGTCACGATCCCCGTCGGGCCCGGGTACCAGGCGCCGTTCGCCACCCGCGTCAAGCAGGAGGCCGGGCTGCCGGTCGCCGCGGTCGGCCTGATCACCGAGGCCAAGCAGGCGGAGAAGCTCCTCGACAACGGCGAGGCGGACGCCGTCCTCCTCGGCCGCGAGCTGCTGCGCAACCCCTCGTGGGCGCTGCACGCGGCCCGCGAACTGGCCGCGGACATCCGTGTTCCGAACCAGTACGCGTGGGCGATCTGAACCAGTACGCGTGGGCGATCTGAACCAGTACGCGTGGGCGATCTGAACCAGTACGCGTGGGCGATCTGAACCAGTACGCGTGGGCGATCTGAACCAGTACGCGTGGGCGATCTGAGCAGCGAACCCGTCGACGGTACGCGGACGCGTCAGCGAGGCGATCGACGTACGCCAGGAGTGCTCAGGGCGGCCCGCCCGACACTCAGGGGTGCGTCGATCGCCTCCGCGTTCCGCATGTCACCCTCCGAACAAGGGAGTTGACGCACCCGCGCGGTGAGCCCCCTGCGCACCCGCCGGACGGCTCGCGGGCGAGCATGATCGTTGCAAGTGCATGCCGCACATTCCCGCGGACCCTCCCACGCGACCCGACGGACCCGTACGATCGGCGCAATGGACGACATCTTTCCCGCTGAGGCCCTGATCGGTGCCGAACGGCGGCTCGGCGCCGCCGTCCTGGACCGGGACATGGACGCCCTCGACCGGATGCTGCACCCGCAGTTCGTCTCCGTCCGCCCGGACGGCCGCAGCCTCGATCGCAGTGCGGAGATAGAGGAACTGTCCACCGGACGCCTGGTCGTGTCCGAGCTCGTCCCCGAGGAGACCATCGCGACCGTCAACGGCCGCGCAGGCATCACCCGCCGCACCGTCAGCGCCTCCGGCCACTGGCACGGACACACGTTCAGCGCCCGGGTTCTTTGCACCCGCACCTGGGTCCAAGTACCCGACGGCTGGCTGCTCCTGCTCTCCCGCGTGGGCCCCGCGCCCGACGAGCCGGTCCTCGACCCGAAGTGCGGAGTCCGGCTCACCGCACGCTGCTGACCCGCCGTCCGTCGTACGGAAAGGGCGCGCCCCCCGGTCCCAACGACCGGGCGGACGCGCCCCTTTTCCTTATGGCGGGGTCAGGCGGCCGCGGACTTCGCCAGCCGGTCCAGGCCCTCGATCGCCAAGCGGTAGCCCTCCGTGCCGAAGCCGACGACGATGCCGGCGGCGGCCGGCGAGAGGTACGAGTGGTTCCGGAACGGCTCGCGCGCGTGCACGTTGGAGATGTGCACCTCGATGGCGCGCAGCCCGACCCCCTTGATCGCGTCGTGCAGCGCGACCGACGTGTGCGTGTACGCACCGGCGTTGATCACCGCGCCGATGAGCCGGCCCTCGGCCTGCTCCCGGCCCGCCTCGTGGACCCAGTCGATCAACTCGCCCTCGTGGTTCGACTGCCGGCAGTCCGCGGTCAGGCCGAGCCCCGCCGCGGTCTGCTCGCACAGGGCCTCGACGTCCTTCAGGGTCTGCGCCCCGTAGATGCCGGGCTCGCGCGTGCCGAGCAGGTTCAGATTGGGGCCGTTGAGGATCAGTACCGTTGCCATGGCCCCAGCGTACGGCCGGGTCCGCCGGGGTCCGGCGGCGGGCGCCCGCGTTAGCTTCGACGTATGGGAACAGCAACGGAACCGCCGCGCGCGCGGCCGTCACTGCCCGAGGCGGTCGCCGCGGGGCCGGTGGTCCTCGACGGCGGGATGTCGAACCAGCTGGAGTCCGCCGGGCACGACCTGAGCGACGCGCTGTGGTCGGCGCGGCTGCTCGCGGACCTGCCGGAGGCCGTCACCGAAGCCCATTCCGCTTACTTCGAGGCAGGCGCGAGCGTGGCCATCACGGCCAGCTACCAGGCGACGTACGAGGGCTTCGCCCGGTACGGCTTCGACTCCGCACGCACGAGCGAACTGCTGCACCTGAGTGTGCAGTCGGCGCGCGAGGCCGCCACGCGCGCCCTCACTGCCGGAGTGCGCCGCCCGCTCTGGGTGGCCGCCTCCGCCGGGCCGTACGGGGCGATGCTCGCGGACGGCTCGGAGTACCGCGGCCGGTACGGGCTCGGGGTCGACGCGCTCGCACACTTCCACCGCCCCCGCCTGGAGGCCCTGGCCGCGGCCGGGCCGGACGCGTTCGCCCTGGAGACCGTGCCGGACACGGACGAGGCGGAGGCGCTGCTGCGCGCGGTGCGTGGCCTGGGCGTGCCCGCCTGGCTCTCGTACAGCACGGCGGGGACGCGGACGCGGGCCGGGCAGCCGCTGGAGGAGGCCTTCGCGCTCGCGGCCGAGTGCGACGAGGTCTTCGCGGTCGGCGTCAACTGCTGCAGCCCGCAGGACGCCGACGTGGCCGTGCCGATCGCGGCGCGGGTGACCGGCAAGCCCGTCGTGGTCTACCCCAACAGCGGCGAGCACTGGGACGCGGCGGCCCGCGACTGGCGCGGCCCCGCCACGTTCTCGGCCGAACGCGTACAGGGCTGGGTGGCCGCGGGCGCACGACTCGTGGGCGGCTGCTGCCGAGTCGGCCCCGGGGAGATCGCGGCGATCGGCTCGGTGGTGCGAGGGGGCCGCGGCGGCTCGGGGTAGCGGAAGGCCTGGCGGCGCCGCGGCTGGAGGTGGCGGAGCGCGTTGCTCCACACCGGTTGGGCAGCACCCGACCGCCACTCCGCGCCGCCTTGGCCGAGCGCGGGCCGCCATTCCGCGCCGCCTCGGCGGGCGGGCCGCCGGGCGATTCCGCGACGGCTCGGCGTAACGGAGCACCTGGCTCCGCACCATCTCGGCGGACTGGCCCGCGGGCTCCGCAAGGCTCGGTGTCACGGGCTGCAGCCAGCGATCTACGCGGCTGCTGCCAGGTCGGGCACGGGAGATCACGGCGATCACCTCGGGGGTCGGCCGGGGTCCGCGACGGCCCGGCAAGGCGGAGAGCCAGGCTGCATGACGGCTGGACGCAGCGGAGCGCCAAGCTTCACGCCGCCCCGACAGACCGGGCCTCCAGGCCCAGGGCCGCAGGCTGAGCGCCCGCCCGACTGTCGGGGCCTCCAGCACCCGCCACCGCTCGCAGCAACGGAGCGCCTGGCTCCACGACGGCTCGACGGACCGGACCGCCCGATCCCACGACCGAACAGCGGACCCGACCGCCCGATCCCACGACCGCTCCCCGGACCCGACCGCCAGGCTCCGCGACCGCTCGACGGACCGGAGGCTCGGCGCCGATCTACAGGGTCATCGCAGGTCCGGGGTGTTTTCCGGGCCGTTGTCAGTGGGCGGGTGCAGACTGAGGCTTGTCGTGGACAACGAGGTCAACCGACATGCACCGGAGGTGGTCGGCATGCCGACCGATGTTCTGCTCGCCGTAGGCACGCGCAAGGGACTCTTCCTCGGACGCAGGCGAGGTGTCGCCTGGGAGTTCGACGGACCGCACTTCAACGCGCAGGCGGTGTACTCCGTCGCGATCGACACCCGGAGCGCCACCCCCCGCCTCCTGGCCGGCGGGGACAGTTCGCACTGGGGACCGTCGGTCTTCCACTCCGACGACCTGGGCGCCACCTGGACCGAGCCCACCAAGGCACCCGTCAAGTTCCCCCAGGACACCGGTGCTTCACTGGAGCGCGTCTGGCAGCTGCACCCCTCGGCGGCCGAACCGGACGTGGTGTACGCGGGCACGGAACCCGCCGCCCTGTACCGCTCGGAGGACCGCGGCGAGAGCTTCGAGCTCGTCAGACCGCTGTGGGAGCACCCGACGCGCTCGCGCTGGGAGCCGGGCGGTGGCGGCGAGGGGCTGCACACGATCCTCACCGACGCCCGGGACCCGGCGGCGATCACGGTCGCCGTCTCCACGGCCGGGGTGTTCCGCACCAAGGACGGCGGGGAGAGCTGGGCGCCCTCCAACTCCGGGGTATCCGCGGTGTTCCTGCCCGATCCGCACCCCGAGTTCGGCCAGTGCGTGCACAAGGTCGCGCGGGACGCGGCCGACCCGGACCGCCTCTATCTCCAGAACCACTGGGGGGTCTACAGAAGCGACGACGGCGGCGCCCGCTGGACCGACATCGGCGGGGGCCTCCCCTCCGACTTCGGCTTCGCGGTGGCCGCCCACCCGCGCCGCGCGGACACGGCGTACGTCTTCCCGATCAACGCCGACGAGGACCGGGTCCCCGCGGAGCACCGCTGCCGCGTCTTCCGTACGCAGAACGCGGGCAAGACCTGGGAGCCGCTCTCCGAGGGCCTCCCGGAGACCGACCACTACGGCACGGTGCTGAGGGACGCGCTCTGCACGGACGACGCGGATCCGGCGGGCGTCTACTTCGGCAACCGCAACGGCGAGCTGTACGCGAGCGCGGACGACGGCGAGAGCTGGCAACTCCTCACCTCGCACCTGCCGGACGTGTTGTGCGTACGGGCGGCGGTGATCGACGACTGAGCGGCGTGACCGGGCACCGGGGTCGATCTCGGGGTTGATCGCCGGGTCCGTTGCACCAGTAGGGTGACGCCGTGGCAGCACGACCGTTGAAAGAAATCGTCGAACCAGGGTGGGCCCAGGCGCTGGAGCCGGTGGCCGAACGCGTCGCCGGTATGGGGGACTTCCTGCGCGCGGAGATCGCCGCGGGCCGGACCTACCTCCCGTCCGGGGCGCACGTCCTGAGAGCCTTCCAGCAGCCCTTCGACGAGGTGAAGGTACTCATCGTCGGGCAGGACCCGTACCCGACCCCGGGGCACGCGGTGGGGCTGAGCTTCTCCGTCGCGCCCGAGGTCCAGCCCCTGCCGCCGAGTCTGATCAACATCTACCGCGAGCTCGGCTCCGACCTGGGCCTGCCGCAGCCGGGCAACGGGGACCTCACCCCGTGGACCCGGCAGGGTGTGCTGCTGCTCAACAGGGCGCTCACCACGGCACCCCGGCGCCCGGCGGCGCACCGCGGCAAGGGCTGGGAAGAGGTCACCGAGCAGGCCATCCGCGCCCTGGCCGCGCGGGGCCGCCCGCTGGTGTCGATCCTGTGGGGGCGGGACGCGCGCAACCTCCGTCCCCTGCTGGGCGACCTTCCGGCCGTGGAGTCCTCGCACCCCTCGCCGATGTCCGCGGACCGCGGGTTCTTCGGCTCGCGCCCCTTCAGCCGGGTCAACGACCTGCTGGCCAGGCAGGGCGCGCAGCCCGTTGATTGGCGGCTGCCGTGACCTCTGCCGCGTCCTGGGTGCTCGGTGTCGACTCCGGCGGTTCCGGCCTGCGCGTCGCGCTGGCACCGGCAGCCGGTGCGGGCGGCCGCCATCGGAGCCTGGCCTCCCGTGTGCCGGTGCGCACGGGCGCGGCGGGGATCGACGCCGGGCATCTGATGGAGCAACTGGCGCCGATGGCCCGCGAGTTGATCGAGGGCGCGGGCGGCGGAGCGGTCGCCGCCGTGGCCGTGGGCGCCGCGGGCATGGCCACGCTCGGCGACGACCTGCGGGAGCGGCTGCCCGCCGCGCTGCACGAGGCCTTCGCGGTCCGACGGATCGCGCTCGCGGCGGACGCGGTCACGGCGTACGCGGGGGCGCTCGGGCAGCGGCCGGGCGCCGTCGTCGCCGGGGGCACCGGCCTGATCTCGCTCGGCACGGATCTGGAGACCTGGCGGCGGGCCGACGGCTGGGGGCATCTCCTCGGTGACTGCGGTGGCGGCGCCTGGATCGGGCGGGCCGGACTCGACGCGGCGATGCGTGCGTACGACGGCCGTCGCGGCGGTTCACCGGCACTCCTCGCGTGCGCCGAGGCGGCGTTCGACGGGCCGATGAACGAGCTACCCGGCAAGCTCTACCCGCGGACCGACCGGCCCGCGGTGCTGGCCTCGTTCGCGCCCGAAGTGGCCCGCTGCGCGCCGCACGACCAGGTCGCCGCGGGGATTCTGCGCGACGCGGCACGGCACATCGCGGAGGCGGCGGTGGCCGTGAGCCCGGGGGGGACGGAGTGCGAAGTCGCCCTCACCGGCGGCCTGTTCAAGATGGGCGCGCCCCTGCTCGTACCGCTCGAGGACGAGCTGGCCGCCCAACTGCCCGCCGCGCGCGCCGTGGTGGCGGATGGGGATCCGCTCGACGGTGCCGTGGTCCTCGCGCGGGCGCTCGCGGACGGCTCGCTGCGGCTGCCGCACGACGGGCGCATGCTGCACCTGCCGTAAGAGCAGAGCAGTATGAGGGAGGAACGTCACAGCGGTTCGCGCCGTGTGACATTCACCGCCCTGACCTGCGGGTGTGTCGATGCGCGTCAACTCGGGCGCGGATTCCGGCAGTTGCGGAATTCGCCGCGTAACGGAAAAAACCGGACGGATACCACTCAGGTGCCACCTGCCCGAACAAGGGCAGGCGGGAAACCAGTAGCATGCGGCGCCATGAGCTCCCCCACTGGGCCCGACAACGGCCTGCCCGTACGAATGCCGCGACCTCGCCAGCCCGGTCGGCACCGCCGTCCGGAACCCGCGGTGGCTCCCGAGGGAGCACCCGCGCTGGTTCTCGCCGTGCCCGGCGCACCCACCGCCGCGACGCGCGGTCTCGCGGAAGAGGTCGTCAGCATCGCCCGTTCCGAGCTGCCCGGCCTGGACGCCAGGATCGGCTACCTCGACGGTGACGACGCCGAGTACCCGACGCTGCCCGCCGTGCTCGCGCACGCCGCCGAGCAGCGCACCGCCCGCCACCAGCAGGCGCTCGCCGCCGGCCACGACGTGCCCGCTCCGCAGGGCCCCGTCGCCGTCGTCGTGCCGCTGCTCGCGGGGCCCGACAACGCGCTGATGCGCCAGGTCCGCCAGGCCGTCATGGACAGCCGTGTGGCCGCCGAGCTGACCGATGTCCTCGGCCCGCACCCGCTGCTCGCCGAGGCGCTGCACGTGCGCCTGTCGGAGGCCGGGCTCGCCCGTGCCGACCGGGCGCGCCTCTTCACGGTCGCCACGGCCGCGGACGGCATCATCCTCGCGACCATCGGCGGCGAGGAGGCGGTGCAGGCGGCCGGGATCACCGGCATGCTGCTCGCCGCGCGCCTCGCGGTGCCGGTGATGGCCGCCGCGCTCGACCAGGACGGCGCGATCGCCGCGACCGCCGAGCAGCTGCGGGGCTCCGGTTCCGCGCACCTGGCGCTCGCCCCGCACCTGATCGGCCCCGAGGTGCCCGAGGGCCTCCTCGACGCCGCCGCGAAGGACGCGGGCTGCGCCTACGCCGAGGCCCTCGGCGCGTACCCGGCGATCGGCAAGCTGGCCCTTTCCCAGTACATGGCCGCTCTCGGCATCACGCCGCCGCAGGCGCAGGGCGCCCCGCAGTCGCGTTGAGCGCCTCCGCCTTATCGTCCGACAGAGCCTCCAAGGGCCCGTCCCCGGGAATTCGCCATTCCGGGAGACGGGCCCTTCGCGTACGCCTCGTGCCCGCGAGGCGACCGCGTCAGCTCAGCCGAAGATCACGCAGGACGCCGCCGGGGCCGCGACGGAGCCGCCGCGCCGCGGAACGCCCGAGTCCGGGTCGACGGTGAACCAGGTGACGTCCCCGGAGCGCTCGTTCGCCGCGTACAGGAACCGGCCCGAGGGGTGCAGGGCCAGGTCGCGGGGCCAGTGCCCGCAGCAGTCGACGGTGGCGGCGAGGCGGAGCCCCGAGCCGTCCGCCGCGCCGGGGTCGGCCGCCAGGACGGAGATGACGTCCTGGCCGCGCGTCGCGGTCCATACGAAGCGTCCGTCGGGCGCGACGACGACCGCCGAGGGGTAGGCGTCGCCGGTCGGGACGGTGTCGAGGACGGGGATCTCGGCGCGCGGCGCGAGCAGTCCGGCGGCCGGGTCCCAGTCGCAGACGGTGAGGGTCGGGGCGAGCTCGTCGAGTACGTGGACGGTCCGGCCGTCGGGGTGGAAGGCCAGGTGGCGGGGCCCGCTGCCGGGGCGCAGGGCCGCTCGGCCGTGGACGCGCAGCGTGCCGTCGGTGAGGGTGCAGACGTCCACGGTGTCGGTGCCGAGGTCGACGGTCAGGATCCAGCCGCCACTCGGGGCGGGCAGCACCTGGTGGGCGTGCGGGCCCTCCTGCCGGTCCGGGTCGGGGCCCGCCCCGCGGTGCCGCAGCACGTGACCGGGTGTGGGTGCGGCGTCGGGCCCCAAGGGCAGGCAGGAGACGCTGCCCGAGCCGTAGTTGGCGGTGAGCAGGTGGCCCTCGGCGAGCGCGAGGTGGGTGGGTCCCGCGCCCCGGACGGGGGCGGGTGGGGCGATGAGTTCCGGTACGTCGCCGCGTACGGAGAAGGCGGCGGCCGCGCCGTCCTCGGTCTCGCTCACCGCGTACAGGACGTCTCCGCCGGGCGTGAGGGCGAGGTACGAGGGGTCGGGGACGGCGGCGGTGGAGGCCAGGGGCGTCAGGGCTCCGCTGTCCGGGTCGACGGCGGCGGCGGTGACGCCGAGCCCTCCGGCGGAGGTGAAGGAACCGATGAACGCCCTGGCGCTGCCCACGTGTGACCCCCTGCGAGTTCGTCCTGCGACGCGGTGCCTGTCGGGGCACGACCGTAGCAGTAGGTCTAGGCCAAGGGTGGAAGATCGGCCAGGCTGCCGTCAGGCGCCCACCGGTGTCCGGTCGGAGCGCCGCAGTGGCACGGCGAGTTCGAGCAGGGAGTGCTCGAGGGCGCGGAGGTGGGCGAGCACCGGTTCGGGGCCGGTCGGCTCGGGTGCGGGCGCCTCGCCCGGGCGGCGCGGTCCCCCGGTGCTTGGCGCATCGGTCAGCGCCTCGACGGCGGCCTCGACCCGCCAGCACGCCGCGGCGAGCCGCGCGTCGTGCGAGGCCTCCGGGTCGGCGGCGACGGCGGCGAGCCCGCGCGCCTCGCGCGCGCAGTCGTCGAGCAGCGCGAGCACCTGCCGGGCGCGCCCCTTGCGTCCCTTCATCGGGCTGAGCGGATGCACGAGGGGCGCGAGGGAGAGCCGTACGCGCCCCAGATTCGTCTCGAGCTCCGCCACCCGCGCGGCCGGGTCCGCCTCGGTGCTTCCCGCGAGGCGGGATGCGGCCTCCGCCGTGCAGGCGTGCACGGACCACAGAGCGCGCTCCACCCACGCGTCGGTCACGGAGTGCGTGGTGACCGGCAGGACGAGGAGCACGGCCAGGACGGCGCCGAGGGAACCGACAGCGGTCTCGCTCACCCGGAGCGCGAGCAGCGCCGGGTCGAGGACCCCGAGCAGGCCGTACAGCATGCTCGCCATCACGGTCACGGCGAGCATCATCCAGGTGTACGAGACGGCCGCCGTGTAGAAGATCCCGAAGACGCTCAGGGCGACGATGACGGCGGCCGCGACCGGTTCGTCGTGCAGCGGTACGGCGACGAGGAAGCCGAGCACGATGCCGAGGACGGTCCCGAGGAACCTGCGGAACCCGCGGACGACGGTCTCGCCGCGCGAGCTCGTGTTCACGAACACCCACCAGGTCGCGCCGACGGCCCAGTACCAGCGCTCGTCGGACAGCACCTGCCCGATCGCGAGCGCGAAGCCCGCGCCGACGGTGGCCTGCACGGCCTGCCTGGTAGTGATCCGCCTGAGCCCGGTTCCGCCGGTCGGCGCGGGCGCGGGGGCAGGGACGGGCGACCGGCGCTCGTAGCACCACGCCCCGAAGCGCACCGCCGACGCGGCGGCGAGCGAGAGCAGGACGGCGGCGTACAGCTCGGGCAGCTGCGCGGGCACCGTGTGCAGGAACTGTGCGGCGAAGAAGGTCATGAACCCGAACACGCCGAGCGAGTGCCCGCGCGGCCCCCACCTGCGCGCGTACACGCCCGCCCCGACGGTCGCGAGGAAGGCCAGGTCCCGGGCGACGGGAGCGTCGTGCAGTACGGCCGCGAGGGCGAGCACCGGAAGGCCGACGGCCGGCAGCAGTGCCGTCGTCACCGCTTGTCCGCGCACCGTCGCGTCGGTCACCGTGAACAGCGCGAGCAGCGCGGCCAGGCCGCCGGTGATCGCCGCCACGAGCGAATGCCCCACGGCTCCGCACAGCGCGACGGCGAGCGCGATCCCGAGCACGCCGCGCGTCGCGAAGCGGAGCCGTACCCGCCCCGGGTCCGGCGTCACGAACGCCTTCTTCAGCAAGTTGCCCCGCCCCTTCCGCGCCCGCGGGCACCGCGACATGAGAAAGGCGCCGCGGAGATCCCGGAGGAACCGCAGCGCCATCGACTCGTACATCTCAACACCTGGACCGCTGATGGTTCAACAGCGGGCGAAACGGCTGGGCCAATGGCCCAGTGCGGGGCGTATTCTCTCGGCCGCTGGAGGGCCAACGGACCACTGCCGCGGTCCCGTGGTCGCAACGTGCTAGATCCGGATCCCGCGCTTCTTCAGATAGGTGATGGGGTTGATGTCGGAGCCGTAGCCGCGCCGGGCGCGGATCTCCAGGTGCAGGTGGGGGCCGGTGGAGCGGCCGGTGTTGCCGCTGTTGGCGATCCGCTGTCCGGCGTGGACGCGGGCTCCGGCCTTCACCTTGATCCGGGACAGGTGCGCGAAGATCACGTACCGACCGTCCCGCATCTTGATCGTCACGGCCTTGCCGTACGAACCGGACCGGCGGGCCAGGACCACGACGCCCGCGGCGACCGCGTAGACCGGCGTGCCCTGCGGGACGGCCAGGTCGACGCCGGTGTGGTACCCGGCGAGCCAGTCGCCGCGGACGCGGTACCCGGTAGTGATGCGGTAGCTGCGGGTCAGCGGGCGGGCCCAGGGGCGGCCGGCCGCCGGGGCGGCCGCCGCCTCGGGTCCGGCGGCGGACTCCGCCGGGCACCGGGAGCGTTCGTCGTTCCCGCGCCCCGCTCCGCTGCCGGTCCAGGACCAGGGGCCGGTCGGCGTGGTCTCGCGCGCCCAGTCCGTGCCACCGTCCGGATCCCAGTCGGCGCCCCGGTCCTGCGCGGCGGGCTCGGCGCAACCGCCCTCGAGTCCGGGATCACGGAGATCCGCGTCGGTCAGCCGGAACCGGGACTCGTCGACGGCCGCGAGCAGAGTCTCGTACTCGTGGTCGTAGTACGCGCCGCACCCCCCGGTCAGAGGACCGGCGTCGGCCGGGTCGAGCAGGGCGCTCTCGGGGACCGGCAGGCGGAAGCCCAGGGCGCCGGCGCCGAGGAGCCCGGCCGCCAGTCCGAGCGCCCGGCGCCGTGTCGCGTTCGGGGCCGCGGAGCAGACGCCCGGGGTCGCCGGGGCCTGCCGTGCGGTGCTGCTGTGGTAGCTCACCTCGTTGGCCATACGAACGAGCACAAGTGCTCTCCCGCTCTCCGTGCACGCCGACCGCCGCCGTCCGGAGGACCCTCTCCGTTCGCACACAGCCTCAGAGCCGGTCCGGGCGTGGTGGCCGTTGGCCCATCACCAGGCCGGGCACGCGGGCCATTGGTACATTCGAGGCGGGACATCGCGTACGTACGGATCGAATTGCGTACGGAAGCAAGGGATGACGCGGACGGAGCACACCGTCCGGGCGGGGGCAGGAGGGCGGGCGACATGGCGGTGGACGCACTCGACACCCGTATTCTCCGGCTGCTGTTGGAGCAGCCGCGCACGAGCGTGCGGGAGTACGCCCGGATCCTCGGCGTCGCGCGGGGCACCCTGCAAGCGCGGCTCGACCGCCTGGAGCGGGACGGCGTAATCACGGGGACCGGGCCGACCCTTTCACCCGCCGCGCTCGGGCACCCGGTCCTCGCGTTCGTGCACGTCGAGGTCACGCAGGGGCACCTGGACGAGGTGGGGGACGCTCTGGCGGCGGTTCCGGAGATCATCGAGGCGTTCTCGATCACCGGCGGCGGCGACCTGCTGACCCGTGTCGCGGCGCGCGACAACGCGCATCTGGAGGACCTCATCCAGCAGCTCATCCAGCTGCCGGGCGTGGTCCGCACCCGGACCGAGGTCGCCCTGCGCGAACGCGTACCGCACCGGCTGCTGCCGCTCGTCGCGTCGGTCGGGGCGGCGGCGGACCGGCGCTAGGGGCGTCTTCCCCGAGGGTCGCCGGCCGGAGAGATCGGGGAGATGTCCCCTGGGGCCCGTCTTCCCGATCTTCGCGGATCAGGCCGCGGCGCCGTGGGGGTACCTACCCTGCTCTGGGGGCACCTCCCGGCCGGAGGCTGGGAGAGTCGTGGACCCGCGAAGATCGGGGAGGCGGCCCTGGAGGCGCTGAGCCCGGTCCCCACCCGGACGGCCTACTTCTGCCCGTCTTGGCATGCTGGGAGGCATGAGCACTTCGAGCAGCAGCGCCCCCGGCCTCGCGCACACCGCCGTCGTCTTCGATCTCGACGGGACACTCGTGGACAGCGAGCCCAACTACTTCGAGGCCGGCCGGCAGCTGCTCGCCGCGCAGGGCGTCCCGGACTTCACGTGGCAGGAGCACGAGAGGTACGTGGGCATCAGCACGGCCGAGACGCTGGCGATCTGGCGGGAGAAGTACGCGCTGAGCACGCCGCTCGACCGGCTGCTCGCCGAGAAGAACCGGCTTTACCTGGAGCTGGCGGCGGCCGAGACGCACGCGTACCCGCAGATGCGGGCCTTCGTCGAGCTGCTGCACGCGCAGGGGGTGCCGATGGCCGTGGCGTCGGGTTCGTCGCGCGCGGCGATCACCGCGATCCTGCGGGGCACGGGCCTCGACGCGCTGCTGACCACGCTGGTCTCGGCCGAGGAGGTGCAGCGGGGGAAGCCGGAGCCCGATGTCTTCCTTGAGGCGGCCCGGCGCCTCGGGGTCGCGCCCGCGGACTGCGTCGTCCTGGAGGACGCGGCGCCGGGCGCGGTGGCCGCGCGGAAGGCGGGCATGGGCTGTATCGCGATCCCGTACGTGGCGGCGACCGCCGACGACCCGGCGTTCGCCACGGCGGGTCTCGTGTTCCCGGGCGGGCAGCGGGAGTTCACGGCGAAGGCGGCCTACGACTGGTTGCGCACCTCCCGCGTGGCGTCCTGACGGGACGTCACCGAGCTTGACCTGGCTGCTTCTTGACGGACCGTAGGGGAATCCTCCGGGGTCAGGAAGCGCGGGAAGCGGGGTTCGACCACGGGTCGCAGGACGCGGCGGACCGGCGTGCTGGACAGCACCGCGGTCACGGCCACCCCGAACAGCGCGAGCAGCAGCAGCGCCCCGGCGCCGAGCCGTCCGACCAGCTCGTACATCCCGTACGCCTGTCCCGTCTGCACGAGCAGGCCGTGCACCAGGAACGGGAACATGGTGGCCGCGCCGAGCGCCGTGAACACGGTGCGCCGGGCGGGGACGAGAGCGAAGAACGCCACGATGAGCGCGGCCGAGACGACGAACAGGCCGAGCCGGATCGCGAGGTATTCCAGGGAGCCGGTCTGCAGCTCGGCGTTGTTGTTCCGCATGTAGAGCCAGTTGGCGTTGATGTGCGGTGCGATGGCGTACGCGAGGGCGAGTGCCGCGAGCAGCACGAGCGGGGCCGAGCGGCGCACGGCGCGGGTGCGGAGGCGGTGGAAGTGCTCGGGGCGCAGCCGCAGCCCGAGCACGAACCAGGGCAGGAACATCAGGACGCGGGGCAGGGCAAGTTCGTATCCGATGCCGGTGAGGCCCGCGGCGAGCGAGATCAGTACGGCGAGGGCGACGGGGTGGCGCACGGCCCGCCACACGGGAGCGGTGATGCGCCACAGGAAGAGCGCGACCAGGAACCACAGGAGGTAGATGGGTTC
This sequence comes from Streptomyces luteolus, assembly GCF_029968015.1. GTDB lineage: Bacteria > Actinomycetota > Actinomycetes > Streptomycetales > Streptomycetaceae > Streptomyces > Streptomyces luteolus. The sequence continues at coordinate 42,256 of NZ_JASCIS010000025.1, forward strand.
GGTGGGCGTGAGCGCGAACGGAGCGTCGTAGATCAGGGTCTGCAGCGCCTTGTAGACGACGGTGAAGAACAGGTACGGCGCGAGGACGCGGGTGAGCAGGGCTCTGATCTGTGGGCCCGTGCCGGTGAATCCGCGCGAGAAGAGGCCGCAGAGCAGCACGAACGCCGGCATGTGGAAGAGATAGAGGACGGTGTACGCGGCCTTGACGGTCTCCATGTCCCGTACGAGGACGGCCCAGTTGTGGCCGATGACGACCAGGGCCACGAGCAGGAACTTCGCGTTGTCGAAGAAGGGGTCGCGTCCCGGCGGGGCCGGTGGTCCGGTCGGTGTGAGGCGGCGGCGCAGGGGCTGGAGCGTCGTGGAGAGGGTCACGGGCGGCTGCTTCCTCGCATCGTGCTTCCTTCGGTCCTTTCCCTCTGTGAACGACGGGGGTCCGGTGCGGTCGTGGCGGGCAACGGAAGAGCCGTGCCGCAGGCGGGTGCGGCACGGCTCCTCGGTGGCGAGCTGCGGCGGTCAGAAGGTGAAGACCTCGCCGGTGGCCGCCTCGGCCTCGCAGGAGTTGGCGAAGGTCTTCCACTGGTTCACGTGGCGGCCGTGCCAGTGGCCGTAGGCGTGCACCGTCACCGGCCTGTACTGCTTGGTGCACATCTGGTCCGGGTTCTTGTCGAGCTTGTGGATGTTCCCGTTCACGTCCCGGAGCAGCCTGCAGGCAGTACGGGGCGTCGGGTGGGTGCCGCCGGGAGGGTTGCAGGTCAGAAGCGCGAAGGACGCCTCCGACGGCACGGTGCTGTAGCGACCGTCGTGCTTCATCAGGGTCAGCTTCGCGCCGGGCCGCATCGGCTTGGGTGCCGACTCCGAGGCGGCGGCGACGGGCTGCGCCCCGAGGGCGATCGCACAGAGCGCGGCGGCGAGGGCCACGCGGGTGCGAGAGATGCGTGCAGTCATAAGTCATACGTGTAGCTCTTCGGCCTCCGTTGTTCCGCGACCGTCACCCACCTGGCGCGTGTCGCCCGCGGGACCGCCCGACTGCGTGCGGACCGGCCGCCGGGCCCCGACGTGCGCGTACAGCACGAGTCCGGGTGCGGTGCGGCGATCGGCCGACGTGGCGGGGCGGGGCTCATCGGGTGCGCCACTGGTGGTCGGGCAGGAACGCCACGTCGTACGCCTGGGGCACGGAGGCGAACTCGCCGGGGGCGGGGACGACGGGTTCGCGGGGCAGGCCGAGCTCGGCGGCGGGGGCGCCGAGCGTCTCGAGGACCCGCTCGAAGGTGCCTCCCGGCCCGCGCCAGCGCGTCGAGCAGGCCGGGCGCACGCTCGCCCGGCTGGAGCAGGTGCTCGCGGAGCGGATCGGGCCGGAGCACGTGGCCGCGCTGCGGGCGGCCCTGGAGGCACCGTGGGGAGATCCGCCCCGCTGTAGCGGAGCCGGAGCGGCCGCCGCCTCGGCAGGGCTCGACGCGTCCGGTGCCGATGTGCGGCCGCAGCCGGTCGGTGACGGCCGTGAACCGCCCCGCCCCGAACGCGCGGAGCGGATCCCCTCTCGCGGACGCCGATGGGGGCGTGCGGGCCCGGCCGTGTCACGGAACCAGCGCGCCTGCTCAGTCTCGGCGTCCGGCGCCGGGCGGGGGCGGCTCCGGTGGGGGCGTACCCGGGCCCGGATAGGCGGGCGGCGGTGTGCCCGGCAGGGTCGCGCCGCGGCTTCCGCGCCAGGCGACCTCGGCGGCTTCTTGCCGTACCCGGGCGGCCTCCTCGGACTGGCCGGTCTCCACGAGGAGTTCACTCAGGCGGACGAGCGCGGCGTGCCGCTCCCCCTGGAAACGGCCGGGCTGGGCCGCGACGAGCCGCTGCCACTGCTCGACGGCGGCCCGGGCCCGGTAGGCGGCCTCAGCCTTGTGGCCCTGGGCGCTCAACTCGTCCCGGTCGCGGTCGAGTTGGCGGGCGAGGCTGCGCAGTTCGGTGCGTGCCGTCTCCTCCTCGGGCCGGGTCGCCGCGTATTCCCGCGCGGGCGGCTCCGGGGTCGCCCTGCGCCGCCTCACGAACCCCCACACCGCGAGACCGAGCAGCATCCCGGCGACGACCCCGTACACCACCACCCCCTGCAGGCCAGACACCAACATCCCCCGTACGGTGCCCCGTTACCTGGAGCGGTTACCTTCCACCGAGGGCCGCCGGTCCCCCGAACTCCGGCGGCCCCGAGAAGTATGGCCCTCGGCACAGGCCGAGTGGAACAGATTTCTAGAAGATTCTTCCAGTACGCAGTACGCAGTACGGGCGACGAGTGACGGGTGACGGAGTGAGGCCATGCACGAGGCAGCGAGCGGAGACGGCCAACCAGGGGAACTGCGACGGCGGTTGGGGCTCTCCGACGCGGTCGTGATCGGGCTCGGCTCAATGGTCGGTGCGGGCATCTTCGCCGCGCTCGGCCCCGCGGCGCGCGCGGCGGGGTCGGCCCTGCTGCCGGGTCTCGGGGTCGCAGCACTGGTGGCGTACTGCAACGCGACGTCGTCCGCGCGGCTCGCCGCGCGCTTTCCGGCGTCGGGCGGCACCTATGTCTACGGCCGCGCCCGGCTCGGCGAGTTCTGGGGGTTCCTCGCTGGCTGGGGCTTCGTGGTGGGCAAGACGGCGTCGTGCGCGGCGATGGCGCTCACGGTGGGGGCGTACGTCTGGCCGGGTCGGGAGCATGCCGTCGCGGTGGCGGCCGTCCTGGTGCTGACCGCCGTGAACTACGCAGGGGTGCAGAAGTCGGTGCTCCTCACCCGACTGATCGTCACGGTCGTCCTCGCGGTCCTCGCGTCCGTCGTGATCGCCGTCGCCGTCTCGGTGGGGACGTCGTCGGGACCGGCGTGGAGCGACCGCCTCGCGCTCGGGGACGGCGCGACGCCCGGTGGGGTCCTGGAGGCGGCCGGGCTGCTGTTCTTCGCCTTCGCCGGGTACGCGCGGATCGCGACGCTCGGCGAGGAGGTACGCGATCCGCAGCGCACCATCCCCCGGGCCGTCCCGCTCGCCCTGGGCATCGCGCTCGCGGTGTACGCGGCCGTGTCGGTCGCGGTGCTCGCCGCGCTCGGGCCGAAGGGTCTGGCGGAGGCGACCGCCCCGCTGGCGGACGCGGCGCGCGCCGCGGGGGCGGAGTGGCTGGTGCCGGTCACGCGCGCGGGTGCGGCGGTGGCCGCGCTCGGCTCACTGCTCGCGCTGATCCTGGGCGTCTCCCGTACGACGCTGGCGATGGCCCGGGACCGCAATCTGCCGCACGGGCTCTCCGCCGTGCACCCGCGCTTCCGGGTGCCGCACCGCGCGGAACTCGCCGTCGGGGCGGTCGTCGCGGTGGCGGCGGCGACGGTGGACCTGCGGGAGGCGATCGGCTTCTCGTCGTTCACCGTCCTCGCGTACTACGCCGTCACCAACGCCTCGGCCTGGACCCTGACCCCGGCCGAGGGCCGCCCGCCCCGGATCGTCCCGGCGGCCGGACTGGCCGGGTGCGCGCTCCTCGCCTTCGCTCTGCCGACCGCTTCGGTGGTGGCCGGGAGTGCGGTGCTCGGGGCGGGTGCGCTGTTCTACGGGGTGCGGGGTCGGACCCAACACAGAGCCGCGTGAGGGCGGTTGTGGTACGTTCACCGCCGCTGTGCGTCGCTGCGGACCGAGGAGGTGAGACCGATCAACGGTGTGACAGGTCGGGGCTCCCTCTCTCGCATGGCTCGGGGAGTGCCCGCGTAAGGCATCCCGAAAGGCTTGCAACGCTATGCGCTTCACCTCTCAGACGTCGTCGGACGGCGTGTCCGAACAGTTCTTCACCCTCGGTGGGATTCCCGGCGTGCTGTGGACACCGACGGATGCCGCCGGTACGCGTCCCCTCATCCTGATGGGCCACGGCGGCGGTCAGCACAAGAAGGCCCCCGGCATCGAGTTCCGCGCCCGCCGCTTCGTGACCGAATGCGACTTCGCGGTGGTGGCGGTCGACGTACCCGGTCATGGCGACCGGCCGAAGGACGCGGAGTACGACCGGATCGCCACCGAGAACGCGGCCCGCGTGGCGGCCGGGGAGGAACTGGCTCCGCTGATCGCCGGTTTCCAGGCGATGGTGGCGCGCCGGACGGTCCCGGAATGGCGGGCGGTCCTGGACGCGGTCCAGGAACTCGACCACGTCGGCGCCGGGCCGGTGGGCTACTGGGGAGTGTCCCTGGGCTGCGGGCTCGGCGTTCCGTTCGTCGCCGCCGAGCCCCGGGTCCGCGCGGCGGTCCTGGGCCTGGGCGGGGCTTCGGTGCCGGACCCGGAGTCGGGGTCGGGGTCGGAGTCGGGTTCGGAGTCGGCTGCTGGACGGGTCACCGTGCCCGTGGAGTTCCTGGTGCAGTGGGACGACGAGCGGGTGCCCCGGGCCGAGAGCCTGGCGCTGTTCGACGCCCTGGCCTCGGCCGAGAAGACGCTGCACGCCAATCCCGGCAAGCACGGAGAGATCCCCGCGTTCGAGGGGGACAGCACGCTCCGCTTCTTCACCCGGCACCTGAGCTGAACGAGGCCGCTGCTCGGCGGGGCCCCACCTGGTGAGGCGGGGCCTCGCCTGGTGAGGCGGGGCCCCGCGGCTCACTCGTCCCTGCGCCGTACCTGCATCACCGTGAAGCCGAGGACTCCCGCCACCAGGGCGCCGCCCAGGGCGAGTTGGGTGGGGCTGATGTCGGAGAAGGCGCCGCCCTCGCCCGCCTTCACGCCTTTGTGGAGCCCGCCCGTCTCATGGCCGCCGGTGTGGCCGCCGGTGTGACCTCCCGTCCGGCCTCCCGTGTCGCCCCCTCCGGCGATCATCAGCGGCACCGTCTTCGTCTTGCGTTTGCAGGTGAACGTGACCTCGTACTCCGCACCCCGGTTGGCGTCCGGGTAGACGTGTGCGGTGGCGGAGTGGCCCTCGTTCAGTTCGACCGGGTCGAAGATCGGCGCGTCCACCTTGACCGTGGGCACCTGGCAGCCGCTGGAGCTGAGCGTCACCTGCCCGCCCGGGGCGACCGTGCTCGGTGTGACGCTCACCCGCCACGAACCGGTGCTGTCGGCCGTCGCGACGGGTGCCGCCGCCACGGTCAGCGCGCAGGCCGCCAGGATTCCCGCCGCGCCCCGTACCTCTGCTCGCATCGTGTGTGCCCTCTCTTCCCGCAGGTCCGCGGGCACCCCTGCACTGTGTCGAGGCATGCCCCTGCCTCAAGCGACGCTAGGGAGCGCGGCGGTGCGCCGCCGCCCGGCGGGGGCCGGACGAAGTACCCGAGGGGCGCCGGTCCGGGGGGCAAGCGGGTGCGGCGGGTGGCCTGCGTTCGCGCCGGACCCTGCCCTGACGATGGGCACGGCCGCAGACTGTTCCCGATGAAGCCCGCACACCCCGGCACCTTCCGATGGAGGCCCCTTGTCGCCCGAGTCGCCCGAGCCGCCCGAGTCGCCCGAACCGCCCGAGCCGCCCGAGTCACCTGAGTCGCCCGAGTCGCCCGTGTCACCTGAGTCGCCCGAGCCACCCGAGCCGCCCGAACCGCCCGCGTCGCCCGTGTCACCTGAGTCGCCCGAACCGCCCGAGCCGACCGCGTCGCCCGAGCCACCCGTCTCGCCCGCGTCGCCCGAGTCACCCGTCGAGTCGCCCCTCCCCCGCGCCCTCCTGGTCATGGAGGACCGCGCGTTCGCCCTGCAGTTCGGCCCGGTCGAGCAGGCCCGGCTGCATGCTCTCGCACGTGTCGAAGAGCCCCTCTCCGTAAGCGAGTTGACTTCGCCCGAGGCCCGGCGCCGGCTGGACGGGGCCGAGGTGCTGATCACCTCGTGGGGCTGCCCGCGCCTCGACGCGGACGTGCTCGACGCCGCACCGCGCCTGCGGGCCGTCCTGCACGCGGCCGGTTCCGTGCGCGGGCATGTCACCGAGGCGGTCTTCGACCGGGGCATCCTCGTCACGACAGCCGCCGACGCCAACGCCGAGCCCGTCGTCCACTTCACCCTGGCCGCCGTCCTGTGGGCGTTCAAGAAGGCGCCGTTCCTCGCGCAGGACGCCCGTACGTACCGAGAGGACCTGACGTACGTCGAGGGGCGCGGCGAACTCAGCGGTGTGGGGCGGACCGTGGTCGTCGTCGGCTTCTCCCGCATCGGGAGCCGTCTCGTGCGGCTCCTTCGCGAACTCGACCTGGCGCGCGTCCTGGTCGTGGACCCGGTGGCCGACCCGGCGGCCGTACGCGCGGCGGGCGCCGAACCCGTGAGCCTCGCCGAAGCCCTGCCGCAGGCCGATGTGCTGAGCCTGCACGCGCCCGCCCTGCCCGAGACCCGGCACCTGATCGGCGCGGCCGAACTCGCGGCCCTGCCCCCGGACGCGGTCCTGATCAACACCGCGCGCGGCAGTCTCGTCGACACCCACGCCCTGGAGAAGGCGTGTGCCGCAGGCCTGCACGCGATCCTCGACGTGACGGAGCCCGAACCGCTGCCCGCCGACTCGCCGTTGTACGCGCTGCCGAACGTCATGCTCACCCCGCACATCGCGGGCTCCCTCGGTTCGGAGGCGCGCCGGATGAGCGGCATGGCCCTCACGGAACTGGAACGCCTCACGAGCGGCCGGCCGCCGCTCGCCCCCCTCACCCGGGACTCACTGACCGTGCAGGCCTGAGCCGCGCGCGAGGAGTAAGTATGAAGCCGAACAACGGAGTTGACGTACCCGCACGGTCCCGCATCTCGCCCCGTACCGGCTGGGAGCGGCGGCACTGGGCCGCGCTCGCCGACCGGATGCTGAAGGCACTCGACGCCCACCGCTCCCCCGGCGGCGCCCGCGTCCTGCTGCCCGGCCCGTACAGCTCGTCGGGCCCGGACTCCGACGGACTTGAGGGGTACGCGCGTTCCCTGCTGCTCGCCGGATTCCGGATCGCGGGCGAGCGGGGCGCCGACCCGGACCACCTCATCGAGCGGTACGCGGCCGGGCTCGCCGCAGGAACCGACCCGCATCACCCCGAGGCCTGGCCGCGCCCCGACCTGGTGGGGCAGGCGAAGGTGGAGGCCGCCTCGCTTGCCCTGATCCTCCAGCTGACCAAGGACTGGCTGTGGGACAAGCTCGACGACCGGGTGCGCGAGGCGACGGTGGCCTGGCTGTCGACGGTGGTGAACCAGCCGTACGTACGGAACAACTGGGTGTGGTTCCGGATCGTCACCGAGTCGTTTCTGCGCGAGGCGGGCGGGCCCTGGTCGGCCGCGGACATCGAGGAGGACCTGGCGTTCCACGCCTCGATGCGGCGCGCGGGCGGCTGGCTGGCCGACGGCGAGGAGCGCGGTTACGACCACTACGTGGGCTGGGCGCTGCACACCTACCCGCTGCTGTGGACCCGCCTCTTCGACGTCACCGGCTCGCTCTGCCCGCCGGAGGTCCGGGCCGGCTGGGAGGCGGACCTCGCCCGCTATCTGGACGACGCGGTCCGCCTGGTGGGAGCCGACGGTTCGCCGCTGCTTCAGGGCCGCAGTCTGATCTACCGGTACGCGGCCGCGGCCCCGCTGTGGATGGGTGCCCTCACCGGCGCCGGACGGCTCTCGCCGGGGCTCACCCGGCGCGCGGCGAGCGGCATGCTCGACCACTTCACGCGGCGCCAAGTGCCGGACGCCGAAGGCCTGTTGACGCTCGGCTGGCATCACGCCTGGCCCGGCATACGGCAGTCCTACTCGGGCCCCGGATCGCCGTACTGGGCGGCGAAGGGCATGCTCGGGCTCGCGCTGCCCGCCGACCATCCGGTGTGGACGGCGGTGGAGGAGCCGCTGCCGCTGGAGGAGTCGGATCAGTCCAGGGCGGTCGAGGCGCCGGGCTGGCTGGTCTCGGCCCGGCGCGCCGACGGTGTCGTCACGGTCCTCAACCACGGTACGGACCACGCCCTGCCCGGCACGGTCCGCTCCGACGCCCCGGTCTACGCCCGCCTCGGCTACTCCACGGCCACGCTGCCGCCGCTGACCGGCCCGACCGTCGCGGACCCGCTGGACAACACGGTCACCCTGCTCGACGCCGACGGCCGGGCCTCGCACCGCACCGGCTTCACCGCCCTCGGCACGCACGAGCTCCCGGGCGGCGCCCTGATGGCGCTCTCCTCGGGCCGGGTGCACTGGGTGGACCTCACCGGCGACACGGGCCTCGACCACGGCTCAGGGCGCACCGGCCCGGCGACTCCCGGCCCGGTGGTCACGGTCGCGTCGGTGGTACGCGACGGGGTCGAGGTCCGCCTCGCCAGGGTCGAGGGTCCGCCGGGCCCGGCCGTCCGACTCCGCCTGGGCGGCTGGCCGTTGACGGCGGACACGCCGCCGGGGTCGGATTCCGGGCACGCCCCGAAGCCGTACGCGACCGCTTCGACGGAGGGGCTGACGTCACGGCTGCACGCGCTGACGGGCTTCGCCGGGGCGGGCGTCCACACGGAGGAGGGCACCAGTCCGCTCGGACGGTTCACGGCCGTGCCGTGGCTGACCGCCGAGGTCCCCGCGCCCGGCACGACCCTCGCCGCCGTGGTTACGTTGACGCGCGAGGCCCCCGCGCACCACCCCACGCTCCAGGTGCGGCCGGACGGTGACGGCGGGCATCTGGCGCGCGTCGACTGGCCTGGCGGGGTGGTGACTCAGGCCCGTATACGGAAGGTCTGAGCCCGGTGGGCGCGGTCAGCGGTGGCTGACGACGTTCACCACGCGCCCGTCGGGGTCCTTCACGAAGAACCGGCGTACGCCCCACTCCTCGTCCTGCAGCGGGTGCACGATCTCCGCGCCGCTGCCTTGCAGCGCGGCATGGACCGCGTCCACGTCCTCGACCTCCACGCTGAGGTCGGGCACGACGGGCGCGGTCTTGTCGTGCGTCATGAAGCTGACCTGGGCGGTGGGATTGGACGGCGAAGCGAGCGTCATGATCCACCCCTGGTTCATGACCTCCTGGAAGCCCAACTTGCCGTAGAAGTCCCGGTTCTGCTCCAGGTCGCCGGTGTGGAAGTCGGGCATGGCGCGGCGGATGGTCACGGTCACTCACTCCTGTTCAGGGCGCTACGACGGTGATGCGTCCCTGATTCTCTCCGCGACCGCCGTCTCCACACGTGCCCCACGCCCACGCCCGTGCTCCCCTGCGACCGGCCGGCGGCCCGGCGCGGTGAGGACGGCCAGGCAGGCGACGACGAGCGCGACTCCGGCCCAGCCGACGGCAGGCAGCCGTTCGCCGACGACCAGGACGGCGAGGACGGCGGCGACGGCCGGTTCGAGCAGCGACAGGGTGGTGGCCGTGCTCGCCGGTACGTGCGCGAGCCCCCAGCCGAACAGCACGTACCCGGCGAACATCGGGACGAGCGCCATGTACACCCCCACGGCCGCGGCGGACCAGGACGCGAGGAGCGGGGCGCCGGTGAGCAGCAGCACGGGCACGAGCAGCAGCCCGCCGGCACCGAAGACGGCGCCCATCGCGGCGCGCGAGGGGATGCCGTGGGTGATGAGCCGGTGGGCGGTCCAGGAGTAGAGGGCGTACGTCGTGGCGGCGGCCAGGCCGAGGCCCACGCCGAGAAGGGTGCCCGCCACGGAGCGGCCGTCCGCCCCTCCGGGCCCGGGTGCGTGCACGGTTTCGGCGAGGCAGAGCAGGACGGTGCCGGTCAGGCCGAGGGCGGCGCCGAGTTTCCAGCGGCGGGTCAAATGCCTCCGGTCGACGGCGCGTTCGATGACGGCGGAGGCGAGCGGCGCCGTGCCGATGGAGACCACGGTGCCGACCGCGACCCCGGCCAGCCGCATCGAGCTGTAGAACGCGAGCGGATAGACGGCCACGGCGAGCGCGCCGAGCAGCACGGTGCCGCGCCGGGCGTGGAGGGCGGGCGCATGACGGGTGATCAGGGGCGCGGCGATGAGGGCCTGGAGGAGTCCGCCGAGGCCCATGGCGACGGCGCCGATCGCGAGCGGGCCCACGCCGGGCGCGAAGGTCGCGGCCGTGCCGGTCGTGCCCCACAGCACGGAGGCCGCGAGGACGCAGAGCGCGCCGAGGCCCACGGACCGCTGGGCCCCCGCGCCGGTCACAGGGTGTCCAGGAGGGACTCGGCGAGCGTCCGGGCGCGCCGCACGCGGGCGCCGTCGCCTTCGAGGCCCGCCCGCGCCATCGCACCCTCCAGGAGGAACGCGAGGTGCTCCGCCAACTCCCGTGCGTGGTCCGGCTGTTCGGGCAGCAGCTCGGCGAGGTGGCCCGCGATCAGCCGCTCCACCTCCTCCTTGTGGCGGCGCACCACCGCGCGGCCCTCGTCCCGGGCGGGCAGTTCGGCCGCCGCGTTGAGCAGCCCGCACCCCCGGAAGCCCTGCTCATACACGGACGCGGCGTGGTCGGCGTACGCGTCGAAGACGGCGAGCACTCCGGCACGCGGACCGTCGGCCCGTTCCAGGCGGGCGCGGTAGAGGCCGAGCCACTCCTCGTGCCGGGCGTCGAGGTAGGCGCCGACGAGTTCGGCCTTGGACGCGAAGTTGTTGTAGAGGCTCATCTTCGCGACACCGGCCTCCGCGGTGATGGTGTCGATGCCGGTGGCCGCCACGCCGTCGGCGTAGAAGCGCCGGGCGGCGGCCGCGAGCAGCCGCTCCCTCGCGGGCCTCCGCCGCCCCTTGCCCGACGTGCCTGAGCCGGTTCCCGTCATCGCGCACTCCACTAATTAGGTAGATAGGTCTACCTAGACTAGCAGCCGCCGAAGTGGGTCAGCTGCTGCCGTACGGCCGCGGTGACGCGTGCCTCGTCGTCCGTGGCGAGCAGATCGAGGAGTGCCCCCCGGAGTACGGCGAGGGCGAGGGTGCGGCGGGTCGTCCCCTGCTCGCCGTCCCGCTCGGCCGGGGGCTGGCAGCCGGCGAGGGCGTCGAGCCAGTCGTCCACGGTGCGGCGCGCGAACCCGCCCCAGGCGCCGTCCGGTTCGACGAGCGAGCGGGCGTACGCCTCGGCCCACAGGCGGAGCAGCGGCCGGTGCTCGGGCGCGGCCAGCCAGGCCCACACCTCCTCGACCGCCCGCACGAGCCCGATGGACTCCTTCCGCCCTGCGGGGCCGAAGCGGTCGAGCAGGGCGAGCTCGTCGGCGCGGGCCCGCGCGAGCAGCGCCCGGACGAGACCGTCCTTGCTGCCGAACAGAAAGATCAGGACGCGCGGACTGGAGCCGATGGCGGCGGCCAGGGGACGCAGCGAGAGGTCGGCGAGGCCGTGCGTGAGGGCGTACGCGTAGGCCGCCTCCAGGAGTTCGACCTGCCGGGCGGAGGGGGTTGTCGCTTCCTCGGACATGGGCCTAGCCTAGAGCTACTGAAACAGTCGTGTCAGTGGGCGCCGGGAGGCGCGAGCGCAGGCCACGGGAGGACTCCATGTCACCTCAGGACGGACCCCCGCACGTCGTCGTGCGTCCTGCGGACCGACCCGGCGATCTGGGCTGGGTGGTGATGGCGCACGGCGAGTGCTACGCCGAACAGTTCGGCTGGGACGGCGAGTTCGAGGCGATGGTCGCCCGGATCGTGGCGGACTACGCCGCCGGGCACGATCCGGCGCGCGAGGGCGCCTGGATCGCCGAGGTCGACGGCGAGCGGGCCGGCTGCGTGTTCCTGGTGGCCGCAGACGAGCCCGGTACGGCGAAGCTGCGCACCCTTCTCGTCACCCCGAAGGCGCGCGGCCTCGGCCTCGGCAACCGGCTCGTCGAGCAGTGCCTCGACCTGGCCCGAGCGGCCGGGTACCGGCGGGTGACGCTGTGGACCAACTCCCTGCTGGTCTCGGCCCGCAGGATCTACGAGGCACACGGCTTCACGCTCGCCGACGAGTCCCCGCACCACAGTTTCGGCCACGACCTGGTCGGCCAGAACTGGACGCTCGATCTCGCCTGACGGACTACGGCGCGAGAACGTCCAGTTCCTCCAGGGCGCCCAGGGTGATCTCCCGGGTCAGCTCCTGAGCCCGTTCCGCGTCGCGCTCCCGTACGGCCTCGGCGACCTTGACGTGCAGCGTGACGGCCGCCGGGTCCGGGTCCTCGAACATCACCTGGTGGTGCGTACGACCGGTGAGGACCTCGGCGACCACGTCGCCGAGGCGGGCGAACATCTCGTTGCCCGAGGCCCGCAGGATGGTGCGGTGGAACTCGATGTCGTGGATCAGATAGCCCTCCAACTGCCGTCCGCGTGAGTGGGAGACCATGCCGATCGCGCACTCGGTGAGGGCCGCGCACTGCTCGGCGGTCGCGTGAGTGGCGGCCAGGCCCGCGGCCGCGGGTTCGACGGCGGAGCGCAGCACGGTCAGCGAGCGCAGTTGCCGCGGCCGGTCGGCGCCGGCCAGTCGCCAGCGGATGACCTGGGGGTCGTAGACGTTCCACTCGGGCGTCGGAAGGACCGTCACGCCGACGCGGCGGCGTGACTCGACCAGGTGCATGGACTCCAGGACGCGCACCGCCTCGCGCATCACGGAGCGCGACACCTCGAACTCCTTCGACAGTTCGTCCATCCTCAGGACGCTGCCGGGCGGGTACGCGCCGCCCGTGATGGCGGGCCCGAGGCTCTCCAGTACGCGGGCGTGCAGCCCTCGGACCTGTGCAGTCATGGCGTAAGCCTACGAGGAGAGCTCGGCGACAATAAGTCTGACTTTTAAGTCACAGGGTCTTGAATTCCTCTGACCTAATGAGTTTCAGTGGCGTGACGCACGACCACGGCCGTGTGAACGGATGTCGAAGAAGACAGCGAGGCAGCAGCCATGCACACCCCCCACGTCGTCGTAGTCATGGGCGTGGCAGGAACCGGTAAGACCACCATCGGCCCCCTGCTCGCGGCCCGGCTCGGCGTCCCGTACGCCGAGGGCGACGACTTCCACCCCGAGGCGAACATCGCCAAGATGTCGGCGGGCACCCCGCTGACCGACGACGACCGGTGGCCGTGGCTGGACGCCATCGGCGCCTGGGCGCACGGCAGGTCCGGTCTCGGCGGGGTGGTCAGCAGTTCGGCACTCAAGCGGAGTTACCGCGAGAGGCTGCGGTCGGCCGCACCCGGCCTCGTCTTCGTCCATCTGACCGGTTCACGCGAGCTCATCGAGGACCGGATGTCGCACCGCCAGGGCCACTTCATGCCGACGGCCCTGCTCGACTCGCAGTTCGCCACGCTCCAGCCGCTCGGCGCGGACGAGGCGGGCGTCGACGTCGACGTGGCGGGCAGCCCGGCGGAGATCACCGAGCGCGCCGTCCAAGCCCTCCGCACTCTCGACGCGGCGGACGGCGGCGCACCGCCCTCGCCGCAGCAGCCGTCCTCGCACTGACCTCCCGCGCCGCCGTCCCCCGCGGTGGCGCACCCCGGCCGCGCCCGCACCCCTGCGTACGCGGCCACTCCCCCGTAACCACCCCTCTCCTGCAAGGGAAACACCGTGACCAGTCTCAGCGTCGAGACGTTGGCAGCGGAGGCCGTCGAGCCGATCACCTCGGCGGGCCACGCCCAGCTCGGGATCGCCGTCCTCGCGGGCATCGCCGTCATCGTCCTGCTCATCACCAAGTTCAAGGTGCACGCGTTCCTGGCGCTGACCATCGGGTCGCTCGCGCTCGGGGCCTTCGCCGGTGCCCCGCTCGACAAGGCCATCACGAGCTTCACCGCCGGGCTCGGCTCGACCGTCGCGGGCGTCGGCGTGCTGATCGCCCTCGGCGCGATACTCGGCAAGCTGCTCGCGGACTCCGGCGGCGCCGACCAGATCGTCGACACCATCCTGGCCAAGGCCGGCGGGCGGTCCATGCCCTGGGCGATCGTGCTGATCGCCAGCGTCATCGGACTGCCGCTGTTCTTCGAGGTCGGCATCGTGCTGCTGATCCCGGTCGTCCTGATGGTCGCCAAGCGCGGCAACTACTCGCTGATGCGCATCGGCATCCCGGCCCTCGCCGGCCTCTCCGTGATGCACGGCCTCATCCCGCCGCACCCCGGCCCGCTCGTCGCCATCGACGCGGTCGGCGCCAACCTCGGTGTCACGCTCGCGCTCGGTGTGCTCGTCGCCATACCGACGGTGATCATCGCCGGTCCGTTGTTCTCGAAGATCGCGGCCCGCTGGGTGGACATCCCGGTGCCCGAGAAGATGGTGGGCTCCGACGGCTCGTCCGACGCGCTCGGCAAGCGCCCCTCCGGTGACGTCGCCAAGCTGCCGAGCTTCGGTGCCACGATCTCGACCGTGCTCCTTCCCGTCGTCCTGATGCTGTCCAAGGCCCTGGTCGACATCGTCGTGGACCACCCCGAGCACACCGTGCAGCGCGTCTTCGACGTGATCGGCTCGCCGCTGATCGCCCTGCTCGCCGCGGTCGTCGTCGGCATGTTCACCCTGGGCCGCGCCGCCGGGTTCTCCAAGGGGAAGATCACGGCCACGGTCGAGAAGTCGCTCGCCCCGATCGCGGGCATCCTGCTGATCGTCTGCGCCGGCGGCGGCTTCAAGCAGACGCTGATCGACTCCGGCGTCGGCGAGATGGTCCTGGAGATCTCCAAGGACTGGGCGATCCCGGCACTGCTCCTTGCCTGGCTGATCGCCGTCGTCATCCGCCTGGCCACGGGTTCCGCGACCGTCGCGACGGTCTCCGCCGCCGGACTGGTCGCGCCGCTCGCCGCCGACATGTCGACCGCGCACACGGCCCTGCTCGTCCTCGCGATCGGCGCGGGCTCGCTGTTCTTCAGCCATGTCAACGACGCGGGCTTCTGGCTGGTCAAGGAGTACTTCGGCATGAACGTCGGCCAGACCATCAAGACCTGGTCGGTGATGGAGACGATCATCTCGGTCGTCGCCGGTGCCCTGGTCCTGCTGCTCTCGCTGATCATCTAGCCAGGCCCGCGCACCACCGCGGGCCTCCCCCGGCCGGAACCCCCCTCCGGCCCCGCCGACCCGCCCCGCCCGACACGACGGTTTCCCCGGCCGTACGTCGTGGCAGGGCGGGTCGGCGTTTCTCGTACGCGCCTGTTTTCGGTGAACGGTCTACTGCCGTACGGATCAAGCCACTTCGGCGTTGCGGAGCTGCGCACAGCAGCGTGGTGATTACCGTGCGTACTTCGAGCGGGCGGCCCGGACGGCCGCCCCTGTGCCGTACGAGGAGGCCCCGAGTGAAGCCGACCGGCCCGCTCCGCATCGTTCTTGCCGCCCTGGGTGTCACGGTCACCGTGGCCCTGGCGCCGTCCGCCGCCGCCGCGCCCGAAGCGCCGAGTCAGCCGCGCACCGCGGCCGCACCGGGCGCGGCCGCACCGGGCGCGGTGTGCACCGGCGAGTACCACGGCGACGCCCGCCTCGGGCCTGAGCGGCTGCCCAAGCGGTGGCACGCTCCGGTCGGCCCGCTCCTGAAGAACTGGGACAGGACCGGCGGCCTCTCCGACGACGCGTACCTGAAGAAGTACTGGGAGGGCCCGGCGGACGGCGGCGGCTGGAAGTACCCGCCCAACGACGGCTTCGCCGAGAAGAACGGCGAGATCGACAAGGAGCCCACCAAGCTCCGCGAGGGCCAGCGCCTCGACCGCTTCGGCTCCGAGTACGGCGCGTACCTCGCCCCGGCCGGCGACCCGTACGAGGAGCGGGCGCTGCCGCCGCAGAACCTCAACACCCGTGACGCGAGCGCCCCTTGCGACTACCGCGTGTACAAGGTCAGCAAGCCGTTCTGGGTGTGGCAGGGCAGCATCGCGCCTTGGTTCGAGCAGCCCGGCGGGGGCCAGCAGATGAAGCTGGACGCGGTGTTCCTGGACCCGGGCGAGGGGCAGCGGCTGAACGTGAAGTGGCTCCTGGAGCACGGCTACCTCGCCCCCGTCCCGCGGTGACCGCCCCGGACGCGACATGAACCGCACCACCCTGCGTGCCGCGCTGACCGCGGCGGGAGTGCCCGACGGCCACTACCGCATCGAAGGCGTCCACGAACCGGCCCCCACGCCCCCGGACTTCCTGTTCCTGCGCAGGTCACCGGATGGCGCGTGGGAGACCGGCGCGTACGAGCGCGGCATCTACGAAGTGATCACCCACCACAGCACGGAGGCCGAGGCCTGCGCGGCGCTGCTGCGTCTGCTCACCTGACGGGCCCCGGCCTCGGCCCCGGCAACCGGCCCCGGCCCCGGCCCCGGAACGTGCGACGGCACGGTCCGGGGCCTCTTCCTTGTCCCCCCGAATCCGTACGGAGATCGACTCCCGCATGCGTGCGCCCGCGCTCCCCTATCGACAGCTCAACAGCCTGGCCACCTGGTTCCTGGGGACGGCGGCGCTCGCCGCGGGGGCGGCGCTGCTGCTCTCCGCCGGGCCGTCGGCGGCCGAACTCCGGTCCGTCGCCGGGGAGGTGCTGATCACCTCGGTGGGCATCGCCGTGCTCGTGAACCTCGCGGGCAGGCGCCGCGACCGGCAGGAGCTGACCGAGGCGATCGGCCTGCGGCACGACGTCGAGCACAGCGGGCTGCTCGCCGTGGGCACCGACTACCTCGACCTGCTCGACTGGGACCACCACCTGGCCCGCACCCGCACCCTCGACGTGTCCTGCGCCTGGTCCACGACCTGGCGCGGCGCGCACCGCGAGGAACTGCTGCGGCTCGTGCGCAGGCCGGGCGCGAAGGTCAGGTTCTTCCTCGCGGACCACACCGACCCCGCGTGCGTGACCGCGCTCGGCACGCGCTTCCACCCGGTCCACACGGAGCACGACGTGCGCGCGAAGGTCCAGGAGGCGGTGGCCGACTGCGTCCGGCTCGCGGCGACCGCGCCGGCCGGGGCGGTGGAGATCTGGGCCTGCCCCGGCTTCCGGGCGTCGACGATCTACCGCATGGACGAGGCCCTGGTGGTCACGCAGTACCACGCGCAGCCGGACCGGCAGTCGGTGCCGTGCCACGCGTACCGTCCCGGATCGCCTCTCCACGCCTTCTACGAGCGGGAGTTGGTGGCGATCCGGGACGCGAGCAAGCAGATCTTTCCGTGAGCGTGCGGGCGCGGCGGCCGCGGGATCAGCTCTTGCGGGCCTGGTTGAAGCGCAGCATGTTTCCGGCGGGGTCGCGGAACGCGCAGTCGCGGACGCCGTAGGGCTGGTCGACGGGCTCCTGGAGCACATCGCCGCCGGCGGCGCGGATCCGCTCGAAGGTGGCGTCGACGTCGTCGGTCTGGAAGATGACGCCGCGCAGCAGCCCCTTGGCGAGGAGTTCCGCCATGGCCTGCCGGTCGGCGGCGGGGGCGTTCGGGTCGGCGAGCGGCGGTTCGAGGACGATGTTCACGTCGGGCTGGTCGGGCGAGCCGACGGTCACCCAGCGCATGCCCTCGAAGCCGACGTCGTTGCGTACTTCCAGGCCGAGGACGTCCCGGTAGAAGGGCAGTGCCTTGTCGTGGTCGTCGACGGCGATGAAACAGGTGGCGAGGTTCATGTCCATGCGCTTCACGCTAGGCGCCGGGCGGGGGCTTCGCTTCTCCGTTCCTGACCGGTCGGGTGGAGACCTTCGCGACGCAGGCGGGGACGGCCGCCCCGTCCGCGTGGTCGCGGGCCCGGTAGGCGCTGGGGCTCTCGCCCACCAGCTCGGTGAAGCGCGAGCTGAACGAGCCGAGTGACGTACAGCCCACCTCGAAGCAGACCTCGGTCACGGACAGGTCGCCGCGTCGCAGCAGGGCCTTGGCGCGCTCGATGCGGCGCGTCATCAGATAGCTGTACGGAGTCTCCCCGTACGCGGCGCGGAAGCTGCGGGAGAAGTGGCCCGGTGACATGAGGGCGACCCGCGCCAGGGCCGCCACGTCCAGTGGCTGTGCGTAGTCGCGGTCCATGACATCACGGGCTTTGCGGAGACGTACGAGGTCCTCCAGGTTGCTCACCCGTCCAGCTTCGCACAGCGGTCGTATGGGGTTCGGTGACGGACCATGACGGCCTGAGTGACGGCCGGAGGCGTGCGCGGAGCACGCAATCCGCTAGGGAGTGTCGGCCACATCCAGGACGAAGTCGAAGGTGCCCTGCCGGTCGGTTCCGTTGTCCTGGACGGTCATGAGCAGTGCGGGGTCGAAGAGGGCGTCGGTGTGGTTGCGCGGCTCGTCCGGGAAGTACAGCTGCGTCGTGAGTACGGCCTCGCCCGGGGCCTGCGCCTTCACGTGCAGGTGGCGGGTGCGTCCCGGATAGAGGCCCGGCACGATCGTGGTGAGCGCGAAGGCGCCGGTGTTGTCGGTGAACTGGTGGCCGCGGAAGGCGTATCCGGCGAGGTCGTAGGAGCCGTTGTCGTCCGCCTGCCAGAAGTCGAGGAGCACGCCGGGCAGCGGGGTGCAGGTGCGGCTGAAGACGTAGCCGCTGACCGTGAGCGGGATGCCGGGGGTGCCCGGCGGCGCGAGGTCGGTGCGCAGCGGCGAGTTGGGTTTGAAGTACGGCCCTTCCATCTGCTCATGGGTGGGACCGTCGCCGTCGTCGCAGGTCGGGGTGGGTGCGAGCGGGCCGCCACGGGTGGCGGTGTCACGGGCGAGCGCGGCGCCGCCGGAGGTGAGCAGCGGCACGGTTCCGGCGACGAGGGCTGCCTTCAGGAGCGCCTTGCGGGTGATGTCGTGGGGCGGCGGGGGCGGCGGGGGCGGCGGGGGCGGTGTCATGTCGGTACCTCGCATTCCTTGGACGCACGCCGTGCGGGCGAGCGGTCGGCCGAGGTGGGGTCGTCGAGGAACGTACCGGCGCCCCCCGCGGCTGCCCAGATTCCGCCCGGCCCCTGCGCGGGCGTTATGCCCGCGCGAGAAGGCCCGGTGTCACGCCCGGGCGAGGAGGCCCAGTGTCACGCCCGGGCGGGAAGGCCCGGTGTTCACGCCCGCGCGAGGAGTGCGCGCAGCGCCCGTACGACCTCCTTCGGGGCCTCCTCGGCCACGAAGTGGCCGCAGGTCACGGTGGTGTGGTCGAGGTTGTCGGCCCACGCTCCCCACAGGGCGGCCGCCTCGAACCCGAGGGCGGCGCCCCAGTCCTGCTGGAGGACGGCGACGGGCATGGTGAGGCGGTTGCCGGCGGCGCGGTCGGCCCGGTCGTGGGCGGTGTCGATTCCGGCCGAGGCGCGGTAGTCGGCGACGATCGACGGCACGGCCGTGCGGGAGGCCCGCAGGTAGGCGGCGCGTACGTCCTCCGGGAGGGCGGCGGGGTCCTTGGTCCAGGTGTCGAGGAAGTGGGCGAAGAACGTGTCCGCGCTCGCCTCGATCATCGCCTCCGGCAGTCCGGGCGGCTGTGCCATCAGGTAGAGGTGGAAGCCGACGGCCGCCGACGTGCCGTGCAGCGCCTCCCACATGTCCAGGGTGGGCAGTACGTCGAGGCAGGCCAGGTGGGAGACGGCCTCGGGGTGGTCGAGCCCGGCGCGGAAGGCGACCAGGGCACCCCGGTCGTGCCCGGCGAGCGCGAAGCGGTCGTGGCCGAGAGCGCGGGCGAGGTGGACGACGTCCTGGGCCATGGTCCGTTTCGCGTACGTGGTCTCGTCCGCCTCGGCCGGTTTGTCGCTGGCGCCGTATCCGCGCAGGTCGGGGCAGATGACGGTGTGGTCGGCGGCCAGTTCGGGGGCGACGTGCCGCCACATCAGACGGGTCTGCGGGAAGCCGTGCAGCAGCACGATCGGCGGGCCCGAGCCGCCGACGGCCGCTTCGAGCGCGACTCCTTCGGCGACCGGCACCCTCTGGTGGCGGAATCCGGGGATCGTAGGGGTCGCGGGCATCGGCCTCACCTCAGTCGTGTTTTGGTCGTGCGGGCGCCACCAGCTTCGGCAGCGCGGATGAGCAACGGATGAGCAGCGGAAGGGCGCGCGCCGGGCGCGGGGCGTGGTCCACCGCGGGTCCGCGAGGATGGACGCGCACGCACGGACCACGGAAGGACAGCCACCCATGCACGTCACGTTCGGAGTGCTCGGTGCCGTCGCCGCCTGGGACGCGGAACAGCGGCCGCTGGCGCTCAAGGGGCCCCGGCACCGTGCCGTCCTGGCCCGGCTGATCGTGGCCCGCCGCCAGGTCGTCCCCGTGGCACGGCTCGTCGCCGACCTGTGGGAGGAGCCGCCGAAGGACGCGACGGGCACGGTCCGTACGTTCGTCGCCGCGCTGCGCCGGGCCGTCGAGCCGGACCGGCCGCCCCGCACCCCGCCTCGGCTGCTCGTCACGGAGGGTCCGGGGTACGCGCTGCGCGCCGGGGCCGGTGACGTCGACGCGTGGCAGTTCGAGCAGGCGGTGGACGCGGTGACGGACGCAGCGCCCCCGGCCACCGCGCTCGGCCTGCTCACCGAGGCGCTCGACCGGTGGCGCGGCCCGGCGTACGCGGACTTCGCCGATGCCCCGTGGGCCCGTACGGAGCGCACCCGTCTCACCCAACTCCGCCTGCACGCCGTCGAGTTGAGGGCGGAGGCGCAGCTGGCTCTGGGCGCGCCCGCGCAGGCGGTCGCCGACCTGGACGCGCATGCCGGCGAGCACCCGTGGCGCGAGGAGGCATGGCGGCTCCTCGCCCTGGGCCTGTACCGGGCGGGCCGCCAGGCCGACGCCCTGTCCGTGCTGCGCCGCGCCCGCACCCTCCTCAAGGAACAGCTCGGCGTGGACCCCGGCCCGCGCCTGCGCCACCTTGAGGAGGACGTGCTGCGCCAGGCCGACCACCTCGACCCGGGCGCCCACGGCTCGGCCGCGCAGGTGTGGACGCGGGCGACGACGGCGTACGAGAGCAACGTCGCGCCGCGTGCCCGCATTCAACTGGAGTCCAGCGTGGGCCTGTTGCGCGATCTGGCGGTGACAGGTGGCGGCGGCCTCATGACGGCGCGTCGCCATCGACTGGCGGCGGTCGCGGCCGCGGAGGAGCTGGGCGACCCGGAGCTGACGGCCCGGGTCATCGGCCGGTACGACGTACC
Organism: Streptomyces luteolus; assembly: GCF_029968015.1. Lineage (GTDB taxonomy): Bacteria > Actinomycetota > Actinomycetes > Streptomycetales > Streptomycetaceae > Streptomyces > Streptomyces luteolus. Next base: position 63,004 of record NZ_JASCIS010000025.1, read on the forward strand.
CGCCCTGTGGACCCGCTCCGACGACCCGGAGCAGTCGCGCCTCCTGGTGGGCGCGGCCGAGCGCACGCTGCGGCGCCTGCCTTCGGACGGTGCGGCGGCGGCGCGCTGCCGCCTGCTCGCCACGATCGCCGTCGAGTCACGCGGGATGCTGCCGACGGACGGCACCAACTGCCCTGCCGGTACGACGAGTTCGCGGCCGTTGCAGGCCGCGCGCCAGGCGGAGGCGCTGGCCCGCGAGCTCGACGATGCGGCGCTGCTCGCGTTCGCCCTCAACGGCACGTTCATGCAGAGCTTCCACCGTGCCGGGCTCGCCCCGCGCCGGGACGCCGTGGGTGCGGAGATCGTCGCGTTGTCCGTACGCCACGACCTGCCGCGGTACGAGGTGCTCGGCCATCTCATCCGTGTGCAGGGCCGTGCCGCGCTCGCCGACCTCGCCGGGGCGGACCGGCACGCCGCGGCCGCCGACGCCCTCGCCGCCCGCCACGACCTGCCGCTGGTGGCCGTGTTCACCACCTGGTACCGGGCGCTGCGCACGGCCCTGACGCAGCCGGCCGACGCGGCCCGTGCCGCGTATCGCGAGGCGGCCCGCACCCTCGAAGGCGCCGGGATGCCCGGCCTCTCCGAGGGGTTGCTGCCGCTGGCCCTGCTCTCCGTGGACGTCCTGCACGGCACGACGTACGGCGACGGCCCGGATACCGAGTGGGGCCCGTACGAGCCCTGGGTCCGCCCGCTGCTCCTCGCCGATCTCGGGCGGATCGACGAGGCCCGCACGGCGCTGCGCGCGGCCCCCGAACCACCGCGGGATCTGCTCAACGAGGCGCTGTGGTGTGTGCTGGGCCGGGCCGCCCTGGCGGTGGGCGACCGTACGACGGCCCGCCTGGCGCACACCCACCTGCGACCGGCAGCCGCCGAACAGGCGGGAGCGGGCAGCGGGTTGCTGACGTTCGGGCCGGTGGAGCGTCAACTTGCCGAGCTGGGCGGGTTGTTGGGCTGAGCCCACCCGGCCCCCCGTTACCGTCTGTCAGGCCTCCGCGGGCGCCTTGGGCTGCTCGTCGGCGGGCTCGGCTGCGGGCGTGCTGGTCGCCGAGGCGGCGGTCGGGGTGGTGGCGGTGGTGGTGGCGGGCGTGCCGAACCAGACCGCGCCCTGCTTCTCCTCGCGCTCGATGGCGCCCTTGCGCAGCAGGCCGTTGAGGGCGTTGCGCACGGACTGGGTGCTGGAGGCGCGCTCGGGGTGCTTCTGCTTCAGCTCGTCGAAAATCTCCCGCACCGTGCGCCGCTCCGGGGAGTGGCCGCCGAGCAGGCCCGCGATGACGTCCTGGAGGGTGGGGCCCCCGGGAGTCTTGCTCTCCGCCTTGCCGCCCGGTGCCTTGGTGGCCGTATTGCTCGTGGGTGCCTTGGTCGTGGCCGTATTGCTCGTGGATACCTTGGTCGTGGCCGTATTGCTCGCGGCCGTGTTGCTCGTGGCTGCCTTGCTCGTGGCCGTCTTCGCCGTGGTCTTCTTGGCCGGAGCCTTCTTCGACGGCGCCTTCTTCGTCGCCGAGGCCTTGTTCGTCGCCGAGGCCTTGTTCGTCGCCGAGGCCTTGTTCGTGGCCGAGGCCTTGTTCGTGGCGGACGGCTTCTTGGCCGTTGCGGGCTTCTTGGCCGTCGCCGGCTTCTTGCCCGGGCGTCGCTGCTGCGGCACCGACTCCCCCGCCGCCGTGGCCTCGTCCGTCACGGATGCGCGGGTTGCCGTCTCCGGCTCGCTCCTGGGTGTGGTCTCGTGGCCGAGTGCGGCGAGCATTCCGCTCAACGCCGTGTGGTCCTCGCGGAGTTGGGCGAGGCGCGCTTCGAGCTCCTTCTGCTCCTGCTCGTTGCGGGCCAGCTCCTGAGCGAACTGCGGGGCGTACCGGTCCTGGACCGAGGAAGTGCCATTCTCGTCAGACACAACGGCTCCCTTTCGTAGAGTTGTTGGAGTCGTGCCCGGATGCTACTCACGCGGGTGTGCCCGACGTCCACCGAACGGGATTACCTCACCCTTGCGCGGGGCGGGAGTGGGACCACCGACCCCGCCTATGGCATGAGTCACAGAAGAATCGCCTGCACCGTGCACAACCTTCCCGGTATGCCCCTTTCGCGTGACACCGAGGGCGCCCGATCCCCTCGTACCGGCGGAAATCGCAGGTGGGAGCGGCCCGGGGGCGCCCTACACTCATCGCACTCCAGCCACTCCCCCCGACCAGGAAGGTCCCCTGTGACGCTGAACCGCGCCCTTGCCACCACCGTCGTGGCCGCCGTGGCCGCGCCCGTCGTCCTCGCGGCCGCCGCACCGGCGTTCGCCCACGGCACCCCTGTGACACAGGCCGCCGCCCGGCCGAGCGCGTCGGGCCAAGAGAACGTGCCCACGTACGACGACCTCAAGAAGGCAGCCGCGGCGGCGAAGAAGGCGTACGACGACGCCGTGGTCGCCGAGAGCGAGGGCCGCAAGGAGGTCGAGGCGACGCTGAAGGCGCTGGAGTCCGAGTCGCACCCGCTCAACAAGGCCTGGCGCGACGCCGAGAAGGCCGCGAAGGACGCCGCCGACGCGAAGGACGCGGCCGACCAGGACGTGACGGACGCGAAGGCGGCGCTCGAAGCGGCCGGGAGCGAGGCCGAGAAGGCCGAGGCACAGAAGGCCCTGGACGCGGCGGAGACCGCCCAGGCCGAGGCCGTCGAGGCGCTGGAGACGGCGCGCGGCAAGGCGAAGTCCGCCCGTACGGAGCTCGATGACGCGCGGGTTGCCGCGACCCGCAAGTACCACCTGGTGAAGAAAGCGCTGAGCGAGGCGCGCACGGCCAAGGAGGCCGCCGACAAGGCGCTCGCCGAGGCCCGCGAGTGCGTCCGCGACAACGCGCTGACCTCTGTTGCCGTCGGGCTGCCGTCGAAGGTGGTGGCGGGCGAGAGCGTCGACTTCACGTTCCGCGTCACCAACGGCGGTACGCGCACGCTGAGCGTCGACCCGCTGGCGGGTGCGCACCTGAAGGACGCGCGGCTCGACGAGGCGCTGAAGGTGGAGTGGTCGGACGGCTCCGCGTGGCACGCCCTCGACCAGGCCAAGGGTGCCGAACACCTCGGCCGCGTCGACGAGTTGAAGCCGGGTGCGCGCAGCGAGGTGAAGATGCGGCTCACCGTCGGCGCGAAGGCCGTCGAGAAGGGTGCGAAGAACGCCGAGGGCTTCGCGCTGTTCGCCGCCGACGCCTTCGACGCGTACAAGCCGTGTGTGCTCGGTCCGATGAAGCGCTACGACTTCGAGGTGCTGCCCGTCGGCAGCGAGCCCGGCGACGTGGACGACGCGAAGCCCGGCAAGCCCGGCAGCGGTGACGACGAGCGCCCCGGTCCGGGCGAGACGGGCGCGGACCACGGCAAGGACACGTCCGCGCAGGGCGGTGCCGGTGCGTCGGCGAAGTCCGGGGCCGACGGCGAGGCCGGGGGCGACCTCGCCGAGACGGGTGCCTCGTCGGCGACGCTGCCGCTGACCCTCGCGGGCGCGGCTGCCGTGACGGTCGGCGCGGGCGCGGTGTTCGTCGTACGGCGCCGCAAGGCGGCTGCGCAGAGCTGACCCGTAGGTCACGTGCGGTGGAGGGGGAAGGGGCGGCTGCCCCTTCCCCCTCCGCCGTTCCGCTCGCCTCTGCGCGCCCGTACTCGACTTCTGTTCAGGCGGCGGGTGTTCAGGCGGCGGGGTCCGGGCGGCGCAGGAACAGGTTCATGGCGGTGAGAGTGAACACGATCTCGTCGCGCTGGTCGAGGACCTCGACGCGGGTGTGCACGAGTCCGCGGTCCGGCTTGGAGCGGGAGACTCGGGCGTCGAGGATCGTCGTACGGATGGCGAGGGCGTCGCCGGGCCGCACCGGCTGGACCCAGCGCAGTTCGTCCACTCCCGGGGACGCGAGGCTCGCGTGCCTGCTCACGAAGTGGTCGGCGTACAGGCGCATCATCACGGCGGAGGTGTGCCAGCCGCTCGCGATCAGGCCCTTGAACGGGCCGTGCTCGGCGGCCTCCGGGTCGGTGTGGATGCTCTGCGGGTCGAAGCGGCGGGCGAAGTCGAGGATCTCCTCCTCGGTGAGGGTGATGCGGCCGAAGGTGTACGTGGAGCCGGGGACGTAGTCCTCGAAGTAGCGGTCGTCGATGGGCGCGGCGAAGTCGGCGCTCGGCGGGATCGGAGCTGTCATGGGGACTGCCTTCCGGTGGAGTCGGGACCGGGAGGCATTGTGTCGGACCGGGGATCAACGCGCCGGGGACCGGTGGTGGTCGGGGGGCACCAGTGAGACATCAACCTCCCGCACCCCACCCGGAGTAGGACCCGCACCCCATGAGAAGATCGCCCTTCGGCCGAGACGGGAGGGGTGGCGATGTACGCCAGGTCACTGGGTGACGACGGTGCGACCCTTGGTCCGCTGGAGCCGTGGCAGGCCGGGGAGTTCCTCGCGCACATGGACCGGGGCCGCGAGTTCATCGGCCGGTACAACGAACTGCCGGACGTCGTACGGGACATGGAGTCGAGCCGGGCCTATCTGCGGGCGTACGCGGAGAAGACCGCCACCGACTCCGGCCGGATCTGCGGCATCCGCCTCGCGGACGGCACGCTGGTCGGCGCGGTCATCCTGCGCACGATGGACGTGGAGCAGGGCGTCGCGGAGGCGGGCTGCTGGCTGGAGCCGGCCGCCGCGGGCCGCGGGCTCGTGACGCGGGCCGTGCGGCTGCTGATCGACTGGGCGGTCGAGGAGCGCGGCATCCACCGCGTCGAGTGGTGGGTCGCCTCGGCCAACGCACCGAGCATCGCCGTGGCCCGGCGCCTGGGGATGACGCGTGACGGCGTCCTCAGGGAGAGCTACCTGTACCGGGGCGAGCGGCACGACATGGAGATCTGGTCGGTGCTCGCACCGGAGTGGCGGGCGGCCCACGGCCGGGCGGCCGGAGCCGAAAGGGACTGAGCGGCCGCCACACCGCCCCCGCGCGGCACGCGAGCAGGCACGCGTGCGGCCCGAGCCCGAACCCGGGCAAGACCCCCGTACGTCTCAGCACGTGAGAAACGCCCTGGTCATGACCGGGTGGGCTGCGGGTATCGTTCGCGCCGCAAGCCGACCCCGGAGGGAAGCAGCACATGTCCACGCTCCCGCAGTCCAGCAGCCCGGCCATCGATCACGAGCAGGCCACCGCCGACTACACGGCCCTGCTCGACCGCTCACTCTCGCTGAACCTCACCCGCGGCAAGCCCGCCCCGGACCAGTTGGACCTGGCGGCCGAGCTGCTCGCCTGCGACCTGGCCGACCACAAGGCGGCCGACGGCACCGACTGCCGGAACTACGGCGGCCTGAAGGGCCTGCCCGAGCTGCGGGAGATATTCAGCGGGCCGCTGCAGGTACCGGCCGACCAGCTGGTCGCGATGGACAACTCCAGCCTGGCCCTGATGCACGACACGATCGTGCACGCGCTGCTGAGCGAGCTGCCGGGGGCGGAGCGGCGCTGGAGTGACGAGCCCGACATCGCGTTCCTGTGCCCGGTGCCCGGCTACGACCGCCACTTCGCCCTGTGCGAGCGGTTCGGCATCGAGATGATCCCGGTGCCGATGACGCCCGAGGGCCCCGACATGGACGTGGTGGCCGAGCTGGCCGGGGGCGATCCGCGGATCAAGGGCATCTGGTGCGTGCCGAAGTACAGCAACCCGTCGGGCATCACGTTCAGCGAGGCGACCGTGCGCCGGCTCGCCGAGATGGAGACGGCCGCGCCGGACTTCCGGATCTTCTGGGACAACGCGTACGCGATGCACCACCTCACCGATGAGGAGGTCGAGGTCACCGACCTGCTCGCGGCCTGCGCCGACGCGAGCCACCCGGACCGGGCGTTCGTCTTCGGCTCCACCTCCAAGATCACCTTCGCCGGTGCGGGCGTCGCGTTCTTCGGCTCGTCGCCCGCCAACGTCGAATGGTTCCTGAAGCACGCCGCGAAGCGCACCATCGGCCCCGACAAGCTGAACCAGCTGCGGCACGTCCGCGTGCTCCGCGACACCGACGGCGTACGGGCGCACATGGCCCACCACCGCGAGCTCCTCCGCCCCAAGTTCGACCTGGTCGAGCGCATCCTGGAGCGCGAGCTCGGCGGCACGGACCTGGCGACCTGGTCGCGTCCGCAGGGCGGCTACTTCGTCACCCTCGACGTCCGCGAGGGCCGCGCCCGTGAGGTCGTCCGGCTCGCCGGGGAGGCCGGGGTCGCGCTGACCCCCGCGGGCGCCTCGCACCCGTACGGCCGCGACCCGCAGGACAGCACCATCCGCATCGCGCCCAGCTACCCGGGGCTCGCGGAGCTGGAGGAGGCCATCGTCGCGCTGGCCGTGTGCGTGCGGCTCGCTTGCGCGGAGGGCTAGCCGCCCCGGGGCGCGTCCGGCGCTTGTCGGTCCGGGCACCGCAGGTCGCCCTGCGGGCTCGTCCTCAAGCGCCGGACGGGCTGGATTTGATCCCCTCCCCGCCCCTTCCCGGCTGTGTCTGATATGCGGCTGGCGCCGCGTGGCTGCGGCGCCGTCAGATCGCGCTCCGCGCTCGTCCTCAAACGCCGGACGGGCTGGATTTGGCCCCCCTCCCCGAAAGCCTGCGGCGCCGTTTGATCGCGCTGCGCGCTCGTCCTCAGACGCCGGACGGGCTGGAGTGGAACACCGCCACCGTGCGTGCCGGGACCGTGAATGATCCCGAACTCGCCTCGTAGCGCGCCGACTTGACCGTCTCGTCACGGCCGGAGGCCTGCACTGGGTGGAGGCTGTACGCCGTCCCCCGCGCGGCCTCGACCCGCTGGTCCTGCTCCTGGGGCGTGGCGTTGAAGACGATCACCAGGTCGCCGAGGGTCATCGTGATGACGCCCGGGGTCTCGGCCGCCGTTCCGGACAGCGGGAAGGCCAGCGCCTTCTGCACGTCGGCCGTCGTCGCGAGCTGGAACTCCGGTGCCGTGCTGCGGATCTTCAGCAGGTCCTGGTACGCGGCCGACGTGCCGTTGATCTCCGCGCACCCCGGAGCCGCGCTCGCGCCGAGGAGTGGCTTGGCGTAGGGCCACTTGTCCTTGTTGTCGGCGGCGGGCGGCAGTCCGCGCCCGAAGCCGTTGCCGTCGCGGCAGTCCCAGTGCAGGGCGTTGAACCAGTCGCCGCTGTCGTACGAGTTGCGGTCGAGTGACTTGGAGCGCAGCAGGTCCGTGCCCGCCTGGGAGAGGGCGGGGCCCTGTGAGAGTGCGGCGGTGGCCAGGGCGAGGACCTGCATCCGGGCCCGGTCGGTGGGGCTCGTCGTCGCGGGGAGTTTGAAGGCCAGTGCGTCGTAGAGGGTCTCGTTGTCGTGCGCGTCGGCGTAGGCGAGGGCGTCGCCCGGGTCGGCGGCGTAACCGGCGGGGGCGCCGTTGTAGTCGACCTCGGAGCCCTTGACCGTACGGCCGGAGGAGTCGGTGAAGGTGTAACCGGCGAGGTTGCCGGTGAGGCCGACCTTGATGAGGTCCTGATAGTGCAGCAGGCGGGCCTTCTGCTCGGCCGGAGTGCCGTTCGCCTTCGAGGAGTTGGGGTCGGTGAACAGGCCAGTGGCGAAGCCCTGCACGCCGGGGTCCTCGTCGAAGGGGCCGCCGCCGCGCACCGCGTCCCGGGCGCGGTCGGAGAACGTGGCGATGCCCGTGCCCGCCATGTTCTTCTGGGTGGCCTGCTCGAAGCGGGCGTCGTCGGCGATCTCGCCGAAGTTCCAGCCCTCGCCGTAGAGCAGGATGTTCTTGCCGTCGACGCCGTCCTTCGCGAGCGTGAGCGCGTCGAGGGCCTTGCGGACGGCGAGGATGTTGGCCTTCGGGTGGTGGCCCATGAGGTCGAAGCGGAAGCCGTCCACCTTGTACTGCTTCGCCCAGGTCACCAGGGAGTCCACGACGAGTTTGCCCATCATGGCGTTCTCGGGTGCGGTGTTGGCGCAGCAGGTTGAGGTGGCGACGGTGCCGTCCTCCAGGAGCCGCTGGTAGTAGCCGGGCACGATCTTGTCGAGCACCGACTTGTCGGCCTGGCCGCTCGCGACCGTGTGGTTGTAGACGACGTCCATGACGGTGCGCAGACCGGAGCCGTTGAGGGCCTGCACCATCCGCCGGAACTCCACGGTGCGGCGGGTGCCGTCCGGGTCACTGGCGTACGAGCCCTCGGGAACCGTGTAGTGCAGCGGGTCGTAGCCCCAGTTGTACGCGTCCTTCGCGGCGGCCTTGCCCACGCAGTCCTGCTGGGCCTCGGAGTCGGGCGCGTAGGACCCCAAGTCGCAGTCGGGGGCGGCCTGTTGGTCCTTGCGCTCGGGGATCGTGCCGATGTCGAAGGCGGGCAGGAGGTGCACGTACGAGGTGCCGGAGCGGGCCAGTTCGCGCAGGTGCCGCATGCCGTCGGAGTCCTCGTCCGTGAACGCCAGGTACTCGCCCGGGTGTTCGTTGGTGCGGTCCTCTACGGAGAAGTCGCGGATGTGCAGCTCCTGGATCTGCGCCTCGTGGGCCGGTTCGGCGGCGGGTTTGCGCAGGGTGCTCCAGCCCTTCGGGGCGAGCCGCGGGTCGGCGAGGTCCACGGCGAGGCTGCGCCGCGAGTCGGCGGTGAGGGCCGTGGAGTACGGGTCGGTGACCTTGTTGGTGACGACCTTCTGGACGCTGGGCGCCCACACCTTGACGACGTAGCGGTAGGGCTTGCCCGCCCAGCTCGCGGGCCCCGTCGCCGTCCAGACACCGGAGGTGTGGTCGCGGCGCATGGGCACCGTGCGTCCGCCGATCTCCAGGGAGACCCGCTGCGCGGTGGGCGCCCAGACGGCGAGGGTGGTGCGGCCCCGCGCGAAGCTCGGGCCGAGTGTGGCCTGGGTGGAGCGGGCGCTGTAGAGGTCGTCCAGGACGCCCTGGGTCTGCACACCGGTCGCGGCGACGAGGGTGCCGTCGGCGGCGTGCCGGGTCGCGACGAGCTGGCCGGTGAGCGCCTTGCGGACGCGGTCCCGGTCGCGCGGGTCGAGACGGAAGGCCGCGTAGCCCTTCAGGTGCGGGTACTTGGCGCGCTGCGCGTCGGTGAGGCCGCCCTCGACCGGGGTGAGGTTCAGGCGCTTGGCCTCGCCGTGGAGCGCGCCGTCCTTGACGGTGAGGCCGCCGTCGGGCGCGTAGCGGAGCGCGTGCACGGCACCTTCCGCCGAGCCCGCGGGCTTCCAGGCGACGGTGTCGCGGTCGATCCACTGCGCCGCGGACTTCGTCACGTCGAGGGGCGTGGCGGCCGCGGCCGCCGCGGGTGCGACGAGCGGGGTGGCGCTCGCGGTGAGGGTGAGGGGCGCGGCCGTGGCGAGCAGGGCGAGGGCCACGGTCGCCGCGGTGCGACGTCGGGGTGAGCCGGTCACGGGATTCTCCTCAAGGGTGGGCGGCCGCCCGGCATGCGGGGACATGGATGGGCCGGGCGGCCGGTCTGTGGGGCGGGCCTCGGTCGCCGGAGGCCGCGCGGGGTGGGGGCGGGCCTCGATCGACCGAGGCCGCGCGGACAGGACGTCAAGAGTTCCGGACTTCGCAAGTTCTTCCGCAAGACATTGCATCGGTGTTACGTTCCCGGGCAGAGACTCCGGTCCGGCCGGCCGAGAGCCCCGCGAGGGGCCTACGCGCCCGGCCGGTCGGGCCGGTCACTCCTGGAGCGGGCCGCGGTGGAGCCACGGACGACCAACTCCGGCTGGAACACGAACTCGGTGCGCTGCACCGGGTTTCCGTCGATCTCCTCCAACAGCGCCCCGACCGCAGCCGTCGCCATCGCCTGCACCGGCTGGCGCACGGTGGTCAGCGGCGGGTCGGTGAACGGGATCAGCGGCGAGTCGTCGAAGCCCACCACCGACACGTCCCCCGGCACCGAAAGGCCGCGCTCGCGCACCGCGCGGACCGCGCCGAGCGCCATCATGTCGCTGCCGCACACCATCGCCGTACAGCCGCGGTCGAGCAGTGCCGCCGCTGCCGCCTGGCCGCCCTCGACGGTGAACAGGGTCCGCTCCACGAGGAGTTCGGCCTCCTCCGGTGCGAGGCCGAGCAGTTCGCCCTTGGCCGCCGCGAAGCCCTCCGCCTTGCGCCGCGAGGGCACATAGCGCGTCGGGCCGACCGCGAGGCCGATGCGCTCATGGCCCAGGTCGACGAGGTGCCGTACCGCCATCCGTACCGCAGAGCGGTCGTCGGAGGAGACGCAGGAGACCGGGATCTGCTCGTTGAACCCGTTGATGAGGACGAACGGCGTGCCGCGCCGCACCAGTTCGCGGTAGCGCGTCGGGTCCGCGGACATGTCGGCGTGCAGGCCCGACATGAACACGATGCCGCTGACACCCCGCGCCTCCAGATGGCCGACCAGCTCGTCCTCGGTGGCGCCGCCCGGCATCTGCGTACAGAGCATCGGCGTGTACCCGTGCCCGGCCAGGACCTGCTCGATGACCTGCGCGAACGCCGGAAAGATCGGGTTGGTCAACTCGGGGATCACCAGGCCGACCAGACCCGCGCTGCGCCGCTTCAGGCGTACGGGCCGCTCGTAGCCGAGGACGTCGAGGGCGGCGAGGACCCGGTGCCGGGTGGCGGCCGCGACGCCCGCGCGGCCGTTGAGCACCCGGCTCGCCGTGGCCTCGCTGACGCCCGCCTGCACAGCGATGTCGGCGAGGCGCGGCGCCGCACGCGACACCCTCGCGTCCTCCCTCACGCCCGGCAGGGTCACACCGCCCACCAGACGGTGGTGTCGCCGGGCAGCAGCACCTGGCCGCCGCCCGCCCCGTCCGCCAACTCCACGCTGGAGAGCAGGAGTTGACCGGGCACGGGCAGCCGTACGGCCCGGGCGGTGGTGTTGACCGTGCACACGAAGCCGGGCCGGGCGAACACGAGGACGCCCTCGGGCGCGTCCAGCCACTCGACCGACTCGCCGGCGCCGAGCCCGGGCCGCGCACGGCGCACGGCGAGCGCGCCGCGGTACAGCTCCAGGGTGGAGTCCGGGTCGCCGGTCTGCGCCTCGACGCTCAACTCGCCCCAGCCCTCCGGCTGCGGCAGCCAGCTGCCCCCGGCCCCGAAGCCGTACGAGGAGCCCTCCACGGTCCAAGGGATCGGCACCCGGCAGCCGTCGCGGAAGCCGTCCTGACCGTCGGCGCGGTGGAACGACGGGTCCTGGCGCACCTCGTCGGGCAGGTCCGTGACGTCCGGCAGGCCGAGCTCCTCGCCCTGGTACAGGTAGGCGGAGCCGGGCAGGGCCAGCATCAGGAGGGTGGCGGCGCGGGCCCGGCGCAGGCCGAGCGCCCGGTCGCCGGGGGTGCGCAGCTGGGTGCCGCCGCCGGGCGGGTTGGCGAGGCGGGTGGCGTGCCGGGTCACGTCGTGGTTGGAGAGCACCCAGGTCGTGGGGGCGCCGACGGGACGCATCGCGGCCAGCGAGCTGTCGATGACGGCCCGCAGCTCGGCCGCGTCCCAAGAGGTGCCCAGATACTGGAAGTTGAAGGCCTGGTGCATCTCGTCGGGGCGGACGTAGTTGGCGGTGCGTTCCACGGTGGGCGTCCATGCCTCGGCGACCAGGACTCTGTCCTCCGCGTACTCGGCGAGGACCGTGCGCCAGCTGCGGTAGATCTCGTGCACGCCGTCCTGGTCGAAGAACGGCATGCGGTCGTTGCCGAGCAGCTTGAGCTGGTCGCCGCGGCCGATGTCGGGCAGCCCCTCCGCCTTGACCAGGCCGTGGGCGACGTCGACCCGGAAACCGTCGACGCCCATGTCGAGCCAGAACCGCAGGATGGAGCGGAACTCGTCGCGTACGGCGGGGTGTTCCCAGTTGAAGTCGGGCTGCTCGGGCGCGAAGAGGTGCAGGTACCACTCGCCGTCCGGGACCCGGGTCCAGGCCGGGCCGCCGAAGATGGACTCCCAGTCGTTGGGCGGGAGTTCGCCGCTGGCGCCCTTGCCGGGGCGGAAGTGGTAGCGCTCGCGCAGCGGCGATCCGGGGCCTTCGGCGAGGGCGCGCTTGAACCAGTCGTGCCGGTCGGAGGAGTGGTTGGGCACCAGGTCGACGATGACGCGCAGGCCGAGCGCGTGGGCGTCGCGGAGCAGCGCGTCGGCGTCGAGGAGGTCGCCGAACATCGGGTCGATGGTGCGGTAGTCGGCGACGTCGTAGCCGCCGTCGGCCTGCGGGGACGCGTAGAACGGGCTGAGCCAGACGGCGTCCACGCCGAGGTCGCGCAGGTGCGGCAGGCGGTCGCGTACGCCGCGCAGGTCACCCATGCCGTCGCCGTTGCCGTCGGCGAAGCTGCGCGGATAGACCTGGTAGATGACCGCGTGGCGCCACCAGTCGGAGGGGCGATCGGCGCTGGGGGCGGCCTCGGTGGCGGGTTCCATGGCGGCGGGTTCCGTGGCGGCGTCGGCGGCAGGGGCAGCGAGATGCTGGGTCATGTCTTCCCTGGGTTCTTGTGAAGTGGGGGTGCGTCGCGTCGTGAGGATCGGCGTCGTGAGGGTCGGCGTCGTGAGGGTCGGCTCAGGACTTCGTCGCGCCCGCCGTGAGTCCTGAGACGAGGTGCCGCTGGGCGAATCCGAAGATCACCGCCGCGGGCACGGCCACGATCACTGCCGCCGCGGTCAGCGAACCCCAGTCGCTGGTGTACTGGTTGACGAAGGTCTGCAGACCGCCGGCGAGCGTCAGGTTCTCCTCACCTGTCATGAACGCGGAGGCGTACGCGACCTCGGCCCAGCCGGTGATGAAGCTGTAGAACCCGGTGACGGCGAGGCCCGGCTTGGCAAGCGGCAGGATCAGCCGCCAGAAGGTGCCGAAGGGGTTGAGCCCGTCCACCCGGCCTGCCTCGTCGATCTCCACGGGGACGGTGTCGAAGTAGCCCTTCATCATCCAGGCGCAGAACGGCACGGCGATCGTCAGATAGGTGATGATGAGGCCCACCGGCTGGTTGAGCAGGCCGAGGCTCGCGAGCAGGTTGTAGAGCGGCACGATCAGCACGGCCATGGGGAACATCTGCGTGATGAGCAGCAGCCACATCAGGGGCCGCATGCCGGGGAACTTGAAGCGCGACACGGCGTATCCGGTGGTCGCGGAGATGAACACGCCGATGACGGTGGTCAGTCCGACGACCAGCAGGGAGTTGCCGAGCCAGCCGAGGAAGTACGTGTCGTTCAGGACGTGGTCGTAATTGCCGAGGGTGAAGTCCTTCACGAGCTCGGTGGAGAAGGCCTCGCTCTTCGGCTTGAACGACGTCACGAGCAGCCACAGGGGCGGCAGCACGGCCACGGCCGAGGCGACGAGCAGCGTCACGTGGAGGACGACGGAGGCCAGCGGTCCGCGTTCGCCGCGCGGCCTGAACTTCCTTGCGGGGGCTGCGAGTTCGGTCTTGGCGGTCGTAGTCACCGGGGTCACCACACTTCTCCCTGCTTGCGGAGCGCGCGGCGGTAGATCACCGCGAAGAACGACAGGAGCAGCAGGATGAGCACGCCCCAGGCGGCGGATCCCGAGAAGTCCCGTGGGCTGACGACGAACGAGAGGCGATAGGCGTACGTCACGAGGATCTCGGTGGCGTCACCGGGACCGCCCCTGGTCAGCAGGAAGATCACCGGGAACATGTTGAACGTCCAGATGCCACTGATCAGGACCACGGTGCTGCTGACGGTGCGCAGTCCCGGCAACGTGATGTGCCGGAACCGCTGCCAGGCGTTCGCGCCGTCCATCTCGGCGGCCTCGTACAGCTCGCCGGGGATGGACTGCAGTCCGCCGAGCATGGCGACGAGCATGAAGGGCACGCCGAGCCAGACGTTGACGGTGATGACGGAGAGCTTGGCCCAGGTGGGGTCGTTGAGCCACGGGATGGCGTCGATGCCGCCGCCGGCGAGGATCTGGTTGAGGATGCCGTTCTTCTCGTTGAAGAGCAGCCGCCAGGTGAAGACGGACACGAACGCCGGGACCGCCCAGGGCAGGATCAGCGCCATCCGGTACCAGGAACGGCCCGCCAGCCTGCGGTTGAGCATGGTGGCGAGGGCGAGGCCGAGGGCGAAGGACAGGGCGACACAGGACACCGTCCACACCACGGTCCAGCCGAGCCGGTCCCAGAACACCCCGTCGGAGAGGATCGCCGTGTAGTTGTCGAGGCCGACTGACTCGTACGTGGCGGGGATGTGGTTGACGCCGATGTGCCGTTCGACGTTGGCCTCGTTGGCGTCGGTCGTCGACAGGTAGATGCCGCGGACCAGCGGATATCCGACGATCAGGCCGATGACGGCCACCACGGGGGCGACCATGCACCACGCGTACCAGTGGGTGGACAGCGAGCGGCGCAGCCGGCCGGGGCGCTTCCCGCCGGGGTTCTTGCCGTCGTGGTGGCCGCGGCCGCGGACGCTCGATGCGTCCGCGGCCCGCACCACGGGCCGGCCGGTGTCGACAGCCATGGGGCGTTCAGCCCTCCTGTTCTTCACGATCCTTCTTCACGATCTGCGGTGCGGGAGGGGCTACTTGTAGTCCTTCAGGAGCTTGCGGTACGCGTCGCCGACGGCCTTGGCGCCTTCGGCGGGCGAGGCCTTGCCGCTGAGCACCTTCCCCAGCTGGAGGCGGATCGGCTCGAACAGGGCGTTGCTCTCGGGGATCCACGGCCGCTCGACGGACTTGTCGACGGCGGGCTTGAAGAACTGCACCATCTGGTTGTCCTTGACGGACTGCTGCTCGTAGACGGAGGTGCGGGTGGGCAGCAGGCTGAGCTTCTCGGTGGTCTGCTGCTGCACCTTCGCGGAGCTCATGTACTTGATGAACTCGTAGGAGGCGTCGAGGTTCTTCGACCCGGCGTACGCGGCGAGGTTCCAGCCGCCCTGCGGGGAACCCTGGCCGCCGGAGGTGCCTGCGGGCACGGGAGCGACACCGAGGTTGCCCTTGTCGGACTTGAACTCCTTGCCCTGGAGGGCGCCTTCGATCGACCAGGGGCCGTCGAGGGCCATGGCCACGTCGCCGTCCTTGAAGGCGTTGAGCTGGTTGTTGTAGCCGTCGCTCGCGTCGGTCACGGCGGCCTTGGAGTCGACGAGGTCCTTCATCACGGAGAACGCCTTGGCGCCCTCCGAGTCGTCGACGGTGACCTTCTTGTTCTTGGCGTCGAGCAGGTCGCCGCCCTCGCCGTAGAGGTACGGGAGGTAGTAGTACGGGTCGTCGCCGCGCAGGTAGAGGGCGGTCTTGCCGGTCTTCGCCTTGATCTTCTTCGCGGACGACTTGATGTCGTCGACCGAGCTGGGCACGCCCACTCCGGCCTTCTTCAGGAGCCGCTTGTTGTAGAAGAGGGCGAGCGTGTCGATGGTCTGCGGCGCGGCGTAGGTCTTGCCCTGGTACTTGGTGCTGGCCGCGGCCTGCTTCAGGTAGTCGTCCGCGTTGTCCAGCGCGGCGGTGTCGTCGAGCGGCGCGAGGTAGCCGAGCGAGGCGAAGTCCTGGGTCCAGGCGACCTCGGTGCGCATCACGTCGGGGGCGCCGGAGTTGCCGCCCGCGGCGTTCTTGAACTTGGCGTTGGCCTCGCCGAACGGCACGTTGACGTAGCGCACCTCCACCCCGGGGTGCAGCTGCTCGAAGCCCTTGGCGAGCTTCTCGTACGTGGCCTTCTCGGCGTCGTTCGAGGTGTCCCAGAACGTGACGGTGCCGGAGAGCTTGCCGCCCTTGCTGCCGCTCTGGGTGGTGTCGTCGCCGCCGCAGGCCGTCGCCGTCAGGGCCAGGGCCGCGATGAGGCCGGTCGCCGCTATGCCACGCCGCATGTGAACTCCTTCAACTGATCCCGGAACAGGGGGAGATCACCCCGAAACCGGGCATCTCCTGCGGGCCGCTCTCGACGCGGCGCCGGGTTGCCAGGAACGTAACAGCGATGAAAAGCAGCCGAAAGACCTTGCGAGAACTTTCTGCAAGGAGCGGTGATCGTTACCTCCGCGTGTCCTGGGCGCGGCCGGTCAGAACGGGGGCGGAGCCCTCATACACCCTCTGGGATCTGGCTGGCACCACACTGCAAGACGCTTGCAAGAACCTGCCGGAAAGAGCGTGCAAGAGCGGTGGGCAAGCCGAAGGATGGCGGGTACAGTCCGCCCATGACCGCACGGCTCGTCGACATCGCAGCCCAGGCGGGGGTCAGTGAGGCCACCGTGAGCCGGGTCCTCAACGGCAAACCCGGCGTCGCCGTGAGCACCCGCGAATCCGTCCTGGCCGCCCTGGACGTCCTGGGCTACGAACGCCCCCTGCGGCTGCGGCGCCGCAGCGAGGGCCTCGTCGGACTGATCACCCCGGAGCTGGACAACCCGATCTTCCCGGCGTTCGCCCAGGTCATCGCGCAGGACCTGACCCGCCAGGGGTACACGCCGGTGCTCGCCACCCAGACGCCCGGCGGCTCCACCGAGGACGAGCTGACCGAGATGCTCGTGGACCGCGGCGTGCACGGCATCATCTTCGTCTCCGGCCTGCACGCCGACACCACCGCGGACCCCGCGCGCTACGAGGTGCTGCGCGCCAAGGGCGTCCCGTTCGTCCTGGTCAACGGCCACGCACCGGACGTCACGGCACCCTTCGTCTCCACCGACGACCGCGCCGCCGCCCGCCTCGCCGTGACCCACCTCGCGACACTCGGCCACAGTCGCATCGGCCTTGCCGTGGGCCCCCGGCGGTTCGTGCCCGTGATCCGCAAGATCGAAGGCTTCCGCGGCGCCTCGCACGAGCACCTCGGCCTGCCGGAGGAGGACACGGCGGAGCTGATCCAGCACTCCCTCTTCACTCTGGAGGGCGGTCAGGCCGCGGCCGCCACGCTGCTCGCCCGCGGCTGCACCGGCATCGTCTGCGCCAGCGACCTGATGGCTCTCGGCGCGATCCGCGCGGCCCGCGACCTGGGCCTGCACGTCCCGGACGACATCTCCGTGGTCGGCTTCGACGACTCCCCGCTGATCTCCTTCACCGACCCGCCCCTCACGACGGTCCGCCAGCCCGTCCACGCCATGGGCCAGGCCGCCGTCCGCGCCCTGCTCGAAGAACTCGCGGGCACCCCGGCACCGCCCGGCGAGTTCCTTTTCCTGCCGGAACTGGTGGTACGGGGGTCCACGGGGGCGGGACCGCAGCAGTAGCGGCGCCGACCGCGCGCTCAGCTCGTCGGCCGGTACTCCATCTCGTACTCGTCCCCCACCACAGCGACCCGCACGAACCCCGCCTTGCGGTAGAACGCCTCCGCCCGGCCGTTCTCCCTGTGCACCCGCAGCCGGACCCGCTCCACGCCCGCCTCCGCCCTGGCCCAGTCGACAGCGGCCCGGAACAAACCGCGCGCGACGTCGCCGCCCCGGTGCTCCGGCCGTACGAAGACCGCGACGAGGTGGGCCTGGCGGGGCTCGCTCCGGCTACCGGTGGCGTCGGCGGAGCCGGGGTCCTTCACCCGTACGGTCACGGTCCCCACCCATGCGCCCGCGGGCCCTTCGGCGATGAACTGCCGGTGCGGCCCGCCCTCGGCACCCTTCGCCGTACGGTCCTTCCAGAACTGCTCGGACTGCGTCCTCACCCCCTCGTACGTCTCGCCGAAGGCTAGGCGTGCGAGGGGGTCGCGGAGTGCGGTCAGGCGCAGGGCCTTCGCCTCGGGCCACTCGTCGGGCCGGACTTGGCGGATCACGGGGTCGGCGGTCATGGGTCCATGGTTCGGCGGTCGCCGTAGCGGCGGCAACCCATTTCGTACGGCCAAGGCCTGGCCCGGCCACGCCCGTACCGCCCTTGGCCCGCCCCTCCCCCGGAGTGCGAGGATGGGCCCCGTGACCAGACGTGCCGCCGACGGGGAGACGACAGGCCGGCGTTGGCGGCGCGATCCGGAGTGGACGCGGGCGACGCTGGTCGACACGCTGCTCGAACTCACCGCCGAGGAAGGCCGCGAGCCGACCCGCAAGGCCATCGCGGAACGCGCGGGCGTCTCCGAGCGCACCGTCTTCGTGCACTTCGCCGACCGCGAGGCGCTCTATGTCAGCGCCGCCGAGCGCCAGGCCGAGCGCTGGCAGTCCCTGTCGGCGCCGGTACCGCCCGAGTGGCCGACCGACCGCAAGGTGCGGGCGCTGCTCGATCAACGCGGCCGGATGTACGAGCTGATGACCCCGATCCGCAAGGTCGGCCTCGGACTCGAACCCGACTCGCCGGGCCTGCGCCGGGTCATGGCCGACGGCGACGCCTGGCTGCGCGCCGACCTCGCGGCCACCTTCGCCCCGGAACTCCGGCACGCCCCCGGCGCCCGCAGGGCCGGCGGCCTCCTGGACGCGCTGGAGTCGGCCTCCTCCTGGGCGGCCTGGGACCACCTGCGGACCCGGCGCGGCCTGGACACGGCGCCGACGCGTGCGGCGCTCCGCCGCACCTTGGGCGCGCTCCTCGCGGACGTGGCCACGGGGCGTTAGCGGACCGCCTGCCCCACCCCTCCCCCCCCCCGCCGCCGGACCTGGTCGTGCGGCCCGTCCGGCGTGACGGAAGCTCCGCCCTTATTTCATGGCGTCTGCAAAAAGCCGCCCTCCCGACCCTTGACGCCTATTGCAGCAGCAATGCAATAGTGGCGGAACGTGGAGCCCCGATTGGGCCCCGGTCCCTCTCCCACGCCGCGGCGGCTCCGCTGCTCCTGTGCGTCCAACACCCTCATCCCGAAGGCGACTTCACGATGACTCCGATGAATCGGCGCGGCTTCGTCGCCGCCACGGCGGGCGCCGCTGCCGCCGCCGTCTCGCTCAACCCGCTCCCGACGGGGACCGCTTTCGCGGCGGACGGTCCGGCCGGTGCGGGCAGCGCCGACGGTCCGGCCGGTGCGGGCGAAACCCCCACGCGTACGGAAGCACTGCCGTACGACGACCGGAGTGACTTCGACGACGCCGACAAAGGGTTCATCTCCGCGTTCACCGGCGGGCCGATCAAGACGAAGGACGGTCGCGTGGCCTGGGACCCGGGCGCGTACGACTTCCTGCGGGGGCCGAAGAACGGAGGAGCGGGCGACGGCGGCGGCAGCCCCGAGAGCGCCGACCCCAGCCTGTGGCGGCAAGTCCAACTCCTCGCTAAACAGGGCCTGTTCCAGGTCACGGACCGCATCTACCAGATTCGCGGGCTCGACCTGTCGAACATGACGATCGTCGAGGGCGACACCGGCATCATCGTCATCGACCCGCTGATCTCCGCCGAGACCGCGGCCGCCGCACTCGCCCTGTACCGCGAGCACCGGGGCGACCGCGCGGTCCGGGCGATGATCTACACCCATCCGCACGTCGACCACTTCGGCGGCTGCCGAGGCGTCCTCCCCGAAGGTGCGGGGAACGCGGGGGGCGCCGATGGTTCGGTGGACATCCCGATCGTGGCGCCGCAGGGCTTCATGGAGCACGCGGTCACCGAGAACATCTACGCGGGCCCGGCCATGTCCCGCCGCGCGGGCTACATGTACGGGGCGAAACTCCCCACCGGCGCGAAGGCCCAGATCGGCTGCGGGCTCGGCCTCACCGTCTCCCTCGGCACGGTCGGCCTGATCGCCCCCACCCGGTACGTCGAGGCCACCGGCGACGAACTCACCCTGGACGGCGTCCGCATCGAGTTCCAGATGACGCCGGGCACCGAGGCGCACGCGGAGATGAACTTCCTCTTCCCCGATCTGCGGGCCGTCTGCATGGCCGAGAACGCCACCCACACCATGCACAACATCCTCACCCTGCGCGGCGCCCAGGTCCGCGACGCCCACGCCTGGGCCGGCTACCTCACCGAGTCCATCGGCCTGTACGAGGGCAGGGCCGACGTCGCCTTCGCCTCCCACCACTGGCCCACCTGGGGCAACGACGCGATCGTGGGGCTCCTGAGGCAGCAGCGGGACCTGTACGGGTACATGCACGACCAGACCGTACGGCTGATCAACAAGGGCCTGACCGGCACCGAGATCGCCGAGACCTTCCAACTCCCGCCGCAGATCGGCGAGGTGTGGGCCAACCGCGGCTACTACGGTTCGCTCAGCCACAACGTGAAGGCGATCTACCAGCGCTACATG
The DNA here is from genome assembly GCF_029968015.1 of Streptomyces luteolus. GTDB lineage: Bacteria > Actinomycetota > Actinomycetes > Streptomycetales > Streptomycetaceae > Streptomyces > Streptomyces luteolus. The sequence goes on from NZ_JASCIS010000025.1 coordinate 82,977, forward strand.
GGCTGGTTCGACGGCAACCCCGCGCACCTCTGGGAGCACCCTCCGGCAAAGGAGGCGCGGCGCTGGGTCGAGTGCCTCGGCGGGCAGGCGGCGGTACGAGCACGCGCGCGTGCGTACGAGCGGCGCGGTGACCCGCGGTTCGCGGTCACGCTGCTCAACCACGCCGTGTTCAACGACCCGGACGACACCAAGGCCAAGCGTCAGCTCGCCGCGCTCTACACCCGCCTCGGCCACGACAGCGAGAACGCGGTGTGGCGCAACTTCTTCCTCACCGGCGCCCAGGAACTCACCGAGGGCGTCACTCCGGGCGAGACCTCCACGGTGGGCCCGGACATGTATCTCGCCCTCACCGTCGGCCAGTTGATCGACAGCGTCGCGGTCCGCGTCGACGGCCCCAAGGCCTGGGACGTACGGCTGGCCATCGACTGGCACATCGGCGACGGCTACTGGCATCTCCGCCTCGCCCATGGCCTCCTCACCTGGACCAAGGACGAGGAGGCCGACCCGGGCGCGGGCCTGACGATGACCATGACGAAGCCTCAACTCCTGGCGCTGCTCGCGGGGAAGGGCACGGAGGGCGTCACGATGAAGGGCGACCGCTCACTGCTGACAGGGCTCCTGTCCGTCCTGGACGAGCCGGACAAGAACTTCGCGATCGTCACGCCGTGAGTCCTGGTCAGGTCCACGAACTGTTGCTGCGGATCTTGGTCCGTCCGCGTGCACCGACGGCCGGGGTCGGGTCCGTTGTCAGTGGTGCACGCAAGACTGGGAGGTCCGACGCTCAGAGGAGGAGACGGACGATGACGGACCTGGAACTTGTGGCAGTGCAGGCGTACGTGAGGCTCATGAAGGGCGTGCGCGCGACGCTTGACGACACGTCGCACCCCGCGGGTGCCCCACCCTTGCTCCACGAGCCCATGGCCGAAACCGACCGCGCCCTGCGGGCGGCGGGCCTGGCGGGCAACGAACGACGCCTGTTCCAGCTGGTGGCGGACGCGATGGCGGGCGACGGGGTTCGACAGGGGGCGTAGGTAGTTGAGGGCGTAGGTAGTTGAGGGCGTAGGTAGTTGAGGGCGTAGGTAGTTGAGGGCGTAGGTAGTTGAGGGCGTACGGACAGGGAGGACGGCAGCAGTCTGCGTCGCCGTGCCGTCCTCCCATCCCCCATCCCCCATCCCCCCATCCCGCCACGTGCCGCGTACGCGGGACTCGCTTCGGCTACGCCGTCTGGAGCGCCAGGGTGGGGGACAAGTGGGCCGCCCTGACCGCCGGGTAGAGGCCCGCGATCGTGCCGATCACCAGCGTCGCCCCAAAGCCGCCGCCGACCGCCCACGGCGGCACCACCCACGGCATGCCCCCGGACGAGGCGTAGACGGCGGTCGCCGCCGCGCCCAGGGCGACGCCGGCCAGGCCGCCGAGCCCGGACAGCAGGAGCGACTCGGCCACGAACTGGACCCGGATCTGGCCCTTCGTCGCCCCCAGCGAGCGCCGCAGCCCGATCTCATGCCGCCGCTCGAGCACCGAGATGATCATGGTGTTGGCGACACCGACCCCACCCACCAGCAGGGCGATCCCGCCGAGGCCGAGCAGCAGTGTGCTGAACGCACCCTCCGTCGCCGCCTTCGCCTGCAGCGCCGCGGACGGGTCGGTGACCGCGACGGCCTGCGGGTTCTCCGGGTTGACGGTCGGAGCGAGGAGCTCGCGTACGGCGTCGACCGTGCCGTCCGCCGAGCGCTCGTACACCGACGTGGGGTGCCCGTCGAAGCCGAGGTACTGCTCCGCGGCGTCCCAGCCGACCAGCGCCGAGCGCTCGATCTCCGGCGCTAGCGGCAGCGGGTCGAGGATGCCGGTGACCGTGAAGTAGCGGCCCCCGATGAACACTTGCTGGCCGGGCTCGGTGACGCCGAGGCGCCTGGCGGTGACATGGCCGAGCACCACGGACGGGTAGCGTCCGGTGGCCTCGTTCAGCCAGGAGCCGCTGCGCATCGTGCCGCGCAGGGTTTCGAGCAGCTTGCCCTGGGCGGCCTTGACCGTGATGCCGTTGGTCTCGTCCTCGTCGATCTTCTCGCTGCGGCGCGCCGAGTGGTCCACGTCGCCGGTGGCGCCGACCTGCTCTACCCCCTTGATCTGGCCGACCATGCCGGGTGCCGTCTCGGGGAGCTTGGTGTCCTGGCCCGAGAACATCTCCTCGCCGGGCGTGACGACCAGCATGTTGGTGCCCAACGCGTCCAGTTTGCGCAGGAGTTGGGCCTGACTGGACGCCGATATGCCGACCACCGCGATCATCGTGGCGATCCCGATGGCGATACCGAGCGAGGAGAGCACCACGCGCACGGGGCGCGAGCGCAGTCCTGCCGCTCCGACGTGCAGAACGTCGCGCGGACCGAGGCGGGCCGGGGAGAGCTTCCCGCGATTCCTTCGGGTCACGGTCATGGCGCCACGCACCTGGTGCCGTCGGACATGGGCTCGTTCCCGACGTCGGACACGGGCGCGTTCCCCACGTCGGCCACGACCTGCCCGTCCCGGATGCGCACCTGCCGGGGCAGGCGTGCCGCGATCTCCGTGTCATGGGTGATCACGGCGATGGTCGCGCCGTCCTGGTTGAGGTCGTGCAGGAGCGCCATCACCGCCTCGCCGGAGGCCGAGTCGAGTGCGCCGGTGGGCTCGTCGGCGAGCAGCAGGTCGGGCTCGCCGACCACCGCGCGGGCGATCGCGACGCGCTGCTTCTGCCCGCCGGACAGCTCGTGCGGGCGGTGCTTCATCCGGTCACCGAGGCCGACCCGGTCCAATGCCTCGGCCGCGCGCCGGCTCCGCTCGGCGCGGGACAGGCCCGAGTAGAGCAGGCCTTCGGCGACGTTGTCCCGGGCGCTGACGCCGGAGACCAGGTGGAAGGACTGGAAGACGAACCCGATGTGCTGGGCGCGGAGGGCGGACAGCGCCCGGTCGGAGAGCCGGGAGATGTCGTGCCCCGCGATGGCGACGGACCCTGCGGTCGGCCGGTCGAGCGTGCCCACGATGTGCAGCAGCGTCGACTTGCCGGACCCCGACGGGCCGACGATGCCGAGGAGTTCGCCCTCGGCGACGGTGAGGTCGACGCCGCGCAGGGCCGCGACCCCGCCCGCGTACTCCTTGGTGACACCGTGGAGTTCGACGACGGTGCGCACGGACGCGGACGCGGACGAGGACGCGGACGTGGACGTGGCAGCGGACGTGGCAGCGGAGCCGATGAGGCCCTCGTGGGTGCTCATATCTTCGGCACCCCGACCTTCATGCCCTCGGCCAGACCGCCGCCGCTGACCTCGACCCGGCCCTCGCCGAACATGCCGAGCTCGACCCGCACCTCGCGCACCTTGCCGCCGCTGCCCCCGTCCCGGCTCCCGCCGCCGTCCTCGACGACCTGCACGCCGAAGCCGCCGCCGGGCAGCGCGAGCAGGGCGTTGACCGGTACGGACAGCACGTCCCGCCGGGTCTCCCCGACGAGCTCGACGGTCACCGGTGACTGGTCGGGGCCCTTGGCCCGCGCGGGGTCGTCGAAGGTGACGGTGACCTTGATCTTGGGCGTCCGGTCCTGGCCGCCGCCCTGCTCGCCCTGGTCCTCCTCGGCGGTCTTGCCGACCGAGGACACCTTGCCCTTCGCGGTGGAGCCGTCGGGCAGTCGGACGGTGACCTCGGTGCCCTTTTTCGCGATGTCCGCCTCGCTGACTTCAAGCTTGAAGGTGACCACACGCTCGGAGCCGGTGACGGTCAGGACGGGCTTGCCCGGGGCGAGTTCGTCCCCGGTCGCGGCGCTCGCCTCCCGCACCCGCAGCGGGCCGGGGGCGAAGGCGATGTCCCCCTTGCCGACCTCGCCGGTCCGCTCGGCCCCGTGGTCCTTCTGCCAGCGCTTCACGGCGGCGGCCGTGCCGGAGGTGAACTCGTCGTCCATGGCGAGCCCGGCGCCGTAGCCGAGTGCCTGGAGGTTCCGCTTCAACTGCCGTACGTCATCGCCCTCGTCGCCCGCTTTCATCGTGCGGTACATCGGCGAGGTGCCGTACATCAGGCGGACCGCTCTGCCGTTGACCTCGTACAGGCGGTCGTCGCGTTCGAGCGTGTCCCCCTCCCCCGCGATCTTGGTGAGGGTGCCGGGTGTGCCCGCGTTGATCTTGCGTTGCCTGGCGTGGCCGAGGGTGCCGTCGGCCTGGACGGAGTTGCTCAGGTCGCCCTTGACGACCGGTGCGGTGTCCGGCGGGAGGCGTTCGTCCTGCTGTTGCCCGCCCTGTCCGTCGGCAGCCGGCTGCGCGGTCAGCGCGAGTCCGCCGCCCGCCACGGCCACGACGAGGGCCGTCGAGGCGATGATCCACTTCTTGCGTGCCATCTGCGGACCGCCGCCTCAGCCGTTGGTCTGCGAGCAGAGCTTGTTGGCCTTCTCGAACTTCTTCTCCTGTCCCTTGGGGATCCGCATCGCCTCGCCCACGGCCGAGCCGCCGTCGAACTTCGGGTCCTTCATGTCGACGCCGTTCTTCCGCATGCACTGCGCGTACTTGATCATCTTGTCCTTGTCGGCCTGCGTCATGGAGCCGCCGCCCTTGCGGCCGCTGGTGCCGCTGCCGCACTTCTTCAGGGCTTCCTGGAACTTCTTCGGGTCGGCGTCCCCGCCGAGGGTGAGGCCGCGCGGGTCCTGGCCGGGCTCGGGGTCGGGCATGTCGATGCCCTGCTCGCGCAGGCACTTGCGGAGCTTGAGGGCGTCGTCGGCGCTCTTGCCGTTGTCGTCGGCCGCGTTGTTCTGGCCGCCGCCGCTGTTCTCGTCGGTGCTGTCGTCGGCGGATCCGCCCGAGCAGGCGGTGGCGAGCAGCATGAGGCCGGTGCAGCCCGCCATGACGGCCGCCTGCAGGGAACGGTTCAGCATCAGTGGCATCGGGGACTCCTTGCCGAGATTCGGTGCCGATCGCCTGCACGCCGGGGCGGGCAGGGGCGATCGGTGCCGGCGGTGACCGGCAGGGCGAGCGTGGCAAGGCAGGCGGTTTCGCCTCTCTAACAGGTTCCGCTTACATCGACGAAAGCGCGGTTCCGCTAGACAGGACGCATGCGAGTTCTGGTGGTGGAGGACGAGGCTTTCCTCGCCGAGATGATCGCCGACGGCCTGCGCCGCGACGCCCTTGCGGTGGACGTGGCGGCCGACGGCCTGGAGGCGCTGCGCAAACTGCAGCTCGGCGAGTACGACGTCCTGGTCCTCGACCGGGACCTGCCCGGCCTGCACGGCGACGAGGTGTGCCGCCAGGTCGTACGGCAGCGGCTGCTCACCCGGGTCCTGATGCTCACGGCGTCCGGCACGGTCCGCGACCGGGTGGACGGCCTCGGGCTCGGCGCCGACGACTACCTCACCAAGCCGTTCGCGTACGACGAACTCCTCGCCCGCGTCCTGGCCCTCGGCCGGCGCGTGCGCCCGGCACTGCCCCCGGTGATCGAGCGCGGCGGCATCGTCCTGGACACCGCGCGTCGGCAGGTCTCCCGCGACGGGCGCCGACTCGCCCTGTCCCGCAAGGAGTTCGCCGTTCTGGAGACGCTGATGCGCGCGGACGGCGCCGTCGTCGGGCACGACGACCTGATCGAACAGGTCTGGGAGGAGGACACCAGCTACCGCACCAACGCGGTCCGGGTCACCCTCAGCAAGCTCCGCACCAAGATGGGCGAGCCCCAGGTGGTGCGGACCGTGCCCGGCGAGGGCTATCGCATCGCCGATGTCGGTGTGGACCGCTGATGGCCTCCCTGACGGCGGCCGCGCCGACGCGGCGCGGACCGCTGCGGCACTCCCTGCTCCCGGCCGGCGAACGGATGCGGCTCACCCTCGTCTACGGTGCCCTGCTGCTCCTCTCCGGGGGCGGTCTGGTCGCGCTGGTCTACTTCCTCGTACGGGAGAGCCTGTACGACCGGATCACCCGGGCGGTGACCGGTTGGGTTCCGGCGCTCCGGCTCGGGGAGGTCCCCGAGGGGGCCGTCACGTCTTCGCCCGGCCCGGCCGCCACGGTGGCGCCGCCGTTCTCGGGCTGCGGCAGCGGCTCGGACTGCGCCGTCACCCGCAACGGCCTCTCGGGCGCCGTGGAACAGGCCACCCTGAACCGGCTTCTCACGGTGTCCCTGGTGGCGCTCGCGCTGTTCGCGCTCGTCTCGCTGGTGCTTGCCTGGTGGCTGGCGGGGCGGGTGCTCCGCCCGGTCGGCGTGATCGCCGAGACGGCGCGCAGGCTCTCCGGCGAGAACCTGCATCAGCGCATCGCCCTCGCCGGGCCGCCGGGCGAGCTGAAGCGCCTGGCCGACACGTTCGACGAGATGCTGGACCGGATCGAGCAACTGGTCTCGGCGCAGCAGCGGTTCGCCGCGAACGCCGCGCACGAGCTGCGCACTCCTCTGGCCGTGCAGCGCGCGGCGGCGGAGATCGGGCTCGCGGATCCGGACCCGGCGCAGGTCGCCCGCATCCGGGGCAAGCTGCTGGAGGTGGCCGGCGACAGCGAGCGCCTGATCGAGGGGCTGCTGCTGCTCTCGGCCGCCGACCAGGGCGTCGAGCGGGCCGAGCCGGTCGACCTGGGGCGGACGGTCGAGGAGGCGGTGGCGGGGCTCGCGGGCGAGGCGGAGCGCCACGAGGTGACGGTCGCGGTGGACGCCGCGCCCCTGCCGGTGACCGGCGATCCGGTGCTGCTGCACCACCTGGTGGAGAACCTCGTGGCCAACGCCGTACGCCACAACGTGCCGGGCGGCACCGTGACGGTGACGGCCGGTCCGGCGGGCCTCGTCGTCCGCAACACGGGCCCGGCCGTCCCACCGGACGTCGTCCCCCAGCTCTTCGAGCCGTTCCGGCGCCTGAAGGAGCGCGAGCACAAGCCGGGCTCGGGCGCGGGTCTGGGCCTGTCCATCGTCGCGTCGATCACGCGTGCCCACGGCTGGACGGTCGCGGCCGAGGCGAACGCGGGCGGGGGCCTGACGGTACGGGTGCGGCCGTAGAGCCGTGATCCGGCGCCTTACTGCCTTGATCCGGCACCTTCTTCGAGCCCACGCTCATCTGCGCCCCTCACATCACAATTGAATCTCGCTCCCTCGCACCCCCTTGCCCCACCCTCGTGTAATCGTTTCCAATCCTCCGTGTAATCGATTCCACGGAGCCCACGAAGAGGTGGTCCAGAGATGGCGGGCATCAAGGATGTCGCGGCCGCGGCGGGTGTGTCCGTCGCCACGGTCTCGCGCGTGCTCAACGCGCACCCCTCCGTCAGCGAGGACGCCCGCGCGCGGGTGCTCGCCGCCGTGGACGAGCTCGGCTACCGGCCCAACGCCGTCGCCCGTTCCCTGCGTACCGCCCAGACCCGCACCCTCGGCCTGATCATCAGCGACGTGATGAACCCGTACTTCACGGAGCTGGCCCGCTCCGTGGAGGAGCAGGCGCGGGCCCTCGGCTACAGCGTGATCATCGGCAACGCCGACGAGTCGCCGCGGCTCCAGGACGACCACGTCCGCACCCTGCTCGACCGCCGTATCGACGGCCTGCTCGTCTCCCCCACCGACGGCGGCTCGCCGCAGCTGCTCGACGCGGCGCGTGCGGGAACGCCGACCGTGTTCGTGGACCGCTGGATTCCGGGAGTGGACGTGCCGGTCGTACGGGCCGACGGCCGCTCCGCTGTCCGTGATCTGGTCGCCCATCTGCACGCCCTCGGCCACCGCAGGCTCGCCATCATCGCGGGCCCGGCCGCCACCACGACCGGCAGCGAGCGCGTCGCCGCGTTCCGGGCGGCGCTCGGCGAGTACGGGCTTGAGCTGCCCGAGGAGTACGTGGGCCAGGGCGACTTCCAGGCGGAGAGCGGGCGGCGTGCCACCGAGGCGTTCCTCGCGCTGCCGGAACCGCCCGAAGTGGTCTTCGCCGCAGACAACTTGATGGCTCTGGGCGCTCTCGACGCGATGCGCGCCCGGGGGCTACACATACCCGATGACATCGCGCTGGCGGCGTTCGACGACATCCCGTGGTTCGTGCACACCGATCCGCCGATCACGGCGATCGCGCAGCCGACCCGCGAGCTGGGCCGCGCCGCCGTGCGTGCGCTCACCGCCCTGATCGAGGGCCGCCGCGTGCGGTCCGTGACGCTGCCCGCACGGCTCGTCGTGCGCCGCTCGTGCGGCGCGCGGTCCGACGCGGCGGCCCCACCCTCCCGTCCCCGACCGAGGAGCAACCCGTGAGTCATCCGGAGGAGTTGCTGCGTATCGAAGGGATACGCAAGACCTTTCCCGGCGTGGTCGCGCTCGACTCCGTCGACTTCGACCTCCGCCGCGGAGAAGTGCATGTGCTGCTCGGCGAGAACGGCGCCGGCAAGAGCACGCTGATCAAGATGCTGTCGGGCGCGTACCGGCCGGACAGCGGCCGCATCCTCGCCGAGGGGCGCGAAGTGCGCATCCACGGCGCGCAGGACGCGGAGGCGCTGGGCATCGCCACGATCTACCAGGAGTTCAACCTGGTTCCCGATCTGACGGTCGCCGAGAACATCTTCCTGGGCCGCCAGCCGCGCCGTTTCGGTCTCGTGGACCGGGGGCGCATGGAAGCGCAGGCCTCGGAACTCCTGGAGCGGGTCGGCGTGCGGGTGTCGCCGCGGGCCCGCGTGCGTGAACTGGGCATCGCCCGGCTCCAGATGGTGGAGATCGCCAAGGCGCTGAGCCTCGACGCCCGGGTACTGATCATGGACGAGCCGACGGCCGTGCTCACCTCGGAGGAGGTGGAGAAGCTCTTCGCGATCGTGCGCAGGCTGCGCGAGGACGGCGTCGGCATCGTGTTCATCACCCACCACCTGGAGGAGATCGCCGCGCTCGGCGACCGGGTGACCGTGCTGCGCGACGGCCGGAGCGTCGACCAGGTGCCCGCGTCCACGCCCGAGGACGAGCTCGTACGGCTGATGGTGGGCCGCAGCATCGAGCAGCAGTACCCGCGCGAGCGCGGACCGGTCCAGGAGGCGGACGGGGAGCGGCCGTTGCTGTCGGTGCGCGGGCTGACCCGGAACGGCGTGTTCCATGATGTCGGCTTCGACGTCCGCGCCGGTGAGGTCGTGGGCCTCGCCGGGCTGGTCGGCGCCGGTCGTACGGAGGTGGCGCGGGCGGTGTTCGGCGCGGACCCGTACGACGACGGGCGGGTGGACGTGCTCGGCGAGCGCCTGCCGCGGCACGATGTGAACGCCGCGATGGGCGCCGGGATCGGCCTCGTACCGGAGGACCGCAAGGGGCAGGGGCTCGTCCTGGACGCGTCCGTGCAGGAGAACCTGGGCCTGGTCACGCTGCGGGCGGCCACGCGTGCGGGGCTCGTGGACCTGAAGGGGCAGCGGGCCGCGGCCGTGCAGGTCGCCGGGCAGCTCGGCGTGCGGATGGCGGGGATCGACCAGCATGTGCGCACCTTGTCGGGCGGCAACCAGCAGAAGGTCGTCATCGGCAAGTGGCTGCTCGCCAAGTCCCGGGTGCTGATCCTGGACGAGCCGACGCGCGGCATCGACGTGGGCGCGAAGGTCGAGATCTACCAGCTGATCAACGAGTTGACCGCGTCCGGGCACGCCGTGCTGATGATCTCCAGCGATCTGCCGGAGGTGCTCGGCATGAGCGACCGGGTCCTCGTGATGGCGCAGGGCCGGATCGCGGGCGAACTCAGCGCCGAGGAGGCGAGCCAGGACGCCGTGATGGCCCTGGCGGTCTCCGCCCCGCAGGCCGCCGACGCGGCGGCCGGCCTCACCCTTGAGAAGAGCTACGACGACGTGGAGGACTCCGATGGCCGCTGACACGCTCCAGAGCAGGACGGGCGCGGGTGGCGCCGGAGCGGTCCGCCGCTTTCTGCTCGAGAACGGCGCCCTGAGCGCGCTGATCGTCCTGGTGGTGGCGATGTCGCTGCTCTCCGGTGACTTCCTGACCGCGCAGAACCTCCTCAACGTCGGCGTGCAGGCGGCGGTGACGGCGATCCTCGCGTTCGGTGTGACGTTCGTGATCGTCGCGGCGGGCATCGACCTGTCGGTGGGCTCGGTGGCGGCCCTGTCGGCCACCGTCCTCGCCTGGACGGCCACTTCGCAGGGCGTGCCGGTGTGGATCGCGGTGCTGCTCGCCGTGGGTACGGGTATCGCCTGCGGTCTGGTGAACGGCGCGCTCGTCGCATACGGCAAACTGCCGCCGTTCATCGCGACGTTGGCGATGCTGTCGATCGGCCGCGGTCTGTCGCTCGTCATCTCGCAGGGCAGCCCGATCCCGTTCCCCGACTCGGTCTCCGTACTCGGCGACACGCTCGGCGGCTGGCTGCCGGTGCCCGTGCTTGTGATGATCGCGGCGGGCCTGCTCACGGCGCTGATCCTGGGCCGTACGTTCATCGGCCGCTCGATGTACGCGATCGGCGGCAACGAGGAGGCGGCGCGGCTCTCCGGGCTGCGCGTGCAGCGGCAGAAGCTCGTGATCTACGCCCTGTCGGGTCTGTTCGCAGCCGTCGCGGGCATCGTGCTCGCCTCCCGCCTCGTCTCGGCGCAGCCGCAGGCCGCGCAGGGGTACGAGCTGGACGCGATCGCCGCCGTGGTGATCGGTGGCGCCAGCCTCGCGGGCGGTGTCGGCAAGGCGTCGGGCACGCTCATCGGCGCGCTGATCCTCGCGGTCCTGCGCAACGGCCTCAACCTCCTCTCGGTGTCGGCGTTCTGGCAGCAGGTCGTCATCGGTGTCGTGATCGCTCTCGCGGTGCTCCTGGACACGGTGCGACGCAGGGCCGGTGGCGGCTCGGCGGGTGCCGCGGGTGCGGGTGCCGGTGGCGCGGGTGCCGGTGCCGGTGCCGGTGCCGGTGCCGGTGCCGGTGGCGCGGGCAACGGCGGCAAGCGCGGCGCGGTCAAGCTGGCGCTCGCGGCGGTCGTCGTGGCGGCGGTGCTCGGCGCGATGTCGCTGTTCAACTCCGGTCCCGCCGGTACGACGCCCAAGGTCGGCATGTCGCTGTCGACGCTGAACAACCCCTTCTTCGTCCAGATGAAGAAGGGCGCGCAGGCGGAGGCGGAGAAGGCGGGCGTCGAACTGACGGTCACGGACGCGCAGAACGACCCGGCCAAGGAGGCCAACCAGCTGCAGAACTTCAGCGGCGAGGGCATGGCGTCGATCGTCGTGAACCCGGTGGACTCGGACGCGGCGGGCCCGTCCGTACGCGCCGCCAACAAGGCCGACATCCCGGTGATCGCGGTCGACCGGGGGGTCAACAAGGCGAAGACGACCACGTTCGTCGCGTCCGACAACGTCGCGGGCGGCAAGCAGGCGGCCAAGGCCCTGGCCGAGAAGCTCGGCGGCAAGGGCACGGTCGTCACGCTGCAGGGCACCCCGGGCGCTTCGGCCAGCCGGGAGCGCGGCCAGGGCTTCGCCGAGGGGATCAAGGCGTACCCGGGCATCAAGGTCGTCGCCAAGCAGCCCGCGGACTTCGACCGCACCAAGGGCCTCGACGTGATGACCAACCTGATGCAGTCGCACCCCGACATCGACGGTGTCTTCGCCGAGAACGACGAGATGGCGCTCGGCGCGGCCAAGGCGCTCGGCGCGAAGGCTGGCAAGTCGGTGGCCGTGGTCGGCTTCGACGGCACGCCCGACGGGATCAAGGCGGTCGAGTCGGGCACGCTGTACGCCTCGGTCGCCCAGCAGCCCGAACAGCTGGGCCGGATCGCCGTACGCAACGCGGTCCGCGCGGCCCAGGGCAAGGACGTCCCCGACGACGTCAAGGTGGACGTCAAGGTCGTCACGTCGAAGAACGCGGGGGACTTCAAGTGAAGCGCTGCGGCATCCTGAACCGTCAACTGGCGGGCGCCCTGGCCGAGTTGGGGCACGGTGACGGTGTCCTCGTGTGCGACGCGGGCATGCCGATACCCGACGGCCCGCGCGTGGTCGACCTGTCCTTCCGCGCCGGTGTGCCGTCCTTCGCGGAGATCCTCGACGGGCTCCTCGATGAGCTGGTGATCGAGGGCGGGGTGGCGGCGGTCGAGGTGGGTGACGCCAATCCCGAGGCGGCGCAACTCCTGGACGAACGCGTCCCTTCACTGGACCACGTCCCGCATGAGGAGCTGAAGCGGCTCACGGCGAGTGCGCGCCTTGTCGTGCGGACGGGGGAGGCTCGGCCGTACGCGAACGTGCTGCTGCGGTGCGGGGTGTTCTTCTAGGTCCTGCCGGACGGGCCTCCTCAAGCGCCGGAGGAGCTGAAAAATCAGCCCCTCCGGCGCTTGAGGAGCGGGGTCTGGGGCGGAGCCCCAGTTCGGGAAGGGGCGGGGCTGGGGAAGAAGCCCGCCGCAGGCGCGTTCCTACCCCACCTCCTCCACCCGCACAGCCCCCACAGGACAAGCCCGCACCGCCTCCCGTACGAGCGGGTCCCCTCCGGCGTCCGCCCGCCCCGGCAGCACCTCGCTGAGGCCGTCGTCGTCCTGGGTGAAGACTCCGGGTGCGGTGAGGGCGCACATGCCCGCGCCCATGCACCGGTCCCGGTCGACCTCTACCCGCATCCGCTGGTCCATCGCGTCAACTCCTACCAAGTGACGGGCAGTTCGAGCATGCCCTGAATGGTGTCGCCCGGCTTGAACGGGATTTCCTCGGCGGGCACCGCGAGCGCCAGTCCGGGCAGGCGACGGAACAGGGTGCGCAAGGCGATCTCCATCTCGGCGCGGGCCAGGTTCTGCCCGAGGCACTGGTGGATGCCGAAGCCGAACGCGAGGTGGTGCAACGGGCCCCGGTTCCAGTCGAGTTGCTCGGGCGCGCCGTAGACCTCGGTGTCACGGTTGATGAGCGAGGTGGAGAAGACGACGCCGTCGCCCGTACGGATCGTGGCCCCGGCGATGTCGATGTCCTCCTTGGCCACGCGCAGCATGCCGTCCGCGATGGACAGGAAACGCAGCAGCTCCTCGACAGCCGCGGGCATCAGGCCATCGTCCGCGCGCAGCGCCGCGAACCGTTCCGGGTGCTGGAGCAGGGTGAACGTACCGAGGGAGATCATGTTCGCGGTGGTCTCGTGTCCGGCGATCAGCAGGATCGTGGCCATCGCGACCAGTTCGTCGCGGTCCACGGCGCCGGTGGCGAGCTGCTGAGCGACGAGATCGTCGAGCAGGCCCTCGCCGGGGCGCTTCAGCTTCTCGTCGATCAACTGCAGGAAGTAGGCGTCGAGTTGGTCCCGCGCCTCCTCCACATCGGCGGCCTCGGGTCCGCGCAGCAGCCTCCGGGACTGCTCCTCGAAGAACTCGTGGTCGGCGTACGGGACGCCGAGGAGCGCGCAGATCACCATCGAGGGAACCGGCAGCGCGAACGACTCGACCAGCTCGGCCGGCGGGCCCTGCTCCTCCATCGCGTCGAGCAGCCGGTCGACGGTCTCCTGGATGCGGGGCCGAAGCGCCGCGATCCGCTTGACCGAGAAGCTGGGGATCAGCATGCGGCGCTGGGTGTTGTGCAGCGGGTCGTCGACGCCGAGCAGGGCCACGCGCCGCTCGTCGAACTTGACCCCGGCGATGCGTTCACTCGGCATCGGGAAGCCCTCGGTGCGGCGGTCGCTGGAGAGCCGGCCGTCGGCGAGCAGCGCACGCGCCACGGCGTGCCCGGTGACGGCCCAGACGGAGCGGCCGTCGTACAGCGTGACACGGCTCAACGGCCTTGCGTCGCGCAGGGGTTGGTAGGTCTGGGGCGGGTGGTAGGGGCAGGTGCGGTTCTGTGGGAAGGCGACTGCCTGAGTCGTGCGCACATCCGTCATGCTGACCTCGCAAGCGTTCGGCCGTTGTTCCGACTCCATTGGATGCCCGAGGCATCTAAGAGGTCCACGCTCGCACCGGCCAGATGGCCGAACGGCAGCGTTGGCCGGTTCCCGCCGCCACCCGTCCCGTACGCCCGAGGCCGGGCGCGTCACACCAGGTCAGCCCCTCGGAACGGGCGGCTCCGTGCATACGTACGAGCCCTCCGTCGGCTTGATCGCCCCGTAAGCAAGGGCTGGAAAAGCGCCAGGTGCGGGCGGGTCGGAAGGCGTCCGGACGGGCCGCCGCGCGCACCCGCCCGTCAGAACCGGTACACGTCCAGGTACCCGCACATGCCGAACTTGCCCTGCTCCGCGGGGCGCCGTGACCGTACGGCAGCGTCGGCCAGATGTGAGGCGTCACCGGCGGCGAGCCGGTCGAGCTGCTCCCCGGTCGCCGCGGCGGCCGCCGCGGCGCCCCGCTCCCAGCGCTCCCGCCAGTCACCGAGCCGAGGGCGTACGAGCGCGGCGGCGGCCGCGTGGAAGTCGGCGAGTGCCTGCGGGTCGCGGGCGTCGCGGAGTCGCCGGTACCCGTCGAGGGCGAGGTCCCGGCGGGCGCGCGCGGCCCGCGCCTGCTCGGCACGCGGTGCGCCCTGCGGGATCGCGGTCGCCGCCGCGTACGCCTCCGGGTCGGCCAGATGTTCCGGGGGCAGCGTGAGCACGGCGTCCCCGGCCTCGGGCAGTCCGCTGTTCTGCATCAGGACGACGATGCGCAGGCCGTCCGCCTCGACCAGGCGGTGGATGGTGCCGGGCGTGAACCAGGCGACCGTGCCGGGCTCCAGCGGGGTCTCCTCGTACCCGGCGGCGGTCAGGGTCTGCACGGCGCCCCGGCCGGCCGTCACGACGTACCCCTCGCTGCAGGTCAGATGCATGTGCGGGGTGCCGCCGCGACGGCCGTCGGCGGCGGGCCAGTGGTAGACGCTGAGATGCGAGACGGCCACGGAACCGGGGAGTCCGGTGAAGGCTTCCGGCGCCTCGGCCCCGGTCTCCGGGGGGCCTGCGGGTCCTTCGGGCGCGGGCCGTTCGGAGGACGTCGTCGCCACGGGTGCTCCTCAAAGTCCGGGTACGGGAAATCCGGGAACGGGAAAGTCCGGCTACGGGCCTGCACCCAGCGGACAGCAAGCGCTTTCCGTCCTCTTGAACCTAGGCCGGGGCAGGTACGACGGTCAACGGTGCGCACATGGCGGACGGACGGGACGGTTCGACGGCGCGGGCCGATCTGCCCGCACTGTGAGACGGGGATGCGATCACCGCATGTCGTTCCCCCCTCCCCGTACCGCCGACCGGGCGACTGGCCCATACTGGAGCCTCCACGCGACCACCCACAGAACGACTCCATGCCTAAGACGAGCTCATCCGTGACCGCCGCCCCCGACACCACCTGGCTGGGCCACGGGCGCCACCTCGGGCCCGAGCCCGAGAAGGACGTCCGGCGCAACCTCATCGCGCTGAAGTCGGTCGGCCTGATCGACGACTTCCTCGACCTGGCGCCCGACGACTCGTCCCCCGGCGACGTGGGCGGCTTGCCCGACCCCTTCGTGTCCGACGACGACGCCGCGGCCCCCGCACCCACGGCACGCCGCCTCTTCGAGGCCCGTTGGCGTGTCGACGAGGACGTCACGGTGCGCGCCCAGCTGACGACGTACGACGCCCCGGGGCGCAGGCGCGGCGACTCCACGATCTCCTGGGTGATCGCCGCCGAGGCGGAGCGGCGGTGGGACCTTCAGTGGCTCTCGCCGGCGACGGTGTTCTGGCCCGACAGCGACCTCACGCCCTGGGACCACGACGTGGTGCCGGGCCCGCGCCTGCGCAGCACGCACCGCCTCGTCGCCGACGACGACAAGGACCTGCGCCGCCTGCTCAAGAACTGCACGCGCAACAGCTGGAACATCCACGTCGTCGTGCACGAGGCGATGACGCCCGACGCGCGCGGCCTCGAACCCCTCAGCCCGTTCCTGCCGCCGAGCCTGCGCCACCGCGTGGTCGAACACCGCGCGGCGCCCGAGCAGTTCGACATCGTCAACTGGGCCATGAAGGACCTGGACGTCCGGGTTCCGCGCGGCGGCGCCGTCGTCCTGCCGCCCTCGCCGCCCCCGGCGGGGTACGACGCGGACCGCTTCGCCGTGCGCAGCGTGTTCCTGGACGGGTCCGAGCCCACCGAACTCATCGAGAAGATCACGGAGTTCGCGTCCTTGCCCCGCCCGCTGGCCGCCGACGCGGAGCAGGCCGTGGAGCAACTGCGCCGCCGCTGGCACCTGCTGACGATCGAGGAGGAGCTGGCCCGCACACGCGAACTGGTCACCAAGTACGCCGACGCCCTCGACGCGATGACCAAGTCCCGTGATCTGTACCGGGAGGCGGCCGAGCTCGCCCAGGCGGCGCTGGCGGAACGCGGCGATTCCGCGCCGCTGCCCGCACAGCAGTCGGGCCCGTCCGCCCCGCCGACGCCCCGGCCCGAGGGCTCGACGCTGACCACCACCCTGACCAACGCCTTCGGGCGTTTCCGGGACGCCTCACGGAAGAAACCCGAATCACCGTGACCGGAGTGACCAGGGGGTGACCACCGGAGTGCCGACCGGGCAGCACCGCCCCGCCGTCCGCCCCGCCGTCCGCCCTGCCGTCCGCGCTGCCACCGAGGCCGATCTCGGCGCTCTCCAGGCGCTCGCGCGCCGCACGATCGACACCTGCTACCGAGGGTTCCTGGGTGAGGAGGCGGTGGACTGGTTCATCGGCGGTGGTGCTGCCGACGCGCACGTGAAGAGCCGCCTGGAGCGGGGCGGGGTGCACTGCCTCACCGAGGACGGCCGGATCATCGGCCTCTCCGCCCTCGACGGCCCCACGGTCGACATGATGATGGTCGACCCTGATCACCACCGCCGAGGGCTCGGGCGGCTGCTGCTGCGGCACGCGGAACAGACGCTCCTGGCCCGGTACCCGGCCATCCGCCTGGAGACCTTCCCGGAGAACACCGGCGCCAAGTCCTTCTACGAGGCCTGCGGTTGGGTCCTCGGCGGCCGCATCGAGGGCGAGGGCCCCGCCAAGGTCGAGTACACCAAGAGCCGCGAGGGCGGTCACCGGGACGCCGAAGCGGCCGCGTAATTCAGGTGAACGGCGCGGCGGGCCTTGTTACCGTGGACCGTATGAGGAACAGCGCCCGCATCAGCACCGCGACCGCGCGAGCGACCAGCTCGCCGGTTGCCGCCGCCTGACCTCACCCACTCCCCGGCGACCGGAAACGGATCGCCGGTGCGCCGCAGAACCCTGATCGACCCCTTCTCCCGGCCCGCGCCCATGGCGGCCCCTTTCCGGTCCCCCGAACCGAAAGGCCCCCGCCATGAGCTACGTGCCCGTCCAGAACCCTGGGAGCAGGAGCACCGAGCACACCCTGCGTACGTTCGTCGAGTTCTTCGAGGAGCGCGGGCACCGTGCCCTGACCGGGAGTTCGCTACTCCCACCGCCCGGCGATCCGGTGCTCTTCACGACCTCCGGCATGCATCCGCTGACGCCCTACCTGGAGGGCCTGCGCCCGCATCCGCTCGGCCGCCGGCTCGTCAACGTGCAGCGCTGTCTGCGCACCACCGACCTCGACGAGGTCGGCGACTCCTCCCACCTCACCGTCTTCGAGATGCTCGGCTCCTGGTCGCTCGGCGACTACGACCACGGCCAGAGCCTGCGCTGGGGCTTCGAGCTGCTCCGCGACGGCTTCGGCATCCCCGTCGAGCGGATGTACGCCACGGTCTTCGGCGGCGACGACCAGGTCGGCCCCGACACCCGGTCCCTGGACGTCTGGCGGGAGTCGGGCCTCCCCGTCGAGCGGACACGGGACGAGAACTGGTGGTCCAACGGCCCCACGGGACCCTGCGGACCCGACTCGGAGATCTTCGTGTGGACCGACCCCGACGGCAACCCGCCCCAGGGCACCCCGACCACCGACCCGCGCTGGGTCGAGCTGTGGAACCACGTCAGCATGCGCTACCGCCGCCACGACGACGGCCGCCTCGAACCCCTGGACCGCCCGTCCGTCGACACCGGCATGGGCCTGGAACGCCTGGTCACGGTGTTGCAGGGACGCACTTCGGTGTACGAGACCGACCTGTTCGAGCCGTGGATGTCCCGCGTACCGCGGCTGTGGGAGCTCGACGGGCCCTCCCTGCGCCTGGTCAGCGACCACCTGCGGTCCGCCGTGGTCGTGCTCGGCGACGGCGTCCGTCCTTCCAACACCGGGCGCGGCTACGTACTGCGGCGCCTCACGCGCAGGCTGCTCACCACGCTGTGGCGCGACGACCCGGACCGCACGGTCGGCGATCTGCCGGTGGAACTCGTCGAGCACACCCTGCACCACTTCCGGCAGTCCACCGACACCGATCTCGTACGGGACCAACTGCGCGCCGAGGAGCGGCGGTTCGGCCGGCTCCTGGAACGCGGACGGCGCGTCCTCGCCCGCCGCGAGTTCCACGGCCCGCTGACCGAAGGGGACTACGCCTATCTGCACGACACGCACGGGCTGCCGCGTGACCTCGTGGACGGGGGGCTGCTCGACGCGCGGTGAGGTGCGGGTGGTATCCATCAGGCATGGCTGTCATTCACCGCACCACCGTCAAGCCCACCAAACTCGAACTCCTCACCAACTGGCTGCCGACGCGCGCCTGGTACGCCGGTACGGGGACGGCTCCCGCACTCGGCAAGGCGGGCGGCTTCCGTCTCGACGACCCGGCGGGCGAGGTCGGCATCGAGTTCATGGTGGTCGCCGACACCTCCGGCGGGACGCCCGTCCCGTATCACGTGCCGCTCACCTACCGGGGCGCTCCGCTCGACGGCGCCGAGGACGGCCTCGTCGGCACGCTCGAACACGGCGTGCTCGGCAAGCGCTGGGTGTACGACGCGGCCCACGACCCGGTCGCCGTCGAGGAGTTGCTCCAGCTGCTCGCCGGGCGCACGGGGGCGCAGGCGCAGAGCGAGACGGACGTACCGGACCCGTCGGTGGTCGCGCGGTTCGAGGGCGCGGCGCTCGGCGCGGGCGTCGGTTCGCTGTCCGCGATGGACGATGCGGAGGGCACGCGGGTCGTCGTGGAGACCGGGGACCCGGCGGCTCGGGTGCAACTGCGGATCCGCCGGGTGCTCGGGCGGCCGGAGTCCGCGGAGGGCGAGGCCCCGCAGGGGCACGTCACCGCCGACTGGAAGCTGCTTGAGGGCGGCGCGAGTGGTCGGGAGCGGTTCGTGGAGGCGTCGGAGATCTGAGCCGCTGCCGAAGATCAAAGGGGGCTGTGGCCTGCTGGCACAGCCCCCGGGAGGCTACGAGCGGCGGCGCGGCTTGGCCCGCTTGGCGCCGCTTCCGGCCCGGGAGCCGCCCGACTTGGCACCGCCCGCCCTGGCACCGCCGGACTTGGCACCGCCCGCCTTGGATCCGCCGGACTTGGCGCTGGCTCGCGGGGTCTTGGCGCCGGGCTTTCCCGTACGCGACGAGCCGGACTTCGCAGCGGACGCCGCGCCCTTCTTCACCTGCTTGTCGTCCTCCTGCCCGCCCCTGCGCCCGCGGGTGCTGTTCACGGTGCGGCCGCGCACGATCCCGATGAAGTCGTCCACGAGGTCGGTGGTCCGCTCCTCGGGCCAGGCGAGGGCGACCTGCGACTGCGGGACGCCGGTGATCGTCCGGTACGTGAGGTCCTTGCGGTGGTGCAGTCGGGCCAGGGACTGCGGGACGACGAGGAGGCCGATGCCGGCGGCGACGAGTTCGATGGCGTCGGCGGTCGTCGCGGGCCGCTCGAACGCGGGCTGCCCCGGCGGCTTCTCCCAGTCGAGGGGGTCGTCGAGAGGGTGCAGGACGATCTCGTCGGCGATGTCGTCCGCGCTCACCTCGTCGAAGGCGGCCGCGAGGTGGTCCTTGGGGATCACCACGACCGAGGTCTCGGTGTAGAGCGGGATCGCGCTGAAGTAGTCCCGGTCGACCGGGAGCCGTACGAGGCCGGCGTCCGCCTCGCCGTCCCGGAGCAGGTCTTCGGCCTCGGCGGCCGGGACCGCGACGAGGTTCAGGGGGACGTCGGGCAGCCGCTCGTTCCAGATCCGCACCCACTTCGCGGGGGTCGCGCCGGGGACGTAGGCGAGCCGGAACGAAGGGGTTGCTTCCGAGCCAGTCACTCCGCCAGGTTACCGGGCGTGGTCGGCGCCACGTCACCCGGCGTGGTCGGGAGGGAGGCCGTCGCCCGTGGTCGGAGGGAGGCCGATCGGCTCGTTACCCTTGACACCATGACGACGCAAGCGAACTCCCAGACGATGAAGCCCGCGACCGCGGCGAAGAAGCTGGGTGTGTACCTCCAGGCCACCCCCGCCGAGTTCCAGGAGGGTGTCGTCTCCCGCGCGGAGCTCAGCGCGCTGCAGGCCGACCCGCCGGAGTGGCTCCAGGAGCTGCGCCGCAACGGCCCGCACCCGCGTCCCGTGGTGGCATCGAAGCTCGGTGTCTCCATCGCCGGGCTCGCCCGCGGTGGTGTCACGGAGCCGTTGACGACGGACCAGATCGAGGCCCTGAAGCAGGAGTCCCCGGAGTGGCTGCGGAAGGAGCGCGCCACCCAGGCCGAGGTCCGCAAGGAGGCGATCCGCCTCAAGGAGAAGAAGGCGGAACAGGCCCAGAAGGCCGCCGAACAGGGCCGCTGACTGCCACAGGCGCAGCACCCGCAAACGTCCGGGCCGGGACCGCCCCCGTAAAGGGAGGCGGTCCCGGCCCGTCGTACACCCGGCCCGTCGTACACCCGGCGAAGCGGACGCCCGGCGAGACGCCTCAGAGGGGCACGGACTACGCCTGGAACCGGTTGGCCAGGATCTCCTCCGCCTCTGCGAAGGTCGGCTGCCACCAGGTAGTGATGGGCTCCCAGACCCGGATCTTGCCGGTGATGTCCAGGTCGTCGGAGGTGAAGCTGGCGCCGGGGTGGGCGGGGGCGCCGGCGACGGTGATGTAGTCCACCTGGCGGGTCTCGGGGTCGGCCGGGTCCTCGATCGTCCGCACCGCGGCGTGCCCGGTCTTGCCGGGGGCCAGGGCGTACGGGCCGCTCTCGCCGATCGGCATGGGCAGGGCCGGGCCGTCCAGGTCGCCGAAGGTCACCGTGGGGATGCGGTCGACGGCGCACTTCTTGGCGCTCTTGTTGGTGACCCGGATGTGCAGCACGTTCGGGTACGAGCCGGACTCCGGTTCGACGGTCTCGGCGGCCACCCGCACCTGGTTCGCGCGGCACTGCGGCGTGCCCTTGCCGCGGGCGTCGGGCGCGGCGGGCTGAGCGGCGGCGGCCGCGCCTGCGGCGGTGAGGAGCAGGGCCGCGGCGAGCGCGGTGGCGGCGGTGCGGGTGAGCATGGCGGTTCCCTCGCGGTTCACGGTCGGAAGGGTCAGTTCACTGGATGCGTACGGGCGTTGTCCGGTGTGACACGCGAGGGGCGGGATCGGTTGTACGTGCCGCCGGGGGCGGGGCCGGTGCGTGCTGCGTGCTGTGCCCCGTGGTCGAGGGTCGGCTCCTCATGGGGTGACCGGGTCCGGGGGTGTGCCGTCGCCGAACGGGCGGCCGCCGAGGTCCTCGCGGCCGTGCGGGGTGGTCCAGCCCGCCGGGTCGGGGCCGAGGGGGACGATGCCGGTGGGGTTGATGCCGGTGTGCACCTGGTAGTAGTGCCGTTTGATGTGGTCGAAGTTCACCGTGTCGCCGAAGCCGGGCGTCTGGTACAGGTCGCGTGCGTACGCCCAGAGGACCGGGTCCTCGGAGATCTTGTAGCGGTTGCACTTGAAGTGGCCGTGGTAGACGGCGTCGAAGCGGACGAGCGTGGTGAAGAACCGGATGTCGGCCTCGGTGATGGTGTCGCCGACGAGCCAGCGGCGGTCGGCCAGGCGCTGCGAGACCTCTTCGAGGCGGCGGAACACGTCCCGGCAGGCCTCCTCGTACTCGCTCTGCTCGCTGGCGAACCCGGCGCGGTAGACGCCGTTGTTGAGGTCGCGGTAGATGCCCTCCATGACCGAGTCGATCTCGTCGCGCAGCGGCTCCGGGTAGAGGTCGGGGGCGCCGGGGCGGTGCAGGGCGGTCCACTCGGTGGCGAGGTCGAGGGTGATCCGCTGGAAGTCGTTGGTGACGAGCTTGCCGCTGGGCACGTCGACGATCGCGGGCACGCTGACCCCGCCCGGGTAGTCCCGCTCGCGGGCGTCGTACGCCTCGTGGAGGTAGCGGATGCCGAGCACCGGGTCGCGGTCGCCGGGGTCGAGGGTGAAGCGCCAGCTGCGGTCGTCCTGGATCGGGTCGGCGACGGCGAGGGACAGGGCGTCCTCCAGGCCGAGCAGGCGCCGTGAGACCAGGGCGCGGCTGGCCCAGGGGCAGGCGAGGCTGACGACGAGCCGGTAGCGGCCGGGCTCCACGGGCCAGCCGTCGCGGCCGTCGGCGGTGACGCGGTCGGCGAAGTGGCTCTTGGACCGCTTGAACTTCTTGTGCCCGTACGCGGCGTTGCCGTCGCCCTGGCTGCCTTCATCGCGTTCGGTGGCGTTCACGGCCGGTCCTCTCCGTCGCGGGCCGCGCTGCTCGCACGGTCGGCACAGCGCTCTCGCGGGCCGGGCTGCGGTTCGGCCCGCTCTGCCACCATCGCGGGCGCGGGGGCACCCGCGCAATCACAGCGGCCGGTCCGCGATCCCCACGGAACCGCCGGCACGGCCGTGACCAGCCACATCGCACCGGCGGACGGCATCGGGGAACTTGTCCTGACGCCACCGTGACACCATACTGGCGCCATGGATCTCACGCCCTACGTCGACCACCTCCGCCAAGAGCTCGCCGTCGCCGCGGAGGCGGGCGGCGAGGAGAGCCGCGCGCTGGCCGAGCGCCTCTCCGCGCCCCTGGAGTCCGCCACCCGCCTCACGCTGCTCGAAGCGCTGTCGGCGGCGATGGCCGAGGTCACCCAGGACCTGGCGCCGGGCTCCGTCGACGTACGGCTGCGCGGCCGCGACCCCGAGTTCGTGGTGACGGCCCCGGCGGGGACCGAGGCGTACGAGGAGAGGGCCGAGCCGCCCGCGCCTCCGGTGGCGCCGCCCGCTCCGGTCGACGGGGACGACGGCGGCACGTCGCGCATCAACTTCCGGCTGCCCGCGCACCTCAAGGCGCGTGTCGAGGAGGCGGCGGGGCGCGAGGGCCTGTCCGTGAACGCCTGGCTGGTACGGGCGGTGGCCACGGCGATGGACACCAGCAGCGCCGCGCACTCCCCCGCGCGCGGGCGCGGCCGCGGTCACCAGGGGTTCACGGGCTGGGTCCGCTGACCGGCCCGGAACACCGCGGGAGACCCACCACAGCCACGAGGACAGGACGGCCACGACCATGCCGACTTTCGACACCCCGGGACCGGTCTCGGTGACCCTGGAATTCGACCTGGGCTCCGCACGGATCGTCGCGGGCGAGCGCCGCGACACCGTCGTGGAGGTGCTGCCGCGCAACGGCGCGGACGACAACGACGTACAGGCGGCGCAGCAGACCAAGGTGACCTGCTCGGGCGGGAAGGTGCTGGTCAAGGGCCCCCGGAAGCGGTCGCTCTTCGGCAGGCCGGGCAGCCTCGACATCACGGTCGAGGTGCCGTCGGGCTCCGACCTGCAGGGCGGTTCCCCGATGGCCGACCTGGTCTGCGAAGGCCCGCTCGGGCACTGCGAGTTCAAGACCTCGCTCGGCGACCTGCACGTGCAGCAGGCGGCCACGGCACGGCTGCGCACGAGCCACGGCGACCTCACCCTGGGCCGGGTCGACGGTGCGGCGGAGGTGAACGGCGCCGGCCGGATCGAGATCGGCACGCTTGGCGCCGCGGCGACGGTGCGCAACGGCAACGGCGACACGGTGATCGGGGAGGCGGTGGGCGACCTGAAGGCCAACTCGTCCAACGGCCGCATCTCGGTGGATGTCGCGCACGCCTCCGTGGACGCCAAGTCGGCCAGTGGGCACATCCGGGTCGGGGACGTGGCCCGTGGCCGGATCACGCTGCGGACGGCGGCAGGCGACCTGGAGGTCGGCATCCGGGAGTCCACGGCGGCGTGGCTGGACGTGAGCACGGCCGTCGGCTCGGTCCTCAACTCCCTCGGTACGGCGGAGGGCCCGCGGAGCACGGACGAGACGGTGGAGGTACGGGCGACGACGAGTGCGGGGGACATCGTCGTCAGGCGCGCCTGAGCGACCGGGCCGAGTGGCCCCGTACGAGACGCGCCTGACGTGACGTCAACTCGTCAACTGCCGTGCCGGAAAGGTCAGTACGGCCGGTCCCCGGCGATCGCTACGCGCTCCGCGACCCGTCGCGCGTCCCCGTAGTCGTTCACGGCGTAGTGCTGCGTGGCGCGGTTGTCCCAGAAGGCGATGTCGCCGGCCTGCCAGCGGAAGCGCACCTGGAACTCGGGCACGTGCGCCTGCTGGAAGAGCAGCCGGAGGAGTTCGTCGCTCTCGGCGCGCTCAAGGCCGTGGACGCGGGTGGTGAACGAGGTGTTGACGAACAGCATGCGGCGCCCGTTCGCGGGGTGGGTGCGCACCACCGGGTGGGTCACGGGCGGGAAGACGTCCTGCATCGGGGCGAGCCGCTCGGGCCCGTAGAAGCGGCGGAAGCCGGGCAGGAAGTCGTGCTCGGCGGTGGCCCGGTCGATGCGCGCCCGCACGTCCTCGGGCAGGTTGTCGTACGCGGCGGCCATGTCCGCCCACATGGTGTCGCCGCCCCGCGGGGGCACCTCGCGCAGTTGCAGCACCGCGCCCATGGCGGGCCGGGGCCGGAAGGTGACGTCGGTGTGCCACACGTTCTCGAAGCTGGGCGTGGTTCCCGCGCTCTTGTCGAAGCGTACGACGTCGTCGCTGTCCCCCGACTCCAGGAGCGGGTTGGTCTCCAACTCGCCCCAGCTGCGGGCGAATTGGCGCTGATGCTGGGAGGTGAGGTGCTGCTGCCGGAAGAACAGCACCTTCCATTCGAGCAGCGCGCGGTTGAGCTCGTCGCGCAGCTCGGGCGTCAGCGGCCGGGACAGGTCGACGCCGCTGATCTCGGCGCCGATGGTCGCGGACTGCGGTGCGAGAGCGAAGAGTTCGTACGGCCGCTCGGCCACGCCGTCCGGCAGGCGGCGCAGCACGCGTCGGCCTTCGTAGAGGCCGTTCGGCGGGATCTGGGCCGTGCGCAGCGTGGGCGCGGCGGGTGCGGGGGTGGTGGTGGTCGGCGTCATCGGCGGGCTCCCGGGGGCTGAGGGCGGGGCGGCGGCACGTCCGGCCGGGCGTCCCGGCCCGTTGTGGCGCATGAGCCGTCACAGGACACGGCGTCGCGGATACGGGGGTACGGGGTACGGGGAACGCCCGGATGGGACGCGGTGCGCCCCGCCGGTGGAAGGGGGTGGTGTGGCCGCGTCGGCGGCGAGGGACGGGAAGGCGTCCGCTACAAGCCGCTGCGCGCACAGCCGCAGCGGTCCGGCAGGGTGCCGGAGCGGGCTGCGGTACAGGTCAGGTGCGCGATCACGTACTCATCCTGCGGTCCGGGGCGCCGCGCGGTCAAGCCCGGCCGTGCCCGCCCCGGCCCCGCCCCGCTCACCGTCCCCGGACGGCACCGCCCAGGAACGGCACCGTCAGCCACGGGCTGTCGGGGTCGGTGACGAGGGCGCGGTGGGCTTCGAGGACCGTGGTGTACCAGCTGCCGAACTCCTCCTCGTCGAAGTGCAGACAGCGGCCGAGTACGTAGCCCGCGGAGAACTCCTCCCACGAGTGGTAGGCGGCGCGCGCCCCGGCGCCGGCCCGTTCGATCGCCTCGTACATCTCCGGCTCGGTGGCGTAGCGGGCGCCGCGGCCCCAGCGGGCCATCTTCGAGGCGCGGCCGACGTCCCAGGCCGCGACGGTGCGCACGATGCCGCCGGGCGGGAGGAGTCCGTCGGCGCGGAAGCGGGCCTCGTACCGCATGATCTTGCCGACGAGGCCGCGGAGTTCGACGACGAACGCGTCGAACTCGGCGTCCGCGCCCGGCCGGTGGTCGCGGCCGCCGCGTCGGAGGCGTTCGCGGAGGGTCGACTCGACGGTGTCGCGCCAGGCGGCCTCCTCGACGATGCCCGGGGTGGCGAGCAGCAGCTTGTCGCGGGCGGCGAGCACGAAGTCCCAGTACCAGGGGCTGACTTGGCGGGTGAGGAGGCGTTCCTGGATCTCCAGCCAGTCGGCGCGGCTGTCCACGCCCCACCACTCGCTGAGCCGCTCGATCTCGTTGTGGTAGCCGGTGCCGTGCCAGTGCAGGGTGTTCCAGGCGTCGCCGTTGCCGTAGCAGAGGTGGGCGCCGCAGGCGAGGCCGTGCAGGAGCGGGCCGAGGTCGGGGACACCGTTGCCGCTGCGCCGGGTGAGGACGCGGTCGCCGAAGGCGTCGGGCTCGAAGAGGTCGCAGCCCAGCTCGTACCAGACGTCGCGCTCCTCCTCGTCCACGGCGAGCAGCAGTTGGCAGGGCGTGCCGGCGTTGACCATGAGGACGTCGGCCTCGGCGGGCAGGATCCGGGCGAGGCGCGCCAGGTTGGCGAACTCGAAGACCATGTCGGGGTGCGGGCGGGGCAGCAGGCCCTCGGTGTAGACCGGCACCCAGAGCCTGCCGTCTCGCTCGCGCGTGAACATCGGGAACTCGTCCTCGCCCGCGGCGTCCGCGTCCTCCCGCCAGACGGGGTAGTAGACGCCCTCGGCGGCGAGGGTGCGCAGGTAGGCGTACGTGTGGTCGCGGCGGCTCAGCCGGTACAGGTGCTGCTCGACATCCGTCGGGGCGAGCCAGCGGACGCCATCCTCGGGGTCGGGGATCTGCGGAAAGCCCTCGTCGTGGTCCACGTCCCGCACGTCGACCACATCGTGTTCCTGCGCTGAGCCCCCGTCGGCCGTGTGCATGCCGTTTCCCCTCCGTGCGGATCTCCCGGAGGCACGGTATCGGACGTACGCACGGGCCTTCGGGGCGGGCGTCAAGTGCACGCGGACAAGGACTGATCGCCCCGCCGCGCTGTCGGTAGCGGTCCGAACCCCCAGGCCAGGATGGGGAGTTCGATAGCGCCGCGATCCCCCGTCGAACCGGCGGCCCGCCGGTCTGTACGTACCCAGGCAGGCAAGCCGCAGGGGCGAGAGCTGAGCGGCGCCCGCGGACGCACAGTACCGCCCGCAGGCGGAGGCGACGGGCCCGACCGCGCTCAAGACGCGGCCGATCAGACCGAGTCCAGCGAAGGTGGCGTTCAACTGGCAGCCTTGCGAGGCGTGTTGATCGCGTCCGGCGCCGAGGAACACCCCGAGGCCATCCGAGCCGGGAGACGGCGGCGTGTCGGCTGCCGGGGCGGTTGTTGATCCCGGCGAGCATGGCGCCGAGCTCGCGGCAAGGACGCCCACGGTGCGCCGTTGCACGAGCAGAGCGGCAAGCAGCGGCGGCCCGCAGGCCTGTGGGCGCGTCTCCCGGACGTGACATGTGTGCCGGGTGGGACGCGCCCCCGCGCGTGGGGGCACGGGCGGGGTTCCGCCTCCGGGCTCCCGTGCGTACGGTCGAGGTGACACGACAGCGCACAACGGGGAGGGCGCGCCATGGAGGACACGGCAGCGGGCGACGACGGGCCGCCGCCGGGTCCCGGGACCGGGGAGCCGGATCTCGCGGTGGCGGTGGTCGTGTACCGGGTGGGCCTGGAGCTCGGAGCGGACGACAAGGTGCTGTTGTCGGCGTTCGAGGCCGCACTCGTGGAGTCGGGCATGGAGAACCTCGACCACGGCCTGGAGGACTCGCTGGGCGTGTTCCAGCAGCGCCCGAGTCAGGGCTGGGGCTCAGCGGAGCAGGTGACGAACGTGGCGTACGCGTCACGACAGTTCTTCACGCGGGCGCTCACGGTCGAAGAGGAGAACCCGTCACTCACGCCGGGCCAACTGGCGCAGGCCGTCCAGGTCTCGGCGTACCCGGAGCGGTACGACCGGCGGGAGGCGGAGGCGCGGGAGCTGATCGCTCGGACGGAGCAGGAGCTCTAGGGTCCGAACGGTCAGCGGCGCGTCGCGGCGAGTGTGACATGGATCGGGCCGCCGTCCAGGGCGGCGTCCCGCACCCAAGACCCGCTGATTTCACGCGAGTTGCCCGTGCGCAACGGGCCGCGCACCCGCTCGCTGTGCAGCGTACGGCCGTCCTGCGTGACGGTGAGCGTCGCGCCGCCGCGGGCGGGCAGCGGCTCGGCTGCGCGTACGAGGAAGCGCTGCGTGTCGTCGGCGGGGAGGTCGCGCGGCAGGCGGCCCGGGGTGATCCAGCGCAGCGGCGGGGCGACTGCGAGCTGCGGACCGAACGCGTGCGGGCGGTCCTCGTGGGCGAGCAGGCGCCGTACGGCCGCCGCGGCGGTGTGTCCCTCGGCGGCGGCGGTCGCGGCGGTCTCCGCGGCGTGCAGGACGTTGCCGACGGCGAAGACCCCGGGGACGTCCGTGCGGAACGCCGTGTCGACGAGCGGCCCGCGGGTCGCGCGGTCCATGCGGAGGCCCGCGCCGCGCGCGAGTTCGGCCTCCGGGACGAAGTCGCCGGTGAACACCAGGGTGTCGCAGGGGACTTGGGTGGTACGGCCGTCCGCGTGCCGCAGGCGTACGCCGGTCAGGCGGCCGCGGCCGAGCACTTCGGTGAGCGTGGTGCGGGTGAGCAGCGGCACGGTGCGGCGGAGCCGGGCGTCGGCGGCGCGCAGCGGGGGGATCTGCGGCCGGTCGAGGTCGGTGAGCTGGGCGACGACGGTGACGCCCGCGCGGCGCAGCGTGTCGAGGGCGGCGTACGCGACGGGCTCGGTGCCCACGACGACGGCTCGGCGTCCGACGTACTGCCCGTACAGGTGCACGGCCTGCTGGAGTTCGCCGGTGGTGAGGATCCCGGCGGGGCGGGTGCCGGGCACGAGGCGGGCGGCGCGGGGGCGTTCGCGGGCGCCGGTGGCGAGGACCAGGGCGCGGGCGGTGATGCGCTCCAGGCCGTCGGGGCCGGTGACGTCGACGGTGCGGGCCTCGGGGATGCCGGTGACGGTGGTGGAGGTGCGGACGACGGCTCCGGCGTCGGTCGCGGCACGCGACCGGGCGGCGGCGAAGCGCGGGCCACTGGTCCAGGGCGTGCCGAAGCCCCCGTGGTGGCAGTGGCGCGGCACGCCACCGGCCTGCTGTTCGCGTTCGAGCACCTCGACGGTGCCGCAGTCGGCGGCGGCCAGATGCTCGGCGGCGGTCAGACCGGCCGGACCCGCCCCGACGATCAGCACGTCGACCTCGCGCACCCGCCGACCCAAGGCCCTGCCCGCCTCGCCCGTCCCGCCCGTCCCGTTCACCACGGTGTCAACTCCCCGCTCTGTCACGACAGTTCGCCGTCGAAGAGGTCCCGCAGCGCCGCCCCGCAGTGAAACCCCTGGCACCGCCCGCCGCGCGCCCGCGTCCGCCGCCGCAGGCCTTCGAGGCTCGCCGGTGGCACCGTACTGCCGAGCGCGTCGCGGATCTCGCCGAGGGTGACCCGCTCGCAGTGGCAGACGATGCGGCCGTAGTCGGGGTCGGCGGCGATGCGTCCGGGGTCCTGGTAGGGGCGCTGGGTGCGTTCGCCGAGGCTCGGCATGCGGACGGGCGGGAGGCTCGTCGGCGTACCGAGGTCGAGGCCAGCTTCGGCGAGGAGGCCGGTGACGTGGGCGGCGATCGCGAGGGAGGCGGTGAGGCCGGTGGAGCGGATGCCGCCGACCGTCACGTACCGCTGCTCCGCCCAGGAGTCGATGCGGTAGTCGTCCTCCTCGGTGGCCGCGCGCAGGCCCGCGTAGACCGTGGTGACCTCTTCCTCCAGGAGTTCGGGGAGGATCCGGGCGCCCTGGGTGTGCAGCGCGCTCAGGCCCTGTTCGGTGGAGTGGGTGGCGGTCTTGTCGTGGAGGTCCTCGGCGGTCGGGCCGAGCAGCACGTTGCCGAAGACGGTGGGCGCCACGAGGACGCCCTTGCCGAGCGCCGTGGGCACCGGCAGCAGGATGTGGTGTACGAGGGCGCGGGCGGGCTTGTCGAAGACGACGAGCTGGCCGCGGCGCGGGGTGACGGTGAAGGTCGTGCGGCCGAGCATGCGGTCGACGGTGTCGGCGTGCAGACCGGCCGCGTTGACGAGCCAGCGGGCGTGCAGCGGGCCGCGTTCGGTGTGCAGGGTGTGGCCGCCCACCCCTTCGCCTTCCGCCCATGTGACGTGCTGTAGGCGGGAGTTGAGGTGCAGGTCCACGCCCGCGCGTACGGCCTGGGTCGCGTAGGCGAGCGGGGTGGTGAACGGGCAGATGATCGACTCGTCCGGCACCGCGAGCGCGCCGAGGGCCCCGGGACCGAGGTGGGGTTCGCGGGCGTACAGCGCGTCGGCGTCGACGACCCGGGCCGCCTCGTAGCCGTTCCTGGCGGCCTTGGCGGCGAGGCCGGGAAGGGCGGCGAGCTGGTCCTCGTCCCAGGCGACGAGGAGCGCGCCGACGGGTTCGACAGGGATGCCGCACTCGGCCGCGTACGCACCGAGCAGGGCATGGCCCTCGCGGACGAGTCGGGCCTCCAGGGTGCCGGGGGTGGCGTCGAACCCGGTGTGCAGGATCGCGGTGTTGGCCTTGGACGTGCCGTCGCCGACGTCGTGGGACGCCTCCACGAGCGCGACGCGAACGCGCCGGTGGCGGGCGAGTTCGCGGGCGATGCCGGCGCCTACGACACCGGCGCCGATGACCACGACGTCGTACGCGGCAGAGTCCTGGAGGGGCCCGTAGCGGGTGACGCGGCCCTCGGCCGCCGGGGCGTTCACGCCGGGCTCCGTTCGACGAGTGCCGCGACGGCCTCGCGGAAGCGGCCGAGGCGGTGCGCGGCCTCGTCGGCGCCGATCCGCGGCTCGTACACGGTGCCGCCCGCGCGGCGCGGGACGACCTCGCCGGGAGTGAGCTTCGGGTTCAGGCCGATGCGGGCGACGGCGGCCGCGCCGAGCGCGGTGGCGTCGGGCAACTCGGCGACTTCGACGGGGAGTTGGAGGAGGTCGGCCTGGGTCTGCATGAGGAGGGCCGAGCGGGTGAGGCCGCCGTCGACGCGCAGGGACCGCAGCGGGGTGCCGAGGTCGGCGGCGACGGCGTCGGTGAGCTGGACGACCTGCGCGGCGATGCCCTCGCAGAGGGCGCGTACGACATGGCCGGGGGTGGTGTCGAGGCCGAGCCCGGTGAGGGAGCCGCGGACGTCGCCCCGCCACCAGGGCGCGGCGAGCCCGGCGAGGGCGGGCACGAACGTGACGCCGCCCGCGTCCGGGACGCGTCGGCCGACCGGGTCCAGGTCCGACGCGCCCCCGATGACGCCGAGTTCGGTGAGCCAGCGCACCGCCGACGCGGCCGTGTAGACCTGGCCGTCGAGGCAGTAGCTGCTGCGGCCGTCGAGGCGCCAGGCCACGCAGCTGACCAGGCCGGATCCGCCCCGGCGCGGCCTCTCGCCGGTCGGGGCGAGCAGGAACGCGCCGGTGCCGTAGGTGCACTTGGCGCCGCCGGGCTCGGTGACGTCCTGGGCGAGGAGGGCGGCCTGCTGGTCCACGAGCAGCCCGGTGAGCGGGAGTTCGGGCCCGAAGGCGGTGGTGGTGCCGACGGGTCCGGCGGCGTCGACGACCCGGGGCAGGGGCTCGTCGGCGAGTTGGAAGAGGTCGAGGGCGCGCGGCGACCAGGTGACCGTGTCGAGGTCGAGGAGCTGGGTGCGGCCCGCGGTGGCGGCGTCGGTGACGAAGGCGCCGGTGAGCCGGTGCACGAGCCAGGCGTCGCTGGTGGTCACGGCGCCGTGGCGGGTGCGGTGGCGGCGGATCCACACCATCTTGGGCGCCGCGAAGTAGGGGTCGAGGGGCAGGCCGGTGAGGTGCCGCAACTCGTCGGCGTACGGGGCGAGTTCCTCGCAGAGCGGGGCGGCTCTGCGGTCGTGCCAGACGACGGCGTCGGTGAGCGGCTCACCCGTGTCCCGGTCCCAGGCGAGGACCGTCTCGCCCTGGTTGGCGAGTCCGACGGCGGCGACGGGTTCGCCCGCGTCGGCGAGGGCCGCGCGGCCAGCCGTGACGACGGAGTCGAACAGCTCGGCGGGGTCGACCTCGCAGAGCCCGCCGGGCAGATGGCGGGGGCGCACGGGCGCGGAGCCGGTGCCGATCACGCCGCGCTCCGGGCAGACGACGAGGGCTTTCGTGCCGGAGGTGCCCTGGTCGACGGCGAGCACCGGGCGGTCGGGCTGTGCTGCGCGGTCGGCATGTGCTGCGCGGTCGGCATGTGCTGCGCGGTCGGCATGTGCTGCGCGGTCGGCTGTGATCACCGCGGCAGCGTGCAACAGGGTTCGCGGCCCAGTCAAGAGACCCTGCCCCGCACCCCGTTCGTTCATGCCTGGCCCCGTACTTGACGGATTCGATCAAGACAGTTTCCCCGACCCGGCCAGAATCGGAACCTTCCGCTCTACACTGATCGCCGACCAACCAGGCTCTGCCGTACGGGAGTTCGCGCGACGTTGCACGGACGGCCCGCGCCCGGTCCTGCCCGCCCTCGGGGAAGAGGGGTTGACCAGAGGATTCATGCCTATGCCGCCCGCCCGCCCGGTGTACCACCCAGCCGGGCACGACGCCGCCCTGCGCGCCGTCCTTGAGGACCTCAGGGCGGGCCGCTGGGTGTCGACCCGCACCCTGCTCGCCGAGACCGCCGACTGGGGCGTGTGGACCCAGCGCACGCAGATCCTCGCCACGGCGGCGGCCGGCTCCGACGTCCTGCTGGCGTGGCGCGCCGAGGAACCGTACAGCGTCGTCCTGACCGTGCTCCACGCGCGCGTGGCGGTCGAACGGGCCCTGCGCGCCCACCGCTCGGGCCACCAGCGCACCGCCGAACTGTGGCGCGAGGCGGCCGAGGCCTGCCGGCACGCCTCGCACGCCTCCCCCGAGGACCCGGTGCCGTGGATCGGGCTGCTTGCGCTCGCCCAGCTCGACGAGGGCAGGCACTGGGCGGAGCACCGCCTTCCGGCGCCCGAGCCGATGCTCTTCGACGGCCCCTGGCAGCTCCTCGCCCAGGCCGACAAGCGGGACCCCGGCAACCGCGAGGCGTACCACCGGATGCTGCAGTTCGCGTACCAGCACCGGCCCGGCGCCTCGATGACGGCGGCCGTCAACTTCGTCCAGTGGGCGGCTTCTTCGGCCCCCGCGGGCTCCGCCCTGCACGTACTCCCGCTCTACGCGCGCGTGGAGCGCTACCGCCGCGAGGGCGGCCACGAGCGCGCCCTCGACCTGCACTGGATCTCCGAGGAGGCGACCCGGGGCGCGGTGCACGCGCTGCGCCTGTGGTTCGACCACTCCGCGCCGGACACGCGGTCGCTGCTCGACCTGGGCCACCTCGCGCACGCGTTGTGGGGCGCGCACCAGTTCCACGACGCGCTCCGGGTGTTCGACGCCCTCGACCCGTACTTCACGGTCATCCCCTGGTCGTACCGCACCACCTCCCCCGGTTCGTCCGAGGCGGCGGCCGACCTGTTCGTCCAGGCCCGCTCCCGCTGCCGGGCCGCCGTCGGACGCGGGGGCCGCGACCGCCCCTGACCCGCACACCGCCCGATCCCCACCTCACCCTGTCCCCCTCCGGAGGTACGCGCGTGTCCCGCCCCACCCTGTCGAAATCCGCACCGCCCCCGCAGGTGCGGGACGAGGAAGCCCGGCTGAGGGAGCTCGGCTACCAGCCGGTCCTGGCCCGCCGCATGGGCGGCTTCGGCAACTTCGCGATCAGCTTCTCCGTGATCTCGATCCTGTCGGGCTGCATGACGCTGTACGGCTTCGGCCTCGGCACCGGCGGCCCCGCGGTGATGATGTGGGGCTGGGCGGGCGTCGGCCTGTTCGTGCTGTGCGTCGGCCTCGCGCTCGCCGAGGTGACGAGCGCGTACCCGACGTCCGGCGCGCTCTACTACATGGCGGACCGGCTCGGCGGGCGCCGCTGGGGCTGGTACACGGGCTGGCTGAATCTGCTCGGTCTGCTCGGCGCGATCGCGGGCATCGACTACGGCGCCGCGCTCTTCACGGGCGCGCTGCTCGACCTGCAGTTCGGCTTCCAGGCCACGCCGGGCTCCACCTTCGTGATCTTCCTGTGCATCCTGCTCGTGCACGCCCTGCTCAACCTGTTCGACGTCCGCCTTGTCAGCCTGCTCAACTCGATCAGCGTGTGGTGGCACGTGGCCGGCGTCGCGCTGATCGTCGGCGTCCTGATCATCGCCCCGGACAGCCACCGCACCCCGGGCGAGGTGTTCGGCCACTTCGTCAACGACACCGGCTGGGACAACCCGCTGTACGTCGCGGCCATCGGCCTGCTGCTCGCCCAGTACACGTTCTCCGGCTACGACGCCTCCGCGCACCTGTCGGAGGAGACCTCGAACGCCTCGGTGTCGGCGGCGCGCGGCATCGTGCGGGCCATCTGGGCCTCCTGGATCGCCGGTTTCGTCCTCCTCGCGGGCCTGACCTTCGCCATCCAGGACTACGAGAAGACCGCCGCGGCCGACGTCCCGCCCGCCCAGATCATGATCGACGCCGTCGGTACGACCGGGGCGACGGGCCTGCTGCTCGTGGTGATCGTGGCCCAGCTCTTCTGCGGCAACGCCGAGGTGGCCGCCGCCAGCCGCATGGTGTTCGCCTTCAGCCGGGACAACGCGCTGCCCGGTTCAGCGCTGTGGCGCAAGGTCAGCCCGCGCAACCAGACCCCGGTCCCGGCGGTGTGGCTCTCCGTCGGCCTCGCCGCCCTGATCGCGGCGCCCTCCCTGTACTCGGCGACCGCGTACGGCGCCGTCACGGCCATCAACGTCATCGGCATCACGCCCGCGTACGCCATCCCGATCTTCCTGCGGCTGCGCGCGGGCGACCGGTTCACGCCGGGGCCGTGGAACCTGGGCCGGTGGAGCAAGCCGATCGGCTGGGTCGCGGTTTTCTGGGTGGGCTTCGTGACGATCCTGTTCTGCCTGCCGCAGTCCGCCCCGGTGACGGCCGACTCGATGAACTACGCGTCCATCGCCCTGGCCGTCGTCCTGATCCTCGCCACCGCCTGGTGGTTCGCCGCCCGCGGCTCGTACAGCACGCCCTCGGCGTACGGCTCGGAGCGGGAGCAGGCGGAGATCTCGGAGAGCATCGTCTGAGCTGTTCGAGCTACTCAATCACCGGAGGGGCTGAATTCTCAGCCCCTCCGGCGATTGAGAACGAGCCCGCAGGGCGACCAGTCGGCGCCCGAGTCGACGGTGTGTGCCTGCGCGCTCGACACCGGCCACTGACCGCACCACACCAGCCACTCCTTCCCGCCCATCTGGCGCGGTTCCGAACTGCGGAATATATTTTCCGCTATATCGCGCAGCAGGTGACCATCCCGTGCACCGACGGCATTCCGCGCACCCTTGGAAGGAGAGGCCTTGCACAGCCCTGCCCCGCTGCCCCACGGCTCCGCCCCGCTGGTCAGACGAGCCGCCGCCGAACTCATCGGCACCGCGTCGCTCGTGGCCATCGTCGTGGGCTCCGGCATCCAGGCCACCGCGCTCAGCGCCGACATCGGCGTACAGCTCCTTGCCAACTCACTGGCCTCGGCCATCGGACTCGGCCTGCTCATCGTCCTGTTCGGACCGGTCTCCGGCGGCTACCTCAACCCCGTGGTGACCCTGGCCGCCTGGTGGGCGGGGCGGCACGACGGCTCGGGCCCGCGCGCCCGGGACGCCGCCGCGTACGTCACGGCCCAGGCCGCGGGCGCGGTGGTGGGCGCGCTGCTCGCGGAGGCGATGTTCGGGCGGGCCAGGATCGCCTGGTCGACGCAGGCGCGCATCGGCGACCGCCTGCTCCTCGGCGAGGTCGTCGCCACCGCGGGCCTGGTCCTGCTGATCTACGGCCTGACCCGCATCGGCCGCCCCCAGCTCACGCCGGTCGCGGTGGCGGCGTACATCGCGGCGGCGATCTGGTTCACCTCGTCCGGTTCCTTCGCGAACCCGGCGGCCACGATCGGCCGCGCCTTCACGGACTCCTTCACCGGCATCTCCCCCGCGTCCCTGCCGGGCTTCGTCGCGGCCCAACTCGCGGGCGGCGTCATCGGGGTGGCGCTCGGGACACTCCTGTTCGGCCCGACCCGCGGCACCCCGCCGCCACCGGACCCACCCGTCAGCCCGGCCCTCCCGGCGGAGTAGGCGGGGGCCCTGCGGCGCTTCTTCCCACCCCGCCCCTTCCCGAACTGGGGCTCCGGCCCGGAGGGGCTGGTTCTTAAGGGGCCCGGGGCTGTGACATTTGCGGGTCCGCCGCGTGGGCGCGACCAGCCACGACGGCGCCGCAGCCGAACGACGAAGCCGACGGCAGCCACGCGGCGCCAGCTGCATATCGGACACAGCCGGGAAGGGGCAGGAAGGGGAGAACCCCCTACCCCAACTCCCCCACATACGGCGGCTCCGCCCCCGCCCGCGAGCAGGTGAGGGCAGCCGCCCTCGCCGCATACCCCAGCACGTCCCGCCACTGCTCCGCACCGAGTTCCGCACCCGGACCCGTCAGCGCACCGTGCCGGTCGAGACGGTGCAGCAGCGCCGCGTTGACCGTGTCGCCCGCCCCGATCGTGTCCACGACCTCCACCGGCACGCCGGGCACATCGATCCGGCCACTCGCACGCGTCAGCGCCGTAAGCCCGTCACCGCCGCGCGTGAGCACCACCGCCGACGGCCCGAGCCCCAACCACCCCTTCGCCGCCGCGACGAGATCGTCCGACCGCGCCAGCCACACCGCATCCTCCTCGGACAGCTTGAGCAGCGACACGTACGGCAGCCAGGCGCGGAACCGGTCCCGGTACGCGTCCGGGTCGGCGATCAGCCCGGCCCGGATGTTCGGGTCGAGCGCCGTGAACGTGCCCCGCTCCGACTCCCGCCGCATCAGCGCCTCGTACGCGCTCGCGCCCGGCTCCAGGACGAGCGAACACGTCCCGAACGACACCGCGCGCGTGGCCTCAGGCAGCGCGGCGGGCAGGGCGAAGAGGCGGTCGGCGGCGCCCTCGACGTGGAAGCTGTAGGAGGCCGATCCGTCGGCGGCGACATGGGCGACGGCCAGCGTGGTCGGCTCGTCACCGCGCTGCACGAGCGAGGTGTCGACCCCGTCCGCGGCGAGCCCGCCGAGCAGCGCCGTACCGAAGTGGTCGGTGGAGAGCCGCGAGCAGAACGCCACCGGCGAGCCGAGCCGACCGAGCGCGACGGCCGTGTTGTACGGGCCGCCGCCCCGCTTGGGCAGCAGCGCGGGCAGCTCGTCCTCGGCGGCGGGCCCCGCGGGGACGAGGTCGATGAGGGCTTCGCCGGCGACGACGATCATGAGCTGGCCTTTCTGGTGGCAGTACGGGTGGACGGAGGCGAGGCTGAGCGGGACGGGACAGGAGGAGACAGGACGAGACGGGACGAGACGGGGCGGGGGCTCGTGCCGGGAGCCGTGTCACGCCCCGTCCGGCCCGCAGCCGCAGGACTCTCGGTGGACGAAGGCGCAGGGCAACCGGACGGTGCGCGGGGCCCGTTGAGGTTCGGTGAGCCGGTCGACGAGCAGGCGCAGGGCCGTGGCGCCGATCTCGCGGCTGGGCTGGTCCACCACGGTCAGCCGGGGCTCGAACACGTCCGCCCAGGCGAAGTCGTCGAACCCGGCGAGCGCCATGTCGTCCGGCACCTCGAGCCCCGCCGAGCGCAGGGCCCGCAGCGCGCCGATCGTCATCGTGTTGTTGGCGGTGACCAGGGCGGTGGGCGAGCGGTCGAGGGCGAGCAGCTCGCCCGTGGCCCGCTCGGCCCCCTCGGCGCTCGACTCGCCGCCGACCACCAGGGCCGGGTCGTACGGCAGGCCCGCGCGGTCGAGTCCGCTGCGGTGGCCCGCGATGCGCTCCGTGGTCGTGGAGAGGCCGGGCGCGCCCGCGACCAGGGCGATCCTGCGGTGTCCCGCCGCGGCGAGATGCGTGACGAGGAGGGCGACCGGCTCCTCGTTCTCGGCGCACACCTGGTCGTGGCCGTCCCCCACGAGCCGGTCGAGGAACACTGTGGGCAGCGCGGTGCGCCGTATGTAGTCGAGGAGCGCGTCGGGCCGGGCGGACGGCGCGACGACGAGTCCGTCCACGCGCCGCTCGTGCAGCAGCTTCACGGCCCGCAGCTCGTGCTCGGGGTCGTCGTGCGGGTCGGCGATCAGCAGGCTGTAGCCGTGCTCCAGGGCGCTGGACTCGACACCGCGCAGGATGTCCGTGAAGTACGGGTTGGCCGTCGCCGACACCGAGAGCCCGATCGAGTGCGTACGCGAGGTCACCAGGGAGCGGGCCAACGTGTTGTGGGTGTAGCCGAGTTCGTCGATCGCGGCCACGACCGCCGCGCGGGTGGCGGGCCGCACCGGCCGCGTCTCGTTGACGACATGCGACACCGTGGCCACGGACACGCCCGCGCGCCGCGCCACATCCACCATCGTCGCCACAGCTCTCCCGGCCCTTCCACCGTCCCGATCGACCCTTCCACCGTCCCGATCGGCCCTTCCGCCCTCTCGGCCGGGGGCCCGAACCTACCTCATGAAACCTGAGACGTAAACGTTTACGCAATCGTTTACCCTCGAGGCCGCCACTTCCCGCGCCTGACCCCACCCCCACGCCACCCCCGCCCCGCCCCCGTCCGGCCGCGGGCATGGCTCTCGTCACCCAACTCCCTTACAGTTCCGCCACGTTGGGCCATGTCAGGGTGCCGCCTGGGCGGCCGGGACGGAGGATCGGCATGACACGGACATCAGGGGGAACAGGGGCCGGACGGGCTCTGCGGGCTCTGCTCGCCTTAGGCGTGGCCGCCGGGCTCGGCCTCGGACCGGCGGCCGGCACGCAGGCGCAGGGAGCCGAGCGGGCGGCCGGCTCGTACGGCGCGACGACCGGGGTCGGGGTCCACAACGCGTACGAGAAGGGCTCGTACCCGTACTTCGCCGATGCGCTCGACTCGGGCGCGGCGATGCTCGAACTCGACGTGTGGACCAATGCGTTCGGCCCCTCCTGGCGGGTCTCGCACGACAACCCGGTGGGCAACGACAACAACTGCGAGAACGCGTCGAGCCCGGCGGAGCTGCGCACCAAGGCGCGCGACCAGGACCT
Organism: Streptomyces luteolus; assembly: GCF_029968015.1. Lineage (GTDB taxonomy): Bacteria > Actinomycetota > Actinomycetes > Streptomycetales > Streptomycetaceae > Streptomyces > Streptomyces luteolus. The sequence goes on from NZ_JASCIS010000025.1 coordinate 121,769, forward strand.
CGGCGGCTGCCTGGCCGACATGCGCGCGTGGCACGAGGCGCAGCCCGGGCACCGGCCCGTACTGATCAAGATGGAGCTGAAGGACGGCTTCCAGGGCAGGCACGGGCGCGGCCCCGGGGATCTCGACGCGCTGCTCTCGGCGAAGCTGGGCGACGCCCTGTACCGTCCGGGCGACCTGGCGGGCGGGCACGCGACCCTCGACGACGCGGTACGGGCCGAGGGCTGGCCCGAACGGGAAGCGCTGGCGGGGAAGTTCGTGGTCGAGCTGATCCCCGGCACGGTCGAGGAGGGCAACCCGGCGGACTCGCTGTGGACGGACCGCGAGTACGCGACGCATCTGCGGGATCTGGCGGCGGCCGGCCGGCTCGGCGAGGCGGGCGCGTTCCCCGCGGTGCACACGGCGGAGTCCGGCGATCCGCGCGGCCGGTACGAGGACGCCTCGCTGCGGCCATGGTTCGTCGTCTTCGACGGGGACGCGTCGGCGTACGCGAACGGCCCGATCGACACGGGCTGGTACGCGCGGCACGGCTATCTCCTGGTCATGACGGACGCGCACAACGTGCCGCCCGCGATCGACGGCGTGAACCCGCCGGAGTCCGCGGCCCGTGACCGGGTCGTCGAGCTGGCGGGGCGGCACGCGAGCGTGGTGTCGTCGGACTGGTACCCGTTGCCGCGGGTCCTCGCGATGGTGGTGGGCCGGGGCACCGCCTCGTAACGGGCCTGCATTTGCCGTCTCGGCAACAAGGTTTGTCAAGATCGTACGGCCGGGCGCACTCTGACCGCACTGGGACGACGAGCCGAAGGAGTACGGCGATGAACGAGGCAGCCACGACCGACACGACGGTCGAAGCAAAGGTGTACGACGCCGTGGTGGTCGGCGGCGGAGCCGCGGGCCTGAGCGGGGCCCTCGCGCTGAGCCGGGCGCGGCGCTCGGTCCTGGTGATCGATTCGCGCCGGCCGCGCAACGCGCCCTCCGACGGCGTGCACGTCTACCTGGGCCGGGAGGGCACCCCGCCCAGCGAGCTGATGGCCGACGGCCGCGAGGAGATCCGCCGCTACGGCGCGGAGGTGCGCACGGGCGAGGTGGTCTCCGCCGAGCGCGACGGCTCCGGCTTCCTGGTGGCCCTCGCGGACGGCACCGCCGTACGGGCCCGGCGGCTCCTCGTGACGACGGGTCTGGTCGACGGGCTGCCGCAGGTGCCGGGGGTCGCGGAGCTGTGGGGCTCGGACGTGCTGCACTGCCCGTACTGCCACGGCTGGGAGGTGCGGGACCAGCGCATCGGCGTCCTGTCGACCGGGCCGCTCGCCGTGCACCAGGCGCTGCTGTGGCGGCAGTGGAGCGACGACGTGACGCTCTTCCTGCACACCGGCCCCGAGCCGGACGACGAGCAGTACGAGCAGTTGGCGGCGCGCGGCATCGCCGTGGTGGACGGCACGGTCCACGAGCTGGTGCGGGCCGACGGCCGCCTTGCCGGGGTGCGGCTCGACTCGGGCCGGGTGTTCGACATCGCGGCCCTGGCCGTCGCGACCCGGATGAACGCCCGCGCGGAGTGGCTCACGCCGCTCGGCCTCGAACTCGCCGAGCAGGTCGTCCAGGGCACGGTCGTCGGCCGCCACATCCCGGCCGACCCGCTGGGGAAGACGGCCGTACCGGGCGTGTGGGCGGCGGGCAACGTGGTCGAGGTCAGCGGCCAGGTGATGGTCGCGGCGGCCGCGGGCCTGCGGGCCGGGGCGGCGGTCAACGCCGACCTGATCGCCGAGGACACCCGGGCGGCGGTGGCGGAACGCCGCGCGGCCGCCGAACCCGGACCCGCCCCGGTGGGCGCCGAGCCCGAACTCGCCCCGGTCGGCGCCGCCTCCGCCCCGCCCCGTGGCTCGTACGCCCCGTTCTCCGCGCGGGACGAGCGCGAGGTCTGCGAGCGGGTCGGAAGCGCCGGCCGCCACCGCCTGTGACAGCCACGGGTCCCGTGACGGCAGCTGACGCCCACCGGGGCTGTCACTGCTGACACCACCGGGCCGTCCCTGCTGCTGACACCACCGGGCCCGCCAGGACCGCTGCCAGCCACCGGGCCCACCAGGACCGGTGACCGCCACCGGGCCCGCCACGGCCGACGACAGGCACCGACGCCTGCCCCGCCCCGCCCCGCCCTCACCAACTCCCCGCCGCCGCCTCGCACAACAGCCCCGTGGGACGCGGCACCGTACCGTCCGTGCCGCGTTCCACGTCCTGCAGCAGATGCTGGATGGCGCACACCGCCGCCGGGCAACCGAGCGAGACGGCCTGGGCGAGGACGCGGTGGGCGCGGCACCAGGCACGGCTGCGGCGGCCGGTGAGGTGGTCGACCAGGGCGAGGCCGTACTGCCCGAGGCAGCGGATCAGCAGATCGCGCTGCGCGGCCGGGTCCCGCAGCGCGCCCCTGATGTCCCGCAGGCCCTCGGCCGGGTCGCCGCGGCGCGGGCGACGCTGCTCTTGCCGACACCGACACCGGCCGCGCCGACGACGCTGAGGAGCCGACCCGAGGCGAGCAGCCGGCGCACCGTCGCCAGCTCCGTGTCCCGTCCGACCAGCGCCACGGGAGCCCGTACGCGCCCCTCACCGCCCCGGCGCCCCGCCCCACGCTGGTGCTCGCGCACGCTCCAACTCCCCGTTCACCGGGTTACTCCGAGGATGCCCCGTCCTTTAGGGCGGGGAGGAATCGGACACCTGCGGAGCAGGGCAGGGAGAGTTGAATCGCCGCCAGGGCGATTCGGCGTCCACCGTCGGCGCCCGTGCGGAGGAGCACGGCAAGGACCGATGGGGCCCAACTGTCGGCCCTTCCAAATAGGTTGATGTGTATGACGGTGGGGGCGAAGGCGGATGGTGCCGGGTGTGCTCGGTATACGTATCGTCTGCGCCTGTCGCGTTCGGCGCGGCGCGCGCTGGAAGCCGAGTGGGACCGGTGCCGTTGGGTCTGGAACGAGTGCGTCGCGACGTCCAAGGCCGTGCACCAGGCCGCGAAAGCGAGCGGTGAGAGGCTGGCGTGTGGTCCGGCCCGGCTGGACCGGATGCTGACCGAGGCCCGCAAGGGTGCACCGTGGCTGCGTGAGGGTGCGTCGGTTCCTCAGCAGCAGCTCATCCGTGACTTCGGCAAGTCCCGCGCCAAAGCGTTGAAGGACATCGACGGCCGGCTGCCGGTGCGGCAGCGGGCGGGGATGCCCCGTTTCAAGAAGAAGCGCGAAGCGGAGCCGACGCTGAACTACACGAAGTGCGGCTTCCGGTTGAAGGACGGTCGCTTGCATCTGGCGGGCGGGGTCGTGGTGCGGCCGGTGTGGTCGCGGGAGCTGCCCGGGGCGCCGTCCAGCGTGCGCGTGTACCGGGACAGCGTCGGGCACTGGTATGCCTCGTTCGTGACCACGGCC
>NZ_JASCIS010000026.1 GCF_029968015.1 Streptomyces luteolus
GACACCGCACCCTGACCCGAGCCCGAGCCCGAGCCCGAGCCCGAGCCCGAGCCCGCTGAGCAGATCGGGCCCGCCCACTGGGTCGATCAACTGCCTTGCCTCCGCGTGCAGTTGGTACGACGATGAAGCCTCCCGAAAGCTTAAGGGGGGCTCGGGTGGCGTACGAGGAGTGGGCGGGGGCGTCCGGGCGGGACCTGGTCCTCGACGACTGGTTCACCCGGCAGCTCGTCGCCGCGAGCGGAAGCAGGCACGGGCGGGACGTGCACGTGCTGCTCGGCGGCCCGGGCAGCGGCAAGTCAAGCCTGCTCGCCGCGTGGGAGGAGCGCGCCGCCAACACGTACGTCGCCCACATCGACTGTGCCGGGCTCCCGGACAGCGTGCAGGGCCCCGTGGACGTCCTGGCCCGCGTCGTCTTCCAGCTGAGCGCCGAAGTGCCCGGCCTGCCGCCCATGCAGCTGCCCGCCTACGCGGCGCTGCGGCTCGCGCTCGCCGTACGCACCGACCAGGCCGACCGGGACGCCGCCCTGGCCGAGCTGAGCACCGCCCTGGACGAGGGGCGCGGCCGCGAGCAGTCCCTCGACCTGTTCCTGTCGCTCGCCGAGAAACTCGGCTCCCTCGCCGGCATGCCCGCCTGGGGGCTCGCGGCCCTGCCGTTCCTCTCCGAAGGCATGCGGCGCCTCCAGGAGCACCGGGTCAGGCGCGCCCTGGCCCGGCACGTGGGCGCCCCCGCGTCCCCGGAGGACTTCCTCGTCGGGCTCAGCCACGGCCTCCAGCACGGCGACGACCGGCAGCGGCGGCGCGCCCAGGAAGTGCTGCTGCGCGCCTTCCTCGACGACCTGCGCCGCGCCTACGACTCCGCGAAGGGCCACGAACTGCGCACTCTGCGCTGCCTGTTGCTCCTCGACAACGCCGACGACGAGCGCGGCCAGGCCTTCCTCGACACGCTGCGCACTGCCCGCCGGGGCGGCCCGGAGGACGGCGACCCCCTGCTCGTCCTGGCCGCAGCCCGCAGCCGCCCCCGCCTGGTCGAACCGCTCGACGTTCCGGCGGGCCGCCTGCTGACCTGCTGGTCCTCGTACGCGGTGCGCACACCGGACCCGTACGCCGAAGCGGACGAGGAGCGCTTCGAACCGCTCGACGTGCGCGGCAGGCCGCATGTGCGCGTCGCCCAGTTGCGCCCGCTCACCCGCGCCGAGGTGGCCGAGCAGTGCCGGCCGCTCCTCGCGCACCTGCCGGACCCGGCGGGCGTGCGCCGTCCTGCGGACTGGCTGGCCAGGATCGTCCACGACCTCACCGGTGGACAGCCTTTCGCGACGGCCGCCGTCCTGCGTCAACTCCGGTGCATCGACGACGAGTTGCCCGTCGTCACGCGGCTGCGCCGGATCTTCACCCTCGCCCCGCACCGGCCCTCCGTCGCCGAGGAGGCGTACGAGCGGCTCTTCGGCGGCGTGCCCGCGGCGGTCCGCGCCCGCCTGCCGCGCGTGGCCGCGGCCGCCGTTCCCGTACAGGCGCTGGCGGCCGACGCGTTGTGGGGGAGGGGCAACCATCTCCTCTACCAGGTCACGGAGTTGATCGGCGACGAGCTGCGCTTCGACGTGGTGGAGCTCGACGGCGGCGACGTCCTCACCGTGCCGCCGATCGCCCGCCGCCACCTCCTCCAGCACCTCGCCCGCAGCGAGGACAGCGCCGAGGCCGGAACCTGGACCGGGGCGCACCGCAGGCTCCGGGACGCCCAGCGCGGCCGGGACGCCGCGTACCACCACCTCGCCCTCGGTGACGTACCGGCCGCGACCCGGTTCCTGCACGGCCTCCTCCAGGACGTCAAGGAGGGCGGCGCGGACATGGCCGAGTGGTGCCGGGCCCTGTCGTGGGTGCAGCGCGCCCCGCACCCGCGCCTCGCCGCGCCCGACGACGGCACGCAGGAGTACGAGGCCGCCGTGGAACGCCTCGGCACCCGTGTCCCCGCCGAGCAACTCCCCGTCGCCCGGCTCCTGATCGCCGGCCAGCTCACCGTGCACCCGCCGACCGACCCGTACGCCTCGCTCTGGTCGGACCCCCTGTGGGACCCGACGGCGCGGCTGCGCACGGAGATCGCCGTCCATCTGCAGCAGCTCAGCGAGGACGTTCCGCACCTGCGGGGGCTTCCGCTGCACGAGCGCGTCCAGTCCTACGACAAGGAGCCGTGGTGATGCCCGGATCGCCCGAACGGGACCGGCCCGACCGCCGCGGTCCCCTCGCCCGCCCCCAGCCGGCGCCCGTGCCGTGGTGGCGCAACCGCCGCAACCTCACGGTGGGCGCGGTCGGCGCGGTCGTCCTCGCCCTCTGCGGCTATCTGGCCCTCGGCTCCGGCTGGGGCTCGATCCGCTACCTCACCCAGCGCTGCGCCGACCGCGTCTGGGAGCGCGGGCCCACCGAGGAGTGCACCGGCGTCAGCGACGGCGGCTTCGTGTTCGGCGAGCTCGACGACGTCTCCGCGTCCGTCAAGAAGGAGAACGACCGTGTCACCCGGGGCACCCTCCCGTACGTCACCGTCGCCCTGCTCATCCCCCTGACCACCGACGAGACCGACCCGAACCGCAAGGCCGCCGTCGAGCGGCAGATCCGCCACGAGGTGCAGGGCGCCCACCTCGCCCAGCGCCGCGTGAACGACCGGGGCTCACCCGCCGTCCGGCTCGTCCTCGCCAACCCCGGCCTCGGCAGCGCGCAGTACGCGGCGGTGGCGGAGGAACTGGACGAGATGGCGCGGTCGAAGGAGGACAACCTGCGGGCCGTCGTGGGCTTCGACATGAGCGAGGAGAACACCAAGAAGGCGATCAAGCACCTGACCGAGGACCTGCGCATCCCCGTCGTCGGCGGCCCCATCACCGCCTCCGACCTGACCATGCCGGGCCTCGCCCGGATCGTCCCGCCCAACGAGGACCAGGCCGAGGTGCTCGCGAGCCTGCCCGACGACGACAACGTGTTCCTGGTCGAGGACACCCGGCCGGGCGACAGTTACGTGGACACGCTGCGCGACGCGTTCAACGCGAAGCGGCCGAGCGGTGCCCTGGAGTCCGAGCAGTACCGCTCGTCCGGCGGCTCCGACGACGACCCCAGCCTCGCGGGTGACTTCGAGAACATCGCCCAGAACATCTGCCAGTCCGGCGCCAAGGACATCTACTTCGCCGGGCGGCCGCCCCAACTGCGCATGCTCGTACTCGAGTTGGGAAGCCAGCCGTGCGCGAGGACGGAGAACAGCTTCCGCGTCATCACGGGCTCGGGTGCCTCGACGGTCGACTCGTACGTCAAGCGCGACGAGCTGGACGAGTGGCGCCGGGCGCTCACCCGCGTCACCGTCGAATACGCCGCCGTGGGCCACCCCGAGGCCTGGGAGAAGAGCAAGGCGCCGGAGGCGGAGGACGCCCGGACGGAGATGAAACACCTCAAGGCGGCGGTGGCCGGGCTGAAGGACGCCGACCTGGAGGACTCCCGCCTCATGACGATCTACGACGCCACGCGCACGGCCGTCACCAACATCCGCCGCCAGGCCGAGGGCGGAAAGCGCATCCCGCGCCTCGATGAAGTCGCCAGCGGCTGGCACCAGTTGAAGAGCGTCAACAAGATCAGGGGGACGACGGGCTGGATCTGCCTCGACAACCACGGCAACGCGTTCAACAAGGCCGTGCACCGCGTGCGGCTCGACCCGAAGTGGCGGCCGGACCAGAAGCTCGACTTCGTCGGTGTGGCCTGGCCGGAGGGCAAGCCCCTGGACGCGACCTGCACAGCGCCGCGCCGGTGAGGGTGCCGTGGTAGTTGATGTGGCCGTTCTTGTAGTCGCCTCCTCAGTCGGCGAGCAGCTCCGCGAAGTGCTCCGCGAAGTGCTCCGCGAACGCCGTCAGCCGGTCGGGGCCCGCGCCGCCCCCGGCCACCCGGAAGCCGTGCCGCCGCCCCCAGAACGCGGCCTGGACGACGTGCAGTTGGGCCCAGCGGCGGACCCGCACGGGATCGAGCCCGGCGGCCTCGGAGAACATGCCGAGGGAGCGCATCGCCGCCCCCACCTTACGCGCGCCGCCCGTTGTCAGACCCGCGTGCCAGAATCCGAAGGGTGCAGATCAGTGCGGCGGAACTCAACCGGGCGACGCTCAGTCGCCAACTCCTCCTGGAGCGCGCGCCGTTGAGCGTGCCCGAGGCCGTGCGCCGGGTGGTCGCCCTCCAGGCGCAGCACCCTGCCTCGCCCTACCTCGCCCTGTGGAACAGACTCAGAGACTTCGCGCCCGCCGAGCTCGACGCCGCGTTCACCGGTCGCACCGTGGTCAAGGCGACCCTGATGCGCATCACGCTGCACGCCGTGGCCGCCGAGGACTACGGGGACTTCCGCGCGGCGATGCAGCCCACGCTGTACGCCTCCCGGCTCGGTTCCCGCTTCGCCGAGGCCGGACTCACCCCGGCGGACGCCCACGCACTCGTGCCGGAACTCCTCGCCTTCGCCGAACGCCCGCGCACCTCGGCTGAGCTGCAGGCATGGCTGGCCGAGCGGCTCGGCGAGGAGAAGAAGGACGGCGCCTGGTGGGGCCTGAAGGGGTACGCGCCCCTGCACCACGCCCCCACCGGCGCCCCCTGGTCCTTCGGCCACCGGCCGTCCTTCGTCCGAGCCGAGCCCGGCCCCCTCCCGGGCCCCGGGCGCGAGGGTGACGCCGAGGCGCTGCGCACCCTCATCCTGCGCTGTCTCGCCGGATTCGGTCCGGCCTCGGTCGCCGACGTCGCCCAGTTCGCCATGCTCCAGCGAACTCGCGTACGCGCTGCGCTCCGTGCCCTGGGCGACGCGGTGGAGGAGCTTCAAGGGCCGGACGGCAGTACGCTGTTCGACCTTCCGGACGCACCCCGCCCACCTGCCGATACGCCCGCACCGCCGCGCCTGATGGCGATGTGGGACAGCACCCTCCTCGCGTACGCCGACCGCGGCCGCCTCATCCCGCCCGCGTACCGCCCCCTGGTGATCCGCAACAACGGTGACGTCCTGCCCACGCTCCTGGTGGACGGCCGGGTGGCGGGCGCGTGGAGACCGGTCGAGGACGGCATCGAGGCCACGGCGTTCGAGCCGCTGCCCCGGCAGGCGTGGGTCGCGCTCGCCACCGAGGCGCACTCCCTGCGCGCCCTCCTGAGCGCACGCGAGCCGGGGGTCTACGGGCGGTACGGACACTGGTGGAGGAAGCTCGCGGATGCCGGTGCGGAGGTGCGTGTCCTCTGAACGGACCGGCGCGCGGGGCTAGTTGCCGCCGCCCCGCGCCGTCTTTCGCAGCCGGGCCCGCCGCACCAGATCGTCGGCGGCCCTCGGCCATGTCTCGTACGTGAACGAGAAGCCCGCGTCGAGCAGCCGGCCGGGCACCACGCGACGGCTCTTGAGCAGCAACTCCGTGTCGGAACGCAGCAAGAACGCGCCGATCTCCGCCATCCACCGCGTCGCCGGAAGCCCCAACGGCATGCGCCAACTCGTCCGCAGCGCCCGCATGAACGCGCGCTGCGGCAGCGGAGCGGGCGCGGCCAGGTTGACCGGGCCAGTCAACTCCTCGTGGTCGACGAGGAATTCGACGGCCCGTACGAAGTCCCGCTCGTGGATCCACGACACATACTGCCGGCCGCCCGCGACCGGGCCGCCAAGGCCGAGCCGCGCCATCCGCGAGAGGACGTCGAAGACACCGCCGCGGTCCGGGCTCATCACCATCGCGGCCCGCAGCGCCACCTTGCGGGTGTCCGGGGTCTCCGCCTCCTCCTGCGCGCGTTCCCAGTTCTCGGCGATGCGGACGCTGTACGCCCAATAGGCGGGCACGCCGGACTCGTCGCCGCCGATCACCCCGCTCGCCTCGTCGTTCGGGGCATCGTGCCGGTGGGCGTACACGGTGGCGGTGCTCATCTGCAGCCAGACGCGCGGCGGCTTCGCGGCAGCGGCGATCGCCTCGCCGACCACTCGCGCGGAGTCGACGCGCGAGTCCATCATGCCCCGCAGGTTCTCCTCGGTGTAGCGGCAACTGACGCTGCGCCCGGCGAGGTTGACCACGATGTCGCAACCATCGATCTCCGCCGCCCAGTCGCCGAGTGTGACCCCGTCCCAGGCCACGTCGCGCGGGCGCCTCGGATTCCGGGTCAGGATCACGACCTCGTGGCCCTGCGCCGTGAACGCGCGCTCCAGGATCGCGCCGACCTGGCCCGTTCCGCCCGGGATCACGATCTTCATGGTCCGTACCCCCTTGCTTGGTGGCACGAGCGTAACCCAGGTGTTGAACGTGTTCAAAAAGGGGGCCGGTGGGGAGTGTGACCTGATCGTCGGGTCAGGAGCGTGACCCGCTCGTCTGGTCAGGAGCGTGACCCGGCCTCCTCCGGTGGCGGGCACCACTTCGCGCCCGTGCCCGCCCCCTGCCGCCCGCAGAACCCCATCTGCTGCGGCCGCTGGGCGCCTTCCACGCGCTGGACCGAGATGAGCTTGTCCAGCGGAACCTGCTGGTCCACGCCGCCGCCGAAGTCGATCACCCCGCTCTCGCCGTCGAGCGCCGCCCGCCCGTGGATCCGGCTCAGCGCGTGCCACACCGCCGACGGGGTCAGCGGGATGCCCGGGGCCGTGTCCCTGAGGCGGGAGATGGCCTTCATGTAGAGGTTGACCGCGTCGAAGGCGAGGGCCGCGTGACCGTCGAGCGAGGTGTCCTTGACGCGCCGGCACTCCTCGGGGAACAGCTCCTTCATGGTGCTGTACAGATCGCTCGGCCCGTCGCAGGAGGCCGAGCCGACGGTGAAGTCGAGGAACTCGAAGGGCACCCGCGGAAAGGCGCGGCGGCGCTCCGGGTCCGCGCCGAGCCGGGCCACGTCGTCGCCACCGAGGAGCGTCGGCGGGTTCGAACCGCAGGTGTCGTTGGTGGCCCCCAGGATCGTCTCGAAGTCCTCGCTGCGCCCCGCGAAGAACACCAACCCCTCGTAGCCGCAGGCCTGTTCACCGATGGCGCGCGTGCCCTGCCCGTTCGGCGTCCCGGGCGAGCTGGACGACGGGACGTAACCCTCCTGGTCGACCTCGAACCCCGCGTCCGTGAAGGACTTCGCCGCGTCCTGGCGCAGGTTCTCGCTGTACTCGTCGGTCGGGTCGAGGGAGTACACGACGCGGACGCGCTTCTTCAGCTTGTCCTCGGCGACGAGATGACCGGCGTACGCGGCGGCCACCGCGGCCTCGCGCCGGTTCAGCGGCGAGACCTGGTAGTACAGCGACGACTCGCTCGGCAGCGAGTCCGCCGACAGGGTCGTCGCGACCATCGGCAGCCCGACCTCGGTCAGCTGGTCGATCGTCGTGATGGTCGCCTTGCGGCTCTGGTCCAGGCCGGTGACGCCGACGATGCTCGGGTCGGACGCCATCAGCTTCTCGATCCGGCGCGCGACCTCCGCTCCGTGCCGCATGCCGCTGCCCGCGCTCGCCGGAAAGATCCGCAGCACGGGCTGCCGGTCACCGGCGTTGTCGAGCTGACGCCGCTGCGCGCTCGCGGCGCCCTGCAACTGCTCGCGGGCGTACGACCGGGCGCCGTTCTGCTTGCGGCCGGGCGCGGTGAGCAGCGCGGTCATGTGGACGAGCGTGACCAACGGCCGGGCGGGGTTCTCCTTGTGGATCCGCTCGGCCTCCGTGTTCTGCGCGGCGATGGTGTCCATCGTCTTGCGCACCCGCTCGTCCGAGGAACCGAAGGCGAAGCCGTGCGGCGCGACGCCCACGCATTCGTCGGACTTCGCCGTCCACACCGTCTCCGCGTCCGGGTCGTCGCGGCTCAGGCCGCAGTGGTCCGCCCGCCAGGTGTCGCGGTCGCCGCGGTGGTCGGCGATGCCGAGGCCCACGGTGCCGCCGAGCACCGCGAGCGCGACGGTGGCGGATACCAGCGCCACGGCCCGGCTCGTCCACGCGGGCGGGCTCGGTACGGAGAGCCGGCGCGCTATCGCGGCCCCGTCGCGCTGTATCTCGTACCGCTCGTCGCTTTCCGGAACCGTCCCCGGAACGCGTACCGGCAAATACCAGAACTGCACCGGCCGACCGCCGCCCGCACTGCGCACGTGCTCGCACCAGACGTCGTACGGCGCGGGATTGTCGGTCAGTTCCCGCACGCTGAGGGTCTGGTCGCCCGCGGGCGCTTCCGGACTGGTCGTGATGAGTAGCAACGGGTCGAACGCGCCGATGTCATTGCGTACTTCGGCGAAGAGCCGCACCAGTTCCTGGCCGTGATTCCGCTTGCTCACACCCTGCAGAAACGCCACGCAATAGGCCGTACGCCGATGAGCGCTCCGACGCCACGGACGGCGCCTATAGGAGACCCGCAGATCCTCCAGAAAGGCGTCGATCAGCAATTTGCTGATCTGCTGCGGATCCTCCCGCCCCCAGCGGGGCTGCGTGAGGCGTACGGCGAAACCGATGAACGTGCCGGGATCGGCCGGGGCCATGTACGGCTGGTGCAAAAGCCAGCGGTATTCCCGGCCCAGACCGCGCCAGACCCGGAACCAGAAGATCGGCACCAGATACAGGCCCACGATGTACGCCCACCAGGGAACCGTGCCCTGGAGCGCCACTTCCGTGCTCGGGCTGCGCATGAATCCGAAGAACCGCCTGCGTTCCAGTTCACGGTCGCGCAGCCGCCGCAGGACGATGCGGCCGTGCTGGCTGTCGGGCTCCTGCGCGGTGTCCGTCAGCTGCAACAGCCAATTGACCAGACCGAGCCGACGAAAACGCACCCGCCGGTCGTTCCCGTACCGGTCGGATGAGTATTTGCTGGCCAGTTCCACGAGAATGCGACGGCAGAGCTCGGCCCGCTGCCACGCCGGATTCAGATAGTTCTCAGCGGTTTCATCACCGCGCTCAGCGACGACCCGGTCCCATTCCTGCTCCATGTCGACCGGCTGAAAGGGAACGGCCCTCGGCTGAGCCTCGTTGAGGGCGTGCTCGATCTGTTCCGCGAGGTCGTCCTGATGGTTGCCGACGAGGCTCAGGATCGGAATTCCGTCCCGCTGGGGAACCTCGCCGGGCAATTCGGTCTTCTTGGGCCGGGAAACGAGCTTTCCCAGCAGTCGGAACAGCAGATCGGCGTGCTCGAATACGGGCGCCACGCTTCCCCCGTCGCGTCAGAGAACGGCCCATGTCGTAGCTCTGGAGCAAGACACCCTAGTGGGCGGTGTGATCGGTGAACAGGCTTGTGTGGCTTGCGATTTGGTCACGCGAACGGGGTTCGGGAGAACCCTGGGGATCCCCCGGGAACGGCCGTCGCGGCCTCCCGGGAGCGGTGGTCGCTGCCTCCCGTCAGCGGCCGTCGCGGCCTCCGCGAGCCGCCGTCGAAGTCGATTGTCAGTGGTGCACGGCAGGATGGGGGCATGACGACAACCACTGCCGTTCCTTCCGTTGTTCCCGCTGGTCAAGCGCCCGCCGAGGCCACCGCGCTGTCCGACGCCACCGCCTATGCGGCAGCGGTCGAGCAGGCGGTCCAGGCAGCCGCCGCGTACTACGACAACGGCAGCTCAGCCCTGGACGACGACGCGTACGACCGACTGGTCCGCGCGATCGCCGAGTACGAGGCGGCGCACCCCGACGAGACCCTGCCGGGCTCGCCCTCGGGCAAGGTCGCGGGCGGCGCGGTCGAGGGGGACGTGCCGCACACCGTCCCGATGCTGAGTCTCGACAACGCCTTCTCCGACGAGGAGTTCACCACCTGGGCCGCCTCACTGGAGCGCAGGATCGGCCGTCCGGTCGCGTCCTGGAACGTCCAGCCGAAGCTGGACGGCCTCGCGATCGCCGCCCGCTATCAGCAGGGCCGCCTCACGCGACTGATCACCCGGGGCGACGGGACAGCCGGGGAGGACGTCTCGCACGCCATCGGCACGATCGAAGGCCTGCCGACCGAGCTGACCGAACCGGCCACGGTCGAGGTGCGCGGCGAAGTCCTCATGACAACAGCCCAGTTCGAGTACGCGAACGAGGTCCGCACCCAGCACGGCGGCGACCCGTTCGCCAACCCGCGCAATGCCGCCGCCGGCACCCTGCGCGCCAAGGACCGCGCCTACACCGTGCCGATGACGTTCTTCGGGTACGGCCTGCTGCCCCTGCCCGACTCCGGCGACGGCCTCGCCGCCGAGCTGGCCGACTCCGCGCACGGCGACCTCATGGACCGGGCCGTCCGGTACGGCGTCAACACCCCGGCGAGCACCGAGGTGCCCGGCACGGTCGTCACCACCGTCGAGGACGTCCTCGCGCGCGTGCGGGAGATCGGGGCGCGGCGCGCACAACTCCCGTTCGGCATCGACGGGATCGTCATCAAGGCCGACCTCGCCGCCGACCAGCGGGCGGCCGGAGAGGGCACACGCGCCCCGCGCTGGGCCCTCGCCTTCAAGCTCCCCGCCGTAGAGAAGATCACGAAGCTGCTCGACGTGGAGTGGAACGTCGGCCGCACCGGCATCATCGCGCCCCGCGCCGTCCTCGAACCCGTGGACATCGACGGCTCCACCGTCACCTACGCCACCCTGCACAACCCCGCCGACATCACGCGCCGCGGCCTGCGCCTCGGGGACCACGTCATGGTCTACAAGGCGGGCGACATCATCCCGCGCGTCGAGGCCCCCGTGGCCCAGCTGCGCACGGGCGACGAGCGGGAGATCACGTTCCCGGCGGCCTGCCCGCAGTGCGGTTCCGGCATCGACACCGGGGAGCAGAGGTGGCGCTGCGAGCGCGGCCGCAACTGCCACCTCGTCGCCTCCGTCGCGTACGCCGCGGGGCGCGACCAGCTCGACATCGAGGGCCTCGGCCACTCCCGCGTGGTGCAACTGGTCGACGCGGGCCTGGTCTCCGCGCTGCCCGACCTGTTCGACCGCCTGACCAGGGACGACCTCCTCGGCCTTGAGCGGATGGGGGAGACCAGCACCGACAACCTCCTGGCCGCCCTTGACGCCGCGAAGCGGCAGCCGCTGTCGCGGGTGCTCTGCGCCCTCGGCATCCGCGGCACGGGACGGTCCATGTCCCGCCGGATCGCCCGGCACTTCGCCACGATGGACGCGATCCGGGCGGCGGACGCGGAGGCGATGCAGCAGGTCGAGGGCATCGGCGGGGAGAAGGCCCCGGTGATCGTCACCGAACTGGCCGAGCTGAGCGACCAGATAGACCGCCTCGCGGCGGCGGGCCTGTCGATGACGGAGCCGGGCGCCACTCCGCCCGCTCCGGGTGCTGGTGCTGGTGCTGGTGCTGGTGCTCAAGTTTCTTCCGACACAGGCCCGTTGGCCGGAATGAAGGTCGTGGTGACGGGCGCGATGACGGGCCCGCTGGAGAAGCTCTCGCGCAACGAGATGAACGAACTGGTCGAGCGGGCCGGAGGCAAGGCGTCGGGCAGCGTCTCGAAGAACACCGGCCTGGTCGTCGCGGGCGAGGGCGCGGGGTCGAAGCGCACGAAGGCGGAGACCCTCGGCATACGCCTGGCCACACCGGACGAATTCGCCGAGCTGGTCGGGGAGTTCATCCGGTGATGGCCAGGCGCGAGGGGATCGTTCAGGCGGGGTCGATCCGGGAGACGCTGCCGCCGAGGTCGAGCACGTACAGCTCGCCGTCGCCGCCCTGGACGAACGAGACGACCTCGCCGCCGTTGACTCCGAGGTCGTGCTCGCCGGTCACCTTGCCGTTCTCGATCTGCAGTGAGCGCAGCGTGCCGTCGCAGTAGTCGCTGAACACGTACTGGCCCTGAAGCCCCGGGATCTTGTCGCCGCGATAGACGAAGCCACCGGTCACCGAGCAGCCGAGGCCGTTGCGGTCGTACTCGTGGACCGGCGGGACGTGGTTCGCGGGCTCGGTGCCGCCCCGGAAGGGATGGTTGCCCTCCATCGCGGACCAGCCGTAGTTCTCGCCGCCCTTGCTGTCGGCCGGAGCCCAGTCGATCTCCTCCCAGGCGCTCTGGCCGACGTCACCGATCAGCAGATCACCGGTGCCCGAGTCGAAGGAGAACTTCCATGGATTGCGCAGTCCGTACGCCCAGATCTCGTCCTTGGCCTTCGGATCGCCGACGAACGGGTTGTCGGCGGGCACGGCGTACGGATCGCCGCCGCTCGGGTCGATCCGCAGCAGCTTGCCAAGCAGCGTGTCGAGGTTCTGGCCGTTGCCGTGCGGGTCCCCGCCGGAGCCGCCGTCGCCGAGTGCGATGTAGAGATAGCCATCCGGGCCGAACTTGATGTCGCCGCCGTTGTGGTTCGCGTACGGCTGGGTCTGGGTGAGGACGGTGCGCCGGGTGTCGGGTTGCAGCTTGCCCTCCTTGACGGCGAACTCGTCGACGGTGCTGGTGCCTTCGCGGTCGGTGAACGAGATGTAGAAGTGGCTGAAGTCCTGGTCGAAGGCGATGCCGAGGAGGCCGCGTTCGCCGTCGGTGGTCGTCTCGCCGGAGATGTCGAGGACAGGCTCGCCGAGGCCCTGGTCGCCCAGGACCCGTACGGTTCCCGCGCGTTCGGCGATCCAGACGGTGTTTCCCGGACCGGCCGCTCCGGCGGACGGGTTCTTGGCCGTGGCCACTTCCTTGAGCGCCACCTGGGCGGCCTGACCTGCCTGCTTGCCCTGACCTGCCCGCACGCCCTGTCCTGCCTGCGCGTCCCGTCCGGCCGGTCCCGCCTGCGCGGCGGTCTGCCCGGCGGTGGTCCGGCCGCCGGGCTCCTCCGCGTACGCCGAGGTCAGGGCGAGGGAGGCGATGAGGCAGGCGGTGGCGGCGCCGGCGATCGCTGTGGTTCTGCTACGTAAGTTCACCGTGACCCTCCTAGGGGCGGCGAAGGGCGAGGTCGCGCAGCTGCCGAGGACGGAGATCGCTCCGCGTCGCCCGCGGCGACACTCAACCGGGGGTGGGGGGATGGTGTGTCACTGGCTACGGATGAGGATACGGAGGCGTGGGCGGTTGGCATAGACCAATGCCGGGAATTCCTCGCCGACGGGCGATCAGGACGCCCCGTTGGCGGAGGCAGCGGGGGCCGAACGGGGTCAGGCCGCGTCCCGCTCGGGTTCCCGTACCTCCGGTCCCGGCGCGCTCGCCGAACCGACCGCGCTGGCCGAACCGACCGCGATCGCCGGCTCCGCCAACGTACGGAAGGACAGCCAGCTCAGCAGTGGCATCAGGATCAGTGGAGCAAGGGCGAGTTGAAGGGACGTGGCGTCCGCGAGGCCGCCGATCACCAAACCGGCGAGCCCGCCCACGCTGACCGTCAGGCCCAGCGTGATCCCGGCGGCGGTGCCGACCCGCGACGGCAGATAGTCCTGGGCGAGGGTGACCTGGAGGGAGAACGGCACGTACAGGCCGATGGAGGTGAGCGCGACGCACACGAAGAACGCGGGCCCCGGCACGAACACCACACCGGCGACGGCGACGACCGTCAGGAGGTACGACACCCGTACGATCCGGACCCGGTCCCACCGAGCCGTCAGCCGACTGCCCACGACCGTGCCCACCGCGCCCCCGGCATACAGCACGAACAGCGCACCGGCCCCCACCGCCGCCGGACCGGCACCGCCGCCCACCTGTTCCTGCGCGTGGAAGACGAGAAACGTGCTCAGGCCGACGAACGCGATCGACCGGAACACGACGGCCAGGGCCAGTCCGACGAAGGAGCGTACGTCGTCCCGCCGGACCTCAACTGCCGGAGGGGTAACGGATTTTGATGTCTCGGTGGGACGTCGCATTCCGCGGAGCACCGGCAGGCACAGCACACTTCCCACCACGGCGGGGACCACGAGCAGCGGGGAGAGACTCAGGCCGCCCATGGCGACGACGGCTGTGACCAGGAGCGGTGCGAGGGCGAAACCGAGGTTGCCGCCCAGCGAGAACCAGCCCATGGCCCGGTGATCCCCTCCGCCGGCGACGCGTGCGATCCGCGCGGACTCCGGGTGGTACGCCGCGACCCCGATGCCCGACACGGCGAGGAACACCAAGGTCAGGGTGTACGAGTGGGTGGCGCCGCTCAGCGCCACCCCGCACCCCGCGACGAGGGTGCTCACCGGCAGCAGCCACGGCAGCACCCACCGGTCGGTGAGCATCCCGAACAGCGGCTGCGCGACGGACGACAAGAGGGAGGCGGCCAGGACGAGACCTGATGCGGCGGCGTACGTGTAGGCGCGCTCGGCGACGAAGAAGGGGACGAGGGCGGCGACAGCCCCTTGGTAGACATCGACGCACGCGTGCCCCGCCGACAGCCGGACAACGGGCTGATTCAGCCGGCCGACGAGCCGCTTCCGGGCCGGGCCCCGCGAAGGAGAGAAGTACATGGCCTCATCGTCGTGACGAGCCGGTCTGGCGCGCTTCCGATAATCTGCCAGTCAATGACGAAACCCCGCCATCAATCAACCCGCCATCAACCAACCCGCCAACAACCAAACCGCCATCAACCAACCCGCCAACCAACCCGCCACCAGCCCATCGCCCCCACCCGTACCCGATGGCTCGCCCCGGGCGCCGAGATCGACGCGCACCGGCACGACGACCACCAGATCGTCTACGCCGGACGCGGAGTCCTGGCCGTCACGACCGACAGGGGCTCCTGGATCGCGCCCGCGACCCGCGCCATCTGGGTACCGGCGGGCACCGCCCACGCCCACCACGCGCACGGTGAACTCACCCTCCACCTCGTCGGCCTGCCCGCCGAGGACAACCCCCTCGGCCTGGACGAACCGACCGTCCTGAGTGTCAGCCCGCTCCTGCGCGAGCTGATCCTCGCCCACACCCGCACCCCCGACGACGGCAGCCCGGAGCGGGCCCGGCTGCGTGCCGTCCTCCTCGACCAGTTGAAGGCCTCACCGCAGCAACCGCTGCACCTGCCCACGCCCACGGAGCCCCGCCTCGCGGAACTCTGCGCGATCCTGCGCGCCGACCCCGCAGACTCGCGCACGCTGTCCGGGCTCGGCCGCCAAGTCGGCGCGGGCGAACGGACGTTGTCGCGGCTGTTCAAGTCCGAGCTGGGCATGACCTTCCCCCAGTGGCGCACCCAACTCCGGCTCCACCACGCCCTGATCCTGCTCGCCGAGCGCACGCCGGTGACCACGGTGGCCCACCTGTGCGGATGGTCCTCGGCCAGCGCCTTCATCGACGCGTTCCGCCGAGCCTTCGGGCGCACGCCGGGCGCGTATCAGGTGCCGGACCGAGCAACCGAGTTCGGGCCGGATCCCGCTGGGCGTCCCCCGCAACGCTGACTGGCACCGCCCCGCGCCCTCGTCTACGCTGCACGACCATGACTACCGGGACGGCCTCGCGCCACACACGGATCGGTGACCCGGTGCTCTTCTGAGCGCCGAACGGGCCGGTGTCAGCCCGCAGTTGAGGGGATTCGGTGCGCGGGGGCCCGCCGCCGCGCGGGCTCCGCCTCCGTCGTGTTGATCACGTACGACACATCAACCACGACAGGAGAACCGAGAACCCATGACCATCGAGACGCTGCGGATCCCCACCCCGGACGGACCGGCCGACGCCTTCGCCGCCTTCCCCGACGACGGCCAACGGCACCCCGGGGTGCTGATGTACCCGGACGGCTTCGGCGTCCGGCCCGTGCTGCGGGACATGGCCGGCGAACTGGCCCGGCACGGCTACTACGTACTCGTTCCCAACTTCCTCCACCGGCACGGCCCGGCACCGGTGATCGACCTTCCCGAGCACATCGGGGCAGAGACCAGGCCCCAGGTCATGGCCCAGCTGATGCCGTTGATCCAGGCACACACCACGGACCGTGTCCTACGCGATGCCGACGCCTACCTCAGGTTCCTCACAGGCCGGACCGAAGTCGCGTCGGGGCCGGTCGGCGTGACCGGGTACTGCATCGGCGGTCTGCTCGCGATGCGTACGGCCGCCGCCCACCCCGGCCAGGTCGCCGCCGTCGCCGCGTTCCACGCGCCCGTGGGGGCCGACGGACCCGGCCTCTTCGCCGGGCTCACCGCCCAGGTCCACCTCGGTCACGCCGAGGGCGACCTGACGCCCGAGGCGCTCGCCGAGCTCAACCACGATCTGGACGCCGCAGGTGTCGACCACACCTCGGAGATCTACCCCGGCACCGCCCACGGCTTCACCATGGCCGACACCGACGCGTTCAGCGCCTCCGGCCTGCGGCGCCACTGGGACCGGCTGCTTCCGCTCCTGCAACCGCTCAAGTCCCGTGCGGCCGGGCCGCGTTGACACGCACCCGCCGTCTCCCTACCGTCCGAAGCCGTAGCGTCTTACATCGTTGTAACGGAGAGTCCGATGAAGGGTCCGCCCATGCCCCGGCCCATGCCCCGGCTCTTGCCCCGGCCCATGCCCCGACCCATCCCCAGGCGGTCACGCGGCGCGTTATGGGCCCTGCTCCTGGCCCTGCTCGTAGGCATCGTCGCCGTGCCGCACGCCACCGCGGAGAAGCCGCCTGAATCCGCAGCCGACTCCCGCGGGGCCGCCGCGGCCGGAACCTTCCGTAATCCGCTCAACACCGGCCCCGACCCGTTCCTGGCCCACGCCAACGGGCAGTACCACCTGGCCACCACCCAGGGCGACAGCATCAAGATGTGGCGATCGAAGTCGCTCGGCACGCTGCTCGCCGCCGATCCGGTCACGGTGTGGACCGACACCGACCCCTCGCGCAACCAGCACATGTGGGCGCCGGAGTTCTACCGCTTCGACGGCCGCTGGTACCTCTACTACACCGCCGACGACGGAGTCGACGACCACCACCGCCTGTACGTCCTCGAATCGGAGGGCGACGACCCGGCCGGCCCGTACCACTTCAAGGCGAAGCTCGAACCGCCCAACCACGCGGGCATGTTCGCCATCGACCCGGGCATCCTCCAGCACAACGGCCGCCTCTACCTCGCCTACAGCGGCATCAACGCCTACCAGCACAACGGCATCAACATCGCGCCGATGTCGAACCCGTACACCGTCTCAGGCGACGCGGTCGCGATCGACGCCGCCGGTGGCTGTCCCGAGGTCCGCGAAGGGCCCGCGTTCCTGAACCGCAACGGCCGTACGTGGATGACGTACTCGGCCTGCGACACCGGCAAGCCGGACTACCAGCTGTGGATGATGTCCCTGCCCGCCGACGCGGACCCGCTGGTGCCCGGCGACTGGACCCAGCACCGGGGGCCGGTCTTCTCCCGCGCCGACGAACACGGTGTGTTCGGCCCCGGCCACCACTCCTTCTTCACGTCCCCCGACGGCAAGGAGGACTGGCTGATCCACCACGCCAAGACCACGTCCGTGAACACGTACTCCGACCGCACCACCCGCGCCCAGAAGATCACCTGGAACGCCGACGGCAGCCCGGACCTCGGCCGCCCGCTCGCGCTCGGCGCCACCCAGGACCTGCCGTCCGGCGACCCCGGATCCGGCAACCACTGGATCAACGACGACGGCCGCTCCAGCGGGAACGGCACGGTGGTCTACAGCGGCGACTGGAACTCCGGCACCGGCTGCGCCACCCAGTGCTTCTGGAGCGACGACCACTGGAGCGACCGCGCCGACGCCACCGCCACGTTCACCTTCACCGGCACCCGCATCGCCCTGCTCTCCGTACGCGACACGGGCAACGGCATCGCGGCCGTGAGCGTCGACGGCGGCCCGGAGCAACGCGTCGACCTCCACGGCCCGATCCGCACCGGCGAGACGCTGCAGTTCGTCAGCCCCCGCCTGCCCGCGGGTGAACACACACTCAGGGTCCGCGTCACGGGCGAGCACAACCCGTCGTCCCAGGGCGCGTTCGTGAGCGTCGACCGGGCCGAGGTGTACACGGACTGAGCCGAGGTGCGTACACGGCCCGGACGCCGCGCGGGGCGAGACCGTCCCGGTGGCGGTCCGAGGCGAGGAGAATCACTGTCGATCAGACCCGCGAAAGGGTCGCCCCCGACCGACGCCGTGCGATCAACTGTCCCCATGTCTTCGCGCAACCCGGAATACACGACGGTCGCGTACGGCGGGGTCGACGTGCTCGTCGGTGCCCATCGCGGCGCCTACCCGTACGGCAACTCCCTGCTCGTACACGGGTCGACGTCCGCACTCGTCGTCGACCCGTCGCTGTCGTTCGTGGCAGGCGGGCCTCCCGCGGACGTGGTCCTCGTTAGCTATGCGCACGAGGACCACATGGCGGGCCTCGGCAGCTACAGCGACGTGCCGGTGCGGGTGCACGCGGCGGACCTCGGCGCGCTGCGCTCCCCCGAGACGCTGGTCGCCGGGCTCGGGCTGCCGCCGGAGGCGGTGGGCGAGGTCGACAAGTCGATGCGGGAGGACTTCCACCTGCGGGGGCGGCCGGACGCCCAGGGGTTCGACGACGGTGCCGTGTTCGACCTCGGAGGCCGGACCGTCACGGTCGTACACCTGCCCGGCCACACCGCCGGGCACTGCGGCTTCCTGGTCGAGCCGGACGGATTCCTGTTCGTCGCCGACATCGACCTGACGTCGTTCGGCCCGTACTACGGCGACCTCGGCAGCGACCTCGGCGCGTTCGAGGCGTCCCTGCGGAAGTGCCGGGAGATCGACGCCCGTTGGTACGGCACGTCCCACCAGAAGGGCGTGATCGAAGGGCCCGAGGAGTTCCGCCGACGGCTCGCCGCCTTCGCCGAAGTCGTGGAGCGCAGGGACGCGGCCCTGCTCGCGTTCCTCGCCGAGCCGCGCACCCTGGACGAGATCGTGGACCACCGCCTGGTCTACCGGCCGCACGTCGAAGGGCCGCACGTACGACCGGTGGAGCGCAGGACCGCCCTGCAGCACCTGGACCGGCTGAGCGCCACGGGGCGGGTCGAGGAGGGCGAGCCGGGCCGCTTCCGCGCGGCCTAGGGCCGGTCTTCCCGATCTCCGCGGGCCCCAGGATGAGTCCCGGCCCGCGCCGTGCGGACGTGTCAGGACGTGTCAGGACGTGCCCATCCACTCCTTCTCGTACGCCGCGTACGTCCCGTCGTGCGTCGCGAGATGAGTGAACTGGTCGACGTACTCCTTGAACTGCTCGTCCCCGCGCGGCAGCGCGTACGCCTTCTCGGAGAACGTGAACGGCTTCTCGGGGTGCAGGGAGCACAACTCCGGGTTGATCTTGGACTGGTACAGGGTCTCGCTCGCGTCCGTCATCATCACGTCGGCCCGGCCCGCGACGATCTCCTGGAAGATCGTGGTGTTCTCCGGGTGGAGCTTGATGGTCGCCTTCTTGATGTTCTCGCGCGCGAACTCCTCGTTCGTACCACCGGGGTTGACGATGACGGTCGTGCCGGGCTTGTCGATGTCCGCGAGCGTGCCCTCGCCGAACCGGTCCTTGTCGGCGCAGCGCACGATCGGCGTCTTGCCGTCCTCGCGGGTCGGCTCGCCGAAGTACACCTGGCGGGCCCGCGGCAGGGTGATGGAGACACCGCCGACGCCGATGTCGCACCGCCCGGCCGCGACGTCCTTGGTGAGGTTCGCCCAGGTCGTGGCCACGTACTCCGGCTTGGCGCCGAGGCTTTCGGCGAGGTCCTCGGCCATCTCGATGTCGATGCCGCTGTAGCTGCCGTCGGCCGGATCGAGGTGGGTGAAGGGGCGGTAGTCGCCCGTCGTGCACACCTTCAGGACCCCGGAGCGCGGAACGGAGTCGAGCAGGCTGCCGTGCCTGGACTTCTGGGCAGCCGCGCCCGCGTTCGCGCCTGAGCCGGCGTCAGGCGACGCGGGCGCGGCCGCCGTCGCGGCGAGGAGGCAGACCAGGACGGACAGAGTGGCGGCGCGCTTCATGACGACGACTCCTCTACGAGCGTGGGCCACGGGTGTGGGCTACGGGTGTGGGCCGGTGGGGCCGGAACACCATCGCAGAACGGTTCGCGCAGCTGAAGCCCCTGCTCACCCTTTGAACGCACGGCTCGTGGATCCCCATCGCCGCGTACATGATGCTCGTCGCCGCGATCAGCACCTGGGCCCAATCCCGCCCCCGAACCTGAACAGACGCCGTTCCCGTACGAGACGAGCCGACTGCGCGCATTCGACAGATGTACGTAGTCGGCCGCTCGCTTTTGTACACGCTGACGAATCGGAACCGCAGGGCCTGCTGCTAGAAAGAAAACCGCTTCACCACCGCCCCAGGCGGTTGTTACAAAGAAGCCCGCTTCAGCTCCGCTCCGAGCGCCGCGCTCCTCACCCCGTGAGCGCGAGCCACCGGGGCGCGCGCACCCGGACGACCCGGGCGGCGCCGAAGCGGATGCGCCAGCCTCGATCAGGCACTGCCGCGCCTTCCGGATCAAGGGGTGCCAGGGATGTTTCCCCGGCCCCCGTTGTCGTAGAGAGGCCGACAGCTTGAGCCCGCAGATAACCAGAGACCCGCGCGAGCGCCCTGCCCCCGAACCACGTTCGCACGTCCCCGCCACCGGCCGGGACGTCGTGATCATCGAGGACGACGAGACCCTCGGCCGCTCCGCCGCCGACTGCATCGAACGCTGGGGGAGCACCGCCCACCGCCTGCCCCGCCCCGACGACGACGCGCTGCGACGGCAGCTGAGCGGCCCCGTCGACAGCATCGCCATCGTGTCCCGCGACGACATGGTCGCCCTGCGCTACGCCCTGCTCGCCGAACACCTCAAGCCCGGCGTCCGCCTGGTCGTGACCATCTTCGACCGCACCGTCGCCGAGGAGGTCTCCCGGACCGTCCCCAACTGCACGGCCCTGAGCATGACCGACGCGATCCTGCCCAGCCTCCTGGCGAGCTGCCTCGCTCCCCGGTACGCGATGCTGCAGCCCGTCGGCGACGACCTCGTGGGCGTACGGCGTGAAGGTCTGGCCATGAACGTGGAGCACCTGCCGCGCCGGGCCCTCGCCACCGCGTTCGAGCCGCATCCGCGCAGCTCCGTCGCGGCCTGGTTCCGCTCCCTCGGCACCTCCGCGAAGGCGCTGGTCTGCAGCCTGATCGCGCTGCTTCTCGCCTACTCCGTGGACGTGGCGCTCGGCGTGCTCGTGCTGCACGAGCACTGGACCGAGGCGGTGTGGAACGCGGCCCGTACGCTCACCACGATCGGCTCCTCGCACGCCGCCGAGCACGGGCCCGGCTGGTACAAGGTGGTCTCCGCCGCCTCGATGATCGGCGTCCTCGTCCTGGCCGCCGTGTTCACCGCCGGTGTCGTCGACCGGTTCACCGGGCACCGGATGACGAGCATTCTCGGCGCCCGCTCCATCCCGCGCCGCAACCACGTCATCGTCGTCGGCCTCGGCCAGGTCGGCCTTCGCCTCTCGGCGTGGCTGCGGGACCTCGGCGTGAAGGTCGTCGCCGTCGAACGGAACCGGCAGGCCGCCTGCCTTCCGCTGGCCCGCTCCCTCGACATCCCCGTCGTCATCGGCCGCGGCGGCGACCGGTTCCTCCTGGAACGCCTCTCGGCCCGGCGGGCCCGCGCGCTCGCCGCGGTCGCCTCGGACGGACTGGAGAACATCGCGGTCGCGGTCGCCACGCGGGCGGTCGCGGGGGATCGGCGCATCGTGCTGCGCGCGGGGGGCGACGCGGTCACGACGGAGTCGCAGTCCCTGTTCCGGATCGGCGCGGTCTGCGACTTCCCGCTGATCGTCAGCACGTTCGTCGCCGCGACGGTTCTCGACGCGGAGCTGCGGAGCGTGTTCGTGGCGGACGGTCGTACGTGTGCGCTGTTCGCGGACGACCGGGTGGTGGACCTGGGGACGTGGGACGCGCGGCCTTGAGCCAGCCCGCTTCGTCGTTCGGCTGCCGCGCCGTCGTGGCTGGTCGCGCAGTTCCCCGCGCCCCTGAAAACCAGCCCCGACGTGCCGCAGGCATCAGCTACCCCACAACCCGCCGCCCCACAGTGAACCTCCCCAACACCTCCGGGATCGGATCGATCCCGATCCCCGGCCCCTGCGGCACCTCCAGATATCCGTCCCGCAGCACGAACGGCTCCGTCAGATCCTCCGCGAAGTACCGCGACGACGCCGACGTGTCGCCGGGCAGCGTGAACCCGGGCAGCGCGGCCAGCGCCAGGTTCGGGGCGCGCCCGACTCCCGTCTCCAGCATGCCGCCGCACCACACCGGCACCCCCGCCGCCCGCGACAGATCGTGGATCCGGCGCGCCTCCAGATAGCCGCCCACCCGCGCCGGCTTGATGTTGACGACCCGGCACGCCTCCATCGCGATCGCCGCGGCCGCGTCCCGCGCCGAGTGGATCGACTCGTCCAGGCAGACCGGCGTCGCAAGCCGTCGCTGCAACCGCGCGTGCTGGAACAGGTTGTCCTCGTCCAGCGGCTCCTCGATGAGCAGCAGCCCGAACTCGTCCAGCCTCCGCAGGTGTTCGGCGTCCGCGAGGCCGTACGCCGTGTTGGCGTCGACCTGCAACGGCAGCTCGTCCCCGAACCGCTCACGCACCGCGCGGACCGGTTCCACGTCCCACCCCGGCTCTATCTTCAGCTTGATCCGGACGTACCCCTCGTCCAGGTACTGCCGCACGTCGTCGAGGAGTTCCGGGATCGACGGCTTGATGCCGACCGAGACCCCGGACGGCACCCGGTCGTGCACCGCGCCCAGGAAAGTGGCGAACGACATGCCCGCCGCGCGCAGTTCGGCGTCGAGCAGCGCGGTCTCCAAGGCGGCCTTCGCCATGTAGTGGCCCTTGACCGCGGCCATAGCGGGCGCGGCCTTCGCCGTGGTCAGATCCCGTACGGCGGCGACCCGCGGCACCAGGAAGTCGCGCAGCACGAGTTCCGCGCCGCCCGTGAACTCCGAGCTGTACAGCGGGTCCGGGTCGCCGCCGAACTCCGCCCAGCCCTCGGCCGCGTCCGTCTCGACCCGCAGCAGGAACGTGTCCTTGCTGGTCATCGTGGAAAACGACGTACGGAACGGCTTCACCAACGGCACGGCGATGTGCAGCAGTTCGACACGCTCGATCTTCATCTCAGCCCTCCTGGCCGGTCGTCGGTGTGGGGGTGCCGCTCGCGGAGCAGGAGCAGGAGCAGGAGCCGGAGCGCGAGCGGGTCAGCAGATACCAGCCGTCGCGCGACAGGGCCGACGCCTCGTACCCGTCGGCGAACACCTCGGTGAACACCTCGCGCACCGCGTGCCGCCAGCGCAGCGCCATGGGCAGGTCCTTCGCCCGCAGCGCGAGCACGTCCTCGGGCACCCGGCACCACCACCGCTCCCCGGACCGCAGCGCGAGCGGCGCCCCGTCCGGGGCCCGGCGGACCACCTCGGCCCCGGCCCGCCCGGCCGCGCCGTCGTCGACGTCGTGGCGGGGCGCGCACAGGTCCCAGGTGACGGTGAGCCGGTCGCTCTCGTCGCCGCCGTTGAACCCGTCGTCGAGCCGGCCGTAGAAGTCGACGACGTACTCCGTGCCGAGCCCGCCCAGCTTCACCAGATTGAAGCGCGCGTTCCGGCCGAGCAGCGGGTCGAACGTCCACTGCATGCGTTCGGCGCCCCGCTCCAGGGCCCACAGCCGCTGGCCCTGCTTCACGGCGAGGCCCACACCCCGGTCGGACGTCGCCGCCGCAGCCACCAGGGAGTACACCGCCCGCTCCGCCGGCCGCTTGAACACCAGCGCGGCCGCACCGACGAGCCGGTCCCCGGCGTACGCGGCATGCACCGCACCGCCCGCGTGCACCGCGCTGATCAAGACGTCGGCGGGCAGCGGCGGCGCGCCCGGAGGGGTGCCCCAGGTCTCGGCGAGGAAGTCCGAAACGGCACGGACACCGGCCAGATCGCCGACGGTCCGGACCGTGACACCGGCGGCCGTCGCCGCGTCGGCCGCCGCGCGCGCCGCCCGCTCCAGGGCGTCGCTCCCGTGCACCGCCCGCTCCAGGGCCCCGCTCCCGCTCGCCGCGCCGGGCGGCGCCGTACCACTTGCTGTCGTAGCACTGATCATGGCTGCCAGTCTGGGCACCGGCACGGCGGCCGTCTTTGCGCGTTCGTGCAAGGCTCACACCATCCCGTATTGCGATCGGCCAACCAGCACCCCCGAGCGGGGCGCGAGAATCGTCCTTCGACGCAGCCGTACGGGAGGACCACATGCAAGGCGACTGCACCCTGGAGGCTCTGCTCGACACCCTCGGGCAGCCTGCCCTCCGCCTGGTCACCGCGCCCGCGGGCACCGCGGTCCCCGTGACCGAGGTCCTCCTCCACGACCTCGGGGCGCCCGTGCCGTACACACCGGGAGGACTCCTCCTCGCGGTCGGCGTGCGCGCCGAGGCCGCCGCCGAGCTCGTCCCGGCCGTCGCGGAGGCGGGCCTGACCGGGCTCGTCGTCCGGGGCGGGGGCGGGCCCGCCGAAGCCGCCCGCAGCCACGGGGTGGCGCTGCTCGCCGTCGACGAGGACGCGTCCTGGCACCGTGTGCACCTGCTGATCGCCTCGGCCGTCGAGGCCGGACCCGCCCCCGTCGCGCAAGGGACCGGCGCCTCCGCGCTCGGCGACCTGTTCACCCTGGCCAACGCGATCGCCGCGGCCGGGGGCGGCGCCACCACCGTCGAGGACCCGCGCCAGCGCATCCTCGCCTACTCCACCATCGACGGGCAGGCCATCGACGACAGCCGCCGCCAGGGCATCCTCGGCCGCCAGGTCCCCGGCAGCCGCGAGAACACCGAGCAGTACCGCCGACTCCACGCCTCCGCCCACCCGCTGCGGCTCCCCGGCACCGCGCCCGGCGAGATCGACCGGCTCGCCGTCGCCATCCGCGCGGGCGGCGAGATCCTCGGCTCCCTCTGGATGATCGACAACGGCCGGCTCGCACCCGACGCCGAGGAGATCCTCGCCCAGGGCGCCTCCACCGCCGCCTTCCACCTGCTGCGCGCCCGCGCCGCCGAGGACCTCACCCGCCACCAGTACGGGGACCTCCTGCGCCGCCTCCTGAACGGCACCGCCGCTCCCGCCACCGCGGCCCGCAGGCTCGGCTTCTCCGAGGACAGCCCCGTCCGGGTCGTCGCGTTCGTCCTCGACGCCGCCCCCGGCGACGAACCCGCCGCCCCCGCCGACAGCGCGCAGGCGACCCTGCGCCTCCTCGACCACGTCCGCCTCCAGTGCGGGGCCCGCTACGGCCGGCACGCCTGCGTCGTCATCGACCACGTGGTGTACGCGCTGCTGCCCGACGCGGGCCAGGACGGCGGCCGCCAGCGCCGGCTCATCGAGGACATCACCGGGCAGGCCACCCGCGCGCTGCGCGTCCCGGTGCGCGCCGGACTCGGCGGCACGGTCGCGGGCCTCGCCGACGTCGCCCGCTCCCGCGACGACGCCGACCGCGTCCTCACCGTCCTGGAGGACGACCGCGGCGTCGCCGCCATCGAGGACGTACGCCCCCGCGTCACCCTGCTGCGCCTCGGCGAGATCCTCGCCCACCGCACGGACCTGTCGACCGGCCCGTGGCAGGGCGTCCTCGCGTACGACGAGCAGCACGGCACCGATTACGCGGGCACCCTCATCGCGTACTTCGACGCGGGCTGCGACATGGCGGGCGCCGCCCGGCTCCTCGCCGTCCACCCCAACACGTGCCGCTACCGCCTGAAGCAGATCAGGGAACACCTGGACATCGATCTCGGCGACCCGGACGAACGGCTCGTCCTCTGGCTGCACCTGCGGATCCTCGCGCGGCTGCGAGCGCCCGGGCGGGCCTGAACGCCCCGCCCGCCCCGCCTCGACCGCCCCGCCCGCCCCGCCCCGGTCCGCCCGCGCCGCTCACGCCATCATCAGCCAGTCGCCCAACGCCGCCCGCACCGACCGCAGTTCGGCCACCGGAACGTACTCCCCGGGTGTGTGCGCGAGGGAAGGATCGCCGGGGCCGAGGTTCAGCGCCGGGACGCCCGCGGCCGCGAAGCGGGCCACGTCCGTCCAGCCGAGCTTGGCCCGCGGCTCGGTCCCAAGGCGGGCCAGGAGCGAGGCGGCCGCGGGGCGGGCGAGACCCGGCAGCGCGCCCGCGACGACCTCAGTCACCAGCACCTCGTACTCCGGGAACAGCGCACGCACCAGCGCCTCCGCCTCCTTCGGTGAACGGCTCGGCGCGAAGCGGAGGTTGACGGTGACCAAGCACGCGTCGGGTACGACATTGCTCGCCACCCCCGCCCGTACCGCCACCGCACTCAGCGCCTCCCGGTACACCAGACCGTCGATCACCACGTCCCGTACGTCCCGCTCGTCGAGGCGGCGCAGCACCTCCGCCGCGCGGTGGGCCGCGTTCACGCCCTGCCAGGGGCGGGCGGTGTGCGCGCGGGCGCCCCGCACGATCACGTCCGCGGTGAGGAAGCCCTGGCAGCCGCCCTCCACCAGGCCGCCCGACGGTTCCATCAGGATCGCCAGATCGCCCGCGAGCAGCCCGGGCCGCTCGGCGGCGATCCGGCCGAGGCCGTTGCGTTCGGTGTGCGCCTCCTCGCACTCGTAGAACACATAGGTCACGTCCCGGGTCGGCGCCGGGACGGTCACCGCGGTGTGCAGGGCGACGGCGACACCGCCCTTCATGTCGCAGGCCCCGAGCCCGTACACCCGCCCGTCCACGAGCCGCGAGGGCAGGTTGCCGCAGGCCGGAACGGTGTCCAGGTGCCCGGCGATCACGACCCGCTCGGCTCGGCCGAGAGCGGTCCGGGCGACGACCGAATGCCCGATCCGCTCGACCTCCAGATGCGGCGCGGCCCGCAGCGCGCGCTCCACCGCGTCCGCGAGCACCCCCTCCGCGCCACTCTCCGACGGCACGTCGACCAACGCGCGCGTCAACTCGACCAGATCCGCCGCCGGTTGAAGAACGACCTCGTCGTACGTCATGCTCCTGCCTCCACATCCGCCTTCGCCGTCTCGACCTGTCCGGCCGGCTCCCGCAGCTTCGAGTGCCGGTGGCCGAAGCACAGGTAGAGCACCGCGGCGAGCGCCAGCCAGCAGCCGAAGAGCGTCCAGGTCACACCGGGCAGCAGCCAGGCCAGATACAGGCAGGACACCGCGGACAGGACCGGCACGACCGGGTACAGCGGCACCCGGTACGAGCGCGGCGCGTCCGGCGCGATCCGGCGCAGCACCACCACCGCGGCCGCCACCGCCACGAACGCGATCAGTGTGCCCATGCTCGTGAGGTCGGCCAGGTACCGCAGCGGCACGAACGCCGCGAGACCACCGACGAGCGAGCCCACGAACCAGGTGTTCCGCACGGGCGTGTGCCGCTTCCGGTCGACCCGGCGGAACACCTGCGGCACCAGTCCGTCCCGCGCCATCGAGAACACGATGCGCGTCTGCCCGTACAGCGTGACGAGCACGACGCTGAAGATGGAGACGACCACACCGGCCGAGAGGACCAAGGCGGGCCAGCTCGCGCCCGTCACGTCCCGCAGGATCTGCGCCAGCACGGCCTCACCCGCGTCCGCCTGCTCGCCGAACCTCGCGGCCGGCTGCGCGCCGAGCGCCGCCACCGACACCAGGATGTAGAGGGCGGTGACCGCGGCGAGCGTCAGCATCAGCGCGAGCGGAATGGTGCGCCGCGGATCGCGCACCTCCTCGCTCGCGGTCGCCACGGTGTCGAAGCCGACGTACGTGAAGAACACCCCGGACGCGGCGAGACCCACACCCGTCATGCCGTGCGGGGCGAAGTCCGCGAAGTTGCCGCTGTCGAAGGCGGTGAACGCCACGGCGGCGAAGAACAGCAGCACCCCGACCTTCACGGTCACCATCACCGCGTTCACGGCCGCCGACTCGCGGGTGCCCCGCGCGAGCAGCAGGGAGCAGAGCAGCACGACGACCAGCGCCGGCACGTTCACCAGGCCGCCCGCGCCCGGCGGTTGACTGATCGCGTCCGGCAGCGTGAAGCCGAACAGCGTCCCGGTGACCTCGTTCAGGTACTGCCCCCAGCTCACCGCCACCGTCGACGCGGCCACCCCGTACTCGAGGACCAGACACCAGGCCACGAGATACGCGGCCCCCTCACCGAGCGAGGCGTACGCGTACGAGTACGTGCTCCCCGCCACCGGCACCGCACCCGCCAGCTCGACGTAGCAGAGCGCACCGAGGCCCGCGACGACGGCCGCGAGGACGAACGCCAGGATCACCGCGGGCCCCGCCTTCGGCACGCCGGTGCCGAGGACGAAGAAGATGCCGGTGCCGATGACGGAGCTGATGCCGATCAGCGTCAACTGGCCGAGCCCCATGGTGCGTTGCAGTCCGCCGGGCCCCTCTGCGCCGGCCTCCTCGATCATCGAATCCAGCGGTTTGCGGCGGCACAGCCGGTCGGCCCATCGGCCCATGAGTCCTCCTGGAGATCCCCTCGCACCCCCGGCTGAAGCCAGGGATGCGGGGGATCTTCCGGGAACGCCACGGGCCGGACAACGGCGGATCCGCACAACCGGGGTCCCCGTCATTGGCCGATACGACAGCCATGGCGCACGGAGCCACCGGCCCGGTGCCCGGTGCGCCCGCGCCCCTCAGTCGGTGATGTTGCTGCCGAGGTGCGGCGTTCCGGCGGTGGAGATGCCCACGTCCGAGACGTAGATGCCGCCGGGGGAGGTGAGCGAGCCGTCGGCGCCCGAGTCCAGGACGTGCACGGCGCCGTTGCCGCCGTTCTCGCCGTACGCCCCGATGACGACGTCGTCGCGCCCGTCGCCGTTCAGGTCGTCGAGGTGCACGTCCGAGCCGAAGAAGTCCTCGGTCTCACTGGAGTTGGGCACGCCGGGCGTGTTCTGCTCCAGGAAGCGCGCACCCTCACCGGTGATGCCGGAACCGTCCGCCGCCCCGTACAGAACGGTCACCGCGCCCGCGTCGACGACGCCGTCCAGGTTCTCACCGGGAGCGCCGACGACCAGGTCGAGGCGGCCGTCCCCGTTCACGTCCCCGAGTTCGATCTCGGCGCCGAACACGTCGTTCTTCTCACCGCCGCCCGGCACGCCCGCCGTGTCCTGGCTGAACGTGTCCGTGCCGCCGTCGGGCCCGCTCGCCGCACCGCGCACCACGTGCACGGCCCCGCCCTCGCGGGCCCCGGCTATGCCCTCGTCCCACAGCATGCCGATGACGATGTCGCCGTACCCGTCGCTGTCGGTGTCACCCACGTCCGTGATGTACCCGCCGGGCAGCCGCTGCGCCCCGCTCGCCGTGACCCCGCCCGCGCTGCCCGGCAGCCAGAAGTTCGCGTTGTACGTGTCGGACTTGTCGAAGCCGTCGACGATCAGGTCCTCCCGGCCGTCCGCGTCGACGTCGCCCGAGTACAGGTTGAGCGGCCCCGCGCCCGGTTCGTTCATCACGGGCGGCACCACGGTGTAGTGGCGGCCGACCGCGCCGGTGCGCGAGATGCCCGCGGAGAACACGTCGAGCGTCGCGGCGCCGGAGCGTGCGCCCACGACCAGGTCGTCCCGCCCGTCCCCGTCGAAGTCGCCGGCCTCCAGGGTGCCGCCGAAGGCGTCGTGCTTGGTGGGCCGCGGGTCCTTCACCGTCGTACCCGTGGACAGCCCGTTCGCGGACCCCCACAGCACGGTGACGCTGCCGCCGTCGACGTCGCCGCCGACGTCCTCGCGGACGGTGCCCACGGCCAGGTCGTCGTAGCCGTCGCCGTCGAAGTCGCCGTGCGCGCTGTCGGCGCCGAACAGGTCGTCCTTCTCGGCGGCGCCGGGCACTCCGGCCGAGTTCTGGCTGAACGTGGCGGAACGGGGGCCGCCCGGCTGCCCGTAGAGCGCGGTGACCTGCCCGGCCTGCGCCTGTCCGGCCACGTGCGCGCCGCTGGACGACACCGCGGTGTCCGCGTACCCGTCGTTGTTGAAGTCGGCCTGGTCGGCCCGGTCGGCGATCGGGTCCACTGCGCCGACGGCCGCGGCGGTCCCGGTGGCGGTCGCGACGACCCCTCCGCTGAGCGCGACCACCAGGGCGGTGGCGGCGGCCATCCCTATCCGCCCGGGCCGCTGCGCGGGCGTGCTGGGTCTGTCCTTGGGCATGCGGTGCTTGGGCACGCGGTTCTCTCCTACGGCATGGGGGAGACCGGACCGGCCACCCCTCCGACGAACGCCGACCGCCCCGGTTCCCCGGGTGTTTCCCCGTACGTCACCGGGCGGTTGGCGATCAGGAGACCGCTGAAAGGGATCAAGGGTTGTACGACTCGGCGACCGGGCTTTCCGGGTTCTCGGCGGGAGTTGGGCCGGTCGGCGCCTCCGTCGAGAGGGCGCGCCTCGCCGACCCGCTCCGTGACCGCACCCTCACCCCGGGCACGGACACCTCCGCCCCCGCCCCGTAAGATCCCCGGAGGGACGGGGCCCGTAGCGCAGGGGTTGTCGCGCCTTCACCGCATGTGGGAGGACGCCGGTTCGAATCCGGTCGGCCCCGTCCCGTCCTGTCCCGTCCCGGGCCCGGCCTCCGGTCGCCGCCTCGATCGGCGAAAATGGTCGTGTCCACCCGTTCCGCCAGCGAGGAGCACGCGCGCACATGGCCAGTTCCGCCTCCACCCCGAGGCCGCCGACGATCGCCGACGTGGCGCGGGTCGCCGGGGTTTCGCGTACGACCGTGTCGCACGCGCTCAACGGGCTCGGCAAGGTCGACCCGCGGACGCGGGAGCGGATCAAGAAGGTCGCGGCCGAGCTCGGGTACCGGCCCAACCTCCGGGCCCAGCGGCTGCGGCGCGGACAGGCGAAGGCCATCGCGCTCGCCTCCTCCATGCCGTTCGCCGTCGCGGGCGGGCCCTCGCGGCTCGGGTTCTACATGGAGGTCGCGGCCGCCGCCGCGGAGAGCGCGCTGCTGCACGACTACGCGCTCGTGCTCGTACCGCCCGTGCAGTCCGGATCCGCGCTGTACTCCGTGGACATCGACGGAGCCATCGTCGTCGAGCCGGACGTCCAGGACGCCGCCGCCGCGCAGCTGCGGGGGCGCGGGCTTCCGTACGTGGCGCTCGGCCGGCCCGTGGCGCCCGACGAGGACGCCCCCTACGTCGACCTGCACGGCGGCCTCGTCGCCGAGCTGCTCCTCGGCCATCTGCGCGAACAGGGCGCCGCCCACCCGGCGTTGATCGTCGGCGCCGGGTCCCGGCACTCGACCGTCGACGCACTCGCCGCGTACGAGCGCATCGCCGCCGAGCACGGCTGGGACCCGATCGTGGCCAGGGTCCCGGAGTCCGGCGGCGAGCAGGCGGGCTACGAGCAGTGCGCCGCGCTGCTCGCCGACCACCCCGAGACGGACGCGGTCTGCGCGCTCGTGGACGCCTTCGCGGTGGGCGCGGTCCGGGCGATCCGGGACAGCGGGCGCAGCGTGCCCGACGACGTCATGGTCGTCACCCGGTACGACGGACTCCGCGCCCGCACCTGCGAACCGCCCCTCACCGCGGTCGACCTGCACCTCGACCAAGTCGCCGCGGACGCGGTGGAGTTGCTCCTCGCGCGGCTGCGCGGTGACACCGAGGCCGCCGCCAACGCGACCGCCCCGGAGCCCCGCCTGATCGCCCGGCAGTCGTCCGTACGCGGCAACCCTCGCACCCCGTAGGAACGCCCCCGCGCTCACACGCCGAGCATCAGCACCACCCCCGACACCAACGCGAAGACGAGCACGAACAGCCGCATCCTGCGCGCGTCCAGGCGGTGGTGCACGAGGCGGCTCAGCCACGCGCCCAGCGCGATCGCCGGCAGCAGCAGCACCGCGTCGCCGAGCTCCGCGACCTGCGCCTTGCCCGTCGCGAACAGCAGGATCAGGGACGCCACTTCGCCCACGAGGAAGCACGTGGCCACTGTCGAGCGGAGCTCCGCCGGCGGGCGGTGCTGGTACACCAGGGCCAGCGGCGGACCGCCCACCCCCGTCGCCGTCTCCGTCAGACCGGTCACCGCACCCGCACCGAGATACGCGCCGCGGCCGGGCTCGAACGCGGGCGCCGCCAGACTCACCACGGCCGCGAGCACCGTCGCGATGCCCACGAACAGGCCGAGGCTGCGTTCCGGGATCAGCCACAGCAGCGCGAGCCCCGCCGGAGTCGCCGCGAGCCGCGCGCCCGTGATCCAGCCCGCGCCGCGCAGATCGAGCGAGGCCCGTTCACGCCACGCCACGTACAGGTTGAGCGGGATCATCGAGGCGAGCACGAAGACCGGGACCAGGCCGGGGTCCACGATCCCGGCCACCGGCGCCACGATCAGCGCGAAGCCGAGGCCGCTGCTGCCCTGGACGAACGCGGCGACCGCCACCGTGACGGCGAGCACCGCCAACGTCATGACACTCACTGTGCCGTACCCCGCTCTCGTACGCGGGCGCCCTCCCGCGCACGGACCACCTCCCGGGCGGCCATGGACGTCGGATGCGCCCGGGTGATCTCCGCCCGCCCCACGGCCGAACGCGCCAGCTCCGCGGCCCGCCGTACGAGCGCGGGGCCGTCCCAGTCCGTCGGCAGGCCGTGCCACATCCGCATCCGGCCGTCGACGAACACGGCGCTGATCTGGTCCCGGTTGCCGCGCCGCACCAGCTCCCACGGCAGGTCCCAGGAGAACGCCAACTCCGGTGTCTCGACGTCGACCAGGAGGAAGTCGGCCGCGAGGCCCGCGGCGACCGTGCCCGTACGGGCACCGAGGCCGACGGCGTCCGCGCCGCCCCTGCTCGCGTGCTCCAGCCACGTCCAGCCCGCGCCGCAGGAGGAGTCGCCGGTGGTCAGCCCGTACGCGAGCCGCTGCGCGAACTCGGCGGCCTCCGCGAGCCGGAAGCCGTCGCCGCGCGTGCCGTCCGTGCCGAGACCGAACCGGATCCCGCGCTCGGCCATCGCGGTGGCGGGAGCGACCGCGTTGCCCTTCCAGGCGCTGGCGACGGGGTTGTAACTCACGGCCGTGCCGGTGTCGGCGAGCAGCGTCAGCTCGCGCGGCGTCAGCAACGTGGCGTGTGCGCCGAGGAGTTGGGGCCCGAGGGCGCCGATGCTGTGCAGGTACTCCAGGGGCCGAAGGCCGTGCCGTACGAGGGAGCGCTCGACGCCCGCCAGGTGCTCGTTGACATGGATCTGCACGACAGCCCCGGCCTCCGCGGCGAGGCGGGCCGTGCCCCGCAGCGTCGCCTCGGTGGCGGCCTCGGGGATGGAGACGGCCAGGGAGGCGTGGACGAGCGGGTCGTCGGCGTAGCGGGCGAGATGCTTCTCGGCGTCGTCGAGGGCGGAACCGCCCGGGTTGTCCACGTCGTTGCAGACCAGACCGAGCACGCAGCGCACACCCGCGTCCCGCGCGGCCGAGGCGACGACCTCCACGTCCACGTCGGCCCGCGTACCGGCGTCCGCGACGGTCGTGAACCCGCCGCGCAAGGCCTCGTACGCCGCCAACTTGGCCGCCGTATAGGCCGATTCCTCGTCGAGGGCGCCTTCGAGCGGCACCCAGACCCGGCGGAAGATCTCCGAGGGCTCCCCGAAGGCGAGCGCCGAGCCGAAGCTCTGCGTGAGGTGGTGGTGCGCGTCCACGAATCCGGGCATCAGCAGATGGCCCGGCATCCGGACGGCCTGGAGCTCGGGGTGCGTACGCTCCAACTCCTCGGCGGGGCCGACGGCTTCGAACCGGCCGTCGACCACGAGCACCGCGAGGCCGTCGACGGGCCCTTCGGGCAGCAGCACCGCGCCGGGGGCGAGCAGGAGCGGGCCGGGGGAGGAGAGGAGCGTGCGGTCGGGCTGGTTCATCGGTCGCTTTCTGTGCTTGCGGTGGAGGCCTCCGCGCGTACGGCCGAGGCTTCCGGGCTTGCGGTCGGGGTTTCAGGGCTTGTGGGCGTCGTTTCTGTGCGTACGGGCGACAGGCGGGCGGCGATGCCCGGTCTGACGTGGTGGAAGAGGATGTTGAGGACGGCCGCGGTGAACGCGCCGACGGCGACGCCGCTCTCCAGGAGGATGCGGAGGTTCGGCGGGAAGCCCCCGTACACCCCGGGCACCAGGATCGGCAGCAGGCCGAGGGCGAGCGCGACGGCGCAGATGAACGTGCTGGTGTGCCGGTCGAGGTCGCTGCGGCCGAGCATCTGGATGCCGAGCACGGTGATGACGGCGAACACGACCATGGCGGTGCCGCCGACGACCGCGGACGGGATCACGCTGATCGCACGGGTCACCGGCGCCAGGAAGCCGATCACGATGAGCACCACGCCTGCGGCCGCGGTGACGAAGCGGCTGCGGACGCCCGTGACCCGGACGATGCCGATGTTCTCGCCGCTGGTGACGATGAGGGGGAGTCCGAAGAAGCCGCCGAAGAGGGAGGTGAGCGCGTCACCGCGGACGGTCTTCGGGACGTCGGTCCGCTGGTCGATCTCCTTGCCTACGGCCTCGGCGTTGATGACGGTCTGCCCGGTCGCCTCGGCCATCGACGCCAGGCTGTAGAGCATCAGCGGCAGCGCGGCGACGAGGTTGAACTGCGGTGAGCCGAACGGCATCAGCTCCGGGAGGTTGACCAGGCCGCCGCCCGACGCCTTCCCGAAGTCGACCGCGCCGATGGCGACCGCGAGCACCGTACCCGCCAACAGGCCCAGCATCACGGCGAGTTGGCGTACGACACCGGTGAACAGGAGGTAGAAGGCGACCGTGAAACCGATCGTCGCCATGCCGAGCCCGAGGTTGAGCGGGTCGGCGAAGCCGGGAGTGCCGGGGCGGCCGGTGACGAGGACGGCGCCCACCTTCACCAGGTTCACGCCGACGATCACGATCATCGTGCCGATCACCAGGGCGGGGAAGAACCTCAGCAGCCGCGAGAACACCGGCAGGACGACGAAGCAGAAGAGCGCCGTCAGGACGACCGCACCGGTGGCGGTGCGCAGCCCGTGCTGCTCGGCGATCGCGAGGAACAGGATGAGCGGCGCCCCGCCCGGCAGCATCACGAACGGCAGCCGCGGCCCGAACTTCCAGGGCCCGAGCGACTGGATCAGCGACCCGACGCCGGACAGCACGAAGGCCGCGGAGAGCAGATCTACGGTGAGGTCGGCGTCGAGGCGGAGCGTGGCGCTCATCAGGAAGATCGCCGAGATCGGCGTGGCCGCCATGACGAGGACGTGCTGGATCCCGAAGAGCAGGATCCGGCCGAGGGGGCGGGACTCGTCCACGGGGTGGGGCGCGGACTCCGTGAGTCCGGGTTCGGGGGAGGGGACGGGGGTGGGATCGGGTCCGGACACGGGTGGTTCCGCTGGTCCGGGCCGACTCTGGCGGGGACTGAACACGTTCGGGCTCCGTTTCGGGGATACGGCACGCTCGGGTTCTTCAGCCGCGATCCGGCCCTGGACGGAGAGCCAAATCGATTTGGCCAAATCGATTTGGCTGACAGTATGAGGGAGTGGGGTGGGGAGGAGTCAAGGGGTGCGGCATGGTCTGACGGAGGGGCTGTGGGCAGGCGCTGGGCGGCGCCTGTCCGGGGTGAGGCGTTCACGCCTCCGCGTCGATGAACAACTCGGCGTACCGCCTGCGGAGTTCGGCCTTCTGGACCTTGCCCATGACATTGCGGGGGAGTGCTTCCACGACGCGTACGGCACGCGGATGCTTGAAGCGGGCGAGGTCGCCGGCGATGAAGGCGAGCAGCTCGTCGGCCTGCGGCCGCGCGCCCGGAGCCGGTACGACGACGGCCACGACCGTCTCCCCGAAGTCCGGGTGGGGCACGCCGATCACCGCTGATTCGAGGACGTCGGGGTGGGCGTCGAGGAGCTCCTCGACCTCCTTGGGGTAGATGTTGTAGCCGCCGGAGATCACCAGGTCCTTGCCGCGGCCGACGATGCAGAGATAGCCGTCCTCGTCGATGCGGCCCAGGTCGCCGGTGATGAAGAAGCCGTCGGTGCGGAACTCGGAGGCGGTCTTCTCGGGCATCTGCCAGTAGCCGGTGAAGACGTTGGGCCCGCGGACCTCGATGCTGCCGACCTCGCCGTCCGGCAGGGCCTCGCCGGTCTTCTCGTCCACCACCCGGATCTCGGTCCCCGGCAGCGGTGTGCCGACCGTTCCGGGCTTGCGGGGTCCGCCCTCGTACGGGTTGCTGGTGTTCATGCCGGTCTCGGTCATGCCGTAGCGCTCCAGGATGGCGTGGCCCGTGCGGGCCTCGAACGCCTGGTGGTCGGCGGCGAGCAGCGGGGCCGAGCCGGAGACGAAGAGCCGCATCGAGGCGCAGGCCTCCGCGGTGAGTCCGTGGTGTTGGAGCAGCCGGGTGTAGAAGGTCGGTACGCCCATGAGCACCGTGGCCCGGGGGAGCAGGCCCACGATCGCGTCGGCGTCGAACTTGGGCAGGAAGTACATCGAGGCCCCGGCCGCCAGGGTCATGTTCGCGGCGACGAAAAGGCCGTGGATGTGGAAGATGGGCAGGGCGTGGATCAGCTTGTCGTCGGCGGTGAACTGCCAGGAGTCAAGCAGGGCGGAGCAGTTGGAGGCGAGGTTGCCGTGCGAGAGCACCGCGCCCTTGGACCGGCCGGTCGTGCCGGAGGTATAGAGGATCGCGGCCGGATCGTCGGGCGAGGCGTCGAACACGGCCTCGTGGCGGTCGTCGCCGTCGAGGAGCGTGCCCTCACCGGACACCCCGAGGGTCTCGACCACCATCCCGTCGAGTGCGCCCAGATCGCCGCCCGCGGCACGCTCGGGGGAGCGGACGAGCACGCGGGGCCGGGCGTCCCCGATGAAGTACGCCGTCTCCGTGTCGGTGTACGCGGTGTTGAGCGGCAGGAACACTCCGCCCACCCGCAGCGTCGCCAGATACAGCGCGACCGCCTCCGGGGACTTCTCCACCTGCATGGCCACGCGGTCTCCCGGCGTCACCCCGTCCGCGACGAGCCGGGCCGCGACGCGCCGCACGGTCTCCTCGGTCTCGCGGTACGTGAGGCATCGCCCGTCGGGCTGCTCGAAGAGCACCTTGCCGGGCCGCAGTCGGGCCTGTTCGGCGAAGGACCGGTGGATGGCGGTGAAGGGGGCCGGGGTGGGCACGGATGACATCGGGGGTGTTCCTTTCTCGTTCTCTTTCTCCGCGGTGGTGCTGAGCGCGGTGGTGCTGAGCGCGGTGGTGCTGAGCGCGGTGGAGGCGTCGGCGGCGGAGGGGTCGGCGGATGAGGCTTCGGCGGGGGCAGTGCCGCCTGTGTCGGTTGCGTTGATGATCGGCCCGCGGTTCGCCTGGGTCGCCGTAGCCGTCGCCGCCGTCGCCGCGTCCGGCAGGACGTCCCGCAGCGGCCCGCCGACCGCCACCGTGCGGCGGCGGACATAGTCCTCGTGTCGGCGCTCCAACTCCGCCGGTTCGTAACGGTAGTTGATCATCACGCCGTACGACTGCTCCCACGCCTCGGCGGAGTGGTTCGCGGGCCAGTCGATCTGCCAGGCGGCCGCCCCGTTGCCCAGGTGGAAGCGGGCCACCGGGTCCATCGGACGCCCGTCGGCCCGCCGCTCGACCGTGACGTACCGGGCGACAGCGGGCAGCAGCCGGGGCCGCACCCGGTCGAGGTCCGCCGTGCTCAGGTCCGCCAGCCGCTCCACGGTCGCCAACTCCTCGCTCAGCGCGTGGAGTTCGGCGTCCGCCCGCTGCTCACCGAGCCAGCTGCGGAACCCGGGGACGGGGGAGAGCGTCGCGAACCGCGTCAGATGCGGCAGCTGCTCCCCGACATCCTCGATCACCTGCTTGATGAGGAAGCTTCCGAAGGAGACCCCGGCGAGCCCGTCGAGCGCGTTGTTGATCGAGTACAGCGCCGCCGTGTCCGCCTCCCGCGGGTCGAGCGCGGGCCCGGGATCGAGGAGCGGGGCGATCCTGTCCGGCATGCCGCGCACCAGGGCGACCTCCACGAAGATCAGCGGTACGTCGCCGGTCGCCGGGTGGAAGAACGCGTACACGCGACGGTCCGCGGGCCGCACCCGGCGGCGCAGCTCGTCCCGGCCCGCCATCGGGTGCACCTTCTCGCCCCGCACCAGATGGTCGTGCAGCTCGGCGGGCGCGTCCCAGGTGACCTCGGCCATGCGCAGGAAGCCGCGGTTGAACCAGGACGTGAGCAGGTGGTGGAAGTCGTGGTCGAGGGCCCGCAGTTCCGGCTGGTCCGGCATCAGCGCGCGCAGGTCGGCGCGCATCCCGACGAGGGCGAGGGTGGCGTCGGGCGCGTGGTTCATCCGGCGGAGCAGCTGCTGGCGGGCAGGCTCGACCACGTCGAAGAGGCGCACCAGCTCCCGCTCGCCGCGGGCGCCGGAGTTCCGGGCGTCGTCCCAGCGGTGGAAGGCGGCGCGGACCTGGTCGGCGTCGACGTCGTAGGTGCGGGTGACGTGCGTGAAGAACGTCCGCTTGTCGTGGTCGTCGAGTTCGGCGTACGCGGCCAGGGCGCGGCCCGCGACGGCGCGCAAGGAGGCCTCGCC
The DNA here is from genome assembly GCF_029968015.1 of Streptomyces luteolus. Lineage (GTDB taxonomy): Bacteria > Actinomycetota > Actinomycetes > Streptomycetales > Streptomycetaceae > Streptomyces > Streptomyces luteolus. The sequence goes on from NZ_JASCIS010000026.1 coordinate 38,138, forward strand.
CACGTCGCTCATCAGGACCTCGCAGGCGACCAGGAGGTGGTCGAGCGGGGAGCCGGGCGCCGCTCCGGCAGGGGAGGCGGCGTCGCGGCCTGGGCGCCCCAGAGCCCGGAACAGGTCGGTCAGCAGCCAGCCCTCATGGCGTTCCATCCGCGATTCCTCCAGGAGTCCGAGCGCGGCCGCGTACGTAGGTGAGAAAGCGCGGACCATATACATCGCGTACTCTGATGTATATAACGTAGAAACCGTAGGACACATGAACCGGATCCGCCACCCCTGGAACAGCCCGATAACGTGAGCGCTCGGAGGTGCCCATGGCTCGAGTCCCGGAATCACAGCGCGTGCGGGACGCGCTGGAGAACGCCGTCGTTGACGGCCGCTACCGCCCCGGCGAACGCCTCGACCCCGCCGAGCTGGAGCGGGAGTTCGGCTGCTCCCGCACGCCGGTCCGCGAGGCCCTCCAGGACCTGCAGCGCTCGGGGCTCGTACAGATCCGCCCCAAGCAGGGCACATACGTCACGGAGTTGAGCGTTCCGGAACTGGCGGAACGCTTCGAGGTGATGGCCGAACTGGAAGGCATGGCGGCACGGCTCTCCGCGCGCCGCATCGAGCGCCGCACCCTCGACGAGCTGGAGGACGCCCTCCGCGAGTGCGAGACCCACGCGGGCGCCGGCGACGCGGACCGCTACTACTACGCCAACGCCCGCTTCCACGACACCATCTACGGCGCCTGCGGCAACGCCTACCTGCGGCAGCAGGCGCACACGCTCCAGCGGGCCCTGCAGCCCTACCGGCGCCTGCAACTGCGCGTCCCCGACCGTATGCGACGCTCCCTGGCCGAACACCGCGTGATCGCCGCGGCCATCACCGACGGCGACGAGGAGGTCGCGGAGAACACCGCCCGTGACCATGTGCTCGTCCAGGTCAAGGAGTTCAGCCATCTCGTACGGGCGTGGAACCAGGTGCGGGAGCCGGTGCGGCAGGGCGGATGACGTACGGTCGGGGCGCGGCAGGGGTGACGGCCTGCGAGCACGATCAGCCACGGTGAACCGCACCATCACCATCACCATCGACGGCTACTCCGCCGATCGGCGAATCCACCGGATTCGCCGGACCGGTGACACCCCGGCGGTCTACCGTACGGATACGTGGCTGTGCGGATACGTGGCCGTACGCATGGGACAGCAGTCCGCACACACCGCGTCGCCAACCGCGGTCGTACGAGGAGGAATTCCGTGCCGTCACCTTCGCCCTGCGACCCCAAGGACGCCCCCGCGGGCGATGTGGGCACGGCGCTGATGCTGATCGACTCCCGGCTCAAGCAGATCCACGGCGGCCGGACAGAGCCGAACAGCGAACAGCAGGACCTGACCGAGCAGTTCGCCGCCTCCCTGGGACGGCAGGGGATCGACGATCTCCTGGACGGCGCCTGCACGCTCATCTACATGTACATGCAGTGGCTGTGCAGGGTCTACGAGGAGCACGAGGAGGACGTCGTCGCGGGAGTGGTGCCCAACATCGTGGCCTCCCTGCGCATGATGCCCAGGAGCGTCCGCCCGGAGGTCGTCCCGACCATGGCCGGTCTGCTCGTCGCCGCGGGTACGGGCCTGAGCCCGAGCCTGTGGCGCAAGCAGTACGGCTACTGGACCAAGGACGAGATGAACCCGCTGGAGGCGACGGCGTTCCTGCTCGCGGACCACATCAACCGCGTCACCGACGACCCGGATTTCGCCACTCGCCTGGTCAGCGAGGCCCTGACCGGGGTGGAGGACGGCTGACGCCCGAGGGGAAACGCGGGCCGGCTCGATTGTCAGTGGTGTGCGGTTGACTGGTACCCAGCGAACGAGCCGGGGCCGCAAGGCCGATGACAGAACGATCGACGGGGGCCGAACAGTGCACACCGACCACGACCTTCCACAGGTACCGGACGCCGCCTGGCTGGAGCAGCGGCTGGGTAGGGGATGCCTCTGGCGCCCTCAAGAGGCGGATCTGCCAGCTGAGTTGACGGACAGCGAGTCCAGGGAATTCCTGCTGACCGTCGGCTTCCCCGCGGTCAGGCTGGCCGCCGTGGACATCGACACGACACATCTGCGGGGCGAGGACGCCCTGCATCCCTTCGACGCCGACGAGCTGTACGGCGAGCGCTACCCCGACGACGACTCCCCGCCGAAGAACTTCTGCTTCACCGTGGCGCTCTCCTCCGACCAGCATCTGATGCTCGACGCCGGGGACGGCGGCATCAGCCACTACGACCCCAACGGCTGGGACCACGCGGCAGGTTGGAAGGGCCTGGCCGCGGCCTCCCTGCCCTCACTGGCGGTGCTCCTCGGCCTGATGGCGGAGTCGGGCGAGGCACTGGAGTCGACGGACGACGAGCAGCGCAGAGCCGCCGCCATGCAACTGCGGGAGCGCATGATCGCCCACGACGTGGACGTGGACTCGGAGTTCTGGGACGAGATGTTCGAGGCGTTCGAGTAAGGCGCCGAGGCCCAGCCCCGTGAGGAGACCCGGCCCCCGTGAGGAGGCCCGGCCCTCGCGAGGAGGCCCGGCCCTCGCGAGGAGGCCGGGCCCGGCAACCGCGCCGGATGGGCCCTGGACCTACTGGCCCATCACGTACTTCACCGTCGGCCCGGTCGTCCAGCCGCCGTCGACCGCCAGCTCCGCACCCGTGACGTAGGACGCCGCGTCCGACAGGAGGTACACCACCGCGTCCGCGATCTCCGAGGCCTCGCCGACCCGGCCCATCGGAGTGTTCGGGTAGTTGCCCTCGCCCTCCTTGATACCGACCTGGGCGGTCATCGGGGTGTACGTCATGCCCGGGTGCACGGAGTTGACCCTGATCCGGGACGTGCCCAGCTCCACCGCGCCGATCTTGCTCAGGCCGCGCACGCCCCACTTCGACGCCCCGTAGGACGAGGTCAGCGCGAGCCCCATCAGACCGGCGGCGGAGGAGATGTTGACGATCGAGCCGCCGCCGTTCGCCTTCATGCCAGGGATCACGGTCCTCATGCCGATGAAGACACCGGTGAGGTTGATGTCGAGGACCTGGCGGAAGTGCTCCACCGTCTCGGTCTCCAGGGGCTGGCCGGTCGAGATCCCGGCGTTGTTCACCAGCCCGTCGATCCGCCCGAACTCGGCCACGGCGAAGTCGGCGGCCCGCTGCCACTCCTCCTCCGACGTCACGTCGAGGCGGATGAAACGGGCCCGCTCGCCGAGCTCCTTCACGAGGTCCTGGCCGTCGGCCTCCAGGAGGTCGGCGACGACCACGTGGGCGCCACCGGCGACGGCCTTGCGGGCCACCTCGGCGCCGATGCCGCGGGCGCCGCCGGTGATGACCACTGTCTTGTTGCTGAGATCGCTCATGAGGAGCTCCAAGGAAATTCACGGAGGGATTCGAAACTACGGGCCGCGAGGGCGCCGGGGCCCTGCCGGCCTTCGGCCGGTGCGTCGGTGGCGGCCCAGCACTCGACGGACACCCGGATCGCCGTACTGGCGACGGCCGCCGCGAGGCGCAGACCCGGGGAGGCCTGCGCCTCCTCGGTATCGCGCACGCCGTGGCGTTCGGCGAGCACGGTGAGGAGGGCCGTCTCGGCGGCGAAGCACGCGTCGTTCCAGACGGAGCGGAGCGCCGGAGCCTCCTCAGCCATCCGCAGCAGGGCGCGCACCCACTCCAGAGACTCCGCGTTCGCCACACCGCCGTCGCCGTCGCCGTCGCCGTCGCCGTCGCCGTCCGCGGCGGCCGGGTCGAGCGCGTCGTCCGCGGCCTTGATCAGCGCGTCCACCACGGACAGGCCGCCCGGCGCGGCGCGCACGCAGTCGACCCAGCGCTGGGTGCCCTCGGTGAAGAGAGGGGCGACGGACTCCTCCTTCGTCGCGAAGTAGCGGAAGAACGTACGCGGCGAGACTCCCGCGGCGCGGGCGATGTCCTCGGCGCGGGTGGCCCGCAGTCCGTGCTCCACGAAGAGTGCGGCAGCGGTGTGGGCGATGTCCCTACGAGTGGCGGCCTTGCGCCGCTCGTTCAGTGAGCTCCCGGGCATGACTGCATGCTATGCCTGTGTGGCAGAATCTGCCACCGGCGTGCTCCGGGCAGTGACCCGCGTACCGGCGCTCGGCGCTCGGCGCTCGGCGCTCCGGCACTCCGGCGTTCCGGCGTTCCGGCGCGTACCGGCGAGCAACTCCGCGGACGATCCAGGCGAACGAACCAGGCGAACGAACGATGGGACGGCAGGACCAAGTGCGGCGACGGCGATTCCTCCAGCAGACGGCCTTCCTCGCCTCGGGAGCGGCACTCGGCGCCGGCTGCGGCGCGGGCGACACCGGCACGCCCCTGCGCGTGCTGGTGGCCAGCTACGACGAGAGCGTCGGCGCCTCCATCGGCGACCAGTGGGACGACCTGGTCAAGGCCTTCGAGAAGAAGCACCCGAGCATCCAAGTCGCCGTCGAGCGCGTGCCGTTCGGGAGGCTTGACGCCACGCTCGCCCGCCGCGTCGAACAGGGCAAGGCCCCCGACATCGCCCAGTCCAACCTGTTCGCGAACTTCGCCGAGAAGCAGCTCCTGTACGCCGCGTCCGACCTCTTCGACATCGCCACCGAGTCCGACTTCACGCTGTCCCTCGCACAGGCGGGCCGGTTCCGACGTGTCCAGTACGGCATCCCGTTGATGGCCAGCACGCCACGCCTCTTCTACAACAAGGCACTCTTCGACCAGGCGGGCATCGAAGCCCCGCCCCGCACGTGGAACGAGCTGCGCGACACGGCCCAGGCGCTGCGGACGAGCGGCGTACCGACCCCGTACGGGCTGCAGTTCGGCCCCGAGGCCGCCGAGGACGAGCTGTACGCGTGGCTCCTCGCCGGGGAGGGCGACTACGTCACCTCCAGCGGGTACGACTTCTACTCCGACACGAACGTCGACACCCTCACCTGGCTCCGCGACAACCTGGTCACCCCCGGCCTCGCGGGCAAGGACCCGGCCGAGCTCAACCGCACCGACGCCTACGAGCAGTTCCTCGGCGGCCGCATCGGCATGATGCTCGCCCACCCGGTGCTGATGGACGCCGCCGACTCCGTGAAACTCCCGTACGCCCACGCCGCGTTCCCCGCCAGGGGCGGCGGCGCGGCCGTACCCGTCGGCATCAACGACTGGCTCCTCGCCTTCCGCCGGAACGGCCGCCGCGCCGACTGCGCCGCGTTCCTCGAATTCGTCTACGGCAGGGAGTCCGCGGCGAGTTATGGCGGCGGCCGGGCGGCGGCCCTCCCGGTCACCGAATCCGGCGCGGACGCCGTCGCCGGCAAGGGCAACCGGCTCGGCAAGTTCATCGACCAGCTCCCCCGGGCCCGCTTCCAGCCGACGGCGATGCACTCCTGGCCCGAGGTCCGCCAGGAGATCCGCGACGAGATCGGCCGCGCCGTCCGCCGGGACGGCGACCCGGACACGGTCCTCCGCTCCCTTCAGGCCGGCGCGACCCGAAGCGAGGCCGCGGCGAGTTCCTGAGGGCGCGGAGGCCGGACCCTCACGGGCCCCCGCTCACCGGAACCCGCTCACCGGAACCCGCAACCGGAACAACGCGCCCCCGCCCGGCGCGTGCTCCGCCGTCAGGGACGCCTCGTGGGCGCGGGCGATCTGGCGGGCCATGGCCAGGCCGAGGCCGGAGCCGGGCAGGGCGCGGGCGGCTCGGGCGCGGTAGAAGCGGTCGAAGACGTACGGGAGGTCCTCGTCCGTGATGCCCGGTCCGTGGTCGCGGATCAGGACCTCCAGGTGGTCGGCCGAGGCCGTACACGTCACGTCGACCGGCAGGCCCGGGGACGTGAACTTCGCCGCGTTGTCCAGGAGGCTCGAAAGGAGCCGTGACAGGCGGGCCGGCACTCCGGCGACCGTCGCGGTGTGCGCGTCGGGGGCGACGGAGAGGCTGAAGGGGACCGCCGGCCAGTGGTCGCGGGCCGCGTCGACCGCGTGCGTGAGGACGGACGTCAGGTGCACGTCCTCGATGAGCGGGGACGGCTCCTCCTCGCGGGCGAGTTCGATCAGGTCGTTCACCAGTGTCGTCACCTCCCGCAGCTGACGTGCGAGGGCCGCGGTGGCCCGATCGCGCTGGGCATCGCTGAGCCGGTCGGCACGGGTGAGGAGCTCCGCGTTCGTACGGAGCGCGGTCAGCGGGGTGCGCAGTTCGTGCGAGGCGTCGGCGACCAGTCGGCGCTGGGCGCTCACGGACTTCTCCAGCTCGTCGAGCATCGTGTTGAACGAGGCCGCGAGCCGGGTGACCTCGTCCTCACGGCCCCCGCGCTCCGGCGGCAGCTCGATCCGGTGCCGGACGTCCCGCGTGCTCGTGATGTGCTCGGCGGTGGCCGTGAGCCGGGTCACCGGGGCCAGGCCGGTGCGCGACACCCATGAACCCAGGGCGCCCGCGAGGAGCACCCCGCCGGCGCCGAGCACACCGAGCACCCAGGCCGCCTGCCGCACCCCGCGGTCGACGGTGTCGGACCGCACGGCGACCTGCAGCGCCCGGTCGCCGTCCAGGGGAGTGGTGAGCAGCCGGGCACGATGGCCCGCGAGCGAGGTCTCGCCGTAGAACGCCCCGCGCTCGCCCGACGCCACCTCGCGGGTGGCCTCCGTGACCGGCAGCAGGAACGGCTTCGCCGGATCTTCCGCGGCCCGGGCGGGCACCAGTTGCGCGCACGCCGGTGCGGCCAGGAAGCGGCACTCGCCCTGCACCACACCCAACGGCTCGCGCCGGTACTGCTGTTCGGCCAGCCGGGCCGACTGGGACAGATGCAGATCGAGCTGGTGCAGGAGCTGGTGCCGGATCACCAGGAACGCGGCCAGACACACCCCGACGGCGACGGCCGCCACCGCACACGACGCGGCCAGCGTCAGCCGCGTCCGCAGCGGGCGGCGCCGCAACCACCGCGCGTGCCGCCGCCGGCCCGCACCGCCCGGAGCCGTACGAGACGCCTCATTCGGAGTCGTACGAGACCCCTCACCCGGAGCCGTACGTGACGCCTCACCCGGAGCCGTACGAGACGCCTCACCCGGAGTCGCACGAGACCCCTCACCCGAAACCCCGCTCACGGCAGGTCCATCCGATAGCCCACACCGTGCACGGTGTGCACCAGCCGCGGTTCGCCGTCAGCCTCCAGCTTCCGGCGCAGGTAACCCACGTACACGGCAAGGGAGTTGGAGTCGGGACCGAAGTCGCGGCCCCAGACCCGTTCCAGGATCGTCTCGCGCGGCAGCACCTGGCCGGGGTGGCGGAGCAGCAGTTCGAGCAGCGTGAACTCCGTACGGCTGAACTCCATCCGCCGCTGCCCGCGCCGCCCGACCCGGGTGCGCGGATCAAGGACCAGGTCGGCGAAGGCGAGTTCGTCCGAGGCCGCCGCAGGGCCCGACCCGGCGGACCGGCGCAGCAACGCCCGGACGCGGGCGACCAGTTCGTCCAGCGCGAACGGCTTGACCAGGTAGTCGTCGGCGCCCGCGTCGAGCCCGTCCACCCGTTCGCTCACCGAGCCGAGCGCCGTCAGGACGAGCACGGGCGTACGGTCGCCGAGGGCGCGCAGCCGCCGGCAGACCGCAAGGCCGTCCAGGCCCGGCATCAGCACGTCGAGAACGACCACGTCGGGCTCCCACGCGGCGACATCCGCCAGGGCCGCGAGCCCGTCGGCGGCGCCGCGCACCTCGTACCCCTCTACGGCGAGGCCGTCCTCGACGGCGTACCGCACCTCCGGCTCGTCGTCGACGACCAGGACTCTCGGGGACGGCGGGGAACCGTCGGCAGGGCTCTTGGAACTCATGCGGGACAGCGTGCCAAACGCAGTCTTAGAACGTTCTTAGACCACGCCACCAGCGTGACCTCCATGACGACACCGCGAACAACCCAGTCCCCGCTGTCGGTGGTGATCGGCGCCGGCGGCACGGGCGGCCACATCTACCCCGGCCTGGCGCTCGCCGACGCGCTGCGGCGGGTCGAGCCGGACGCCACGATCAGCTTCGTCGGCACCGAACGCGGCCTGGAGACCCGGCTGATCCCCGAGGCCGGCTATCGGCTGCACACCGTCGACATGATCCCCTTCGACCCGGCGCTCGGCGCCAAGCGCTTCCTGCTGCCCGCGGCCCTCGTGAAGTCCGGCGCACAGTGCCGGAGCATCCTGCGCGCCCAGGCCGCCCACGTCGCCGTCGGCATGGGCGGCTACCCCAGCGCACCCGCCGTCGTCGGCGCCCGCATGGCGGGGTTGCCCAGCGTCATCCACGAGTCCAACGCCGTACCCGGCCGCGCCAACCGGTTCGCCGCCCTGCTCACCGACCAGATCACCCTGGCCTTCGAGGAGAGCCGCGCCCACCTCACCGGCAGCCGCCACGCAGACGTCGTCGGCATGCCCGTCGCCGCGGAACTGGCCGCCCTGCGCCGCCCCGAACTCCGTACGACCGCACGCCGCGCCTTCGGCATACCGGACGACGTACGGATGCTCCTGGTCAACGGCGGCAGCCTCGGCGCCGCCCGCCTCACCGCGGCCGCCACCGGACTCGCCCGGCGCTGGCGGGACCGGAGCGACGTCCACCTCCTGATCAAGACCGGCCCGGCCGCCCTCGACCAGACCCGGCGGCTGCTCGCCGAATCCGGCGCGGACCGGGTGGCCACCGCCGTGCCCTACCTGGACCGGATGGACCTCGCCTACGCCGCCGCCGACCTGGCCGTCTGCCGCGCCGGCTCGGCGACCGTCGCCGAACTCTCCGTCACGCGCACGCCCGCGGTCCTGGTGCCCTACCCGTACGCACCCGGCGACCACCAGACCCACAACGCGCGCGTCCTCACCGACGTCGGCGCGGGCCTGCTGCTCCCCGACGCCGACACGGACCCCGACCGGCTCGCCGCCCTCGTCGAGCCGCTGCTGGCCGAGCCGTCCCGGCTGCACGCCATGGCCGCCGCGGCCCCCGAAGGACCGCACGCCCGGGCCGCGGACCTGCTCGCCGCCCATGTGCTCCGCCTCGCCGGACGCCCCGCCCCGTACGCCAGCGCACCGCACGCGGCCGTACCGCACGCGGCGACACCCCTGACCACCACCGAAAGGACACCCACGCCATGACCACCACCCCCAACAGCCCCACCAACACCCCCACCGATTGGACCGGACGCACCGTCCTCGTCACCGGCGCCGAAGGGTTCATCGGCTCCACGCTCGTCGACCTCCTCGCCGCCCGCGGCGCCGACGTCCGCGCCTTCGTGCACTACAAGCCGTACGCCGAGAAGGGCCACCTCGCCCACCACCTCGCCGACCCGCACAGCCCCGTCGAGACCATCACCGGCGACATACGCGACGCCGGGCGTGTCATGGACGCCGTGGCCGGCTGCGACACGGTCTTCCACCTCGCCGCCCTCATCGGCATCCCGTACAGCTACGACTCCCCGGGCGCCTACGTGCAGACCAACGTCGTCGGCACCGAGAACGTCGCCGAGGCCTGCCGCAGGCACTCCGTCCGGCGCCTCGTGCACACCTCGACCAGCGAGGTCTACGGCACCGCCCTGACCGCGCCGATCAGCGAGGAGCACCCGCTGCAGCCGCAGTCCCCGTACTCCGCGTCGAAGATCGGCACCGACATGATGGCGCTCTCGCACTGGCACGCGTTCGAGCTGCCCGTCACCGTCGTCCGCCCCTTCAACACCTACGGGCCCCGCCAGTCGGCGCGCGCCGTCATCCCCACGATCCTGGCCCAACTCCACGAGGGCGCACGCGAGATCAAGCTCGGCTCGCTCACGCCCACCCGCGACTTCACGTACGTGACCGACACCGCCGCCGGATTCCTCGCCCTGGCCGACTGCGACCGCGCACTCGGGCACAGCGTCAACCTCGGCACCGGACAGGAGATCTCCATCGGCGACCTGGCCGAGGCCCTGATCCGCGCCTCGGGACGGGACGCCGAGGTCGTCGCCGACCCCGAACGGCTGCGGCCCGCGGGCAGCGAGGTGCAGCGGCTGCTCTCCGACAACTCCCGCGCCCGTGACTGGGCCGGCTGGCAGCCCGAGGTCTCGCTGGAGGACGGGCTGCGCCGCACCTCCGACTGGGTCGCCGCCCACCCGCACCTCTTCGCCGCCGACCGCTACCGCGTCTGACGGCCCGGCCGCCCGCTACCGCGTCTGACGGCCCGGCCGCCCGCGCCACCACCCGCGGGCGGCCGCATCGACGGCGACACCGTCGGCTCGGGCCGATGAGTTCGGGGCGCGGGCCAGGTCTACAGCTGTGAGGGCCGCAGAGAGCCACGCCGGCCCGCCGCGCAACCCGCCCCCGAGGAGCACGCCATGACCGCCACCTACACCTTCGACGTCTTCTCCAGCCTCGACGGCTACGGGGCCGCAGGCGGCGACTGGACCGGCTACTGGGGCAAACAGGGCCCCGAACTCCTCGACCACCGCCTCGCCCTCTACGACCAGGAGCAGCGCATGGTCTTCGGGGCGAACACGTACCGCCTGTTCACCCGGATGCTGGCCGACAGTACCGAGGACTCCGACGTACGCGACCCGTGGGTCACGCGCATGCGGAACCTTCCGGCGACGGTCGTGTCGACCACCCTGGAAGGGCCCCTCGACTGGCCGGACGCGACCGTCGAGAGCGGTGACGCCGTCGATGTCGTCGCCCGCCTGAAGAAGGAGTCCGACGTCCCGCTGCGCTCGCACGGCAGCCTGTCGATGAACCGGGCGCTCCTCGCCGCGGGCCTGGTCGACCGGCTCCAGGTGACGCTCTTCCCGGTCGTCACGGGCGCGTCCGGGCTCGACCCGGTGTTCCGCGGCGCGTCGGACTTCGACCTGGAGCTGGTCGAGCGGCGCACCCTCGACGGCCACATCCAGGAGCTGGTCTACCGGCCCACGCTCCACTGAGCGGTACGGGCATCTGGGCGCCTAGCGCACCGGCCCGCACTCATCGACGTACACGGTCGGCTCGGAAAGGAAGATCTCGCTCTCGACGGGCCCGTAGGCGATGTTGAAGGTGTCCAGCCAGTAGGACCAGTCACGGATGCCCGCCGCGCTGCTGAAGCGGTAGTTCAACCGCCAGCGGACCCACTGCCCCGGCAGCAGTCGCACCGCCGGCGGCCGACGGCGTCGTGGCGGCAACCCGAAGAGGGGTGGCACGCGCGCGAGCACCCGCAGCCGGTCGCCCTCGTCCCGCAGGCTGACACCGATCTCGCGCAGGTCCCTGCGGCCGGACCGCGGCTCGAACTCGTCCCGCTCGGACAGATGGACGAAGTGGGCGCACCCGGCAGGTAGTTGAGGCAGGGCGAAGCCCGACGGCACCGCGTTTCTGCGCGCGGCGGCCTCCCCGCCCCGTGACTCCTTCGTCCAGGATGTCTTGACCCACTGCACCGTGATGTCCACCGCACCCTCCTTCCGCCGACGAGACTACGGTCCGCACGCCTGAGCGTGATCTCGGCGTTCGAGGTGGCTATGCTCGACGCTCTCGATGGCGCCCCGCGCGACGACTGGGGCGCGGCCCTCGAACCCGCCGGAATCGTCGAGCAGGCCCGCCGCATGCACCGCGACCACGGCTTCACGTCCTTCAAGCTCAAGGGCGGCGTCTTCCCGCCCGACCAGGAGGCCGCCGCGATCCGCGCCCTCGCCGAGGCCTTCCCCGACAGCCCTCTGCGGCTCGACCCCAACGGCGGCTGGAGCGTCGGGACCAGCCTCCGGGTCGCCGCCCAACTCGCCGATGTACTGGAGTACTTGGAGGACCCCACCACCGGCACACCCGGCATGGCGCAGGTCGCCGTGGGCACGGGCGTGCCCCTCGCCACCAACATGTGCGTGACCCGCCTCGGCGAGATCCCCGAGGCCTTCACCCGGGGCGCCGTGCAGGTCGTGCTCTCCGACCACCACTACTGGGGCGGCCTGCGCGCCACCAAGGAACTCGCCGCCATCTGCGCCACGTTCGGCGTCGGCGTCTCCATGCACTCCAACCACCCACCTCGGCATCAGCCTCGCCGCCATGACCCACGTGGCCGCGACCCTCCCGAGCCTCGACTACGCCTGCGACACCCACCGCCCTTGGCAGACCGACGACGTCATCACCGAGCCGCACGTCTTCCGCGACGGCCGCATCGAGGTGTCCGACGCCCCCGGCCTCGGCGTCGAACTCGACCGGACCGCCCTCGCCGCCCTGCGCGGGCGCTGGCAGCGCATGCCCGGCATGCGGGACCGCGACGACGAGGCCGGGATGCGCCTCGCCGACCCCACCTGGACGCCGCACAACTCCCCGCGCTGGTAGGCGACTTACTCCGCTTCGTCGTGGAGCAACGCATCGGCCTCTTCCCGCGTCACGAGGGCACGTCAGCCGGTCGAGCGCAGCCGGTCCAGCTCGTCCCCGATCGCCTCGCGCAGCGAATCGTGCCGCGGACCGAGCGCGAACCGTGCGTCGGACCACCTGGCGCGGGGATAGAGCCACACCGGCAGGCCCACGAGGTCGGCGGGCTCCCACGAGAAGCGGGGCCACACATGCGCGTGCAGGAACCCGTCCGTGTTGCCCAGGATCTCCAGATTGACCCGCCGGAAAGCCGGATCCGTATGCCGGCACACCCGCTCGACCGCCTCCCCGAGCCGTTCCATGTCGGCCAGGAAGGCCAACCGCTTCGGCCGGGGCAGGTCCGACAACCGCTCGACCCGCGGATCGTCGGCCAGCAGCACCGAGTACCCCGGCAGGAACTGCACATCACCGATCACCGCGAACCCCGCGTCCAGGCGCCGCAGCACAGCGGGGTTCTCACCGCGCAGCGCACTCCCGACCCGATCCGCCCGCCAGTCGTCGTTCATGGACCGAGCCTAGGTTCCGGGTTCCTCGCTGTGGAAGGGGCCGCAGGGCGATCGAGGGTGCCGCCGCCGACAGTGTGGGACGTGTTCCGCAGAAGCCTTGCCGGGTTCACCAGTCGTGAATCGCCCCGTCTTTCGGACGGTTGACCGGCAGGTACCTGGGCCAAGGCCCACCTCGACCGGACGCGGCGACTGAGTCCGCCGCTGCCGCGCCGCATCGAGACGCTCGTCGACGAACACCGCTCCGTGGTCGACGCGTTGGAGCGCCGCAATGTCGCCGCCGCGGAACAGGCCCTGCGCGGCCACCTCCAGGGCGTCCTCGCCGACCTCGACACGATCCAGGCCGACCGCCCCGAACTCTGCACCGGCCCGGACGCTGAGCCGGAGACGCCGGTGCGGCGGCGGGTGCCTCCCGGGTGGCGAGGCTAGCCGCAAGCGCACGTAAATCACGCAAGTCGTTTGCGTTCGCTGCGGCGAGGATTGCAGTTCCCCCACGCCGCCGGGCCTGCCAGTTCCGTAAGTCTTCGTAAGTCAGGTCGGCCGCTGTCGCGGCCCTTCCCTGTTTGCGTTCGTGCCGCATGCAGTTCAGTTTTTGCAATCTGTGCGTGAGTTATTGCGTGCCAATGTCGGCGGTGGTTGAGTGTGCGCCGCGCCCGGCCTGTCGCCGGCACGTACCCGGAGGGGGTCCAGATGTCAGGCACGAACCGTACGAACCGCACGAGCAGACGAAGGCTCACGCCCGCCACCGCCACCGCACTCGCCCTGGTCACGCTCTCCGCCTGCGGCACCAGCAGCGACGCGGCCGACCCGGAGTCCGGCGGCAAGGTGCGGCTGGACGTCAACGGGCAGCCGCCCAAGACCCAGGCCTTCGAACGGAAGCTCTTCGACAAGCACGTCAAGCAGTTCGAGAAGGCCCACCCGGACATCGACATCGTGCCCCACGAGGGCTTCATGGACCCGAAGACCTTCAACGCGAAACTCGCCGGGGGCAAGCTGGAGGACGTCTTCTACGTCTACTTCACCGACACCCGGTCCCTCATCGAGAAGCAGCAGGCCGCGGACATCACGGACGCCGTCAACGACCTGCCCCGACTCGGTGACATCCAGGACCCGTTGATGAAGATCTTCCAGGACGAGCAGGGCAGGCAGTACGGCCTGCCCACGTCGAACTACTCGATGGGCCTGCTCTACAACCGCGCCCTCTTCAAGAAGGCCGGACTCGACCCCGACCGGCCGCCGAAGACCTGGGCGGACGTCCGCAAGGCTGCCAAGAAGATCGCCGGGCTCGGCGACAACACCGTGGGCTACGCCGACTTCTCCAAGAACAACCAGGGCGGCTGGCACTTCACCGCCGAGCTGTACTCCCGCGGCGGCAGGGTGGCGGAGGAACGCGACGGCCAGTGGAGAGCCGCGTTCAACACCCCCGAGGGCAAGTCCACCCTCCAGGACCTCCACGACATGCGCTGGAAGGACAACTCGATGGGCAGCAAGCAACTGCTCCAGGTCGAGGACGTCCAGCGCATGATGGGCTCCGGCAAACTCGGCATGTACGTCGCCGCCGCCGACAACATCACCGTCGTCGCCAAGCAGTTCGGCGGCAACTACGCCGACTACGCCCTCGCCCCCGTACCCGACGCGAAGGCCACCCTGCTCGGCGGCGAAGGCTACATGTTCAACCCCAAGGCCTCCCCGGAGAAGATCAAGGCCGGCGTCGAGTGGATCCAGTGGCGCTACCAGAACCCCGACCTGATCGAGAAGAACGTCGCCGACTACGCGGAGGCGAAGCTCCCCGTCGGCATCCCGATGCCCACCGTCCCCGACATCTTCAAGGGCGAGGTCCGCGAGCGCATCGAGAAGGTCAAGCGGGACAACGCCAACATGCCCGTCGCCAACTACCAGGCCTTCATGGACTCCGCTCCGAACGTCCCCGGCGTCATCGAACCGCCCAAGGCCCAACAGGTCTACGCCGTCCTCGACTCCGTGATGCAGGCCGTGCTCACCAAGGAGAACGCCGACATCGACGCCCTTCTCGCCGACGCGGAGAAGAAGGTCGACGCGATCTACGACGCCGCCTGATGGCCATGACCGGCATCAAGACCCCGCCCCGGCACGCGGCCGCACCCCCCAAGGCCCGCACCCCACGCCCGCGGACCACGACCCGACGCCGCCGCAACCTGCGTGAACACCTCACCGCGTACGGATTCCTCTGCGCCGCCCTCGTCGTCTTCGCCCTGTTCTCCTGGTGGCCGATCGTCCGCAACACCCTCCTCGGCTTCCAGCAGGTCAACTTCGCCACCGGCAGCACCTGGGTGGGACTCGCCAACTTCCAGAAACTCCTCGACGACCCGCTCTTCCTCACCGCCTGGAAGAACACCGGCCTGTTCACCCTCTACGCCCTGGTCCTCGGCTTCGCCGTGCCGTTCCTGACCGCCGTGCTCCTCAACGAGTTCCGGCACGCACGCGCCTACTTCCGCATCCTCGTCTACCTGCCCGTGATGCTTCCCCCGGTCGTCGTCGCCCTGATGTGGAAGTGGTTCTACGACCCGGGCCCCGGCCTCTTCAACGAGATCCTCCGCGGCCTCGGCCTGCCCACCTCGAACTGGCTCGACTCCTCGGCCACCTCCCTCATCTCCCTTGTCATCGTGTCCACTTGGGCCAACATGGGCACCACCACCCTGATCTACCTGGCCGCCCTCCAGACCATCCCCGGCGAGCTCTACGAAGCCGCCGAACTGGACGGCGCGGGCCTCTGGCAGCGGCTCCGCCACGTCACCGTCCCGCAGACCCGGTTCGTCCTCCTCGTCCTGCTGCTCCTGCAGATCGTCGCCACGATGCAGGTCTTCACCGAGCCGTACGTGATGACCGGCGGCGGCCCCGAGGACTCCACCGTCACCGTGATGTTCCTCGTCTACCGCTACGCCTTCGTCTACAACGACTTCGGCACCGCCAGTGCCCTGAGCCTGCTGCTCCTGCTCGTCCTCGGCGTGTTCTCCGCGCTCTATCTGCGGGTCACCCGCGCCGGAAAGGAGTGAGCCGGTGTCCGCCTCGACGCGCACCCTCGTACGCCCCGCCGTCCTGAAGACCCGCAAAGGCAGGCTGGTCTACTGGTCGACCCTCACCGCCGCCCTGCTCCTGTTCACCGTCGCGTTCATCGTGCCGCTCTACTGGGCCGCGACCGGCGCCATGAAGTCGCCCACCGAACTGGCGCAGAACCCGCCCACGTACATCCCTCAGACCTGGCACCCCGAGAACTACGCCAAGGCGTGGCAGGAGATGGACCTGGCCCGCTACTTCCTCAACACCGTCGTCCTCGCCGGCGGCGCCTGGCTGGTGCAACTCGCCGTACAAGTGCCCGCCGCGTACGCCCTGTCCAAACTCCGGCCGCGGTTCGGGAACGTGGTGCTCGGCCTGATGCTCGTCACCCTGATGATGCCCGCCACCGCACTGCTCGTGCCGGTCTACCTCACCGTCGTCGACGTCCCGCTCTTCAACCGCAATCTCATCAACAGCCCCAGCGCGGTCTGGCTGCCCGCCGCCGCCAACGCCTTCAACATCTACATCCTGAAGAACTTCTTCGACCAGATCCCCGACGAACTCCTCGACGCCGCCAAGATGGACGGCGCGGGACCTGTCACCACCCTGTGGCGCGTGGTGCTCCCGCCGGCCCGGCCGATCCTCGCCGTCGTCTCCATCCTCTCCGTCGTCACGGCCTGGAAGGACTTCCTCTGGCCGCTGCTCGTCCTGCCCGACCCGGCACAGCAACCGTTGAGCGTCTTCCTCCAACGCGTCGCCCAGGACACCCCGCTCAACAGCCTCGTCGCCGGACTCGTCATGGCCTCACTGCCCCTGATCGCGCTCTTCCTGGTCTTCCAGCGCCAGATCATCTCGGGCCTCGCCGCGGGCAGCCTCAAGGGCTGACACACCCCCAACTCCCTTTCCTTCACAGCCAGTTCTGAAAGGAACTCCCTTGACCAGCACGGAGTGGTGGCGCAGCGCTGCCATCTACCAGGTGTACGTACGCTCCTTCGCGGACGGCAACGGCGACGGCACCGGCGACCTGGCCGGAGTCCGTGCCCGGCTGCCCTACCTCGCGGGCCTCGGCGTGGACGCCCTGTGGTTCACGCCCTGGTACCTCTCGCCCCTGGCGGACGGCGGCTACGACGTCGCCGACTACCGCACCATCGACCCGGCGTTCGGCACCCTCGCCGAGGCCGAACAGCTCATCGCCGAGGCCCGCGCACTCGGCCTGCGCTGCATCGTCGACATCGTCCCCAACCACGTATCGGACCAGCACCCCTGGTTCAAGGCGGCCCTCGCGGCCGGACCCGGCGCACCCGAGCGGGAACTCTTCCACTTCCGCCCGCACTCCCCGGAACCCCCCAACGACTGGGTGGGCGAGTTCGGCGGCGTGCCCTGGTCCCGTACCGACGACGGCGAGTGGTACCTCCACCTCTTCGCGCCCGAGCAGCCCGACCTCAACTGGACGCACCCGAAGGTCCGTCAGGAGCACGAGGACGTCCTGCGGTTCTGGTTCGCGCGCGGCGCGGCCGGAGTCCGCATCGACTCCGCCGCCCTCCTCGCCAAGGCCGACGGCCTCCCCGCCATGGACCCGGCCCGCCCGCACCCCTTCCACGACCAGCCGGAAGTGCACGACATCTACCGCTCCTGGCGCAAGATCGCCGAGGAGTGCGGTGCCGTACTCATCGGCGAGGTGTGGCTGCCCGACGAGGAACGCTTCACCCGCTACCTGCGCCCGGACGAGCTGCACACCGCGTTCAACTTCGACTTCCTGACCCGCCCCTGGGACCCCGCCGAGCTGTGGGAGTCCATCGAGCTGACGCTGTCCGGCCACGCCCCGGTCGGCGCGCCCGCCACCTGGGTCCTCGCCAACCACGACGTGACCCGCACCGTCACCCGCTACGGACGGGCCGACGACACCGGCTTCGCCTTCGACCGCAAACGCTTCGGCGTCCCCACCGACCTGGACCTCGGCACCCGCCGAGCCCGCGCCGCCGCCCTCCTCACCCTGGCCCTGCCCGGCTCCGTATACCTGTACCAGGGCGAGGAGTTGGGCCTGCCCGAGGTGCGGATACCCCGGCACCTGATCCAGGACCCGATGCACGCGCGCTCCGGGGGAGCGGACCCGGGCCGGGACGGTTGCCGGGTGCCGCTGCCCTGGGACGACACCCCACGGGACGGCTGGCTCCCGGCGCCCCCGGACTGGGGCTCGTACGCAGTCGAGCGCCAGGCCGACGACCCGGACTCGATGCTCTCCCTCTACCGCACGGCCCTGCTCCTGCGGCGCACCCTCGGCGACGCCGGCCCGCTGCGCCGCCTGCGCCCCGAGGAACCCCGGGTGCTCTCGTTCGCCCGCACCTCCGCGCGGGACGGCACCACCTGGATCTGTCTGGTCAACTTCGGCCCGGACGACGTGGCGCTGCCCGCCGACACCGAACTCCTGCTGGCCAGCGGCCCCTTGTCCCCGCGGGGGCGGCTGCCGCAGGACACCGCGGTCTGGCTGCGGGCCTGAACGCCCGCGGCCGGACCGCACCCGCTCCACATCCCCGTACGTCCCCCACACCGAAGGGAATGTCATGGGCACCACCGAACGGCACCGAGGTCGAGGCCGGGCTGTGCGCCCGGTCCTGGCCGCCTCCCTCGCCACCGGCCTGCTCTTCGCCGGATGGCAGGCGAGCGCGGCACCCCCCGCGGCACCCCCCGCGGCACAGGCCCCGGACGAAGGCCCGCTTGCCGCGCAGCAGGGCAGCAGCAACGGCTGGACCACCGCCGACCTGGGCGCCACCCGCCGCCTGGACCGGGTGGAGGTGCGGCTGCCCGGCACGGCATGGAACGTCCGCCTCGAAGGCTCCGCCAACGGCCGGGACTTCAGCGACCTGTCCGACGTCAAGGCCCGCAAGGGCGAGGTCACCTTCGACCTGGACGGCGCCGCCGTCCGCCACCTGCGCGTCACCGGCACCAAGAAGGTCGGCGCGATCGCGGCGTACGCGGCACGCTCCGGCGACACCACACCCCCGAAGGCCCCGACCGGCGCCTCCCTCGACGGCGCCACGCTCAGCTGGGACCGGGCCGAGGGCGCCACCGCGTACGACGTGTACGCCGACGGCGAGCTGCGCGCCAGCCTCCCGGCGAAGACCCGGCACTGGCGGGACACGACCGCACCGGCGGCCGACGGGCGGAAGGTCACCTACGCGGTACGGGCCCGGGACGCCGCCGGCAACCAGTCCCCGGACAGCGACACCGCCACCCGTCACGCAGGGGTGGGCCAACCCGCGCGTGGGAAGGCCGCGTTCACCCCTCCCCGCAGCGGTGCGTCCCTCGCGCAGCGGAACCCCGACCAGGCCGCGCGCGGTGCCACCCTCCCGTACACGACCGTCGAGGCCGAGGCCGCCGAACCGGGCGGCGGGGCGCAGGTCGTCGGACCCAACCGCAAGATCGGTGACCTCGCCGGAGAGGCGTCCGGACGCAAGGCGGTGACGCTCGAAGAGACCGGCCAGTACGTGGAGTTCACCACCCCGGTCGAGACCAACACCCTCGTCACCCGGTTCTCCGTCCCCGACGGCACGAACACCACGCTCAACGTCTACGTGGACGGCGAGAAGACCAAGGCCCTGGACCTGACCTCCAAGTACGCCTGGCTGTACGGTCCCGAGGCCTCACCGGGCAACGACCCCGGCGCGGGCCCGCCCCGGCACATCTACGACGAGGCGCATGTGAACCTGGGCCGCAGGGTTCCGGCGGGCGCGAAGGTCAGGCTGCAGAAGGACGCCGACAACTCCTCGGCGTATGCGATCGACTTCGCCGACTTCGAGCAGGTCGAGGCCGCCCCCAACCCGGACCCGGCCGCGTTCGTGGAGCCGTCCGGCACCGGTCACCAGGCCGTGCAGGACGCGCTCGACAAGGCGCGTATGGACACCACCGGCACGATCAAGGGCGTCTATCTCCCGGCCGGTGACTACGAGACGTCGAGCAAGTTCCAGGTCTACGGCAAGCCGGTCAAGGTGATCGGGGCGGGCCCCTGGTTCACGCGCTTCCACGCTCCGAAGGGCCAGGAGAACACCGACATCGGCTTCCGTGCCGACCAGGGCGCCAACGGCTCTGTCTTCTCCGGCTTCGCGTACTTCGGCAACTACACGTCCCGTATCGACGGCCCCGGCAAGGTCTTCGACTTCCGACACGTGTCCGGCATGACCATCGAGAACATCTGGGCCGAGCACATGGTGTGCCTCTACTGGGGCGCCAACACCGACAGGATGACCCTGCGGGACAACCGCATCCGCAACACCTTCGCCGACGGCCTCAACATGACCAACGGCTCCAGCGACAACCTGGTGACCAACACCGAGACCCGCGCGACCGGCGACGACTCGTTCGCGCTGTTCTCCGCGACCGACGGGGGCGGCGGCGACCAGACGGGCAACGTCTACGAGAAGCTCACCAGCAGGCTGACCTGGCGTGCGGCGGGCCTGGCGGTCTACGGCGGCCAGCGCAACACGTTCCGCGACATCCACATCGCCGACACCCTCGTCTACTCCGGCGTCACCGTCTCGTCCCTCGACTTCGGCTACCCGATGAACGGCTTCGGCCCCGACCCGACGCAGTTCTCCGGCCTCACCATCGAGCGCGCAGGCGGCCACTTCTGGAACGGGCAGACCTTCCCCGGCATCTGGATGTTCTCCGCCTCGAAGCCGTTCCGCGCGATCCGCGTCGACGACGTGAGCATCACCGACCCGACGTACCACGGGGTGATGTTCCAGACCAACTACGTGGGCGGGCAGCCCCAGAACCCGGTCCAGGACACGGTGTTGTCGAACGTCACGATCTCGGGCGCGCAGAAGTCCGGCGACGAGTACGACCACAAGTCCGGCTTCGGCATCTGGGCCAACGAGATGCCCGAGGCGGGCCAGGGCCCGGCGGTCGGCGAGGCCACGTTCAGGGGGCTCACGCTGAAGGACAACGCCGAGGACATCCGCAACACCACGTCCACCTTCAAGATCAACGTCGAGTGAGGCGGAGGACTCTCGCCATGGAACGCAGACCACACGCTCCCCGCACACCCCGCAGAAGGCGCGGGATCGCCACAGCACTCGCCTTCGGCCTCGCCACGGTGGGCCTCCTGCCCCTCGCGGCCAACGCCACTCCCGCCGACGCCGCCGCTGAGCCGACGAGCACTGCCGCCGCCCGCGGAGCGAACGTCCCGTACGTCGAGTACGAGGCCGAGGACGGCAGCTATGAGGGCACCCTCCTGGAGGCCGAGCCCGACCGCCCCTTCGGCCACACCAACTTCGGAACCGAGTCCTCGGGCCGCAAGTCGGTACGGCTCAACTCCACCGGCCAGTATGTGGAGTTCACGTCGAAGAGCGCCACGAACTCCATCGTCGTACGCAACGCGATACCCGACGCGCCGGGCGGCGGGGGACAGGAGAAGACCCTCAGCCTGTACGCGGACGGGAAGTTCGTGCAGAAGCTGAAGCTGTCCTCCAAGCACAGCTGGCTGTACGGGAACACCGACGACCCGGAGGGTCTGACCAACCGGCCGGGCGGCGACGCACGCCGCCTCTTCGACGAGTCCCACGCCCTCCTCAAGGACTCGTACCCGGAGGGCACCGAGTTCCGGCTGCAGCGCGACGCGGACGACGACGCCGAGTACTACGTCGTCGACCTCATCGACCTGGAGCAGGTCGCCCCGCCCGCGGAGAAGCCGGCCGAGTGCACGTCGATCACCGAGTACGGCGCGAAGCCGGACGACGGCGAGGACGACACCCAGGCGATCCAGGCGGCCGTCACCGCCGACCAGAAGGGCGAGATCGACTGCGTGTGGGTACCGGCCGGGCAGTGGCGCCAGGAGCAGAAGATCCTGACCGTCGACCCGAAGTACCCCGGCAACCCCCACAACCAGGTCGGCATCCGGGACGTCACCATCCGCGGCGCGGGCATGTGGCACTCCCAGCTCTACACCCTCACCCCGCCCCACGAGGCGGGCGGCATCAACCATCCGCACGAGGGCAACTTCGGCTTCGACATCGACGACAACACCCAGATCTCCGACCTCGCCATCTTCGGCTCGGGCACGATCCGCGGCGGTGACGGCGGACAGGAGGGCGGAGTCGGCCTCAACGGCCGCTTCGGCAAGAACACCAAGATCAAGAACGTCTGGATCGAGCACGCCAACGTGGGTGCCTGGGTCGGCCGCGACTACAGCAACATCCCCGAACTGTGGGGCCCGGCCGACGGCCTGGAGTTCAGCGGCATGCGCATCCGCAACACCTACGCCGACGGCGTCAACTTCTCCAACGGCACCCGCAATTCGACGGTCACCGACTCCGCGCTCCGCAACACCGGTGACGACGCCCTCGCCGTCTGGGCCAACAAGTACGTCAAGGACCCGTCGACGGACATCGGCCACGACAACGCCTTCACCGGCAACACGATCCAACTCCCCTGGCGTGCCAACGGAGTCGCGATCTACGGCGGCTACGGCAACACCATCGAGAACAACATGATCGCCGACACGATGAACTACCCCGGCATCATGCTCGCCACGGACCACGACCCGCTGCCGTTCTCCGGAACGACCCGGATCACCAACAACCGCCTGGACCGCACGGGCGGCAAATTCTGGGGCGAGTCCCAGGAGTTCGGCGCCATCACGCTCTTCGCGGCGGGCCAGGACATTCCCGGTGTCACCATCAGCGACACCGAGATCCACGATTCGACGTACGACGGAATCCAGTTCAAGTCCGGCGGCGGCGCCACACCCGACGTGCAGCTCACCAACGTCAAGATCTCCAAGTCCAACAACGGAGCGGGCATCCGCGCCCACGGCGGGGCACGGGGGAGCGCGGCCCTGTGCAATGTCACGATCAGCGATTCGGCGGACGGCGACACGCTGATCGAACCGGGCTCGCAGTTCGTCATCGGGGAGGGCTGTAGGAACTAGCGCCCGCCGTGCACGCCGGACGGCCTACGAAGCAGCCGCCCGGCCCGGTCTCAAGGGGCCGGGCGGCTCGCTCATCGCGCGGCGTCGGGCACCTCGAGGACGAAGAACAGGAAGGTGGTTCTGGTCGACAAGGCCCGGAACTCGTCCGGGAACCGTTCACGTCCTGCCGGGTCCGGCTGCGGTTCGCTGAGGACGGAAAGGCGGAAACCGGCGGCGGTGAAGGCGTCGGTCATCGCGTGCAGGGGCTTGCGCCAGAACCTCATCGGGACGGTGCGGCCGCCGAAGGACCAGTCGAAGGTGTAGCTGTTGCTCGCGAAGTAGTCGGGCCTGGGCTCCTGGATCGTGTACCCGACGAACGGGTGGTCCACCGAGGCGATCAGTCGGCCGCCGGGCCTGAGCACCCGCCAGAACTCGGCCAGCGTCGGCCCCCAGTCCTCCAGGTAGTGCAGCACCAGCGAGGCGACCACATCATCGAATGACTCGTCGGCGACGGCACCGCGGTCACGCAGGTGGGCGAAGAGTGGGCCCGAGCTCCGTGATGGTGTGCCTGCACGCATCGCATCGGCCGCACGAACTGCGAACGTCCTGAGGGGAGTTCACTGCAGAGCAGAGCGCCAAGGAAAGTGCGGGTCAAAGGCAGGGAGAGCAAAGGGAAAGAGGGAGTCAAGGGTGCCGGTGTGGCTCGATCTGAGGCGTGAGCGGAGGGTGCGGCGCGTTAGCCTGGCTATTGGTTGTCTGGGGCAATCAATCCACCCGGGGCGGGTCCCGCTCGTACCGGGCGCGGCGTCATGCGCCCACGGGGTCATGAGCCCACGGTGTCATGAGCCCTCGCCCCGGACCGCCGCCGACCAACAGAGCGCCACCACCGGCGCGCGCAGGGACAAGCAGGCCGGTGATGTCAGGAGGACCGCCCATGCCCACCGAGGCATACGCAGCCACAAACACCCCCACACCTACCCCCGCAATCCCCTCCACCCCTTTGCCCGCCACCACCGACACCCACGAGCCCGCTCCCACCACCACCCGCGACCCCGCTCCCACCGCCACCCCCACGGACACTCCCACGGGCCAGGAACCCTTCCGCACCTTCGTGGAGGAGGCCCTCGACGAGCTCGCCTCGGGCCCCGACCGCGAACTCCTCGTCCACGGCGACCACCGCCTGACGGCACGTCAATTCCATTGCCTGGTCCACCGCATGGCCCACGCGCTCGCCGCCCGAGGAGCCACCCGCGGCGCGACCGTCACGCTCCTCAGCGGCAACCTCCCCGAGACCATCGCCGCCCGCTACGCCGCCAACCTCGCGGGCTGCAAGGTCAACCACCTCTACAACAAACTGTCGGCCGAGGTGCAGTCGGCCATCGTCGAGGACGTCGAAACGCAACTCCTCATCGTCGACCCGCGCTACGCGGACCGCGCCGCCGAGATCACCGGCCACACACGCATACCGCACGTCCTCGTCCTGGGCGAGAGCAAGCGCGAGCTCGGGCAGAACCTCCTGGCACTGGCCGCCGAGCAGCCCGCCGAACCGTTCACGGCCCGCGCACGCCCCGACGGCATCTGCACCATCCGGCACACCGGCGGTACGACGGGCCACCCCAAGGGCATCGTCACCACCTTCGAGCAGGTCAGCCGGATGAGCCGGATGGCGACCGCCGTGCGCCCCGAGGCGGAGGAGACGCCCCGCCAGCTCGCCTGCACCACCCTCGCCCACGCCGCAGGCATGCTGGCCGACGTCGTGATCCGCGCCGGCGGCACTGTCGTACTCCACGACGACTTCGACGCGGGCGAGGTCCTCGCCACCATCGAACGCGAACGCATCACCCGCCTCTTCCTGCTGCCGCCCCTGCTCTACCAGCTCCTCGACCACCCGGACTCCGAGCACCGCGACCTGAGCAGCCTGCGCGGCCTGACGTACGGCGGCTGCCAGGCCTCGCCCACCCGGATCGCGGACGCCGTACGCCGACTCGGGCCCGTACTAGTCCAGTTCTACGGGCAGAACGAGGCCGGCGGCATCAGCGTGCTCACCGCCGACGACCACGACCCGGACAGGCCCGAGCGGCTGCGTTCCGCGGGCAAGGTGCTGCCGAACGTGTCGGTCGCCGTCCGCGACACCGTAGGCAGGGACCTCCCCGTCGGCGAACTCGGCGAGATATGCGTCCGCTCCGCGGGCACCATGACGGGCTACTGGAAGCAGCCCCGCCTCACCGCCGACGTCCTGCGCGACGGCTGGCTGCACACCGGCGACATCGGCTTCCTCGACGTGGACGGCTACCTCACCGTCGTCGACCGCCTCAAGGACATGATCGTGGTCGTCGGCGGCCACGTGTACACCACCGAACTGGAGGACCTGCTCAACTCCCACCCGAAGGTGCGGCAGAGCGCCGTCTACGGAGTGCGCGACGCCGACCGCATGGAACAGGTCCACGCCGCGGTCGTGCCCGCACCCGGCGCCACGGTGACGGCCGAGGAGCTGCGCGCGGCGGTGCGCGAACAGCGCGGCGCGATGTACGAACCGGCCCACATCACGTTCCTGGACGCCCTGCCCCTCACCGACGCGGGCAAGCCGGACAAGAAGCTGCTGCGGAAGCGTACGGAACGGCACAACTAGCACCCAGCGCCCGACCGCGGTGCCCTCGGCCACGTCCTCGGGGGTACTGCGGGGCGAGCCCCCCGTAAACGCAGAACGGCAAGGAGAGGACTCTCCTTGCCACTCTCAAGGTATAGCTCACCCGGGGGCTTGCCACAAGGCCCGGGGCACGGCGCAGAATCATCCGGCCCGAGCCCACAACCTGCGGAAATGAGGCGCCACATGAGCGAGCGGTACGTGTTGGATCTCCAGGACTTGGACTTGGACTTGGACGGCGCCGGGGCCGGGGCCGGGGCCGGGGACCGACTTCCGGTCGTGGGCGGCAAAGCCGCACACCTCGGCGGGCTCTCCCGCATCGACGGCGTCCGCGTGCCGGACGGCTTCTGTGTGACGACGCACGCCTTCCGCCGGATCATGGCGCAGGACCCGTCGATCGAAGCGCTGCTCGACCGGCTGTCGCGCCTGGAGCCGGACGACCCGGACGACCCGGACGACCGGGACGCGATCCGCGCGCTCAGCGCGGAGGTCCGCCGCACCGTCGAAGGCATCACCATCCCGGAGGACCTCGCGGCGGACATCACCCGCGCCCTCGACCGGCTCGGCGAACAGACCGCCTGCGCCGTCCGGTCCAGCGCGACCGCGGAGGACCTGCCGACCGCCTCGTTCGCCGGCCAGCAGGACACGTACCTGAACGTCATGGGACCGGCGGCGGTCCTCCGGCACGTCAGCCGCTGCTGGGCCTCGCTGTTCACCGAGCGGGCCGTGACCTACCGCAGGCGCAACGGCATCGACCACCGCACGGTCCACATGGCCGTCGTCGTCCAGCGGATGGTCCTCCCGCAGGCGTCCGGCATCCTGTTCACCGCCGACCCCGTCACGGGCCACCGGAAGGTCGCCACCGTGGACGCGGGCTTCGGCCTCGGCGAGGCCCTGGTCTCCGGACTGGTCAACCCGGATGTGTTCAAGGTGCGCGACGGCGAGATCGTCTCCCGCGCAATCGCCGCCAAACAACGGGCAGTTGACGCCCTGCCGACCGGCGGAACGCGAGAAGTCGCGGTCGACGCGCGGCGGCAGCGGCAGCCCGCCCTCACCGATGAGCAAGTCGTACGACTGGTCCGGCTCGGGCGGCGGATCGAAGCCCACTTCGGCCACCCTCAGGACATCGAATGGTGCCTGGCCGACGACGACTTCCAGATCGTGCAGAGCCGGCCCATCACGACACTGTTCCCCGTCCCCGAGGCAGGCGACGAGGAGAACCACGTCTACCTCTCCGTCGGCCACCAGCAGATGATGACCGACCCCATGAAGCCCCTGGGCCTCTCCCTGTGGCAGCTGACGGCCATGGCGCCGATGCTCGAGGCCGGCGGAAGGCTGTTCGTCGACGCGACCCGGCGCCTGGCCGAACCCGCGAGCCGCGCCGCCTTCCTGGACCTGGTGGGCAGGGGCGACCCGCTGACCAGGGACGCCCTGGAGACCGTCCTCGGGCGCGAGGACTTCCTCGTGCCCTCGCTTCCGGCCGCGAGCCCCGACGGTCCGGCCGCCGACGGACCGCCCGCCGAGGCTCCGCCTGTGAGTGGTCCGCCCGCCCCGATCGACACCGATCCCGCCCTCGTCACCGAACTGATCGCGCGCAGCGAGGCATCCGTCGCCGCCCTGGAACGCGACATCCGGACGAAGTCGGGACCGGAGCTGTTCGACTTCCTCCTCGACGCGTTCACGGAGCACAAGAAGGTGCTCAGCGACCCGCTGAGCATGCGGGCCATCATGGCGGGCATGGAGGCCACCTGGTGGCTCAACGACAAGCTGGGGGAGTGGCTGGGCGAGAAGAACGCGGCCGACACGCTCACCTTGTCCGCGCCCGACAACATCACCTCGGAGATGGGCCTCGCGCTCCTCGACGTCGCCGACGTGGTCCGCCCCCACCCGGAGCTTGTGGCGTTCCTGCAAGGCGTCGAGGGCGTCGAGGGCGTCGAGGGCGACGACTTCCTCGACGAACTGCCGAAACTCCCCGGCGGCACCGAAGCGCGCGACGCCATCGAGGCCTACCTCGACCGGTACGGCATGCGCTGCGTCGGCGAGATCGACATCACCAGGCCGCGCTGGCGCGAACGCCCCGGCACGCTCGTACCCGTGATCCTCGACAACGTCAGGAACTTCGCACCGGGCGCGGCCGAACGACGCTTCGAGGAAGGGCGCCTGCGGGCCGAGGCGAAGGCACACGATGTGCTGTCCCGCCTGCGGACCCTGCCGGACGGCGACCGCAAGGCCGACGAGACCCAGCGGATGATCGACCGCGTCCGCACCTTCGTCGGCTACCGGGAGTACCCCAAGTACGGGATCATCAGCCGCTACTTCCTGTACAAGCAGGCCCTGTCGGCGGAGGCCGGGCGCCTCGTCAGGGCCGGTGTGCTCGCCGAGCCCGAGGACGCCTTCTACCTCACGTTCCAGGAACTCCACGACGCCGCGCGCTCGCACCGGGTCGACGCCCGCCTCATCCAGGAGCGCAAGGACGCGTTCCGCTCGTACCACGCCCTCACTCCGCCCCGCGTCCTCACCTCGGACGGCGAAGCCGTCACTGGGGCGTACCGGCGCGACGACGTCCCGGACGGCGCCCTCATCGGCCTTCCCGTCTCCGCCGGGACCGTCGAGGGGCGAGCCCGCGTCATCCTCGACATGGCGGACGCGGACCTCGAAGCGGGCGACATCCTGATCACCCCCTTCACCGACCCCAGCTGGTCGCCTCTGTTCGTCGGCATCGCCGGACTGGTGACGGAGGTCGGCGGACTGATGACCCACGGTGCCGTCATCGCCCGCGAGTACGGCCTGCCGGCGGTCGTGGGCGTCGAACAGGCCACCCGCCTCATCCGCGACGGCCAGCGCATCCGCGTCCACGGAACGGACGGGTACGTCGAGATCCTGCCCTGACCCACGCGATCCCGGGGGAGGGAACGGGAGGGAGGGCCGTCGCGGTCGGCCCTCCCTCTCACCCCTTCGGCAGCAGGTGCTCGCCCGGGTGCCTCACCGGCCTGGTGCTCCACCGCGACCGGCGGCAGCGTTCAGGAGACGGACGCGAACCCGCGGACGCGAGACCGCGGGCACAGCCGCGGAGCTGAAGGAGGCCGGGACCGTGCAAGAACCCGATGTGGTCCCAGGGCACAGCCCGCTCCCCGGGGCGCCGGATGCCGCACCACAGCAGCCGCCCGCAGCAGCGGACGGACCGCGCCCCGGCCCACGCCGTAAAGCCCCGGACAACGCCGGAACCGGTGCGAAGGCACCCGCCCGCGCACTGCCGTGGCTGGCCGGCGTCGCCGCCGCCTTCACCCTCTTCCAGTTCGCCCTCGTCTTCCAGCCCGCCCTCGCCGTACCCGGCACCGGCCTCGGCTGGGACGAGACCGTCTACGTCAGCCAGGTCAGCCCGCAGGCCCCCGCCGCGTTCTTCAGCGCCCCCCGCGCCCGCGGCATCACCTACCTCGTGGCACCCGTCACCGAACTGACCACCTCCGTCCCGGTCCTGCGCGTCTACCTGGCCCTGCTCTCCGGCCTCGGACTGTTCCTCGCACTCTGGGTGTGGCGGCGACTCCTGCCCACCCCCGTACTGGCCGTCGCCGGAGCCCTGTTCGCGAGCATCTGGATCACCGCGTTCTACGGCACGCAGGTGATGCCCAACCTCTGGGTCGCCTACGCGGCACTCATCGCCACCGGCTGCTTCCTGCGCGCGGTCCGCCGCCCCGACGCCCGCATGCTGCTGTGCATGGCCGCCGCGGTGGCGTTCGCCGCACTCCTGCGCCCCGGCGACGCGGTCTGGCTCGCCCTGCCCCTGGCCGTGGCAGCCCTCCTGATGCGCGCACGCCGCCGCCTCCTGCTGCTCCTCACCCTCGCCGCCGCCCTCGTCGTCGGCTGGGCGGAGTGGATCATCGAGGCGTACGTGTGGTACGGCGGCCTGACCACACGCCTTGAGCGGGCCAGCGAGATCCAGGGCCACCTGGGCGCGTACTTCGCCTTCGACGACCACGTGCGCGCCCTGGGCGGCCGCACCCTGTGCCGCCCCTGCGACGTGGCGTGGACGCACCCGGTCACCGGCCTCTGGCTGATCGTCCTCCCGCTCCTCGTCGCGGGCGGCGTATGGGCGGCGGCCCGCACCCCCCACCGGTCGGCGATCGTCCTGGCCACCGGCACCGGACTCGCCCTCGCCTTCCCGTACTGGTTCACCGTCGGCTACGCCGCACCACGCTTCCTGCTCCCCGCGTACGCCCTGCTCAGCCTGCCGGTCGCCCACGGCCTCGTCCACGTCGTACGAGCGGCCGCACGGGCCGGAACGCCGTGGCGCCGGGTCGCCCTCGTCGGCCTGGCCGCGGCGGTCGCAGGGCATCTGACGATCCAGTACAAGGTCCTCGACGGGCTCGTCAACCGCGTGCGCACCGACAACGCCCTGCACGCGCGCGTCGCCGCCGAACTGCGCGACCAGGGCGTGCGTCCGCCGTGCGTGATCACCGGGATGGAGTCCATCCGCGTCGCGTTCCGCGTCGGCTGCTCCTCCCGCCAGCCCTACGGCCACGACCAGAGCATCACGCCCGAAGGCCTGGCCGCCGCAGCCCGCCACCAGCCGGTCGCCGTCCTCCTCCACGCCGACCAGCGCCCCCAGCAGTACGCCCGCGACTGGCGCGTCCACCGGCTCCCCGACTTCCCCCACCTGCGCGAATACCGCGCCCTCCTGTCACCCACGGCGACCCCGGGCGCCGCGCAGCGGGGAGACTGAGCAAACCTCGGCCGCGGTTCAACTGGCAAGTAATTCCGGTTAGTTGGCGTCGGACAGCTGGGTACGTACGCAACGAGTCGTACGAACCGACCGGCCGACGACGGAAGAAGATGCCATGCGCACCCAGAAGCTCACCCTGGCAGCCCTCGCCCTCGCCGCAGGCCTCACGCTCACCGCCTGCCAGGAGAACCAGGACACCGCCGGCAGCAACGACCGAGCCGACTCCCCTTCCGCGGAAGCCACCGAAGACACCGAAGCCACCAAGGACGGCAGCGGCCCCTCCGACGAGAACCCGGGCGGCACACCGGACGACGGCGGCGGCAGCGGCGACGGACCCGTCACGACCGGCCAGTGCAAGACCGCGAACCTCGACTTCCGCACGTCACCCGGCATGGCCGAGGGAAACCTCATGGTGATCCTCAAGAACACCGGAGACACCTGCACGTTCAAGGGCTTCCCCGGCGTCGACCTCAAGACCGACGACGCCGACACCATCAGTGCCGAGCGCAGCGGCCTCGCCGTACCGGCCGTCGTCGTGAAGACCGGCGAGGAGAGCCGCTTCACCCTGCACCTCCCGCGCAACGACTCCGGCGGCTCGGGCGTGAACGTCACCAGCATCGTCGTCACCCCGCCCGACGAGACCCACTCCAAGACCCTGCCGGTCTCCCTCGACATCCCTGTCACCGACGGCACGGGCAGGCCCGTCACGGTCGACCCGGTCGGCACCGGCAAGCAGTAGTCGGAGGCGGAGCGGGTGACCGGCCGGGGTGCGCCCGCGGCCTGCGAGGTCGAGAGGCCGGGGCAGACCTCGTTGCTCCGGCTGTGCACGGGATGGGCCCACACGACTGATCTTCCGCCCGGCACGCGACACCGCATCCCGACCACGGGAACGGTGAGGTCATGAGCGAGACAGACAAGGCATTCCTCGAAGGCGGCCCGCAGGACCTGCCCGACCGGATCGTCCCGGTCGATACCTCCGGTCAGGATCTGAAGATCGAGTTCCGTAACGGCTACGAGCATTTCCGGCCGACCCGACGCCAGGCGGATACGCCCCACGGGAAACTCCCCGTCTACGAATGGTGGGAGCGGACGGAGATGGCCTCGTAGCGCCAGCGCCAGAGCCGGAGCCGGAGCCAGCGCCCGTGCCAGAGCCCGAGCGCCACGGCTGCAGCGCCGGTCAGTCGTGCCGGGCGTCGACCCGCGCCTGCGCCCGCCGTGCGACCTGCTCGGCGCTCAACCCGCCCGAGGCCACCCCGTACTGACGCGACTCGCCGCTGCCCAGCGCGATCGTGGCCCGTGGGCGCATGGGTTCGTCGGCCCGCCGTGCGAGCAGCACGACCTCGTCGACCGTGGTCGTCATGACATCGAGCCGGGCCGTGCACTCGGCGACGACGGGACGCGGGTCACGGGCCCGGCCCAGGGACAGGTGCGGGGTGAAGTTCCTGTGCCGCCCGCGGCACAGCGGGAAACACCCGGCCAGCGAGTCGTACAGCTCCTGCCACGGCGCCTGCCCCGCGGCAGCAGGATCGAGCCACACCGTCGAGTACGCCCGGTGGCGGAACACCCGTACCCCTGACAGCCGCGCCGTGAACACCCGCGTCCGCGCCGCCGCCGCGGTGAGCAGCGGGAGCGCGTGCTCGAACTCGGCCTCCGGTACGAACCCGAAGAGCACGTTGACATGCGGAGGCCAGCGGCGGATCTGCGGATCGTGCTCCTGCCGGATGCCCTGAATAGCGGGCCACAGCCCGAGCGGTGGGATCCATGCGACCGCGGTACGAGCCGTCGGAGCCACGTCGCACACCCCGACCGGCCCCAGTCCGTCGGCGTTCCAGCCCTTCTCCATAGGCCCATGGTCTCTCGCGCACTACGCCGGGCTGCGGGACGGGCGTACGGGCGTCGAGGTCGGTGACGACGGCGGCGTCTCCTTCCTCTCGTACGTCAACAGCGTCCACCCCGTGGACCACCGCGAACTCACCGCCGTACTGCCGGATTTGCTGGGCCGCATGCTCCCGCTCCTGGAGAACGTCCTCACCGATCTACGCCACCCGCGGCCCACTCAGCACTGAGCCTCCCAGCGCCGGTTCGGTCAGCGCACGCCGTCCTGGCCCCGCACGTACCAGAGGCCGGCGAGGGAGACGACGGCGACGCCCATGTAGTAGAGGCTGGGCGAGTCGAGGGAGCCGGTGCGGTCGATGAGCCAGGTGAGCACGAGCGGCGCGATGCCGCCGAGCAGGGTCACGCCGAGGTTGTACGCCGTCGAGACGGCTGTGGTCCGTACCTCGCCCGGATACAGGGAGGTGAGCAGCGCGGGGAGCGGGGCGAAGTAGAACGCCATGATCACGCCGAGTACCGCGATGACAAGCACCAGCGTGGGCACAGTCGGCGAGCTGGTCAGCGCCCTGAAGAGCGGCCACGCGAGCAGCAGCGCGGCGGCCGCCGCCCACGTCATCACGCGCGCCGGCCCCACCCGGTCCGCAAGCCTGCCGACGAACGGCACCCCGACGAGCGTGACGAGACCGGCGACGGCACCGCCGAGATAGGCGGCGTCGGCGGGCACCCCGAGGCTCTTCACCGCGAAGGTCGGCATGTAGAGGATGAGGTAGACGGAGATCGTCGCGACACCGACGCACGCGGCACCGGCGAGCACCCGCCCCAGGTGACGCGTCAGGGTGGACCGGACCGGCGCGTGCTCCCGCGGCCCCTGGCTGAACTCCTCCGTCTCGGACAGCCGCGCCCGGATGTACAGGCCGACGGGGCCGACGAGAACGCCCACGATGAACGGAATCCGCCAGCCCCAGGCGTACAGCTCCTCCTCGGACAGGTACGTGAACAGGGCGTAGCCGAAGGCCGAGGCGAGGAACATCGACACCCCCTGGCTGGCGACCTGCCAGGAGGAGTAGTAGGCCTTGCGGTGCGGTGCCGTCTCGATGAGGAACGTCGTGGCCGTACCGAACTCCGCACCGGCCGAGAATCCCTGGACGAGCCGCGACACCAGGATGATCAGGCCCGCCCACGCGCCGATCGCCTGATGGGTGGGGGCAGCGGCCATGAGCACGGTCCCGGCCATCATGAGCAGGAGCGTCAGAGTGAGTGCCTTCTTGCGGCCGTACCGGTCGCCGTAGCCACCGATGAGCAGGCCGCCCAGAGGCCGTACGAGGTAGGAGATCGCGAAGGTGGCGAAGGTGAGGATGAGACCGAGGCCGGCGTCACCCCCGGGGAAGAAGTTCTTCGCGATGACGACGGCGAACGACGCGTAGACGATGATGTCGAACCACTCGAGGGCCGCGCCGATCGAGCTGCTGATCACCGCCTTGCGGGCGGCCGCGATGCGTTCCGGCGAGACGGTCACCGCGGCGGGGACGGCGGGCGGGCCGGGCGGTGTGCCCGCGGGTGTGGCGGTCATGGTGGAGCGGCCTCTTCTCTTCCGTGGCGTGGGGACGGCACCGGCTGAACCAGCCTGCTCGGCAACGCAGTTGGTCGCCGAGACATTCCTGTCCGCGCGAGGAAAGGACACGATCCGGTGTCCGCCGCACCGCCCCTCACCGGCCGACCGCGTAACCCTGCATCCCGCGCGGGTTCGCCGCCGCACTCAGCACGCCCGTTCGCGGGTCGCGTGCGACCGCGCAGAGCCGGCCCTCGGACCAGGGCTCGCCGACCGTGACGTCGTGACCGCGCGAGCGCAGGCCCTCGACCACGTCGTCCGGCATGCGCGACTCCACCGTCACGCTGCCGGGCCGCATCCCGCGCGGGTGGAAGGAGCCGGGGAAGGAGTCGTTGTGCCAGTTCGGGGCGTCGATGGCGCCCTGGAGGTCCCAGGAGCCACGCACGGTGCCGCGCAGCGCGACCGCCAGGAAGAAGTGGACCTGCCACTGGTCCTGCTGGTCACCGCCGGGCGTGCCGAAGGCCATGACCGGGACGCCGTCCCTGAGCGCGAGCGACGGCGTCAGCGTCGTACGGGGCCGCTTGCCCGGGGTCAGGGAGTTCGGCAGATCCTCGTCGAGCCACGCCATCTGGAGGCGCGTACCGAGCGGGAAGCCAAGGTCGGGGACGACGGGGTTGGACTGCAGCCAGCCGCCGGAGGGCGTCGCGGCGACCATGTTGCCCCAGCGGTCCACGATGTCGAGGTGGCAGGTGTCGCCCCTGGTGGCCCCGTCCGCGGTGACGACCTCGCCGCCGACCTCGGCGACCGTCGGCTCGCCCGCGCCCGCCGCCGGAATGCCCAACGCGTCGAAGCCGGGCTCGCCGGCCGCGACCGCGAGCGCCTGACGGCTGAGCTTCGGCTCACGGCCCTCGGGACTGCCGGGGCGCAGCTCGTACGAGGCTTTCGCGCCGATCAGCGCGCGACGTGCGGCGTTGTAGTCGTCCGAGAGGAGCGCCGAGAGCGGAACGTCGACGCCCGCGTCCCCGTACCACGCCTCACGGTCCGCCATCGCGAGCTTGCAGCCCTCGATCAGCAGGTGGACGTACTCGGCCGAGCCGTACGCGGGAAGCTCCTCGACGGGCGGTAGCAGGGCCAACTGCTGGAGGAAGGCAGGACCCTGACTCCAGCCGCCGGCCTTGCAGAGCGTCCAGCCGTTCCAGTCGTACGTGGCGGGCGCCTCGTACGTGGCCTGCCAGCCGGCCAGGTCGGCGGCGGTCAGCGTGCCCGCGTGGCGTGAGCCGCTGGTGTCCATGGTGGGCCGCCGGGCCTGCTGGACGAGGGCTTCGGCGATGAAACCTTCGCGCCATACGCGGCGTGCGCTGTCGATCTGCTCCTCGCGCGAGCCGTCCCCGGCCTCCTCGACGAGGCGCTTCCAGGTACGGGCGAGCGCCGGGTTGCGGAACAGCTGGCCGGGCCGCGGGGAGCGGCTGCCGGGCAGGTACACGTCCGCCGACGACGTCCACTCGTTCTCGAACAGCTCGCGGACGGTTTCGACGGTCTGCCCGACGCGCTCGACGGGCGCGTGGCCGTCCTCGGCGTAGCCGATGGCGTACGCGAGGACCTCGGCGAGCGTCCTGGTGCCATGGTCGCGGAGCAGCAGCATCCAGGCGTCGAAGGCACCGGGAACGGCGGCGGCGAGCGGGCCTGTGCCGGGGACGAGTTCGAGGCCGAGCTCTCCCCGGTAGTGGGCGATCGTCGCGCCGGCCGGGGCGACGCCCTGACCGCAGAGCACCCGGGGTGTTCCGCCGACGGGCGCCAGGATGATCGGGACCTCGCCGGCCGGGCCGTTGAGGTGCGGCTCGACGACATGCAGGACGAAGCCTGCCGCGACGGCCGCGTCGTACGCGTTGCCGCCGTCCTCCAGGACGGCCATCGCGGACTGGGAGGCCAGGTAGTGGGTGGAGGACACCATGCCGAAGGTGCCCTGGAGGGTTGGGCGGGTGGTGAACATGTGCTGCGGCTCCCCTTCAGTTCTGTACCGTCGCGGCCGACGCGTCGGGCGCGGTTCCGTCCTCGGCGACCAGGTGGCAGGCGGCCTGCCGTTGCCCGTCCGGCAGGATGCGCAGGGCCGGGATCTCGGTGCCGCACCGGTCCACCGCGAGCGGGCAGCGGGTGTGGAAGCGGCAGCCGGACGGCGGATGGAGAGGGCTGGGGAGTTCTCCGCTCAGGACGATGCGCTCACGTGTGCGCTGTGCCGCCGGATCCGGTACCGGCGCCGCCGACAGGAGCGCCTGGGTGTACGGGTGCTTGGGGTCGGCGAACAGTCCGGCCGTGGGCGCCTGCTCGACGATCTGCCCGAGGTACATCACGGCGATCCGGTCGGCGAGGAACTCCACCGCCGCCAGGTCATGGGTGATGAACAGGCAACCGAAGCCGCGGTCCCGCTGGAGGTCCGCCATCAGGTTCAGTACCGATGCCTGGACGGAAACGTCGAGCGCGGACGTCGGCTCGTCGGCCACCACCAGGTCGGGCTCGCAGGACAGCGCGCGGGCGATGGACACGCGCTGCCGCTGGCCGCCGGACAGCTGGTGCGGGTGGCGGTCGGCCTGCTCGGGGCGCAGGCCGACCTGCCGCAGAAGCTTCTCTACGCGCCGACGGGCCTCGTCGCCCTTGGCGATGCGGTGCAGCTTGAGCGGCTCGGCGATGATCTCGGCGATCGTCATCCGCGGGTCGAGCGAGGAGGACGGGTCCTGGAACACCAGGTGGAACTTCCTGCGCAACGGCCGCAGTCGACGCCGGGACAGGGACGTCACGTCCGTACCGGCGATGTGCACGCTGCCGGACGTCGGCTCGTCGAGCCGTACGGCGATGCGCCCGACGGTCGACTTCCCGCTGCCGGACTCGCCGACCAGACCCACGACCTCGCCCCGGCCGACGCTGAGGGTGACCCCGTCGACGGCGCGGACCGGCCCGAAGTGGCGGGTGAGGTCACGCAGTTCGAGCGCCGGTTCGTGCTCGGCGCCGCGCGCCCGCTCGTGCTCGGCGCGGCGCGCCTGCGCGGGTACGACCGCGTTCCCGGTTGCCTTGTCGCTCATCGGGCCTCCACCTCGTGCGGGTGCCAGCAGGCAGCCCGGTCCAGCCGCGGCCGCGCGGTGCCGCACTTCTCTGTCGCACGTGGGCAGCGGGGCGCGAAGGTGCACGCGTCCGGCTGGGCCTCCAGGCTCGGCACCAGGCCGGGGATCTCGGGCAGCCGTCGCTTGCCCTCGGCGCCGGGCTTGAGGACGGCCCCCAACAGGCCGTTGGTGTACGGGTGCCGGGGCTTCGCGTACAGCTCGTGGACCTCGCCGTGTTCGACGACGCGGCCCGCGTACATCACCATCACCCGGTCCGCGATGTCGGCGACGACGCCGAGGTCGTGGGTGATCAGGACGATCGCGGTGCCGAGGCGTTCGCGCAGCGACCGCAGTACGTCGAGGATGCCCGCCTGCACGGTCACGTCGAGCGCGGTCGTCGGCTCGTCGGCGATGAGCACCGACGGGTCGCAGGCGACCGCGATGGCGATCATGACGCGCTGGCGCATGCCGCCGGACAGCTGGTGCGGGTACTCGCCGACGCGTCGGCGCGGAGCGGGGATGCCGACCAGGTCGAGGAGTTCGACGGCGCGCTCGGTGGCCTGTCTGCGGCTGAGGCCCTGGTGCCTGCGCAGCACCTCGCCGACCTGCCGGCCGACGGTGAGGACCGGGTTGAGCGAGGTCATCGGCTCCTGGAAGATCATCGCAAGGTCCTTGCCTCGGACCCGTGCGAGTTCCTTCTCGCTCGCGCCGACCAGTTCACGGCCGCCGAGCTGCACCGAGCCGGTGACCGTCGCGGTCGGCGGGAGGAGACCCATCGCCGCCATCGACGTGACGGACTTTCCGCAGCCCGACTCGCCCACGACCGCGAGGACTTCGCCGGGCCGGACTTCGTA
This sequence comes from Streptomyces luteolus, assembly GCF_029968015.1. GTDB lineage: Bacteria > Actinomycetota > Actinomycetes > Streptomycetales > Streptomycetaceae > Streptomyces > Streptomyces luteolus. The sequence continues at coordinate 75,546 of NZ_JASCIS010000026.1, forward strand.
ACTGATCCCGTCGACGGCGTGCACGGTGCGCTCGCCGGAGCGGAAGGAGACCGAGAGGTCGGTCACCTTCAGTACGGACTCGGTCATCGGGTCGCTCCACGGGGGTCGAGGACGTCACGCAGACCGTCGCCGAGCAGGTTGAAGGCGAGCGTCGCGGCGACGATCGCGAGGCCGGGGAAGACCGCCATCCAGGGCGCGGCGGCCAGGAAGGACTGGGCGGAGGACAACATCACGCCGAGCGAGGGCTCGGGTGGCTGCACGCCGAGGCCGAGGAAGCTGAGCAGCGCTTCGCCGATGATCGCGGTGGGGATGCCGACGGTGGCCTGGACGGTCAGGGCCGAAGTGGCGTTGGGCAGGATGTGCCGGAACAGGACGGTGCCGTCGCCGCCCCCGCCCGCGATCGCGGCGGCCACGAAGTCCACGTTCTTCAAGCGGAGGGTCTCGGCACGGGTGATGCGGATGACGGCCGGGACCTGCGAGATGCCGATCGCGATCGTGGCGTTCAACAGGGACGGGCCGAGAATGGCGGCCAGGCCCACGGCGAGCACCAGGAACGGGAAGGCGAGCATCGTCTCGGTGATCCGGGAGACCGTCGAGTCGGCGAACCTGCCGTAGTAGCCCGCGAGCAGACCGAGCGGGACACCCACCAGGAAGGCCAGGACCACCGCGAGCAGGCCGACCTGCAGGGAGGCACGCAGGCCGTGGAAGACGCGGGAGAGCTGGTCGCGGCCGAGGTCGTCGGTGCCGAGCCAGTGGGACAAGCCGGGCTGGGCGAGCGCGTTCTCGAAATCGGCCTGGGCCGGGTCGTACGGGGAGATGAGTGGGGCGAACACCGCGGCGAGCACGAAGAGTGCCGCGACGGCGCCGCCGGTCAGGGCGAGCCGGTTGGCGAGCAGGGCGCGGGTGCGGGCGCCGCCCACCGTGCGCGCGAGGCGGGTGCGTGTCGGGCTCGTGGGGGTCACGGTGGTGCTCATCGCGCGGCTCCTCCGGGGCAGGCCTGCGGGTCCGTCGCGCGGACCACGCCACCGGCGCGGGTGCCGGTCGGGTGGGTCGTGAGTTCGGTGGTCGCGGTCGACGCGGTCGACGCGGTCCATGCGGTGGGCGCGGTCCATGCGGTCGGCGGGGTCTTCGGTGTCGCCGGGGTCTCCGGTGTCGGCGGGGTCGTCAGTGTCGGCGGGGTCGTCAGTGTCGACGGGGTCGTCAGTGTCGTCATCGGGGTGCACCTCCGAGCCGGATGCGCGGGTCGATGACCGAGTACGCCACGTCGACAAGGAGGTTGATCAGGATGTACGCCGCCGAGGTGCACAGCACGACGCCCTGGAGCATCGCGTAGTCGCGGGTGAAGACGGCGTCGATGGTGAGCTTGCCGAAACCCGGCAGGACGAAGATCTGCTCGGTGACCACGGCGCCGGAGATCAGCTGGCCGAGCTGGAGGCCGAGGATGGTGACGACGGTGACCAGGGAGTTGCGCAGCGCGTGGCCGCCGATGACCTGCCTGCCGCTGAGTCCCTTGGCGCGGGCCGTGCGGACGTAGTCCGCGGACAGCGAGTCGAGCATCGCGGCGCGGGTCTGGCGCATGACGACGGCGGCGAGCCCGGAGCCGAGGACGACCGCGGGCAGCACCATGCGGCGCAGGTTGTCGACCGGGTCGACGCCGAAGGGGACGTAGCCCGAGGCGGCGAAGACCGGTACGGCGATGGCGAGTGAGAGGACCAGGACGATGCCGAGCCAGAAGTTCGGCACGGAAAGGCCAAGCAGGGCCAGGCCGTTGGCCAGCCACTCGGCGGGTCGGCCGCGGCGTACGGCCGCGATCACGCCCGCGCCGATGCCGAAGACCACGGCGAACAGGAGGGACAGGAGCGAGAGTTCGACGGTGACGGGCAGCGCGTTGAGGATCGCGTCGTCGACCGGGAGGCCGGTGCGCGCGGACACGCCCAGGTCGCCGGTGACCGCGTGGGAGACGAAGCGCCAGTACTGCTCGAAGACCGAGTCATTGAGGCCGTACTGCTCGCGGATCGCGGCGAGGGCCTGCGGGCTGCGTTCCTCACCGGCAAGGGCGAGGGCCGGGTCGCCGGGGATCGCCCGGACTCCCGCGAAGACCACGACACTGACCAGGAAGAGGGTGATCAGCGACTGCCTCAGCCGCTTGAGGAGATAACGGCTCATCGCGCGTACCCCGCGGACTTCACACGGACCAGGCCGTCGCCGTGGACACGCAGCCCGGCGATGTCCTCGCCGGCCACGACGTAGTTCTTCTGCCGGTAGAGGTAGATGAGGGCGTGTTCGGCGTTGACCCTCTCGGTGAGCTCGCGGTAGATCTCCGCGCGCCTGCTCTGGTCGCCCTCGGTGCGGCCGCGTGCGATGAGCTCGTCGATCTTCTTGTCGCCGAGTCCGTAGGCGTTCATGGCGCCCTGGGTCGTCAGGAAGCTGGCGATGTTGCCGTCGGGGTCGAGCCGCCCGGACCAGCCGCTGCGGAAGGCGTCGTACCGGCCGGAATCGGTCTCCTCCAGCATCGAGGCGTACTCCATGGGCCGCAGGGTCACCTGGAATCCGGCGTCCTTGGCCATGGACTGCACGACCTGGCCGAGGCGGATGTCCTCGGGGGTGTTGTTGACCGTGTACTCGAAGCGGACGGGGGTCTTCACCCCGGCCTCCTCAAGCAGTCTCCTGGCTCCCGCGACATCGCGGTCGGGGCACTCGCTCGCCTGCACGCCGGGCGCGATGGCGGACTGGGGCGAGACGGGGCCGCAGGCGGGCTCGTACATCCCCTGGAACACGATCTTGTTGATCAGTTCGCGGTCGAGGGACTTCTCGAAGGCCTCGCGGACGCGGACATCGCTGCCGAGCGGGGTGTCGATCTTCCCGGGCTTCTCGCCGAGGCCCCGGGTGTTGCCGACGTTGATGCCGATCCCCTGGTAGCCCAGGGAGGGCGAGTTGAAGAGCCGCAGCTTGGGGTCGGTCAGCACGCTGGTGACCTCGACCGGCGTCATCTGGTCGCCGATCTGGACGTCTCCGGAGCGGAGGTTGGCGAGCCGGACGTTGCCGTCGGGGATCGGCTTGTAGATCACCTGGTCGAGGTGGACAGCGTCGGCGTCGTAGTACTTGTCGTCCTTGACGAGCACGATCCGGTCGCCGCCGACGCGTTCCTTGTACTTGAACGGGCCCACGCAGGAAGGGTGGTTGGTGAACCTCTTCCCGTACTTCTCGATCGCTTTCGGGGACAGCACCATGCCCGCGCGGTCGGCGAGGACGGTGGGCAGCGGGGTGTACGGCTGCTTCAGCGTGATCCGCACCGTGTACGGTCCGGTGGCCTCGACGCCTTCGACGGGGCCGAGTTCGGTGGCCCGAGCGGAGCCCGCGATGTCCCGGTGCCGCTTCAGGGAGGTGACCACGGCGTCGGCGTCGAGCTTCGTGCCGTCGCTGAAGGTGGCGTCCTCGCGCACAGGGATGGTGGCGGTGAGGCCGTCCTTCGACATCTCCGGCAGCTCGGTGGCCAACTGCGGCACGAGCTGTCCGTCCTTGTCGCTGTCGTACAGCTTCTCGCACATGGATGCGAAGACGGTGCGGCCCACGAGGGTCTGGGCCAGCGACGGGTCGAGCTTGTCGGGGTCCGAGGCCAGGGCCACGGTCAACGTGCCTCCGTCCCTGACCTCCCGGTCGTCGGCCATGTGAGCTCCGCCGACCTCGGCCGCCGGCGACTGCAGCGATGTGCAGCCCGTGCCGGCTACCAGAAGCAGCCCAACTGCCGCCGCCAGAGGCGCTGTTCGGCGCACGGAAGATACCTCCTGCCCAAGGCGGTCAAGGAATACCGCAGACCGTATTTCGCATACAGTCGGTGCGACAAGGCCCGTGCTGAAGAAGATCGGGTCGCGGCTGCGGCTCCGCGGCTGCGGAAAGTGCGACATGGCAAGGTGGAGGCTGAACTCGCGGGCCAGGAACTGGACTTGGTACGGCGCAGACCAGGACCGTGCGGTCGTGGGGTGGGCCGTGGGGTGGGCCGTGGGTTGGTCGAAGGCGCTGGCCTCGGTGCCGTACGAGACCGTTCAGCAGGTCCGGTGGGGGCCCCGCCTGACCCCTCACCAGGTCGGCAACAGCGTCAGCGCGCCAGGCGGTCGAGCGTGGCGAGTACCGGCGCGATGCCGTCCTCGGCGGCCAGACGGTCGGCCAGCGCGCGGGCGCGCGTGCGGTGGGTGCTGTCCGCCGTCGCCCGGCGCAGGGCCTCGGCCAGGGCGGGGGAGGTGAGGCGGCGCAGCGGCACCACCCCGGGCGCCGTACCCAGCGCGGTCAGCCGGGACGCCCAGAAGGCGGCGTCGAACTGGACCGGCACCGGCACCGTGGGCACTCCGGCCCGCAGGACGGCACCGGTCGTGCCCGCTCCCGCGTGGTGCACGACGGCCGCCGTCCGCGGGAAGAGCAGGGAGTGCGGCACCTCGTCGACCGTCAGGATGTCCTCGCTCTCGGCGTGCAGACCCGCCCAGCCCCGCTGGATCACGCCGCGCATTCCCGCCGCGCGCACCGCGGAGACGATCTCGCGGCTCACCCGCTCGGGGTCGGGCACGGTGGCGCTCCCCAGGCCGACGAAGACGGGGCTCGGCCCGGCGGCGAGGAAGTCCTCCAGTTCCTGGGGGAGCCGCCCGGTCTCGTGCGGCCACCAGTACCCGGCCACTTCAAGCCCGGCGGGCCAGTCCCGGGGGCGGGGCACGACGAGTTCGCTGTAGCCGTGCAGCACCGGCCGTGCCCGACGGCCTCGGGAGCGGCCCGCCCCCGGGAGCCCATGCCGCCGCAGCGACCGGACGGAGCCTGCGAACACCAGCTCCACCGAGGCCATGACGGCGAGCCCGCTCAGCCGGTTGCCCACCGCGCCGAGGGGCCGCGTCCCCAGTATCGGGGCGGGGAACTCCCCGGTCGGGTGGAGGGGTTGCAGGTGCAGCCCCACGGAAGGTACGGAAAAGGCCTGGGCGATGGCGTCCCCGAGGGGCCCCAGCGCGCCGCCGACCAGCAGGACGTCACCCTTGCGCGCCACCTCCACCAGGGCCGCCGTCAGCTCGTCGGCCGCCTGCCGGGCCATGGACACCAGCCGCACCAGCTTGCCCGCACCCGTCCGCGCGTCATGCAGCCGCCGGCCCCGCTCGGAGTGCAACTCGGCACGGGGATCCACCGGCAGCGGATGAAAGCGCACCCCCGATCCGGCCACCAGCGGCTCGAACACCGCGTGCGCGGCCAGCGTCACCTCGTGCCCGGCCCGTACGAGACCCGCTCCCAGACCTGTGTACGGCGCGACGTCACCCCGCGACCCCGCTGTCATCATCACGATTCGCACGCCGCAAGTGTGGCCCACCTGAACGCGACGCCACAGAAGGCCTGCCGCGTTCCGAGCACGGCCACCACCGTACGGAGAGGATCCGCGTACGGAGATGCCCCGCGTACGGAGAGGATCCGCGTACGAGATGACCCGCGGACGGAGATGACCCGATCGAGCCATCACGGCAGGGCGGGAGCATGACACGCAGGTGGCGCAGGAATGACAGCAACCATGGAAGACAACCGGGAACAGAGCGATGTCGATGCGAACGAGACCCGCCGCTACTACGACAACGCGGACGTCGACGCCTTCTACGACTCCGTATGGGGCGGGGAGGACATTCACATCGGGATCTACGCCGACCGCAACGAGGACATCGCCACCGCATCCGGACGGACCATCAGCCACACGGCCGACAAGGCCGCGGACCTCCTCGGCCCGCACAGCAACGTCGTGGACCTCGGCTCGGGATACGGCGGTTCAGCGCGCGCCCTGGCCACCCGCTTCGGCTGCCGCGTCGCGGCACTGGACCTGAGCGAACACCACAACCGACGCCACCGCAGCGCCAACATCCAGCGGGGCCTGGACACCCTCATCGACGTCACCACCGGCACGCTCGACGAACTGCCCTATCCAGCACACCACTTCGACGTCGCCTGGTCCCTGGAGGTCCTCTGCCACGCTCCCGACCGCACCCGCGCCCTCAGCGAGGCGATGCGCGTTCTGCGTCCGGGCGGAGCGCTGCTCTTCTCCGACATCATGGCCGCCGAGAACGCCCCTGCCGACGCCCTGCAACCGGCCCTCCGACGCCTGGGCATCCCGGCCCTGGCCACCCCCTCCTTCTACCGCGAACAACTGTCGGCACTCGGCTTCACCCGCACAGAGTTCGAGGACCGCAGCGAGGACGTCACCACCCACTACGCGCGCCTGGAAGAGGAGGTACGACGACGTGCGGCGGAACTGCGCGACATCATCAGCCCCGCCTACCTCCAGGGCCTGCTGACCAATCTGCCCCTGTGGAAAGACCTCACCCACCAAGGCCTGGTGCGCTGGGGCCTCTTCCACGCACGCAAGCCCCACCAGCATCCCGGCACGTGAAGCGAGTCGCCCACCCGCCGCCATGGTTCACCGGGGCGCGTCCTCCGGCAGCAGATGCGCGAGCAGCAGCTTGATGAGGAGTACGGGGGCGAACCAAGCCAGTTCGGGTGGCACCGTGACCAGGGCCGCCACGGCAGTGATCGCCAGCACGGTCACGGCGAAGGCCACGGGGCGGCGGGATTCGGCGTTCACGGCGGTCACGACGACGGCTCCCGCCAGCGCCAGCCCGTAGATGGTCGCCGCCGCGGCCCAGCCGAAGCCGGGGACGGCGAGTGCCAGCAGGAACGGCTGGATGTGGGCGGCGACGAAGCCGAGGTGGTGTCGTGCGGTACGCCCCGGTCGGTGGAAGTGGCGCTTGGCCGTGGACGTGGCGTTGACCGCCGCGCCGCCGAACAGGTCGAACGCGACCACGGCCACGACCACCACGGCGATCGAGGGCATGGAGGCGGTGGCGACCACGGCGGTCGTCAGGGTGCAACCCGCCACCGCGGTGGCGTATCCGACCGCCCGCTCCACGGCGCTCGCGCCCGGTCCGATCAGCTGCCGGTCGGCCCAGTGGGCGAGTGCGGAGATCACGCCGTCGCCCTGGGGCGCAGCCCGCCGAGGCACATCTCGGTGAGCGGGGCGGCCAGTTCGGTGGCCAGTTCGGTCAGCGGCACACGTGGATCGAGCAGCCATTGCAGGGCGGTGCGCCCGGTAGACGCCTGCCATGCCGAGGGGAGACGCCGTGCCGTCGCGGCTGAACGCCCAGACGTCGAGCACGATCCGGGCCCGGTCCGGTTCTCCGGCGAGCAGCTCGACCACAGCGTCCACCAGGGCGGCCAGCCGGTCGAGTGCCGGACCGCTGCCCTCGGCCGCCTGCCGCAGGACGGCGGCGGACCCGTCCGCGTACGCCTCGAAGGCGGAGCCGAGGAGCTCCTCCCTGCTGCCGAACTCCAGGTAGACACTGCCCTTTCCGATCCCCGCCTCGGTGGCGACATCCTGACCACTTGCTTCGGTGACATCGCGACGTTCCCCCTCTCTGTTATGACTGGTCAGTCATAACAGAGAGGGGGATTCCTGGGACGAGGAGGCCTGCGGCCAACGCGAGTTCCTGGTGGAGTTCATGCCCACCTGGGATGTCCCGCCCTCGGCAGGACAGCGACGTCCGGGACCTTGACGCGGAGTGGTCTGAACCACTTACCGTGTCGGCCTCGATCCCACGTGGAGGTTCCCATGCCGAGAACCCGCAGGACAGCCTGTCTGGTCACCGGACTGGCCGTCGCCGGGCTGCTCGCCCCCGCCGCGCCGTCGGTGGCCGAGACGAAGCACGACCCCCCGATCCCTGCCCTCACCCCGCAGCCCCAGAAACTGGACGCCAACGGGCGCGCCCTCGACGTCCCCCGAACAGTCCGACTGGCGTTCGGTGACGACGTGGACGAGCCCACGCGTGAGCTCGTCACCGGCACGCTGAGGGACGCGGGAGCCAAGCGGATCGTAGAAGTCGACCTCGCTGAAGCCGAAGCCGAAGCCGAAGCCGAAGCCGAAGCCGAAGCCGGAGCCGAAGCCGGAGCCGAAGCCGAAGCAGACGTCGAAGCCGAAGCCGAAGCAGACGCCCAAGCCCGATCCCGAGCCCACGGCCTCACTGTCATCGTCGGATCCACCCGTGACAACAACGTTGTCAGCGCCCTTGAGGACGCCGGCGGTCAGGACCCGGGAAAGCACGCCGAGGGCTACGCGCTGGCGACGTCCGCCAAGTCCGGCACCGCCGTCCTCGCCGGTGTCGACGCGGACGGCACGTACTACGCGGCCCAGACCCTCAAGCAACTGACGCGGCACCGCTCCATCGCCGGTGTCTCCGTCACCGACCATCCGACGATGGCCCTGCGCGGCGCGATCGAGGGCTTCTACGGCTCGCCCTGGACGCACGAAGAGCGCATGGACCAACTCGCGTTCTACGGCGACGTCAAGATGAACACGTACATCTACGCGCCGAAGGACGACCCGTACCATCGCGAGAAGTGGCGCGAGCCGTACCCGGCGGACAAGCTGGCCGAACTCGGCGAGCTCGTCCGGCAGGCCACGGACCACCACGTCCGCTTCACGTTCGCCGTCTCGCCGGGCGAGTCGATCTGCTTCAGCGACGCAGCCGACCTGAAGGCCCTCGAGACCAAGCTGCGTTCGATGTACGACCTGGGCGTGCGGAGCTTCTCCGTACCCCTCGACGACATCCAGTACGGCGAGTGGAACTGCGACGCCGACCAGGCGAAGTACGGCGATCCCGGCCAGGAGGGCGCGGGCAGGGCGCAGGTCGAACTCCTCAACAGCGTGCAGGAGTTCCTCGCCGGGCTTGAGGGTACGAAGCCCCTCCAAATGGTGCCCACCGAGTACTGGGACGCCAAGGACACGGCCTACAAGACGCAGATCCGGGAGAACCTCGACCCGGACGTCGAGATCATGTGGACCGGCCCGGACGTCGTGCCGTTCGAGATCACCCGCGACGCGGCGGCCGACGCCGAGAAGGTCTGGGGACGCAAGGTCTTCCTCTGGGACAACTACCCGGTCAACGACTTCGGCCAGAGCGCGGGACGGCTCCACCTCGCGCCCTACGACAAGCGCGAGGCCGGCCTTGAGCAGGAGCTGTCCGGCATCGTCCTCAACCCGATGAACCAGGCGGCCGCTTCGAAGGTGGCCCTGTACGGTGGCGCCGACTTCAGCTGGAACAACGCCGACTACGACGCCCGGCGCGCCTGGCGGGCGTCCGCCTCGTATCTCGCCGACGGCTCGCCCGGCACGGCGAAGGCACTCCTTGCCTTCTTCGACACCCAGCACTACGGCTCGACGTTCACCGACCCGCCCAAGCCCTGGCAGCCGCAGGCCCCCGAACTCGACCGCAGGCTGAAGAAGTTCAAGACCGCCTGGGCCGAAAGCGACAGCGACGGCGACAGCGACGGCGACGGGGACCGCCGCAAGGCCCTGCGCGCACTGCGGGACTACGCCGACCTGCTGGCCGACGCCCCGCAGCGGATCCGCAGCGGGGTGTCCGACGAGGGCTTCGTCGCGGACAGCGAACCCTGGCTGAAGGCACTCGACCTGTGGGGCGACGCCCTCCTCGCGACTCTCGACGGCCTCAAGGCCCGGGCGGACGGCGACGACGCGCAGGCCGAGAAGCACTTCGCGTCCTCCGCGAAGCTCGCCGAGAAGGCCGCCGCCGTCATGCCCGACGAGGGTGAGACCCGCCCGGAGGGCCCCATCAAGGTCGCGGACGGCGTCCTGGACACCTTCCTGGCGGACGCGCCCAAGCTCTAGGATCACGCGCGGCGGGCTGCGCTGCGATGCGGCCCGCCGCGCGGATCACGGCAACACATCCGATGGCTCTCCGATGGCTCTCCGGCGGCTCTCCGATGGCTCCGATGAAGATGTGCAAGCGACAGGCGCGAAAGTCCAAGCCTTCGGCACCACCACTGCATTGACGCCCCTTCCGCGCCGCTTGAATCATCGGACCTCATGGCAGATGCTCGCTCCCTCTTCAAGCCCGGACCACGGTTGCGCCGCCGTCGCCTCGCAGCTGTCGCCACCGCCCTGCTTCTCACCGCACCCATCCCGGCGGCACAGGCCGCGCCCTCGACACCAAAACCGCCACCCCGCACCCTCCCCGCCCTGTCCAACTGGACACCGGGCAAGGAGAGTTACCGTTACGAGGACAGCACACGACTGGTCGCCCACGGTGCCCCCGCCCGGCGCGTCGCCACCACACTCGCCGAAGATCTCGGCGCCGCGGGCAAGGGCACCCCACCCGTCGTCGACGGCGCGGCGCGCCCCGGGGACATCGTGATCGGCGTCGACTCCCGGCGCACCCGGCTCGGCGCCGAAGGGTACGAACTCCGCTCCGGCACGCGCCTGACGATCACCGGGGCCGACGAGACCGGCGCCTTCTACGGCACCCGCACCCTCCTCCAACTGCTCGCCCGAGGGAACCAGGTCCCGGCCGGGCGGACCATCGACGTACCCCGATACAAGGAGCGCGGCGTAGGCGTCTGCGCCTGCTACATCCACATCACCACGGACTGGCTGGAGAACCTCGTCCGCGAGATGGCCTTCCGCAAGCAGAACCAGCTCCTGCTCGAACTGAAGGTGAAGAGCGACAAGCATCCGGAGGCCAACTCCTGGGGCTACTACACCAAGTCCGAGCTGCGCCGCCTCGTAGCCCTCGGCGAGAAGTACCACGTCACCATCGTGCCGGAGATCAACTCCCCGGGCCATATGGATCCCTGGCTGGAGAACCGGCCCGACCTGCAACTCGCCGACTCCGACGGCAAGTTGCAGCCCTCACGGCTCGACATCACCCAGGACGCGTCGTTCGACTACTACACGAGCCTGATCGACGAGTACGCGGAGGTGTTCACCGCCACGTCCTGGCACATGGGCGCCGACGAGTACATGCTCGGCTCCGACTTCGCCAAGTACCCGCAGATCCTCGCGTACGCGAAGAAGAAGTACGGCGAGAACGCCACCCCGCAGGACGCCTTCATCGACTTCGTCAACCGCGTCCACGCCTACACGGCGAAGAAGGGCAAGCACCTGCGCATCTGGAACGACGGCCTGACCGGCGCCAACACCGTACCCGTGGCGGCCGGGACCACCGTCGAGCACTGGCTCGACGTCCCGACCAAACCCAGCGAACTCCGCGCCCAGGGCCACCCGTTGATGAACGCCGCGTACTCCCTCTATCTCATCCGCGGCGGCTTCCACACCAACACCCGGAAGCTGTACGACGAGCAGTGGGACCCGCGCTCCTTCGAGGGCGAGAAGCTGGCCTCGCGCGACGGAATCACCGGCGCGAAGATCAGCCTGTGGCCCGACAACGGGCGAGGCGAGACCGAGAACGAGGTCGCGTCCGCCATGGCAGCTCCGCTGAACCACATCGCCCAGGTCGCCTGGGGAGACGCACACCCCGACCCGACCTACGCCGACTTCACCGAGCGCGCCAGGACCATCGGCCACGCACCCGGCGTACAGGACCTGACGCGGGTGCCGGTCACCGACGGAACGTACACGCTGCGCGACACCAAGGGCGCCACGAAGCCCGCCGACTTCGAGATCCGGCGCACCGCCGACGGCTACGTCACCCTGAAGAGCACCGCAGGCGGCAGGTGCCTGGAGACCCGCAGCGGCAAGCTCACCCTCAACGTCCCCCTGCAGCCGGGGACCGCCGTCACCGAGGAGACGTGCGACGCGAAGAACACCCTGCAGCGGTGGCGGTTGACGAAGACGGCCGGAGGCTATCGCCTCACCAACGCGATCACGCAGATGGCGGCGCATGTCACCGACGACGGACGGATCGTGCAGTACCCGGCCGACCAACAGGAGCCCGCTGTCTGGACGTTGACCGCTCGGACGACTGCCAAGCCCTGAGGGCCGGGCGTACGGCCTGCCGGTTGCGGAGGTCGACAGGCGGTGACCACGGCGAGCGTGACCTGGTCACCGCAAGGCCGAAGCTATTCCGGTGGCTCCGGTCACCACGCGTCGATGACCGGAGCCTCGGGTTCGTGCTGCCGCCAGGCCGCACTGAGACGCGCGATCCGGTCCGCGGCGGCGATGCCCTGCAAGCCCGCGACCTTGCCGTCGCTGACGTCGAACACCACGGCGCCCACCGCCCGGCCGTCGACCACCGCGATGACCGCCGGGGACCCGTTGACCCACGCGATATGCATCGCGAGCGAGCCACCGGCGAGCCGCCGCTTCGCGGGCGTGGCCCGGAAACCGGCCCGCACAAAGGAGGCCACCCGCTCACGCGTCGTGTACCGCAACAGCCGCTTGGCCAGCCCGGCGCCGTCCGACACCGCCGTCACATCGTCGGTGAGCAGCGCCACCAGCCGCTCGGTGCGCCCCGACACGGCGGCGGCGAGGAACTCCTCCACCACCTGGCGCGCGGACGCGGGGTCGGCCTCTCCGGCACGGCGACGCTCGGCCGCGACCCGGCTCCGGGCCCGGTGCGCGTGCTGCTGGCTCCCGGCCTCGCTGATGTCGAGGATCCCGGCGATCTCGGCATGGCTGTACGAGAAGGCCTCACGCAGGACGTAGACAGCCCGCTCGACGGGCGAGAGCCGCTCCAGGAGCAGCAGGACAGCCAAAGACACCGACTCACGCTGCACAAAGGTGTCGGCAGGGCCGAGCATCGGATCACCGTCGAGCAGCGGCTCGGGCAGCCAGGCACCCGCCACTCGCTCGTGGCGCGCCTGCGCGGAGCGCAGCCGGTCGAGGCAGAGACGGGTGGCCACCTTGGTCAGCCACGCCTCCGGCACCTCGACCCGTTCGCGGTCCGCGGCCTGCCAGCGCAGGAACGTGTCCTGCACGGCGTCCTCCGCGTCGGCGGCCGAGCCGAGCAGACGGTAGGCGAGCGAGGCCAGCCGGCCCCGACTCGCCTCGAACCGATCGATGTCCGCGCTGTCCATGCGCAGCAGCCTAGGCGGCGACCCGCACATCGGACCCGTCGGGCACGGTGGCCAGGCGGCGCCTGCGCTTCGGCATGCCGAAGGTCGGGTGGGCGATGCCGAACCCCGCCCCGTTGAGCACGCCCGCCTTGAGCCGCGCGGCGGCCCGGCCGCCCAGGTACCAGGACTTCGACCGGACGTCCCCGTCCACCATCTGGAAGATCGCGTCCCGCCGCCCGAGGCTGATGTGGTTGCCGTAGTACTTCAGCCCGACCGTCGGGACCTCCCCGCCCGTCAGCCGCGCGATGATCGCGGCGGTCGCCTGCATGTTGGTGAAGCCTGCCGAGGCGCACGACATCGGCAGCGGCCGGCCGTTCTCGCCGATCGCGTACGCACAGTCACCCGCGGCGTAGACGTCCGGGTGCGAGACCGAGCGCATGGTGCGGTCCACGACGATCTGACCGCTCTCCGCGACCTCCAGGCCACTGGAGGCGGCGATGGGGTGCACGGCGAACCCGGCCGACCACACCGTCACGTCGGCCGGGACGGACGTACCGTCTTCGGCGATCGCCCGGCCCGGCTCGACGGCCGCGACACCGGTGTACTCGTGGACGGTGACGCCGAGCCGGTCGAAGGCCCGGCGCAGATGGCGACGGGCCTTCGGGGAGAGCCAGGCACCCAGCTCCCCGCGGGCGGCGAGCGCGACCGAGAGATCGGGCCGGGACTCGGCGAACTCGGTGGCCGTCTCGATACCGGTCAGCCCCTCACCGACCACCAGCACGGTGCCGCCCGCGCCCAGGCGGCCAAGCCGCTCGCGCAGCCGCAGCGCCGAGGACCGGCCGGTCACATCGAAGGCGTACTCGACCACGCCGGGGACGCCCTGGTGCGCGACGGAGCTGCCGAGCGCGTAGAGAAGGGTGTCGTACGCGACCTCGGCGTCACCGTCCTCACCGGTCACGGCGACGGTCCTGCGCTCCGGGTCGACGCCGGTGACCTGCGCCAGACGCAGCCGTACCCCGGTGCCCGCGAACACGTCGGCGAGCTTGCGGACCGCGAGCTCCTGGCCGCTCGCGAGCTGATGGAGCCGCATCCGCTCCACGAAGTCGGGCCCGGCGTTGACGACGGTGATCTCGGTGTCGGCGGGGGAGAGGCGGCGGGCCAGGTTTCCGGCGGCGAAGGCCCCGGCGTATCCGGCGCCGAGTACGACGATGCGGTGCTTCATGGCGTTGCTCCTGTCTCGTTCGCGTGCCACTTGAACGAGACAGCCCCTCGATTGCTGACAGCACCTGTATGTGACCTGGACCACTCTCCGGTGGGGCCCCTGAGGGGAGTGGGCCGCCGTGGTCCACCCCCGGTACGTCACGCACCCGGTGGATTCTCAGGGTCGGGTCCGCCCGCGGTCCGATGCCGCGGGAGCTGCGTCCGGGCGAGATTGGCAGGCATGCGAACTCATACAACTCGCGCAACGCGCACAACCCGCACGAGTAGTACAACTCATACAGCGATGACTGCCGCGGCGGCGCTTGCTCTGTGCCTGGCCATCGGGGCAGGGACGGCCTGCTCACCCGCCACGGCATCCGATGCCCCACCCACCGCGCAATCCGCGACCGCCCGCACGGGCGTGCGCTTCGAGTTGCCGGAGCCGACGGGGCGGCAGCCGGTCGGGAGTACGGAACTCCATCTGGTCGACCATGACCGGCGCGACCCCTGGGTCACCGACAGGGAGCGGGAGTTGATGGTCAGCGTCTGGTACCCGGCGACCACGACGCGTGGCTGTCCACGCCGGCCGTACATGCCGCCCGGCGTCGCGCGCGCCCTGGACCAGTCGGGCTCCTTCGAGCTCGCCCGGCCCGGCGAGGTGGACTGGGCCGGCATCCGGACGGACGCGGCCAGGACCGCTCCGGTCGAGGGTCGCCGCGGCCGGCCGGTCGTGCTGTACTCGCCGGGCCTGCAGATCTCCCGGACGCTCGGCACGTCGACGGCGATGGAACTGGCAAGCCGCGGCTACGTCGTGGTCACCCTGGACCACACGTACGAGGCCCCCGCCGTGGAGTTCCCGGGCGGACGGATCGAGCGGCAGGTGCCGATGTCCGGGGACGAGGCGCTGAAGAAGATGCTGGACACCCGGGTGCGCGACACCCGCTTCGTCCTCGACCAGCTCGCCGTACTGCGGGCCGGCGGAAACCCGGATGCCGAGGGGCGCCGTCTGCCCGAAGGGCTGGGCCGAGCACTCGATCTGAGGCGGGTCGGGATGTACGGCCACTCGGGCGGCGGTGCCACCGCGGCGGAGACGATGCGTGTGGACCGCCTTATCGACGCGGGCATCAACATGGACGGCACACTCAAGTACAACGACGGCGAGTACCTTCCGGTGGCCGAGGAAGGGCTGGACCGTCCCTTCATGCTCATGGGCAAGGCGAGCCAGACACACCTGAACAACCCGTCCTGGCAGTCGTTCTGGGACCACTCGACCGGCTGGAAACGTGACTTGAGCCTGGAGCGGGGCAGCCACTTCAGTTACACGGACGCGCAGTCGTTCGTACCCGCACTGGACAAGCACCTGGACATTCCGGCAGAGCTCCGCGAGCGGTACGTCGGAACGGTGGACTCCGAGCGCAGCACCGCCGCCCAACGGGCCTACCTCACCGCGTTCTTCGACCAACACCTCCGCGGCCGCCCGCAGCGCTTGCTGACCGGGCCGTCCCCGTCCTTCCCGGAGATCAACTTCGTACGTTGAGCGCGGCGACGGCAGCGGATTCCACGCGGGCCGGGGGCAACGGGCTTCAACGAGCTGGTCGATGGGTGGTGTGGCCGGGCGGTCAGGCGGTCAGGCGGTCAGTTCGGTCTGTGCTGATGCCGGGGCGATGGGGGCGTGGCGCATGTACCACTCGGTTGCGAGCAGCCGCTCCCGTTCGTGCGGCGGAAGGCCGGCGATCACTCCGGGCAGGGCTCCCCGCTCCGCCTCGGAGCGATGCGCCAGCACTGCGGCGATCTTCTGCTCCATCCATGGGCGGACATCGACAGTCGCGGTGACCTGTTCGTCCGGGACGCTGTACACCGCCTTGCGCGCACCGATCACGTCTCTCAGCGCCGCGACGGCCGAATGCGGGTGTGTGGCCAGGTAAAGGGCATGTGGCTGCCAAGGCGCACCGGCATCGGGGTAGAGCTGTCCGAGCCCGGCCGCTTGAGCGGCCAGCACGGTCACCCGGTGGGTGTGCACATGATCCGGGTGGCCGGGCAGGCCGCCGTAGGCGTCATGGGTGACCATGATCTCCGGGCGGAATTCCCGGATGTGCCTCACCAGCCGCCGCACTGCCTCGTCGAGCGGTGCCTCGCAGAACCGCCTGCAGCCAGGGGCCGACTGCGGTACGCGCGCATCGGCGTAGCCGAGCATCCGCGGCTTGCCGGCGCCGAGGATTCCCAGCGCCTCCGCCAACTCGGCGGCCCGCAGGGTGTCCGCGGCCCAAGTCGCCGTGACGACCGCGGTGCGCGCGCCCGCCGCTGCGTGACGGGCCAGCACTCCGCCTGCCGACAATGACTCGTCGTCAGGGTGGGCGAAGACCGCGAGAAGGCTCGGCACGGACATGGACGGACCGCCTTCCAGCACGAGGGGGGCCTGATCGTACGTCACTCAAGGCGGCGCACTGCAGGCCTCGGCCTACCTGCGGCACCCGCTCATCGCGTACTTCGCCGCGGGCGGCGGACAGCGGATGTTGCGCGTCTGGACCGGCTCTGGCCCATGCGCAGAAGAAGCAGCATCATGTGCCCACGATGAGGCATCTACGCGCATAGTCGTGCGCGATAGACTCCCTCTACGAGCAAGGAGGAACAAGTGGCGGCACATGCGCGGTGGACCCGGCTGCTGGAGATTCTCAGCGACGAGGGCCGTGTCGACGTGCTCGACGCCGCCGAGCGACTGGGCTGCTCCGCCGCCACGATCCGGCGTGACCTGGACGAACTGGCCCGGCAGAACCTGCTCACCCGCACGCGAGGCGGCGCGGTGGTGAGTGCTGTCGCGTACGACCTGCCACTGCGCTACAAGGTGGCCCGCAAGGCCGATGAGAAGCAGCGCATCGCGAAGGCCGCCGCGGCACTGATCCCGTCGGGCTCGACCGTGGGCATCAACGGGGGTACGACGACGTCCGAGGTGGCGCGGGAACTGGCCGTACGGGCGGACCCCGCCGACGGGAGCGGCGGACCCGCACTGACCGTCGTGACCAACGCGATCAACATCGCCAACGAACTGGCGGTCCGCCCGCATGTGAAGCTCGTCCTCACCGGCGGAGTGGCCCGGCCGAACTCCTACGAGCTGGTGGGCCCGCTGGTGAACTCCGTCCTCCGCGCCCTGGCACTGGACTACACGATCCTTGGTGTGGACGCCGTTCACCCGCGCATCGGAGCAGCGACCCACGACGAGTCGGAGGCCGGTGCCAACCGCGCCCTCGCCGAGTGCGCGAGCGAGGTGATCGTCGTGGCCGACTCGTCCAAACTGGGGCGCCGGGCCTTCGCCCTGGTGTGCGAGTTGAGCGCCGTGTCGGTTCTGGTGACGGACAAGGACGCGCCCGACGGGATCGTCGAAGAGATCTCCAGTCGGGGCATCGAGGTGTTGCGCGTGTGACGCAGGTGCCCGCTGTCTCCCCTCACGGGTGGGTGGACGCGAGATGTGCGCCTGCACGTATCAACACCGCACCCCCAAGCCCCCGCTCAGGACCTGGAGGAGGCGGGCCACCTCGGTGGCGACGGTGTCGCGAGCGGGGCCGAGGTACTTGCGGGGATCGGCCACGTGGGGATCAGCCTCCAGGTGGCTGCGGACAGCCTGGGTGAATGCCTTGTTCAGATGCGTGGAGACATTCACCTTCGTCATGCCCGCGCCGATGGCCCTGACGAGGTCAGTGTCGCCGACCCCGGACGAGCCGTGCAGCACGAGAGGGACACGCACGGCGTCACGCAACCGCGTGATGAGCGGGAAGTCGAGGACGGCGTCACGGGTGAGCATCGCGTGGGAACTCCCCACCGCCACGGCGAGGGCGTCGACGCCCGTGGCCGCGACGAAGGCGCGCGCCTCGTCCGGGTCCGTGCGTACGCCCGGTGCATGCGCCCCGTCCTTGCCGCCGACCTCACCGAGCTCCGCCTCCACCCACACGTTCCGGCTGCGGCAGTACTCCGTGATCTCGCGGGTGGCCGCGACGTTCTCGTCGTACGGGAGTTTCGCCGCGTCGAACATGACGGACGTGAACCCGAGAGCGACGGCCTCGTGCACGAGGCCGGCCGATTCGGCATGGTCGAGATGGACGGCGACCGGGACGCTTGCCGCCCGCGCCACGGCGATCGACGCCAGCCCGATCGGTTCGACGGAGCCGTGGTACCGGGCGGTGTTCTCGCTGATCTGGAGGATCACCGGCCGCCCCGCGGCTTCGGCCCCCCGTACGATGGCGTGGGCGTGTTCGATCTGTACGACGTTGAACGCGCCGACTCCGATCGTCTTCTCGCGGGCGTCGAGAGCGATGTCAGCGGTGGGCGTGATCGTCATGAACTTCCTTCAGGGATACGGCCGTACGGAGTCGGCGACAGGTGTCGGCGCGGAATGCCCCGGCCACCGGGGCCGGGACGGCAGCCGCTGAACGGGTCACGGTACGAGTTCGACGGAGCGCGAGGTGAACTCGGCCCACTCTGGCGGTTGTACGAGTGGTCCGGCCTGGTTGAAGACGGTCGCGTCGCCGTCGTCGCGGGAGACGACGGTCAGCGTGCGTCGCAGGTCGCCCGCGACAGGGACGAGCTCCTCCGCCAGACCGGCCGACCGCAGCTCATTGCGCAGGAGCCTCCCGGTGGGGCCGCCGCAGAGCCCAGTCACCACGGTGGGCTGCCCCAGGGCTGACAGCACGCGGGCGACGACACATGTCACATCAAGGGCGGCGTTGAGCGTGACGGTGACCATCAAGGGGAAGAGACCTCCGCTCCGGCGGGGATGCCGGTCACCCCGGTCACGGCGTCCCACGCGAGCAGCCCGGCCCCCAGGCATCCGGCCTGGTCGCCCAGTTCCGCGCGTACGAGGAGTGGGCGTCGCTGGAACGTCAGGCGGTCGGCCAGACGCTTACGGATCGGGTCCAGGAGGAGGTCGCCCGCTTCGGCGAGACCACCGCCCACCACGATCAACTCCGGCGCGAGCAGGGTCGATACGGTCGCGAAGGCCGTCGCCAGGGTGTCGACCGCCCGGTTCCAGACGCTGAGCGCGTGCGGATCGCCCTGCGCCACGAGGGCCGCCACCTCGTCGGCGCCCTCGACCGGACGCCCCGACCGGACCGTGAACGCCGTGGCTATCGCCGCCGCGGTCGCCACCGTCTCCACGCATCCGCGGACACCGCAGCCACACACGGCGCCGTCCGGATCGGAGACGAGGTGCCCCAGTTCCCCGACGAAGCCCCCGCCCCGCACGGGCCGCCCGTCGCTGATGACGGCGGCCGAGACACCTGTCCCGATCGCGACGAAGAGCACATCCCGAGCACCGCGAGCGGCCCCGAGGACCCGCTCGGCGTTCCCGCCCGCGCGTACGTCGTGCCCGAGCGTCACGGGAATCCCCGTGCGTTGTTCGAGGACGGCGCCGAGCGGGAGGTCACGCCAGCCGATGGTGGCCGAGTAGACGGCGCGGGCCTGGTTCTCGTCCACGATGCCGGGAACGGCGACGCCCGCCCGCAGGACCGTGGACCCCATGGCGGCAGCCCGCTCGGCGAGCGAGCCGAGCACGGCCGCCATGTGTCCGACCACCGCGTCGGGTCCGTGGGCACGGTGCGTCGGACGGCGCAGCGTGAACAGGGGGCGCATCCGGCGGTCAAGGAGCGCCCCCTTCATCCCCGTGCCGCCCACGTCCAGGGCGATCACGCACGCGTGGGCGCGGTCAGGCATCCCGGTTGTCCAGGACGACGGACCGGGTGAGGTTCCGGGGCCGGTCGGGGTCGTAGCCGCGCGCCTCGGCGAGCGCGACGGCCAGGCGCTGGGCCCGGATCAGGTCGGCCAAGGGGTCCAGCTCTCCGGACACGCTCCGGGATCCGGCGACGAGGGTGCCGCCGACCCGAGCGACGTCGTCGTCCAGCCCCTGCGGCAGCGAGCCGAACATCCATGTCACGCGGCCCGGCCCGGTGATGCTGATCGGACCGTGCCGATACTCCATGGCCGGATAGGCCTCGGTCCACGCTCCGGCGGCCTCGCGCATCTTCAGCGCCGCCTCCAGCGCCAGCCCGTAGGTCCAGCCGCTTCCCAGGAAGGTGAACTGCTCGGCGCCGGTCAACTCGGCGTCCAGCGGCGCGAGTACGGCCCGTTCGGCGTCCTGGGCCGCCTGGGCAAGAGTCCGCACGCCCGCCGGCAGGGCGTTCTCCGTTTCGAGATGCGCGCGCAGCAGCGCCAGTACGGTGGTGGCGAAGCGGGTCTGCACCACCGACTCCTCGTCGGCGAAGTCAAGGACGACCACGGAGTCGGCCGCCGCCATCACCGGAGTGGCGGGATCTGCCGTGAGCGCGACGGAAGGCACCAGCCCGCGGACTCGGCCGAGCAGGTCCAGCACTTCGGTCGTGGTACCGGACCGGGAGATCGCCAGGATCCGGTCGTAACCGCGCCCAGTGGGGAACTCCGAAGCCGCGAAAGCGTCCGTCTCCCCATGGCCGCCGCTCTCGCGCAACGCCGCGTACGCCTGGGCCATGAACCAGGAGGTGCCGCAGCCGACGACCGCGACGCGCTCGCCGCGACGGGGCAGCTCGGCGGCGTGCTGAGCGAGCGACGCGCCGGCCTGCCGCCAGCAGCCGGGCTGGGAGGCTGTCTCGGCGGCGGTGCGGGAGGTGTGGGAGGTGCGGGAGCTGTGGGTATCGGGCATGCAGGACTCCTTCGGAACGGTTCGAGCAGACCAGCCCATTTGCCACGTGGTGAGCGCTGGCAGGCCCTGACCTGTGTGGACCCTCTGTCGCGAGACTGCGTGAACAAAGGCAGTGCCTGCATCATAATGATTGAAACACCGCCGTGGTGCACAGATTCGCGCACTCAGTAGCTGTCAGGCCCCGCGGGGCGGCGGCCGTGGCAGGCACAGCTGTGAGCAGTGCGGTGGTGCCACAGGACCGTGCGCTCTGCGGGTGGCTGCGACCACTTCTGCACGGCCGGCCTGCGCCAACTGAACCTGACAACGGGGGAGTTGTACTGGGCCAACACCGTGGCCGCCCCTGCCACTCCTCCTACGCGGGGCCGTCCCGAGGTGCCCACGCCGGGAGGCCTCTGGCTCCTGCGTGGAGAAGCTGGACCGCGGTAGGACTGTGAGCCTGCCCATATGACCTCACGCACATGCTATCGGCGGTAGTAGAGGCGCGCCGGAGGCCGTGCGGGCGTTGAGGCATCGGGGACCGCAGGGGCGGGGGCCCGCTGCGTACCGGGGTAGTACGTCACATCTTTGCGCCCTTCCCTCGTGGGCGCTAACCCTGGCTGTCGTTTCCGGGACAACCGGAGCAATCGGGCAGATTCGCCCGGTCACCCATGACGTACGCATTGGAGCTTGATCCTGATGGCCAGCACGCAGACGAAGACCCGCGCCGGCCGCACCGCGCGATTCCGCAAGATCTCTGTCGCCGGGATAGCCACCGTGGGAACCGCGGCCGCCGCCCTCACACTGATCCCCTCGCCCGCTCAGGCCGCCGAGCCGACGGCACCCACCGTTCCGGCGTCGAAGGCCGCAGCAGCGGCGGCCGAGAAGAGCTACCCCGAAAATCTCGACGGCTGGATCCGAGAGTCCCTCGACATCATGAAGGCCAAGGGGATCCCGGGCAGCTACGAGGGGCTGCACCGCAACATCATGCGCGAGTCCGCCGGTGACCCCAACGCGCAGAACGGCTGGGACATCAACGCCCAGAACGGCACCCCGTCCAAGGGGCTGCTCCAGGTGATCCAGCCGACGTTCGACGCGTACCACGTCGCCGGAACGCCGAACGACCTGACCGACCCCGTAGCCAACATCACCGCGGCCGCCAACTACGCCGCCGACAAGTACGGTTCGATTGACAACGTCGACTCCGCGTACTGAGCCACCGGGTCGACGAACAGGGCAGCGCTTGCGAGCGTCTCACAGACATACTCGGCGGGGCGGGCCGCGGCCATCCCGGCGAGGCGGCACACCTGCGTGTGGTTGTGGTTGTGGTTGTGGTTGCGGGGCCGGGGGCCCAGCCACCGAGTGGACACTGTTGACGTGCCCGTCCCACGTCCTGCGTCCGCCGCCACGCGACTCAGGCACGCAGAAGGGTCCGGGAGCTCCGAGCTCCCGGACCCTTCGCGATGCGGCGGGGGGTTACAGCGGCAGCGCGCCACCGAGCACCGCGTCGGTGGGCAGTCCGCCCTTGGTGAGCTTGTCGACCGGGATCCCGCTCACGCCCAGGCCGTCCGTGGTCAGCGCGCCATTGACCGGGCCGGTCGGCAGCTCGCCGTTGGTGAGGGGGCTCGTCGGGGCATCGCCGGCGCTGGCGGTACCGGCGGCGCCGACGATGGCAGCGGCGGCTACGACTGCAGTGGCGAGTGTGGCGCGGATGCGCATGGGTTCTCCTTGATCGGTGACCTGTCACAGGAGCTAACGATGCCGTGATCGCGGGGAAACTCTTCAGCTTTTCACCGGTCAGCCCGCGTACGCCGACGGCCGTCGTCCCTGCCCCTATGCCTGGTGCGGGCGCGCGCTCACTTCTGCTCGGTCCAGACCGTCAGCTTTCCCGTCGCGCTGGGCAGATCGTCGTACTGGCTGGTGTTGGGCGTGAGCGCGGTGATCTCCAGCAGGGCGAGTCTGCCCTTCGTGGTCCGGGTGCACAGCAGGTCGCCGACCTCGATGTGGTCGGTGAACTGCTCGCCCGGGATCTCCGAGGGCAGCGGGTTCGTCTGTGCCGCCCGCAGGCATTCCTCGGGGGACCGCCCGGCGCTCTTGCCCGTGGTGGTCGTGAACTCCCAGCCGTCCCGTTCGGAGACGCTGCTGATGAGGAGTTCGTCGTTGTCGTAGTCGGCGTCCTGGGTGTCGACCTGGGGTCCGTCGTAGTCGACGCCGGGGCCGGACGAGGAGCTGCCGGAGGGCGCGGGCAGGGCGAGTTCGCGGTCCTCGACGACGGCCTTGAAGGCGGGCTTCGGCGCTGCCGGGTCGCCGGAATCGGACGGTCCGGGCTTCTCCTGGTCCTTGCCTTGATCTTTGCCCTGGTCCTGGTTCTCGTCCTGGTCCGAGGTCCCCGTGCCGTCGGCGGTGGCGTTCCCGCGCTGGTCGTCCGAGGGGCGGCGCTCCGAATCCTCCCAGTAGCCCGCGATTCTGGACTGGAAGAACTGCACGGCCAGGATCAGTGCGGCCAACGCGGCGAGAGTCGTCAGCGCGACCTTGATGATGTGCCCGGCCGTGGCCGTGGCCGTTGCCTTCGCCGTCCCAGTTGCTGGCGCGGTTGTCGGCGCCGATGTCGGCGCCTTTCCCGTGACGGGTGCCTGCGCGTCACCGTCCGGGTCCGCGGACCGATTCCCGGAGTGCCACGGCCGGTCGCCCGAGGGCCTACGCTCACCGCCGGCGGGCCCCGCACCGCCCGCACTCGCCGCGCCCGGCGCCCGTGCCGCCCCCGCGCCGCCGCGTACCAGCGCGAGGGACCCCGTCGTCCCCACGGAACGCCGCCGTGGGCGCGGTAGGCCGCGGCGGTGCAGCGCGCGGTCGACGTGCAGGTGGATGTCGTCGAGCGTGAGTGGTTCGGGTCGGCCGAGCGCGTCGAGCAGGGCGCCGGTGAACGCGGTGTGGCGTTCCCCCTCGGGCGCGTGGGAGGGGGCGGTCGACGTCGTGGACGTCAGGGTGTACGTGCCGGCCACCTCGGTCTGCCCGAGGGCCAGGCCCGTCGGTTCGGACATCGCCGAGACCGCCTGCCCCGAGAAGCAGCAATCGAGCAGCAGCACACGGGAGTCGGCCAGGGCGCCGCCCACCCGGTTCTTGATCAGCTCGATCGAGACCGCGGAGTAGGGGACCTGCTCGGGGTCGGCGTCGGTCTGCGGCAGCGAGAGGTGCAGTCGGCCAAGGTCGTCCTGCAGGCCGTGTCCGGCGTAGTACACGAGCAGCAGATCGGTCGCCTCCTGTGCCGCCCAGGACAGCGCGGCGCCGACCGCGGACGCGTCCGCCGGGTCCGCCACCGCGAGGCAGTGCTCGGGGGCAAGCAGCCCGTGCTCCGGGTCGGTCAGTACGTCCCGTAACGCCGACAGGTTCGCCCCGACCGCGGGCAGGTCAGGAAGGTGCGGGTCCGTGAAGCGCCCGGTGCCGATGAGCACCGCCCGGCTGGCACGCCCGTCGGGAAAGTGACGCCCCGTCATTCACCCTGCCCATCGGCCGGGTCGAACAGTTCCTGGGCCCGGCGGATGACGGCTTCCGGGTCGGCGGCCCGCTTGATGTCCAGGCTGACCTTGCGGCCGTCGCCGGACTCCAGACTGACGGTGACATCGGAGCGTCGGCTGGTGATCCAGGAGCACAGCGGGGCCACCAGCCCGGCCACCCCGCCCGTACCGAGCAGAATGGTCAACACGTCGACGGACGCGCCCATCTGGCCCGGCCGGGGAGGGGCGAACGAGCCGCGGACCCGGCCTCGCAGGGCGTCGTCGGACGACAGCCACTGCTGGAGCGACCGCAGCTCGGCCGAACCGTCCCCACCGTCCGGCCCGTCCACGCTGAGTCGCAGCTCCCCGACAGCCGACATGCCGTGCCCTCCCCGTAGTTGGCGTGCCCTGGTGGCCACCGCGAAGGGGGCCGCCACGGGCTCGTTGCAGCAGCCATTTTGGCATGAACGGATCCCCCATTACGGGGCCAGCGCCCGCTGTTGGGACCGTCCACCTCCGCAAGGCCCGGACGGCCTCGGCCCACCAGCAGGCCAAGGGCTCCTCGCCGTCACCGCCCTCGCCACGGCAAATACCGGGCGGGAAAAGCTCAGATGACCTCCGGTCAGGTGTCGAGGCCGTCGATCAGGCGGTTGAGGAATCGGGTGAACGTTGCTTCGGGGGCCAGGGCGCGCCCCGGGGCGGCGAGGGCTTCGGCGAGTTCCGGGTGGCGGCCGTCCGCGGCGACTCTGGCGAGGTAGCGGGCTTCGGCTGCGGCCCGGTCCGGTGATCGGGAGGCGGCGGCCTGTGCGATCTCGTGGGTGACGTGCCCCGCGACGAACGCGGTGAGTTGGGCGAAGATCTCCAGCTTCGCCGCACCGTCCAGTCCGGTGGGCCGCAGGGCGGCGAGTGCGCGTTCCAGGAAGGCCAGGGTGTGGGGTCCGGGGGCGCGGCGCGTGGACAGCGCGGCGGGCAGCCAGGGGTGTCGCAGCATGAGAGTGCGCTGCAGACGGGCGATGTCCTTCAGGTCGGCGCGCCAGTCGCCGGTGGGCGGGGCCGCAGTCGGCAGTTCGCCGCTGACATGATCAACCATCAGGTTCAGCAGCGTCTCCTTGTCGGGGGCGTAGCTGTAGAGCGTCATGACGCCTGCGCCGACCTGCGCGGCGACCTTCCGCATGGTGACCGCTTCGAGCCCTTCCGCGTCCGCCAACTCGACGGCGGCCGCGGTGATCGCCTCGCGGCTGTACGCAGGCTTGCGGCCTCTGCGCGGCGCTGCCGAAGTCAGCCAGAGCCACTGGGGATCGACGCCCGGGGCGTCGGCGCCCGCGTCGTGGGGCGGCATGGTCCACGCTCCTTACCGTCCATCGCGGGGCCGTTGTGGTCCTCAGTCAAACATCAACAGGCAGACATCAACAGTCAAACATCCCTTATTCTCGTACAGCGTACGGAATAAAGGAGTGGTGCACGATGACACCTGGCACGCACGGTCCCGCACCGGGGACGACCTGGGCACCGCCTCCCGGGAAGCCGCCACTGGCCGCACGGATGATGAGGGCGACGTGGCGCCAACTCCCGGCAAAACGGCACGACGTCGGGTGGGAGCCCGGCCTGAAGGTGCCGGCCGCCGACGGCAGCCCGCTCGTCACCGACCACTACTTCCCGCGCACCGAGGGAAACTTCGCCACCCTCCTGGTGCGCTCGCCCTACGGCCGGGGCCTGCCGTGGTCGCCCATGTACGGCCTGCTCTTCGCCGAACAAGGCTTCCACGTAGTCGTGCAGAGCTGCCGCGGCACCGGCGGTTCGGGAAGCACCTTCGACCTGTGGCGCAACGAGGCCCCTGACGGCCAGGCCACAGTCGCCTGGCTGCGCGAGCAGCCCTGGTTCAACGGAACACTCGGGACCGTCGGCCCCAGCTATCTCGCCTACGTGCAATGGGCGCTCGCCCTGGAACCGCCGCCGGAACTGAAGGCGATGGTCGTGCAGGTCGGCCTGCACGATCCCCATGCCCTGTTCCACGCGCCGGGTGCGCTACGCCTGGAGAACGCACTCGCCGTCGGCGTCGGCATGACCTATCAGCACCAGGGCATGGCACGCTTCCTGAGATCGACCCTGCGCCTGCAACGCCACCTGCCTGAAGTCACCACCGCACAGCCCCTGCGCGGAGCGTACGTCCCGGCCCTCGGGGGAGAAGTGCCCTGGCTCGACGACGTGATGACACATCCGGACCCCGAGGACACGTACTGGCGCGGCGCGTCACTGGCCAAGGCGACGGAGCAACTCGACGTACCCACGAGCCTGATCACCGGCTGGCACGACGCGCTGCTCGACCAAACCCTCGAACAGTACGACCGACTGCGCCAGGCCGGATGCGAGACCTCCCTGCTCATCGGCCCCTGGACCCACACCTCCGCCTTGCAGCGGGGATGGCCCGAGGTGTTCACCGAGAGCCTCGCCTGGCTGCGCGCCCACCTGTACGACGAGCCCTCAGGGCTCCGTCCGGCCAGGGCGCGCGTGCACATCGGAGGCGAAGACATCTGGCAGGACCTCGACCACTGGCCGCCCCCCACCACGGCCACGCGGTGGTTCCCCACCGAGCAGGGACACCTCACCCAGCAGGCTCCGACCGACTCCGCACCACTGACGTCCCTCTGCTACGACCCACGCGACCCCACCCCGTCCCTGGGAGGCCCTCTCCTCTCCCGTACCGCGGGCCCTCGCGACAACGACAGCGTGGAGGCGCGGCAGGACGTACTGACCTTCACCAGCGCTCCGCTCACCGAGCCCTTGGACATCCTCGGGCCGGTCTCCGCGCGGCTGACCGTCTCCACGGACACCGGCCACGCCAACGTCTTCAGCCGCCTCTGCGACGTGGACACCCAAGGCCGCTCCGTCAACGTCTGTGACGGGCTGGGCCGGTTGGAGACCGATGGGCAGGCGTCCTCGCAGATCACCGTGCCGATGAGCTCCAGCGCCCACCGCTTCGCCGTCGGCCACCGCCTCCGCTGGCAGATCAGCGGAGGCGCCCATCCGCGCTACACCCGCAACCCCGGCAACGGGCAGTCACCGGTGGACGCCACGAGCTTCACACCCGTGCACATCACGTTCCACGCGGACTCCGCCTTGACGCTTGCGGTACGTGCACACAGCGCCGGGCTCAGTCCGGCAAGGACCGGCTGATTGGGCAGAGCGCGCGCTTCTGTTCGGAGGAGTCGCCGAAGTTGATGGCGTGTCCGACAAGGGAACGTCCGGGCGATACTTAAGTTCGGCGCATGTCAGACAATTCGAATGGCCCGGTGGCTCCTCCTCCGCCCACCATCCGCACCACGTCCGCTTCCGCTTCCGCTTCCGCTTCCGCCTCCGCTTCCGCTTCCGCTTCCGCTTCCGCCCCCGTCCTCGCCTCCGCACTCGCTTCCGCCTCCCGCCCTTCCTCGCGCCTCAAGCGGACACTCTTCGGCTACGGTGCGGCCGCGGTGGGGCTCGTCCTGTGCGTGCCCGCCGCCTCCGCAACCGCCGCCGGGGCCGAACGGACCGCTCCGGGCGAGGAAGTACCCGTCCAACTGCTCGCGCTGAACGACCTGCACGGCAATCTGGACCCCGTCGAGGGGCCGGCCGGGCGCGTGCAGCGTGGCGGCGGGGCGGGCGTCCAGGCAGGCGGGCTGCCACAACTGGCCACGCTGATGGACACGGTCCGCGAGGGCCGGCCGAACTCCCTCGTCGTGGGGGCCGGCGACATGATCGGTGGCAGCCCGCTGGTGTCCGCGTACTACCACGACGAACCGACCGTGCACGCCCTGGAGCAACTCGGGCTCGACGTCAGCTCCGTCGGCAACCACGAGTTCGACGAAGGACCTCAAGAACTGAAGCGCATGGACGGCGGAGGCTGCCACCCCACCGACGGCTGCGCACCCGGCGGCGCCTACGACGGTGCGGACTTCCCGTATCTCGCCGCCAACGTGACCCGCAAGGGCAGCACCGAACCGCTGTTGCGGCCGTACACGGTCAACACCCTGCCCGGCGGGCAGAAGATCGGGTTCATCGGCCTGGTCACCAGGACCGCACCCGAGGCGATCAACGCCTCCTCGGTCCGCGACGTGGAGTTCCACGACGAACGCGCCGTCATCCAGCGCTACTCGAAGGAGCTGAAACAGCAGGGGGTCGAGGCCCAAGTCCTGTTGATCCACGAGGGCGAGACCACCAACGGGGTGGCCGGACGCGGCTGCGACACCGACGGGCCCGGCTCCCGGCTGCGCGGCCGGATCAAGACCATCGCCGAGCAGACGCCCAGCGCGGTGGACCTCATCGTCAGCGGCCACTCGCACGACTCGTACGAGTGCACCGTCACGGACCCCGCCGGGCAGCCCCGGATGGTGACGCAGGCCGATTCCTTCGGCCGCTCGTTCACCGACCTGCGCTTCAGCCTGGACGGCGAGGGCGAGGTCATCCGCGAGTCGGTGCGCGCGACGAATCACGTCGTGCCCGTCACCACCCCGAAGCAGCCCGCGATGGCCGAACTGGTCGAGACCTGGCGCGACCGCTCGGCGGCTGCCGCAAACCGGATCGTCGGGTACATCTCCGCCGACATTCCGGGCCGCGGTTCCACGAAGGAGGAGAAGCCTCTCGGCAGCCTGATCGCCGACGCGCAGACGGAGGCCACCCGAGGACACGGCGCCGACCTGGCCCTCCTCAACCCCGGTGGCCTGCGCGCCGACCTCGTGCACAAGGGCGACGGAGCGGTCACCTACGCCGACGCCTACCGCACCCAGCCGTTCGGGACCCGCATGTGGACGATGACGCTCACCGGCGAGCAGCTGATCGACGTCCTGCAGGAACAGTTCAGCGGCACCAACGCCGAGGCCCCGCGCTTCCTGCAGCTGTCGTCG
Source organism: Streptomyces luteolus (assembly GCF_029968015.1). Classification (GTDB taxonomy): domain Bacteria; phylum Actinomycetota; class Actinomycetes; order Streptomycetales; family Streptomycetaceae; genus Streptomyces; species Streptomyces luteolus. The sequence goes on from NZ_JASCIS010000026.1 coordinate 104,567, forward strand.
GCACTCAGCTACTCCGTGGACATGTCCCGCACCGGCGCCGACCGGCTCCTCGTCGACACGGTCGAGGTGAACGGCAAGCGCGTACGACCCACCGACTCCTACCGCGTGACCGCCAACGAGTTCCTCGCCGACGGCGGCAACGGCTTCACGACCTTCACGAAGGGCACGGACCGCGAAGGCGGCGACATCCCGGACCTGGACGCACTGGTCGACTACCTCGGCCACCACTCCACCGCCGAAACACCCCTGGCACCGCCGGCCCCCGGACGAATCACCTTCACCGGCAGGTAGACGGCCGCACGCACCCGGCTTCGTCCACGACAACGCGCCACGACCGCGCGCCGGGGCTCGCCCTTGAGGGGGCGGGTCCCGGCGCGCGGTCGTGGGCAGGAGGGCAGACCTAGTGGTGCATCACCCACCGCTCCGAACGGCTCTTGTCGCAGTGCCAGATCTCGGTGGGTGTGCCCGGAGTGGTGCGGTGGCTCCGGGTGTTGAGGCACAGACTGGAGTTCGCGTTGTACAACGTGCCGTCCTCCCGGTACTCCCACTGCATGGCTTCGTCGCCGGTGCACTTCCAGATCTCGGTACGGGCGCCTTCGTGCGTGCTGTTGTTCTCCACGCTGAGGCACATCGCGGTGGCCGTGTTGTAGACCGTGCCGTCCTCACGGATGACCCATTGCTGAGAAGCCTTGTTGTCGCACTCCCAGATCTCCGTGGGCGTCCCGGGCGAGTCACCTCCTCCCTTCACGTTCAGACACAGCCCCGAGTGCGGGTTGAGCAGGTGCGCCGGGGAGGGGGCCTCCGAGGCCGTGGACGTGGCCGAACCCGCGGCCAGCGAGAACGTTGCCGCCAGGACGGCAAGCAGCGCGACGGTAGCGCCCCGGCGTGGTGCGGACCTGTCCTGGGCGAATTCGTGGCGGGTCGTGGCGAGACGACGTCGCATGGGGTGCTCCGTTCTGGTCGGTGAGGAATGGTTCCGGGCAAGGCCGGGCGGTATGGAGGAGTTGACGGCACATCAAGGGGACCGAGGGCCGCGCCTTCTGCCGGTGGACGCCCGGCCGTTCCGGGCCGACTTCGGCTCGTGAACCTGGTCACAAGCCGGGTCGTGCATCGGGTCGACCGGCGGGGAACCGCACCGGCGCGTGACCCGACGCCATATTTATGCATGCCGCGAACCACGCAACGCTCGAAAATCGCCGACGTCACGCGAGTGGCCGAAAGGGGTAACGGTTCTGCCCGACCAGGCGGTCCGGGGCGAAACGATCATGCGGGTACACCTGGGCACGCCCCACGTGACCTGGTGGTCAGCGATCAGGGGGACTGGGACAGCGAACTGGGACAACGCGCTGCCCAGGTCCGCGTTCTTCGTGACCACGAGCATCCGTCACAGAGTCACGTCATCAACGACCGACGCCTCATTTCGCCCGTGCAGAAAATTCAGCAATCCGCAAATGTATGCCAACGCCGAAGGAGCCAGTCACCGCCTGTCCTTGCCGAACCGCTCAGTCGCGTCAAGGATCGCGTCCTGCATCGCGGGACTGCCCGTATGGCCCGAGTCGTCGATCACTCGCAGCTCCGCGTCCGGCCACGCCTTGGCCAGCTCCCACGCGGTCTTCAGCGGGCTCCCCAGGTCGAGCCGGCCGTGAATCAGTACCGCCGGGATCCCGGCCAGGCGGCCCGCATCACGCAGGAGTTGCCCGTCCTCGAGGAAGGCGTCGTTCGCGAAGTAGTGCGCGCAGATCCGGACGAAGGCCATCAGCGCGTCGTCGGGCTTGTCGCTGTACGCACCGGGTTTACCGAGTGCCTCGTGGGCGATGACAGCGTCCTCCCAAGCACACCAGTCCCGCGCGGCCCTGACCCGGATGGTCTCGTCCGTGCCGTTCATCAGCCGGTTGTAGGCGGTCACGAGATTGCCGCCCCGGTCTGCCTCCGGCAGCGCGTCGCGGAACGCTTCCCAAGGGCCGGGCAGCAGGCGCCCGATGCCGTGGTAGAGCCAATCGGTCTCCTCGGGCCTGGTCATGGTGACGCCGACGATGACGATCTCGGACACCCGCTCGGGGTAGCGCTCGGCATAGGCGAGAATCAGCGTCGAGCCCCAGGAGCCGCCGTAGAGGAGCCAACGCTCGATGCCCAGGTGCTCACGCAGCCGCTCCATGTCGGCAATCAGGTGCTCGGTGGTGTTGTGATCGAGGCCGACGGTCGGGTCGGAGCGTGCGGCAGGCTCTCACCGCAGCCGCGCTGGTCGAACAGGACGATCCGGTAGACCTCGGGGTCGAACATCTTGCGACTGCCGCGGTGCCCCCCACTACCGGGACCGCCGTGCACGCACAGAGCCGCCTTACCGTCGGGGTTGCCGCTGGTCTCCCAGTAGATCCGGTTTCCGTCGCCGACCTCGAGGAGGCCGTGCGCGTACGGTTCGATCGGCGGGAAGGGCTGCTGGGCCATGGCGGTCTGCTCCTGGATGTGCGAAGAACAACCTTGCGAGGCTAGGCGATGCCCTTCGACGGCGGCGGCCGGCGTCGCGTTGCGCGCGGTGCGAAGCGGAATGCCATGCCGGTTGAGTGGCGAAGGAGTTCGGCGAGTCGAGTTGCTCGAGCGTCAGTCGGCAAGGGAACCGTTCGCTGGACGGCCGAAGATCAGGATGATCGCGCCGACATCCCGTACGTCCGTAGGCAGGGCATCGTCGGTCAGGGAGCGCTGGAGGAGCGGCCACCGATCGTCCTCGTCGAGCAGGTTCCGGGGTGTGCGGCAGCAGTGCTGCAGCAACTCGAAGCTGCTCGCCCGGGTCGGAGCCGACCCGCGCAGTTGACACGCATGACCTGCCCGCCCGGTACGAGCGCTCGGCTCACGGGGATCTGATGTCCGACACCTGGTGCCTTGTTCACGATTCCGCGCCCGGTCTGCAGTCACAATGGCCGCTTGGACTCCTCGACCAAGGCATGGCGCGCGAAAGGCTCGGATTTCATGACGACCGAGAGGCCGGTGCGTTCGCGGGAACGCCTGTGGTCGCGGACCGCGATGGTGAGGCCCGTTTCCGTAGGGGCGCTACTGGCAGGCGGCCTGCTGTACAACGCGTGGGTACTGGAGTTGTTCGTGCCGACGCCGCTGGATCCACGGCATGCCTACATCAGTGAGCTGTACGCAGAGGGCCAGCCCTACCGTGGGCTGTTCGCCGCACTGGAGATGGCGGGCGCGGCCTGTGTCCTCGTGGCCGCCGCTGGTGCACGGTCTTGCCTGCCGCGACCTTCGCTCTGGGCCTGGCGTTGCGGCTGGTGGATGCTGGCGGGATTCGCGCTCTCCTGTATCGCCGATGTGCTGCTGCCCATGGCCTGTGCGCCATCGCTCGACGCTGCGTGCCATCCGGTTCATCCAGCTCACACGGTGACCAGCGCCCTGAGCCACTTCTTCCTCTACGCCTCGATCAGCTCGCACACCTGGGCCGCCAGACAACAGCGGGGACAGCGCATCGATCCCGTCGGCGGCTGGGGGGTGTGGCTGCTGCCCGCCACACTGCTTTCCGCGCTGCTGACGGTGGGGCCGTTGCTGGGCTTCCCGGGCTGGCACGGACTGCCTCAGCGGGCGCACGTGATGCTCGCGGGCACCTGGCTCATCGTGCTGGCCGTCCACCTCGCTACCCACCCGGCCATCACGTCGGCCCGTCAACTGCCCCTGCAGCCCGGCCGCCAGGGGCAGCGACCCACGCCCGCCCGACGCGAGGACCACCGCCAGCGACGCAAGGTGGTGCGCTGACCGCCATGCAACCGGCGCGTCCTTGCCTGCCGTGCGGGCCGGCCGGCCCGTGACATCTGTGTTCTGGGCGGTCCTGTGTGCGGTCGCGGCTGCCGGGGCGAACGCAGCCGCGACCGTTCTGCAACGGCAGGCTTCGCTCCGCATTCCCGCGGCCGAGGCATTCACCACCCGGTTCGTGGACCGCCTGCTGCACAGCCCCACCTGGCTCATCAGCATCCCCGTCATCTGCGCCGCCGCCGTCCTGCAGGCACTGGCACTCATGTGGGGGCCGATGTCCCTGGTCCAGCCGATCCTTGTCCTTGAACTGCCGCTCACGCTGGTCATCGCCCACCTGTGCACCACCACCGCCATGCCCCGCGGCGGCTGGTGGGCCAGCACCCTGACCGCCGCCGGACTCGCCCTCGCTCTGACCTGCGCGGCACCGCGCGAGGGATCGAATAGCCTCAGCACGCTGGACTGGGCCGTCGCGATGACGGCGACGCTCCTGGCCATCGCACTGTGCACCGCTGCCGCACTGGGGTGTCCCAGGGGGAAGTTGCGGGCCGCACTGTTGGCCACAGCGTCGGCCATTGCCTACGGCCTGACCGCACTGCTCATGAAAGCGGCCATGACCGAGCTGTCCGACCGCGGTGCCGCCGCGCTCGCGACGGCCTGGCAGACGTACATGTGCGTCGCCTCGGGCGGCCTGGCCCTGCTGCTGCTCGCCCACGCCATGCAGGCCGGGCCTCTCACCGCCTCCCAGCCCGCAGTCACCCTGGGCGAAGCCGGTGCCAGCCTGGCATTGGGCATCACCTTCACAGCGGACCGCATCCGCACCGGCTGGTGGCTCCTGCCGACGACGGCCAGCGCCCTGCTCACCGCATACGGAATCCTGCTCCTGGCACGCCTACCGGTCCTGGCAACCCGCACAACCACCGAATCCGACGACGAATGAGCACACCGCGCGTGAGCAACTCTGCTGGCAGCTACGGACTTTAGTCACACCCCACCGGGTCACGCCGCACACAAGGGCCGCAGGGCGTTGATGCCCTGACGCAGGACGCCCCACCGGGCCCACACCGGGTATGGGGGGGGACGTTTCATGACCGCAGCGACAGGTGTCGGCGTACCCCCGAATGTGGCCAATGAAGTACATCGCTACCCGCCCGGCCGTCGCCTCACCGGACGGTTGCGCCCAGGTAGTCGAGGGCTGCGCGGGCGAACCCCGGCGCGGTACGCGGGCATTGCCAGCGGGCGAGGATCTCGGGCCCGGAGAGGTTCCCGGGTTCGGCCTCCTCGTCCTCAAGTGCATCCAGGTAGTGCTCGGGAAGCAGGTCCTCGGGCAGCAGGTCGTCGAGGACCTGGTTCACCGGGGAGCCCAACACCTCCAGGTCGGCGGGAAGCGTCTCGAGCACATCATCCACGTCGACCTCGTACGGATGCCAGCCGTGCGCACACGCCATGCCGTCATCACCGCGGGCGACCCGCCTCAGTACGGCGACGACCTTCTCCTCGACACCCGGGCCGGGCTTGCCGAAGGCCACGTAGGGGGCGAGCATCAACAGGCCCAACGTCCAGAACAGCAGAGGATCGTCTTCCGCCCCCGCCACCGCCGTGTCCAGCCGCCGGGCGCAGTCGCTCACCGTCTCGTCCTGGTCCCCGCCGTAGCCGTGCCGGAGCGCATCCCAACTGCTGAACAGCGGCTGCCAGTTGTCAGGCACGGGTATGACCGTCGACATGCCTTCGTACTCCCCTCGCGAAGCCCCGGATCAACAGCCATTCGATCACACAGGCGTGCGCCGTCTCCCAAGGACCAGCACTACAGCCGACAGCAGAGCGGCCCGAGTGCCCGCTCACGCCGTACGGGCTGACGCGCCCGGCGGATGCACGATCGATGCCCTCCCACAAGGTCAACCCTCAGCCTGGGCGGTGCTGCCGCGGTGGAAGTGTTCGTCTCGGGTTCGCGCCTCCGCCGTTTCACGAACGGCGCGAGCTGTGCCGGATCGCGTGGGGTGGAGACCTTCCGCAGGTCTCGGGCCCGGGACATGGCCGCGCCTCACTTTGCTCCGAGCCGACGTCAACACACTCGGTTCCCTCGTCTTGGCGATCGTGCTGTTCCTGGTCGTCGTTCATTCAACTGCCGCTGTGGGGGTGGGAGTCACTGAGGGTGGAGTGTCAGTGTTTGTGCGGCTGCGCTCGTGGCCGGGTTTTGTCGCCTGTATCCGGTGCGGGGCACCGCCCGCCGGTCGCCGACGATGTTCCGTGCGCCGTGCGCCGTGCGTCGTCGGGGTCGGCACGCGGAGCGGGAGGCGCCGACCTCGGCGTCCTGTCCTGCGGTTGGGCCGTGCGTCTGTGCGGTCTGCCGCCTGGCGGACGTGTTTCCCTGCAGGTGTCCCTTCCTGTGGAACCTTGTGTCCTGGTCTGCATGTCCGTGATCAGGCAGGTGGTTCCGTCTGGCCGTGGGCCGGGAGGGCGGTTTCTGGC
>NZ_JASCIS010000027.1 GCF_029968015.1 Streptomyces luteolus
TATTTGTTGGGGAAGCCCCGCACCTGATGGTGTGGGGCTTTCCTGTTTTCAGGACCCTTTCGTTGCCCCTTTGTATTTCTGGGCCAGGTTGCCGTGGTATTCAGAGGCGACCAGAAGCCTTCAAGGTTAGGTACGCGTCCGCTAGTGCGGGAGCCAATTCGTTCGGGGGCGCGTCGACGACGGTTACCCCATGGCGGGTCAGACGTTCTGCGGTCTGCCGACGTTCTTCTTGTGCTTGTGCGGCTGCCGCGGCCCCGTACACGGCCTCCGTCCCGCCACGACCTTCTGCCATTCGTTCGACCTGAGGGTCTGAGACTGAAGCCGCCATTACTACATGGCGCTTGGTGAGGCGTGGGAGAAGAGGCAGAAGGCCCTCCTCTACGGGTGCAGCGTCCAGACTGGTGAGAAGGACGACCAACGAGCGGCGCGGAGCGGTCTGCAGAATGGTGGAGGCGAGGCCTCGAGCATCGGTTTCGACGAGCTCCGGTTCGAGAGATGCGAGGGAACTGACCAGTGCCGGAAGCAGGTCGTTTGCGGATCTCCCCTGTACGAGCGCGCGGACGCGGCGGTCGTAAGCCAGGAGATCGACGCGGTCGCCGGCTTTGGCGGCCAGGGTGGCTACCAGCAGGGCAGCGTCCATCGATGCGTCGAGACGCGGAGCGTCACCGACCCGTCCCGCGGACGTGCGGCCCGTGTCGAGGACCAGGAGGATGCGACGATCGCGTTCAGGGCGCCACGTACGGACAGAGACAGCCGAGTGGCGGGCTGTCGCGCGCCAATCAATGGACCTTGTGTCATCGCCTGGAACGTAGTCACGGAGACTGTCGAACTCTGTACCTTCGCCGCGGGTGAGAACGCTGGTGCGGCCGTCGAGTTCGCGCAGGCGTGAGAGCTTCGACGGAAGGTGCTTGCGGCTGTGGAACGCCGGTAGGACGCGCAGCGTCCAAGGCACCTTCTGGCCACCTTGACGCGAGACGAGCCCCAGCGGGCCGAAGGAGCGCACCGTGACGCGGTCAGCTTGGTGGTCGCCGCGGCGAGTGGGGCGGAGCCGGGTAGTGATCCGGCGCCGCTCCTTGGGCGGGACCACGACTCGCCGTCGTGAGTCGGTGGCGTCCGCGCCGGGGCTCCAGCTGCTCGGGGGCCAGGCGTCGCGGAGCTGCGCCCGCAGCGGGCGGTTGGAAGGGTTCGTGATGGTCAGGTCGATGTCTGCGAACTCGCCGAGGCGAACATTTGTGTCACCAGATCGAGTGAAGCGCAGCGTTCGCACTGGCGCGGCGAGGGCGTAGTCGCACATCATTGCGAGTGCGAGAGGGGAATTGACGGCGAGGATCCCCGTCCAGCTCGGCTCGATCAAGCCGACGGGGAGAGAGCCGAGAGCCGCGAGGAAGGCGGCGCGTCCGGTGGGGGGCATGAGCAGCGGCCTCAGCGGGGCACGGGGACGTTGGAGAGGATCGCGCTGATGACTGAGTCAGCGGTGACCCCCTCCATTTCCGCCTCGGGACGCAACTGGACCCGATGTCGCAACGTAGGCAGGGCCAGGGCTTTGACGTCGTCCGGGATCACATAGTCCCGGCCGGTGAGCCAGGCCCAAGCACGAGCAGTGGACAGCAGCGCAGTAGCCCCACGGGGAGAGACGCCGAGTGTGAGAGACGGCGATTCGCGCGTAGCACGGCAGATGTCGACGACGTAGCTGGTGATTTCTGGGGAGACGGATGTTTTGGCGACCGAGACGCGTGCCGCTTCCAGGTCCGCGGGGCCCGCGACGGGCTGCAGGCCGGCAGCCTGAAGGTCGCGCGGATTGAAGCCCTCTGCGTGACGCGTGAGTACGGCGATCTCGTCCTGGCGGGACGGCAAGGCGACGTTGAGCTTGAGAAGGAAACGGTCGAGCTGAGCCTCGGGGAGAGGGTAGGTGCCCTCGTATTCGACCGGGTTCTGAGTCGCCGCCACAAGGAACGGCTCGGGGAGCGGACGGGGCGTGCCGTCGACCGTGACCTGGCGTTCCTCCATTGCCTCAAGGAGGGACGACTGCGTCTTCGGTGGGGTGCGGTTGATCTCGTCGGCGAGCAGCAAGTTGGTGAACACCGGGCCCGGCTGGAAGGAGAACTCGGTGGTGCGCGCGTCGTAGACGAGTGAGCCGGTGACATCGCTCGGCATCAGGTCGGGAGTGAACTGGACGCGTTTGGTGTCGAGTTCGAGGGCCGCGGAGAGGGCTCGTACGAGAAGGGTCTTGGCGACCCCGGGGACGCCCTCGAGCAGGACGTGACCGCGGCACAGCAGAGCGACCACGAGGCCGGTGACTGCAGGGTCCTGGCCGACCACGGCCTTGGCGATCTCGGTGCGCAGGGCCTCCAGGGAGGAACGGGCGGTGTCCGCGTTCCCTGCGGAGTCTGCGATCGGGGCGCTCATGAGGTGCGTACCTCTCTTTCGAGGGCGTCGAGTCGGTCGGCGAGGGTGATCAGAGCTGTGTCGTCGGGTGGGGGAGGCCCGAAGAGCAGGGTGCGCAGATCCCTGGAGGTGTCGGGGAGTCGGGCGGAGACTGCGGGCAGCAGTGATTCGGGTGCGTGGGCTCTGGCATGGGGCACGCCGACGAGTGGTGCCAGGCGGGTGCGGGTCGCCGAGCGAAGTGCCTTCGCTGCGCGGTCGCGGGCCCTTGCCTTGCTGTAGAGGCGGGCTCTGCCTTCCACGGTCTCGGAGGCGCGGATGGTGACGGGGATGCGTTCCTGGACAAGGGGGCCGAGGCGGCGACCGCGCCACAGGGCGGCGAGTACGGCGGCGATGGAGAGCTGGAAGGCAGCCCAGTTCCAGCCGGAGGGGATGAGTTCGAAGAAGCTGCGGTCACCGCTGTCGGCCGCTGACGAGTCGCTGACCGAAGGGAGGTACCAGACCAGATGGGGACGGGAGCCGAGCAGTTGAAGGGCGAGCGAGGCGTTGCCGTGTTCGTCGAGGCGGTCGTTGTAGAGGATGTCCGGTGCGCCGAGCAGCACGGTGTCCCCGGCCCCGGCGCTGATGTGCAACAGGGTGGGGAGGCCGCCGCTCGTGTAGCAGGAAGTCGTACGCGGAAGGTCCGAGGCGTAGCGGATGCCGCCGGTGTCCGCGTTGCCGGCGCGTTGTGCCGCCGGGAGCGAACAAGCCGGCCGCAGGGTGGTCTTGTTGCTCGGCTGTTCGGCGCGTACGCCAGGGGTGAGGGTGCCGACGGAGGGTTGCCCGGGGGCTACCAGGAGAGTGCGGCCGGACGATCGCTTCGTCGCATCGTGCAGCGAGGATTGCTGCTTCTTCGTGAGCAGGTCGGGGGTCGCGATCAGGAGTGTGGTGTCCGGCCCGGCGGCGGCTTCGGCGGCCTTGCTCGTGGTCACCACGCGTGTGGAAACGCCTCGGTCGGCGAGGAGTTCGGAGACCGCGCGGCTGCCGTAGGGGTCGGCGGAGCGTGGGTCGAGCCGCCCGTGGTGGGCGCCGGAGCGGACAGCGGCGATGGCGATGCCCGCGGCGAGCAGGATGACGAAGCCGAGGAGCAGACCGCGCGTACGGGTCCACACCTGGCGGGCAGTGGTGGCGACCGAGGTGGACGCGGAGGCTCCGCTCATTCGGGGGTTCCCGGAGCCGAGGCGAGCACGGGCTCGGTGTGCTCGATGTCCTGGTCGAGGGAGGCGACCCGGCGGTATGCCTGCTCGTCGGCGCTGCGTCCGCCGTACGTGACGTCGTCGAAGTCGCGGGCGGCTGTGTGGAGCCGGTCCTTGTGGGAGGGGAGGGACCGGGCCGCTTCGGAGGCTGCCTCGTCGGCGGTGCGGCCGGGGCGCGGGTCGAGGAGGGCGCGCTCCTCGAGGGACCGCACGACGGCGCGCATCCGTTCCTGGAGTGCCTGGCTCCACTGCCCGTCCGCGGCATGGGCCTCGGCGGCTGCCCGGTGCTCGGCGGCGCTGCGCGGCCGGTCGTCGAAGACAGGCGCGGATGTCGACGGGGAGCGGCGAGGCGTCCCCAGGCGCCACCACAAAGCGCCGAGGAGGAGCAGGACCACCAGGACGAGCACCACGAGTCCGAGCCCACCGCCGGGTGTTGCTCCCGAGGCGGCGTCGAAGAGGTCGCCGACCCACTCCCAGAAGCGGTCCAACGCGCGCTGGAGGAGGCTCGGATCGTTCTCGTGGTACATGGGCCTGGACAGCTCGCGCTCCGCGGCCTCCCGTGCTGGATCGCGAGGGATCGTCACCGGAGGTTCGTCGTCGGACAGCGGCAGCGCGGCCCACACCCCGCGGAATCCCCCCGTCGTCACCGCATCAACTCCCCGATGTGGCGCCGGGGGTGTGGGGGCCGTAGTCCTGGATGCCGGCGGCGCGGGCCAGTTCCAGGTCGAGTGCCTCGCGGCGGATCCGCAGGTCGATGTAGAGCAGGACCGTGACGCCCGCCGTGATGGGGAAGGCGAGCATGGAGCCGATGACGGAGCCGATGCCCGTGATGATCAGGAACGTCCAACCGACGTTTCCGACGCCGCTGCTGAGGAAGCCGCTGAAGCCATCGCCGCTGAGGGCGACGGCCACGGCGGTGAACGGGATCAGGATGATCGACACCACGATGTTCACGAGGATCGCGGCGAGCAGCTGGATGCCGAAGACCCGCCACCACGAGCCCTGGACGAGCTTCGCGGAGCGCCCGAGGGCCTTGCGTACGGTCTGCTTCTCGAGCATCAGCGCGGGCGAGGAGAGGGAGAACCGGACCATCAGCCAGATGGCGACGATCAGTCCGCCGAGACCGCCCAGGAAGGCCAGCGAGGTGCCCGCCGCGGACGCGCCCGCGATGGCGACGAGGATGCCGGGAAGAGCACCTACCGTGACGAGGGCAGCGGCCAGGAGCGGCAGCAGGAAGGTGAGCCCGAAGAGGCGCGGGAGCTGGGGGCGTGCGTCGCGCCAGGCCTCGGCGGTCGTCACCGGCTTACCCAGGACGGCGCGGCTGGTGACCATGGTGAGCAGCGCGGTGACCAGGAAGCTGCCGAGCAGCGACACCAGGAGGATGACGCCGGAGTCGAGCAGGGTCTGGTACAGGGCGGTGGTCAGTTCCTCGACCGTGGCGCTCGGGTCGCTGAGGGCGTCGGTGGTGGTCTGAGTGTTGAGGACCAGGCCCTGCAGCAGGACGATGACGATCTCCGTGACCGTGGCTACAGCGAGGGAGATGCCGAGCACCGTGCGCCAGTAGGTGCGCATCGTGGAGACCGCGCCGTCGAGGATCTCCCCGATGCCGAGAGGACGGAGCGGGATGACACCGGGCTTCGCCGCGGCGGGCGGCGTGCCCCAGCCTCCGCCGCCCCAGCCGCCGCGGGGCTGACGAGGAGGTACGCCAGGGCCTCCGCCCCAGCCGCCGTGGCCTCCCTGGCCCGGAGGCGGAGGTGTCTGGCCGGGTGCTCCCGGGGCGGACCACTGGGCGGGCGGCGGCTGTTCCTTGGACCACTTCGAGGCCGGGCCGTCCTGCGGGGCGGTCGGCTCGGTGGGGCGGGGCGTCTCCCCGTCCGGTCCGTCGGAGGGGGCAGATCCGGGCGAGGCCCAGCCCGGAGTGTCATTCATCGTCGCTCCTTCACGGTGCACGACCGCGGTCGCGGCGGCAGGTTGGCTGCCATCGTGCCACGGTGTGCTCGTTCGGGGACCGGGTGCCGGATGAGCTGCGTACCTTCAATTGTCCGACAGGGAAAGGGCAGACTGGGCGGATGGCTGATCAGTACGCGCAATCCCACGAGGGCGGCGGGCGGATACGGACGCCTTCGATCCGTTGGGGCGAACCACCTGAAGGCCCTGCGGTGGTCCTCCTCGACCAGACGCGGCTGCCGAGCGAGGAGGCCGAGCTGGCCTGCAAGGACGTGCCGGCGCTGGTGCGGGCGATCCGGTCGCTGGCCGTGCGGGGGGCGCCGCTGCTGGGGATCACGGGGGCGTACGGGGTCGCGCTCGCCGCCGTACGAGGAGAGGACGTGGACGAGGCGGCGGAGGCGATCGCCACCGCACGGCCCACGGCGGTCAACCTGGGGCGCGGGGTGCGCCGGGCGCATGCCGCGTACCGGGCCGCGGGCGGGGCCGGGCAGGCGGAGGCTGCAGCGGCGGCGTTGGCCGAGGCCAAGGCACTGCACGCCGAGGACGCCGAGGCGAGCCGGCGGATGGCCGGGCACGGTCTGGCTCTGCTCGACGAGCTGCTGCCCGGAAACCGTCACCGGCTGCTGACGCACTGCAACACCGGGGCGCTGGTGTCCGGGGGCGAGGGCACGGCGTTGGCGGTGGCGATCGCCGCGCACCGGGCGGGGCGGCTGCGCCGGCTGTGGGTGGATGAGACGAGGCCGCTGTTGCAGGGCGCCCGGCTCACCGCGTACGAGGCGGCTCGGCATGGGATGCCGTACACCTTGCTGGTGGACAACGCGGCGGGTTCGCTGTTCGCTGCGGGGGAGGTGGACGCGGTGGTGATCGGAGCGGACCGGATCGCGGCCGATGGTTCGGTGGCGAACAAGGTGGGGAGCTACCCGCTCGCCGTGCTCGCCCGCTACCACCATGTGCCGTTCCTCGTGGTGGCGCCTGTGACGACGGTGGATCCGGATACGCCCGACGGCGCTTCCATCGAGGTCGAGCAGCGGGCGGGACAGGAAGTGACGGAGTTCATGGCACCGCGGGTGCGGGGGGTTGGCGGGGTTTCGGAAAGCCGGTCTGTGGCGCCTGCGGGGACGCAGGCGTACAACCCGGCGTTCGATGTGACCCCGCCGGAGCTGGTGACGGCGATCGTCACCGAGTACGGGGCCGTCTCGCCGGTGACCACCGACGGACTCGTGGAGCTGTGTGCCAGGTCACGTCAGGTAACGATGAGCTAATGGGATGATGTCAGTCATGAAGGGACGAGTCCTTGTCGTCGACGACGACACCGCACTGGCCGAGATGCTCGGCATCGTGCTTCGTGGTGAGGGTTTTGAGCCGTCGTTCGTAGCAGATGGCGACAAGGCGCTGGCTGCCTTCCGTGAGACCAAGCCCGATCTGGTGCTGCTCGATCTGATGCTGCCCGGTCGGGACGGCATCGAGGTGTGCCGCCTGATCAGGGCGGAGTCCGGGGTGCCGATCGTGATGCTCACGGCCAAGAGCGACACCGTGGATGTGGTGGTGGGCCTCGAGTCGGGCGCCGACGACTACATCGTGAAGCCGTTCAAGCCGAAGGAGCTGGTGGCCCGGATCCGGGCACGGCTGCGGAGATCGGAGGAGCCGGCTCCGGAGCAGCTGGCCATCGGTGACCTGGTCATCGATGTGGCCGGTCACTCCGTGAAGCGGGACGGCCAGTCGATCGCGCTGACGCCGCTGGAGTTCGACCTGCTGGTGGCGCTGGCCCGTAAGCCGTGGCAGGTGTTCACACGTGAGGTGCTCCTGGAGCAGGTGTGGGGCTACCGGCACGCGGCGGACACGCGGCTGGTCAATGTGCATGTGCAGCGGCTGCGTTCCAAGGTCGAGAAGGACCCTGAGCGCCCGGAGATCGTGGTGACCGTCCGTGGCGTCGGTTACAAGGCCGGGCCGAGCTGACATGTCCCGGGACAGTGCTGCCTCGGCGCCCGGGGAGCCGGGGAACCGCCAGGGGCGGCCGGTGAGCCCGTCGGGGCGCACCTCCCGGTTCGGGCGGCTGATCGACGGCGGTCTGGTGCTGCAGGACGGTGTGCAGGGCAGCCCGGTGCTGCGGCTGTTCACGCGTTGGGTGCGGCGGCCGCTGCTGCCGGTGATGAGGCTGTGGCGGCGCAACATCCAGTTGCGGGTGGTCGCGGCCACTCTGGTCATGTCGCTCGGTGTGGTGCTGCTGCTCGGCTTCGTCGTCATCGGGCAGGTGCGTAACGGCCTGCTCGACGCCAAGGAGAAGGCGGCACAGATCCAGGCCACCGGCGGGTTCAAGGTCGCCCAGGAGAACACGGCGAACAGCCAGGGCGCGGGGGGCGGTGGCGCCGCGAACGGCGATCTGGGGAAGCGGAACGCCGGCCTGTGGCGCTCCGAGATGGTCACGCAGCTGTCGAGTGGTGGCCAGAGCGCGTTCCACGTGGTCGCGTTGGCGGCGGGCAGCGACGCCGGACCGGGGCGTGCACCACGGGCCTCGGGCTATGTCGTAGGGCTGAAGAGCGTCCCGAACGAGCTGCGCAAGCAGGTCGACCGAGGCGACGGCGCGTATCAGAGCTTCTCGCGGATCGTGTACACGGAATCGGGGCCCGATCCGGTCGCCGGGCTGGTGATCGGCAAGCGGATGACGGACATCAACAACGATCCGTACCAGCTGTACTACCTCTTCCCGCTGACGCAGGAGGAGAAGTCGTTGAGCCTGGTCAAGGGCACCTTGGCCACGGCTGGGCTGTTCGTGGTGGTGCTGCTCGGGGCGATCGCCTGGCTTGTCGTGCGCCAGGTCGTCACGCCGGTGCGGATGGCGGCCGGGATCGCGGAGCGGCTTTCCGCCGGGCGGTTGCAGGAGCGGATGAAGGTCACCGGCGAGGACGACATCGCACGGCTCGGTGAGGCCTTCAACAAGATGGCGCAGAACCTGCAGCTGAAGATTCAGCAGCTGGAGGACCTTTCGCGGATGCAGCGCCGGTTCGTTTCGGACGTCTCTCACGAGCTGCGTACGCCGTTGACGACGGTACGGATGGCGGCCGATGTCATCCATGAGGCGAGGGTGGACTTCGATCCGGTGACGGCTCGGTCGGCCGAGCTGTTGGCGGATCAGCTGGACCGGTTCGAGTCGCTGCTCGCGGATCTCTTGGAGATCAGCCGGTTCGACGCGGGCGCTGCGGCGCTGGAGGCGGAACCGACCGACCTGCGGGACGTCGTACGCAGAGTGGTCGGTGGAGCCGAGCCGCTGGCCGAGGCGAAGGGTGGCCGGATCCGCATGGTCGGTGACGAGCAGCCGGTCGTGGCGGAGGCGGATGCGCGCCGCGTGGAGCGGGTCCTGCGCAACCTGGTCGTGAACGCGGTGGAGCACGGCGACGGCAAGGACGTGATCGTACGGCTGGGCGCTGCCGGAGGGGCGGTGGCGGTCGCGGTGCGTGACTACGGCGTGGGCCTCAAGCCGGGGGAGGCGACGCGCGTCTTCAACCGGTTCTGGCGCGCCGACCCGGCACGCGCGCGTACGACCGGGGGGACCGGCCTCGGCCTGTCGATCGCGCTCGAGGACGCGCGGCTGCACGGTGGCTGGCTGCAGGCCTGGGGCGAGCCGGGAGGCGGTTCGCAGTTCCGTCTGACGCTGCCGCGCACAGCGGACGAGGCGCTGCGGGGATCGCCGATACCGCTGGAGCCGGAGGACTCCCGTCGTAACCGCGGGCTGCACGAAGCGGGCCTGGCGGGCGGTGCGCAGGGCAAGCAGGCGACGGTGCCGGCGCAGCCGGTGACCGAGCGCGGCCGTGTGGCCGTGCCGCCGACCCCTTCGTCGCTGCGCGTGACCTCACCGAGCGCCGATCCGACGGCGTTGCCGGGCAGCGGCGCGCGTGTGGTGCCGCGCCAGGTGGGTTCGCCGGAGGGGCCGAGGGGCGGGAGTGCCATCGGCGGACCGGCTTCCGAGCGTGCTGGGGAACCGGCGACGGAGGCTGTCACCGGCCCGTCCGCCGAACCGGCAACCGAAGTGGCCACCGAGCCGGCAGCGGAGGCCGCGGCCGAATCGACGGCCATAACTGTCACCGAGCCGGCAGCGGAAGCCGCCACCGAACCGACAGCCATAGCTGCCACCGAACCGACAGCGGAAGCCGCGGCCGAACCCGCCTCCGCACCCGCACCAACCACCACACCCGCACTAACCACCACACCCGCACCAACCACCAGCAGACAACCGCAAGTTGAGGCACAGCCAGGAGCGCAGGCCGCACCGGCACCGGCGGAAGAGGAGAGCACGCGTGGGCGCTGATCGTGGACGGTCCGGCCTCTTCCGTTCCTCGCGTACCGCGGCGGTGCTGGCGTGCTCGGCGGTCGTGCTCGCCGGGTGTGCCTCCATGCCGGACAGCGGCGGCGTGGAGCACGTGGACGCCTCCCCGCAGGAGCCGCAGGTGCAGGTCTTCGCTGTGCCGCCGCAGAAGGACGCGAGCCCCTCGGAGATCGTCGAGGGCTTCCTCGAGGCGCTGACCAGCGACGATCCGGAGTTTTCGACGGCGCGCAAGTATCTGACCGAGGAGGCGTCGGAGCGCTGGGAGCCGGAGAGGTCCACCACGGTCCTGGCCGACGGTCCCAGCGCGGACTCGACGCGTACGCGGACGGACCCTGACGGCGGCGGGTACTTGTACGCGCTGACCGGCCGGATGATCGCGACGGTCGACGACGAGCACGCGTACCGCTCCGAGCAGGGGAAGTACTCGTCGCTGGTGCATCTCGTCCGGCAGGACGGTGACCAGTGGCGGATCGACGTGCCGCCGAACGGTGTGGTGCTCGCGCAGTCCGACTTCGAGCGCCTGTATCTGCCGGTCAGCAAGTACTTCTACGCGTCGCCGTCCTCGTCGGACGGTGGGGAGGCGCCGTCGGCGCCGGCGATGGTCGCCGATCCGGTGTACATCCGTAAGCGGATAGACCCGGTGACGGAGGCGGTGCGTTCGCTGCTCGACGGCCCGACCAACTGGCTGGACAATGTGGCGTCCTCCCGCTTCTCTACGGGCATCGCGCTGGCGGAGGGCACCAAGTCGCTGGCGCCCGACGATCAGAACCATCTGAAGATCCCGCTGAACGAGCGGGCCAATGCCGTGAAGCCGGACCGCTGCGCGAAGATGGCGGCCCAACTCTTCTTCACTCTGAGGGACTTGACGCCCGCGGGCATCGAGCAGGTGGAGCTGCAGCGCGAGAACGGCTCGAAGCTGTGCGCGCTTGACGCCGACCAGGCCGAGGCCAGCGCCCCGAACCGTTCGCTGAGCGGCGCGGATTACCAGTACTTCATCGACGAGAAGCACCGCCTGGTACGGATGCCGAAGAACGGTGACGAGGTGGAGCCGGTTCCTGGCCCGCTCGGCAACGGGGAGCGGGAGCTGCGCTCGGCCGCGGTGTCGCGTGCGGAGGACCGCGCGGCGGGGGTCTCGAACGACGGCCGTTCGCTGTACGTCGGGTCCCTGCTGTCCGACGAGCGGCTGGAGAAGACGGAGATCCGCAGCGAAGCGAAGCAGGAGAAGGACCGCCTGACCAAGCCGAGTTGGGACGGCCGCGGCGATCTCTGGGTCGCCGACCGGGATCCGCGCGATCAGCGGCTGCTGTGGCTGGCGCAGGGCGGCGGCGACCCGGTGGAGGTCAAGGTCGTCGGGCTTGACGATGCCCGGATCAACGCCGTGCGGGTGTCGGCGGACGGGGTGCGGGTCGCGCTGATCGTCGAGCAGGACGGCAGGACCGAGCTGAAGATCGGCCGCGTGGAGCGCCAGGGAACGTCCGAGGACCCCGAGGTGTCGGTCGTCGAACTGCGCCCCGGGGCACCGCAGATGGAGGAGGTCACGGCGATGTCCTGGGCCGGTGGCAGCCGCCTCGTGGTGGTCGGCAAGGAGGCGGGCGGGGTGCAGCAGCTGCAGTACGTGCAGAGCGACGGCTCGGTCCTCCAGGGCTCGGCGCTGCCCGCGCTCACCGGCGTGACGGACATCGCGGCTTCGGAGGACGAGCGGTTGCCGATGGTGGCGCGCTCGGAGGAGGACGGGATCGTCCGGTTGCATCCGGGGGCGAACTGGCGGCCGGTGGTCAAGGAAGGGACGTCTCCGGTCTATCCGGGATAGCCCGGCCAAGAGCCGCAGTGGCTGTGAGTGGGAGCCGCAGTAGTCGTGACCGGGAACCTCAGTAGTCGTGACCGGGAGCCTCAGTGGTTGTGAGCCGGAGCCGCAGTAGTCGTGACCGGGAGCCCCAGTTGTCGTGACCGGCGAGAGGTGCCCGCCGGGATGCACCACCCATAGCCGACTGCCCGTCAAACCCCGCGGATGCAGGCCGATTTGGCGTGCCATACGGTCCTCTCGCCGCGTCCCGCCCACCCCCTCCCGAGAGTTATCCACAGGGGTGGCAGGGAGCCGTGCGCCTTGGCACAGTGAGGGTCATGCGGGGTTGGTGGCGGGACCTCGCCGACCTGGTGCTGCCTGCCGACTGCGCGGGCTGTGGGCTGCCCCGCACGCTGCTGTGCGAGACCTGCGGGGCGGAGCTGTACGGCAGTGAGCCGCGCCGCGCACGTCCCCACCGCGAGCCGGCCGGGCTGCCTGCCGTGTACGCGGCTGCGCCGTACGCGGACGGGGTGCGCTCGGTGCTGCTCGCGCACAAGGAGCGGGGCGCCCTGGCGCTCGCCCACGCCCTGGGCGTGGCGCTCGCGGGTGCGGTGGGTACGGGGCTTCGGGCCGGCGGGGACGAAGTGTGGGGCGGCGAGAACGGGGGACACGGAGAAGACGATGGGGGTGATGCGTACGAACAGGAGAGTCCGCTTCTGCTGGTACCCATGCCGTCGGCGAGGCGGGCGGTCGCCGCTCGAGGACACGACTCGGTGCGGCGCGTCGCCCGCGCGGCCGCCCGCGAGCTGCGGCGCTCGGGCATCGCGGCCCAGGCCGTCCCGGTGCTGCGGCAGCGGCGCCGCGTCATGGACCAGTCGGGGCTCAACTCCCGTCAGCGGATGGCGAACATGAGCGGTGCGCTGGAGGTGGTACCCGGCGCGGAGCGGCTCCTGGCGGGGCGGCGCGTGGTCCTGGTCGACGACCTGATGACCACGGGTGCGTCCCTGGCTGAAGGGGCCCGGGCTCTGACCGCCGCGACTACAAGATCAGGCGCCGCCGGAAGGCGAGTACGTGTTACGGGAACGCAAGTAACGCCGCGAGCAAGGCGGGCCGGGGCGCCGCAAGCAAGGCAAGCCGGGGCGCCGCGAGCAAGGCAGGCCGGGTCGCGGGGGAGAGCCCGGGGCGAAAGAGTGGATGGAGGCACATCCGACGTCCGGTCGGGAGCGTCGAGAACGATCGAACAGCGGGGAATGTTCCCCATGCCGTTCCCGCTGGCCGCCGCGGTGATCGCCGCAGCACCTGATTCCTTCGAAATAAACCGGAACTGAGCGAGAACTTGCATCGTTGCAGGTAGTGAGAGTGCAAATGCACCTGAACGGAGGTACGCCGCAGTAGAGGGTGACGCCATCCGTCCGGGCGAGATATGTTCGGTTGTGAGGAAAGGCAGGTGCCTGACCTCGTATATCGGAATGACGGTGCACGGGTTTTCTGCAATCACCCGCACCGGTGGGGTGGAGATCTTGCCCGCGGGGGAGGAGGAGGTGGAAGTCACCGAGTCCGAGACTCCGGGGTCACCGGGGTCTGGTGCAAAAAGGGAGACGCTCCGCCCGAGTATGCGGGGCGATCCGGGAACGGAGTTCTGCGTGGACATCGTCGTCAAGGGCCGCAAGACAGAGGTGCCCGAGCGGTTCCGCAAGCACGTGGCCGAGAAGCTGAAGCTGGAGAAAATCCAGAAGCTCGATGCCAAGGTGATCAACCTCGACGTCGAGGTGTCCAAGGAGCCCAATCCGCGACAGGCCGACCGTTCTGACCGCGTGGAGATCACTCTGCGCACGCGCGGCCCGGTGATCCGGGCAGAGGCCTCGGCCAGCGATCCGTACGCTGCGCTCGACCTGGCCCAGGAGAAGCTGGAAGCACGACTGCGCAAGCAGCACAGCAAGCGCTCCACGCGCCGTGGCAACGGCCGCCTCTCGGCGGCCGAAGTGGCCGACCGGGTGCCCGGTGCGGCGACGCTCAACGGCGACGGCACGCCCGTCCCGACCGATGAGGACCAGGGCGTACCGACGAAGCGGATCGGTTCACTCGAGATCCAGGGCGAAGGCCCGATCGTCGTGCGCGAGAAGACCCACGTCGCGACACCCATGTCACTCGATCAGGCGCTCTACGAGATGGAGTTGGTCGGGCACGACTTCTACCTGTTCGTCGACTCCGAGACCAAGGAACCCAGCGTCGTCTACCGACGCCACGCCTACGACTACGGCGTCATCCACCTCAGCACGGACCCGATGGTGTCGAAGGCCCAGTCGACCGCGCCCGGCGGCTCGCTCGGCGGCTGACCCTCGATGACCACGACGACGGTGCCCCTGGAGCGCATGTGCGCCCCCAGGGGCACCATCGTGCGACCCCTTCCGGCGCCGGTGCGCCGCCGGGGCATGAAATCATGGCCGAGCAGGCCAACCCGTGGGCCACGGAAGCGGGTTGCGGCATCTTGAACAGGCCTCGGCCTTCAGGGGGAGGAACGATGGCGGGCACGTTTGGACCGTTGCGTGACGAGGATGCGGACGACGGTGTCGTAGGCATCGGAATGGAGGCCGAAGCCTCACGGAAGGAGCCCATCCGGGTCCTCGTCGTGGATGACCACGCGCTCTTCCGGCGGGGCCTTGAGATCGTCCTCGCGCAGGAGGAGGGCATCGAGGTCATCGGCGAGGCGGGGGACGGCTCCGAGGCCGTGGACAAGGCGGCCGACCTGCTGCCCGACATCGTCCTCATGGACGTCCGGATGCCCAAGCGGGGCGGCATCGAGGCGTGCACCGCCATCAAGGAAGTCGCACCCAGCGCCAAGATCATCATGCTGACGATCAGCGACGAGGAGGCCGACCTCTACGACGCGATCAAGGCCGGCGCCACCGGCTACCTCCTCAAGGAGATCTCCACGGACGAGGTGGCGACCGCGATCCGCGCCGTGGCCGACGGGCAGTCGCAGATCAGCCCCTCGATGGCGTCGAAGCTGCTCACCGAGTTCAAGTCGATGATCCAGCGCACCGACGAGCGCCGGCTCGTACCCGCACCGAGGCTCACCGACCGAGAGCTCGAAGTGCTGAAGCTGGTCGCCACGGGCATGAACAACCGTGACATTGCCAAGGAGTTGTTCATCTCCGAGAACACCGTGAAGAACCACGTGCGCAACATCCTGGAGAAGCTGCAGTTGCACTCCCGCATGGAAGCCGTGGTCTACGCGATGCGGGAGAAGATCCTCGAGATCCGCTGAGCCGTCGCCGGTGAGCCGTCCGCGGTCGGCTCACCGGCGGCGGCTCAGACGAGAGCCGCCGCCAGCGGTGCGTGCAGCTCCACGGGCGTCACCCGCTCCACGCGGACCTGATCACAGCCCACCCACTCGGCGGCCTCCCGCAGCGCCTTCGCCATGGGCTCCACGGCCTTCGGGGTGTCGAGGGAGGCGTGCTTCGCCACCAGCGTGCCGCCCTCGCGCGCCGGGTCCACACGGCCCAGGAGACGGCCTCCGGACAGCAGCGGCATCGCGAAGTAGCCGTACACCCGCTTCGGCTTCGGGACGTAGGCCTCCAGGCGGTGGGTGAAGCCGAAGATGCGCTCCGTACGCGCGCGCTCCCAGATCAGGGAGTCGAAGGGCGAGAGCAGCGTCGTCCGATGCCGTCCCCGGGGCGCGCTCGCCAGCGCCGCCGGGTCCGCCCACGCGGGCTTGGACCAGCCCTCGACCCGCACCGGCACCAGTCCCGAGTCCGCGACGACGGAGTCGAACTGCTCGTTCTTCAGGCGGTGATAGTCCGCGATGTCGGAACGCGTGCCCACCCCCAGCGCCTCCCCGGCCAGTCTCACGAGGCGGCGCAGACACTCTCGGTCGTCCAGGTCGTCGTGGAGCAGCTCGCCCGGTACGGCGCGCTCCGCCAGGTCGTACACCCGCTTCCAGCCGCGGCGCTCCACGCACACCACCTCGCCGTACATCAGGGCGCGCTCCACGGCGACTTTCGACTCGGACCAGTCCCACCACTCGCCCTTGTTCTTCGCGCCGCCCAACTCCGTCGCCGTGAGCGGGCCTTCGGCGTGCAGCTGCTTGACGACCTGGTCGTACGCCGACTGCTTCAGGTCGTGGTACCAGTGCGGGCGGGAGCGGTACGCGCGGCGGCGGAAGGCGAAGTGCGGCCACTCCTCGATGGGCAGGATGCACGCCGCGTGCGACCAGTACTCAAAGGCGTGCGTGTCCGTCCAGTACGCCTCCTCCACCGGCTTGCGGCCGAGGGCGCCGAGCCTCGCGTACGGAATCAGCTCGTGGGAGCGGGCGAGCACCGAGATCGTGTCGAGCTGGACGGCGCCCAGGTGGCGCAGGACGCCGCGCACCCCGCCGCGGCGGTCGGGCGCGCCGAGGAAGCCCTGGGCGCGCAGGGCGATACGGCGTGCCTCGTCGGCGGAGAGCTCGACGTCGGGGACGGCTGGTGCCACGGCGGAGGTCATGTCCGTACCGTAGGGCCCACCACTGACAGTCAGGGCTGACCTGCGGATTTCGCGGGCAAGTACGGGTCGAGCGGCGGCAGTTCGAGGTCCGACGGCAGCAGCGAGCCGACCCAGCAGTCGCGTCGGGTGCCGCGGTGCAGCTGGCCGGCGCGCAGCGTGCCCTCCAGGGTGAAACCGCAGCGGACCGCCACCGCGCGTGAGGCGGTGTTGCCCACCTCGGCACGCCACTCCAGGCGGTCGATCGCCGCGCGTGTGAACGCCCAGCGGGACAACGCGCGGAGCGCCTCGGTGACGTACCCGCGGCCGCGCTGCTCCTTCACCGACCAGAAGCCCACCTCGGCGGCGCCCTCGCCGCGCAACATGATCCCCATCACGGCCACCAGAACGCCCTCCGCGCGTGTGCGGATCGCGAACGTGTACTCCCTGCTGTTGCGCCAGGCCTCCGGAGCGAAGGTCCGTGTGAAGTTCTCGGCGTGTGCGCGCTCATAAGGAGAGGGAACGGTCGTCCAGCGCTGAATGGCGGGGTCCTGGCAGGCGGCGTAGCAGTCCTCGGTGTCGTCGGGGCCGAGGGGGCGCAAAACCAGGCGTTCGGTGGTGAGTGTGACCGGTTCCATCGGCCGATTCTCGACCCGTACGGACAGCGGGCGCCAGAACTTTTGCCGAGCGCACGGGCACCTACCGGGGCACTGAAGCGTTCTCCAAGAGGATGGCGGGTGGCCTTCGTCACGACGACCCTCCCGAGCCGGAGTCGTCCTCGCTTACGATGGCCGTTGCGGTGCGGCCCACCTGCTGTGCCCGAACCGCCGCCGAATCCGAGACAGAAACCGACCGAGCCAGGCCCGACCGGCAAGGAGACCAACCCTCGTGTCCGTCTTCAACAAGCTCATGCGTGCAGGCGAAGGAAAGATCCTGCGCAAACTGCACCGCATCGCGGACCAGGTCAACTCCATCGAAGAGGACTTCATCAGCCTCTCCGACGCCGAGCTGCGCGCCCTCACGGACGAGTACAAAGAGCGCCACCAGGAGTGGGTCGACAGCGACGGCAAGTCCGGAGACAGCCTCGACGACCTGCTGCCCGAGGCCTTCGCCACGGTGCGCGAGGCCGCCAAGCGCGTCCTGGGGCAGCGCCACTACGACGTGCAGTTGATGGGTGGTGCGGCGCTCCACCTCGGCTATGTCGCGGAGATGAAGACGGGTGAGGGCAAGACCCTCGTCGGCACGCTCCCGACGTACCTCAACGCCCTTTCGGGCAAGGGCGTCCACCTGATCACGGTCAACGACTACCTGGCCGAGCGCGACTCCGAGTTGATGGGCCGCGTCCACAAGTTCCTCGGCCTGTCCGTCGGCTGCATCCTCGCCAACATGTCGCCGGCCCAGCGCCGCGAGCAGTACAACTGCGACATCACGTACGGCACGAACAACGAGTTCGGCTTCGACTACCTCCGCGACAACATGGCCTGGTCCCAGGACGAACTCGTCCAGCGCGGCCACAACTTCGCGGTGGTCGACGAGGTCGACTCCATCCTCGTCGACGAGGCGCGGACGCCGCTGATCATCTCCGGCCCCGCCGACCAGGCCACCAAGTGGTACGGCGACTTCGCCAAGCTGGTCACCCGCCTGACCAAGGGCGAGGCGGGCAACCAGCTCAAGGGCATCGAGGAGACCGGCGACTACGAGGTCGACGAGAAGAAGCGCACCGTCGCCATCCACGAGTCCGGCGTCCAGAAGGTCGAGGACTGGCTGGGCATCGACAACCTCTACGAGTCGGTGAACACCCCGCTCGTCGGTTACCTCAACAACGCCATCAAGGCGAAGGAACTCTTCAAGAAGGACAAGGACTACGTCGTCATCGACGGCGAAGTCATGATCGTCGACGAGCACACCGGCCGTATCCTCGCCGGCCGCCGCTACAACGAGGGCATGCACCAGGCGATCGAGGCGAAGGAAGGGGTGGACATCAAGGACGAGAACCAGACGCTCGCCACGATCACCCTGCAGAACTTCTTCCGCCTCTACGGCAAGCTCTCCGGCATGACCGGTACGGCCATGACGGAGGCCGCCGAGTTCCACCAGATCTACAAGCTGGGTGTCGTCCCGATCCCGACGAACCGCGCCATGGTCCGCATGGACCAGTCGGACCTGATCTACCGCACGGAGAAGGCCAAGTTCGACGCGGTGGTCGACGACATCGCCGAGAAGCACGCCAAGGGCCAGCCGATCCTCGTCGGCACCACCTCGGTCGAGAAGTCCGAGTACCTCTCGCAGCAGCTCGCCAAGCGCGGCGTGCCGCACGAGGTGCTCAACGCCAAGCAGCACGACCGTGAGGCCTCGATCGTCGCCCAGGCCGGACGCAAGGGCTCCGTCACGGTCGCCACGAACATGGCCGGTCGCGGTACGGACATCAAGCTCGGCGGCAACCCCGACGACCTCGCGGAGGCCGAGCTGCGCCAGCACGGCCTCGACCCCGAGGAGCACATCGAGGAGTGGGCCGCCGCCCTGCCCGCCGCCCTGGAGCGCGCGGAGGAGGCCGTCCAGGCCGAGCACGACGAGGTGAAGGACCTCGGCGGCCTGTACGTCCTGGGCACCGAGCGCCACGAGTCCCGCCGTATCGACAACCAGCTGCGCGGTCGTTCCGGCCGTCAGGGCGACCCCGGCGAGTCCCGCTTCTACCTCTCGCTCGGCGACGACCTGATGCGCCTGTTCAAGGCCCAGATGGTCGAGCGCGTCATGGCGATGGCCAACGTCCCGGACGACGTCCCGATCGAGAACAAGATGGTCACGCGCGCCATCGCCTCGGCCCAGTCGCAGGTCGAGCAGCAGAACTTCGAGACGCGTAAGAACGTCCTCAAGTACGACGAGGTCCTGAACCGCCAGCGCGAGGTCATCTACGGCGAGCGCCGCCGCGTCCTGAAGGGCGAGGACCTGCACGAGCAGATCCGTCACTTCATGGACGACACGATCGACGCGTACATCCAGGCGGAGTCCGCCGAGGGCTTCGCCGAGGAGTGGGACCTGGACCGCCTCTGGGGCGCGTTCAAGCAGCTCTACCCGGTGCAGGTCGGCATCGAGGAGCTGGAGGACATGGCCGGTGACCGCGCGGGCCTGACCGCCGAGTTCATCAGCGAGTCCATCAAGGAGGACATCCACGCGCAGTACGACGCGCGCGAGGAGCAGCTCGGCTCGGAGATCATGCGTGAGCTGGAGCGCCGCGTGGTCCTCTCCGTCCTGGACCGCAAGTGGCGCGAGCACCTCTACGAGATGGACTATCTCCAGGAGGGCATCGGCCTGCGCGCGATGGCGCAGAAGGACCCGCTGGTCGAGTACCAGCGCGAGGGCTTCGACATGTTCACCGCGATGATGGAGGGCATCAAGGAGGAGTCCGTCGGCTACCTGTTCAACCTGGAGGTCCAGGTCGAGCAGCAGGTCGAGGAGGTTCCCGTCGAGGACAAGGCGGCGTCCCTGGAGAAGGCTCCGGTCGAGGACGCGGTGCCCGCGGGGGCCGGCCGTCCGGAGATCCGCGCCAAGGGCCTCGAGGCCCCGCAGCGCCCGGACCGGCTGCACTTCTCGGCGCCGACGGTCGACGGCGAGGGCGGTGTCGTGGAGGGCGACTTCAGCAACGACGACGAAGGCGGGGTCCGCTCGTCCTCGGACGGTATGACGCGCGCCGAGCGCCGCAAGGCCCAGAAGGGCGGCCGCCGCCGCAAGAAGTGACGCGGGGCGGCACATCGTACGTACGTTGTCGGGGCCGGGGCTCAGCGGAAGCTGGGCTTCCGGCCCCGCGGCGTTCGCGTCCCTGCGGGCGTCCGGGACTCAGGCCGGCTGGCGCTCCCCGCCCAGTTCCACGGCGGCACAGCGCCAGCGCAGGTCGGAGCCGCGCTCCAGGCGGAACGCCATGGCCCGCACCTGGTCACCGGCACCGATGCACGCGCTGGCCTCGACCACACCCGGGCTGAGCGGAAGCGCCCGGCAGGTGCGCACGACGGGACGCGGCCCGTGCGCCTGGAACGGCGCGTGCGGGGCGAGCTCGACGAGCTGCTGGTAGCCGTGGCCGACGGTGTGGTTGAGCATCCAGTGCACCGGCCGCTCACCGCTCAGCACTGCGAGCAGGCGCTCGGCGAACAGCTCGTGCGGCTTGAACCGCCTCCGCTGCGCCGGTACGGCCGCGGGCCTGCGCTGGTCGCGACGGTTGCCGGGCCTGGTCACCGCCCGCCCGCCGGGGCGGGTGCCGCCTCCGGTCCGCTGGCGGCCGGGGCCCCTGGATCCCCTGGAACCGTGTGAGTCGTTCTGTGTCACATCCATGATCATTTTCCCCGTATCTGCCGGGCCCGGAATTGCTACCGGGCAGTAGCCACGGGATTTCTTGTACGGGTACGAGCCTTGGTCGCGCAACGTGGCGTCACGCTCCGTGAAGCCCTTCCGAAAGATCACCTATCAGGGTGAGGGCCCAAGGGGCGACTGGCCTCGGAGCCGCTCACTCCGGAGACAATCCGGACGTAAGCGAAAGCTCGGTGCCTCGAACCAGCCCCCCGATGGGGGACTTCCGACCCGTATCCTGAGGGTCTTCAAGCCCACGTCCAACGACGAAGAAAGCGGCGGCCATGCGCGTCTACGTACCCCTGACCCTCCCCGGGCTCGCCGAGGCGCACAAGGCGGGCGAGCTGGGCCCCGGACCGCTGACGGCCTACGCGGTGACGCCCGCGCTGCGCGAGTGGTACGTCTCGGACGACATCGAGGAGCTGGAGTACGCGGCGCTGAACCGGGCCGCGTCCGCGTCGCTGCGGATGCTCGCCGGCAGCCCCGGTGCCGCGCGGCGCCGGGTCGTGGTGGCCGTGGACGTGCCGGACGCCGAGGCGACCGTGGACCCGGACCACGGGCTTGCCGTCAGCGCGCTCGGCGAGGTGCGCCTCGCGCGGGCCGTGCCCCTGGCGAAGGCCGCGGCGGTGCACGTCGACTCCGACGACGCCGAGGCCGACGTGCGGGCCGCGGCGGACGCCCTGGGCGCGGCGGACCAGGGGGACGACGACGCCCAGTTCACGGTGGACGGGGCGGAGGACCACGAACTGCTCTGGTTCGCCACGCAGGAGATCCCGAACATCGTGGGCTGAGCCGCGGCCGACCTGCCCCGCCCTGGTGCGGCGTGCCTCCATCCTGGCTCTCCTGGCTCTGACCAGGGCTTACGTCGAGTCGCGTCGAGTTATCCACAGGCTTGGAGGCGGATCGCGTCCTCCGGGTACCGTCTTGGGCATGGCGTCTGGGACTGGAACGGCACGCTGTTCCACGACATCGACGTGGTCATCAGGGCCACCAACGCGTCGTTCGAGGAGATCGGCCTGCCGCCGATCACGCTCGAGCGGTACCGCGAGCTGTACTGCGTACCGGTGCCGCGCTTCTACGAGCGGCTCATGGGCCGCCTGCCCACCGACGCGGAGTGGGAGGTCATGGACGAGGCCTTCCACCGGCACTACTGGATCCTGGCGGAAAGTGCCGGGCTCGCCGAAGGGGCGGGTGAGCTGCTCGCCGACTGGCAGGCGTCCGGGCTCACGCAGTCGATGTGCTCCCTGGCCCCGCACGACCGCCTGCTGCCGATCGTGCGGACACACGGCATCGAGCACCACTTCATACGCGTCGACGGCCGCGTGGGGAACTCCACCGAGGGCAAGGCCACGCACATGGAGCGGCACATCGCGGCGCTGGCCGCGACCGTCGACCCCGCCCGCACGGTGGTGATCGGGGACGCGGTGGACGACGCGGTGGCCGCGGCGCACGTGGGGGCGCTCGCGGTGCTCTACACCGGCGGCTCGCACAGCCGCGCCAGCCTGGCCGTGGCGGGCGTGCCGGTGGTGGACACCCTCGCGGAGGCGGTCCAGGAGGCCACCCGGCTCGCGGCCTGAGCGCGCGCGACGGGAGCATGCGCGACGAGGGTATGCGCGACGAGAGCCCGCGCGACGAGAGCTCGCGCGGTGACGGCTGACCGCACGGCCGACGGGGACCGCACGGCCGACGGGCCTGGAGGTCCGGCTCCTGCCGATCTACGGATCTACGCGGCAGCGGATCCTTCGGATCTACGGCGCCGCGGATCCACGGGCCAAGGTCGCCGCGGATCCACGGGTCCAGGTCCCCGCGCACCCACGGGTCCAGCTCCCCGCGCACCCACGGGTCCAGGCCCCCGCGGACCCACGGATCTACGGCGCCGCGGATCTACGTGACCGGGGCCTTGGCGCGCAGCACGTCGATGAACTCCCGCATCCAGCGGGAGATGTCCGGCCAGGCACGGGCCGAGACGAGGGTGCCGTCGACCACGGTGTCCGCGTCCCGGAACGTCGCCCCGGCCGCCTGCATGTCCAGCTCAAGGGCCGGGAAGGCCGTGACTCTGCGGCCCACCAGGCCGCCGATGGCAGCAGTGAGGAGGGCACCGTGCCCGATCTGGGCGATCGGCCTGTCCGAGTCGAAGAACGCCTTGAGGATCTTGCGGAGCTCGGGGTCGTTGCGCAGATACTCCGGGGCGCGGCCGCCGGGGATCACCAGGGCGACATAGGCCCCGGGGTCGACCTCGGAGAAGGCGAGGTCGGCCGGCCAGGTGTAGCCGGGTTTCTCGGTGTAGGTGTCGAAGCCCGGCTCGAAGTCGTGGAGGACGAGCTGCAGCTTCTTGCGGGCGGGCGCGGCGATGTGCACGTCGTACCCCTCTTCCCGCAGCCGCAGATAGGGGTGGAGCACCTCGAGGGACTCCGCCGCGTCACCGGTCACCATCAGGATTTTCGCTGCCATGGCCGCTCGCTCCCTTGGCGTGAACCATGTGGTGCGCCGGTCCGTGGTCCTGGTCGGGAGGGCGTTCGCGCGGAGCGGCGCCTGTCCTGCCAACGTGCACCGAAGGCGGCGATTTGCCAAGTGGGGGAGTGCGCTGCGGTGGGGCCACGGAGCGCGGACGCATGAACGAGGGGGTGTTGTCCCTGTCCAGAGTGTCAAAGTAATGACCGTTCTTTTGTACACATACAGCCCATGACGGGGGCCTGGTGGGGGGAGATAGCCTTGACCCGTGATCAGCGCGATATCCCTCGGGGGCAGTGCAGCCCCCGGCCCGTGCCCGGTACGTCGGCGTGCCCGGGCGATCGTCGCGCTTCGGATTCGGGGCACGCAGCCGAAAATGGCCGAGACCGCCCCTGTCACTTCTCACCAAGGCATAGCGTCGGCGGGGACCGGAAACCCCGTGTCTCCACGTAGTGCGCTTGCTCGCCACACCGGCGTAAAAATCACTTCCTTCA
This sequence comes from Streptomyces luteolus, assembly GCF_029968015.1. Taxonomy (GTDB): domain Bacteria; phylum Actinomycetota; class Actinomycetes; order Streptomycetales; family Streptomycetaceae; genus Streptomyces; species Streptomyces luteolus. The sequence goes on from NZ_JASCIS010000027.1 coordinate 23,413, forward strand.
ACGTCACGCAACGGCGCGCGACAGGAGCCAGAGGACATGCAGACCAAGCTGGACGAAGCAAAGGCCGAGCTGCTCACACGGGCTGCCCGGGTAGCTGAGAACAGCCCGGTCGGGGGGCAACTTCCGACGGGTGCCAATACGGGAGACCGTCCGGACGAGGACACAGTGCTCTCGTACCTCCAGCGCTACTACCTGCACACCGCACCGGAAGACCTGGCGGACCGCGACCCGGTCGACATCTTCGGTGCAGCGTTCTCGCACTACCGCCTCGCGGAGGAGCGTCCGCAGGGCACGGCCAGCGTCCGGGTGCACACGCCCACGGTCGAGGAGAACGGCTGGACGTGCTCGCACTCCGTCGTCGAGGTCGTCACGGACGACATGCCGTTCCTGGTCGACTCGGTCACCAATGAGCTCTCCCGCCAGGGCCGCGGCATCCACGTCGTGATCCACCCGCAGGTCGTCGTGCGCCGGGACCTCACCGGCAAGCTCGTCGAGGTGCTCCCGGCCGGGGCGCCCGACGACGCGCACGACACGCTCACCGAGTCCTGGATCCACGTCGAGATGGACCGGGAGACCGACCGGGCCGACCTCAAGCAGATCACCAACGACCTGCTCCGGGTGCTGTCCGACGCGCGCGAGGCCGTCGAGGACTGGGAGAAGATGCGCGACGCCGCGCTGCGCATCGCCGACGAGCTGCCCAGCGAGCCGACCGCGGACGACCTGCAGAACCAGGAGGTCGAGGAGGCCCGCGAGCTGCTCAGGTGGCTCGCCGCCGACCACTTCACGTTCCTCGGCTACCGCGAGTACGAGCTGAACGAGGACGACTCCCTCGGCGCCGTCCCCGGCACCGGCCTCGGCATCCTGCGCTCCGACCCGCAGCACAGCGGCGAGGACGTGCACGGCCACCCGGTCAGCCCCTCCTTCAACCGGCTGCCCGCCGACGCCCGCGCCAAGGCCCGCGAGCACAAGCTGCTCGTCCTGACCAAGGCCAACAGCCGGGCCACGGTCCACCGCCCCAGCTACCTCGACTACGTCGGCGTGAAGAAGTTCGACGCCGAGGGCAACGTCGTCGGTGAGCGCCGCTTCCTCGGCCTGTTCTCCAGCGCCGCGTACACCGAGTCCGTGCGCCGCGTGCCGGTGATCCGCCGCAAGGTCGCCGAGGTCCTCAAGCGGGCCGGATTCTCGCCCAACAGCCACGACGGCCGTGATCTGCTGCAGATCCTCGAGACGTACCCGCGTGACGAGCTCTTCCAGACCCCGGTCGACGAGCTGCGCTCCATCGTCACGTCCGTGCTCTACCTGCAGGAGCGCCGCAGGCTGCGGCTGTACCTGCGCAAGGACGAGTACGGCAGGTACTACTCCGCGCTCGTCTACCTGCCCCGGGACCGCTACACCACGGGTGTGCGCCTGCGGATCATCGACATCCTGAAGGAGGAGCTCGGCGGCACCAGCGTCGACTTCACCGCCTGGAACACCGAGTCGATCCTCTCCCGGCTGCACTTCGTCGTCCGCGTCCCGCCGGGCACCGAGCTGCCGCGGCTGTCCGACGCCGACAAGGAGCGCATCGAGGCCCGCCTCGTCGAGGCCGCGCGTTCCTGGGCCGACGGCTTCGCGGAGGCGCTGACCGCCGAGTGCGGCGAGGAGCGCGCCGCCGAGCTGCTGCGCCGCTACAGCAACGCCTTCCAGGAGGGCTACAAGGCGGACCACACGCCGCGTGGTGCGGTCGCCGACCTGGTGCGGGTCGAGCAACTCGCCCAGAGCCCGAAGGACTTCGCGCTCTCCCTGTACGAGCCCGTGGGCGCCGGACCCGGCGAGCGGCGCTTCAAGATCTACCGCGCCGGCGGCCAGGTCTCCCTCTCCGCGGTGCTGCCCGTGCTGCAGCGCCTGGGCTGCGAGGTCGTGGACGAGCGCCCGTACGAGCTGCGCGTCAGCGACGGCACGACGGCGTGGATCTACGACTTCGGTCTGCGCATGCCCAAGGCCGCCGGGAACGGGGACTACCTCGCGGACGACGCGCGGGAGCGTTTCCAGGAGGCCTTCGCCGCCGTCTGGACCGGGCTCGCCGAGAACGACGGCTTCAACTCCCTCGTCCTGGGCGCCGGGTTGACCTGGCGGCAGGCGATGGTGCTGCGCGCGTACGCCAAGTACCTGCGGCAGGCGGGCGCCACGTTCAGCCAGGACTACATGGAGGACACCCTCCACAACAACGTCCACACCACGCGTCTCCTCGTCAGCCTCTTCGAAGCGCGGATGTCGCCGGACCGGCAGCGGGCAGGCACCGAGCTGATCGATGGCCTCCTCGAAGAGCTGGACGGCGCGCTCGACCAGGTCGCGTCGCTCGACGAGGACCGGATCCTGCGGTCCTTCCTCACCGTCATCAAGGCGACCCTGCGGACGAACTTCTTCCAGGAGGCGGGCGGCGGCAAGCCGCACACCTACGTCTCCATGAAGCTGGACCCGCAGGCGATCCCGGACCTGCCGGAGCCGCGGCCCGCCTACGAGATCTGGGTGTACTCGCCCCGTGTCGAGGGTGTGCACCTGCGCTTCGGCAAGGTCGCGCGCGGTGGTCTGCGCTGGTCCGACCGGCGTGAGGACTTCCGTACGGAGATCCTCGGCCTGGTGAAGGCGCAGATGGTGAAGAACACCGTCATCGTGCCGGTCGGCGCGAAGGGCGGCTTCGTCGCCAAGCAGCTGCCCGACCCGAGCGTGGACCGGGACGCGTGGCTCGCCGAGGGCGTCGCCTCGTACAAGACGTTCATCTCGGCCCTGCTCGACATCACCGACAACATGGTCGCGGGCGAGGTCGTGCCCCCGCAAGACGTGGTCCGGCACGACGGCGAGGACACCTACCTCGTGGTCGCCGCCGACAAGGGCACCGCGACCTTCTCGGACATCGCCAACGAGGTAGCGGAGTCGTACAACTTCTGGCTGGGTGACGCCTTCGCGTCCGGCGGTTCGGCCGGGTACGACCACAAGGGCATGGGCATCACCGCGCGCGGTGCCTGGGAGTCCGTGAAGCGGCACTTCCGGGAGCTCGGCCACGACACGCAGAACCAGGACTTCACGGTCGTCGGCGTCGGCGACATGTCCGGTGACGTGTTCGGCAACGGCATGCTGCTCTCCGAGCACATCCGCCTGGTCGCCGCCTTCGACCACCGGCACATCTTCATCGACCCGAAGCCGGACGCGGCCACCTCGTACGCCGAGCGGCGCCGGCTCTTCGAGCTGCCGCGCTCGTCCTGGGCGGACTACAACAAGGAGCTGCTCTCCGCGGGCGGCGGTGTCTTCCCGCGCAGCGCCAAGTCCATCCAGCTGAACGCGCACATCAGGGAGGCCCTCGGCATCGAGTCGGGCATCTCCAAGATGACCCCGGCCGAGCTGATGAAGACGATCCTGCAGGCGCCGGTCGACCTGCTGTGGAACGGCGGCATCGGTACGTACGTGAAGTCGAGCGCCGAGTCCAACGGCGACGTCGGCGACAAGGCCAACGACGCCATCCGGGTCGACGGAGCGGACCTGCGGGTCAAGGTCGTCGGCGAGGGCGGCAACCTCGGCCTGACGCAGCTGGGCCGGATCGAGTTCGCGCGTGCGGGCGGCCGGGTCAACACGGACGCGATCGACAACAGCGCGGGCGTGGACACCTCCGACCACGAGGTGAACATCAAGATCCTGCTCAACTCCGTGGTCGCGGACGGCGACATGACGGTGAAGCAGCGCAACAAGCTGCTCGCCGAGATGACCGACGAGGTCGGCCGCCTGGTCCTGCGCAACAACTACGCACAGAACACGGCGCTGGCCAACGCTCTGGCGCAGTCGTCGAGCATGGTCCACGCCCAGCAGCGCTTCCTGCGCACGCTGGTGCGCGAGGGCCACCTCGACCGCTCCCTCGAGTTCATGCCCACCGACCGCCAGATCCGGGAGCGCCTGAACGCCGGGCTCGGCCTGACGCAGCCGGAGACGGCGGTGCTGCTCGCGTACACGAAGATCACCGTCGCGGAGGCGCTGCTCGGCACGGACCTGCCGGACGACAAGTACCTCCAGGGCCTGCTGCACGCGTACTTCCCGACGGCGCTGCGCGAGCGGTTCCTCGACCAGATCGACGCGCACGCGCTGCGCCGGGAGATCGTCACGACGGTCCTCGTGAACGACACGGTCAACTCGGGCGGTACGAGCTTCCTGCACCGGATGCGCGAGGAGACCGGTGCCTCGCTCGAAGAGGTGGTGCGCGCCCACACCGCGGCCCGTGCGATCTTCGGGCTCGGCGAGGTCTGGGACGCGGTCGAGGCGCTGGACAACGTCGTGGCGGCGGATGTGCAGACCCGGATCAGGCTGCACTCGCGGCGCCTGGTGGAGCGCGGCACGCGCTGGCTGCTCAACAACCGGCCGCAGCCGATCGACCTGGCGGAGACCATCGAGTTCTTCCACGAGGGCGTGACGCAGGTCTGGTCGGAGCTGCCGAAGCTGGTGCGCGGCGCGGACCTGGAGTGGTACCAGCGGATCTTCGAGGAGTTGACCGGCGCCGGAGTGCCGGAGGAGCTGGCGCAGCGCGTGGCCGGGTTCTCGTCGGCGTTCCCGACGCTGGACGTGGTGCTGATCGCGGACCGGATGGACAAGGCGCCGCTGGAGGTCGCCGAGGTCTACTACGACCTCGCGGACCGGCTGCAGATCACCCAGCTCATGGACCGGATCAGCGCGCTGCCGCGCAGTGACCGCTGGCAGTCGATGGCGCGTGCGGCGATCCGTGAGGATCTGTACGCGGCGCATGCGGCCCTCACCGCGGATGTGCTCGCGGTGGGCAACGGCACATCGACGCCCGAGCAGCGCTACAAGGCCTGGGAGGGGCAGAACGCCGCGATCCTGGGCCGCGCCAAGGCGACGCTCGACGAGATCCAGGGTTCGGACGACTTCGACCTCGCCAACCTGTCCGTGGCGATGCGGACGATGAGGACGCTGCTGCGTACGCACGGCTGAGTCCGTACCGCGTACCACTCGCTACCTCGACCTCGGGTAGTCCACACAGGGCGCCCCGGCCTGAAGCTCAGGCCGGGGCGCCCTGTTGTGTGCCCGGCCGTCATCCGAGTCCCCGAGTCCCCGAGTCCCCGTGTGCCCGGCCGTTGCCATCTGCCCGGTTAGACCGCTGGACCCCGAATTTCTAACAATTCACCGGTATGGCACATTTGACTCCTGTCGCCGGAACGGGCCAACCTACGCGGGCTCGCGTACCGGGCATGTCGGACAATCGAGAGGATGTTGAACGAGCGGTGCAGGTTGCCTGGAGGAACGCATGGGTTTGATCGCTGAGCGCGACACCGAGGCCCGCCCGGACGTCGAAGTCGAAGCGGACGTCTCCGTCGTCGTGATCGTCTACAACGATGAGGCCCGGCTCCCGGCCGCGGTGCGGTCCGTGCTCGACCAGACCCTGCGCGGCGTCGAGGTCGTGATCGTCGACGACTGCAGCACCGACGGCTCGTACGAGGTGGCGCGGCGGCTCGCGGCCGAGAACCCGGAGCGGGTGCGCGCCTTCCAGCTGCCGGAGAACAGCGGCGGGTGCGGCGAGCCGCGCAACGTCGGCATCGGCCACACCCGCGGCCGGTACGTGATGTTCCTCGACAGCGACGACGTCCTGGAACGCAACGCCTGCCGCAACCTCCTGGAGGCCGCCGAGCGCGACGGCTCCGACATCGTCTCCGGCCTCTGCGTACGCCTGCACCTGGACCGGCGGAGCAAGAAGCGCGACGAGTGGTACCCCTGGCTCTACGCGCGCACCCAGGTCCTGGAGTCGGTCACCGAGCTGCCGGACCTGCTGGCGTGGGACACGCTCTCCACGAACAAGATGTACCGCCGCGACTTCCTCATGGAGAACCAACTCCGGTTCCTCAGGGGGATGTTCTACGAGGACCTGATGTTCATCGCCGAGGCGTATGTCGCCGCGGGCCGCATCAGCCTCATACCCAACCAGGTGTATTTCTGGCACGTGTACGAGAAGGCGGCCGCCAAGTCGATCTCCAACCGGCGGCACGAGATGACCAACTTCGTGCACCGGATGGAGATCCACCGCCGCATCGACGCGCTCCTCGCCGAACGCGGCCTGACCGAGCTGAAGCGCGCCAAGGACGTCAAGTTCCTCAAGCACGACCTCGTGCTCCACCTGCGCGACCTGCCGTTCCGCGACGACTCCTACCGCCAGGAGTTCGCCGGCATCGCCCGCGACTACCTCACCTCGCTCGCCCCCGAGGCGTACGACGAGGTGCAGCCGATCCACGCCGTCTGCGCCTATCTGCTGCGCGAGAACGACTGGGACAACCTGCTCCCGGCCGTCGACACCCTCACCAACCGCGACAAGATCTCCGCCCCGCTCGTGGAGCGCGACGGCCATGTCTTCTGGTGCGCGGACCACCTCGACGACTCCTTCGGCCGGCACGTCCTGGACGTCACCGACCTCGGCTACCACACCAGGACCGTCGACCGGATGTTCCTGCGCAACGCCCTCACCGGCTACGAGGAGCGCGGCGGCACGGTCCGCCTCGGCGGCCGGATCGTCAACCCGCTCGGTGTGATCCCCGAGGGCGCGCGGCTCTCCGGCGAGCTGGAGTTCAGCGCCCGCCGCCGCAGCCTGCAGAGCTTCCGCTTCCCGGTGGCCGAGCTGCGCCACGAGGGCGCCTTCGTGAGCTGGGAGGCCGAGGCCGACCTCGCCGGGAGGCTGCGCCCGCTGGGCATCGTGGACGAGGTGTGGGACGTACGGCTCAAGCTGGACGTGGACGGGGTGCGGACCACGACCCGGCTCACCGCGAGCGAGCCCGAACCGGCCCAGGGACTGCTTCCGGTGCGGCCCCGGCTGACCCGGCTTGTCGCCGACCATGTGGAGCCCGAGGTGTCGCAGCGCGGCCACCTCTGCTTCCGTCTGGTCACGCGCGACCGCGTCGAGGACAAGGACCGGGTGCGCGAACTCGTCGTACGCGGCGTGCGGGGGCGCCCCGGCAAGCTCGCCAAGAGCGGGTTCCGCAGGGCCAAGGAGATCCGCAAGAACCTCACCTCGGGCGAGACCAAACTCCGCGTGTACGACGAGGTGTTCAGCCGGCTGCCCGTGAAGAAGGGCCTGGTCGTCTTCGAGAGCCAGCTCGGCAAGCAGTACAGCGACAGCCCGAAGGCCATCTACGAGGAGATGCGCCGCCAGGGCCTGGAGTTCGAGGCGGTCTGGTCGTACGCGGGATCTCCGGAGGGCTTCCCCGCCGACGCCACCCTCGCACGCCGCTGGTCGCTGCCCTACCTCAAGGCTCTGGCGCAGGCGGAGTTCTGGGTGGACAACCAGAGCTATCCGCTGAAGCTGACCAAGCGGCCCGAGACCACCTACATCCAGACCTGGCACGGCTCCGCGCTCAAGCGGATGGGCTTCGACGAGCCGGCCTGGAAGCTCAGGTCGCAGCCGCGGCAGGAGGAGCAGCAGCGGGTCCTGAACCGCTTCGACCGGTTCCTGATCCGCTCCGAGCACGATGTGCGCACCCTCGCCAAGGCGTTCCGGCTGCAGGAGAGGACACTGCTGCGTGTCGGCTATCCGCGTAATGACGCACTGGTGCACGCCAGGGAGCGCGAGGCCGCCGAGGGGCGCCGCACCCGTGGGCCGCTCGCCGCCGAGCTCGGCATCCCCGAGGACAAGCAGGTCCTCCTCTACGCCCCCACGTTCCGCAAGCAGGGCGGCCGGAGCCGGCGTTTCGAGCTGCCCTTCGACGTGGAGCGGTTCGCGGAGCAACTCGGCGACCGGTACGTGCTGCTGGTGCGCTCGCACTACCTCAACCACGTGGTGCTCCCGCCGTCCGTGCGCGGCACCGTCGTCGACGTCTCCGCCCGGCACGACGTCAACCCGCTGATGGAGCTGTCCGACGCGCTGATCACCGACTACTCCTCGGTGATGTTCGACTACGCCCTCCTGGACCGCCCGATGCTGTTCTTCGCGTACGACTACGAGGAGTACGTGCACGAGGGCCGAGGCACCTACTTCGACCTGCTCGAACGCGCGCCGGGCCCGGTCGTGCGGAGCGAGGACGAGCTGTACGGCGCGCTGGAGTCGCTGACCGAGGACGAGGCCAAGTACCAGCCGGAGCGCGAGCGGTTCGTGGCCGAGTTCGGCGAGTACGACAAGGGGACCGCCGCCCGCAGCATCGTCGAGCAGTTCTTCTCCCACTGGAGCCGGGCATGAGCACCCAGACCACCCAGACCACCCAGACCGCCCAGTCCACCCAGTCCACCCAGACCGCCCAGTCCACCCAGTCCCCGCAGTCCTTCCCCCAGCGGGACGTCTTCTTCGTCAGCAACAGCGTCAACGAGCTGGGCGGAGTCACGAGTTGGTCGCACCAGATGGCCCGCCTCTTCACCGAGAGCGGCCACCGCGTGCATGTCATCGGCATCACCGAGCCCGCCGAGCCGCAGGACATCGGCACGGACCTGCCGTACCCGACGACGACGCTCTACGACGAGCACCCGCCGCGCGTCGGCCCGGCCCGCGGGATCAAGGGGCGGCTCAACATCGCCGAGCGACGGCTGCGGGCCGCGCGCACGGCGGGCATGCACGAGCAGGCGGCGAAGCTGACCGCGCTGTTCCGGCGGGCGCGGCCCGGCGCCGTCGTGATCGTCACGCAGGTGTGGGCGATGGAGTGGGTGACGCTCGCCGACACCACGGGCCTGACGGTGATCGGCATGAGCCACGAGTCGTACGCGTACACGCGTGCCTGCTCGCGCTACGGGCGGGTGCGGAAGTTCTACAAGGACGTGGACCGGATGCTCGCGCTCACCCGGGAGGACGCCGACCTGTGGATCCGCAAGGGCGGCATGGACAACGCGTCGTACATGCCGAACCCGCTGCCCTTCATGCCCGAGGTGCCCTCGCCGCGCACCGGGAAGGTCGTCACCAGCATCGGCCGGCTGCACGACCAGAAGGGCATCGACATGCTCCTGGACACCTGGGCGGAGGTCGCGCCGCTGCACCCGGACTGGCGCTTGCGGATCTACGGCTCCGGCGAGGACGAGGAGCAGCTCAAGCAGCAGTGCACCGACCTGGGGCTTGACGGCTCGGTGGAGTGGATGGGCCGGACCGGTGATGTGCCGGGGGCGCTGCGCGGCGGCTCGGTGTTCGTGCAGTCCTCGCGCGGGGAGGGCTTCCCCCTCGCGCTGATGGAGGCGATGGCGGCCGCGGTGCCGTGCGCCGCGTTCGACTGCGCGCCGGGCGTGCACGAGATCGTCCAGGACGGCGAGGACGGGCTGCTCGCCGGGCTCGGCAACACCGGTGAACTGGCCCGCCGACTGGACACGTTGATGTCCGACAAGGAGCTGCGGGACAAGATGGGCGAGCTGGCACGGCAGAACATCCAGCGGTACACGACGGCCGAGATCGTGCGCCGCTGGGAGGAACTGTTCGCGTTCCTGGAGCGCTGAGTTCCGTCTGTGGAGACCGGCTGTGGAGACCGGGTGCCGGGGATCTACTTCCCGGCACCCGTGAACTTCTCGTACTCCCCCAGGACTTCGGCCGTCGGGCCGTCCATGCGGAGTTCGCCGCGCTCCAGCCACAGGACGCGGTCGCAGGTGTCGCGGATGGACTTGTTGTTGTGGCTGACGAGGAAGACCGTGCCGGCGGTGGCGCGGAGTTCGCGGATGCGGGCCTCGGAGCGCTTCTGGAACTTGCGGTCGCCGGTGGCGAGGGCCTCGTCGATGAGCAGGACGTCGTGGTCCTTGGCGGCGGCGATGGAGAAGCGGAGGCGGGCCGCCATGCCGGACGAATACGTCCGCATGGGCAGGGTGATGAAGTCGCCCTTCTCGTTGATGCCGGAGAACTCCACGATCCCGTCGTACCGTTCGCGGATCTGCTCGCGCGACATTCCCATGGCGAGGCCGCCGAGCATGACGTTCCGCTCGCCGGTCAGATCGCTCATCAGGGCCGCGTTGACGCCGAGCAGCGAGGGCTGGCCGTGGGTGTAGATCCGGCCGTTCTCCGTCGGGAGGAGGCCCGCGACGGCCCTGAGCAGCGTGGACTTGCCCGAGCCGTTGGTGCCGATGAGCCCGATGGCCTCGCCCTCGTACGCGGTGAACGAGACGCCCTTGACGGCGTGCACCTCGCGCACCCCGCCCTTGCCGTGCTTCTCGCGCCGGACGATGCGGTTGAGCGCGGCGGTCGCGCTGCCGCGGCCGGCTCCGGTGCCGGTGACGCGGTAGACGATGTCGACGCCGTCCGCGATGACGGTGGGCGTGCGGTGCTCTTGGCGGGTCTCCTGGCGGGTCTCCTGCCCAGGGGGGGCGGTCTCGGTCTCCGCGGTGGCCCGGGGTGCGGGCTCGGTCTCCGTGGTGGCCCGGGGTGCGGGCTCGGTCTCCGCGGTGGCCCGGGGTGCGGGCTCGATGAGGGTGTCAGCCACGGCCGTACGTCTCCTCTGCCTTCCAGAAGTAGATGAACCCGCCGACGCAGAGGACCACGGCCCAGCCGAGCGCCAGCGCCCACATCGCCCCGATGTCGTACGGGAGTTGGCCCGCGTCGAAGCTGTCGATCAGGGCGTACCGCACCAGGTCGATGTAGACGGCCGCCGGGTTGCATTCGAGCAGGACCTTCGCGAACTCCGGCACGCCCTGTTCGGGGAGCACCTTCTTGATGCTGAACATCACGCCGGAGCCGTACATCCATGTGCGCATCACGAAGGGCATCAGCTGGGCGAGGTCGGGTGTCCGGCTGCCGAGCCGCGCCATGACGAGCGCGAGCCCGGTGTTGAACGCGAACTGCAGCGCCAGGGCCGGGACCACGAGGAACCAGGACCAGGCGGGCGGCACCCCGAAGCACAGGAGGATCACGGCGAGGGCGGCCATCGAGAACAGCAGTTGCTGGAGTTGCTGCAGACAGAGCGAGATCGGCAGGGACGCGCGGGGGAAGTGCAGGGCGCGCACCAGGCCGAGGTTGCCGGAGATCGCGCGGGTGCCGGCCATCACCGAGCTCTGCGTGAACGTGAACACGAAGACGCCGGTGACCAGGAACGGCACGAAGTCGTCGATGTCCTTGCTGGTGCCGAGCAGCAGCCCGAAGATCAAGTAGTAGACGGCGGCGTTCAGGAGCGGCGTCATCACCTGCCAGACCTGGCCGAGCTTCGCCTGGCTGTACTGCGCGGTGAGCTTGGCGGTCGCGAAGGCGGTGATGAAGTGCCGCCTGGCCCACAACTGCCGTACGTACTGGGGCAGGGAGGGGCGCGCGTTGCTGACCGAGAGCCCGTGCAGAGCGGCGAGCGCTGCGGCGTCGAGGGGGGCCTGCTCGGGTGTCTCCACGGGCGCGGGTGTCTGGGGGGTGTCCAGCGTCTGACTCACTGCCGACCGGCTCCTTACGTCGGGACCAACGTCGGGACGGACCCGTATCGTCGTCGCGTCGAGAGTAGAGCGCCGCTACGTCGGAACGCAACCGTTTCGTCGTCCCGTCCTATGCTGGTCCCATGACTGAAAGCCCCGGTGGTACCCGCCGCAGAGCCCCCGCGGGCGCCGCCGTACTCCGTGAGGATGTGACCGAGGCCATTCGCGCCGCGGTCTTCGAGGAGCTCGCCGCCGTCGGCTACGCACGGATGTCGATCGAGGGCATCGCGCGCCGCGCGGGCGTCGGCAAGACGGCGGTCTACCGCCGCTGGAAGTCCAAGCTGCACCTGGTCCTCGACCTGGTCTCGGCGGTGGCGGTGCAGGGCCTCCCGGCGCCGGACACGGGCAGCCTCGAAGGCGATCTGCGGCTGCTCTACGAGGTCACGTCGCGTGCCCTGAAGCACCCGGTGGCCGGGCAGATCATCCCGGACCTCCAGGCGGAGGCGGCCCGCAACCCGGAGATCGCCGAGGCCCTGCAGAAAGCTTTGCGTGAAGGACAGCACAGCGTGGCCAGCGGCATCGTGCAGGCCGCCGTCGCCCGCGGCGAACTACGCGCCCGCATCGACGAGGACCTCGCCCTCGACCTGGTCTCGGGCCCGCTCTACTGGCGCTCGGTCGTCGTGCGGACCGACCTGCCGAAGGGCTACCTGGGCAGGCTGGCGTCGGCCACGGCCGCGGGGCTGCGGGCGCTGTGAGGAAGTAGGGGTACGGGAGTGGGGATACGGGGGTGGGGATACGGGGGTGGGGATACGGGAGTAGGGATACGGGAGTAGGGATACGGGAGTAGGGATACGGGAAAGGGGGCGCCGGTCCTGTGACCTGGCGCCCCCTGCGTACGGCCCGAACGCGGGTCGGTTCCGGTCGCGTCAGCCGCGCGCGGCCTCCGGGTGCTGGAGCACCCAGCCCGCCCACGCCGACGTGATCATCGCGCGTACGTCGTGCCGGGACTTCCAGCCGAGCTCCGCGGAGATCCGCTCGGCCGAGGCGACGACGCGCGCCGGGTCGCCGGGGCGGCGCGGGTCGACCTGCGGGGCGATGCCGTACCCCGTCACGTCGTTGATCAGGTCGATCAGCTCGCGCACCGAAACGCCTTCGCCGCGGCCGATGTTGACCGTCAGGTCGGAGCCGGGCGCCGCGGCCAGCTTGCGGGCGGCGGCCACGTGGGCGTCGGCGAGGTCGGCCACGTGGATGTAGTCACGGACGCAGGTGCCGTCCGGGGTGTCGTAGTCGGCGCCGAAGATGCGCGGGGGCTCGCCCGCGGTGAGGCGCTCGAAGACCATCGGGACGATGTTGAACACGCCGGTGTCGGCGAGCTCGGGGGCCGCGGCGCCCGCCACGTTGAAGTACCGCAGGCAGGCCGTCGACAGGCCGTGCGCCCGGCCGACCGCGCGGACCAGCCACTCGCCCGCGAGCTTCGTCTCGCCGTACGGATTCATCGGCGTGCAGGGGGTCTCCTCGGTGACGAGGTCGACGTCAGGCATGCCGTAGACGGCGGCGGAGGAGGAGAGGACGAAGCTGGGCACGCCTCCGTCGACGACCGCTTCGAGGAGGGTGCGCAGGCCCTCGACGTTCTCGTGGTAGTAGCGCAGCGGCTGCTCCACGGACTCGCCGACCTGCTTCTTCGCCGCGAGGTGGACGACGCCGGTGATGCCGTGGTCCGCGATGACGCGGTCGAGCAGCGGCCGGTCGAGGGTGGAGCCCTGGACGAGCGGCACTCCCTCGGGGACGCGCTCGGCGAATCCGGTGGACAGGTCGTCCAGGACGGCCGCCCGCTCGCCCGCCTCGGTCATGGCGCGGACGACGTGCGCCCCGATGTAGCCGGCTCCGCCGGTGATCAGCCAGGTCATGGTCATCCTGTTCCGCGTGCGATGTTTGTGGTGGTGTGACGGTAACGTGCTGGGGTTGGCCGGGGTTCCGGTGGTCCGGTGGTCCGTCCCGTGCTGTCGACTCGGGCGCCGTCGATCGCCCTTCGGGCTCGTCCTCAATCGCCGGACGGGCTCATTTTTGATCCCCTCCCCGCCCCTTCCCGAAAGACTGCCGTCGGCTGCGGGGGCTCCGCCCCCGGACCCCCGCTCCTCAAACGCCGGAGGGGCTGGGTTTGCCCGCCGGAGGGGCTGATTTGTCCGCCGGAGGGGCTGATTTGACGCCGGACGGGCTGAGTCTGACCGAGGTCAGCAGCCGTACCGCCTTCCGTCGCAGCATGCCCGCCGCGCTTCGCGTCCCGACCGAGAGGCGTAGCGCGAGGTTGCCTGAGGCGGTGGCGTACGGGCGCGCGAGCAGTACGCCGCGGCGCGGGTGCGGGCGGGCGGTGGACCGCAGCACGTCCGCGTCCTCGACCGCGCGCACCGTCGTGTCGCGCGCCGAGCCGTCGGCGAAGCGCACCCGCGCCTTCACGTCCCACACCCCGGTGTCGAGCGCGGCCAGGTCGACCAGGAGCAGCGCGGTCCAGCGGGCCCCGTCGGACTCCGGGGACCAGGCCGCCGTGCGACGGAGTCCGCAGCGGCCGCTGTCGCGGTGGCGCAGCTCGACGTCGACGGTGGTCGGCTCGGCCGCGCCCACCCTGCCGTACAGCTCGTGCAGGCGCAGCCGGAGTGCGGATGCACGTGCGCGTGGACGCAGTTCGGCGTCGACGGCCAGCGGGAGCAGCCGCATCGGGCGGACCAGGAGGTGGTCGAGGGTCACCTGGGGCAGCTGCTCGGACCAGACGGGCGTGCCGTCGGCGGCCTGTGCGTACGGCGGGACGAGGCGGGCCGGGCCGGCCGCGACCTGCTTGAGGCGGTTCAGGTCGACGGGCTCGGGGGAGGCCAGGACGACGCGGCCGATGACCCGGCCGGGGGCGGGGGCGAGCGCGAAGTCGGCGTCGTCGAAGGTCTGCAGGTACGCGCGCGTGCTGTCCCACCAGGCGCGGCGGTACTCGGCGCTGCGCTGGTCCAGCTCCTTGGTGTACATCCGCAGGCTGTGGTCGAGGAACTTGGCGCGGGCGGCGCGGACCAGCTTCTTCTCACCGGCGTCGAGGAGGATCTCGACGACCTGGCGGTGGGCCTCGACGCGCGCCCGCCAGTTCGCGACGCCCGCCCGGTCCAGGGAGAGGGAGAGCTTCGCGGCGGCGCGGCGGACGTGCCAGATGTAGACGGTGTCGGCGACGAGCGCGAGGCGTGGGGCGGCGGCGAGCACGCGTGCGGTGAACACGAAGTCCTCGTAGACGAACCGGCCGTCGGGGAAGCGGATGCCGTGCTCGCGGAGGAAGTCGGTGCGGTAGAGCTTGTTGACGCAGAGCGTGTCGTGGACGAGCCGGGTCCGCTGCTCCGGGCGGTCGATGATCGCGGGGGAGTCGTACAGCTCGGGCTGCCAGGGGACTTCGCGGCCGGAGGGCAGTTCGCGGCGGACGCAGCGGCCGGAGGCGACCTGGGTGCCGTGCTCGGTGGCGGCGGTGAGCAGGGTGTCGACCGCGCCGGGCGGCAGGATGTCGTCGCTGTCGAGGAACATCACGTACGGCGAGGTGCAGGCGTCGATGCCGTCGTTGCGCGGGGTGCCGCAGCCGCCGCTGTTGGCGCTGCGCAGGACCAGCCGCAGGCGCGGGTCCTCGGCGGCGAGGCGGCCGAGGAGTTCCGGGCTCTCGTCGGTGGAGCAGTCGTCGACGGCTATGACCTCGCGGACCGCGGTGCCCTGGCCGAGCGCCGAGCGCACCGCGTCCGCCACATGGGCCGCGTCGTTGAATCCGATGACGACGACGCATACCTGGGCCTGCTGAGACGGAGCGCTGTTCATACGTCGGAATTTTAGCCCTTACGAGGAATTGTCCGACTGGGGGGGTTTGGTGGAAGCGGTGGGCCCGAGTGGAGGGCGGGCGGAGACCGTGGAACGCCAGAGCCCCCGCCAGGACAGCAAGACGGCCGCGACGAGCAGGACGTTCCGTACGAACAGGACGAGTGTGCCGGTCCAGGTGGAGGCCATGACGTCCTCGTACAGCAGCGGATAGCCGAGCGTGCTGACCGCCGCGGCGGCCGTGACCAGGGCCGCGGCCGGGCGCTGGCTCGTCGCGCGGGAGCTGAGGCAGACCGCGGCGAGGCCTAGCAGCCAGATGAGGTACTGCGGGCTGATCACCCGGCTCGTGACGGTGAGGACGAGCACCCCGCAGAGCGCCGCGTCGAAGGGCGTGGCCTCCGTCCAGCGCCGCGCCCGCAGCCGCCAGAGCACCAGTGCCGCGCCGCCGAGCACCGTCGCGAACAGCGAGGCGTGGGCGACGGCCGTGACGTACGGACCGGTGAACTCCACCGCGCCGAAGCGGTACTCGACGTGCAGCGGCTGTCCCGCGAGCCGCGCGAACGCGAGTGCCGTGCCGCCGACCGACTCGATCTGCACGCCCCGGCCGCCCTGTTGACGCAGGAACGCGAAAGGGTTCTCGAAGGCGGCCGCAAGGACGACGAGCAGTGCCGCGGCGGCGGCGAGGGCGGAGCCCCACGACGCGCGCGTGCTGCGCCCGCGCGGGGTGCCGAGGAGCGCGAGCGCGGGCCAGACCTTCACGAGGGCCCCGAGCGCGGCGAGCACACCGGCCGCACGAGGTCTGCGCGCCACGCACAGCAGGGCGAGCACGGCGAGCGCGGTGACCTGAACGTCGTACCGGGCGAGCGGGATGTGCAGGAGCAGCGGCAGACCGCCCACCCAGAGCGCGGCCCCGGCGAGACTGCGCCCCGGACGGCGCCCCGCGCGGGCGAGCGCGACGGCTACCGCGGCGTCCGCGAGCAGCGCCAGGGCCACGAAGCCCTGGAAGTAGCTCAGCCCGGGGAGCAGCGCGGGGGAGAGCAGCACCGGGCCCGCGGCCGGTGGGTACTGCCAGAGCGGGTCGTCGAGCGGGAATCCGCCCTCGGCCAGTACGCCGAACCAGTGGAAGTACAGCTCGTGCACCTCGCGGGCGACGCCGCCGACGCCGAGCGGGTGGCGGCCGTCCCGGGCGAGCAGGACCAGCATCACGGCACGCGTCGCCGCCCAGGCCGTGACCAGGGCCAGGGGGTGTCTCTTCGATCTTTGCGGATCAGCCCGCGGCGTCTGGCGCGGTGCATCGGCGTGCGCCCGGATCGCCCTCGTACTGGACGTACTTGGGTGATGCGGGCGTGCGGCGAGGTGCCGTGCCAGGCGTCGCGGGCCCGCAAAGATCGAAGAGACAGCCCCTGGCAGGGCGCGGACGGGGGCGCGGCGGGCGGCCGGGGGTGTGGCGGGCGGCGGCTGGAGTGTTGTGGTCATCGAGGGCAGCGTAGGTCGCACAAACCATCTGAGGCGCTGTCAATCCACAGGAACGGTGAGTTAATAGCACAAACTGTGGCGCATGCACGTCACGACTCTTCGTGCGGCCCTCGCTGCCGGACCGTCCGCCACGGCCGCCGCGCCGGGCCACGTCCGCACCGCATGGGCTGCACTCACCGCCAGGCCGGCCGCCACGGCCGTGCTCGTTCCCGCCTCCGCCATGCTCGTCCTCGGCCTCTGGGGCCTGGACCGCGAATCCATGTGGCGCGACGAAGGGGTCACCCACCAGGTGGCCACCCGCTCGCTCCCCGAGATCGTGCGGCTGCTCGGCAGCGCCGACGCCGTCCACGGCCTCTACTACCTCCTGATGCACGCCGTGCTCGCCGTGCACCCCGGCGAAGTCGCCCTGCGGCTGCCGTCGGTGCTCGCCGGCGCCGCCACCGCCGCCCTCGTCGCCGCACTCGGCGTCCGCCTCGCCCGCCCCCGCGTCGGCCTCTGGGCCGGACTCCTCTACGCGGCGACCCCGCTCACCGGGTACTACGCCCAGGAGGGTCGCAGTTACGCGCTCGTCGCCGCCGGAGTCACCGGCGCCACGCTGCTCCTCGTCCGGGCCGTGCGGCAGGGCCGGGTCAAGGACTGGTGCCTGTACGGGTCCGTCGTCACCGCGACCGTCCTGCTGCACCAGCTCGCCGCACTGATCCTGCTCGCGCACGCCGTCACGCTGCTGCTCTCCTGGAAGCGGCTCGACCGGCAGGCCTGGCGCAACTGGGCCGTCTGCGGCTGCGCCGCGCTCACCGTGCTGCTGCCGCTCGCCCGGCTCACCCTCGGCCAGAGCGAGCACACGGCCTGGCTCGCGGGTTCCGAGGAGGGCAGCTCCGCCTCCCTCCTCAAGGCCTTCGCCGGGCCGACCGAACTCGTGCTCACCGCGGCCCTGCTGCTCGCCTGCGTCTCCCTCAACTCGCCCCTGGAGCGCACCGGCCGGCTCTCGCTCAACGCGGTCGCCATGCCGATGATGGTGCTGCCGCCGCTGGTGCTCCTCGCGGCCTCGCAGTACACGCCGCTGCACCACGACCGCTACCTGTTCTTCGCCCTCGCCGGTGCGCCGCTGTGCGCCGCCGCCGGTGCCGAGCGGATCGCGCGCGGCGTACGGATGATGCGCTCCCGGCCCGGTCGCCGCTCGGGCGGCGCGGTCTTCGGGGCGGCCGTCGTCGGCCTCGCGTTCTGCTGGCAGCTGCCGCTGCACCAAGGCGACCGTACGACGGAGCAGCGGCCCGACGATCCCGCGGCGGTCGCCCAGCTCGTGGCGGAGCGCATCGGTCCGGGCGACGCGATGCTCTACCTCCCGTCCGTCGGGCGGCGCACCGCGCTCGCCTACCCGCGCGAGTTCCAGAACACCAACGACATCGCCCTCGCGCGGACCGCCGCCGCGTCGGGGACGCTGTACGGCGAGGAGACGGGCCCGGCGGAACTGCGGCGGCGGCTCGCGGACCTGGAGCATGTGTGGCTGCTCGCGGAGCCGTACGCGGCGAGTGCGGAGTGGAACCCGAAGAGCGCGACCGAGCGGGCGAAACTCACCGTCGTGAACGAGGAGTTCCTGTTGCGGGACGAGTACCAGACGCGCGGCGGGGTGCTGCGGCACTACCTCCGGCGGCCGCCGGATAAGCCGGTGGGGTGGCCGCCCGCCGAGTAGGTTGCCGTGGTCCGGGGCTCGGTCCCTGGGGCTGCGCCCCAGACCCCCATCGGCCTCCGGCCTCGTCCTCAAGCGCCGGACGGGCTGGATTGTCGGCCTCCGGCCTCGTCCTCAAGCGCCGGACGGGCTGGATTGTCGGCCTCCGGCCTCGTCCTCAAGCGCCGGACGGGCTGGATTTTCCCCGGGCCGGGCTGGATTTGCCCGGGCTGGGATCGCCAGGCACACGTGCCAGTACCTCCCCCGTCTCCGGCCCCCAAGCCACCACCACCGCCTCCCTCGGTGCGTTCTGGTCGGGGGAGAGGAGGAGCCAGCGGACGTCGTACTCGCGGACGATCGCGGCGCGTTCGGCCGGGGTCGAGTCTTCGGCGAGGTAGCGGTGTACGGCGTCCTGGCGCCGTGCCCGTTCCGGTTCCGGGAGGGACGCGTCCGGCCAGGCGGGGGCGACCAGGTTGGGGCCGTAGCCGGGCAGTGAGCGGGACGGGCGGTAGCCGTCGGTGAGGACGACCTCGCCGGGGGCGATCCGCCGCGCCGCCCACGCGTACTGCGGCCAGCGCGGCGGCTGGTCGAAGCCGATCGGGTCGACCGAGCGGGGCACCACCGCACCGCCGTGGACGAGGAAGCCGAGCGCCGTGCCGACCGCCGCCGCCTGGGCGAGGAAGCGGCGGCTCGCGGGCCACGGGCGGGGCTCGGCGAGCTCCACGGCGAGCGCGAACTGCAGCGGGACCAGGGTGAGTCCGAGGATCCGGCCGTACGTGTAGTGGCCGCTGAACCAGCCGTACGCGATGACCAGGACCTCCGCCGCGAACATCAGGGCCAGTGGGTCGCGGCGGTTCCGCTGCCACCGGAGCCAGAGCGCCGGGAGGCCGATCAGGGCCAGCCAGAAGCGGGCCTCCATCTCGGAGTAGAGCTGCTCGTGGATGCCGTCCACACTCTGGTCGCCGACGAGTGAGAACACGCTGTAGTACGGCCACACCAGCGCGACCAGAATCGCCACCGCACCGGCGAGCGCCCAACACCCCACCACGCGCGCGTGCCAGTCACGCCGCCCGCCGACGACGAAGGCGAGCACGCCGATCAGCGCCGCCACCGCCGAGATCGGGTGCACGAGCAGCACGAGGCCGCACAGCGCGCCCAGTCCCGCGTACGCCCGAGGGGAACCGCCCGAGCGCGCCAGGCGGGCCGTCAGCGCCCAGGCCCAGAAGGCGAGCCCGATCCCGAACGTCGACGGGAAGGGCAGGTGCCCCGTCAGCGACATCAGGCCCAGGTACCCGGACCACCAGGCCATCCGCGTGCCCCACAGCAGCACCATGAGGACGAGGGCGAGAACGGGCGCCCACGCGCGCGTGGTGAGGGTTTTGACGGCGCGGTTCAGGCCGGTCAGCAGGACGACCAGGTTGACCGCGCCGCTGAGCTTGACGACCTGCCAGCCCGCGAGCCCGGTGAGCTGCGCGAACGCGCCCTGGACGACGGCGTACGGCGAGTAGTACGCGCTGCCGTCGCCCGGCAGTGCCGAGGTGGGGTGGGCCGGGTCGAGGAGGTCGGTCTTGAGGCGCTCGACGACGGCCGCGTGCTGGCCGAAGTCGCAGCAGATCGGCACCCGCCAGGCGGCCGCCGAGACAAGGACCCAGAAGAGGGTGCCGTAGACCAGGTAGGGGCTCGGGCGCAGGGAGCGGCGGCCGCCGAACACAGCCGTCGCGCCCCGCACCACGCGCGCGTAGTGACGGTTTTCGGTACGCGCGGGGGCCGGGGCGGTCGTGCTCACCGCAGGAGCCTGTCCGCGACCCGGCCCGCCGCCCGGCCGTCGTCGAGGTCGCAGTACGCCTGCCGGAACGTGGCGTACGCGTCCGCGTACCGGTCCGCGACCGCGTCCAAGTCGCCGAGGGCCGCGGCGAGTTCGGCGGTGGTGCGAAGGAGCGGGCCGGGCGCGCGGCGCTCCAGGTCGACGTAGAAGCCGCGCAGGGTGTCCCGGTAGTGCTCCAGGTCCGGGGTGAGGAACAGCATCGGCCGCCCGGTGTGCGCGAAGTCGAACATCAGGGCCGAGTAGTCGGTCACCAGGACGTCCGCGACCAGGAGCAGCTCGGCGGGCTGCGGATGGTAGCTCACGTCCCGTACGAAGGGGGCGCGGGCGCCGGTGAGACGGCCGGAGGCGAGCGGGTGGCGGCGGACGAGGAGGGTGTGGTCTGCGCCCAGGGAACGCTCCAACTCGGCCGCGTCCAGGGCGGGTTCGTAGCGGAAGCGGCCGCGCGCGCGGGCGAGGTGGTCGCGGTACGTGGGGGCGTACAGGACGATGCGGCGGTCCTCGTCGAGGCCGAGTTCGGCGCGGACGCGGTCGGCGACCTTCTCGCGGTCCTCGGCGAAGAACAGGTCGTTGCGGGGCGATCCGGCCTGCAGGATCTCGCCCTCGTAGTGCAGCGCGCGGGTCATGTGCGGGATGGCGTACCGGTTCGGGGTGACCAGGACGCTCCACTGGGCGGACAGGCGCGGTAGCGCGTCGAGGTGGCCGTGGTCGGCGTAGAGCGTGTCGGTGAGGTCGGTGCCGATGCGCTTGAGCGGGGAGCCGTGCCAGGTCTGCACGACGGTCTGGCCGTCCCGGCGCTCGAACCAGTCGGGCAGGTGGTCCCCGGTGACGATGCGGCGGCAGCGGGCCAGCGCCTCGTACCACTCGGCGCTGTGCCGCTCCACGCCGCGCGCGTTAGGTGGTACGCGGGTCCGGCCGTCGTCCGTGACCCACAGGTGGTCGATCTCCACGCCGCGCCGCACCAGCTCCTCGTGGACGGCCCGCGGTGAGCCGCCGTCGAACCACAGCACCGCCTCCCGGAGCGGGAGTTCACGCTGCTGTGCGTAGTGCTCGGTACGCAGCCGCTCGCGCCGGTACGCGCCCCGCTCGGCCGGGGGAAGGACCGGGCCCGATTCGATCAGGAGCCGGTCGCCGAAGCGCCGGTCGGCGGCGTACTCGCGGCCGTCGACGCTCTGCTTGCGGGGGAGTTCGGCGCAGAGCGAGGTGAGCAGCCGCACCGGCATGCCGTCGCGCGCGTGCACCTCGCCCACGTCGGGACCCGGCGCGGTCTCCCGCAGGAACGCGTACCAGCGGCCCTCGCGCAGCGGCAGCCCGCCGTGCACCGAGGCGGGCGGGAAGGCGGCGCGGAAGCGGTCGTCGGTGCGCTCGACGGGCACGGTGACCTCGTCGCCGCGCGCGCTGTGCCGCAGCACCAGTTCCGTCTCGCCCCAACTCGCCGCCGCCAGGCTGCCCTCGACCTCCAGGACACCGTCGGCCCGCCAGCGCACGGCGTCCGCGATCGGCTGCCGGGTCAGCTCGACCACCAGCTGCCCGGTGTCGTTGGCGGTCGTGCACAGCTCGCGGCCCGCGCCCGTCGCGTACCGGCCGGGCGGCAGGTCGGTGACCGCGGCGACCGACTTCAGGGAGCCGTCGGCGAGCACCAGGTTGGCCTGCCAGCGGTCGCCGGGCCGCGGTTCGACCTCGCGGGGCGCGAGGTGCGGGGCGGGCGGTACGGCCTCCAGTTCGGGCAGCGGCACGCGCGCGGTGAAGCCGGTGCCGTCGACGGTGACCGGGCAGGTGATCTCGGTGTCGGAGTGCTTGTGCTTGAGGTGCAGGCCGGTCGGCCGGAGCCCGCCGTACAGCCGCCCGGTGAGCAGCACGTCCTCACCCACGCGCGCGTGCTGCTCGATCCGGGCCGCGTACGTCTGCACCTTGAGGACGAGCCGGCCGTTGCTGAAGGCGAGGACGAGCCGGGTGCCGTCGCCGAGGTCGCGCACCACGGACTGCGCGGCCGGGCCGTCGACGGCGCGTACGGCGGCGCGGCGGAGCTGCCCGTGACCGGCGACGACGATGCCGAGCTGCCAGTTCCCCGGCCGCCAACGGCCCCTGATCTTCAGCTTCTTCGGGTCGAGGGTCATCTCGAACCCGGAGAGGTCGTAGTCGTGCAGCCGCTGCCCGGAGTCCGCGGTGGCCTGCGGGGCGGCGACGGTCCGGGTCGGGACCGTGCGCAGCCTGCCCTTGTGCCGCGAGGACTTGAGCAGCCCGGCCTTGACCGTCTGGCCCCGGCGGGCCGCCTCCAGGTTCCGTACGTACGCGTACCCGCTGATCCGCAGCCGCCCCTGAGCGTCGAAGGAGGTCTCCGACACCCGTGCCACGACCGGCAGTTCGCGCCGCTTCAGGCGGGTGAGGGAGGAGTCGACGGCGAGCGGCGGGCCGGCCGGGGTGGGGTGGGCGGCGGTGCGGCGCAGGCGGCCGCGGACGTGGAAGGCGGTCCCGCTGTGCTGCTCGCACTCCCACAGGCCGATCAGGTCGTCGAGGCGCCGCTCGCGCACCAGCTGCCACTTGACGCGCAGCTCGACCGGCAGGTCCGCGATCACGGACGGGTCGGCCTCGTCCAGAAAGGCGCCCGTGCCATCGAGGAAGGCGGAGCGGTACTCCGGCCCGCCCATCGGCAGCCCGTCCAGGAAGTACACGAAGTCGTCGCGCAGACAGGACACGTCGTACGTGCGCTTCTGCTCGGGGAAGCGCTCGGCGAGGAAGGCGCTGACGCCTCGGCAGGCGGCGATGCGGTCGGTGACGCCCTTGACGTCGCTGCGCCGCCGGGTGATCGAGCCCTCCCGGACGCGCCAGTAGTAGACGTGCTCGCGCAGCACGTCCACGGAGGAGGCGAGGAAGTGCGCCGGGATCATCACCGGGGTGTCCTCGTAGAGCTTGCCCTCGGGGAACGTGAAGGCGTGGCGGAGCCAGAAGTCCTTGCGGAACACCTTGTTCCAGGCGACCCGGTCGGAGAGCAGGGCGGGATGGCGCGTGATGTGGGTGCGGCGGGCGGCCCTGGTGAGCCACTTGTACTGCCAGGCCTGCTGGCGGCCGCGCTCGCCCAGGCGCCACACGTTCCCGGTGGCGAAGTCGGAGCCCGTGTCGTCGAGGCTGGCGAGCATCCGTGCGTACGCGTCGTGCGGCACGATGTCGTCGCTGTCGACGAAGGTCAGATACGTGGAGTCCGGCGAGGTGTGCCGTACGCCGGTGTTGCGGGCGGCGCTGAGGCCGGCGTTCTCCTGGTGGACATACCGGAAGCGCGGGTCGTCGGCCGCGAAGGCGCGGGCGATGCGGGTGCTGCCGTCGGTGGAGCCGTCGTCGACGAGGACGACCTCGATGCCGTGCTCGGGCGCGAGGGTCTGCCGCGCGACGGAGCGCAGGCACTCCTCCAGATAGTCCTCGACGTTGTAGATGGGCACGACGACGCTGAGACGTGGCTGCGCTGATCGCACGATGAGGGGCCTTTCGCAGCGGGACACCGGAGCGCACCGCCGGGCATGACGGTGCATTTGTCCCATGTGCCCCCTCGCGTCAATCTTTTTGCCGGAAGTCGCCCGAAAGGGTGGCCCTCGGTCTTCGACAGGGCGTACGCGCCTGGCTACGGTCGGTGCCCATGGTCCGTTTCTCCGTAGTCGTCCCCGTCCACCGCATCCAGGGCTACCTGCGCGAATGCCTGGAGTCCACGCTGAGCCAGGGCTTCACGGACCTCGAACTGATCGTCGTCGACGACTGCTCACCGGACGCCTCCGCCGCGATCGCCGCGGAGTATGTGCGGCGCGACCCGCGCGTGCAACTCGTACGCCTCGACGCGCGCGCGGGCGCGGGGGGCGCGCGCAACGCGGGGGCCGCCCGCGCGTGCGGGGAGTTCCTGCTGTTTCTCGATGGGGATGATGTGTTGCTGCCCGGGGCGCTCGCGGCCGTCGACCGTGCGTTGCGTGAACGGGATCTCGACGTACTGGTCTTCGACCACGAGCGGGTCGACTGGTGGGAGAGCGTGCGGGGGAGCGGGGACCGGTTCGACGGCGATCCGCTCGCCGTCACCTGCGCGGCGTGGAATCGGGTGTTTCGGCGCACGTTCTGGAGCGGTCACTCCTTGAGCTTCAGCTCCGGTGTTGAGCCGTACGAGGATGTCGTGCCGGTGCAGTTGGCGTCGTTGCTCGCCGGGGCGCGGTTGGGGCTGCTCGACCGGGCTTGCGTGCGGTGGCGCAGGCGGCGCGGGGGGAGTTCGGCTTCCAGGCCGGGTCGGGAGCACTTCGCTGTGCTTGCCAGGTACGAGGCGTTGTTCGCTGAGGTAGCTGTTCGTTCAGCGCACTCGGCGCGTGTGCGTTGTGCCCACCCGTTCCGCCCTGCGGAACGATTGCCCACAACGGCAGCGGCAGCGGCTGTAGCGCATCTGCTCGCGGTGCTGAACGACCCCCACCGCATCCGGCCCGCCGACCGCGCCGAGTTCTTTCGTCGGGCCGCTCGGCTCTGCGGGCAGGGCGGCGGCGTGTTCTCCGGCTCGTACACCGCCTTCCGGGCGCGCGGCCTGGTCGAAGCGCGGGTGCGGGCCGCCCGTGAAACCCTCGCTCGGCGCAAGAAGAAGCTGCGCGCCCAGGTCATGAAGCTGTCGTACCGCACCGACCGGCACCGCGCCCTCGACCCCCACCTCGCCGTCTACGGCGCCTACTGGAACCGCGGCCTCTCCTGCAACCCCCTCGCCGTGTACGAGAAGGCCCGCGAGCTCGCCCCGCACGTCCGGGGCGTCTGGGTCGTCAGCAGCGGCAACCGGCACAAGGTCCCGCCCGGCGTCCCGTACGTCATCGAGGGCTCGCGGCGCTACTGGGAGGTCATGGCCAGGGCCACGTACCTCGTCAACAACTCCAGCTTCCCCGGCGGCTTCGTGAAGCGCCCCGGCCAGGTCTATCTGCAGACCCACCACGGCACCCCGCTCAAGAAGATGGGCCTCGACCAGCGCCGCTACCCGGCCGCCACGCACGGCATCAGCTTCCAGAAGGTCCTCGACCACACCGACCAGTGGGACTTCAGCCTCTCCTCGAACCCGCACTCCACGGAGGTCTGGGAGCGCGTCTACCCGTCCGCGTACGAGGCGCTCGAACTGGGGTATCCGCGCAACGACGTCTACTTCGGGGCGAGTTCGGAGGACGTCACCCGGATCCGCAAGGAGCTGGGCGTCGAGGACGGGCGCACCGTGCTGCTCTACGCGCCCACCCACCGCGACTACCAGAAGGGCTTCCTGCCCCGGCTCGACCTCCCGCGGTTCGTGCGCGCCCTCGGGCCCGACGTCACCGTCCTGGTCCGCGCCCACTACTTCTACGGCGCCCGCGCCGGGCTCGAAGAGCACCCGCGACTCCTCGACGTGACCGCGCACCCGCGCGTGGAGGAGCTCTGCCTCGCGGCCGACGCGCTGGTCACGGACTACTCGTCGCTGATGTTCGACTACGCCTGCCTGGACCGGCCGATCATCACGTACGCCCCCGACTGGCAGGCCTACCGCCTCGCCCGCGGCACCTACTTCGACCTGCTCTCCGGCACCCCGGGCGACACCCCGGGCGCCGTCGCCACCAGCGAGGAGGAGCTGAGCTTCCTCTTCCAGGCCCAGGCGTGGGACACGGCCCGGACGACCGGGCTGCGCGCGGCGTTCCGGGCCCGGTTCTGCCCGTACGACGACGGGAACGCCGCCGAACGCGTCGTCCGGCGGCTGTTCCTGGCCGGGGGTCAGGCCCGCTCGTAGGGCGAAGGCACCGGGAAGTACGCCGTCAGGAAGGCCCGCGTCGCGAGCGCCTTCTCCTGCTCGTGGAGGGTTCCGTCCGGGGACTCGCCGATGCAGAACGCGGTCTTGTCGCGGCTCTGCAGGATCCGCCCGAGCCGCGCGTGCCCCGCCCGGTCGGCGATGTCGACGAAGTCGTACGTGATCTCGCCGGGCACCGCGCGGCCGGTCAGATACGCGTAGTGCTGGAACAGCGACGACACCAGGGACAGGTCGGCGCGGGAGCGGAAGCGGCTGCGGGACGTGGCGGCCAGCTCGTCCGCGTACCGCTCGGAGAGCTCGTCGAGGATGCTGCGGCGCAGGGCGTGCGGGACGTGCGGGAGGCCGTGGGTGAGGGTGCGCGCGAAGTCGCGCTCCAGGAGCGCGCGGTTGTTCTTCGCCGCTGCCAGATGGCCCTCGTCCTCGTCGGACGGCGGCTGCGCGGGCACCGGCACTTCCGACCAGAACACCCGGGGCAGGCCCGAGCTCAGGAAGAACGTGCCGGGGGTGGTCGGGCACCCCAGGAACACGTCGTCGTTCAGATACAGGAAGTGCTCCGACAGCCCCTCGATGCGGTGCAGTTGGGCCTCGACGGCATGGGGGTTGAAGGTGGGGAGGCTCGCCGCCGGGTCCGGGAAGATCTCCCGGTGGTCGACGACCGTCAGGCCCGGGTGGTCGGGGTCGAGCCAGCCCGGGCGCCGGCCCGCCGTCACCAGCCAGACGTGCCGGATCCAGGGGGCGTACTGCGCCAACGACCGTAGGGAGTACCGGAGTTCGTCGCGGTTGCGGAAGCGCACGGCACCGCTGTCCGCCGACTCGCCCGCCGACTCGCCCGCCGTCCCGCGCGCCGCTTCCCGGCGGGCCGGCCGGCGCGGGTCGGAGTCGTCCACCCAGGTGTAGACGGCGTCGACGGGGAAGTCGACGTCCCGCGTCAGGCGCTCGGCGAAGACCTGGAGGGTGGGGTAGCGGCGCCCGGCGACGGTCAGCTCCGCCGAGGGCGTCAGGTCCGGCAGCTCCGCGCCCGCCAGGGTCGAGCCGAAGGGCGCGCGCCACGGCCCGCCCTCCCGCCCCCTCGGCTCCCTGGTCCAGAACGCCACCGTGCAGCCCTGCCCCGCCCCGTACCGCAGGGACCGCGTGGACGTGGTGACCGGCCGGAAGACCTTCACCCCGGCGACCTCGCCCACCGCGTCCAGGCGCTCGGCCAGCACAGGCCCGGGGGCGGCGCCGCGCGGCCCGAGCAGCTCCGCGTAGACCGCCTCGCCGGAAGCGGCCTCGGCCAGGGCCTTCAGGGCGAGGCCGCGGTGGTCGGCGTCCACGGCGAGCGTGTGCGTCGTCGCGCCCGTGCGCACCAGCACGTACGGGACGGCGTACGACTCCAGAGCGGACGCGGCGAGTTCGAGGTTCCGGTCGACGGCGGCGGGCAGCGTCAGGTCGTCCCGCTGCTCGGCGAGACGGCCCGCGGAGCGGACGAGGTGCTTGGCGGCGCCGCATTCGAGGATCTCGTTCTCGCGGGCGGACTCGTCGGGGGGCGGCGGGGCGCTGAGCGCGTACGGGGCGGTGGCGCGGAAGACGCCGCCGCCCGAACTGATCGCGGCGGCGACCCGGTCGGCCCGCTCGGCGAGCCGCTCGGGACGGTCGCGGCGGGCCACGAGCCGGGTGTAGAGCTCCTCCCAGAGGCCGGTGACCCGGACGGAGGAAAACCGTCCGTACACGCCCCGGCGCGCGGCGATCCCGTAGCCGTTGCGGGTCTCCGGGTCCCCCATCAGGGCGCTCAGCGCGGCGGCGAGCGAGTCGATGTCGCCCGGCGGCACGAGCAGCCCGTCGACCTGGTGCCGGACGATCTCGGCGGGCCCGGTCAGCACGTCGTACGCGACCACCGGGACCCCCGCCGCCAGGGCCTCCAGGAGGACCGGCGGGAACGCCTCGTCGTGGTCGGAGGTCAGCACGCTCAGCCCTGCCTTGGCCCACTCGGCGGCCATGTCCCGGCAGGGGCCGAGGAGTTCGACCCGGTCCTGGAGACCCGAACCGTCGATCAGACGGCGCAGCTCCTGCTCCCGTCGGCCGCCGCCGAAGATCCGCAGGGTCCAGTCGGGGTGGGCGTCGGCGATCCGGGCGAACGCGCGGATCGCGTGGTCGACGCGCTTCTCCCCGGCGAGCCCCGCGGCCGCCACGATCACCCGGCCCTCGCCGTCGGCGCTCGGCCGGAACCCGTCCGGGACGGCGTGGGGGATCACCGCGAGCTCGGGCGCACTCGTGCCCAGGGACTCGGCCAGCCACAGGCGGGTGCGCTCGGTCAGCGTGACCAGGGCGTCGAGCCGGGGGCCGTGGAGGAGCAGCGGCTCGACGGAGGCGTCGCGGCGCTGCGAGGGGCGGTGCTCCTGGTGCACCGTCACGACTCGGGCCGGTGCGTATGCCACCGCCGCGGCCATCAGTGCCGGGGAGGTCGTCACCAGTACGTCCGTGTCGAGGACGGGAAGCGCCGCCGCCAGTTCGACGTCCGAGAGCCGGTCGAACGTCGGCTCCCAGGCGGGCTCGACCAGTTCGCTGGGCAGCGCGGCCAGGGTACGGCAGGCCTCGTCGTCCAGGCGGGACTCGCGGACCGGCCGCTGGGGGCTCGCGGTCCGGTCCACCAGGTAGCGCACGGGCAGTTCGCGGGCCTCTGCGAAGAACGGCTCCGGACGCGTCCGGAAGACCGACAGCACCTCCACCTCATGGCGCGCGGCGAGGTGCCTGGCCTGGGTGTGGACGGCGAGTTCGGTGCCGCCCATCTCGTCGCCACGGGTCAACAGGTACGTGATCTTCATCGGCCCTCCGTCAGTTCGAGGCAGGTCACGGCGAACGCGCCGGACTTGGTGAAGTGGGCGTGCGCCCGGACGAGCGAGCCGCAGGGCAGCGCGTAGACGCGGAACGGCGCCGGGAACGCGGTCGCCGGGTCGCGTACGTCGGTGAGGCGGCGGGCGAGCGGCAGTTCGTCGCGGGCCGCCCTCCGGTCGGCCGCCCGGCCGCCCCCGTCCCGGACGAGCCGGAACTCCCACACCCACTGCCCCGACCCGGCCCCCGCCATCCCGCCGAGCGGCAGGTCGAGGCCGAACTCGCCGCCCCGCCAGGTCACTTGGGCCGGTACGACGACGCCGTCCCGGCGCCGTACCGCCTCCGCCCGCCAGCCCTCGGGCGGTGCCGCGACGAGGCGGCCGTGCACCGTGCCGCCGTCCCCGCGCGGCTCGAAGCGGGTCAGCTCGGCGTGCGGCAGGGGCCGGGTGACCTGGAGCGCGGCCCGGCCGCCGGGGCAGCGCACGAGCCGGATCAGGGCGCCGGTGCGGGCGTCGGGCGCGTGCCGCAGCGTCGGCGGCGAGGGCTGCGGCGCGGGCTGTGGCGATGGCGGCGGCGATGGCGGCGGCGATGGCGGCGGCGATGGCGGCGGTGCCTCGGGGGCGAGGGCGAGCCCCCGCCGCCGTACGCGGCCCTCCGGGCCGGTCGTCACGACCGTCAGCCGCCAGACCCCGTCGGCCAGACGCAGGCCGGAGGCGTCCGGTTCGGCGCCGGGGCCGCGCAGCGTGGCGGTCGCGGTGAGCAGCCGTCCGCCGCCCGGCGCGAGGCGTTCCACGGCGAGCGGCACCTCGTGACGCACGCCGCCGCGGGAGAGGACGAGCAGGGCGCGGCCCACCGGCTCCGGCGGGTCGAGAGCGAGGTTGAACGTCCGGCTGTCCCGGAGCGAGAGGTGCGCGGGAGGCGGCAGCAGGGCCCCGCGCCCACGGGAGCGGCCCGCGACGAGCCGCTCCAGACGGAACCGGTGCGACCGGCTCCGTACGACGAACCCAAGTCGATGCATTCGCCTACTTTGCGCTTTTTGCTCCGTTCACGGCGTTATGGTCGCGCCATGTCTGCTGAAACGGTCTCTGTCTCCGGCTGGGGCCGCACCGCCCCCACCAGCGCCCGCATCGTCCGCCCGCGCACGTACGAGGAGGCCGCCGAGGCCGTGCTCGGCTGCGGGGCGCGCGGCGGGATCGCCCGGGGCCTCGGCCGCGCCTACGGGGACGCCGCGCAGAACGCGGGCGGCGCCGTCCTCGACATGACCGGGCTCGACCGCATCCGCACCATCGACGCCCAGTCCGGCACGGTCGTCTGCGACGCCGGGGTGAGCCTGCACCGACTGATGGAAGTACTGCTTCCGCTCGGCTGGTTCGTGCCCGTCACGCCCGGCACCCGCTACGTCACCGTCGGCGGGGCGATCGGCGCCGACATCCACGGCAAGAACCACCACGTCTCCGGCTCCTTCGCCCGGCACGTCACCGCCCTCGACCTGCTCTCCGCCGACGGCGCGGTGCGCACCCTGCGGCGCGGCGAGCCGCTGTTCGACGCCACCGCCGGGGGGATGGGCCTGACCGGCGTCGTGCTGCGCGCGAGCGTCCAACTGCTCCCGGTCGAGACCTCGTTGATGTCCGTCGACACCGAACGCGCCGCCGACCTCGACGACCTGATGTCCCGCCTCGCCGAGACCGACCACCGCTACCGCTACTCGGTCGCCTGGATCGACCTGCTCGCCCGCGGCTCCGCCCTCGGCCGCTCCGTCCTCACCCGCGGCGAGCACGCCCCGCTCGACGCGCTGCCGGACCGGGCCCGGCGCGACCCGCTCGCCTTCCGGCCCGGCACGCTGCCCGCGCCGCCCGCGTTCGTCCCGGAGGGGCTGCTCGGCCGCACCACCGTCGGCCTCTTCAACAAGCTCTGGTACCGCAAGGCACCCCGCTCCCGCTCCGGCGAACTCCAGCGCATCTCCACGTTCTTCCACCCCCTCGACGGCGTCCCGCACTGGAACCGCATCTACGGCCGCGGCGGCTTCGTGCAGTACCAGTTCGTCGTCGGGTACGGGGCCGAGGGCACCCTGCACCGGATCGTGCGGCGCATCTCCGAGCGCCGCTGCCCCTCCTTTCTCGCCGTCCTGAAGCGCTTCGGCTCGGCCGACCCGGGCTGGCTCTCCTTCCCGGTGCCGGGCTGGACGCTCGCCCTCGACATCCCGGCCGGGCTGCCGGGGCTCGGCGGCTTCCTGGACGAGCTCGACGAGGAGGTCGCCGCCGCCGGTGGCCGGGTCTACCTCGCCAAGGACTCCCGGCTGCGGCCCGAGCTCGTCGGCGAGATGTACCCCGACCTGGGCCGATTCCGTGCCCTGCGGGCCGAGTTGGACCCCCGCGGGGTCTTCACCTCCGACCTCGCGCGGCGCCTCGCGCTCTGATCCCTTCCGCTCTTCGAGGAGAACCCGAACATGAAGGACGCCTTCGGCACCCCGCAGTCCCTGCTCGTCCTCGGCGGCAGCTCCGAGATCGCCCTCGCCACCGCCCGCCGCCTCGTCGCCCGCCGCACCCGCACCGTCCACCTCGCCGGCCGGCCCGGTCCGGCCCTGGAGTCCGCCGCCGCCGAACTGCGCGACATGGGCGCCGAGGTGCACACCCACGCCTTCGACGCGCTCGACCCCGACCGCCACGAGGAGGCCGTCGGCAAGCTCTTCACGGAGGGCGACATCGACCTGGCGCTGCTCGCCTTCGGCATCCTCGGCGACCAGGAGCGCGACGAGGGCGACCCGCTCGCCGCCGTCCGCGTCGCCCAGACCAACTACACCGGCGCCGTCTCCGCCGGGCTCGTCTGCGCCGCGGCCCTCAAGCGGCAGGGGCACGGCTCGCTCGTCGTGCTCTCCTCGGTCGCGGGCGAGCGGGCCCGGCGCGCGAACTTCATCTACGGCTCCAGCAAGGCGGGCCTCGACGCCTTCGCCCAGGGCCTCGGCGACGCGCTCCACGGCTCCGGCGTCCACGTCATGGTCGTACGCCCCGGGTTCGTACGTTCCCGGATGACCGCGGGCCTGCGGGAGGCGCCGCTCGCGACTACGCCGGAGGCGGTGGCGGAGGCGATCGAGGGCGGGCTGCGGCGCAGGGCGGACGTGGTGTGGGTGCCGGGTGCGCTCCGCTGGGTGATGTCCGGTCTCCGGCACGTACCCCGACCGGTCTTCCGGCGTCTGCCCCTGTAGGGCGCTGCGCTTCTTTCCCCTCCCCGCCCCTTCCCGAAGTCTTGCCAGACGGGCCTCCTCAATCGCCGGAGGGGCTGAAAATTCAGCCCCTCCGGCGATTGAGGAGCGGGGGTCCGGGGCGGAGCCCCGAAGCTCCGCAGGATTTCGGGAAGGGGCGGGGAGGGGATCAAATCCCGCCCGTCCGGCGATTGAGGACGAGCCCGGAGGGCGATCGGCGGCGCGCGAGTCGACGGTGCGTGACCTCGTCCCCCGCCAGCCCGTTGATGACCGCAACGCAACCGAGTTGAGGATGAGGCCCCGTGCACAGGTCCGCGTACGAGCAGATGGCGCTCTGCATCGAGGAGTACATGCCCACCGACCGCAGGCAGCGGGTCGTCGACCTCGGCTCCCGTATCTCGGACGGGCAGAAGCTCACGCACCAGGAGCTCCTGAAGGGGCGGGACATCGACTACTGCGGGGTCGACGTGTGGGACGGGCCCAACGTCGACCGCGTGATGCCCAAGCCGTACCGCGTTCCGGTGAAGTCGAACAGCGCGGACTTCCTGCTCTCCGGGCAGGCCTTCGAGCACATCCCGTTCTTCTGGGCGTCCATGCTGGAGATCGCCCGCGTGCTCAAGCCCGGCGGCACCGCCTTCGTCACCGCCCCGTCCCGCGGCCACGTCCACGACCAGCAGGACTGCTGGCGCTACTACCCGGACGGCTTCAGGGCCCTGGCCGCGTACACGAAGCTCGAACTCGTCGAGGCCTTCACCGACTTCCCGCCGAAGAAGGGCATCTGGCACAGCTACCAGAGCATCGACGCCAAGCACGCCTACTGGGGGGACACCGTCGGGGTCTTCCGCAAGCCGCAGCAGTATCCGCGCGTCACCATGACCTTTGTTCGGGCCACCACCCGCTGGTGGGCCAACCGCGTCGGCGGTGTCGAGGGCGTCCCGCTGCCCGAAACGCTGGCCAGGCGCGCGCAGTGCGGCAGGCCCGCCGCCGTGCCCGAGCCCGCACGGCCCGCGGCGCCCAACAACCCGGCCCCACACGCACGGTAAGGGATCGTTGACGAAACGTGACATCGGTGGCGGCGCGCGCGTATCGTCCCGCCGCATGGCATGGCGAAAAGCAGTGAACGGCGTACTGAAGCAGCTCACCGGATACCACCTGTCCCGGGCGACCGCCCCCGCGCCGCGTCCGGCCGGGCCCGCCGCGCAGGCCCCGGCGCCCAGGGCGAAGCCGAAGTCGAAGCCGAAGAGCCCGGTGTTCCCGGACGACTACGACGACGAGGCGAAGGCGATCATCCGTGAGGTGAAGCCGCGCACGATGACCTCGCCGGAGAAGCTCAACGCCTTCATCCTCGCCATCCGGCACGTCGTCAGCCACGACATCCCCGGCGACATCGTGGAGTGCGGTGTCTGGCGCGGCGGTTCGATGCAGGCCTGCGCCAAGACCCTGCTCTCGCTCGGCGCGACCGACCGCCACCTCTACCTCTTCGACACGTACGAGGGCATGACCCCGCCCACCGAGGAGGATGTGCGGCGCGACGGGAAGCACGCGCGGGAGCTCCTGGAGGTCCAGGGCAAGGACCGCCCGATCTGGGCCGTCGCCGACCTCGACGACGTCAAGTCCGGCTTCGAGAGCGTCCCTTACCCCGAGGAGCGGATGCACTACGTCGTCGGCAAGGTCGAGGAGACCGTCCCGGAGCAGGCCCCCGAGCAGATCTCCATCCTGCGCCTGGACACCGACTGGTACGGCTCCACGAAGCACGAACTCGACCACCTCTACGACCGGTTGTCGCCCGGCGGCATCCTGCTCATCGACGACTACGGCTACTGGCAGGGCTCCCGCCAGGCCGTAGACGAGTTCCTGGAGCGCACCGGCGAGCGGCTCCTGCTGCTCCGCATGGACGAGGGGCGGATCGCCGTCAAGCCGTAACTCAAGCCGTAACAGGCCCTTCGCACAGGCGAGTTGAGTCGGTCCCGGTCACACGGTGTGAGCGCCGTGGGGTCGGGATCGGCCTGTTTTCACTCGAACGGCCGTCATGGGGTGACTGTGCGAAGCGCCACCTTGTTGTTAACCCGTAGGCCTGTAAAAGGGCTTGTCTGTGTAGCCCTGCCGCCCGGAAGGATCGTGTGCACCGCATGGCACCCCGCCTCAGCGTCGTCGTCCCCGTCCACAACGTCGAGGATTACCTCGGCGCCTGCCTGCAGTCGCTCGCGGGCCAGACCATGACCGACCTCGAAGTGGTCATGATCGACGACGGCTCCACGGACGGGAGCGCCCGCATCGCCCGCGAACACGCCGCGCGCGACCCGCGGTTCAGACTCGTCCAGCAGGAGAACGCGGGCCTGGGCGCGGCGCGGAACGCCGGGGCGCGGCACGCCAGGGGCACCCATCTCGCCTTCGTGGACAGCGACGACCTGGTGCCGGTCGACGCGTACGAGAGGATGCTGGCGGCGCTCGACGAGTCCGGGTCCGACTTCGTCAGCGGCAATGTGCACCGGCTCCGCGTGAACGGCAGGACCGAGCAGTCCTGGATGTTCAAGAAGGCGATGCGCGCCACGCGTTCGGCGACCCACGTCAGCCGCGACTGGTCGCTGCTCGCCGACCGCATCGCCTGCAACAAGGTGTTCCGCAGGGATTTCTGGGACCGGCACGAACTCGCCTTCCCCGAGGGCGTGTTGTTCGAGGACACGCCCGTCATCGTGCCCGCCCACTTCCTCGCCGGCTCCGTGGACGTGCTGCACGACACCGTCTACCTCTGGCGCGACCGCGACGGCTCCATCACCAACCGCCGCACCACCCCCCGCGCCGTCGAGGAGCGCACCGCCGCCTGTACGAAGGCCGCCGCGTTCCTCGCCGGGCGCGCCGCGGCGGCCGAGCCGGGCTCCGAGGAACGCGCCAAGTGGGCCGAGGGCAAACGGCGTTACGACTCCTCCGTGCTCGTCACCGACCTGCGCTACTTCCTCGACGTACTGCCCGACGGCGACCCCGCGTACCACGAGGCGTTCCTGGAGCACGCGGGCGGCTACGCGGCCGCCGTCGACCGCTCCGTGCTCACCGCCCTGCCGCTGCACCTGCGCGTCAAGTGGCAGCTCGTCACCGAGCGCAGGACCGACGAGATCCTCGCCCTCCTCGCGTACGAGAAGGGCCACCCGGGCGCCTTCCGGGTGCGGGGGCTGCGCAGGCGGCGCGCGGAGTACCCGGTCGTGGCGGGCGCGCCCCTGCCCCGCGACGTGACCGCGCTGAAACGATCCGAGCTCCCGCTCGTCACCCGGATCTCCCAGGCCGAATGGCGCGACGGCAAGCTGCACCTGAAGGGCTTCGCCTACCGCCGCAACCTGCCCGCGGGCCGCCTCGCCGGGCGCGTCAAGTTCGTCTGGCTGCGGCTCGGCAGGCGGCGCCTGCTGCCGCTGAAGGCGCGTACGACCTATCTGCGCGAGGCCACGTACGCGTCGCGGCAGGGGCTGCACCGCTACGACTGGGCCGGGTTCGAGGCCGTCGTCGACCCCGGAAAGCTGCTCACCTCGCGGCGCAGCGCCGTCTGGCAGGCCGAGACGGCCGTGCTCGGCGGCGGGGCGCTGCGCCGCGGGCCGCTGCGGATGGCGGGCGGCGCGACCCCGGCCGCCGTGCACTACCTCGACGCGCACGCGCGCGTGGTGCCGGTTCTCAGCCGCGGCCGCCTCCAGCTGAAGGTGGAGCGCACCCTCGCCCAGCTCACCGGCCACCGCCAGGAGGGCGACGAGATCGTCTTCGAGGGCAGCCTCCTGGAGCCGGTCACCGGGATGCGCCTGCGGGTGGAGAACTGGCACTCCAAGGAGGGCGCCGACGTCCGACTGGAGGCGGAGGGGCGGACGTTCACTGCGCGTGTGCCGCTCTCCGTGTTCACGCCCGCCGAGGACGCCGAGCCGCGCGAGGCCGAGCCCTGGGGCGCGTATCTGCTGCGCGCCGACGACAGCAGGGTCCCGGTGGGAGCCCGGGACACGCTTCCGTCCGGGCGGTACGGGCTCCGCCCCGGCCGCGAGCTGTATCCGACCGCCAACGCCAGCGGCAACCTGGAACTGCGCGACCAGACCGTACGCCCCATCGCCGAGACCCTGACCTGGGACGACAACGGCGAGCTCACCATCGGCGGCAGCTTCCCCGCGCTCGCCACCGGGCCCGTCGACCTGGTCCTGAGGCACAGCGGATACGGCGAGGAGATCACCCTGCCCGTGCAGCAGGACGACGGGCGGTTCGAGGCCGCCCTCGCGCCCGCCGCCGTCGCCGGGCTCGCCGGGGAACTGCCGCTCGCCGAAGGCCGCTGGTACCTGTACTTCCGGGCCGCGGGCGGACTCGGCGAGGCCCTGCCCATGCACGTCGCCCCCGGACGGCACCAGGCCCTGCCGCTCGTACGCACCCTGGGCGGACGGGAGTTCAGCCTGGAGCGGCGCGCCCACGACCGGCTCCTCATCGCCTCCGGCAGTGCCCTGCCCGAGGCCGACCGCGGCGCCGTGCGCCAGAGCGAACTCCGCGCCCACTACCAGGATTTGCGCGCCTCCCCGCGCCGCGAGGCCGTCCTCTACAGCAGCTTCGACGGCCGCCAGCACTCCGACTCGCCGCGCGCCGTGCACGAGGAGCTCGCGGGCAGAGACACCGGCCTTGAGCACCTGTGGGTGGTCCGCGACCAGCAGGCCGTGGTGCCGCCCAGCGCCCGCCCCGTCGTCCTGTGGAGCACCGAGTGGTACGAGGCCCTGGCCCGCTGCCGGGCGATCGTCACCAACACCCAGCTCCCGCAGTGGTTCGAGCGCGCCGAGGGCCAGACCGTCGTCCAGACCTGGCACGGCACCCCGCTCAAACGCATCGGCCGGGACGTTACGGGCAGCGTCTCCGCCGACCCCGCCTACATCGCCACGCTGCCGGGACGCGCCGCCCAGTGGAGCGCCCTCGTCAGCCCCAACCGCGTCTCCACCCCCCTCCTGCGCAGCGCCTTCGGGTACGAGGGCGAGGTCCTGGAGTACGGCTATCCGCGCAGCGACCTGCTGCACGCCGCCGACCGCGCCAAGGTCGCCGCCGCCGTCCGCGACCGCCTCGGCATCCCCGACGACGCCAAGGTCGTCCTCTACGCCCCGACCTGGCGCGAGAACCAGCCCAGGACCGGCGGCCGCTACGGGCTCGACCTGCGCCTCGACCTCGCCGCCGCCGAACGCGCCCTCGGCGAGGACCACGTCCTGCTCGTGCGCCGCCACTACCTCGTCGGCGGCACCGTCCCCGGCAGCCGCTTCGTCCGCGACGTCAGCCGCTACCCGGACGTCGCCGAACTCCTGCTGATCAGCGACGTGCTGGTGACCGACTACTCCTCGCTGATGTTCGACTTCGCGCAGACCGGCCGCCCGATGCTCTTCCACACCCACGACCTCGACCACTACCGCGACACGCTGCGCGGCTTCTACTTCGACTTCGAGGCCAAGGCGCCCGGACCGCTCATCGCCGGGCAGGAGGAACTCCTCGACGCACTGCGCGACCCCGAGGCGGCCACCGCCGGGCACGCCGCCGCGTACGCCGCGTTCCGGGAGACGTACTGCGACCTCGACGACGGCCGCGCCGCCGCCCGCGTCGCCGACTACCTGCAGAACGGATTCGTGCAGAACGGATTCGCGCAGAACGGATTCGTGCAGAACGGATTCGCGCAGCACGGATTCGCGCAGAACGGATTCGCGCAGAACGGAGGCAGGCCGTGAACACCCCGGAGTTCAGCGTCGTCGTGACCCTCGGCGACGACCCCGACGCGATGACCGCGACCGCCGAATCGGCGCTCGGCCAGAGCCTGCGCTCCGTCGAGGTCGTGCTCGTCGGAGACCGCACCGACGCGGACGTACGCCGCACCGCGACCCTCCTCACCGCCCGCCACCCCGACCGGGTCCGCGTCATCGACGCCCCGCAGGAGGTGCGCGGCGCCGCCGCCCTGCGCAACCTCGGCCTCGACGCCGCCCACGGCCGCCACGTCCTGCTCCTCGACTCCGGCGAACGGCTTCACGCGCACGCCCTGCGCAACCTCCTCCAGGCCGCCCGCCGTACCGACGCCGACCTGGTCGCGGGCCGCTGGACCCGCCTCGCCGGACCCGGCGGCAAGCAGCAGGGCCCGCCCTGGCAGGACGCGCTGCACGCCCGCACCCGTACCGTCACCGACCTCGCCAAGGCGCCCGAACTCGTCGCCAGGGACGCCCTGGTGAGCGGCTTCTGCCTGCGTCGCGACGCCATGGACCGGCACGCCCTGCGGCACGCCGAGGACCTCGCCCGCAGCGAGGTGCACTTCGGCGTACGGGCCGCGCTCGCCGCCCGCCGCATCACCCTCGTACCGAACCTGATCGTCACCCACCGCGCCCCCGTCGACCACGGCACCGACCTGCACGCCCTGCTCGAAGCGTCCGGGCGGATCGGGCTCCAGCTGGCGCGCCGCGACCTCACCGAGCTGCGGGACGCCCGCGAGCGGGCGTTCGTCAGCGACCAACTGCTGCCGCTCGCCCGCGGCTTCCTCCGGCTGCCCCGTGGCGAGCGCGCCGAGCTGGCCGCCCAGGCCCACGCCCGCCTCACCGCCCATATCGCCCCCGAGCGCTGGGCCGACCTGCCGCCCGCGGAGCGGATGTGCGTGACCCTGCTCGCCGCCGGGGAGCCGGACGGCGTGCAGGCCGCCGCGTACGCCCTGGCCCGGCCCGGCACCGTCGTCTCGCCGCTGGTCGAGCGGGACGGTCGGGTCGATTGGAGCGCCGCGCACCCTTCGGACGTCAGCGAACTCGGCCACCAGCACCGCCCGTTCGAGGCCTTAAGGCTCTTCAACCGGCTCACCCGCTGCACCGCCGAGGCCGGCCGCCTGGACCTGGCGGGCGAGATCGTGCTGCCGCTCGACAAGCTCCCCGCCGCCACCGACGTCACCGTCCGGCTCGAACTGCGGCTGCGCGGCGGCAAGAAGGTCTTCCGGCTGCCCGTCGACGAGGCCGTGCACCACGGCGAGCGGCTGGGCTGGCGGCTGCGGGTCGATCCGGCGCTCCTTCCCGTACGCGGCATGAGCGAGCGCATCTGGGACACCCGGATCGTGCTCACCGCGGGCGGCGAGAGCGCCCTCGCCGAGGTGTTCGCCGAACGCGAGGTCGTCGGCAAGGGCAGCCGCTTCCCCGCCAGGCCGCGCCTGTTCGGCCGGTTCTCCGCGGACACCTGGCTGCCGTACGCCACCGCGGGCCATCACCTCGCGCTCGAACTGCAGGCCTGCCGCCGCCCCGCCCGCACCATCCGCCGCCTGACGACGTACGTCACCCACTTCCGGCCCACCCGCAAGGCCCGGCAGCTCCGGGGGACCCTGCGGCAAAAGCGCGACCGGCTGCACTCCGGATCCGTCAAGGTCCGCGTCTACAACCGGCTCCTCGTGAAGCTCCCGGTCCGCCGCCGCTCCGTCGTCTTCGAGGCCCACATGGGCAAGGCGTACGGCGACAGCCCCCGCGCGATCCACGAGGAGCTGCGCGCCCGCGGCCTCAAGGTCCGCAGCACCTGGTCCCACGCCGCCTCGCCCACCGGCTTCCCGGACGACGCGAGGCTGGTGCGGCGCTGGTCCTGGCGGTACCTGTGGGCCCTGGCCCGAGCCGAGTTCTGGGTCGACAACCAGGGCTTCCCGCACGCGCTCGACAAGCCCGCCCACACCACGTACCTGCAGACCTGGCACGGCAGCGCGTACAAGCGGATGGGCTTCGACGAGACCCGCGTGCGGATGCAGAACACGCCGCAGCGCGCGAAGCTGCAGCGCGCCGTCGACCGCTTCGACCACTTCCTGGTCCGCTCCGAGCACGACGTGCGGACGCTCGCGCGCGCCTACCGGCTGCCCGAGAAGAAGCTGCTCCCGCTCGGCTACCCGCGCAACGACCGGCTCGTCGCCGCCCGCGAACGCGACGAGACCGAGGGCAGATTCCCCCGCCCCGAACTCGCCGCCCGGCTCGGCATCCCCGACCACCAGAAGACCGTCCTGTACGCGCCCACCTTCCGCGGCACACCGAAGGACGGCCGGGCCCATCAACTCCGGCTCGATGTGCGGAAGTTCACCGAGCGGCTCGGCGACGGGCACGTGCTCCTCGTACGCGCCCACTACATGGAGCGGGCGGAGCTTCCGGTGTGCGCCCCCGGCACGCTGCTCGACGTGTCCGGCCACCACGACGTCAGCGAACTCCTCTGCCTGGCCGACGTGCTGGTGACGGACTACTCGTCGATCATGTTCGACTACGCACTCCTGGACCGCCCCATCGTGCTGTTCGCGCCCGACCTGGACGCGTACGCCGCCGAGCGGGGCAGCTACTTCGACCTGCGGGAGCGGGCGCCGGGCCCCGTCGTCGAGACCGAGGACGAGCTGCTGCGTACGCTCGCCGACCTCAAGCGCGCCGACACCGGGCACGCCGAGCGACGCCGGGCGTTCGCGGCCGAGTTCGGGGCGCACGACCGCGGGGATTCCGCGCGTGCCGTCGTCGACGCCCTGTTCGCCAGGCCTGCCAGGAGGAACCGCACATGACCGTGGCGACGGATCCGAGGGAGCGGGACATCTTCCTGTTCTCCAACACCACCGACGAACTGGGCGGCGTCACCGCCTGGATGCACCAGATGGCCCGGCTCTTCCGGACCCACGGCCACCGCGTCCACACCCTCGGCGTGCACCCCGCCGAGCTCAAGCTCACCCTCCCCGAACCGCTCGGCTACCCGATGACCGCCCTGCACCCCGCCCACCCGACGGCCCCGCGCCGCCTCACCGGACCGCGCCGCCTCCGGCCCGCCGAGCGGCGCCGGGAGGCCGCGCACGCCGCCGACAAGCAGCGGGCCGTGGACGCGCTGTCCGCCCTGTTCCGCGCGGCCCGCCCCGGCGGCGTCGTCATCGTCACGCAGGTCTGGCCGATGGAGTGGGTCCGCGCCGCCGACACCACCGGGCTCACCGTGATCGGCATGAGCCACGAGTCGTACGCGTACACCAGGGCCTGTCACCGATACCGCTGGATCAAGCAGAACTATCCGCACGTCGACCACTGGCTCACCCTCACCCAGGAAGACGCCGACGACTGGATCGCCGACGGCATGCACAACGTCGGCTTCATGCCCAACGCCCTGGCCCACCTGCCCGAGGTGCCCTCGCCGCGCACCGCGAAGGTGGTCGCCTCCATCGGCCGCCTGCACGACCAGAAGGGCATCGACATGCTGCTCGACGCCTGGGCCCTGGTCGCCCCCGAACGGCCCGACTGGACCCTGCGGATCTACGGTGCGGGCGTCGAGGAGGCCGACCTCAGGGCGCAGTGCACGGGGCTCGGGCTCGACGGGTCGGTGCGGTGGCTGGGGCGTACGGACGATGTGCCGGGGGCGCTCGCGGGCGCGTCGGTGTTCGTGCAGTCCTCGCGCGGGGAGGGGTTTCCGCTGGCGCTGATGGAGGCGATGGCGAGCGGGGTTCCGTGTGCGGCGTTCGACTGCGCGCCGGGCGTACGGGAGATCGTCCGGGACGGCGAGGACGGGTTGCTGGCCCCTCCGGGGGACTCCGGGGCCCTCGCCGACCGGCTGCTGCGGCTCACCGGGAATCCGCGGTTGCGGGATGCGATGGGGGTGCGGGCGCGGAAGAACGTCCAGCGGTTCTCCGAGGGGGAGATCCTGCGGGCGTGGGAGGAGCTGTTCGGGTTGCTTGAGCTTTAGATCCTCCCCTCCCCTCCCCGCCCCTTCCCGAAAGTCCTGCCGGACGGGCCTCCTCAAACGCCGGAGGGGCTGAAAAATCAGCCCCTCCGGCGTTTGAGGAGCGGGGGTCCGGGGGCGGAGCCCCCGTGCCGACGGCAGTCTTTCGGGAAGGGGCGGGGCGGGGAGAGAGAAGGTCAGCCGCGGCCCCGGAGCGTGCGGGTCAGGCGGGCGAAGCCCGAGCGGGTCGGCTCGGCCGGGGTCGAGGGCGACTCGCCCTCGTAGCGGGACCGCGGCTGCGTCGGTGCCTTCGCCTTCTTGCCGTCGATCCGGATCAGCGGATACCCGGCCACCTCCTCCACCCCGTGCCACAGATCGTCGCGGCCGCGGAGCATCTCCCGCAGCTCACCGTGCACCTCCTCGTACGCCCCCCACGTCCCGTAGAACTTCGTGGCCGTGATGCACAGCGGCTTCAGGCCCGTCGTGGCGACCGCGCCCCAGGTGGCCGCGGCGACCCCCGGGCAGTGCTCGGCGCGGAAGTCGTCCAGGACCACGATGCCGTCGGGGCCGAGGAGTTCGCGGGCGGCGAGGATGTCGCCGTGCACGTGCTCGTACAGGTGCGAGGCGTCGATGTGCGCGAAGCGGCAGCTGTCCGGGGCCACCTCGTCGGCGACGACCGAGGACGGGGCCTGGAGGATCGTCGGCAGCTCGTCGTGGAAGGAGCGGTAGTTGGCCTCGAAGGCGCGGCGGGTCAGAGTCGAGTAGGAGCGGTTCATCTCCTTGGAGTTGGGGTCGTCGGGCGCGGGGGAGTCGAAGAGGTCGCAGACCGTGAAGGTCTCGCCGCCTTGCAGGTAGGAGCCCATGAAGATGGCGCTCTTGCCGAGGTACGCGCCGAGTTCGAGGAGGTCGCCGCGCTGGTCGCGGCCGCGCTGCCGGTCGAGGAACCAGTCGAAGAGCAACTGGTCGGCGGGGAAGAACCAGCCCTTCACATCGGAGAGCCGCGTGGGGCGGGGCAGTGCCTCGGTGGCGGACGTGGTGCTCATGGATGCTCCTGTTGTCAGGTGCGTGCGATGGGCATCGTGGTGCGCGTGGGGGGTGGCGGTGCGCTGCTTCTTCAGTTGTCGTTGGTGGGCAGCAGGGCGTCGGGTACCGGCCCCTGGGACTGCTCGGGCAGCTGCTCGCCCGCCGGTGGGACAGGTGCCGGGCGGCGGTCGGCGAGCGGCAGCACCGGCGGCAGACCGGCGCCCTGGCCGAGGAACACATGGCGGACCACGCGCTCCGCGGCCCGCCCGTCGTCCAGGGCGCAGAACCGCTCCCGGAACGCGGTCCGCAACTGCGCCGAGCGCGAGCCGCGCCAGTGGCCGGTGGCGAAGATGTCGATCAGTTCGTCCTCGTCCTGCGCCAGCGGCCCCGGCGGGCAGGACCGCAGGTCGAAGTAGGTGCCGCGGGTCGCCTCGTACACCTCGCGGTCGTCGGTGAACAGGACGATCGGGCGGTCCAGATTGGCGTAGTCGAACATCAGCGAGGAGTAGTCCGTGATCAGCGCGTCGCTCGCCAGGCACAGCGACTCGACGCTCGGGTGGTCCGAGACGTCGACGATCCGCGCGTGCTCCCCGTCGCTGAGGGGTTCGCCGTACGCGGGGTGGGCGCGGGTCAGGACGGTGCAGCGGGGGCCGAGTGCGCGCAGCACCCGGTCGAGGTCGAGGGGCCGGTGCTGGCTGCGCCGGTGGTCCCGGACGGTCGGGGCGTACAGGATCGCGAGGGTGCCCTGCGGGATGCCGAGGCTGTCCCGGAGGTGGGCGACGTCCTGCGAACCGGCGTGCAGGAGGCGGTCGTTGCGCGGCCCGCCGTACTCCAGGGTGGTGTACGAGCCGGGCAGGACGCGCTCCCAGACGAGGGTGGAGTGGCGGTTGGCGGACAGGACGTAGTCCCAGGTGTCGGCGTCGTCGAGGAGCGCCGCGAAGTCCGTGGAGCGGGCGGCGGCCGGGCGGTCGAGGAGATCGAGGCCCATCCGCTTGAGCGGGGTGCCGTGCCTGCTCTGGACGCGGACCTGGGCCCGGCGTTTGACGAGCCGGTGGCCGAGGTCGGTGCCGAGGACCAGGTACTTGGAGCGGGCCAGGGCCGTCCAGTACGCGGCGGTGCCGGGGGTGATCCTCCTCGTGGCCGTGGGGACGGTGTGGTGGTGGGCGGGGCCGGTGATCCACGCGGTGCGGATGTGCGGCGCGAGTTCGCGGACCTTCTCCTCGACGGCCCCCGGATCTCCGCCGTGCCCACGGGCCCGGTACGCGGCGAACACCGCGCGGTCGTCCCGTACC
Organism: Streptomyces luteolus; assembly: GCF_029968015.1. Classification (GTDB taxonomy): domain Bacteria; phylum Actinomycetota; class Actinomycetes; order Streptomycetales; family Streptomycetaceae; genus Streptomyces; species Streptomyces luteolus. The sequence continues at coordinate 67,246 of NZ_JASCIS010000027.1, forward strand.
GGAAGGCACAGCTGGACCCGGTAGTGCAGCCCGAGGAGTGCCGCGCGCGTGCCCCGGCCGGCGGCCGCGGTGGCGGCGCCGAGCCGGAGCCTCGCGGCCTTGGCGAGGCGCAGTGCGCGGTACGTGCGGTGGGCGGCGAAGCGGATGAGGCCGTGCCGCACCCGGGCGCGCGGGTCGAGCCGGAGCCCGGGGACGTGGTGGCGGCGGTAGTGCTCGCGGGCCCTGCGCAGGAACTCGGTCCGGCTGCGGCGGGGCAGCCGCTCCGGCCTGGCGAAGACGGTCGCGTAGTGGTCGACCATGCGGCGGAACACGACGGGCCGCCACGCGGCGAACTCCGGCCGGGCGTCGAAGTACGCGAAGACCCGGTCGTACTGGTCGAAGATGTCGAAGTGCTTCCGGCTGGTCGTGCCGAGGATGTTGCCCTGGCGGCGCTGCCGGTAGTGCACGCACACCCGGTCCAGGGTGGCGATCGTTTCCGCTGCCATCAGGACTGGATAGGTGAACGGGGTGTCCTCGTAGTAACCGGGAGGGAACCGGAGGCCCTCCCGCTCGATGAACTCCCGGCTGTAGGCCTTGTTCCACACCACCATGAGCAGCTTCATCAGGCCCGGCCGGTCGGTGAGCCGGAAGGGGGCCGGGCCGTCCTGGGTGAGCTGCGCGGCCTGCATGTTCCGTACTTCGCGGCCGGTCCAGTAGGTGCGGGCGTAGTCGTAGATCAGGACGTCGGGGGAGCCGGTCTCCTTGAGGCGGTCGGCGGTGGCGGCGAGGGAGCCGGGGGTGAGGATGTCGTCGCCGTCCAGGAAGACCAGGTAGTCGCCGGTGGCGTGCTCCATGCCGGCGTTGCGGGCCCGCCCGAGGCCCACGTTCTCCGTCAGGTGCACGGGCCTGACGCGCGGGTCGGCCGCCGCGAGCTCGTCGATGATCTCGCCCGAGCCGTCCGGTGAGCAGTCGTCGACCGCGATCAGCTCCAGGTCCGTGAAGGACTGTCTCAGGACGGAGTGGAGCGATTCGTACAGGTATGCCTGCACCTTGTATGCGGGGACGATGACACTGAACCGGGGCAAGGCACATCCATGGGTGGGCGCGGGCATACTGCCCGACAACCCCTAAATGGAGGGTCCGGTTACGCCGAATGTGGCAAAGGGGTGAGGGCGGCCCGCGGAAACCCCGCCGAGACCGTCCTCGTGGGGTACGCGCTCAACTCACGTACGAATCCGGTGAGTTGAGCCGAACGGTGTACGGATGCGCGATCCGCGGCCGCTACTTGACGGCGCCCGCTACTTGACGGCGCCCGCCATCACCCCGGAGACGAACTGCCGCTGGAAGGCGAAGAACACGGCGAGCGGGATCACCATCGACAGGAACGCGCCCGGCGCGAGGATCGAGACGTTGTCGCCGAAGTGCCGCACCTGCTGCTGGAGCGCGACCGTGATCGGCGGGTTCTTGGAGTCGGCGAAGATCAGCGCGACCAGCATGTCGTTCCACACCCACAGGAACTGGAAGATGCCGAGCGAGGCGATCGCGGGCCCGCCGAGCGGCATCACCACCCGGAAGAACAGCCCCAGTTCACCCGCGCCGTCGAGCCGGGCCGCCTCCAGGAGCTCCCTCGGGATCTCCGCGAAGAAGTTCCGGAGCAGGAAGATCGCGAACGGCAGGCCGAAGGCCACATGGAAGAGGATCACGCCGAGCGTCGTCTCGAAGATCCCGATGGTCCCGAAGAGCTGGGACACCGGAAGCAGCGCCACCTGCACCGGCACCACGAGCAGCCCCACGACCCCGAGGAACCACCAGTCACGCCCCGGGAACTCCATCCACGCGAAGGCGTACCCGGCGAGCGAGCCGATCACCACCACGAGCAGCGTCGCCGGGACCGTGATCGCCACCGTGGAGAGCAGCGAGTTGGTGATCGTCTCGTCCCGCAGCAGGTGGGTGTAGTTCTCGACGGTGATCTGCGAGGGGATCGTGAACACCTCCCACCAGCCGCTCGCGCTGATGTCGGCGGGTTCACGCAGCGAGGAGAGCGCGAGACCGATCGTCGGCACGAGCCACAGCAGGCCCACGACCAGGAGGAACACCCGCATCAGGCCGCCGCTGAGCGCCCCGGTGATCCGGGAGGCGGCGGACCGCTCGGCCTTCACGGTGGCCTCGGTCTCCGTCGCGGGCCCAGCCTTCACCGCACCCTCGGTGCTCATCGCCGCACCTCCCTGCGCAGTCGCCGTACGTTGAAGGCCATCACCGGGACGACCAGGAGGAACAGCAGCACCGCGATGGCGCTGGCGACGCCGGAGTCGCGGTCCACGAAGGAGTTGTAGAGCTGCAGCGCGAGGACGTTGGCGTCGTCGCGGACGTCGCCCGGCGCGATGATGAAGACCAGGTCGAAGATCTTCAGGACGTTGATCATCAGGGTCACCAGGACCACCGCGAGCACCGGCGCGAGCAGCGGCACCGTCACCCGGCGGAACACCTGCCACTCGTTGGCTCCGTCCACCCGCGCCGCCTCCAGGAGCTCCCGCGGAATGGCCGCGAGCCCGGCGGCGATCAGCACCATGGCGAAGCCCGCCCACATCCAGACGTACGCGAGGATCACCGACAGGGTCACGAAGTTGACCCCGATGAACGGCAGCACCTTGTCCGGGCCCAGCCAGTCCACGCCGTTGTACGGCTCTCTGAAGTTGCTTGCGGGCAAGCGGAGTTGGGCCCCGACGGCCTTCGCGGACAGCTCGAAGGTGCCGTCGGCGGCCGCCTTCGTGGACTCCACGACCTTGCCGTCCTTCACCGCCTCGATCGTGATGCCCGGATAGCCGGACTCGGAGGCGTCCGGGGCGTTGCGCTCGCCCACGCCCTTGCCGAGCGTGAAGTCCTGCCAGGCGGTGCCCGTGACCTTGCCGGGCTCGGCCGCGGCCGCCTCCGCCGGTGCCGCCTCGCCCGGCATCTGCTCCTTGGGCACGCCGACCAACGGCAACGCGACGGGCTCGCCCGCCGCCACCGTCGTACGCGTGATGAAACTGCCGCCGCCGCCCGGCTTCAGCGGCGACTCCTGGCCCGGATGCGCCTTCGGGAACGCCGAGGACTCCGCGAACGAGTCGTGCACACCCACCCATACGGCGTTCAACGCGCCCCGTTCCGGGTCCTGTTCGTAGACCAGACGGAAGATGATGCCCGCGGCGAGCATCGAGATCGCCATCGGCATGAACACGAGCAGCTTGAACGCCGTGCCCCAGCGGATCCGCTCGGTGAGCACCGCGAAGATCAGGCCGAGCGCGGTGGCGATGGTCGGCGCGAGCACCACCCAGATCGCGTTGTTCCGGATCGCGGTGAGGATGGTGTCATCGGTGAACAGCGTGACGTAGTTGCCGAATCCGGTGAAGTCGCCGGACTTGTCGAAGAAGCTGCGGTGGACCGAGTACCCGATCGGGTAGACCACGAGCGCGCCGAGCAGCACAAGGGCGGGCAGCAGGAAGGCCGCGGCCATGCGCTTGCGGGTGCCGGTGACGCTGCGCCCCTGGGTGCCTTTGACGCCCGTGGTGCCTGCCGCCGGGGTTCCGGCGCGTACCTCCGAGGCCACCGTGTCAGTCCTTGTACGCCTTGGCCGCGGCGTCCTCCAGGGCTTTCTGCGTCCCCGCGACGTCCTTCGGGTTCTTCAGGAAGTCCTGCAGCGCCTTCCACTCGCCCTTGCCGGGCGTGCCGCCGAAGGCCTGCGGCGCCTGGTCGGACATGTCGAAGCGGATGTCGTCGCCCGCCGCGATCAGGGCCTTGGCGATGTCGCGCTGCACGTCGTCGGGGTACGTCGCGAAGTCGAGGTTCTTGTTCGGCGAGACGAACCCGCCCGCCTTCGCCCAGATCGCCGCCGCGTCCGGCGAGGCCAGGTAGGTGAGCAGGGCCTGGGCGCCCTCGCTGTCCTTCAGGGCGACGGCGGCGTCACCGCCGACCACGGCCGGGGACTCGGAACCGACCGCGGGAAAGGGGAACACCTTCGCGTCCGTACCGATCTTCGCGTCCGTCTCCGCGATGGCGAGCGAGACCATGTCGCCCTCGAAGACCATGCCCGCCTTGGGCTGGTCCCCGCCGACGAAGGTCTGCTTGACCGACTCGGGGAACTCCGTACCGAGCGCGCCCCGTTGGCCGCCCGCGACGAAGCCCTTCTCGCCGAACAGCTCACCGAGCGTGGTGAGTGCCTTCTTCACGGACGGATCGGTCCACTTGATCTCGTGCTTCGCGAGCTGGTCGTACTTCTCGGGTCCCGCCTGGGAGAGGTAGATGTTCTCGAACCAGTCGGTGAGCGTCCACGCCTCGGCACCGGCGACGGAGACCGGAGCGATGCCCGAGTCGTAGATCATCTGCGCGGTCTGCAGGAAGTCGTCCCAGGTCTTCGGCTCCTGCCCGCCGGCGTTCTTCATGACGGCGGTGTTGTACCAGACGAGCGACTTGTTGGCGGCCTTGAAGTACACCCCGTACTGCTCGCCGTCGACGGCGCCGAGCTCCTGCCAGCCCTTCGCGTAGTTCTTCTCCAGCTGCTTCTGGGCTTCGGCCCCTACCGGCTCGGCCCACTTATTGGCCACGGCCTGCTCGATCGCGCCGACCTGCGGCAGCATCGCCACGTCCGGCGGCTCACCGCCCGCGACCTTCGACTCGAGGAAGCCGATGATCGGGTCCTGCGCCGGTACGAAGGACACCTCGGCGCCGGTCCGCTTCTCGAATTCGTCGAGCACTCGCAGAAACACCTTGCGCTCCGCACCGCCCCACACGGCGGCGACGGACACCTTCTGGCCGTCGAGCTCAGGCAGTTTCACGGTGGGCTTCTGCGCGGCGCCGCCCTCGCCCTCGCCCTTCCCGCCACTGCCGCATCCGGCGAGCGCGAGCGCCCCCACGGCAACCAGCGCCACGGCGACTCTGCCGCCCCCAACTGCCTTACGTATACGAAGAGTTGTACGCGTTGTACGCATCTCTGCCCCGTCTCGTGAACGCCGTGCGGTGCGCTGTTCGGACAGGTCTACGCCCGCGACCCACCTCGGGCAATAGCGCCTACGAGGCGGGACGGGCGATCGTGATCGGCTCGTGACACTGCGGCGTGGTGCTTTTTACCCTCCCGCCCCTCCCCGGGGGGCTCAAATCAAACCGACGCCGCCCGCTCCAACGCACTGGCGAGCAACGCCAGATCCGTCGGCCCATTCCCCAACTCCCGCACGGGCCTCCGCTCCGGCGGATCACCCATACGGTGCCACTCCAGCGGAACCGCCGTGGGACGGAGCGTCGACGTCCGCGGAATACGCCCCGTCACCCGCCCCGCCTGGAACGGAGTCTCCGCCCCGGCCGCCGTGTGCAGCCACCCGCGCCCCGGCGCCGGATCCTCGGGCGCCGCCGAAGGGGCGTCGAGCACGATCCGCAGAGTGGCCCGGCGGGCGAGCTCCGTCTCCGCCGTACGCTCCGGGCGTCCCGACGCCGCCACCAAGTGCACGCCGAGCCGGTCCCCCTCGCGCGCGACGGCCTCCAGGGCGCGGACCACCGAGCCCGCCGACGGCCGCCCGGGCGCGCCCAGGGCCGGGGCGACCAGCGCGTCCAGGTCGTCCACGACCACCACGAGGCGTGGAAGGGGCGAATCCGGCCGGGGCTGAGCCATGGCGGACGGCTGCCCGGCACCACCGGAACCGCCCGCACCGCCCGCACCGCCCGCACCGCTCGTGCCGCGAGCGGCGCCCGCCGCTGAACGCCCTTGCGGCGGCCGCAACTTGAGGGTCGTACTCGGCGGACTGTCCAGGTCCCCGGAGCCGGAGAGGTCACCGGAGCCGGAGAGATCCCCGGAACCGGACAGATCCCCGGAACCGGACCGGTCCGCCGCGCCACCGGAGGAGCCGGGGCCGGGCCCGGCCCCGGAGCGACCTGACCCGCTCGCGGAGCGGCTGCGCTGCGGGACGAGCCGCCGCGCCACCGCTTGCTGCGTGTGCCACTCCGCGAAGTCGATCCGGCCGAGCAGCTCCGCCCGCCGCTTCAGCTCCGCCGTCAGGGCCTGCGCGAACTCCCGCATCCGTACCGGGTCGTTGGCGGCCAGATGTGCCGTCACGTGCGGCAGGTCCGTACAGACCCGCAGTCCGTCGCCGCGCTCGGTGCCCGCGCCGTCCACCAGGACCAGGCGCAGCCGGTCCGGCCGCTCCGCGGAGGCCAGGGCGGCGGCCACGGAACGCAGCAGTTCCGTACGGCCGCTGCCCGCCGGGCCCTCCACCAGGAGGTGCGGGCCCGCCGCCACCAGGTCGGCGCAGAGCGGGCCGCGCGGGCCCGCGCCGAGCACCGCCTGGGCGCGGCCGCCCAGCGCGTCGGGGTCGTCCGCTGCCGCCGCCCACCGCGCCATCAGGGACGCGGGGGTGGCGCGGGCGAGCCCCAACTCGTCGAGCAGGCGGGCCGCTTGAGGCAGGGGCGCGGCCACGCGCGCGTGCCGCTCGCCGCCCGCGTCCGCGGGGCGCAGCGGCGCCAGAGCGCGGGCGAACCGCTCGGCCCACGCGGCGGACACGGCGTCCACCGAGGCGACGGTGCCGTGCCCGACCGGCCTGCCCTGCGACGTACGCAGCAGGCGCAGCGCGGTCGCCACGTCACCGCTCAGGAGCGCCACGGCACCACACGCGCGGAACGCGGGCGACGCCGCACAGGCCGCTTCGTACGTCGCCGTCATCGGGGACGCGGGGGAGGCGGCGGGCGTCTCGGCGAGACACAGCACATGGATACCGGCCGCCTGCCCTTCGGCGGTCAGGCGCACGGTGGCCTCCCGCAGCGCCGCCGAACCCGGGTCCCCGTCGACGACGAGCACGGTGAGCGGGCCGGTGAACTCGCGCTGCCGTGGGGACTGCCGACCGTCCGAGGAGGTCGGGGAGGCCGGGGCGGCCGGGGCGGCGGCGCTGGTCGAGCCCGCCGGCGCCTCGGCCGTGGGGGCGTACGCCGGGGCCTCGGCCACGGAGGCGTACGCCGGGGCCGTCGAGGCTATGGACTCCTCGGGGGCCGCCCCTTCGGGCCTGGACGCGTCCGGCGACCCCGAGTCGGCCGCACCGCCGGTGACCGGGCCGCGACCCTCCTCCTGAAGGTGCTCGTCCAGGCGGCGCAGCAGCTCACCGGCCCGGGCGGCGGCCTGCTCGCGGTCGTACGCGAAGAGCAGCCGGCAGTCCTGGCCGTGGCCGGGGCGGACGTGCGGGAGCCAGCCGAGCCAGGACCACTGCGCGGTGCGCTCCTCGACACCGCGGGCCCGGTCCGTGCTGATGAGCACGATCTCCAGGTCGGTGGGGGAGTGCAGCGCGGCGAGCTGGGCCAGCGCCGCGCGGGCGAGCCCGGCCAGGCGCGGCCGGGGCCCGGCGAGGCCGAGGGCGCCCGCCTCGCGCAGCCCGACCGTCACGGGCACGGCCGGAAGCAGTCCGCCGTCCGGCGCCGTCCGGTCCGCCGTGCCGAGCCGCACCGCCAGTGCCTCGGGGTGCGAGGGGCCGCGCTCCCACAGCCGTGGCCCGGGGCCGAGGGCGGTCAGGAGCAGCGTGGCCGGATCGGGCCAGGCCTCCGGAACGGCAGGCTCCACGGGCGCGAGCGCCCCCGCCGGGACGGCTTCCTCCGCCTCACGTTCGGTCCGCCCACCGGTGATGCGCCGCGCCCAGGCGCCGATCCCGCCGCGCCTGCGCACCTGCCGCGGCACGGTCGTGCCCCGCGCGGGCGTCCCGGTGCGATTCCGTTCGTACGGGTCGTGCGGGTCGTACGCGTCGTACGCCTCGTGCGCGTCGTACGCGGTGTCGTCCTCGTCGGCTCGGCCCGTCGCGTACGGCTCCGGTGAGGCGGATGCGTCAGGTGACTCGCCCCTGGCCGTACCGGATGACTCGCCCCTGCCCGTACCGGAGTTGACGCCGCCCACAGTGCCGGGTGACCCGCCGGTGGAGATCCCGCGCGCGTTGGTGGCGTCCTCCGACGAGCCGTACGCCCTCTGGCCGGACGGCGTTCCAGAGCCGTACGCACTCTGCCCGGACGGTGTTCCGGGGCCGGACGCGCCCTGTCCTGGCGCCCGCACCGGCCCGTCCGCGCCGGAGAGGGGCGCCGACGCCCCGTACCCCCGGACCGCCGAACCCAGCGGGGGCTGTCCGCCGGACTCGGCCGCCACGCGCGCGGAGGGCGGGCCCGGGTCCGGCTCGGCGCCGACGCGCAGCTGGCCCTCGCCGTCCGCGAAGGCGGGGAGCGGCGGCTCGTCCCGCGCGGCGCCGAGCCGGAGCGTGGACTCGCCGACCCGCAGCAGCGCGCCCGGCGAGAGCCGCACCGGGCGGTCGGTCACCGGGCGGCCGTCGACCGACGTGCCGTTCGTCGAATTCAGGTCGGAGACCGAGACGCGGCCGTCCTCAGCGACCGTGACCGCGCAGTGCAGCCGGGAGACGTCCGGGTCGTCAAGCGGCACGTCCGCGTCGGCGGAGCGGCCGATGCTGATCCGGCCGCCGTGCAGCAGATGCACACCGCCCGCGTCCGGACCGGCGACGACATGCAGCCGGGCCGGGGCGCCCGCGGTGGACGGGGAGGGCTCGGCGGGGCCCTGCAGGGAGAGCACGGCGCCGTCGATCAAGGGGGGCTCGCCGAGCGTGGCGGTGGCGGCGTCCAGGCGGTCCGTGCCCGCGTACACCACCGCCGGGCCGTCCGGGACTCCCGCGGCCGCCGCCAGGCCCGAGGCCACGGCCGCCAGCGCGGTCCCGGTGGGCGCCGTGACCAGCACGTCACAGGCACGGGGCGGCGCGCCCTGGCCGGACTGCGGGGTCCGGCCGCCGGGCGGCCCGAGGACAGACAGCCGGATCTGCATCGCCGTCAGCGGTCCCTTCTGCGCGGGTGCCCGGCAGGAGGACGGCCCATGTGACTCCCCCCACCGAACACGGCATGGCTCCGTGCTGCTGTGCATCCTCGCACCTGGCACTGACAACACGCCCGCCACCCACCATCAAGTGATCTTGATTGGCTGGGTCTGCTCGCAAAAGTGCCTGCACAGGCCGGATGGGATCGTTGTGGACGGCCCGCCCGGACGTCCGCGGCAACCAACCACCGTGGTCGCACGTCTTCCCCTTCAGCCGCTTCCGCGGTGTACACGGAACGCACAGGAACGTGTACGAGGGTGGCACCTGGGCAGACAACGCCAGACCGGTGCCCTCCGGGCCCTACTACAGTGGATCGGCAACACTGGACGAGCACCCGCGCGCAAGCCCGCGACGAGTCGGCGACCAGCAGCACCGACCGGAACCGGTGATCAGCACCAGTGACAGCAACCGGACACCAGACCAGCAGGACCAGCAGCAGGACCAGCAGCAGGACCAGATCGACAGGGAGCGCATGACGTGCGGCCGGTAGGCAGCAAGTACCTGCTCGAGGAGCCGCTCGGACGCGGCGCCACGGGCACCGTCTGGCGAGCCCGCCAGCGTGAGACCGCGGGCGCCGAGGCCGCAGTGGCCGGGCAGCCCGGCGAGACCGTCGCGATCAAGGTCCTCAAGGAGGAGCTGGCGAACGACGCGGACGTCGTGATGCGCTTCCTGCGCGAACGCTCCGTGCTGCTCCGCCTGACGCACGGAAACATCGTCCGCACGCGCGACCTGGTGGTCGAGGGCGATCTGCTCGCCCTCGTCATGGACCTCGTCGACGGCCCCGACCTGCACCGGTACATCCGGGAGAACGGCCCGATGACCCCCGTCGCGGCCGCTCTCCTGACCGCGCAGATCGCCGACGCGCTCGCCGCGAGCCACGCCGACGGCGTCGTGCACCGCGACCTCAAGCCCGCCAACGTCCTCCTCAAGGAGGACGACGGCGGCATGCGCCCGATGCTGACCGACTTCGGCATCGCCCGCCTCGCCGACTCCCCGGGCCTGACCCGCACCCACGAATTCGTCGGCACGCCCGCGTACGTGGCGCCCGAGTCCGCCGAGGGCCGCCCGCAGACCTCCGCCGTGGACATCTACGGCGCCGGAATCCTGCTCTACGAACTCGTCACCGGACAGCCGCCGTTCGCCGGCGGCACCGCACTCGAAGTGCTGCACCGGCACCTCAGCGAGGAGCCGCGCCGCCCCAGCACCGTCCCGCAGCCGCTCTGGACCGTCATCGAGCGCTGCCTGCGCAAGAACCCCGACGAACGGCCCAGCGCCGAGAGCCTCGGCCGCGCCCTGCGCACCGTCTCCGAGGGCATCGGCGTGCACGCGAACTCCGCGCAGATCGCCGCCGCCGAGGGCGTGGGCGCCCTGCTCGCGCCCGACCCGGCGCCCGCCCCGGTCCCCGAGACCCCCGGCGCCGCCGACCCCACCCAGGTGCTGCCGAACAACGCCGGTTCGTACGGCGACGCCGACCCCAACGCCGCGACCAGCGTCATGCAGCACACCGGCCCCGGTGGTTCCGGTGACGCGGACCCGACGTCCGTGATGCCTCCGGTGCCCCCGCGCCCGGACGGCCCGCCGGAGCCGGACGGCCCGCACCCCTGGGAGAACCAGCTCCGCGCGGCGCGCGATCGCAACGAGCAGACGCAGGTCCAGCAGTACCTCGACCCGAGCCAGGACCCGCTGCGCCGCCGCCGTCCGCAGCGCCAGGTCCAGCAGCCGCCCCAGCAGGCCCCGGCCGCGTACGGCTACCCGCAGCAGCAGGCCCCGCAGCAGCACCAGCCGCAGCGGTACGCCCCCGCGCCGCAGCCGCAGCAGCCGCCGCAGCGGTACGCGCCGCCGCAGCAGCCGCCCCGGCAGCAGCGCCCGCCCCGCGAGCCGCGCCGCAGCGCCAACCCGATGCGGATCCCGGGCCTCGGCTGCCTCAAGGGGTGCCTGTTCACGCTCGTCATCCTGTTCGTGGCGGGCTGGCTGATCTGGGAGCTGAGCCCGCTCCAGGAGTGGATCGGCACCGGCAAGAACTACTGGACGCAGCTCTCCGACTGGTTCACCACGGTCACCGACTGGATCGGCGACCTCGGCGGTGACTCCGGCAGCACGGGCGGAGGCTCGGGCGGCACCCAGTAGCCGTACGAACGGCGCCACAGAGGGAACGACGGAACCGGAAACGGCCACCACGCGTGCGTGGTGGCCGTTTTGCGGTCAACTCGTACGCCACCCTGGAGATTTGTCGACATCCGGAGGGTGATTTCCGCCGCGGACGTGAAGGTTGGTGACGGAGCCGCGTAGCTTTGTTGCCAACAGGAGCCCGTAGGAGCAGTTTTGGCACGGAAAATCGGCAGCCGGTACACCGCGAACCAGATCCTGGGGCGCGGCTCCGCCGGCACGGTGTGGCTCGGCGAGGGACCCGAGGGCCCCGTCGCCATCAAGCTGCTGCGTGAGGACCTCGCGTCCGACCAGGAGCTGGTGGGCCGCTTCGTGCAGGAGCGGACGGCGCTGCTCAGCCTCTCGGACCCGCACGTCGTCGGCGTGCGCGACCTCGTCGTGGACGGCAACGACCTCGCCCTCGTGATGGACCTTGTCCGCGGCACCGACCTGCGCACCCGCCTCGACCGGGAACGCAGGCTCGCCCCCGAGGCGGCTGTCGCCATCGCCGCGGACGTGGCCGACGCCCTGGCCGCCGCGCACGCCGCCGGCATCGTGCACCGCGACGTGAAGCCGGAGAACGTCCTCCTCGACATGGAGGGCCCGCTCGGCCCGGGCGGCTCCCACCCCGCGCTCCTCACCGACTTCGGCGTGGCCAAGCTCGTCGACTCACCCCGGCGCACGCGCGCGACGAAGGTGATCGGCACCCCGGACTACCTGGCCCCCGAGATCATCGAGGGCCTGCCCCCGCGCGCAGCGGTGGACATCTACGCCCTGGCGACGGTTCTGTACGAACTCCTCGCCGGATTCACCCCGTTCGGCGGCGGCCACCCCGGCGCCGTCCTGCGCAGGCACGTCACGGAGACCGTGGTCCCGCTCCCGGGCATCCCCGAGGAGCTGTGGCAGCTGCTCGTGCAGTGCCTCGCCAAGGCGCCCGCGTCCCGGCTTCGCGCCTCCGAACTCGCCGCCCGGCTGCGCGAACAGCTGCCCCTGCTCGCCGGGATGGGCCCCTTGGACGTGGACGAGCCGGACGCTGAACCGCAGGAGGAGCCCGCCCCGTACGCCGAGAACGAGCAGTACGCCACCGAGCCCCGTACGCCCCGGCGCGGTGCCGTGCCGCTCGTGCCGGGCACCGCGACGGACTCCAACCGCGACACCCACACGTCGATGCGGGTGCCGGGACCGGACGAACTCGCGGGCGGCGCGCGGGGCACGGCCCGCGCCCCGCGCACCGCGGGCGCCCCGCGCCCCGGCTCGGCCCGGCACCGCATGGAGGCGCGGCGCCGCCGCCTGGCCCTGACCGCGGCCGCGGTGGGAGTGGCGGCGGCGGTCGGCGTGGGCGGCTGGTTCGCCCTCAGCGGGGACGACGCGGACGCGACCCCGCAGGACAACAAGGGCGCGAGCCCGTCCGCCCCGGTCGTCCCCTGAGCCGTACCAGACCCCTCGCGGCCCCGGAATCACGGGCCGGACGCCGGTTGTCCACAGGGGGGAGAGTCCCCGTTCGTCGAGCCGTTAGGCTGGTGTCGTGGCAGTCGTCGATGTTTCCGAAGAGCTCAAGTCCCTCGCCTCCACCATGACGTCCATCGAGGCCGTCCTGGATCTGGACAAGCTGAGGGCCGATATCGCCGTGCTCGAGGAGCAGGCCGCGGCACCGTCCCTGTGGGACGACCCGGAGGCGGCGCAGAAGATCACCAGTCGCCTGTCGCACCTGCAGGCCGAGGTCCGCAAGGCGGAGGCCCTCCGCAACCGCCTCGACGACCTGGGCGTGCTCTTCGAGATGGCCGAGGAGGAGGACGACCCGGACACCCGCGCCGAGGCCGAGGCCGAGCTGACTGAGGTCAGGAAGGCGCTGGACGAGATGGAGGTCCGCACCCTCCTGTCCGGCGAGTACGACGAGCGCGAGGCCCTGGTCAACATCCGTGCGGAGGCCGGCGGCGTGGACGCGGCCGACTTCGCCGAGCAGCTCCAGCGCATGTACCTCCGCTGGGCCGAGCGCCACGGATACGGCACGGAGATCTACGAGACGTCGTACGCGGAAGAGGCCGGCATCAAGTCGACCACCTTCGTCGTCAAGGCCCCGTACGCCTACGGCACGCTCTCCGTCGAGCAGGGCACGCACCGCCTGGTGCGCATCTCCCCGTTCGACAACCAGGGACGCCGCCAGACCTCGTTCGCGGGCGTGGAGATCCTCCCGGTCGTCGAGCAGTCCGACCACGTGGACATCGAGGAGTCCGACCTGCGGGTGGACGTGTACCGCGCCTCGGGCCCCGGCGGCCAGGGCGTCAACACCACGGACTCCGCGGTCCGCATCACGCACGTCCCCACCGGCATCGTGGTCTCGTGCCAGAACGAGCGCTCCCAGATCCAGAACAAGGCGAGCGCCATGAACGTCCTCCAGGCCAAGCTGCTCGAGCGCCAGCGCCAGGAGGAGCGCGCCAAGATGGACGCCCTCAAGGGCGACGGCGGCAGCTCCTGGGGCAACCAGATGCGTTCGTACGTCCTGCACCCGTACCAGATGGTGAAGGACCTGCGGACGGAGTTCGAGGTCGGCAACCCGCAGTCGGTGCTCGACGGCGAGATCGACGGCTTCCTCGAGGCCGGGATCCGCTGGCGCAAGCAGCAGGAGAAGTAGCTTTGTCGACAAGGTAACTGCCGCTCAGGAGGCCCCTCCTGAGCGGCAGTTACCTTTTCCGTCACAGTCGGATCTCCGTACCACGGCCAACTGCCTCGATAGCGGACATATGACGCTCAACGGCCTTGACGCGGCCTTTAATTGTGGGAAGGGTTGCCCGCGGTATGCGTATGCCGGGGCACGTGTGACGGGGGGCGAATGACCACTCTCGGTCTCCCAACAGGCCTTTGCCCTGGGCGCTGCTCCATAAAACGAACAGCTACTGGGGGTAGCAGCAGATGACGAAGAAGACGCGGATCCGCGTAGCGCGGATAGCGGCCGGTGCGGTGATCGCCGCCGGTGCTTCGCTGGCCGCGGCCGGCGCCGCTTCCGCCGTGGGTATCGGCATCGAACTTCCGGGCGGTACCGGCGCCGAGGTCGGCGTCGGCTCTGACGGCCTGGACGTCGGCGTCAACCTTCCGGGCGGCGGTGGCGACGACGACGAGCCGACGGACCCGCCGACCGGCATCCCGACGGAGCCGCCGACCGGCGAGCCGACGGACCCGACGGACCCGCCCACCGATGAGCCGACGGACCCCACGGACCCGCCGACCGATGAGCCGACGGACCCCACGGACCCGCCGACCGATGAGCCGACGGACCCCACGGACCCGCCGACCGACGAGCCGACGGACCCGACCGACCCGCCCACCGGTGAGCCCACCGAGCCGGGCGACGGCAACAACGGCGGCGGCAACGACAACACCGACCCCGACGGCGGCAACGAGCCCGTCGAGCAGGGTCAGGGCAAGGAAGGCCTGACGGACACCGCTCCGCAGGTCCCCGCCGGTGAGGGCAAGGACAAGGGGGAGCTCGCCGAGACGGGCGCCGCCGAGACCACGTTCCTGCTGGTCGGTGCCGCCACGATGATCGCGGGCGGTGTCGGCTTCCGTATGCTGCCCCGTCTCGTGGGCGGCCGCGGCGCCGCTGCCTGATCACCGGCGGTAGCCGGACGACTGCAGTAGCCGAAAGGGCCCGGAGCATCCCGCTCCGGGCCCTTTCGTCATGTTCGTGACGCGGCTCGTCATGTTCGTAACGCGTCGTGATGTCCGTACGCGCAGAGAGTGGCGGCTCAGGCGGCCTGGTGGGCCAGGAGCGCCACAGCGCCGATCAGTACGAGCAGCAGCGCGACCAGGGCCACCGGGTTCAGCCCGGCCAGAGGGCCCTCCTGCTGCATCCGCTGGCGGTTCGCCCTGCATACGGGGCAGCGCCCTTCGCTCACCGGCGCCGCGCAGTTCGCGCAGACCAACCTGTCAAAGGTCATGCCACCTCCTCCTCCCGCGCGGCGAAGCCGCCCTGCAACGAATCTGCCCCACGCCGTGACGCAGTCTCGGTGCTCCGGTCTGCCTCCGCACAACGCTCAGGGGAACGCAACCGTTCCCCCTACCACTGTGCCAGCTTCCCCGGATTTCGGCGCGCCTCGCCGGAACTCATCTGGTTCAGCCCGAAGTGTTCCAGGCCGCACGCCGGTCAGATCCGTGATAAAACGCGCAACCCAGGACGCCGACTGCGCCGCGCACGCCGCTTCGCGTAGGGTCACGCTCACCTACCCCCGACGCCCCCAGACGTACGAGGCGCATCCGTGA
Source organism: Streptomyces luteolus (assembly GCF_029968015.1). Taxonomy (GTDB): domain Bacteria; phylum Actinomycetota; class Actinomycetes; order Streptomycetales; family Streptomycetaceae; genus Streptomyces; species Streptomyces luteolus. The sequence continues at coordinate 82,494 of NZ_JASCIS010000027.1, forward strand.
TCCGATTCGACAACGTGTCCAAGACCTACCCGAAGCAGACCCGTCCTGCACTGCGGGATGTCTCTCTTGAGATCGAGAAGGGCGAGTTCGTCTTCCTCGTGGGGTCCTCCGGCTCCGGAAAGTCCACCTTCCTGCGGCTGCTGCTGCGCGAGGAGCGCGCCAGCCACGGACAGGTGCACGTCCTCGGCAAGGACCTGGCGCGCCTGTCCAACTGGAAGGTGCCGCAGATGCGGCGTCAGCTGGGCACCGTCTTCCAGGACTTCCGCCTGCTGCCCAACAAGACCGTCGGCGAGAACGTCGCGTTCGCGCTCGAGGTGATCGGCAAGCCGCGCGGCACCATCCGTAAGACCGTCCCCGAGGTACTCGACCTGGTCGGCCTCGGCGGCAAGGAGGACCGGATGCCCGGTGAGCTCTCGGGTGGTGAGCAGCAGCGCGTGGCCATCGCCCGCGCCTTCGTGAACCGCCCGATGCTGCTGATCGCCGACGAGCCCACGGGAAACCTGGACCCGCAGACGTCCGTCGGCATCATGAAGCTGCTCGACCGCATCAACCGGACCGGCACCACCGTCGTGATGGCCACCCACGACCAGCAGATCGTGGACCAGATGCGCAAGCGCGTCATCGAGCTGGAGAAGGGCCGCCTCGTCCGCGACCAGTCGCGCGGCGTCTACGGCTACCAGCACTGACCACGAGCCCCGCGCGGTACCGGGCAGCCCACGAGCACTGAAAGGACGCCATGCGCGCCCAATTCGTCCTGTCGGAGATCGGCGTCGGTCTCCGCCGCAATCTCACGATGACCTTCGCGGTCATCGTCTCCGTCGCCCTCTCCCTGGCGCTCTTCGGCGGCTCGCTGCTCATGCGCGACCAGGTGACCACGATGAAGGGCTACTGGTACGACAAGGTCAACGTCGCGATCTTCTTCTGCAACAAGGGAGACGCGGAGACCGACCCGAAGTGCACCAAGGGCGCGGTCACGCAGGACCAGAAGGACGCCATCAAGGCGGACCTGGATGACATGCCGTCCGTCGAGAACGTCCTCCACGAGTCCAGCGACGAGGCATACAAGCACTACAAGGAGCAGTTCGGCGACTCCCCGCTGGTCAACTCCCTTACGCCGGACCAGATGCAGGAATCGTTCCGGATCAAGCTGAAGGACCCGGAGAAGTACCAGCTCATCAAGTCGGCCTTCGACGGGCGGGACGGCGTCCAGGCGGTGGAGGACCAGCGCAAGACCGTCGACAACCTCTTCGAGCTGCTCAACGGTATGAACTACGCGGCGCTGGCGGTGATGGCGCTGATGCTGATCGTCGCGATGATGCTGATCGTCAACACCGTGCGCGTATCGGCGTTCAGCCGCAGACGTGAGACGGGGATCATGCGGCTCGTCGGTGCGTCCAGCTTCTACATCCAGATGCCGTTCATCATGGAGGCCGCCTTCGCCGGCCTGCTCGGTGCCGGTGTCGCCTGCGTGATGCTGGTCGTGGGCCGGTACTTCCTCATCGACCACGGCCTCGCGCTCGCGGACAAGCTGCAGTTGATCCAGTTCGTCGGCTGGGACCAGCTCATCGCCAAGCTGCCGCTGGTGCTCGCGATCGGCCTGCTGATGCCCGCTCTTGCGGCTTTCTTCGCGCTGCGCAAGTACCTCAAGGTGTGACGCACCTACCAGGGCGCCGTACGGTCAACCGACCGTGCGGCGCCCCGCGTTGTCCTAGACTCACCGACATGTCGGGCCTCGATCAGTGTTCCCGGCCCCGCAGCGTCCGCCGCGGGGCTGCCCTGACATTGGTCTTCGCGGCAGTGCTCGCCACGGGCGCCGCGACGGGCTCCTTCAGCGGTCTCGATCACAACGAGCCGGGTCCTTCGGCCCGTTCGGCCGCCCCCACCTCCCACCGAGAACGCGTCCGCGACGCCGCCGCCGAGGCCATGGCCGACGGCAAGTCGCCCGCCGAGGCCGCCGAGGAAGAGGTCAGCCGCAGCGGCGACCGCTGGGGCACGGTGTACGACCCGGCCGAGTACCGCGCGTTCGCCGAGGAGCTGGCCGGCGCGTACACAGGAGTGGGGCTGTGGACCCGGCGGGCCGAGAACGGCCGGATCGAGGTCGACCGGGTGCAGCGCGGCGGCCCCGCCGAGCGCGCCGGCATCCGCACCGGCGACCGGCTCCGCTCCATCGACGGCCGCCCGACAGCGGGCCGCCCGGTCCGTGACGTCGTCGACCAGCTGCGCGGCAGCCGGGACGAAGCGGGCACCGAGGTCGAGCTCGGCCTGCAGCGCGGCTCGCGCGCCTGGACGGAGAGTCTGCGCAGGGCCCGCCTGGAGACCCCCACGGTCATCGTGGAACAGCGGGCCGACGGCACCCTGTGGATCAAGGTCTCCTCCTTCACCAAGGGCACCGGCGAACGCGTCCGCGAAGCGGTCCGCACCGCCCCGCAAGGCACCGGCATCGTCCTCGACCTGCGCGGCAACTCCGGCGGCCTGGTCGCGGAGGCCGTGACCGCCGCGTCCGCGTTCCTCGACGGCGGCCTGGTCGCGACGTACGACGTACGAGGTGAGCAGCGCGCCCTGCACGCACGCGGGGGCGGCGACACGGGCAGACCCCTGGTCGCGCTGGTCGACGGCGGCACGATGAGCGCGGCCGAGCTGCTCGCCGGAGCCTTGCAGGACCGCGGCCGGGCGGTCGTCCTGGGCACGCGGACCTTCGGCAAGGGGTCGGTGCAGATGCCGAGCCGACTGCCCGGCGGCTCGGTCGCCGAGCTCACCGTCGGCCACTACCGCACCCCGTCGGGCCGTACCGTCGACGGCCGCGGCATCACCCCGGACGTGGACGTGGACGAGGGTGCGGAGGCCCGGGCCCGCACAGTATTGAGTGGCCTCGGCACCCCCTCGTAGTGCGAAAATGGCCGCACTATGGCTGCGAAGAAAAAAGACAAGGACAAAGGTGACGGGCGCAAGATCATCGCCCAGAACAAGAAGGCCCGTCACGACTACCTCATCATCGACACCTACGAGTGCGGCGTCGTCCTGACCGGCACCGAGGTCAAGTCGCTGCGCCAGGGCAGGGCCTCCCTGGTGGACGGCTTCGTGCAGATCGACGGCCACGAGGCCTGGCTGCACAACGTGCACGTGCCCGAGTACGCGCAGGGCACCTGGACCAACCACGCCGCGCGCCGCAAGCGCAAGCTGCTGCTGCACCGGGTGGAGATCGACAAGCTGGAGTCCAAGTCCCAGGAGACCGGCCACACGATCGTGCCGCTCGCCCTGTACTTCAAGGGCGGCCGAGCCAAGGTCGAGATCGCGCTCGCCAAGGGCAAGAAGGAGTACGACAAGCGGCAGACGCTGCGCGAGAAGCAGGACCGCCGCGAGGCGGACCGGGCGATGTCGGCGGTCCGGCGGAGGCAGCGCGCCTGAGGGGTTCCTCGGGGTGCCGGGAATTAGCTGGCACCGTCGCGCGTTCTGTCTGTACGATGGAGCACGCTCCGCAGGTGACGGGGCACCGGGTCCGTTCTGGGCCCACCTTGAAAAATCAACATGGGGATGATCGGTTTCGACAGCGGATGTCGAAGCAGGGGAAGCGTGTCGAGGAAGCGGCAATGATCTCGTTAACCATATGTCGCAACCAATAATCGCCAACACCAAGCGCGATTCCCAGTCCTTCGCCCTCGCTGCCTGATAGGCGGTGAGTGAAGGACCCTTAATGGGTGTCAGCCCGGGGATGTTCCCGACCCGGATCCTGGCATAATTTAGGGAACTAAACCTTCACACCCGGTCACGGGGTGTGAAGGGAAATCAAACAGTGACTGAGCCCGTCGGAGACTTGTTCGCGTGATCTCCGGGGCTGAGAAAATCGCAGCGAACTGCACACGGAGAAGCCCTGATTCCACACCGTTGGACGCGGGTTCGATTCCCGCCATCTCCACAATTCCCATGTATGGGGAGGCCCCCGATGCCCAGGCGTCGGGGGCCTTTTCATGTGTTCGGAGCCCATGGCCCAGGCCCTTCGCTGTAGGTCCCGAACCCATATCCGGCCTCCCTCGCCGCTCCTACCTTCCCCGCATGACATCGACCAGAGCCGCACTACTCGCCGTCCTGACCGCGATCACCGCCCTCTGTTCCCTGCTCCTCTTCGTGCCGCGCGCCCAAGCAGCCGCGAGCCTGGAGCAGGTCACCGGATTCGGCTCCAACCCCGGAGCCCTGAAGATGTACCGGTACACGCCCGAAGGGCTGCCCGCCGGGCGCCCCGTCGTCGTCGTGCTGCACGGCTGTACGCAGAACGCCGCCGGGTACGGCCCCGCCAGCGGCTGGACCGAGCTCGCCGACCGGTGGGGCTTCTCCGTCGTCGTACCGGAACAGCAGAGTGCCAACAACGCGAGCCGGTGCTTCAACTGGTTCCAGAACGGCGACACTTCACGCGGGCAGGGGGAGGCCGCGTCGATCGTGCAGATGGTGGACCGGCAGCTCGCCGACACGGCAGGGGACGCGGCCCGCGTGCACGTCACCGGCCTCTCGGCGGGCGGCGCGATGACCTCCGTGATGATGGCGGCGTACCCGGAGAAGTTCCGCGCGGGCGGGGTCGTCGCCGGGCTGCCGTACGGCTGTGCGCAGGCCGCGGGATCGCCGTACGTGTGCATGAACACCGGGGCGACGCAGACGCCGCAGCAGTGGGGTGACCGGGTGCGGGCCGCGCGGCCCGGGTACACGGGGCCGTGGCCGCGGCTCACCGTGCTGCACGGCAGCGCCGACACCACCGTGAAGCCGGTCAACATGACGGATCTCGTGGAGCAGTGGACCGATGTGCACGGTGCCGACCAGACCGCCGACGTCAGCGACACCGTGGGCGGCTACCCGCACCAGGTGTTCCACGGGCCGGACGGCAGCGGCGTCGTGGAGACGTACAGCATCACGGGTATGGGGCACGGGCAGCCCGTCGACCCCGGCAGCGCGGACGGGCAGTGCGGGACCGCGGGGGCGTATCTCCTGGACGTGGACCTGTGCGCGGCCCATCAGATGGGGAAGGCGTGGGGGCTCGGCTGAAAACTCGGCTGAAAGCGGGCCACCGGCGGACGGTCGTGCGGGGCGTCTGTCGCCGGGGGCCGGTTTCCGGGATCCTGCCGTGGCATGAGCGGACCTGAGAGCGGACCTGAGAGCGGACCTGAGAGCAGACCTGAGAGCAGACCTGGGACCGGGCCTGAGACCGGACCTGATGGTAGACCCGCGAGAGGCAACTTCCTTGCGCGCGCGGCTGTTTGGCCCGCGCTCGTCGGCCTCGCGGCCACCTTGACCTGGAGCGCACCAGCCGGGGCGGATGTCTCGGCGGTGCGCTCCGGGCTACCGGAGGCCATCGACACGATCCTCGGCGATCCGCGGATGCGGGGCGGCGCGGCCAGTGTCGTGATCGCCGACGCCGAGACCGGCGAGACCGTCTACAGCCACCAGCCGACGGGCCGGCTGATGCCCGCGTCCAACACCAAACTCCCCACGTCCGCCGCCGCGACGGCGCTGCTCGGCCCGGAGTACCGTTTCCGCACCGACGCCCTCGCGCACGGCAGACGGCACGGTTCGACGCTCGCCGGCGATCTGTATCTGCGCGGCGGCGGCGACCCGACGACGCTCGCCGAGGACTACGACCGGCTCGCCGCGGATGTGGCGAAGGCCGGGATCCGCAGGGTGACCGGGCGGCTCGTCGCCGACGACACCCGCTTCGACGCCGAGCGGCTCGGCCGCTCCTGGGCGGCCGACGACGAGTCCGCGTACTACTCGGCGCAGATCTCCGCGCTGACCGTGGCCCCGGACACCGACTACGACTCCGGGACCGTGATCGTCGAGGTTGAGCCGGGCGCCGAGGCCGGGCAGCGGCCGCGGATCGGGCTCACGCCGCGCACCCGGTACGTCGAGATCGAGAACCGGGCCCGTACGGTCGCGGCGGGGGAGCCGAACACGCTGAGCGTGCGGCGTGAGCACGGCACCAACACCGTGACCGTCAGCGGAGATCTGCCCGTCGGCGGTGACCCGGTGAAGGAGTGGGTGGCGGTCTGGGAGCCCACCGGGTACGCGGCGGCCGTGTTCCGGGACGCGCTGGCCCGGCACGGCGTACGGGTCGTGGGCGGCACCCGGCTCGGCACGGCCACGCCGAAGGGGGCGAAGGAGATCGCCGGGCACCGTTCGATGCCGCTGACGGAACTCCTCGTACCGTTCATGAAACTCTCCAACAACATGCACGCCGAGGCGCTCGTGAAGGAAATGGGGTACGAGGAGTCCGGTCGGGGGACGTGGAGTTCGGGGCTCGACGCGGTCGAGGGCTTCCTGGAGAAGGAGGGCGTGGAGCCGGGGAAGCTGCGGCAGGTCGACGGGTCCGGGCTCTCGCGGATGAACAACTTCCCCGCCGACCAGCTGGCGAAGCTGCTGCTCGCGGTGCGGGACGCGCCCTGGTACGCGGACTGGCTGAACTCCCTGCCGGTGGCCTGCGACCCGGACCGGTTCGTGGGCGGCACCCTGCGGTCCCGGATGTGTGACACCCCGGCGGCGCTCAACGCCCGGGCCAAGACAGGGTCGTTGACGGGCGCGTCGGGGCTCTCCGGGTACGTGAAGGACGCCGACGGGCGGGAGCTGGTGTTCAGCATCGTGCTCAACAACTACCTGGCGCCGTCCGTGAAGAGCATCGAGGACGCGATCGTGGTGACGCTCGCGAAATCTACCTCTAAGGAGACGGTTCTGACGCGGCCGGAGCCTTCGGGCTCGGGTTCGGGCTCGCAGCGGGCGGGGACTGCCGCGGGATCCGACGTCGAGTGCTCCTGGCGTAAACCGACACTGTGCTGAACAGGACGAGGGCCAGGGCGGCGGCGGTGACGGGAACGAGGTAGCCCGCCCGTGCGCTCACGTGCTCGACGGCCTGGCCGCCGAGCGCGCTGCCGCAGGCGATGCCCCCGAGCAGGCCGGTCACGGCGAGGGTCATGCCCTCGTTGAGCCGGCCCTCGGGGGTGTGGGCCTGCACGAGGCCCATGCCCGTGACCATGGTGGGCGCCGTCGCCATGCCGGCCACGAGCAGCGCCCCGGCGAGCAGCGGCAGGGAGCCGGTCCCCGCGGCGAGCAGCGGAAGGGTCATCAGGGCCGCCATCGCGGTCAGGCAGAACAGGAACCGCCGCCGCGCCGGGCCGCCCGGAGCGCGGGTGCCGTAGAGCAGCCCCGCCGCACACGAACCGGCCGCCTGCAGAGCCAGGACGGGGCCTGCCGCGGACGCGTGGCCCTGGGCGTCGGCGTACGCGACGGTGACGACCTCCATGGAGCCGAAAACCGCACCTGTGGCGAGGAAAACCACTACTAGAGGGAGCATTCCGGGGGCGTGCAGAGGGGAGGCGGTTTTCGTCACCTCCCTTTGGGGTGGCGGTTCTGTGGAGCGCTGGGCGGTGAAGAGCAGGATTCCGGTGAGCAGGAGGGCGGCGCCGGTGAGGGTGCCCGCCTCCGGGAGGAGGGCCGTGCACAGGAACGCGGCGACGACCGGCCCGAGCATGAAGCACAGCTCGTCCGCGGCCTGTTCGAAGGAGTTGGCGGTGTGCAGGCGCGCCGGGTCGCCCGCGTACAGGTGCTGCCAGCGGGCCCGGGACATGCCGCCGGTGTTGGGCGTGGTGGCGGTCAGGGCGTACGCGGCGAACAGGGTCCAGGCGGGCGCGTGCAGGTGCACGCACAGGGCGAGCAGCAGCGAGCCGACGACGGCGACCGCCGCGGCGGGCAGGGCGATCCGGGCCTGGCCGTGCCGGTCCACGAGACGCGCGGTGTACGGGCCGACGACGGCGGTCGCGGCGAGACCGGTCGCGGTGACGGCACCGGCGAGGGCGTAACTGCCGTACCGCTCGGCGATCATGATGATGGCGCTGACGCCGAACATGCCCATCGGCAGGCGGGCGACGAGGTTTCCGAGGGTGAACGCACGCGTGCCGGGCAGCTCGAAGAGCCGGGAGTAGGGGTTGGGCATGTGGTAAGCGTCGGGTGGGCGGCGCTTCGGCGTCCAACGGTTTCTGGCGCGATTCGCGTGCTGTACGCGGGCCGGCAGCCGGCGCCTCCGGGACATCCCGTACGTGGAGCCCGGCGGGGAGCAGGCGGCTCACATCGGCGCTGAGCTGCGGGTGAGAGCAAGGTTGCGCGAAGGTCACCTGACGGCACGGGGCTGAAATGCGCCGTCCCTAGCGTCGCTTCCACGACCCGACCCATCCGTGGAGGCGTGATGACAGCCCCGACCAGCACCGCAGCACCGCGCAAGGGGGGCCGCTGGATCGAGCGGTGGGACCCCGAGGACGAGGGCTTCTGGCAGCGGACGGGCGAGCGCGTCGCCCGCCGCAACCTCGCCTTCTCGGTGCTCTCCGAGCACATCGGCTTCTCGATCTGGACGCTGTGGTCCGTGCTCGTCCTGTTCATGGGCCCGGAGTACGGCATCGACCCGGCCGGAAAGTTCTTCCTGGTGTCGATGGCCACGCTGGTCGGGGCCGTGGCGCGCGTGCCGTACACCTTCGCCGTGGCCCGCTTCGGCGGCCGCAACTGGACGGTCTTCGCGGCCTCGCTGCTGCTGTTCCCCAGCGTCGCGGCGTTCCTGGTGATGGAGCCCGGCACGTCGTACTCCACGTTCATGCTGTGCGCGCTGCTCACCGGCGTCGGCGGCGGCAACTTCGCCTCGTCCATGACGAACATCAACGGCTTCTTCCCGCTGCGCAGGAAGGGCTGGGCGCTCGGCCTGAACGCGGGCGGCGGCAACATCGGCGTGCCTGTCGTGCAGCTCGTCGGCCTCGCGGTGATCGGCGCGGCGGGCGGCCCGCGGCTGCTGCTCGGCATCTACATCCCGCTGATCGCGGTCTCCGCCGTCTGCGCGTTCCTGTTCATGGACAACCTCGCGCCCGTACGGAACGACACCGGGGCCGCCAAGGAGGCCGTCCGGGACCCGCACACCTGGATCATGGCGTTCCTGTACGTCGGCACGTTCGGCTCGTTCATCGGCTACAGCTTCGCCTTCGGGCTCGTGCTGCAGACGCAGTTCGGGCGTACGCCGCTGCAGGCCGCGTCGATCACGTTCATCGGGCCGCTGCTCGGCTCCCTGATCCGGCCCGTGGGCGGCTCGCTCGCCGACCGCTTCGGCGGGGCCCGGATCACGCTGTGGAACTTCGTCGCCATGGGTGCGGCCACCGCCGTGATCATCGTCGCGTCCGTCCAGGAGTCGCTGACGCTGTTCTCCGCGGCCTTCATCGCCCTGTTCGTCCTGACGGGGCTCGGCAACGGCTCCACGTACAAGATGATCCCCGGCATCTTCCAGGCCAAGGCGCTCGCCCAGGGCCTCGGCGGTGAGGAGGCGGCGGCCTACGGGCGGCGGCTCTCTGGTGCCGCGATGGGGCTGATCGGCGCGGTCGGGGCGCTCGGTGGGCTCGGCATCAACATGGCCTTCCGGCAGTCCTTCCAGAGCGCCGGCTCCGGCACCGGGGCGTTTGTCGCGTTCCTCGTCTGCTACGTCGCCTGTTTTGTGGTCACCTGGGCGGTGTACCTGCGGCGCGGGACCCCGAGGCGGCCGGACTCGATCGCGTCCGAGGCCGCGCCGCGGCCGGAGCGCCGACTCAGCTACGTCCAGGTCTGACCCCTGGGCACCGGGCGCCCAGGCCCCGCCTCCGGCGGATTCTTTCCCCTCCCCGCCCCTTCCCGAAGTCCTGCCGGACGGGCCTCCTCAATCGCCGGAGGGGCTCAAAATTGAGCCCCTCCGGCGATTGAGGAGGGGAGAGGAGAAAACCAGGGCCCCGCCCGCGTTCGCCGTACGCGATGATGAACGGGTGATGTAACACGTATGACATCGGAGCGATCCGAGCGCGTCACGGCCCGTTGACATGCTCGGGGAGCTCAAGGCCCTGCCCAGGGAAGACGGGACCACCACCAGGCGAGCGCGGGGCGAGACACTCATGCTCCTCAGTGAACGAGATCACTCATGCAGCCCTTTGACCATGCTGACCACGCTGACCACGCTGACCATGCGAAACACGGCCCTCTGGCAGGCTTCACCGTCGGCGTGACCGCCGCACGGCGGGCCGACGAGCTCGGCGCGCTGCTCACCCGGCGCGGCGCGGCCGTCCTGCACGCGCCCGCCCTGCGGATCGTGCCGCTCGCCGACGACAGCGAACTGCTCGACGCCACCCGGCAGATCATCGAGCATGCGCCCGACGTGGTGATCGCCACCACCGCGATCGGCTTCCGCGGCTGGATCGAGGCAGCCGAGGGCTGGGGCCTGGGCGAGGCGCTCCTCGACCGGCTCCGCGGCCTCGAACTCCTGGCCCGCGGCCCCAAGGTGAAGGGCGCCATCCGCGCGGCCGGGCTCACCGAGGAGTGGTCGCCGGACTCCGAGTCGATGGCGGAGGTCCTGGAGCGGCTCCTGGAGGAGGGCGTCGAGGGCCGCCGTATCGCCCTCCAGCTGCACGGCGAACCGCTCCCCGGATTCGTCGAGTCGCTGCGGGTCGGCGGCGCCGAGGTCGTCGGCGTGCCCGTCTACCGCTGGATGCCGCCCGAGGACCTGGGCCCGGTGGACCGGCTGATCGAGGCCACCCTCGCGCGCGGCGTGGACGCCCTGACCTTCACCAGCGCACCGGCCGCCGCGTCCCTCCTCGACCGGGCCCGCGAACTCGACCGCCTCGACCAGCTCCTGGCCGCCCTGCGCCACGACGTGCTGCCCGTCTGCGTCGGCCCGGTCACCGCCCTTCCGCTGGAGGCGCAGGGCCTCGACACGGTCCAGCCGACACGCTTCCGGCTCGGGCCGATGGTGCAGCGGCTCTGCGTCGAACTCCCGTCCCGCGCCCGTACGTTGCACCTGGCCGGGCACCGCGTGGAGATCCGCGGCCATGCCGTTCTCGTCGATGGCGAGCTGCGTGCCGTGCCGCCCGCCGGGATGTCGCTCCTGCGCGCCCTGGCCCAGCGGCCGGGCTGGGTCGTGGGCCGTGCGGAACTGCTGCGCGCGCTGCCGGGCTCGGGGCGGGACGAGCACGCCGTGGAGACGGCGATGGCCCGGCTCCGCACGGCGCTCGGCGTGCCGAAGCTGATTCAGACGGTGGTCAAGCGGGGGTACCGGCTGGCGTTGGATCCGGCCGCGGAGTCCAAGTACGCGGACGTGTAGGGGGCGCGTGGGCCGTGCGGGCGCATTGCTTTTCCCCTCCCCGCCCCTTCCCGAAATCCTGCCGGACGGGCCTCCTCAATCGCCGGAGGGGCTGATAACTCAGCCCCTCCGGCGATTGAGGAGCAGGGGTCCGGGGGCTGGCCCCCGAAGCGCCGCAGGCTTTCGGGAAGGGGCGGGGAGGGGAAGAATGACGCCCATGGACGAGCTGCGGTTCGACTCCGGCAGGATCTGCCTCGACCTCCTCGCGACCACCCACCCCACCGAGCACCTCGACAGCCCGGACGCAGTCCGCACGTGGATCCGCGGTGCCGGGATCGCCCCCAGCGGCACCCCGCTCGCCGCCGTCGGCCCGGACTGCCTGACCGCGCTTCGCCAACTCCGCGCGGACATCGAGGAGTTGTTCACCCGAGGGCAGGCCGCCGAGCCCCTCGCCCGCCTGAACGCGCGTGCCGCCGCCGCTCCGCCCGTGCCGCGCGTCGTACGGACGGACACCGGCGACCTCATCCGCGCCCTCCACCCCGACCCGGCCGGAGAGGCCCTGCTCGCGGCCGTCGCGCGGGACGCCGTCGACCTGCTCACCGACCCGGCGGCCCGCTCCCGGGTGCGCCAGTGCGAGGGGGAGGGCTGCCCGTTGCTGTACCTCGACACCTCCCGCGGCAGGCGCCGCCGCTGGTGCTCCAGCGAGGTCTGCGGCAACCGCGTCCGGGTCGCCCGGCACCGCCGCAGAAGTACCGCCTGAGCCCTTTGAACACACGGCGCCCCGCGTACGTACCTCCGGAGCGAACCGGCGAACCGGCGAACCGGTCACCCCGACGAACACGGGGACAGCGGAGGTGCGAGTGCGCAAGGATTCCGTCGTGGCAGCCGACCGCACCCGCTCGCGGGCGCGCCACCGCAGGTACGAACCCGCGGGCGTCGACGAGGAGTTGATGCGCGCGCTCTACCGGGAGCACGCGGGTCCGCTGCTCAGTTACGTCCTGCGCCTGGTCGCGGGCGACCGGCAGCGCGCCGAGGACGTCGTGCAGGAGACCCTGATCCGCGCCTGGAAGAACGCCGGCAGCCTCGACCACTCCTCCGGTTCCGTACGGCCCTGGCTGGTGACCGTGGCCCGGCGTATCGTCATCGACGGCCACCGCAGCCGGCAGGCCCGGCCGCAGGAGGTCGACCCGTCGCCCCTCGATGTCATGCCCGCGGAGGACGAGATCGACAAGGCGCTGTGGCTCATGACGCTCTCCGACGCGCTTGACGACCTGACGCCCGCGCACCGCGAGGTCCTCGTGGAGACGTACTTCAAGGGCCGTACGGTCAACGAGGCCGCGCAGACGCTCGGCATACCGCCCGGGACAGTGCGCTCGCGGGTGTTCTACGCGCTGCGCTCGATGAAGCTGGCACTTCAGGAGCGGGGGGTGACGTCGTGAACGCGTACGGGGGGCAGGAGTTCGGGCCGGGGGAGTCCGTGCACGAGTCGGTGGGAGCGTACGCCCTCGGCGTTCTGGACGAGCGGCAGACCGCGGCCTTCGAGGAGCATCTCGCCCAATGCGCCTACTGCGTACGGGAGTTGGGCGAGCTGGCCGGAATGGAGCCGATGCTCGCCGTGCTCGCCGCGGACGGCGTGCCCGCACCGCCCCGGGCGGCCGACGACCGCCGTCTCGGCGAACTCCTCGCCAGGGCCGCCCGCGAGCGCACCGGCCGCCGCAGGCGCGGCCGCCTGATGCTCGCCGCCGCGGCCGCCCTGATCGTCCTCGCCCCGCTCGCCGCCCTCGCCGTGACCGGCGACGACAGCCCGGGGACGCGCCGTCCCGAGGCCCATTCGACGAGCCCCGCGCAGGACGCGTTCTTCCACCACATGACGGAGAAGGCCGCGGCCACCGACCGCGTCACCGACGTCACCGCGACCGTCGGCACGGAGAAGAAGCCCTGGGGTACGCACACGGTCCTGGAGCTGAAGAACGTCAAGGGCCCCCTCAAGTGCACCCTCGTCGCGGTCGGCAGGAACGGCGAGGAGGAGACGGTCACGTCCTGGTCGGTGCCGAAGTGGGGCTACGGGATCGAGGACAGCCCGCACGCCCGGGCCCGCTCCCCGCTGTACGTGCACGGCGGCGCGGCGATGGACGCGTCCGACATCGACCATTTCGAGGTCCGCACGCACGACGGACGACGCCTTGTGGAGGTCGGGGCGTAACTTCGCGTACGGTTGACGGCTGCCCAGTACAGCAGAAGGGGAACGCGGTGGCCGTCGACAACGGAACTCTGCCGTCAGGCACACGCGACCGGGAGATCGGTGCCGAGCAGGCACACCTCGACCGGGTCTACCGCCGCCTCGAGGAGAAGATCCACGAGGCCGAGTTCCTCATGCACGACGCCGCCCAGCGCGGCCAGGTCGGCACCCCCGGCGCGCTCGCCGAGCGGGACGCGCAGGTCTTCCGCGCGGGCGTGCACCTCAACCGGCTCAACAACGAGTTCGAGGACTTCCTCTTCGGCCGGATCGACCTGCTGCTCGGCAAGGACGGCAAGAAGGGCCCGGACGGCGCGTACACCTCGATCGAACCGGCCGACGACGCGATCCGGCCGGACGGCGCCCGTCAAGTCGCCGACATCGCCGAGACCCTGCACATCGGCCGGATCGGCGTCCTCGACGCGGACTTCTCGCCGCTGGTCATCGACTGGCGCGCCCCGGCGGCCGCGCCCTTCTACCGCTCCACCCCGGTCGACCCCGGCCGGGTGGTCCGCAGAAGGGTCATCCGCTCCAAGGGCCGCAAGGTGCTCGGTGTCGAGGACGACCTGATGCGCCCCGAGCTGACCGCCCACCTGGACGGCGAGGAGCTCCCGGCCCTCGGCGACGGCGCCCTGATGGCGGCGCTCGGCCAGGCCCGCTCGCACTCCATGCGGGACATCGTGGCCTCCATCCAGGCCGAGCAGGACCTGGTCATCCGGGCCCCCGCCGCCTCCGTGACGTACGTGGAGGGCGGCCCCGGCACCGGCAAGACCGCCGTCGCTCTGCACCGCGCCGCGTACCTGCTCTACCAGGACCGGCGGCGGTACGCGGGCGGCATCCTGATCGTCTCGCCGACGCCGCTGCTCGTCGCGTACACCGAGGGCGTCCTTCCGTCGCTCGGCGAGGAGGGGCAGGTCGCGATCCGCGCGGTCGGCTCCCTCTACGACCAGCCGGACGGCGCGGAGGCGACGGTGTACGACGAGCCGCCGGTGGCCCGCGTCAAGGGCTCCTCGCGGATGCTGAAGGTGCTGCGCAAGGCCGCCCGCGGCGTCCTGGAACGCCCGGACGCGCCCACCCTGCTCCGGGTCGTCGCGTTCGGCCGCCGCCTTGAACTGGAGGCGGACGAGCTGGCCCGGATCCGCCAGGCCACCCTCGGCGGCTCGGCCCCCGTGAACCTCCTGCGCCCGCGCGCCCGCAAGCTGCTCCTGGACGCGCTGTGGGCCAAGTCCGGCTCGGCCAACCGGCACTCCGACCCGGAGCTGGCGGCCGAGCTGCGCTCCTCCTTCGACGAGGACGTGGCCTCCGAGGACGCCTTCCTGGCCTTCCTCGACGCCTGGTGGCCCGAGCTGACCCCGCGCCTGGTCCTCGCCGCGATGGCCGACGAGAAGCGCCTCGGCCGCTGGTCGCGCCGCGTCCTCAACCCGGGCGAGAACCGCCGCCTGGCCCGCTCGCTGCGCCGCGAGGGCCTGTCCGTGCACGACGTGGCGCTCCTCGACGAGCTGCAGACGATGCTCGGCACCCCGGCCCGCCCCAAGAAGAAGCGCGAACTCACTGTGTCTGATTCCTGGGGCCTCGACCAGCTCTCCGGCCTGGAGGAGCTGATGCCGCAGCGTGAGGAGACCCAGCGCGAACGCGCCGAACGCCTCGCTCAGGAACGGGTCGAGTACGCGCACGTCATCGTCGACGAGGCCCAGGACCTGACGCCGATGCAGTGGCGGATGGTGGGCCGCCGCGGCCGGCACGCCACCTGGACGGTCGTCGGGGACCCGGCCCAGTCCTCCTGGTCGGACCCGGACGAGGCCGCCGCCGCCCGCGACGAGGCCCTCGGCACCCGGCCGCGGCGCCGCTTCGAACTCACCGTCAACTACCGCAATCCGTCGGAGATCGCGGAGCTCGCGGCCAAGGTCCTGGCCCTCGCCATGCCCGGCACCGCGTCCCCGAAGGCGGTCAGGTCGACGGGCGTCGAGCCCCGCTTCGCGGTGGTGCCCGACGGCGACCTGGGCGCGAGCGTCCGCGCGGAGGCCGAGGCGCTGCTCGACCGGGTCGACGGCACGATCGGCGTCGTGGTCGCGATGCGCCGCCGCGCCGAGGCGGCCCGCTGGCTCGCGGAACTCGGCGACCGCGTGGTGGCCCTCGGCAGCCTGGAGGCCAAGGGCCTGGAGTACGACGCGACGGTGGTGGTCTCCCCGGCGGAGATCGCCGACGAGTCCCCGGCCGGCCTGCGCGTCCTGTACGTCGCCCTGACCCGCGCGACCCAGCAGCTCACGGTCGTCTCGGGCGAGCGCGACGAGCCGGACGCGGCGGGCGTACCGGACCTGCTGCGGGACTGACCGGGTCCCGTGCGGGGCCGTAGGAAGCGCCACCCCGCGCGGGAATTGCCTTACGGGGAACCTTTGTTACCTTGGACATGGCACCGGCCCGATCCAAGCCCCCGGGCCCAACCTTCGTCGCTACGAGCGACCACTTGCCGCGAGGCGAGCATGGCGGGTCGGTGTCACTTGAACGTCGGAAGAGGCCCGCGTCACCCACGGTGGCGCGGGCCTCTTCGTGTTCTCCCTAGAGGTTCCTCCAGCGTTCAAGGAAACTCTTCCCACGATCCTCCACTTCTCGTATGGTGGAAGATGTTTTCCGAATCCAAGCGTGAACAAAACGTTCTCAATCCGGGGCGGCTACCACGTACCCAGCGGTAGGTGCGACGATCGGATGACGCACGCGAAATATCAGGTGAAAGAGGAAGTCGGCATGGCAACGGCGCCCAGCGTCTCCTACTCGATGACGGTCAGGCTCGAGGTGCCTGCGAGCGGTACGGCCGTTTCGCAGCTCACCACGGCCGTCGAGTCCCACGGAGGCTCGGTCACCGGCCTCGATGTCACGGCTTCCGGCCACGAGAAGCTCCGTATCGACGTCACCATCGCCGCGACCTCCACCGCGCACGCGGACGAGATCGTCGAGCAGCTGCGCGGCATCGAGGGCATCACGCTCGGCAAGGTCTCCGACCGTACGTTCCTGATGCACCTCGGCGGCAAGATCGAGATGGCGTCCAAGCACCCCATTCGCAACCGCGACGACCTCTCGATGGTCTACACGCCGGGTGTGGCCCGGGTGTGCATGGCCATCGCCGAGAACCCCGAGGACGCGCGCCGCCTGACCATCAAGCGCAACACCGTCGCGGTCGTGACGGACGGCTCGGCCGTGCTCGGCCTCGGCAACATCGGCCCGATGGCCGCCATGCCGGTGATGGAGGGCAAGGCGGCCCTCTTCAAGCGCTTCGCCGACATCGACGCCTGGCCGATCTGCCTGGACACCCAGGACACCGACGCCATCGTCGAGCACGTCAAGGCCATCGCCCCCGGCTTCGCGGGCATCAACCTGGAGGACATCTCCGCGCCCCGCTGCTTCGAGATCGAGGCCCGCCTGCGCGAGGCCCTCGACATCCCGGTCTTCCACGACGACCAGCACGGCACCGCCATCGTGGTGCTCGCCGCCCTGACCAACGCGCTGCGCGTGGTCGGCAAGAACGTCGGCGACGTCCGCGTGGTCATGTCCGGCGCCGGCGCGGCCGGTACGGCCATCCTGAAGCTGCTGATCGCCGCCGGCGTCAAGCACGCCGTGGTGGCCGACATCCACGGCGTCGTGCACGCCGACCGCGACGACCTCAAGGACGCCGCCGTCGACTCCCCGCTGCGCTGGATCGCGGACAACACCAACCCCGAGGGCGTCACCGGCACCCTCAAGCAGGCAGTCGTCGGCGCCGACGTGTTCATCGGCGTCTCGGCTCCGAACGTCCTCGGCGGGGACGACGTCGCGGCGATGGCCGACGACGCGATCGTGTTCGCGCTCGCGAACCCGGACCCGGAGGTCGACCCCGCAATCGCGCGCCAGACGGCGGGAGTTGTGGCCACCGGCCGCTCCGACTTCCCGAACCAGATCAACAACGTCCTGGTCTTCCCTGGCGTGTTCCGCGGCCTGCTCGACGCCCAGTCGCGCACCGTGAACACCGAGATGATGCTGGCCGCCGCCACCGCGCTCGCGGACGTCGTCACCGAGGACGAGCTGAACCCGAACTACATCATCCCCAGCGTCTTCAACGACAAGGTCGCCGGTGCCGTCGCCGGAGCGGTGCGCAACGCCGCCAAGGCCGCCGGAGGGGCTCCCACCGCCTGATGTGACGGTTCCCACGGTCGCCGGGGCGGCGCGTCGCGGAACCCGCGCCGCCGCCCCGCCCTCTAGGGTTGCGGGCGGCGCGCCCTGAAATCCTGGGGGTCCGGCGCCCGGAGCCGGACGGACCGTCGCGAACTTCGTCACCATTTAGACGAAGTGGCGCTTTTCGTGTGACTCCCAAGGGTGCCGGATTGGCTTTCCCGCCATTTTTAGGGGCAGGATGCGTCTCTAGGCGGGAGGGTCCGACTGACGGACCCGGGTCCGGGGACCCACGAAGGACCCTGGCAGCATCGGCTTCGCTGTGCTGAACATGCGGCTCGACCGCGTGGCACGCCTCAACGGCAAGAAGAACACGGGAGTACAAACATGAACCGCAGTGAGCTGGTGGCCGCGCTGGCCGACCGCGCAGAGGTGACCCGCAAGGACGCCGACGCCGTGCTGGCCGCGTTCGCCGAGACCGTCGGCGAGATCGTTGCCAAGGGCGACGAGAAGGTCACCATCCCCGGCTTCCTGACCTTCGAGCGCACCCACCGTGCCGCTCGCACCGCCCGCAACCCGCAGACCGGCGAGCCGATCAACATCCCCGCCGGCTACAGCGTGAAGGTTTCGGCCGGTTCGAAGCTGAAGGAAGCGGCGAAGGGCAAGTAAGCCTCGACGTCAGCGCGGAGGGCGGCACCCGGGAAGTTCCGGGTGCCGCCCTCTTTGCTTGCCGTACGTCGGCGGTCAGAGGCGGATCTCCTCCAGCGTCCGCACCAGCGTCGTACGCGGTCCCGGGGTGATGCCCGGGACCGAAGGCACCGCCAGGAGGCGGCAGCCCGCTGCCAGGGCCGCTGTCGCGCCCGTCGGGGTGTCCTCCACGGCCAGGCAGTCCGCCGGGTCCACGCCGAGCGCCGCCGCGGCCGTCAGATACGGCTCCGGGTGCGGCTTGCCGCGCTCCGTCTCGCCCGAGGTGACCGACGTGTCGAAGCGGTGCCGGCCGAGCGTGTCCAGGACCAGGTCCGCCACGTGCCGCTCCGAGGCGGTCACCAGCGCCGTGGGGATGCCGAGCGACCGCGCCCGGTCGAGCAGCCGCAGCGCGCCGGGCTGTACGGTCACGCCCGCCGCGACGCGGGACGTGAACGCCCGGTCCAGGATCCGCGCGCTCTCCGCGGCCGTCAGGGCCGTAAGCCCCTGCCGTACGAGATGGTCGGCGGCGTCGGCCACCGCCGCGCCCGCGAACGGGGCCAGGGTCGGGCCGCTGGACGGGGAGCCCTGCGCGTGCAGGAACTCCGCGACCGCGTCGAGCCAGGCGTGCTCGGTGTCGACGAGGGTGCCGTCCATGTCGCAGAGCAGGGCGGCCGGGCGGGGCAGAGTGAGCGCGCGGGACGCGGGGGACGCGGGGGACGAGGGGTGCGCGGGGTTCGTCAACTGCGGGTTCCTCAATGATCAGGGGCGGTGCGGGCCAGGGGGTTGGCCTGCACCGAGTTGCGGACGGTGAAGACGACCGTGCCGGGCCGGTAGCGGTCGTCCGAGGTCTCCACCGGGCGGCCCTCGGTGGTGGTCGTGGTGCGGCGGACGCGAAGGAGCGGGGAGCCGCGGCGGACCGACAGTTCGCGGGCGTCCACCGTGCCGGCGGGGACCGCGTCCAGGTGGTGCTCGCCGTGCGACATCACCAGGCCGACCGCGTCGTACAGGCTCTGCGTCACCGACTCGCAGTCGTCCGGCAGGGCTTCGACGGCCTCGGCGGTCCAGCCCGCGTACACCGTGCGTTCCAGGAGGACCGGGTCGCCGTCCAGGGTGCGGATGCGCAGGACGTGCAACACCGTGTCGCCCGGGGCGAGTTGGAGCTGGGCGGCCTCGGCCTCGGTGGCGCGGGCGCGACGGCTCGACAGGACCCGGCCGCCGGGGGTGCGGCCGCCCGCGCGGGCCCACTGGGCGAAGCTGCGCAGCTCGGTGAAGCTCTGACTGGGTGTCGCCGCGAGCACCACGCGCCGGGCGCCCTGCCGGGAGCCGATCAGGCCCTCCGACTGGAGCGTGCCGAAGGCCTGGCGCAGGGTGCCGCGCGAGACGCCGTGGGCGCTTGCGAGTTCGGACTCCGAGGGCAGGGCGGCGCCCACCGGATAGCTGCCGCCGGCGATGGCGCGGCGCAGCTCGTCGGCGATTTCCTCGTGCCGTCGGGTCACTGGTCTCCTCGGACGGGTCGGAGCTGGCAGGAGGGCTCGATCATGTCATCCGACGTCGCCTCCGCGCACCCCCGAACTGTGCGCAGATGCGTACAGGGTCGGCGAGCGGGACTTTGCTTATAACCGCTCCCCGGCCAGGTAAACACTTCTCTTCATAACGCTTTTGACCTGCGCTTTTTCTTCACCCTGAGCTTTACCGTGCGGTCACTTGGCGGTTATCTTCGTCCGGCTTACTGACGATGGCTTGTCCAGACAGGTGGCAGCCGAAGACCCAGGAGTACCCATCGTGAAGGCATACCGTCCCCGTGGTTCGAGGCGCGCCGTGACCGTCGCCGCCTGCGCACTCGTCACCGCCGTCGCGGCCGCCGGCTGCGGTGCCGCGCCGACCGCGGACGCGCAGGACAGCAAGGCGGGCAAGGCCCGTTCGGCGGCCGACCTCGGCGGCCTCGACAAGCTGGTCGCGGCCGCGAAGAAGGAGGGCGAGCTGAATGTCTACGCCCTCGCGCCCGACTGGGCGAACTACGGCGAGATGATCAAGGCCTTCGAGAAGAAGTACGGCATCGAGGTCAACAACGAGAACCCCGGCGGCAGCAGCCAGCAGGCCCTCAACGCCGCCGCCAAGCGCAAGGGCCAGCCCCGCGCCGTGGACGCCCTGGACCTCGGCACCGCGTACATGCAGGACGCCAAGACCAAGCAGCTGCTCGCCCCGTACAAGGTCGAGGGCTGGGACGGGCTGCCGAAGGAGCAGAAGCAGGCCGACGGGTCCTTCGCGGACAACTACGGCGGCTACATCTCCATCGGCTGCGACGCCAAGGCCGTCAAGGAGTGCCCGGAGACCTTCGAGGACCTGCTCAAGCCGGAGTACAAGAACAAGGTCGCCCTCAACGGCAACCCGACCGAGTCCAGCTCCGCGCTCTCCGCGGTCTTCGCCGCGTCCCTCGCCAACGGGGGCTCGCTCGGCGACGTACAGCCCGGCCTCGACTTCTTCAAGGAGCTGAAGCAGAAGGGCAATTACGTCCCCGCCGAGTCCACCCTCGCCACCATCCAGAAGGGCGAGACCCCGATCTCCATCGACTGGGACTACCTCAACCTCGGCTACGGCGACAAGCTCAAGCCCAAGGGCGTCGACTGGCAGGTCATCGTCCCCGAGGACGGCCAGTACTCGCTGTACTACAACCAGGGCGTCAACAAGTACGCCCCGCACCCCGCCGCCGCCCGCCTCTGGCTGGAGTTCGTCTACAGCGAGGAGGGCCAGAACATCTGGCTCAAGGGCTACTCGCGGCCCGCGCTGCTCGACCGCATGGTCGAGGACGGCACCGTAGACAAGGCCGCCAACGCGAAGCTCCCTTCGGTCACCGGCACCCCGAAGTCCGCCACCCCCGAGCAGGAGGCCGCGGCCAAGGAGAAGGTCGTCCAGGGCTGGGCCAAGGCGGTCGGCTGAGCATGGCGGAAAACGTACTGGAGAAAGTCGCCGTACGGGCGGAGCAGGCCGCGCCCCGACGCCGCCCGCGCCGCCGCCGGGCCCGCTGGCTCGCCGTCGTCCCGTTCTTCGCGTTCCTCGCCGTCGGCTTCGGACTGCCCGCCGGGACCATGGCGTACGGCGCGTTCACGGCGACGGACCCGGCGACGGGCGCGACCCGGTTCACCACCGAGAACGTCACCGGCGCCCTCTCCGGGGTGTACGCGGAGGGGCTCGCCGGAAGCGTGCGGCTCTCCCTGCTCACCGCCCTGTTGGCGACCGTCGTCGGCGCGGTGATCGCCCAGGCGCTGGTCGCCTCTCAGAAGCCCGCGCTGCGCCGGGCCGTCGTGGCGGCCTGCGGGGTGTTCGCCAACTTCTCCGGCGCACCGCTCGCGTTCGCGTTCATCGCCACCCTCGGTACGACCGGCACCCTGACCCGGATGCTCTCCCTGGAGTCCACCGGCTTCAGCGTCTACACCTTCACCGGGCTCGTCCTCGCGTACCTGTACTTCATGGTGCCGCTGATGGTCGTCACCGTCCTCCCGGCCTTCGACGGTCTCCGCGTCCAGTGGCGTGAGGCCGCCGCCTCCTGCGGGGCGACGCGCGGGCAGTTCTGGCGGCACGTCGGCATCCCCGTGCTCACGCCCTCGCTGCTCGGCGGCGCGGTCCTGATGTTCGGCACCGCCTTCGCCTCGCACGCCACCGCGGCCGTCCTGGTCGGCGGCTCGGTCCAGCTGATCACCATTCAGATCGCCAACGCCCTCAACGGCAACGTGCTCGCCGGGCAGGAGAACCTGGCGCTCGCGATGAGCCTCAACATGGTCCTGGTCGCGCTGCTCGTCATGGCCGTACAGATACCGCTGCAGCGCAGGAGTGCCCGATGGCTCGGCTGACCTCGCGCGGACCGGTCCTCGGGATCGCCGCGCTCTACTTCCTCGTACCGGTCGCGGCCTCGCTGTGGTTCACGATCGCCGACGCCGACGGCATCAGCTTCGACGTCTACAGCAAGGGCCTCGGCTCGGAGGGCCTCACCACGAGCCTGCTGAGGTCCGTCTCCATCGGCCTCGCGACCGTGGCGCTCGGCCTGCTGCTCATGGTGCCGACCACGGTCGCCGTGGCCCTGCGCCTGCCGAAGCTGCGCCGGGTCGTCGAGATCCTCTGCATGATGCCGCTGGTCGTCCCGCCGATCGCCCTGGTCGCGGGCGTAGCCACGGTCCTCTCCTGGCAGCAGGACCTGGCCGCGACACCGCTCTACGGGACCTTCCAGGCGCTGATCAACCGCGACTTCCCCCTCATCCTCGTCATCGTCTACACGGTGATGTCCCTGCCGTTCCTGTACCGCTCCCTCGACGCGGGCCTGCGCTCCGTCGACCTGCGCACCCTCGTCGAGGCCGCCCGCAGCCTCGGCGCCTCCCGTACCCAGACCCTGCTCCAGGTGATCGCGCCCAACCTGCGCCAGGCCGTCATGGGCGGCGCGGTGCTCAGCCTCGCCATGGTGCTCGGCGAGTACTCGGTCGCCTCCGTCCTCGGCTTCGAACCGTTCGCCGTATGGATGGTCAACGTCGGCGACAGCGAGGCCCAGCTCTCCGTCGCCGCCGCGATGCTGAGCCTGCTCTTCACCTGGGGGCTGCTGCTCCTGCTCACGGCCTTGGCCGGTGGGCGCACCCGTAAGACCGAGAGCCGAAGGAAGACGACCTCATGACCGTCCCCGTGCAACTCAAGCAACTCCGCCGGGAGTTCGGGTCCACGGTGGCCCTGGACGGCCTCGACCTGGACATCGCGCCCGGCGAACTCGTCGCCCTGCTCGGCCCGTCCGGCTGCGGCAAGACGACCGCTCTGCGCATCATCGCGGGCTTCGAGTCGGCGGACGCCGGCGAGCTGCTGATGGACGGCCAGGACGTCACGTCCGTCCCGGCCAACCGCCGGGACATCGGCATGGTCTTCCAGTCGTACTCCCTCTTCCCGAACATGACGGCCGCCGAGAACGTCTCGTACGGGCTCCGGGTACGGGGCGTCTCGTCCGGTGAACGGGCCGCGCGGGCCGGGGAGTTGCTGGACCTCGTCGGCCTGCCCGGACGCGGCGGGCACTATCCGCACCAGCTCTCCGGCGGCCAGCAGCAGCGCGTCGCGCTCGCGCGGGCGCTTGCGATCCGGCCGCGCGTCCTGCTCCTGGACGAGCCGCTGTCGGCGTTGGACGCGAAGGTCCGGCTCACGCTCCGCGAGGAGATCCGCCGCATCCAGCTGGAGCTCGGCATCACCACGGTCTTCGTCACCCACGACCAGGAGGAGGCCCTGTCCATGGCGGACCGGGTCGCCGTCATGAAGGACGGCCGCCTCGAGCAGTGCGCGGCCCCCTCGGAGTTGTACGACCGTCCGGCCACGCCCTTCGTCGCGGAGTTCGTCGGCACGATGAACCGGGTGCCGGGGGTGGTGGGCGCGGACGGCGTGGTCGAGCTGTTCGGGCGGCGGCTGCCGGCGCACGGTGGTTCTTTCGGCGCCGGTACGGAGGTGGACGTGCTGCTCCGGCCGGAGGGGTTCGGCGTGGTGCCGGGCGGGGATGCGGTGGTGCGGGTGGCGACGTTCCTGGGCGCGACGACCCGGTTGCACGTGACGACTGCGTCGGGGCTCGCGGTGAAGGTGGACGTTCCGAGCTGGGAGGCGGACGGGCTGACGCCCGGGGCTTCTTGCACGGTCCGGCCGCACGAGAAGCCGGTGCTGGTGGCCGAACGTGCGGTGCCGGTCGGCTAGTTGCTTCTTCCCCTCCCCGCCCCTTCCCGAAAGTCCTGCCGGACGGGCCTCCTCA